>NZ_KB899991.1:1601-120723 GCF_000378505.1 Modicisalibacter luteus DSM 23508 | reverse complement strand
TCTTCTTCCGCCTTACGCTTGGCTTCTTCTTCCGCCTTACGCTTGGCCTCCTCTTCCGCCTTGCGTTGAGCTGCTATCTTTGCCTCCTGACGAGCCTCTTCCTGGCGACGTTGCTCCGCTTGCTGTTCACGCAACTGAGCCTGTTTAGCCGCTTCTTCCGCCCGGCGTTCAGCTTCGGCCTGGGCCTGCTTCAATGCCTCTTCCCGGGCTTGTTTTTCGGCTTCGCGGCGTGCCTGTTCCTCAGCCAGGGCTTGCTGTCGAGCCGCCGCCTCTTCAGCCTGCGCTTGCTCCTCTTGGGGCTGTTCCTCTTGTACCTGGGGCTGTTCGGCTTCTTGGTTCGCGGCAGCACGAGCTTGCGCTTCCCTGGCTCGCTGCGCCTGGTCTGTAGCCGTTTCTGTCGTGACCAAGGTTGCCTGAACGACAGATGACGAACTAGGGTCAGCATCGGTATCAGGCCAGCGCAAGGCAGTCACCAATAGCACGAGGACATGAACCCCAATGGCAAGCAGCGTGGGCAGGCCGTAGCCGACTCTACGTTCTTCTTTAGCCATCGTGTCTACTCAGCTTTCACCAGGAGGAGGCTCGGAAATCAGCCCAACATTGGGAACGCCCGCGATTTGAAGAGTACTCATCAATGTCACGACCTGACCGTATGGCACATTGCGATCGCCTCGAACCAGAACAGGCGTATCGGGGCGGCGCTGCAGAATAATGATGATCTTGTCACTGATCTCCTCGAGCGAGACAGAGGTGTCTTCCTCACCCAGAGAAATGAAGTACTGCCCTTCTTTATCAACGGAAACGATGATTGGCTCTCGATCCTCAAGATTTTCAATCGGCTCGGAGCTCACCTGGGGCAAATCGACCTGCACCCCCTGGGTCAACATCGGCGCGGTAATCATGAAAATGACCAGCAGCACCAACATCACGTCGATAAATGGAACGACGTTGATTTCGCCCATGGGTTTACGTCGCGGCCCGCGATTGTATGGACCCAGCATGGTACGACTCCCTTAATCAGGCGGCTTCGCGCTCACGGCCCTGCAAATTGCGATGCAGGATGGAGTGGAATTCTTCGGCAAAGTCCTCGTACTGTCCGAGCACACGGTTGGAAGACGCCGAGAGACGATTATAGAAAATGACGGCGGGAATCGCGGCAAACAGCCCCATGGCAGTGGCTATCAGCGCCTCGGCAATCCAGGGCGCCACGGTAGAAAGCGTCGCCTGCTGAGCCATGGAAAGACTCTGAAAAGACCCCATGATTCCCCAGACCGTACCGAACAGGCCGATATAGGGACTCGCCGAGGCGACGGTTGCCAGAAAGATCAAGTGCAGGTTGAGACGCTCCTCTTCCCGGGACCAAGCTACACGCATGGCACGCTGGACGCCATCCAGAATAGCCTGTGAGTTACGCGTCTTAGTCGTCAGGCGGTTGAACTCACGAAATCCGGAGCGAAAGATATGTTCGGCGCCGACAACTTCCTGCTCTGGTGATTTTTCGCGATACAGTTCATTCAGGTCGACACCTGACCAGAATTTATCCTCAAAGGCGCGGTGCGCTCTTTTGGCGCGTCGCAGCACAATACTGCGCTGGAATATCACGACCCAGGAAGCGATGGAAGCGGCCAGCAGTAACAACATGACCAATTGCACCACAAGGCTGGCGTTCATGATCAGATGAGGAATGGACATGGAGTCGTTCACGGGTGTCCTCGTAATGGTACTGAAGTAGTCGTCAGGACCGCGGCCAGAGCCGACGGCCACCGTGTTGGACGAAGTCGTACAGCGTCCACGCAGGCGATATGGACGTCCGCTTCGCAAAGGGGTTCCCCGTGCGCCATGACCCGCTGATGAAACGCGAGTCGACAGGAGGAATGTTCGGTAACCTGGGCGGTAACATGTAGCTCGTCATCAAGTCGGGCAGGCTTGGCATAGCGACATGTCAGCTGATGTACGACCAGTTGGGTCCCACCATCCAACAGCGCCTGCTGCGTCAAACCGTACTGCCTAAGCCATTCGCTGCGAGCCCGCTCCATATACTTGAGGTAATTGACGTAGTAAACGATACCGCCTGCATCGGTATCTTCGATATAGACGCGGATCGGCACGCTGAATGGGGAAGTCATGAGCGTAGCTCCTCACCCATGGCGTCGGGCACCCCATCTTCTGCTGCCAAGCCGAAATGCAGGTAAGCTTGGCGCGTCACCATACGACCACGAGCGGTGCGCAACATGAAACCTTGCTGGATCAGGTAAGGCTCTATGACATCCTCAATGGTATCCCGCTCTTCGCTGATCGCCGCCGCCAGGGAGTCAACGCCCACTGGGCCACCATCGAATTTCTCGATCATAGCAAGCAGCAGACGCCGATCCATGTGGTCTAGTCCATGCGTGTCGACATGCAGCATGTTTAACGCAAGGTCGGCTATATCCTTCGTTAACCGGCCGTCACCACGCACTTCAGCGTAGTCGCGTACGCGCCGCAACAGGCGATTGGCAATGCGAGGGGTACCTCGGGCTCGCCGAGCGATTTCTGCAGCTCCCCCTCCCTGGGCCTCGATGCCTAATAAACGTGCCGAGCGCGCGACAATCTCGGTGAGTTCGTCGATATCGTAGAACTCGAGACGTTGGACGATACCGAAGCGGTCTCGTAAAGGGGAAGTCAACAAGCCGGCGCGGGTAGTCGCTCCCACCAGAGTGAATTTAGGTAGATCAAGCTTTATCGAGCGTGCTGCTGGCCCTTCGCCAATCATGATATCCAGTTGGAAATCTTCCATGGCGGGATACAGAACTTCCTCGACGGCAGCCGGAAGACGGTGGATTTCATCTATGAACAGCACGTCTCCGGGCTGAAGATTTGTCAGCATGGCTGCCAGATCTCCGGCTCGCTCAAGCACTGGGCCAGAAGTGGACTTGATATCGACGCCCATCTCCTCGGCGATGATATTCGCCAAGGTCGTCTTGCCCAGCCCCGGGGGGCCAAAGACCAAGGTGTGGTCGAGGCTATCGCCTCTCTGCCGCGCCGCTGCGATGAAGATATCCAACTGCTCACGAACTCGCGGCTGGCCGATGTAGTCGGCCAGCCGTTGAGGTCGGATAGCATGGTCTGCGCGGACTTCTCCCGTTTGGGGATCGGCAGCAATCAGACGGTCACTTTCGATCATGGTTACCGTTTATCCTGCCAGCTTGCGGCTTAGTGCTGTCTTGATGAGTGACTCGGTGGATTGGCTGGCCTCAAGCCCGGACAACATGCGCGACGCCTCGGCCGGTTTGTAGCCTAGGCTGATCAGTGCGGCCTCTGCATCGGCTAAGGGATCACTGACTGCCGTCGGTGCGCCTGATTGCAGAGACGTCAGCTCCCCTTGTTGATCAGCACTCCAATGCGGGAATCTATCTCGCATCTCGACGACCAACCGCTCGGCGGTTTTTTTGCCCACCCCTGGCAATCGCGTTAGCGCCTTGATGTCGTTATCCATCACACACCGGATGAACTGATCCTGCTCCATGCCCGAGAGAATGGCCAGTGCGAGCTTGGGACCAACTCCATTGACCTTGATCAAAGCTCGAAACAAGGCACGCTCAGGTTCCTTATAGAAGCCGAACAGCAGATGAGCGTCCTCGCGAATGCTCAGATGCGTAAAAAGCTGTACGTTCTCCCCGAGCCCGGGCAAAGCCAACAACGTGTTCATGGAAGCTTCGAGCTCGTACCCGACGCCTCCCACGTCCACGACTAGCCAAGGTGGGTGTTTCTCGATCAAGGTGCCTCGCAGGCGTCCAATCATGCCTTACTGATCCTTCTAATGACTGATGTCACTATACTTGTCGACCGTTCGACTGACTAGCGCTGTGTGAACACTGTTCACCAGCCGGTCAGGAGGGGCGAAAGTCCCGCCAGCGTTGGCTGGTAGCCCGCCGACGCCCACCGAAACTTCCCTGCTGAACTAGCCCCATCCGGGCATGTCCATGAGTCAGCGCAATTGCGAGAGCATCAGCCGCATCAGCCTGTGGAATATCGCTCAAGCCGAGTACCGCCGTGACCATATGCTGTACCTGCTGCTTGTCCGCGCCGCCCGTCCCGGTCACGGCCTGCTTGACCTGTTTCGGGCCGTACTCGTAGACCGGTAGACCATGGTTAGCGGCACATACAATGGCAGATCCACGGGCCTGCCCCAGCTTCAACGCCGAGTCAGCATTGCGTGACATGAAAACTTGCTCGATGGCGAACTCGGCAGGACGATACATAGCAATCAGCTCCGCTACCCCTGCATAGACCTGGGCCAGCTTCTGGGCCAAATCGTCATTCCGTATGCGTATGCAACCGCTGGCGACATAGCGTGGCTTGGCTAGAGACACGTCCAACACACCATAGCCCGTAATCCGTGAGCCAGGATCGATCCCCAGCACGATCACTGGGACGCCTCCAAAAGTACTCGCCCTGCCCTAAGCCGATCAGCCGAGCCTGGCAAGAACTTCTTCATCGAAATCAGCGTTTGAATAGACATTCTGTACGTCATCGAGATCTTCCAGCATGTCGACCAGCTTGATGATTTTCCTCGCGGTATCGACATCGACGATAGGTGAATAGCTGTCGGGAAACATGCCGACTTCGCTGCTCTGTGGATTCAGGTCAGACGCTACCAGAGCGTCCTTGACGACTCCGAACTCTTTAGGATCAGTAACAACTTCGAAGGTACCATCATCATTAGCCACAACATCCTCGGCGCCCGCTTCCAACGCCGCTGCCATGATGTCTTCCTCGGAACACCCCGGCGGGAATCTCATGCGTCCTTGCTTGCTGAACAGGAATGCCACTGAGCCCGACGTACCAAGATTCCCATCATGCTTATTGAAAGCGTGGCGGACCTCGGAAACCGTACGGTTACGGTTGTCGGTCATGCACTCAACGAGGATGGCCACTCCATCGGGGCCGTACCCCTCATAGGTCAGCTCCTCCATGTCATCGGCATCTTGGTTGCCGGCCCCACGGTCAATGGCCCGCTGGATGGTGTCCTTGGTCATGTTGCTAGCCAACGCCTTGTCGACTGCGGCACGTAAGCGAGGATTATCGGCTGGCTCGCCGCTGCCCTGCCGGGCAGCCACGGTCAGCTCGCGGATCAGCTTGGTGAATACCTTGCCTTTCTTGGCGTCCTGGGCGGCTTTGCGATGCTTGATGTTCGCCCACTTGCTGTGGCCGGCCATGAGCAGTCCCCCTTGACGGTAGTAAGCCGGCACCCTGTAACAGGGATGCCGGCTCAGCGATGTGAAACCATGGCACTCCGACGGCAAGATTACTCTTCGTCGGCAGTTACCTTGACCTTCTGGCGTAGACGGATATTGAGTTCCTTGAGCTGGTCTGCGCTGACCTCGCCCGGTGCGTCGGTCATGAGATCCGCGGCGCTCTGGGTCTTCGGGAAGGCGATGACTTCACGGATCGTTTTCGCTCCAGTCATCAACATGACCAAGCGATCCAGACCGAACGCCAGCCCGCCATGCGGCGGCGCGCCGTACTGCAGGGCGTCGAGCAGGAAACCGAACTTCTCTTCGGCCTCTTCATTACCGATACCGAGCACCTCGAAGACAGCCCGTTGCATCGCCTGGTCGTGGATACGAATCGACCCCCCGCCCAACTCGGTGCCGTTCAGTACCATATCGTAGGCACGGGACAGGGCTGTGGACGGGCTGGCCCTGAGTTCGTCCGGCGAGCAGGACGGCGCCGTAAACGGGTGATGGAGAGCGGACAGACGTCCGGCATCGTCGGCCTCGAACATCGGGAAGTCGACTACCCATAGCGGTGCCCACGCCTGGGTGTATAGATTGAGGTCGTTACCCAACCTGACACGCAACGCACCCAGTGCTTCATTAACGACACGCACCTTATCTGCACCAAAGAAGATGATGTCACCGTCTTTGGCGTCTACCCGATCCAGCAGCGTCTCGACGATGTCTTCCATAAACTTGACGATTGGCGACTGTAACCCTTCGAGACCCTTGGCCCGTTCGTTGACCTTGATCCAGGCAAGCCCTTTGGCACCGTATATGCCCACGAACTTGGTGTAGTCATCGATTTCCTTGCGGGTCAGCTTGGCACCGCCACTGACCTTGAGCGCCGCCACTCGACCATCGTCAGCATTGGCCGGGCCGGAGAAGACCTTGAAGTCGACCCCCTTCATCAGATCATCGACATCAACCAGTTCCAGCGGAATGCGCAGGTCCGGCTTGTCGGAACCATAGCGTTGCATGGCCTCGGCATACGGCATGCGCGGGAATTCGGGCAGCTCGACCTCGAGGACATCGGCGAACAGCTGACGAATCATCTGCTCTGTAATGGCCATGACGTCGTTTTCATCGACGAACGAAGCTTCGAGGTCGATCTGGGTGAATTCGGGCTGGCGATCGGCGCGCAGATCCTCGTCCCGGAAGCACTTGGCGATCTGATAATAACGATCGAAGCCGGACACCATCAGCAGTTGCTTGAAAAGCTGCGGGGATTGAGGCAGTGCGAAAAAATGGCCGGGATGGGTACGACTTGGCACCAGATAATCGCGTGCCCCTTCCGGCGTAGCCCGGGTCAGGATTGGCGTCTCGATATCCAGAAACCCTTCACCTTCGAGATAAGCACGAACACTGTGAGAAATACGCGAGCGCAGACGTAGCTTGTCAATCATCTCGGGGCGACGCAGGTCGATATAGCGATGCTTCAAGCGCACCTCTTCACCGACCTTGCCGTGTTCGTCTAGCTGAAACGGCGGAGTTGCCGCAGTGTTCAACACTTCAACCTGCTTGGCCAGGACTTCAATCAAGCCGGTCGGCATGTTGGGATTCTGTGTCCCTTCAGGACGCAGCCGAACCCGGCCACTAATGCGCAGCACATATTCGTTACGTGCACGGTCAGCGGTCGCGAACGCTTCGGGGGTGTCGGGATCAACGACGACCTGGGCGATTCCATCGCGATCGCGCAAGTCGAGAAAGATTACGCCCCCGTGATCACGGCGGCGGTGTACCCATCCACACAGCGTGACCTCTTCATCCACCTGGGTCTCGTTCAACTGGCCGCAATAATGGCTGCGCATGTCAAATCCTGTTCAGTTGCTTTCGTATGAGCCCTGCCGGCCATCTGCCGGCAGGAACGTCAGGCGGTCGCCTTGCTTTCCTTACTCGGCGCAGACTTGTCACTGTCGCCGGCCAGGTTCTTCTTGTCGCCTGACTTGAAATCGGTTTCGTACCAGCCGCCTCCAGCTAGGCGGAACCCTGCGGCGGATATCAACCGCGCAAGTTCGGGTTTCTCACAGTCGGGACACTCCGTTAACGGGGTGGCGCTGACCTTCTGCAATTTTTCGAGACGATGGCCACAGGCCTTGCACTCATATTCGTAGATGGGCATGGTTCTTATCACTCTGTGACATAACACGACCGCAGGCGAAGTAGCATGCGGTGGTTGCAATATGCGGCCAGTCGAAGCAATTTCCAAGCCTGCCTTGCGAGCCGCATATTATAGCGTGTTGCGGCCCCTGACGGGCAAGGCCGCAAGCACTAACAATACCCGAACCCGCCTTGGAGAGACTGCGCATGAAAGCTGTGATTCTGGACGCCGCCACCATGGGGGACGATATCGACCTGACACCATTGCGACACGAGGTGGAGGAATTGACAGTTCACTCCCTGACGTCGCCGGATGAATGTCAGGAGCGCCTTAAAGATGCAGATATTGTCATGGTCAACAAAGTAGTACTCAAAGGAGAGTTGCTGGCCAGCCTACCTCAGCTCAAGTTGATCTGCGTTCTAGCGACCGGTACCAACAACATCGACATGGCAGCAGCAGAGCGCCTTGGCATTGCCGTCCGTAACGTTTCTGCCTATGGAACGGAAAGCGTGGCTCAGCACACCTTGATGCTCATCCTGGCACTAGCCAACCGCCTTCCTCTTTATCAGCGTGATGTGGCTGCCGGGCAATGGGAGCAAAGCCCTTTTTTCTGTTTGCTGGGCCATCGGACCTTGCAGCTTTCCGGCAAGCGCTTGGTTATCGTAGGCAGTGGCGTGCTTGGAAATGCAGTTGCTCGGCTTGCCAGTGCTTTTGGCATGGATGTGGTCTTTGCCGCCCGGCCTGGCAACGAAGACGCCGATGAACGCCCCCCGCTGCAACAACTGGCTGCTAGCGCCGATGTGATAAGCCTTCACTGCCCACTGACCGATGCTACCCACCACTTGGTCAATGACATGCTGTTGAGGGAGATGAAGCGCGACGCTTTGTTGATCAACTGTGCGCGTGGCGGTGTCATTGATGAGGAGGCAGCGCTAAAGGCACTGCGAGAAGCAAGGCTTGGTGGGCTTGGTGTTGATGTGCTGCCGCAGGAGCCGCCCCGACAGGGCCATGCCTTGATTGATGCCATGCAGGAATCCCTTAACCTGATTGTAACACCACATAGTGCCTGGATAAGCCCTGAGGCACGCCAAAAAATTGTCACGTTAACCATCGAAAACATTCGGACATGGAAATGTGAATATACCGGGTAATAAATAAAGTTAACGGTATAAAAAGCCCCTCTTGCATCGCTATGCCCCGATAACAATACTGGGAACCAACCGGGGCATTTTCGAAGACTATTTCTGAGGCGCAAGAGCCAGGAAAACGCATGCTCTATAACTATGGTTCGATAAATATCGACCACGTCTACCGTGTCTCTCACCTCGTCAGACCGGGAGAGACCCTGTCGAGTCATGGCTACCGTCAGGTTCTCGGTGGCAAGGGGGCAAACCAGTCCTTGGCCATCGCCCGTGCTGGTGGCAAGGTTGTCCATTGGGGGCGCTTGGGTCAAAGCGATCGCTGGGTGCTTGAAACCCTCTCCTCAGCGGGGGTCAATATCGCCCACATCGAGCTGACGGCCGACTCCAGTGGTCATGCCATCATCCAAGTCGAGGATCGTGGCGAAAACGCGATCATCATTCACCCAGGGGCCAATCACGGTTTTACTGACGCCCAGCAGAACGCGCTCGTCTCCTCTGTAAATATGGGAGATTGGCTGCTTCTTCAAAACGAATGCAATGCCATGGGTAAGATAATGACCCTCGCTGCAGAGCGTGGCATGCGCATAGCATTCAACCCTGCCCCGATGACAGCTAGTGTGTTACACCTTCCCCTCGATGCTTGCCAATTGCTGTTTCTCAACCGAGGCGAAGCTGCCTCACTCGTCGGCCTAGACGACCAGGCCACTACCCAGGTATTGGCAGAGACGGTGCGTGAGCGACTACCCCACGTAGAAGTCGTGCTTACACTCGGCAGTGAGGGAGTTTGGTATCTTAATGGGGACACGCAATACAAATTGCCTGCTCACAGCGTTACCCCGAAGGACACCACGGCGGCTGGCGACACCTTCATTGGCTACTTCATGGCAGCGAGACAAAACGATACTAATCCGTTAGCGGCCTTGCGCCTGGCCAGTGCTGCAGCAGCATTGTGCGTGCAGCGCGAAGGAGCTGCTCCCAGCATTCCTGTACTCAGCGAAGTTCTCGATGTCGCCAAGGACTGGCCCCAGCTGGAACTTCTTTAGCATTGAGCACCTGACTGGCCAGTCGCTGGCTCAAGGCAAAATCACGCCCCGACACATATTTAACCAAGGAAGCTCATCATGCCGACACCGATCATCTTCGATACCGACCCAGGCGTCGACGATGCACAAGCCATTGCTATCGCACTGACCCATCCCGATATCGAACTCCTCGGAATGACAACGACGTACGGTAACGTTGATATTGGCACGGCAACCCATAACGCCTTGCTGCTTTCCGAGTTGGCCGGGCAGAAAATTCCTGTTGCCCAAGGCGCAGCCGCCCCTTTAGTCAAGGCGAAGCACCCAGCCCCGGCCCATATTCACGGCGCCAATGGCCTTGGAAACATCGAACTGCCCGCTATCAACGGGCAGGCGCTGGACATGAGCGCTGCAGAGTTCATTGTGGAGCAAGTGAATGCGCGACCCAATGAAATCACCCTGGTTGCTGTCGGCCCCGTGGGAAATTTGGCTGCAGCACTACAGATCGATCCAAGCATTATCGACAAGGTGAGGCAAGTAGTCATCATGGGGGGGTCGATCCGCGAGGGCGGTAATGTCACTCCGGTCGCCGAAGCCAACATGTTCAACGACCCACATGCCGCCTCACGTGTATTAACCGCAGGATGGCCACTAACGCTGGTAGGGCTCGATGCAACCCACCGTTGTGTGCTGAGCCCTGCCGATATGGAGAAGATCGCCCGTGCCCAAGGCGAACTGGGCCAGGTACTTGCCGGCAGTTACCGCTTTTACAGCGATTTTTACCGCGGAGCGCTAGGCATCGATGGCTGTTGCCCACATGATAGCTGCGCTATTGCCTGGCTGATGAAGCCCGAACTTTTCACCACGGCACGCGGCCATCTGACCGTTGCTACCGAAGGATATGCCGAAGGACAGACCATCTTTGCGCCGGAGGGACGTCCCTTCCTGGGAGAACGCTGGTCCAGCACACCTATGGTGGATGTCTGTGTCAATGCCGATGGCGATGCAGTGGTATCCTGGATCGTCGAAACGCTCACCAAGGCTCAGGACACGACAAAGGCATCGTAATTGCGCCATTCGGCGCCTTCGAGCTCGACATGGGTCACCTTGGCATTGGGTGGCCCGTTCCACAGCCACTTGATGACCGAATTGACTGCCTCGCCTTCACCGCACAGGATCACCTCAACACTCCCGTCAGGCAGATTGCTGGCATAACCGGTCACTCCCGCGCGTAGCGCCTGCTCCTGGGTGGCACGGCGATAAAACACCCCTTGGACCTTCCCGGAAACCAGCGCTCGAACACAGCACTTGCTCATGGTCAGCTACCTTTCCCTGTGAATGACACTACTTACTTTCTAGCACTCTTATCCGCCCGCCCCAAACTCGTCGCGCTTATTGGATATGTGTCTAGTTTTCTCCTGACTCCTGCTCGGGGTCGATCACTTGGCGCTGGACGCGAACCGCATTATTGCGAGGCACAATAACTCGCCCCCTAGCCTCCAGATGGGTTCGGGTCAGTGCCGCTCCGAACAGCACGATCAGCGAAGAGTAATAAACCCAGAGGAGTATCAGAACGACAGACCCCGCTGCCCCGTAAGTCGATGCCGTGGCCGTATACGCCAGATAGGCAGCAATGGCATAGCGACCTATGGAGAAAAGCACTGCAGTGACAATGGAGCCGATTACCACGTCACGCCAGCCGATAACGACATCAGGGAGGATCTTGAACAATGCGGCAAAAAACGCCGTGATCATCAACAACGTAAGCAAGGATTCCGCGCTGCTAAGCAAAAACTCACCTGCTGGAAGCCAGGTGCTGGCAAAAACGAACGCGGCTCTCAGAACAATGCCCAGGATCAGCGTAACCAACAGGACAAAACCAATGGCCAGAACCACCGCCAGGGATAACAGACGAGTCTTTACAAATGTCAGTAAGCTATTCCTGTCCGGGTTGGACGTTACGCCCCATATCGTATTGAGGGAGAACTGCATCTGCGCGAATACCGTGGTCGCACCAATCAGCAACGCCCCCACCCCTATCAAGGTCGGCAACAGACCCGATGTTTCGATACGCGATTGAATGACAGCCTGTTCTATGGCTTGGGCAGCATCAGAGCCAATGGCATCCTGTAGTTGTGTGACGATCTCCCCTTGTGCCGCCTCCTCGCCAAATACGACACCTATGACAGTCACTGCAATGATTACCGTCGGCGCGAGCGAGAACAGCGTGTAAAAGGCCAAGGAACCCGCATAACTGAATGCGTTGTGTTCCAGCCACAACTGGACGGCATTAAGGACGATCCGGTACCAATTCAGTGCAGTCTTCTTGAGCACTCATCTTCCTCCCGAACGCGCCTTCGATATCAGCATAACCAATTGGGCATGCCCATGTTATATAAGAAATAATCGATGCCGGACTCTGCCTGTTTCCTTGCAGGGCAGCAACCCTGCGACCATAATGTCGGCCCACGCCATTTCACCTATGCGTGCCGCCACCCAGCCCGACGCTCATATGCCCGAAACAAGCTTTGATTTCGACTGCCTGGTCTTTATTGGCCGTTTCCAGCCACCTCATCTGGGACATCTGGCCGTAATACACGAAGCCATCAAGCGCGCCCGACAAGTCATTGTGCTGATCGGCTCGGCCTGGCAGGCAAGATCGCTACGTAACCCTTGGCGATTCGAAGAGCGTAGAGACATGCTGCGCAGCTGCTTCGATGCGCGAGACAACCATCGGCTTGAGATCGAACCCCTGCTAGATGCGCTTTATAATGATGATGTCTGGGTACGGGACGTACAACGCAAGGTAAGAGACATAGCCCGACCCAGCCAGGGAAAACTGCCCCGTATCGGCCTGATTGGTGCCAGCCGTGGCCAGTCGAGCTATTACTTGAGTCTCTTCCCGCAATGGGAATCCGTCAGTGTCCCGCTGGTTGATGGCATATCAGCCAGTCAGATTCGCGAACGCCTTTTCCATTCCAGTTTTTCAGCTACAGATTACTTGGCCACCGGCGCCGAACATCATCTGCCCCAGAAGGTTCACCAAGCGCTTACGGCGTTCCGTCAGTCATCGGCCGGTCAACAGCTACTGGAAGAGCAGAACCTTGTCGAGCAGTACCGGCGGGCCTGGGCACAGGCGCCTTACCCACCCATATTCGTAACCGTAAATGCCGTCGTCGTCCAATCGGGGCACGTATTACTCGTCAAGCGAAAGGCCGCTCCTGGCAAAGGGCTTTTCGCGCTGCCCGGCGGGTTCATTAATTCGCATGAACGGCTGCTCGATGCCTGCCTGCGCGAGTTACGCGAGCGTGTCCGGCTGAAGGTGCCAGAGCCGGTACTCAAGGGTTCACTGCGTGAACGGCGTCTTTTCGACGAGCCGCATCGAAGCTGGCGTGGCCGTTCTCTCGCCGAAGCGTTCTACTTTGCTCTTCGCCCCGAGCAGCAACTGCCCAAGCTCAAACCGGCCAAAGGAGGCGATACGGCACAATGGGTAGCGTTGGCGGACCTCGAGCCCGAAACGCTGTTCGAGGACCATTTCTTCATCATTCAGAATTTCCTAGGGCTTCCCGCAGGCTGGGCCACACCTTAACGAACAGCGGGTTTACGCTTGCAGGAAATCCCGAGGCAACTTCATCATCTGTCGCCACAGGCGTTCCACGCCAGGCTTATGTACCAGCGAGCAACGGTACAATCGCACTTCGAGAGGTATGTCCCACTGGGTATCGCCAGCACGAACCAGACGTCCGCTTGTCAGCTCCTCCCGTATGCAAAAGTCGGGAATCCATGCCATTCCGACCCCTTGCAGTGCCATACCTTTCAAACCCTCTGCCATGGCAGTTTCGTAGACCGTCTTTAGACGCAGACGTAATGGGTCGTTCTTGAGCATCATGCGAACACTACGCCCCAAGAAAGCGCCTTGGGTATAGGAAAGAAACGGGATGGAATCATTGCCGGACAACGGAAAGCAAGGCAACCCATCGGGGTCCGCCAAGCAGACAGGAATCATCTTGGCATTGCCAATAGAGAATGACGGGAAGACTTCGGCATCGAGTTGCATGGTGGCATATGGATCATGGTAGCCGAGCATCAGATCACAGTTACCCTCTCGCAGCACATGAATGGCGTCCCCCACATTCATAGCTACCAGGCGCGTGGGTAACTCCCCCACCCCTTTCTGCAAACGGGAAATCCAGCGGGGATAGAAAGCCAGGGCCAATGAGTGCGCAGCAACGATATCCAAGGCCTCATTGGCCATCGACAAGCCCCGTAAATGCCCCAAACATTCATTGAGTTGCTCGACCAGGTTGCGTGCCGTCACCAGAAACAGCTGCCCTTCCGGTGTCAGCCCCACGGGCGTAGTCGATCGATCGACGAGCGTCTTGCCTACCGCTTGCTCCAGAGAGCGGATCCGGCGACTGAACGCTGGTTGGGTAACATGGCGCTGGCGCGCCGAGGCGGAAAAACTACGCGTGTTGGCTAGAGCCACAAAATCCTCCAGCCATTTGGTTTCAAGGTTCACCGCGACTCCGGTACCTTAGTTGACAGCCGAGCCGGCGTATGCCGGCAACGAAAACAAAAGTTTACCTTGCTAGCTTCTACCCCACCACGGGCATGTCGAGATTTCTGAAAAACATGACGTTATTAACGCCTACTGTACTGGAGCCATCAGATAAGCAGCACGCGACACTAGCTTGCGCCACAAGGGGCGCTGCTCCAGTTCCTCCAGGGTAACTTCGCGGCAGCGCGTTAAATCTTCTTCAAGCATGGCTTCTACTTCAGCGGCGAAACCGCGGTCCGGTATAAAGGCCGTGAGTTCGAAGTTGAGTCTAAATGAGCGATTATCCAAATTAACCGTGCCAACAGCTGCACTATGCCCATCTATCAGGATAACCTTCTGATGAAGAAAACCCGGTTGATAACGGTATATTCTGACTCCAGCACGCACCATATCCGGCAAGAACGAGAACGCCGATAGGAAAACCAGCAAATGGTCGGGGCGCTCGGGAATCATGACTCGGACATCAACCCCTCGCAGCGCCGCCAGGCGCAAGGCATCCTGCACTCCCTGATCGGGTACGAAATACGGGCTTGTCACCCAAAATCGACGTTGGGCACTATGAATGGCATGTTGGATCAGTAAGCTTGCCGTCTCCTGCGGATCTGCCGGCCCTGAAGGCACAATGATGACATTCTGACATTCTGTGCAGGTAACCTGAGGCTTCCAGTTCAAGGCCAATACCTTTCCGGCGGCCCAGTACCAGTCCTCCCAGAACGCTTCCTGTAATCCGAGCACGCTGGGCCCGGAGAGTTTGAGATGGGTATCGCGCCAAGGTCCGTGACGCGGATCTTCTCCAAGGTATTCCACACCCGCATTGAGCCCGCCGGTCCAACCATACTGGCCATCAACAACCATCACCTTGCGATGATTGCGGAAATTGAGCTGGAAGCGGTGACGTATCCCTCGCGAGGAATTGAACGGCCTGGCTTCGATGCCTGCTTGGCGCAGGTCTTGCAGATAGCCGTCGCTCAGCCCCCGGCAGCCTATCTCGTCAAACAGGAAGTAGATGCGGACGCCGCGCTCAGCCTGCCGTATCAGCCGGTCCTTGAGTTCGTTCCCCAGACGGTCGCGTCGCACGATGAAGAATTGGATGAGAATGTATTCTTTGGCTTGAGCGATGCCATGAAACAGGCTGTCGAAGGTGGCGTCACCATCGATCAGCAATTCCGCTCGGTTGCCGCTAGTCATCGGCATCATCGCCAGCCGCTCGACGGCCCGTACGTTTCCTCGTCGCGAATCTGCGAGATAGGGCGCGATCAAGGGCCGGTAGCGCTCCAACACCCGACGCAGCGCGGTATCGTGCTCACCACGCGCCGAGACATAACCGTAGAAACGCGGCCTGCCGAAGATCCAATATGCCGGCAAGGCTAGATACGGAAAGGTCAACAGTGAAATGATCCATGCCACCGCCCCTTGCGACGTGCGGCTGGACATGAGCGCCAGGACAGCGGAAATGGCCCCCCCAAGATGGAAGAGGAAAACGCCGAGTCCCACAAGCCAGGATGTCATTGCGGCTCCTTTTGCAATGGCACACCAAGGTACCTCGAAACTCGCAGGTTACCTAATAACACGGCCCCACCTGAGGCGGGGCCGTGCCGTACGACCTGCGAGCAGCTAAAGCCTACCCTATCAGGCCCGCTCGGCGATAATCTCTTTCCATTTGGCCGGGCCAGTCTGGTGCACTGACTCGCCACGACTATCTACCGCCACGGTGACTGGCATGTCCTCGATCTCGAATTCGTAGATCGCTTCCATGCCCAGATCCTCGAACCCAACGACGCGAGACTTTTTGATGGCCTGCGCCACCAGGTAGGCAGCCCCACCTACGGCCATTAGATAAACAGCCTTATTGTCGCGAATTGCCTCGATCGCTACCGGGCCACGTTCCGCCTTGCCGACCATGCCTAACAGGCCGGTCTGCTCCAGCATCGTCCGGGTGAACTTGTCCATCCGAGTCGCTGTCGTTGGGCCAGCTGGCCCCACCACTTCATCACGTACCGGATCCACCGGACCAACGTAATAGATGAAGCGCCCCTGCATGTCGACAGGAAGTTCCTGCCCCTTGGCCAGCATGTCGACCATGCGCTTGTGTGCCGCATCACGTCCGGTCAACAGCTTGCCTGACAGCAACACGGTATCGCCGGGCTGCCAGGTCTGAACCTCCTCGGGAGTGACTTCGTCGAGGTTGACACGACGTACGTTATCCCCCACTTCCCAGCTAATTTCCGGCCAGTCCTCGAGCTTGGGCGCCGGCAGCTCGGCAGCACCACTACCATCAAGCGTAAAATGGACGTGACGGGTTGCCGCACAATTGGGGATGATAGCCACCGGTTTGTTCGCGGCGTGCGTTGGATAATCCTTGACCTTGATGTCGAGCACCGTAGTCAGCCCACCCAGGCCCTGAGCGCCAACACCGCTCCTGTTGACCTTATCGAACAGTTCCAGGCGCAGCTCCTCGGCCCGATTGCTGGCGCCACGTGCCTGCAGCTCCTGTATGTCGATGGGATCGAGCAAGGCTTCCTTGGCGATTTCCATCGCCTTTTCCGCCGTTCCACCAATGCCGATACCAAGCATGCCGGGCGGACACCAGCCGGCGCCCATTTTCGGCAACTGCTCCAGCACCCAATCAACCACGCTGTCGGATGGATTGAGCATCGCAAACTTCGATTTTGCTTCACTGCCGCCGCCCTTGGCGGCCACATGCACTTCGACCTTGTCGCCGGGCACGAGCTTGTGATGGATTATCGCCGGCGTGTTGTCCTTGGTATTCTGACGTTTACCGTCAGGATCGGCCAGAACCGAAGCACGCAGCACATTATCGGGATGCTGGTAAGCACGACGCACGCCCTCATTGACCATGTCATCGAGGCTCATCTCGGTCTCCCAACGCACATTCATTCCGACATGCACGAACACGGTCACGATTCCGGTGTCTTGGCAGATCGGGCGATGCCCCATGGCACACATGCGTGAGTTAATCAGAATCTGGGCGATGGCATCACGTGCCGCCGGATTCTCCTCGCGCTGATATGCCGCATGCATCGCGTCGATGAAATCCTTCGGGTGGTAGTGCGAAATATACTGCAGGGCGTCGGCAACGCTTTGGATCAAGTCATCCTGGCGGATCACGGTCATGGGCAGGAACTCCTAGCAGAAAACGGGACACGCGACATGGCCGGTCAGGCAGCCGATGGCGAGCTTCCAGTGGCGCCGGATTATACCTTACTGATTGATTGTCGACAGGCTTCGTTGGTATTTAATGAAAAACCTAGTGCTAGATAACGGTATAAATGAAGTTAGCCCAAGATACCCGGATACCCCGGTTGTTCTGTAAAGTCGGCAAGCAAGCGTAAATTTACAGACGAATACCACTGTTCCGGTAGCTTAAGGCAGTATTACCCTCCCAGATATGCGCGCCTGACTTCGTCATTGGCTAGCAGCGCCTTACCACTGTCGGCCAATACAACACGACCATGCTCGAGCACATAGCCTCGGTCGGCGATCGACAAGGCACGGTGCGCATTTTGTTCTACGAGGAAGATGGTCGTACCTTCGTCGCGCAACTTCTCGATTATTTCGAAAATTTGCGCAATGACGATCGGCGCCAGCCCCAGCGACGGCTCATCGAGCAATAACAGGCGTGGCCGGCTCATCAGGGCGCGTCCGATGGCGAGCATCTGCTGCTCGCCTCCGGACATGGTGCCACCTCGCTGGTGGTAGCGTTCCTTGAGTCGTGGAAACAATGCGAGCACGTACTCGGTACTCTCGGCGATTTCATGCTTGTCGCGGTAATATCCTCCCATCGCCAGGTTCTCTTCCACGGTCATGCCGGTAAATATACGCCGGCCTTCGGGCACTACTGATAACCCCGAGCGCATGATTCGAGAGGTCGGCAACCCCTGGATTTCCTCGTTCTCGAAGCGAATGGTTCCCCTGGTCGGCTTCGGGTCACCGCAGATGGACATCAGCAGCGTGGTCTTACCCGCCCCATTGGAGCCCACCAGGGTGACGATTTCTCCATGCCCGACAGACAGGGATACCTCGTCTAGGGCCTGTATCGGGCCGTAATGCGTCGTCAGGTTGATGACATCCAGCATCGCCATGCGTTACTCCTCCCCCAGATAGGCTTTAATCACCTCGGGATTGCGACGCACCTCCTCCGGGGTGCCATCAGCCAATGGCTTGCCCTGATTGACCACATAAATACGATCGGATATTCCCATGACGAGGCTCATGTCGTGTTCGATCAGCAGCACAGTAATGCCTTCTTCTTCCTTGAGCTGCACGATCAAACGATCCAGATCGTGCGTCTCGTTAGGGTTAAGTCCCGCCGCAGGTTCATCGAGCATCAGCAACTTCGGCTGCGTCACCATACAACGTGCAATTTCCAGGCGGCGTTGCTGCCCGTAGGCCAGATTGCCCGCTTCGCGGTTTGCGAACTCAATCAACCCCACCCGCTCCAACCAATGGGCGGCACGGTCCAGCAATTCCGCCTCGCGGCGCCTGAACCCTCGCGTTAACAGCAATCCCTTGAGCAGGTTGCGCTCGGCCTGCATGTGCTGGGCGACCAGCAAATTCTCGACGACGGTCATTTCCTTGAACAGACGAACGTTCTGAAACGTTCGCACCATCCCCGCCCGTGCAATCTTGAATCCCGGCAGCCGATGCATGGGCTTGTTCTCGAAGAGGACTTCTCCGTCAGTGGGACGATAGAAACCACTAATGCAGTTGAATACGGTGGTCTTGCCGGCCCCGTTGGGCCCGATGATCGAGACTACCTCGCGGGGAGCGACATCCATGCTGACCCGATCGACCGCCAGCAGGCCGCCGAACCGCATGGATAAATCACGTACGGAAAGCAAAGGGGTGTCAGCCACGTTTCAACTCCATCTGCGGACGCTTGAGCGGCAGCAGCCCCTGCGGGCGCCAGACCATCATGAGCACCATGATCAGACCGAACAGCAGCATGCGGTATTCGTTGAACTCACGGGCGATTTCGGGCAGCAGTGTCATGGCGATCGCCGCAAGTATCACGCCCAGTTGCGACCCCATTCCACCGAGCACGACGATCGCCAGGACGATGGCCGATTCGATGAAAGTGAACGACAGCGGACTGATGAAGCCTTGGCGCGCCGCAAAGATCGACCCGGCTATCCCGGCGAAGCTCGCCCCGATTGTAAACGCAGATAACTTGACCGCCGTGGGGTTCAGCCCCAGCGAACGGCAGGCGATGTCATCCTCGCGCAGCGCCTCCCAGGCCCTGCCGATCGGCATGCGCATCAGACGATAGATGATGTAGGCCACGGCCAGGGCGAACAGGAGTGAGAGGATGTACAAGTACATCACCTTGTGGGTCGGATCGTAGGCGATGCCGAAGAACTCATGAAACGAGGTATACCCCTCGTCGGCTCGACGAGCGAACTGCAAGTTGAATAGCGAAGGTTCGGGGATCCGGGCAATGCCGTTGGGCCCACCGGTAATCTCGGTCAGGTTGTTGAGCAGTATCCGGATGATTTCTCCGAATCCCAGCGTCACGATAGCCAGATAGTCGCCACGCAGACGTAGCACGGGAAAACCCAGCAGATAGCCGAACAGCGCCGTCATGCCACCGGCAATGGGCAACGCCTCCCAGAAGCTGAAACCGAAATAGCTGTTGAGTAGTGCGTAGGTATACGCCCCGACGGCATAGAACCCCACGTAACCGAGATCGAGAAGGCCGGCCAACCCCACCACCACATTAAGCCCCAGCCCCAGCATGACGTAGATCAGCGTGAGGGTGGCGATATCGATGGCGCTTCGTTCGGCAAGAAACGGAAACAGCAATAAGGCACCGATAGCCAGCGCAATCATCAAGCGTCGCTGGGCGGGGTTCTCCAGGAACGCGGGCAACCGAAAGCGTGAGCCCTGCCGTGCCTTTTCTCGCACCCGCTGGACGCGCCCCTTGATCAGTTGATAAGCGAACACCACCACGGCAGCTGCGAACAAGCCAAGCCAGGTCAGAGGGCCGTGTACCATTACAACCGTGTCGATGCCCTGGGACTGTAACTGCACGCCGAGGACAGAGGCGCCCAGCAGCAGCGTCAACCCGGCGGCGAAGAAAGCGGGAAGCAACTTGCCTTTCATCAGATCTTCTCCACTTCCGGTTTGCCGAGTATGCCCCAGGGGCGGAACAGCAAAATCAGAATCAGCAGGCCGAAGGAAACCACATCGTTATATTCCGTAGACAGGTAGGCTCCCGTCAGCGCTTCAGCCACGCCCAGGATCAACCCGCCCAGCACGGCGCCAGGAATGCTGCCGATACCACCGAGTACCGCAGCCGTGAACGCCTTGAGCCCGGCCAGAAAGCCGATATAAGGATTGACCACGCCGTAGTACATGCCGAGCAGCAGCCCGGCCACCGCGGCCAACGCCGCACCGATGACGAATGTCATCGAGATGACCAGGTCGGTATTGATTCCAAGAAGGTTGGCCATACCGCGGTCCTGAGAGCAGGCCCGACAGGCCCTTCCGAGCCGTGAACGCGATATGAACAGGGCCAGCACCGTCATGCTGACCAGCGTGACGACGAAAATAATCACCTGCATGTAGGACAGGTTGACGGCAAACCCATCGCCACCGAACTGCCAGCCACCCGGTAACAGGCTGGGAATGGCCTTGTCGCGGGATCCCTGCGCCAGCAGGATGTAATTCTGCAAGAAGATCGACATGCCGATCGCGGAAATCAGCGCAATTAAGCGTTTGGAGCCACGTACGGGGCGGTAGGCCACTCGCTCGACGGCAAAAGCGTGCGCACTGGCCACGACGATCGCGACCAGCAAGGCAGCGACTATAAGAAAGGCGGTACTGTCGATTCCCAGCATCGATAGGCCGGCAATGACAATGAAGACCACATAGGTCGAGATCATATAGATCTCGCCATGGGCAAAATTGATCATGCCGATAATGCCATAGACCATGGTATAGCCGATGGCAATCAGCGCGTAGGTGCTGCCTATGGTGAGGCCGTTGATCACCTGCTGAAGGAAGTAGAGAGAAGCTTCCATGAGGATTACCTGCGCAAAGACGCCCGGCCGGTTTTGGCCGGCCAGGCGAAGATCGACGTCGCTTAGGCGACGGTGAAGCCATGCTTAACCAAAGCGTGGACGTTACTGAGCGGTATCGGACTGCGCCTCGCCAGTCTCGGCCTTGGTCTTGGTTCCGTCGGCGTGCCAGTTGTAGACGACGAAATTGAACTCCTCGAGATCACCGCTCTCGTCGTACTTGACCTCGCCGATGGGGGTATCGGAGGTGTTCTGGTGCAGGTATTCCGCGACTTCGAAGGGGTCGGTAGATTCTGTGGCCTTCATGCCTTCGGCCATCAGATAAACTGCGGTATAGGCAGGCATCACGAAGGGACCGGACGGGTCCTGATTCTTGGCCTCGAAAGCCGCCACCAGGTCAGCGTTCTTGGGATCGGTCTCGAAGGCCTGGGGTAGCGTTACCAGCAGCCCCTCGGACGCTTCACCCGCAATCTTGGAAATATCGGGATTACCCACGCCTTCGGGCCCCATGAACTGAGCGTCGAAACCAAGCTCCTTGGCCTGGCGCAGGATCAGGCCCAGCTCCGGATGATATCCGCCGTAATAGACGAAATCGACGTTCTCGCGCTTGAGCTTGGAAACCAGTGACGAGTAGTTTTGCTGTCCGGCTGTGATCCCCTCGAAGACAGCCACATCGATACCGGCTTCCTCGACGGTATCACGCACCGCTGTCGCAACACCCTCGCCGTACTGCTGCTTGTCATGGATAATAGCCATGTTCTCGGGCTTGATGTGCTCGGCAATGAATCGCCCAGCGACCGGCCCTTGAGCATCGTCACGTCCGATGGTCCGGAAGACGGTCTCGTAACCCGCTTCAGTGATGGTGGGACTGGTCGAGGCTGGCGTGATCATCAAAATGCCTTCTTCGGCATAGATGTCGGAGGCCGGCTGGGTGGCGCTTGAACACAGGTGACCAACAACGAACTGAACACCATCATTGACGATCTGGTTGGCAACAGCCACCGCCTGCTTCGGCTCACACGCATCGTCGTACTTTACACCCTTGAGCATTTCTCCATTGACGCCCCCCTGGGCGTTGATCCGCTCGATAGCCATCTCGGCGCCAATGAATTGCATATCACCATATTGAGCAACCGGGCCGGTTACCGGGCCGGCAAGGCCGATGGTGATCTCCGCCTGTGCGGAAAGGCTGGTCATCCCTGCGCCAATGGCCAAAGCCAACAGCGACTTGCGCATAATTGTATTCATGGTGGGTTCCATCTCTTTGTTATCGTCGACAAGCCACCGCTTTCAAGCGGGTGTTCGAGTCTATTATTGGCAGTCGCGTGACGGACTGTAAAGCGCGTAAAAGCCCCCCATTTCGCGGCCTACCGTCACTTTGGCGAGAAGAAAGACCAGCTTCCTTTAGAAGGACAAGAATAAAACACTAAAACCAAAAACAAGCACAGCGATATTGCGCACCACACCCCAAAACGGCGGCAGATAAACGCTTTTTAAATGCCAGGACAGAGGATCATCCGGCAAGAGATAGACAGAACAGCATGAGGAGGTGGCGCCCGGCCAAGTGCAGCCAAGCGCCAGAAATCGGAGGGTTACTTCAGCTCGATGAGGCGAGCATTGAGCGTGTGTACACGGTCACGCAACCGGGCAGCCTCCTCGAATTCCAGGTTCTGGGCCGCCTCATGCATGGCATCTTCCAGCTTGCTGATCTCCCGGGTCAGGTCGGGGACCGACATCGCCTTGAGGTCGTCCAGAGTATATTCTCCCTGCGCTTCGGCCACCTTGCGTTCATTCTTGCGGCGGTTGCCTTTCTTGCCGGGTGTCTGGGCCCCTTCCATGATGTCGGCGACCGACCGGGTCACCGTTCTTGGCGTGATGCCATGCGCCTCATTATGAGCGATCTGCTTGGCACGGCGCCGTTCGGTCTCGTCGATCGCCCTGCGCATCGAGTCGGTGACCCGGTCGCCATAGAGGATCGCCTTGCCGCGCGCGTTACGAGCCGCACGACCGATAGTCTGGATCAGAGAGCGCTCGGCGCGCAGGAAGCCTTCCTTGTCGGCATCAAGAATGGCAACCAGCGAAACCTCGGGAATATCCAGCCCCTCGCGCAGCAGGTTGATACCTACCAGCACGTCGAACTTGCCCAGCCGCAGATCGCGAATGATTTCCACGCGTTCAACGGTATCGATATCGGAATGCAGATAGCGTACCCGAACATCATGCTCATCGAAGTACTCTGTCAGGTCCTCGGCCATACGCTTGGTCAACGTCGTGACCAGCACCCGCTCCCCGACTTCGGTACGCAGGCGAATCTCTGACAACAGATCATCCACCTGGGTCGAGGCCGGACGCACCTCGACCTCGGGATCCAGCAGCCCGGTAGGCCGGACCACCTGTTCGACCACCTGCCCGGCATGTTCGGCTTCATACTTGCCCGGCGTTGCCGACACAAAGACGGTTTGCGGGCAGATACGCTCCCATTCCTCGAAGGTCATCGGCCGGTTGTCGAGTGCCGACGGCAGGCGGAAACCATACTCGACGAGTGTCTCCTTGCGTGAGCGGTCGCCCTTATACATTCCCCCTACCTGGGGAACGCTGACGTGTGATTCGTCAATGAACAGCAGGGAATCGGCCGGCAGGTAGTCGAAGAACGTCGGTGGCGGTGAGCCTGGCTTTCGCCCCGAGAGATAGCGAGAGTAGTTCTCGATGCCGTTGCAGTAACCCAGTTCGAGCATCATCTCGATGTCGTATAGCGTGCGCTGCTCGAGACGCTGTGCCTCCACAAGCTTGTCGTGCTTGCGCAGCCAGTCGAGTCGCTCGATGAGCTCGGCCTTGATGTTTTCCGTCGCCTGGACGATGGTTTCGCGCGGCGTGACGTAGTGACTCTTCGGGTAGATGGTCATGCGCGGCACTTGTCCGCGCATCTCGCCGGTCAGTGGATCGAACAGGCGGATCGAGTCGATCTCGTCATCGAACAGCTCGACACGTACCGCCTCGTCCTCGGCATCCGCCGGGTAGATATCGATCACATCACCACGCACACGATAGGTACCGCGACGGAAATCCATGTCGTTGCGTGTGTACTGCAGCTCGGCAAGGCGTCGAAGAAAGCTGCGCTGATCAATCAATTCGCCGCGATTGAAGTGCAGACGCATCTTCAGATACAGCTCGGGATCGCCCAGGCCGTAGATCGCCGACACCGACGCGACGATCAGGGCATCGCGGCGTTCCAGTAGCGCCTTGGTGGCCGACAGGCGCATCTGTTCGATATGGTCGTTGATCGATGCGTCCTTCTCGATGAAGGTATCCGAGGACGGCACATAGGCTTCAGGCTGGTAGTAATCGTAATACGAGACGAAGTACTCAACGGCGTTGTCGGGAAGGAACGACTTGAACTCCCCGTAAAGTTGCGCCGCCAGCGTCTTGTTGGGCGCCATCACAATGGCTGGACGCTGCAGGCGCTCCACCACATTGGCCATGGTGAATGTCTTGCCCGACCCGGTCACGCCAAGCAGGGTCTGATGGGCCAGCCCCGCCTCGATACCCTTGACCAGCCCATCGATAGCGGCGGGCTGGTCTCCGGCGGGGCGGTACTTCGAGTGAATTCGGAATGGTTTGTTCATATGCCTGAGATGGACCCGGCCGCAAAAAAGTTCAAGCGCTAAACGCTGTCAGTGAAGTATTGACCTCAACCTGCGATACAGTCATCAGGCGCTGGATAGGACAACGCTCGGCGATCTCCAACAGCCGGTTACGTTGGCCGGCATCCTCGATACCCAGAAACTCCATGCTGACCTGTAACCGATAGATGCCATGGCGTTCCTGGCTATCGTCCCGGGCGACGCTGACTTTGATTCCTTCCAATGGCCACTCCTTGCGCCGCGCATACATGCGTGCAGTGATGGCCTTACAGGCCCCCAGAGCCATGTCTAAATAATCGTGTGGGTCCGGTGCGCTGTCCCTGCCACCAATGAACTCGGGACCATCAGCAAACAGATCATCGAAGCCTTCGACCTCGATGCGATGACGCAACCCTTCGTGCCCTTCACTGGTGACTACGATGGTCATGAAGACCTCCTGTCGGCAGGCTAGGCTCAGCGCACCTTGACGCCAAGCTTCTCGACGGCTGCGATCAGCGTCTCTCGGCGAACACGGCCCTCGACATCGGCTCCGTAACGCCCTACCTCTGCACTCTCCACACCGTCTACCATCATCAGTGCTGTCGTCAGCTGATTGATCTGCTCGGCGTCTTCGACCCCTTCGAAAGTCAGCGAGATTTGGCTCATCGGGCTCCCCTAAGCTGGACACTATCGAGAGGAAGTCTAGCATGTCGGCATCGCATCGCCTCAACACGGCCAGAGCGACTTGCATTTCGTGGGGTCAGCCCTCATACCGTGGTTAACGAGTATCGTGTCGCAACGGAGTCTTCATGTCCGACTGGAAAGCCTACCTACAACAGCTTGGCGCCCACTTCCCTGATGAGCGGCATACCGATTTCGGCGATCCGAATCAGGCTCGTCACGCCCATGACGATACCGTGATCACCCCACTGGTCCATCTGGGTATTCTGGAAGTGGCCGGTGCTGACGCTGAGCGCTTCCTGCAGGGACAGACCAGTGCTCAGCTTGGCCTGGCCAACGGAGATTTTGCCGCCCCGACCGCCTTCTGTACGCCAAAAGGCCGCATGCTGGCCAATGCGCAATTGCTACGTATCGAGGAGGGGCGTTACTGGTTGCTGATGGACCGCGACTTGATCGACCCGCTGCGTAACCACCTGGCAAAATTCGCCGCGTTCTATAAAGCAGAAATCACACCGCGCGAAGATATCGTGATGCTTGGCCTGATCGGACGTGAAGCCCCTGCCCTGGTCGAAACTCGCATGGACTTGAGACCGCCAACGACCTGGCAGCAGGCCAATCAGGGTAAACATGTCGTGCTGCGTCATCCGGGCCATAAGCCACGCTTACTGCTGTGCCTGCCCCAGGACGAGGCCGGAGCCGTATGGGACACGCTGGCAAAACATGCCATCCCGGTCGGTAATGCCGTATGGAAATTGCATGACATTCAAGCCGGACTTATCTGGCTGAACGCTGCCCATCAGGACACTTACCTTCCGCAAATGATCAACTGGGAGGCCCTGGGCGGCATCAGCTTCAAGAAAGGCTGCTACACAGGTCAGGAGGTCGTCGCTCGCGCCCATTTTCGAGGTCAGGTCAAGAAGCGATTGTTCCGAGGTCAGCTCGACGGCGCTACGCTTGCCGACATCGGTACTCCAATCCTCGATGCCGAGGGGAAAAGCCAGGGCGAGGTGGTGAGCGCGGAAATCGACGGTTATGGCCAGGTCGAGATCCTGGCAGTGATGACGACTCGCGACGAATTGGCCGAACCGCTGACAGTCGCCGGACAGCAGCTGAAACGGCTCAAGCTCCCCTACCCGCTGGAGCGGGTCGACCCTGAAAATCTTGCCAGCAACGGCCAGGCAGGCTAGCTGCCGTGGACTACAATGCCGAATACACGCCGCACATTGGCGGTCGTGTGTTCGGCAACCTTCTCGTATGCCTGCCCTCGCAGTTCCGCTACCTGGCGGCAGACCATGGCAATCCGTTCCGGTTCGTTGCGTTGCCCCTGAAAGCCGCATAGCGGCATATCAGGGCTGTCGGTCTCAAGCACAAAGCCATCATCCGGTAATGCGGCAACGGCGCGATGCACACGCTTGGCCCGCTCATAGGTAGTGGCACCGCCCAGGCCGACCACGAACCCCAGGTCGATGAACTTGCCGGCCTGCTCCGGACTCCCCGCAAAGGCGTGGATCAGCCCGCCAGCCGGTAATTCCAGTTGGCGCAAACGCTTGGCCACCTTGTCATTGGCATGTACGCAATGAATAACCGCCGGTAGACGACGCGCCTTGGCGATGCGCAACTGCTCTTCGAACAGGGCCCATTGGTCGTCGAGGGTCTCCTCGAAGCGGGCATCGATACCGCACTCCCCCAGCGCAATCACCTCGGGATGATCATCCAATGCCTGTTCCAGCGCCTCGATGTCATCCGGCCCATGTTCGTGCATGAAATAAGGATGTAGCCCCAGGCTTAGGCTGACGTCGCTGCGCTGAGCGACACCGACAACGTCGGGCCAACGCCGCCGTGTCGTTCCGGGCACCAGAAAGTGCCTGACTCCGGCTTCGTGCGCACGTGAAAACATTGCCTCGCGGTCTTCATCGAAGGCCTCGAAATCGAGGTGGCAGTGAGCGTCAATCAGCATCCGTGCGATGACTCCTGTAGCAGATTCAACTATCGCCTGGCAGTTCCGAGGTACATGCCGGACAGCGCGTTGCGGGAATGGGAATCTTGCTGATGCAATAGGGGCAGGTCTTGATAGTCGGAGTCGCCGCCGTTTCAGGTGCCTGAGCAAGATTCTTCAGACGGTTGATGTTACGAATCAACAGGAACGTGGCAAAAGCGACGATCACGAAGGACAGCGTGGCGTTCAGAAACAGCCCGTAGTTGAGAGTTACTGCCCCATCGGCCTGGGCCTGCGCCAGTGAATTGTAGGGCCCAGCTCCCCTGCCTTCACGCAGCACCAGGAACTGGTTGGTGAAGTTCAACCCGCCGGTAGCCAAGCCGATCAGGGGCGTGAAGACATCCTTGACCAAACTGTTGACGATGGCGGTGAAAGCGGCCCCGATGATGATGCCCACCGCCATGTCGACTACATTGCCCTTGACCGCGAACTCGCGAAACTCCTTGAGAAACTTCGAGGCCATGCATATCGCTCCTTGATCTGGCTCGACTTCAAGAATCCACATTCACGACAGTTCTGTAAAGCTGGCGCAGGATGCTTACCTGCCTACCTTAAGATAGGCATCAATGCTCACGGGTCGCATTGAATCGCACTTCAGGCCAGCGTTCCTGCGTCATCTGCAGATTGACCCGGGTTGGTGCCAGGTAGGTCAGGTAGCCGCCTCCATCCAGAGCCAGGTTGGTACTCGCCTTGCGCCGAAACTCATCGAGCTTCTTGGCGTCGTCGCAGTAGACCCAGCGTGCGGTCTGAACATTGACCGCCTCGTAGATGCAGTCGACCTTGTACTCTTCCTTGAGGCGATGAGCGACCACGTCGAACTGCAGCGAACCGACAGCTCCAACGATCAAGTCATTGTTATCCAGCGGCATGAAGACCTGAGTCGCCCCCTCCTCGGAGAGCTGCTGCAAGCCCTTCTGCAACTGTTTCATCTTCAGCGGGTCACGCAGGCGTACACGCTTGAACAGTTCCGGCGCGAAGTGCGGGATACCGGTGAAGCGCATGTCCTCGCCGACCGTGAATGTATCCCCGATCTGGATGGTGCCGTGGTTGTGCAGACCGATGATGTCGCCGGGCCAGGCCTCTTCGACATGCGCCCGATCGGAAGCCATGAAGGTCAGCGCGTCGGCAATCTTGACGTCCTTGCCGATACGCACGTGACGCATCTTCATGTTCTTGTCGTACTTACCGGAACATACGCGCAGAAACGCCACACGGTCGCGGTGCTTGGGATCCATGTTGGCCTGGATCTTGAACACGAAACCGCTGAAGTTACCGTCCTCGGCGCTCACTTCCCGTGTGTCGGTCTCGCGCGGTTGAGGGGCCGGCGCATATTCGACGAAACCATCTAGCATCTCGCGAACGCCGAAGTTGCCCATTGCCGTGCCGAAATAGACGGGGGTCAGCTCGCCGCGCCGATATGCCTCGAGATCGAACTCATGCGAGGCACCACGCACCAGCTCGACTTCCATGCGCAGCTCCTCGGCTTGATCCGCCCCCAGGACTTCATCGACTTCGGGATTGTGGAGCCCCTCGATACGCACATCATCGGGAATGCGATTGCCCTGCCCCTGCTTGTACAGGTGAATCACGTCATTGTAGAGATGGTAGACACCCTTGAAGTGACGTCCCATACCGACCGGCCAGGTCATCGGCGCGCACTGGATGTTCAACACCGTCTCCACCTCATCCATGACCTCGATGGGATCACGAATGTCGCGGTCCATCTTGTTGATGAAGGTCAGGATCGGCGTGGTACGCAGCCGACAGACTTCCATCAGCTTGATGGTACGCTCCTCAACGCCCTTGGCCCCATCGATGACCATCAGCGCCGAGTCGACGGCCGTCAGGGTGCGGTAGGTATCTTCCGAGAAGTCCTCGTGCCCCGGGGTATCGAGCAGATTGACGATGCGACCCTGATAAGGAAACTGCATGACCGAGGTGGTGACCGAGATGCCGCGCTCCTGCTCCATCTTCATCCAGTCGGACGTGGCATGACGCTCGTTGCGCTTACCCTTGACCGAGCCAGCCAACTGAATGGCATTTCCGAACAACAACAGCTTTTCGGTGATGGTGGTCTTACCGGCGTCGGGGTGTGAGATGATGGCGAATGTGCGGCGAAGCCCAGCATTCTGGGCAATCTGGCTATCTGGCATTGAGCTATGTCGCTAATTTGTACTCAGACTGGTACTCGTAACGAAAGTATCCAGCTGGAGGATGTGTGTTCTGGCGAGGATTGTAATCGCTGGGCCCAATGGAGTGTAGGTCTATTGCTGCTCCGCTGACTTGTCCGCCTCACTTGGCGTTGTAGGATGCGCAGCATTGGGGCTTGCTCGCCAGCCTCGGTGATTGGAGCGATGCCTTGTGGTCTATTTACGCTTAGCCGAAAACGAAGTGATATGTCGGAAGAAAGGGGTGTGCACTCTGGCTGGACGGCTCGCTGGGAAACGGGCCATCCAACGGGTGAAAGGGTAATGCACCAGTTTTAGCACTGGCCTGGCCGGTGGCGTCAAAACCTCCTTGCCTGCTGACTTACTTGTCTAACGTCCCGTCCTGCTTAGACTCGTCAGAATTTTCCGCATCGGCCCCTCTCACAAGTGCTTGCAGTCGCTTGCAATAATTTTTCATCGCCGCCGCATCATCGTGGCTTTTGTCGATCGCTTTATCGACTTTGTTATGCGCCTTGAGCAGATCCTTCTGTATATCCGAGAGCGCACGGTGCTTACTCATGTCCTCGTCATTGACCATTGCAGTCGTGGTGGCGTGTGCTTCTCGCTGCAAGGCCTTCACTGAGTCTCGGGCGCTCTGTTCTTGCTCAAGCGTGCGTTGGTAGCGGCCCTTTCCCGCCTTGATCTGTTTGGCCACCCCAAGGATGGCGTCGACGTTCTCGATGAGGTGTTTCTCGTCGGTCATAGGAATGGCCTCGTTATTGAGTTTCAGCCTGGGTCGGTGTTGCGGGCAGTATCCACTCAGGATAGGTAGGCGTTAATCGGGAGCAGCTATAGCCCGGCATTCAGGCAGAGATTGGTTCGCATCGAGACAGGGCTAGGCCGCCTGCCGCATGGTGTACGTTTGTACAGTATAACACTGCCACATCACGTCGTCGCGGCCAGTAGCTTGCATTGTCCGCTCAATGAAAAGACGCACATCGAACAGCAAGTACAGTTGCCTTGTTAGCTCGACACACTTGCGGTCCGGGACATGATCTAGCGGCTAGGTAATGAGCCTAGTGGGTTGTCCCCACACTCCAGGATGAACGCCTCCAGACAGTGGGGGGCCATGGCCTTACCGTACAGGTATCCTTGGCAAAGATCGCAGGTCCGTGCCAGCAGATCGCGATGCTGTTGTGCGGTCTCGACTCCCTCGGCCACGACTTCCAGATCCAAGCTATGCGCCAGCTGGATAATGCTATCCACGATGGCCGCGCTTCTAGGACAGGACTGGATATCGATGAGAAACTCCCGGTCGAGCTTGATCTTGCTGATTGGCAGTTTGCGCAGGTAGCTGAGACTCGAGTAACCGGTCCCGAAATCATCGATGGATACCCCCACGCCCATGCTGCGAACCGCTTTTAGCGTCTGTGATTCCCCATCGTTGGCTTCTACCAGCACACCTTCGGTCACTTCCACATCCAGCAGAGTTGGCGCCAGGTCGGACTTGGTGAGGGCTATCTGCAACTGTGCGACGAAATCCTTGCGGTGAAACTGCAGCGGCGAGACGTTGACCGAGACGAAATAATGCGTTGCCAACCGGTTATTCAACTGCTTGATGTCCCAACAGGCCCGAGCCATCACCCACTGGCCCAAGGGAATGATCTGACCGGTCTGTTCGGCCAGGGGGATAAACTTCGAGGGCGGAATGTTGCCCAGGGTCGGGTGGTTCCAGCGCAGCAAGGCTTCAAAGCCAACGATCTTGCCATCACGGGCCTGTATGATGGGCTGGTAATGAAGACAGAAATCCCCGCGGCTCATTGCTTCATGCAACTCACGTCGCAGGGTGACCTGCTCGTTGGCTACCTCCATGACGTCGACGTTGTACCAACAGACGGTGTTTCGTCCCTTTTTCTTGGCTTCGTACATGGCGAGATCGGCATACTGGACGAGTTCCGTCGGGTGCTGAAAAGCCACCTGACTGGTGGCAATGCCGATGCTTGCCGTGACGTAGACCTGCCGCCCCTTGATTTCGAAGGGTCTGGCCAAGCTCGCCAATGCCTGCTCGGCAAGCCACCCTGCCCGCCCCAGCATATCGAGTGAAGGCAACACGATCACGAACTCATCGCCGCCGAAACGTGCCAGTGTGTCGGCCGGCATGAGCAGGCCTTGTAGCCGACCCGCCGCCGCCTTGAGCAACTGATCGCCGGCCGCATGGCCCAGGCTGTCATTGATCGGCTTGAAGTCGTCCAGGTCAATGAACAGTACCTCCAAGATCCCCTGATGCTGTAATATCAATTCGTAGTCATGTCCCAGGCGCTCCTCCAGCAGCGTGCGGTTGGCTCGCCCGGTGAGGGGGTCATGGGTGGCATGATGGGCCAGCCTTGCCTCGTTGGCCTTGTTCTCGGTGATGTCCTTGACAATCCCGTAAACGCCCACCACCTGCCCATCAACCTCAATCGGCAGATTGGTGACCGCGAGGTAGTAATGAGGCTCTAGATGGGTCGTCGCCTGGATCTCGTAATGCTGGGGAGCTCCAGCACAGGCCTGCGCAAAATGCCGCTCCGCCCGTGGCCGATCCTCGGGTACCACGAAGGTGGAGTAGTGCAAGCCGATTACCTCGTGCTCGGAGCACCCAATGTGACGTAACACGGCCTGGTTGGCGGTGAGAAAGATGCCATTCAAATTCATGGAGAATACGGCGTCCGGGTGATGGGTAAACAGCGAGCGGTAGTGCTGCTCACTGACCCGTAAGGCTTGCCGATCTTGATGGCGCTCGACAGCCAGCCCAGCCAGGCATGCCGCGCGGCCTAAATGGTCGTTCTCGGTCGCACTCGGCCTCCCGGGGACGGGGTAATAGCCAGCGAACGTGCCCAACAGGCCACCTTCCCGGGTCGACACCGGATAACTCCAGCAGGCCCTTAGGCGGTGATGTGTCGCCAGCGCCCGGTAGTTCTCCCAGCAGGGATCCTTCAGGATATCCTCAGTCACGACCGGCTGCTGATAATATGCCGCACGGCCACAGCTGCCACTGTATTCACCGATTGAAATCCCCTGCATGGCGTCGCGATAAGAGGTAGCCAGCTGCTCACTGGCCGCCTTGAGGCTCAGGGTGGCATTGTCCGGGTCCACGAGCATGATCGTGGTGATCAAGCCGGGGGCCAGCCGATCGACCATCTCGCAGATACGGGTCAGCGTCACCTCGAGGGGTGCGTCCTGGGCGATCAGGTCCTGGATGGCCTGCTGGGCATCCAGTTGCATGCGTATTCCCTTCACAGCCACCTCGTCCTGCAAGTGTCTCGTTTCAAAATGTCGAGCAAGTCGATGCTTCGGTTACGACATTCTCATTACGGTCTTCTGGGTCGTATCTTGATATCGACCGGTGCGGGGTTTTCTTGACACACCAGCTCGAGCCAGCACTCCCGCCACCGCCCCATCACAACTATTGCCAGCTCGCTTATAAAGCCCAGTGTCGGCAAATCTTCGGACTACGAAATCAATCGCATCGCGAGAGAGCGATGGCCCAAACGCATGGCACGTCGAAACCTCAATGAAGATACCTACGAACTAAGTCGTTTTTATGGACACCGTCAGGCCGCCGGCTTGCTCAACTGGCATTCCAGTACTAAACAACTAGAGGTGCGCCGTTGGCCCAGCTTGGCGTCGGTTGATCTCCAGCCGGCCCAGCGCAGCATAGATTCGGCGCACGCTCTTAATGACAAAGGGTGGTACTGAACTGAGGAATCGCCCATGAAAAGCTGATAAAGGAGTGTCATGCATGGCGTTCAATAAAAAACAACTCAAAGGCGCTTTCAACCTGGACGAACAGGCCCTGGGCGTCCTGCGAACCCATCTGATTGCACTCGAGTCTGACTTTCAGACTCGTTATGACAGCTTGAATCGCAAGGATAAAGTCACGGCACTTTTCCAAGATCTGGCCGAGAGTAGCTCATTGCCGGAGAGCCTCGAGGAACTCTCCGCCTTACTGCCGGAACAGTCTGTAGGCCAACTGATGCGTCTCTACAATCAGATCACGTCGCCTTCGGGCAAGGGGCCCGATGTGCCCGCAGAAGAGACCGTGACGCTAGGCGATACGGATGAGGACGTGTTTCTGGAAGGCATGGGCGCGACCGCCCTGGCACTCAATCTCAGCGCAGATATCCTTAAAGAGGAATACCACGGCGAATTCACCTTCGATGGCAGCGGCCCGTCGGAGATCCAGACCTTCGAGGCAGACGATCCTGACCCAGAGGCCGGCACTCCTGACGGCTATACCCCCGTTGGCATTTATCGCCTGACTAACACTGAACAGTTGGTGCTGGATGTAGCGGCTAATACCGGTTTTGGCGGTACAGTCCATGCCAATGCGGCAGCATCTCTTCGGGTCGACGCAGCAGGCTTACTTTCGCCCTATGCTACGGTGCATGGCGCCAGCCTGACGCAGGCCACGTTCACGCTGGGCGCCCTGGACGACCGGCACTATGGCCATTACTTGGATATCGAAGCCCCAAACCTTGAGCATGTGACCATCGACGCCGAGTCGACCCTTGTCCTCAGCTCGATTGCCGAGACAGATTCCCTTTCTAGAGTAGACGCCGTCATCGATGACGAGCTTCTGGTTAGTGGCTTTGACTTGCATGACTTGACAGAGGCCAATCTGAGCGGCGCCGGACGGGCGGTTTTCTATTCTGATGAACTCGCCAGGTCCACTGAGTCAATCCGCGTCGACGCTGGCGAGTTGCGCGGCGATCAGGTTCTCCCCGGCGAAGACACACTGAGTCTTCGCATTCAGGCATTTGACGGTGCTGAGCGAGGCACAGCCGAAATCATCGGCTCAAATGTAGGGCTGAGCAGCATCCTGATTGCAGGCCGGGATATGACCTATGCCGGTGACGGCGGCGGTCTGGTTAGGTACACCGAAGTAGGCGACTGGGATCATATGGCCAGCTTCAGTGTCCACGCCGGAACTGAAGCTGGCTCGTCAGACAGTGTTCAAGCACTGTCCCTCTCGATGTGGGACTTGGTAGCTCGAGGTGACATTTCACGCGATAACGTAGCGCTCAAAGTGGAGGGTAACAGCTACGTCGAGACTGGCGATTTCCACGTACTTACCGGTGCAACGTTGCATTCGGAGGGCGAAGGAGGAATGGTCAACATCGATACGGATAACGTGGTCACCCTCAACCGATTTATACCGTCCTATACCGATACAGCCACCTACAACAGCGCCGTTTTTGCCCGCAATACGGGCGAAACCCAATGGTCAATCGACGATGAAGGTCTGTTCGATGGCACGTTCGATCTGGACATGACCATCACCAATGACGACGCAGATACCTTGGAGGCCTTGCTGTTCGAAGACGCTGAAGGTGACCTGTTCTATGTCCTCGACACAAAAAGCGAGGCTGGCATCGAGGTGGGAGCGGATAATTTCCTCCTCGGCGAAGTGGGTGAAGGCTGGGTTAACGATGCGAGTGTCCATACAGCTCAAAAGATCGATCGATACATCGACGAGAATGGCCTGGAACTACTTGGCGTGGGAGAAACGACGCTGACCGACCCTTATGCCATGGCGTGATTCAAGCCACGATGTCGTCTAGATGCGTGTTGCTACCCACGTATCAACGTACCTATGGCCCTGCCTGCGCCGAAACGACAACGCCCATCGGTCAGTTCAGTCTCCGGCGGGCGTTGTGCTGAGCTCTCTTTCCGGGGCTTGATGCCAAACCTTACATGAAGGAGGCCGCGTCGCTGGCCGGATTGAGTCCGACAATCACTGGGTCGTGATCGGAACTACGGTATGGCGTCGGCGCGTAGAGTGCCTCCCGGGCCTCGGCATTGTTCTCGCGCCATAGGTTGTAATCCAGCGCCGTCGCCTCGTCGGCGTTGATATGCCAGGTAGTGGTGCCAGTGACCTGCTCGTTGAGCGATTCGCTGGCCAGCGCATGGTCGAGCGACCCCCACTGCCCATCGAAGACATACGAATAGTCATCGTCGAGCAGCGCATAGCCGTCATTTTCCAGCGCGGTAATCGGGTCTTCCTCGGCATAGCTGTTCAAATCACCCAGGATCAGCACGTCGCTGTCACCGCTACCAGTGGGATCGCTGGCAATCCAATCGCTGAGCTGCTCAGCCGCCTCGACGCGCGTTGGATTGTTATTACCCTGCCCATCGCCAGCCGCCTCCTCGCCATTGACCACACTGCCCTTCGACTTGAAGTGATTGACTGCTACCGAGAAGACACCACCGGTGTCCTGGTCACGGAAGGTCTGCATGATCGGCGCGCGATTGGCGTAGGCAAAGGCCCCCTCGGTCGTGGTCGCTGCCGCGCCGACCGGATCGACCGCCTCGCTGTTGTAAATGATACCCACCGTGATGGCGTCGTCCCCGGGCACGGCAATAGCGCTGTCGGCGTCCTGCGGATCGACCCGGGGCGTGGCGTAGGCCCAAGTCACGTCATCGTCGGCTGCGGCGTTGAGTGCATCGACCAGGGAGGCAATGGCGCTGTCGCTGTCGTAGCCGTTGTTCTGCAGCTCCATGAGTCCGACCACCTCGGCATCGGTGCCGTTGATGGCACTGACCAGCTTGGCCTGCTGGCGCATGAATTCTTCCGCATTCTCGGCGCCCCGCGGTGCGTGTTCAACGCCCCCAGGCGTGAAGAAGGTGTTCCCGTTTTGATCGAGTGTCGTGAAGTAGTTCAACACGTTGAAGGACGCGACCTCTAGCGAGGGCGCCCCACCTGCACTGAGTTCCTCCCTGTCAGGCTCGGCTTCTCGCGGGTTGGTAGCATCGAAGTCAACGCTGTCGGTGGTCTGGACACGGTATTCGTCGTAGCTGAAGTCGAGTACGCCGGTGACCGCCTCGACACTATCGCCGCCACGTAGAGGATTGTCCGCTGACAGTGGATTGCCATCGCGTCCGAACTGGATGGGATAGGGATTCGAAGCACTGCTGGCGTCGTCGAGGATGATGGTGCGCTCCGCCAACGCCTCCTGTTGCTCGGCATAGCCTTCCTGGCTGGGCGCATTTTCTTCGGTATACTGCATGACTCGCCCGCCTGAGGCGAGCGTGACCTGCCCATACTGGCCTAGCTGATAGAGTTCGGTCACGGTCAGGCCATTGCCGTCCTCCGCATCCACCGTTACGCGCATGCCCTCGAAGGGCTCAAGCTGATGATCCTCGTAGGGCAGCGAGATACGCTGGCTCGTGGGTAATGCCAGTCCGCGCTCGACAATACTGATGTCTGAGGTGAGATCCAGCTCAGTGCGCCCGTTGTGCTCGCTGACCTCGCCGCTCAACTCCACCCGGTCGCCTGCCGCCAGTGAAGCCAACAATGCGTCATTGTTATTACCGGCGTAGACAAAGATCCCTTCGGAGGTCTGGGCATTTTCATCGATTGTGTCATCGGCCTGCTGCAGGAAGAAGCCGTCCATGCCCGGCGCCACCATCGTCACGATGGCATTGACGCTCACGGTCTGCGCCGCGAGCGGGCTGGAATCGCCACTTCCTTGGATAGCATGAATGGCGGTCATCTTCGCCGGGGGTTCACTTCCGGTATCCCCCTCGCCGACTCCACCATCGACGCTTCCGGTCTGATCGCCGGCGTAGCCGAGCCCCTCGACCGCGTCCTGTTCCAGTGTTTGCCATTGCCCGTCATCAAAGCTGGCGCTGCCCTGCGTGACGTCAGCATTGCGGCGCAGGGTGACATCCTGGGCATAGGTGACGTCGTTGCCTACTTCACCCAGCACGTCGAGGGTCGCGCCGTCGGGGCCGGAAAGCACCAGAGCATCATTGCCATTGAAATTGGCCACTCCCGAGCTGGCGTCGCTTCGCGCCGTAATGTCCGCGCTGGCTTGGCTGTTGGCAATAACCAGCGTCTCGCCGGCGGCCAGAGTGCCGTAGTCACTCAGTTCAAGGCTGGACGACGTCTGGGAACTTCCATTGCTGTAAAGCGACAATTGGTATCCCTCAAGAGACAGCCCCTCGCTTGACATGTTGGTCAGTTCCAGCGCCTTGTTGTAACCCGATCCTTCCACATACTCGGAGATGATCAGGCCCCCTTGCGGCTCTTCAGTGCCGGGTTCCGGTTCGTTGCTAGGCGGGAAGTCCTTCAGCCGATCAGCAATTGCGACCCGCAAATCGAAGGATTGCCAGGAAGTGTCATGGTGAAGAATATCCTTCACGGCTTGGCTGATGGCATTCAGCTTGAAGTTCGCGGCATTGACAAAGGCCGAGGCAGAAGCAGCGGTGTTCGCGTAGTTACCCAGCATGGGTGCGTCCTCATCCATGGATGGTGCGATTAGATCGTCCAGTAAGAATCGTTAATTACCCTACCCAGCTTCACAGAGCAGCATTTCAAACTGATGAAGCACATCTAGTGCTCACGCAACCACTTATCCCGGCCAATGCCTCAAGATGCCTGGAGTTTGGCGGCGCCAGGGGGAAAGCTCCCGCTATTTTTGCTGCCCCCCCATTATCAATAACAAACGTTAATTTCAAGCGGCATAATTGGTAAGGAAAACTCGCCTTTTTTAACTTAGGTGTTTATCCTCCCCGCCCTAAATTAGCTTTGTCCTGCTTCAAGAGCGGGTCAAGGACGACCTACCGGGCGATGGATTGCCCTTCTCACACTCCGCTGAGCTTGCCCCAGTCTTCGTGTGGTTCCTCTCTTTGCAGCTGACGCCTAGTGCTTCGGCCCGTGCCGCCATGCTGCCGGTCGATGCTCATGTTTCTGAATACAGGTGCCTCGATGCGTCCCTCAATCGTTTACAAGACTACCAGTCAATGGAATGGCGGCTATGTGATGGAGGTCTTCATCACCAACGAGGGGGCTGAAACTATTCCTGACTACGAGATTGGTTTCAGCTTGCCCGGAGACATTACCGATGTTTGGGGCGGTGTCATTGCTGCCCAGGAGGGAAATAGCTACGTCATCAGCGATGACGATAATAAGAACGACATAGCCGCTGGCGAGACTGTCCGCTTCAAGTTCAAAGTGTTGACCGAGGCCGGCGAGTTGCCGTCGTCGTTCAATGTGAACGGTGTGGAAGCCACCGTGAACGGCATTGAGCCCTCAGGGTCCTCGGCGCCTGATGAGAAAACAGAAGCATTGGCTCCTTCCCTGCAGGCATCGGCAAGCACCCCGAGCGAGACACATGAAACTGCCGCCAGTCTCATTACGGTCGGCCCTGACATTACCGCCGCCCAACTCGAGTCGTTGATTGCCCGGGCCCCCGAAGGAGCCACCGTTCAGCTTGCAGCGGGCGAGTACCGCTTCGACGACTCGATCAGCATTACCCGTTCGGATATCGCCCTGGTAGGTGCCGGCTCTGCCGAGACCCGTATCACCTTTACCGATAAATCGCTGGCAAATGATGACTCCCACGCTTTCTACGTCGAAGGCACCAACACCACATTTGCAGGGCGCCTGCGTAACGATGCCACCGAACATAGCGATACCCTGACACTTGCGAACGACCACGGCCTGCAAGCCGGTGACACAGTCCGTATCTGGCAGGACAACAGCCAAGCGTACTACGACGAGATTGGCGATAGCTCTTGGCAGAAGGACAACGCCCCCCTGCGAACCAGCATGGCCAAGGTCATCTCTGTCGACGGCGAGACTATTACGCTGGATCGCGGCGTACATTTCGACTTCGATGGTGGTGACGCCAAGATCGAGCGCATGGATACACGCGAGAACGTGACCCTGCAAGGATTCTCGATCCAATATGAGCTGGGCACCCCCGACAAGGCAGTGTTCAGTAATACCCTCTCCGACCTGACCGACTACCAGGCGGTCAAGTTCGATGGCACGGTGAACGGCCGAGTCAATGATGTGCAGGTCAGCAATGGCCCCTCCACGGCATTCGAGTTCGCGCTATCCCTGGATTTGCGAGCCGATGGACTTCAAGCGCATGGCGCCTTCAACAAAGGCAGCGGCGGGAATGGCTACTCTTACGAATTTCGCGAAAGCTATGACGGCACGTTCATCAACCTCGAAGATTCAGGCATGCGCCACAGTGCGATATTTGCCTCTTGGCGTTCTTCCGTAGGCAATGACATCCGCGTCAAATCCACTGACCGTGATATCAACTTTCATGGCGGCCAGGATCACGACAATACGGTGCATGTCGACCAGTCGATTCGCGAAGCCGATGCCGATGGGATGTCTACGACGTTCTGGTACAACAACGGTGGGGAGAGCTTCGGCGCGATTACCGAAGCCGGCGCCAATAAAGCCACCTTCGAATATGTCATTGGCTCACGTCGCGACGATGTGCTCCAGGGCTCAGACGATGGCGTCTATCTTGATGGTGCGCTGGGCAGCGATACGCTCAATGGCGGTACAGGAAGCGACATACTCAGCGGCGGCGGTGGTTGGGGTGACAATGTCCTCAATGGCGGTGCCGGTGACGATACTGCTTTATTCGACCAGGCTTTCGATGCCTACAAGATCCGCTTCAATGACAACGGCAGCGTATATGTCGATGGCAGCAGCGACGACACTCTGATCGACATCGAAAAGGCCGTTTTCGCTGACGGCACTGTTCTCGATATCGCCACACGACAAACATCTCAGGGTGAAAAGCCGGTCATCCCGACGGCTGGGGAAATAATCCTGGACGAGATTGAGGCGTCGCCTGTCACGCATCAGACGAACCCGGAACGCTCTAACGAAGTGACCGCGCCAACGACCGAAGCCTTTGCGGAGCCGCTGGCTGCTCCCGCGCCCAGCGACGCAGGGCCTGGTATCGCTACGGTCGCTCTGGAGACAGTCAGCAGCTGGTCGAATGGCTATGTCATGCGCGTCGTGATCACCAACACGTCATCGGCGCCAATCGACAAGCCGCAGATTACCTTCAATCTGGCCGCCGATGTCGACACGCTTTATGGTGCCACGCTGCTCGAGCGTGACGGCGACACCTACACCGTCGCCTACGATGGAAGCGATACCGTCGAGCCAGGAGAATCCCTGCGCTTCTCTTTCAAGGCCTATGCACCGGAGGACGTTAAGCCGGAGGTGCTGGCGATCAATGGCGACGAGCTGGCGGCGGACGCAGCGGGTACTGAAGAGCCACAGCAGAGCCCTTCGGAGGAAGAACTGTCCGCGCCGACGACCGAAACCTCCGCGAATCCGGTGGCCGCCCCCTCGCCCAATGACGCAGAGACTGGTATCGCCACTGTCGCCCTGGAGACGGTCAGCAGTTGGTCGAATGGCTATGTCATGCGCGTCGTGATCACCAACACATCATCTGCGCCAATCGATAACCCGAATATTACTTTCAACCTGACCGCCGATGTCGACACTCTATATGGTGCCACGCTGCTCGAGCGTGACGGCGACACTTACACCGTCGCCTATGATGGAAGCGATACCGTCGAGCCCGGGGAATCCCTTCGCTTCTCTTTCAAGGCCTATGCACCAGAGGACATGAAGCCCGAGGTGCTGGCAATCAATGGCGACGAGCTGGCGACCCACGCAACGGATGCTGAAGGGCCCGAGGTGTCACAGGTTCAGGACATGCTCAGCGTATCCAGCAATATCACCAGTGAATGGTCGACTGGCTATGTGACGGAGGTGTTCATCGAAAACACATCCGATTCTGCGGTGTCCCTGCCTGCGGTCAGTTTCGAATTGCCAGCGGATATCGTCAAGCTCTGGAATGGCCAGGTCGAGAAACACGGCGAGCAATACTCGGTCTCGGCCATGAATGGAGGACAGGAACTTGAGCCGGGTGAAGTCTGGCGCTTTTCCTTCAAGGCCCGCGGCGAAGACCATACCCTGCCCAGCAATATCATGGCGACCGCAGGCGGGGAAAGCGGTGCCGTAGAGCCCGCCATGGCGTTAGAGTTCAATCTCGACGTGAGTAACGTCATCGATCTTTCCAGTATTGATGCAAGTAGCCACGCCGAAGGCGACCAGGCCTTTGTCTGGCTCGGCGATGCGGATTTCAGCGGTGCCGCCGGTGAGCTAACCCTCTCGGGCTCAACGCTGCTGGGTGATAGGAATGGGGATAGCGTGGCTGATCTGACTGTTCAGGTGGTGGGTATCGATTCCCTGCAGGCGAGTGAGCTAATTCTCTAGTACGACAGTTGCTCCGATGCGAGCAACCCATACACCGCGTGTGCGTATCGTGCTTTCCCGACTTTCTGCACGCTGCGCAACGTGCCCTCCAGTTCGAAGCCCAACCGCTCAGGAATGGCCCGGCTTCGCCAGTTCTCTACGGCACAGCGGATCTCCACCCGTTCAAGACATAGCTCGTTGAACCCAAGGTGAATAAGATCCGCTACTGCCGCCGTCATCAGCCCGCGTTGGGTGTATGGCTCGCCCAGCCAATACCCGATCTGGCCGATGCCATTTATCTTGTCGATCGAGTTGAAGCTGACCACACCGACAAGACTCCCCTGATAAAGCAGCACGTGGTGCAGCGCAGCGCCCTTTGCGAACTCATCCTGGGTCGACTGGATAAATTGCCTTGTGTCCTCGACGGTCTGCATTGCGTCAAGCCACGACAACCATGCTTTTAGATACTCTCGGTTCTCGTCTGCCAAGGTAAACAGCGCGTCGGCATGCTGTGGCATACACAGTGCAACCTGTAGGTCGTCACGAATGCGCCGATAATACATGCGGTCCCTCTGCTCCAGTCCGGTTCCTTTCCGTATCGCATGCGGGTGGCTTACGCCTTTTCCCATACTAATCAAGCAGCCCCCGATAAGCATGTTGCCACGAACGGACATGAACCTCAGCAATCACCCAGATGTCCGATATCACTGCGTACCGAATGTGCATGGTCGGTACTCTATGTCAGGGTATGAACGGCTCGTTTCTTAACTGGCCAAACTTACAGTCTCGCTTCCATGAAAAGCAGCGCTCCCTCCTGCTTGGCTACGCGAAAACCCTTCCGAGCGTATAACGGCACCGCATCGCTATCTGCAAACACTTTCAAACGAAGCGCTAAACACCCTGCATTTCTTGCCATGTGGCGTACCTCGTCCAACGCCTTTGATCCGATGCCCTGGCCTTGGCAAGTCTCCATGACCTGCAAGTCGATTAGGTAACACAACCCTGCCTGAACCCTCAGCCTCACCAGACCTACGGTCTGTTCGCCCTTCAGGAGGGCATAATTGCTGGTTTCCGACCAGCTCCTTTTGAACTTCTCTGAATCCCACTGCATGGCGTGGCGCGCATAGTCTGCCTGCATGTTGCCAACGATCAATCGCTCGGCAAACCGATCATCTTCCAGTTTATGAAACGCTAGTAACTCCATTGGCAGCCTCGTAACTGTACTCGCTCATTCGCTGATCCTTCTTCAAATGGCAGACTGTTGTTCGCGTAGCGAGCCCCTTAATGACACATGAAAACTAGGGCGCCTCAAGCCCGGCGATCAATTTACCCAACAGGCGGTTCAGGGTTTCCTGCTCATTCCGGGAGAGCCCCGCCATTGCCTGTGTTTCATTCTCCACATGCAAGGGAACGATACGGTTGATGATCTCGAGCCCCTGGTCTGTGAGCGAAACGAGCGTGCCGCGCCTGTCGTCGGGGTTAGGTGTCCGAGCTATCAGACCTGCCTTCTCGAGCCGGTCGAGCCGATTAGTCATTCCTCCGGAGGTGATCAGCAGCGCTTCATACAGTTGGGTTGGCCCGAGAGCATAAGGCGCACCAGAACGACGTAGGGTGGCAAGGACATCAAACTCGCCAGCCTGCAGCCCATGTTTCTTGAAGAAAGGCTCCAGGAAGTCCCGCTGCACTAGACGGGACGTCACCTTGAGGCGGCCAACTAAAGCCATCGCCAGCAAGTTCAGTTCGGACATTTCCCGCTCCCACTGCTCGATAGCCCTCCCGACAGTATCCATTGCTTCTCCTATTTTAGCTTTCTACCAAGGCGTATTTACCTTACCACAAAGATACTTTACGCTAAGATTCTTCGTGTTGGATATCCAAAGAGCCGATCATGGCGTGTACCGCATTCCCCAGCAAGACGGCTAGTCGAAGCAACTGGCAGGCCTTGGGCTGCCTGCTACTGGTCGGCACTCTCTTGGCGCTGTCCTTCGTGGTCGCGAAGCTGGCAGACGCAGCCGGGGCGCCACGCCTCACCTTTCTGGTCGTAGCCATGCTGGGAGCTGGCTGCCTGCTGCTGGGAGCGGCACGGTGTCAGCGGCAGCCAACACCACTGACGCGCCGAACGCTCGAGTATGCTGCCATTTCGGGCATGCTTTTTGCCCTCCCCAACGCCATGGGATTCCTGGCTGTCCGGCATGTCGGCGCGGGGTTCGTCTCGCTGAGTTTTGCATTCCCGATTTTGGTGACCTGGTTTTTGGCTGTCATGCTGAAGCTGGAGCCGTTACGCTTGGCCCGCCTATCCGGGGTGCTACTGGGCCTGGCCGGTGGCGTACTAGTCGGCCTGGACAAGGCCAGCGGAACGCAGAGTAGCTGGGGGTGGGCCGCCATCGTATTGGCGATGCCGGTCATCATAGCAACAGGCAACCTGTATCGTACCTTGCGCTGGCCCACTGACGCCGCTCCGGTCTTCCTCGCTGCTTTAATGATGTTCGGCGCCGCCGCATCATTGTTGCCGTTCGTACTTTTCTTTGAGGCAGAGCAAGCCGCAGGGTTGCTCTCATCCGCGGCGGTTATCCGGCTGCTCGCTATGGAAACCGGCGTTTTTACCGTGCTGTATCTCTTCTACTTCATGCTCCAAAAGCTGGCCGGCCCTGTCTATTTGAGCCAGATCGGCACAGTCGCGGCCTTGATCGGCACCATCATCGCCGTGCTGGGCTTGGGTGAGAGCTTGCCGAGTCACCTTGGCTGGGCTGCAACGCTTATCGTCGTTGGCACAGCTCTCTTTCATCGCGGGGGCCAGGGCGCAGCGACATAACACAACGCCACGAACCAGTACTTTCAGTACCACAATATCGTCCCGATACCACCATCCCATCAATGAGGTCCACAGCATGTCGATTCTAGATGCACTTCAATGGCGCTACGCTACAAAACGGATGAACGGACAAACCGTTCCGCAGGAGAAGCTCGACGTGATTCTGGAGGCCGCTCGCCTGGCACCTTCCTCGTTCGGCCTGCAACCCTACTCGGTGGTAGTCGTGGCGGACCCAGCCTTGCGCGAGAGGATTCGTGAAGTGGCGGCTCCCCAACCTCAGATAACCGAAGGGTCTCACCTGTTGGTCTTTGCTACCTGGAACGAGATCCATGCCGGGCAAGTCGACGACTTCATCGCTCATGTAGCTGACCAGCGCGAACTGCCCATGGATTCTCTCGACGGGTATCGAGATGCAATCAAGGCCGCCATCAGCCAGCACCCCACTCAGGAAGCCCGTCTACAGTGGGCAGCCAAGCAGGCATATATCGCCCTCGGTACGGCACTAGTCGCGGCAGCGACTGAACAGGTCGACGCGACTCCGATGGAAGGGTTCGATCCGCAAGCCTTGGATGAGGTGCTCGGCCTCGAACGTAAAGGCTTGCGCAGCACCGTCATTATGGTGCTTGGCTACCGGGACATCGAGAATGACCGCATGGCCTCACTCAAGAAAGTTCGTTGGCCCAGGGAGACTTACTTACGTTAGGCACAAGGCTGGCTGACGTCAGCCTTGCCACGACGCCAGGCTATCGCCAATACACTGGCCACTGCTTAGCCTTGCCCAAGCTATTGTGATTAACGTTACGAGAATCAGGGAACCGCTAAGCACCGGCGTAAGCAAAAAATGCGCATCCCTGATCCCCGTCATGATCACAACCAAGGGGTTCGCGCCAGCCAGGGAATGAACCACGCGAAGGAATTGCATCAACGCGATAGCCACGCCGACATCACCCCCCATGGCGAGCGGCCCCGTACACAGCGCCGAGGGATACGGACCGCAGCTGACGGCCTACTTGGCAATTCTGCGAGTCATAAAGCCTGGGGGCCGAACGTTAATCTAGGATTTCCTGCATGCGATGCCCAACGTGGACGCCGCTTGGGCCGCGCTGACTCGCCTGTTAGGACTTGAGGCAACACCGTTGGCGCGTCAAGATAATGCGGCTTGGGCATAGCTCGGCTCAGCAAAGTAAAACTGACGCGATTCGTTTGAATGCGCCTTGGATTTAAAGTAATGATGCTGCATTGCTAATTACCCTAGGCTATCGGAACAAGAATTTAGGGAGCTATTCCTTGGACGGATTGACCTGGCTGGCTTATGTCGGCGTTATCTTTGCCTTGATTATTTTCCCGGGACCGGTGGCCTTGCTGTGTACCAGTCATGGACTCAAATTTGGCCGGCAACGCGCGATGGCTACCGTCCTTGGCGGTGTTTTGGCCTCGCTGGTGCTCATGACAATCTCGTCGTTGGGGCTGGGGGCGATTCTTGCCGCTTCAGAGACAGCGTTTTACGTCCTGAAGATGCTAGGCGGAGCCTACCTGGTCTATCTGGGAGTGAAAGCCTGGCTGGAAACGACTGCCGTAGCGACACAGTCCAGCGCCAGAGCAGACGATTACAGAGCCCCCATTGGCACGCTGTTCAGCCGAGGCTTCATAGTGGGAATCAGCAATCCCAAGGATCTTTTGTTCTTCGCAGCGCTTTTCCCCAACTTCATTGACGTAAGCGAACCTCAGTTGCTGCAGTTCGTCATCCTTGCGCTGACTTGGCTAGTCGTCGATACCACCTTGATGTCGATCTACGCGGGGCTTGGATCGGGCGTCAGCCGCTGGTTTCAGAGTCCGGGCCGGGTCAAGCTATTCAACCGAGCCACCGGAAGCCTGTTCATGGTTGCTGGCGGTTCCTTGATAGCCTCGAATCGCTAGCGCTATCTGGGCGCAGCGCTGCTATAGAGGAAGACTGCCTGTGACAGAATGTCTTAGGAACCGTGCTTCTGACACAGCCAGCAAGCCTATGTGTTGGGTGCCCCTGCCAGCCTGCAGTTCGCCACGTTGCGCCGTCACAATCAGCTGCCCGCCTCTCTCTCGATTAGTTACTGATCTCTGACCCATTCGAACCTTGCGCCATTACCGACTGTGGGAACCAACCGGTTGGTCTCGATTACGGTACTGAGCGGGAGATTATCAATCTTGGCTAGTGGCCTCTGCCATGGTTCCGTTACGGTGGGATCACGCCATTCAAGGGTCTCCGAGAAACTAGCGGCATCAATGACCAAGACCAACGGGCCTTCTTCTTCTGTAAAATAACGGCTTGCAGTGTACTCGACTGCCTCCGGTAGATTCAGATGTATCCCGTTCTCCTTGTTATCGTTTCCACAGCGAGGAACGTAACCCAAACGCTGGGCCTCCTGCCAATTAGCCATGGTGATGACGCGATATAACTGCTCCACTGGTTCTCCTTGAATTAAGCTTTCAACATTCGCAACCAAATCATGCCAGACCAGGCCATGTGATTACAGTTTAATGTAAACAGATCGAGACAAGGCAGGTGGCAAGATTGATCAGTAGGTTTCAGCCAGGCTATGAGGAAGAAAGATGAAAACCCAAGGGATAGCGAAATGATGAATAGCATCAGCTTCAGGAACGCCACCCGCCAGGATCTGGAGACCATCGTGCAGTTAGCGGATGATCCATTAGGCTCGACACGTGAGGACACCTCACGCCTCTCAAAAACACCTACCATGATGCGTTTGAAGCCATTGACACAGACCCAAACAATGCATTGTACGTTGCAGAGCATGGTCACCGAGTCATAGGCGTGCTGCAGCTCACCTATATCCCTATTTAACCGATCAAAAAAGTTGGCTGGCTCTTATCGAAGGGGTCAGGATACATCGGGACTACCGTTCGGGCGGAGTCGGTCGTCAGTTTTTCCGGTGGGCAATCGACCAAGCCCTAGATCGTGGGTACTACATGGTACAGTTAACCTCTGATAAGGCCCGGCCTGATGCGATCCGCTTTATGAATCGCTAGGCTTCCAAGCCACGCATGAGGGGATGAAGCTGTTATTCAAACAAACCCTCCCCGGTTTGGGTGACCACTGCCAGTAGGAATACACTATGTTTGATTACACACTCGCTCATTGGGTCACGTTCTTTTCTGCGGCGGTGCTGCTCAACCTCTCTCCCGGCCCAGACATGGCGTTTATTCTAGCCCAAGCGGCACGAGGTGGAATAAAAAACGGCACAGTAGCCATGTTCGGCATTTGGGGCGGCGCCTTCTTACATGTCCTGTTGGCCGCACTTGGACTTTCGGCCATTCTGGCCACCTCTGCCCTGGCTTTCTCCGTGGTCAAATGGCTAGGAGCCGCCTATCTTGTCTGGCTGGGCCTTAGGGCATTAGTGACTACAAAGAGCGCTTTCTCTACGGAAGAAAGCTCACCGGAAGCGGGCTCATGGGCCACCTTCCGGCAAGGGCTTCTTGTTGCAGCGCTCAATCCAAAGGTAGCCCTTTTCTTCCTGGCCTTTCTTCCTCAATTTACGGTCGAGGGTGCCGGCCCCATCAGTGCGCAACTGTTTTTGCATGGTTGCTTAATCATTGCCGTGGCTGCCCTCGTTGAGCCGCCGCTAGTTTATTTGGGCGCGAAGCTGACCAATGCCCTTAAAGGGCATCAGCGTGTCGGGCTATGGATGGAGAGAATCCTAGGGACAATTCTCGTTGCGCTGGGCATTCGTTTAGAGTTAAGCGATAGATGATTACCGATAGGCCAGCTCCTGCAGCAGCTCAGCCAGATATTCGATTCTCACCAAGCTCACCTTGTGAGAAAGCACGAGGAAATGCCGAGTCAAACAGCCTGATAGGCGCCGAGTTCAGTCTGGAACTAGGCTAGGCCAGCCTAGCCAAGAAGTATGATAGGGTTCCCAAGCCCCGCACTGGCCACTAACCGCCGGGCATCTAATGGAAAGTAGTCAAGTCAAATCAGTGCGCTAGCTACGGCTAATATAGGAGATGCGCGATGCCTGCACATGGCAACATTGAGCTAGACGGCAAACGTTTCACCCACTCAATGGTAGAGGCAGACGGCATCCGCTTTCACACAGTATCAGGGGGACAAGGTTTCCCTGTCCTGCTGATGGCCGGTTTCCCGCAAAGCTGGTATGCATGGCGCCGTATCATGCCTCTACTCTGCGATCATTTTCATGTCGTTGCGATTGACCTGCCTGGACAGGGCGATTCTGACAAGCCAATAGATGGATACGATACACGAACAACGGGCGATCGCATCCATGCGTTAACAAAAGCCCTTGGTTTCAAGTGTTATCATATCGGCTCGCACGATATCGGCTCGTGGGTGGCCTATCCCTTTGTTGCGCGCTTTGCCGATGAGGTGGGCCGGCTTGTGATGCTAGACGCCAACATACCGGGCGTAACGCTAAAATCCTCTATCGAGGTTGGCCCTCACAACTGGAAAGCATGGCATTTTTTCTTTCATCAGGTAGCAGACCTTCCTGAAGCTTTGATTACCGGCCGGGAGCGAAGTTATATCGAGTGGTTTTTCCGCATGAAAACCTATAATCCCGCAGGCACCTTCTCACAGGCCGATATCGATGAGTATGAGCGCGTTTATAAACAGCCTGGGAATTTGCGTGGAGCGTTGGGATATTACCGAGCCGTATTAGAAGATATTGAGCAAAACGAATCTTTAGCTACGAAGAAATTGGATACTCCGATCCTTGCACTGGGCGGCGATGCAGGGATGTCCCCTGACATCTTCGAAGCCATGAAACCTTTAGCAAGCCATATCGAAGGCGGCATTGTTCGAAATTGCGGCCATTACATGCCTGAAGAGCAGCCTGATGAGATCGGAAGAAGGATGATTGATTTCCTGACCAAGGATAGCCATAGCTAAGTTTCTGCTTGAATGCTGCTGACAACCTCAATTTTGTTCAATACCAGAACCTACGTTCAGGTCAGACTCCGCTGTAACCTGAATCGAGAATACCCCAATGAGCCTTTCCCTGATTCTGCCCATGTCTGCCTTTGCCCTGGCGGCTTCCATATCTCCTGGGCCGGTTAACCTCGTATGCCTGAGCAACGGCACCTACTACCCGGTTTCCCGCGGGCTGATCTTTGTTACCGGAGCCACACTAGGCTTCATCGCTCTGTTCATTTCCGTGGGATTGGGGCTTTATTCGCTACTGAGCATGGTGCCGGTATTCGAAGAACTGTTGAGATGGGCAGGTGTAGCCTTTCTACTTTACTTAAGCCTGAAACTGGCCATGGACAGTGGTCATTTGCCAGTGAACAGTCCCGAAAAAGCACCCGGGTTCGGGACAGGAGCGCTAATGCAGTGGCTCAACCCCAAGGCCTGGCTGGCCTCGGCTTCTGGCATCGGCGCGTACACTAGCGCAAATGACCTGCAGCAGGTACTGCTGTTCGCAACGATCTATTTGCCAATCTGCTGGCTGTCGCTGGCCTGCTGGGTATACGCCGGTGCGTTCCTTCGCAGATATGTCCAGCGACCAATAATACTGGTTACCGTAAACCGGGTTCTGGCCCTCCTACTCGGCGCCAGCTGCCTATATCTCTTGGTCGGATGAGGGGTGCCGGTACTGGTTTGGCGTCACCGCCATCAGCCGTTTGAACGTACGCTGAAAGTGGGGCTGGTCTGCAAAACCTGCATCAAGGGCCGCATCTGCAATTGAACTGCCGTTTTTCAGCTCCTGACGACCGAACTGTACCCGCCGGTTCACTACATAGGCATGGGGCGTAAGTCCAAAATATTGCCTGAACGCGCGAATCAGGTGCCCTGCACTGTACCCAGAAATTACGCAAAGCGTGTCCAGGGAAACGTCTTCAGCGATGTTGTCATCCAGATAGGCAGCCAGCGCCTTCAGAGCCTCCGGTGCGTTTAGCTCTTCCACTACCGGCTGGCTGGCAAGCGCATGCATCAGATCCGACAGAAATTCCACGACCTCTGTTTGCTTTTCCAGCAGTTCACGCTGCGGATCGAGAAGGCAGTCCGCCATGTGGCAATAGCGTTCGTACCAGAGCGGGTCAGATACCGTAGCCGTAGCGATGTCCTGCCACTGGGGTCCTTCCAGTAATCCTGCGCGGAACCGCAAATTCGTGAGCCAGCCTGTATCCACATACAACATCAGGTAGGCCCACGGCATATCGTCGACAGGGTTGCAGGCATGAACCCACTCCGGATTCATTAGCACGAGGTCGCCAGCACGTACCCGATAATGATCATTCCGATACTGAAACGTGCTTTCGCCCCCTGTAATAGCGCCTATCGACCACTGGGTGTGGCTATGAGGGGCATAGCAGACCTGACGACCATCCCCGACCTTACGCAACTCCACATGAGGAAGACGGCCGTTTCGCCAAAATAGAGGCTTGCTTTCGGTGTTCATGGTCTAGCCCTTACCATTACTTTTGCCCTCTTCCTTGCCTGATCCGCTTTGTACGCAGCTGTCAAAGCTTGTAATCAGTCATCCTGCTAGGTTCCCAAGGATTTGTTATAACTGTTGGTATCCAGTTCGGCTACACGCTCCCATCCGAAACGCGGACCAGCGTTCGATTAAGTAACCGGGCGACGCATTACAGCCATCAATATGCCAGCCCCCACCAAACTGCTAGCGCCACACCGATACAAGATACGGCGGAACTTGACTGTCATCAGTTGGCCCCCGGTAGTAGAGAGCATGGTGTAGCCCAGATCCGTTACGACACCAACACATAGGAAAGTTGAGAAGAGGATTATCAACTGTGGCAGTAAAGGCTGATCCAGCACCACAAACTGGGGCATGAACGCCATGAAGAAAAAGAATGCTCTTTGGGTTGAGAACCGTCACGAGAAAAGCCTTAGCTGCACTTACATGAAGCCTCGTATCAGACGCCTCCAAGTCATTCAGCTGTCCAGCTTCACGCCACATCCTGACACCAAATAAACCAAGTAGACTGCGCCTAACCATTTAACCACGCTAAACAGCTCAGCCGAGGCCATGAGCAGTGCCCCGACACCCGCAAAGGAAAGAGACATGGCAACCAAATCACCAAGAAAGAAACCTGGCAGCATGGCCAAGGCAGCCTTGCGTCCTTGGTTAATACCAGTGGCAACTAGTAGCGCGACAGCGGGGCCTGGAGAAGCAATGATCAGGAACGAGGCCAAGACAAACGATAGCCAGAGCTCAAGCGACATGATGAAACCCCTTTAGATTACTTCACTTTAGCGCATCGTATCCTGCATGAGTTAACTTACGAGTCTGTTGGATTTAAATTGTTATATCCTCCTCCAGCTTCCCCCTGCGATATTGAAGGCACACCCCCACACCCACCGAGCCGATAGTCAGCGCAATGCCGAAACAGGCCAGCGCAAGCTCCTGCCCCACCACATCTACAAGAACCCCGGTGATGACAACGGGCAGACTGAAACCGAGATAGGCCATGAGGAAGAAGCCGGCACTCGCCCTGACGTTTTCCTCGAGACCCGCTAGCGCCATGACACCGCTGAGCCCGCCCAGATAAACGAAACCGTAACAGGCGCTGCTGGCTGCCACAGTGCCCAGCATCACGGCCACCAGGCTCCCTTGCAGTGCTCCCCAGGCGATCATCGCATAGGCCAGCGGGAGGATGACCAGACCCAATTGGACCGCAGTGCGAGACGATAGCCTGCGAGCCCATGGCTGAAACAATACACCGCAACTGCAGATACCGAACGTGGCAAAGCCGGACCATGCCGATAGGCCATGGGTGGCAAGTACCGAAGGTAAAATCGCAATCACCACTCCCACCGTTGCCCAAGCCAGCAGAATGGCCAGCCCAAAAGGAATGGTACCCGGATGGTAAGCTGGCAAGCGGAGCATGGAGGATGCTGGCTGGCGTGGTGCTGCATCCCGCAAGGTAGCCACTAGCGCTAATGCCATGCCTCCCACTCCAAGGTAGAGCCATAAGCTCGGCGGGGTCAGGCTAGGCGACTGCAATACGAACAGACTGGTGACCGCCGCCCCGAGACCGAAGCCCAAGGATGTACTGGCTGTCACCCAGGTAGCCGGTACGCGAGCATCCTGGCCTCGGTAAAGCTCGAGCATGTATGCCGGTGCCACCGCCGAGGCCAGCGCCGTTCCTATCCCCATGAGGAAACGGGCAATACCCAAGGTGACAAGCCCGGGGAACAACAACGTTAGCGCCGTTGCCCCCAGTGCCAGGCTAAGTGCCGCCAGAATCAACGGACGCCGCCCAAGCCGATCGGACAATCCACTCAACACGAGCAACACCGGCAACACACCCACCACGTAACTGGCAAAAGCCAACGTGCTAGCCCCTACCCCCAACCCGCCTACCGCTGCCAGGGCAGCATAGAGCGGTGCCTGCAGGTTCACTGCCGTCGTGATCATACACAGTGCGAATGCGAGACGAAGAATGTTCATGCGATTCAAGCCACCCGAGCGATACGCGAAGTGACTTACCCTCGCACCCAACCGAAACGGACGTAAGGTACACTTGGCCTGAAAAATTCTTGCACTGTTTCTGGAAATTCAAGAACAGTGAGCCAATGCCAAGGAGCAACTGCAGTGAAGCTATCTCTGGACCAAGGCTCGCGCATACCTTTGGCAGGACAGGTGGCTGACGGTATCCGCGACTGGATCGTGAAACATGGCGCGGGTGGCGGGAGCCGCCTCCCCTCGATACGCCGTCTTTCGAGCGACCTTGGAATTAGCCGTAATGTGGCCATCGAGGCCTATGAGCGGCTAGTGGCTCAGGGATTGGTCCGTTCCAGGCCAGGCTCGGGCTTTTATGTCACAGCCAACGTGTCGACTACACTCGGCAAACAGCCTGGCGAGGCCGCCAACCTCGAAGAGTTCACCCATGACATGTGGGCTCTGTTTCAGGCTAGCGAGGAGGATCTGAAGCTCGGTTGTGGATGGCTACCCAACCATTGGCGCGAGGGAGATGATCTCGCCTATGCGATTCGTCAGGTGACCCGCCAACACAGCTCAGGGCTCTTCGAGTACAGCACACCCATGGGCACGCCCGAGCTTCGCTCATTACTGCAGGAGCGGCTGCGCCTGCTGGGCATAGAGGTGCCCGATAGCCAAATCCTGCTCACCGGGAGCGGTAGCCACGCTCTGGATCTTCTCGTCCGGCTCATGCTCAAGCCCGGTGACACGGTCTTCGTGGAATCGCCCGGGTACTACAATCTGTTCGGCCTGCTGCGCCTACAGCAGGTGCATGTTGTTGGCGTGCCACGCATGACTGGGGGGCCCGATACCGAGCAGATGGAGCAGCTGCTTAAGACGCACCGGCCCAAGCTGTTTTTTACTAACAGTGTCTTTCAGAACCCCACCGGCACGACACTGTTCCCCACGGTAGCCCACCGCATCCTTCAACTCGCCGAGACACATGATTTCCGAATCGTCGAGGATGATATCTATGCGGATTTTCAGCATGATCCCACCATCCGGCTGGCGGCCCTCGACGGGCTGCGCCGAGTTATCTACCTGGGAAGCTTCTCGAAGTCGTTGACCAGCTCGCTGCGTGTGGGGTTCATTGCTGCCGAACCGCGGCTGATAAAGGAGTTGGTCGACATCAAGATGCTGACCAGTATCTCTACTTCCCGCTTCGCTGAACAAGTCGTCACCCTAATGCTTCAGAACGGTGCCTACCGTAAGCTGGTCGAGCGGCTAAGAACCAGACTCTCCGGACAGATGGCTTCGGCACTGAATCTGGTCAAAGGTGCAGGCTGGGAGGTCTTCGTCGAGCCGGCCGGGGGCATGTTCCTGTGGGTGCGTCACCCGGAGCACGAGTCATCCAGCCAGCTCGTCACCCAAGCTAAGCGCTCCGGAATCAGCCTGTCACCGGGGCATCTCTTCGTGCCACAGGAAGACGATTCCCCCTGGCTGCGCATAAACGTGGCCTATCTGCAGGATCATCGAGCGGTTCGCTTCGTTGATGACCCTTTGCATGCATCCAAGGAGTCACCATGGAGTTCTCAGAGGCACTGTTAACTCACCTAACGGCGTTGGAAAAGTCACTTCACTCCCATTAGTCCGCAAGTCGCCGACCAAGTTGGAGTGTCTTTTACATGCTGAGTTCGAAGAAGTGAGTCGATCGGGCGTCTATCTGCAGAAAGAGGACGTCCTGGTCGCCTTCGAACAGGCAAACAGACTGCCCACGATTCACTCGGAAGCCTATCGGCTCGTCTATGCTGACGGAGAAATTGCCATAATTACTTACGCGACAGCCTGTGTATCGGAAGCAGGAACATTGTTCAATCATGCTCTGAGATCATCCACTTGGCTTCAGGCGGCCACGAATTGGCAACTCATATTTCATCAAGGCACACCCACCGAGCCGACCCTAGAGAACTCATGACATGATTTGCAGGGCTAAAGCACGAGCTCGAACGGTACCAAGTGCAGAACGACAACAAAAATACGCGAACGCGCGCAATAAATGCTAGGCATTTACCGCGAAAGCAGCGTGTCATCCAGTTCACGCTTGAGCCACTCGGCAAGCTGAACGCTGCGCCGCTGGGTAACATGACGCGGTAGCCACAAGCATAGCCGGGCGGATGTCTCGATATCCCCCCACGGAGCAATAAGCCGTCCACTACGCAAATCATCCTCGGCGATCAGCTTGGGCACGATCGCCACGCCCAACCCCGCCATGGCTGCTTCCATCAGATAATAAAGATGTTCGAAGCCCTGCCCCGCGTCCAAGGCTTGATCAAGAAGCGCCGTATCGAGTGCATGTGCATTTGCCCACTGCGGCCAGGCCTGAGGGCGCGAGGTGGTGTACAGCAATTTGGAGGAAAATAACGTCTCTGGGTGCTCAGGATCGGCCTGCTCGGCTAGCCGAGGGCTGGCCACTGCACAAATCTGTTCAGCGATAAGCTCTATCACCTCCACATCAGCCGGCCATGGCGGTGCGGAAAAAGCCAGGATCGCGCTGACGTCGGAGCGTTTAAAAGCATGTTCGTTTTCGCTAACAACGACCTGCAGGTTGATTTCAGGCAGTTCACTGTGGAGGCGATCAAGGCGGGGAATTAACCAGCGGGCCAGTAGGCTACCCGGGCAGGCCAAGGTAAACGGCGCATCCTCGACGTCACGCTTAAGCTGTGTACAGCTATCACGTAAGCGAGCGAATGCCTCTCCGACGTCGCGCTGTAGTTGTTCGCCTTGATTGGTGAGTTCTAGGCCCCGCCCGGCTTTCGCAAACAGCGCCACGCCGAAATGTTCATCAAGGCTGCGAAGCTGGCGGCTGACCGCGCCGTGAGTAACGCTGAGTTCATGCGCTGCGGCAGTGACGCTGCCCAGCCGCGCAGTAGCCTCGAAGGCACGCAGGGCACTGAGAGGAGGCATGGCATGTTGCATCGATCAGTGACTCTAGCTCACATATGACTGCAATCTTATCGATTTTTCGTCTCTCCTGCCTGCGCTAACTTCGTGGCGACTGTATTGCTTTACAAGCCCCGCGAGGTAATCCATGCCCCAGTATTCGATGCATCTCGACGCCAATGGCCTGTTTGGCCGCTTCGGCGGTCGCTTCGTTGCCGAGACGCTGATGCCACTGATTCTTGAGCTCCAGGCCGAATACGATACAGCTCGGGAAGATGCCGACTTCCAGCGTCTTCTCGCCTATTTCCAGCGCGACTACGTTGGCCGCCCCAGCCCACTATATTTCGCCGAGCGGCTTACAGAGCACTTCGGCGGGGCAAAACTTTACCTCAAGCGCGAGGAGCTCAACCACACCGGCGCACACAAGATCAACAACTGCATCGGCCAGATTCTGCTCGCCAAGCGAATGGGCAAGACGCGCATCATTGCCGAAACCGGTGCCGGCATGCACGGCGTGGCCACTGCCACTGTAGCGGCTCGCTTTGGTATGTCGTGCGTGGTTTACATGGGCACAACTGACATCGAACGTCAGCAGCCCAATGTGTTCCGTATGAAGTTGCTTGGCGCCGACGTAATCCCGGTCACGACAGGCACCGGCACGCTCAAGGATGCGATGAACGAGGCGCTGCGCGACTGGGTAACTAACGTGGATGACACCTTTTATATCATTGGCACCGTGGCCGGGCCGCACCCCTACCCGGCGATGGTACGCGACTTCCAGGCGGTAATCGGGCGCGAGGCCCGCATGCAGATCTTCGAGAAAGAAGGACGCTTGCCCGATTCGCTGATTGCCTGCATCGGCGGCGGCTCAAACGCAATGGGACTGTTCCATCCGTTTCTCGACGATGACATGGTTGAAATGATCGGTGTCGAAGCTGGCGGTAAGGGGGTCGAGACTGGCAAGCATGCGGCGAGCCTCAATGGCGGGGTGCCCGGCGTACTGCATGGCAATCGCACTTACCTGCTGCAGGATGGAGATGGCCAGATTAGCGATGCCCATTCGATCTCCGCCGGACTCGATTATCCCGGTATCGGCCCGGAACATGCCTGGCTGCACGAGCAGGGGCGCGTCGATTATGTCTCAGTCACTGATGACGAGGCACTTGAGGCGTTTCAGGTCTGCTGTCGCCAGGAGGGCATTATTCCTGCGCTCGAATCGGCTCATGCCCTGGCCGAAGTCGCGAAGCGGGCGCCAACGCTCCCGCACGATCACTTGATGGTAGTCAGTCTGAGTGGCCGTGGCGACAAGGACATGGTCAGCGTAGCCGACTATCTCGGGGAAAAATCCCAATAAACGTTGCCCAGGAGCCCTCTATGAACAATGCTTCTCGCCTCGATAGATGTTTTGCCGCGCTCAAGGCGGAAAATCGCCCGGCGCTGGTGACCTATGTTACCGCCGGTGATCCTGGCTTCGAGACCTCGCTAGAAATCCTCAAAGGCTTGCCGGCGGCAGGTGCCGACGTGATCGAGTTCGGCATACCCTTCAGCGATCCAGTGGCCGACGGCCCGGCAATCCAGAAGGCGGCGCTACGCGCCTTGGAAAGCGGGCAGACTCAGGCCCGAACGCTTGAGATGGTGCGCACCTTCCGCCAACAGAACACGGAAACGCCAATCGTGCTGATGGGCTATTACAACCCCATCTATCGCTACGGCGCCGAGCGCTTCCTAAGCGATGCCGCCCGCGCCAGCGTTGATGGTCTTATCGTGATCGATCTGCCGCCCGAGCATGACGACGAGTCGTGCCTGCCAGCGACAGAACACGGTCTTGATTTCATGCGCCTCGCCACGCCGACTACCGACGCCAATCGACTTCCCAAGCTACTTGGCAATGCCTCGGGCTTTATCTATTGCGTCTTGGTGACTGGTGTTACCGGTTGCAATATGCCAAATCCAGAAAGTACCGAGCAGGCGATAGGTAAACTACGCGAGCATACTCACCTTCCGATTGCGGTCGGCTTCGGCATACGCAATGCTGAGCAGGCAGCCGAGATTGGCCATTTCAGTGATGCCGTCGTGGTTGGCTCAGCACTGGTAGACTGTATTGAATACGCTGTGACTCCGCAGGTTGCCATTGTATCGGCACATAATCTGGTACGCGAGTTGGCTGAGGGTATGTTCCAGGCGCGAGCAGGCTCAGCATGAAGTGACAGCTAGCCTTGAGGATATTGAGCACAGCCTCTTCGGTCATTATGGCAAGACGTCATAGGGCAGAATTTTTCTGTTATCCCCCCAATTCATTCGATCCTACTGACCTCTTCCTTGTAGATTTTCAGTCCACGTGCCTGGTAATTGCGCAGGGCGCTGGGGTGATCGAAGGTGCAGGTATGTACCCATACCCGCTTCGTACCGGCCCACGCCCAGGCGGAGTTAATAGCATGGCTCAGCAACGGCCCACCGAAGCCCAGGCCAATAAATCCTGGCGCCAACCCGAAATAACGGATCTCAGTGCTGTGGCCATCGGGGCGATACAACTCATAATATCCCGCAATAGCCCCCTGATAGTACGCCACCCATGTACGATGATCATCACCAGCTACTAGCGCTTGCCACTGCGAGTCCGTCCAATCATCCAAATCGCCCCACTCCCAGTCGCTGCCAACTAGCTCGTAAAGGAAACGATTAAATTGATGTTGGGGGAGACGACACTCAGCGATATTCAATGCTTCCGGTATCGGCTTCGCCCTGAGCTGTTCCACTCTGAGCATCTCAAGATAATAGGTTGTGTACTGTTGAATGCTCATGAGCTGTATCCTTAGATAGGGTTACTGCTAGCCTCAAGGCGGGCATCCAACAGCCTTTGCTCTCTGCTAGTATACTGAGAGAACACCTGCTCGAAGCCATCGCGCAGGGAAATGCTGGACTGGACTGGACTGGACTGGGCGGAGGTTATCAGTATAACGCCTTGGCGTGGCGGTGGGCCTACATTAATACCCCTCATCCGTTGAGTCGGGGCTGTCCCGTAACCTGATAGAGTACCTCTACAAAACGAGCCAGCGTCGGCGACCACGTTGGGGAGGGTAGCGTCGTCAGGTAAGTATCGACGTTAGCCAGGGGCATCGGTAACGCCATGCTGTGTACGCCGAAGCGATGCTTGCGCGCGCGCATCCACCGTGGCCTGTGGCAGGAGCGCATAGTTCATGCCTGCCGCAACACAGCCCAGCATGGCATCCAGGGATCCGAACTCGAAGATGCGGCCGGCCGAGACTCCGCAGGACGACAGCAACAGCTCACCCCTTACGCTGGAGTCCGGGGTCGGTTTTCTACAGGTAACCTTTGAGCAGGACCTGGCTTGCTTCACCACGGCACAGCCGCTCGAGATCAGGAACAGCACGCTGAATCTTACCACCGCCGCGAAGTTGCTCGGGCTGTCAGAAGGCCACATCATCAGCGACCCTGTACTCGTGTCCTGTGGGTTGCCTTATCATCTGATCGATCTTGATTCCCTGGAAGCACTCAGACGAGCTCGCCCGTCTCCCAGCATCTGGCAAGACTGGGTCACACTCAGTGGCTACGAGCAGATATATCTTTGTGTGAACGATAAGGGCACCAGTTCAGATGCCTACTTGCGCAGTCGCATGTTCTCGACGGCAGGCCGGAGCCGTGAATATCCAGCGACTGGCAGGTCATCTCGCAGCAGGAATGCCCCACCCCGGCCAGTCGCGCTGGCTGAAACATCAGGGCGTCGAGATGGGCCGGCCCAGCCAGATCTTCGCCGAGGCAGAACATGACGACCATACCCTGACGATCCGAATAGCCGGGCAGGCTGTGGCCATCGGCCGCGGGTCGATCAGTCTACCCGGATAAAGCCAGGGCCACAGTGAGGGCTAGGTTACAAACCACTTGAGAAGGCAAGCGATGCGCATTCGTCACGCTACTACCTCTGATGCTTTGTCTATTGCCCAGGTACATGTCCGTTCTTGGCAGTATGCTTACCGTGGCCTGCTTACCGACGATCTGTTGGATAATTTATCGGTCGAGAAACGCCAGGTTATGTGGGCACGGTCGCTGGCTAACCCCACCCCATCTTTACTGGTGGCTGAGGATAGCGATGAGATTGTTGGTTTTTCAGCCTTCGGACCGTACCGAGATGCGATGGGCAGCCCCACTGTCCATGAGTTATGGGCTCTTTATCTCCTACCAGACCATTGTTCGAAAGGCATAGGCCACCAACTCTGGTTGGCATCTTGCGCAGAAATGGTCAGCCAAGGATCAACCGATATTCGGGTTTGGGTTCTAGCGGGCAATAACCGAGCCGAGCACTTCTACAAAAAGGCGGGGTTCAGACCGGAGCCAGACTCCTCAAAGCCGCTTGCGCTGCCAGGGCAGCACGGCTCTGAGACTCGCTTTACCCTTCATCTACCATCGGGCAGGCTGTGATTTCCGACAGCGTCTCACTGCATCTTGGGAATACAACCATTGGAAACCTGCGGAGTAACAAAATGCAGAGTCCACTCGAAGCACTGAAAACCGAGCTGGAGCACTTCGGTGAGAAAAACGACAACGCGTATTCCGAACGCTCCAAACGAATGCTCAATATCACACGCGATACGGGTGAGTTTCTGTCAGTGATGGTTCGGGCAACCGCGGCACGCCATATTCTGGAAATCGGCACCTCCAATGGCTATTCAACGCTCTGGTTAGCAGAAGCGGCCTGTACCACTGGCGGCAGCGTGACGACAGTCGAATCTTCGGCGTACAAGGCCGGCCTTGCCTCTGACACCTTTTCCCGCTCAGGACTCAGTGAATACGTCACGCTGGTTCATGACGATGCGGGTGCGACCCTCACACGAGTGACAGACGCCTCAATCGATCTGCTCTTTCTCGACTCGGAGCGCTCGGAGTATCGCGCCTGGTGGGACCAGATTCGTCGAGTGCTTCGTCCTGGAGGGCTACTCATCGTAGACAATGCCATTTCCCACCGAGAACAAATGACGCCCTTCCTTAATCTAGTCGAGTCGGACAAAGATTTCACCAGCATTCTCGTTCCGGTTGGCAAAGGCGAGTTTCTCGCCGTAAAAAGTGCGGGTGACGCCTAGCGTCGTAATGACAGGTAATAGGCCAAGCAAGGGGATATTTATTGGCTTCCGGCAAACCCGCCATCCCAAAGTAAGCGCTTTTCTGCGGAGCGCTTCGCTATAATGCAGGAGGTCATCACCGGAAACCCAACCTCTGTAGTTACAGGCTCAGTCATGGACTGGGGCGGAAAAGCACAAAAACCAAACTAGTTTTACATCACGCTTACTGTGGCATTGATTCCTGAAAAGGCATTGTTTTCGCAACTCAGCGAGATGGTGCCATGCTTTCAGCCAAAAGCCGGCCAATGGCCGGCGAAGGGAAAAACGATCGGTTTGAACGTAAGCCATGGTATAGCGACATTTACTGCTGGTTGGTTTGCACCTGTCGCAAATAGCTAATCAGAGTGCTCATGTTCTCAATGTACTTGGCGATGGAGATGCCTTCCACGGCGTTGTCGGTCACGTAGGGCGAGGTATCGTATTTATCACCGACGTGCGTCTGCGCATAATCGCCTTCGGGCACCGTTTCGTCACCAGGCCCCGCATACGGGTAGGTTGTTGCCACTAATTGCGTAGGCCAGTAGCGCGATTCATTTAATGAAGACACGATCTCGGATACGGCCTCGGCAGAAACTTCGTCTTCACTTTCCAGGTGACTACCGGCGTTGAGGTCTGAAACACTGATCTCGTTCGTCACAAAATATTCGGGAAGGTTAATCTGCTTTGATGACACCAGCGGCGAGTTCCTGGACACTTCCCTGGGATCTGACTCGGCCAATGACTGATATCGCTTACGCAGCCCCTCAAGATCGATGTTCCGCGTCGGCGAGTAATGGCCCAGGGTGTTTTCCGGGTTATGGTCGACGAAGTATTCGCCATTTACCACATTCGACCCACGGCGGTGCACGTAAAGAGGCTTTTTGGTGCCGATCTCGATAAAGGTTGGATATGCCCTGCCGTTGATCAGCTTATCCTCGGGCAGCTTAACCGACGCCAGCCAGTCAAGCGCTTCAGGAATTCTTGCCAGAAACTTGGACTGACCCGTCAGCTCGTAGAAATCCATCAGTTGGTTGACCGCCGATGCCGTGGTATGGGTCGCCAGAGACTTGGGCTCATAAGTGCGTGCCGCTGCCGGCTCGAAGTCATGGGTGTATTGTAAAGCCCAGCCTGGCTGATCCTTTCCTTGCTGGAGAAACAATAGAGAGTTCATGCCTCGATAGATGGCGTTGAGGATTCGCTCGCCATCGACAGCCGGTCCCAGACTTTGATAAGCCATGATCAGGAATTTGATGTTCTGGGCCGCCACTTCATCGTTGAGCGTAATATATGAAGTGTAATCACCCTCCCATAGGTCGTTTTCGGGGTAGCGCTGCGGCCAGCCGCCAGAGGCAAATTGACTCTCCAGCACAAAGTCGATGGTTTTCTCTAATGGTACAAGGTACTTGGGATCGCGCTTTTCCAGATACAGACGAAGCAGCAGTTGGGACGCTTCGGAGGTGCCCAGGTCATCAAATGTGGCGTTGCCCCAGTTATGCTGAAACTCTTCCAGCCGCCACCCGTTCTTGCCGATGGTTTCATACCATTTGTCCTGCGATTTTGGCCCAGCGAAGTCGAACATGTAGTTCCAGCCGCCAGCTTCGGTCTGTCCCCAGATCAGGGCATTGGCTACCTCGGTAGCAGCCTGGTAGTAAAATTCATCGCCTGTCGCATGGTAGGCATCGAGGTAGGTGTGGCCCATGGTGGCCGTACCTGGCGGCTGGACCCAGACCATGGTGTCGTAGGCCTCCATTTCCCCCCAGCGTCGAGAGAAATCCGGTAGGTAGGACCAGACATAACCGCCATTGGTAGCTACCTCGTCGACCATGAAGTGGGTCGCCTCCTTCATGGCTGAACGCACCTGATCAGGGCTGACCGGCTCGGCTGCACCGGCTTGACCCATCCACAGCACACTGCCTACCGCTAACGCCAGCAGCGACGTGGCAGGTTGCTGTAGCTTCCTCGCAGTATGTAGTCGGTGTTGCATTGTCATTGTTCCTTTTATATGAGCGCGCAAACTACAGGTTGCCTGTGCCTTTCCAAGCGAAAAGCACAGACGATTACGTCATTGCGTATATTTCACTGTCCAGGAGATGGTCAGTGGGTCGCCCAAGTTCACGTTGGCACTCTCGCAGGTGAACAGGGTCTGCATGGGCCCGACGGGGCTACGGTATGGCGGCTGGCCATCAATGTCTTCGACCTGGCAGTTATCCAGTCCGGTGACACTGAAGGTCGTCACATCCCCCTCTCCGAACGTGACCGTATTTCCTTCGACCGAGGCGTCTTCCGAGAAGCTGGCAAAGACCATCCTGATATTGGACACATCGAGGTTATCGGTTGCCTGGTAGGTATCCTCGCGGGTGATCTGCCCTGGTGAAAGCTCATAGCGAGTATCCACCGTGAGGCGGTCATCCTTGATGGGGTTTCGTTCGCCGATTCGGTCCACTTCGTCCTGGCGGTAGGTTACTGTCACGGTGTCGCCCTTGCGGGTTGTTTCGACGTTGCGAATGAAGGCGGCGGGGATGAGCTCGGTGCCGTCCCCTAGGGTGAAACGCGGCAGCAGCTGCGGGTAGCTCTCGTCTGGCGTCCCCTCCAGCATCCCGTTAGAAAACGGAATCGGATAGTAGGGGTTCTGGTCATGCTTGGACTTGCCGCCATTGATCAACGGCAAGCTGATGACATGGCCTTGATCGCGATACGTCACCAGCGCCCGGTCGTAGTCACCTTTCGCAAACCAGGTCACCGCGGCCTTGGGCAGCTCTTCCAACCAGTCTTCAAAGTCATTGGTAGGAATCTTGTCTTTGTACCCCATCTCCTTCCATAGGTTGGCTGTGTAGATCATCTGATGGGACAGGCTGAGATTTTCACCGAGGATACGGTGCTTGCCGCGGTAGGCATCCGTGGTGCGCCCCTTGTCCCACAGATTGACTGACTGCATCTCTTCATCGAACCAGAAATCGACATAGCGCTCTGTTGCCCTGGCCGCGAAAGCATAAGCCATGTCCTTTTCCTCGGGAGTGAGTACATCCAGGTAGGCTGCTGCTGACAGCACTTCCAGAAATGAGGTATCGCCGTAGGCGCCGATACTTCGTCCATAGCTGAAGCCATGGCCCTCCTCGTTCAGCCGCACCAGAATGACATCCACCGAGTTGCGCAACCATTGCTTCATCTGTGGAGTGACCTCCATCCCCGTCTCGATAAAGCGTTGGCAGATCTCACCAATCAATAAGATGCTGTACCGATCGAAGCGGCCTTGCCCGTTAGTCTCGTCGGAAAAGCCGTACTCACCGGAATATGCCCGGTAGTGATCCATCATCTTCTGTAGCAGCTTTTCGCTGTCTGCCTTGTCTTCCCAGCCGAGCAGGTAACGCAGGCGAGCAATGGAAAACGCCACGCCGTAGTAGTTGGTGGGCAAGTCGATTAGGGAGAAATTTTCCTGATTGACGAACTGACGCCAGTCGGTCTTCTCCTTGAGCTTGTTCAGGGTCTCTTGGCTTATTGCTTTGTCCAACAAGCCGGCCTGCTTCAGACGGTTGAGGGCCGACATATAATAATATATTCCCCAAGTCTCGTTACGCTTGTCTATCGTTATATCCGCGATGTCACGATAGCCTTGTAAGTAACGCTCGAACTGCGGCGAATCCTGTGGAGTGTTCAACAGTAGATAACTGAGGCCGATTGCAATCTTTCCGGGCAGAAACTTGTCTTTACCGGTAAACGCCTGAGTACCATCAAGGGTCAGACCTTCGCCTTCTGTCAGAATTTTTTCGAAAAAGAAGTCCAGCTTAGGCAGAAACTCGTCGCCAATGATTTGGTTGAGCGGCGGGTAAACCATAGCATGTTTCTCACCGGTACTTTCCAGCTCTAGGGTCGATGACACTGCAGCATGGGCAGCTACGGCACCTTGTGCCAGCGTTGCGGCAATGGCCACAGTAATAACGGACTTGGCGTATGTCTTTAATTTCATTGCTAGCGCCTCGTATTGTAACATGCGTCTCTGCTTTAACTTATGTCTGAGCCAAGCTAAGTTGCAGCGGCCTTCCTTGCCCTATCTTTTTACTAGTTTCTTGTACTAGAATGTGGCTTTATAATTGGCTTAACGATCCAAGCATCATCCGGTCCATAGGACTCACCGGGAAAGACGCAAGCAAGTCAAGATATACCCTCTGCTTGTTCTCGCCAAAATTATTATCTTCTCCGGCAGGATGTTGTTGCCAGTTTCGCTTCTAACCCGCCACCGAAATCGTACTGCAGACGAGACCCGACCAAGTGTTCCATGACTACATGCGGATAGCACTAATCAGCTCGGAGCGTAATACACCAAAACCATATCTTCTCCCCCTTGCCGAGCTCTGGAAATAACCAAAACTTACTTCAGAAAGTATTGTGTAGCGTTTAGCTATTATCATACATAGTATATAAGACAAGGTAGGGAGCTAATGACTAGCCTTCAATATATACCTTTGTCTAAAGGTAACCAGGTTGTCTTGCAAGTCACTTAATAACTAATTGTTTATTCTTTATTAAATCAATCTAATTGAATCTGAATTTTTTGCGCTGATACAAAGTAATAATATGTAATCGGTTCAATTTGCTTCAGTTCCCACAGCACTCGCGCTGGACGTATGCAATGTAAACCCGCAATCTAGCGATAATCATCACGCTGTTGGCTGCGGGCCTCTCAGGTAGGCTTGGGCTTGGCTCAGCCCTACAGGTGCACCTCAAACCAAATCCCTGCCTCGACTGATGAAACCCTCATAGCCGAGGCGAAACACGACCGCCCCCCCCCCTTACAGTCCGAATAGCTGGGCAGACCTGTTGCCATGGGCAGCGGAGCCCGGCACATCATGATATAACCCATTGCAAACTGGGCGGAGGAGCATCGGCGTTGTCTGGGAAGGAATCGGATTTGCGTTTCTGTGAACGCTGTAATCTCTCGTATTCGGTGGCCAAGCGAATGCTCAACGATAGGAAACGGTCGAGCGATACCCCGCCTAGCTGAATCGCACTCACTCTCGATGACATGGCATAACGCGACGGTTCGAATTTCGAGGAAAGCGGTGATAGTTGCTGCAACGGTATGCTGACTTCACTGTCTCGCTATTGCCGTGGTAACAGCTTAGGAATTGTGCCTGGAGGAGCCAAGCGGAACGAACTTACCCTGTGAGCGGGCTAGGCCTGTTCTTGCCCGAGCCTGCGTAGACAGGCGATGAGTGTCTGGTTTCCCGGGGTCGATGCGACATCATCAAGGGCCATCTCGAGTATCGCTTCATAGTCGCGTTTGGCCTCTAAGTAGCGCTGCCGGCCTGTTTCGGTCAGTACGGTATAGACGCCACGTTTATCCTTGGGACAAGCATCCCGAGCTGTACAACCCTCCCGCTCCAATCGCTCGACAAGGCGTGTCACGGAGCTTTGATTCAACCCTAGGAGGCTAGCCAATTCCTGCATGCGAAGTTCGGACTCCGCTGCATTAGCAAGAAATTGCAGTGCTCGGTACTGTGACAGGCTAATACCATGTTCGCGCTGGAGCGCCTTCCCAACCTGACCCTCAACTCGATCAACGACCGAAGTCAACCGCTGCCATACGTTCGCCAATGATGACATTGAAGCTCTCCAAATGCTTGTGCATGCATAAAATACGTTGGCCTTGGCCAAGTTACCAGCCTCGTTAGTCTCCCCAAACCCCCAAAAGTGCTAGCGCTTCTTATCTTTCTCAAAAGACAAGAGTCGCATTTTCTTGCATGCGCAAGCATATTGACAACCGCTCCTTCTCGTCCTATTGTTTGCATGTACATGCAAGGAGTAAAAGCACATGAGCCTGCCTATAGAGATTTACAGCGATTATGTTTGCCCGTACTGCTTATTAGCTGAGAAAGTCATTGAAAAGATCACCAAAGGGCAAAATGTCGAGCTTCGCTGGCGACCCTTTGAACTCCGCCCTGCTCCGGTCCCTACGCTACGCGTTGAAGATCCTTACCTCCCACAGGTCTGGAAACACTCTGTCTACCCCATGGCCGAGCGGCTAAGCGTTCCTATCAAGTTGCCGGCCATATCGCCGCAGCCCCGAACCGACAGAGCTTTTGAGGTTTTCGCAATGGCCGATGAGCAAGGGTTAGGCCATTCATTCTCGATGCGCGCCCTGAAAGCGTTTTTCCTTGAAGAGAGGGATCTCGACGATCCCATTGTCCTTGCCGATCTCGGGGTTGACATAGGCCTTGAGCGCGAGGCCGTGCTCAACGCTTTGGCCAAGGGCACCTACCGGGAGCGGCATCGCGAGGCGCTACGTCATGCCCGCGAAGATATGGCAATCACATCCGTCCCCACCATCGTGGTAGGCAAGCAGATCTTTCGAGGCGTTCCATCGTCAGGGGAACTGCGGCGCGCCATCGATCAGGCCATGAGCACAACCGGCCATCAGAAGACCGCAAAAGCCAACGCGCCGAATGACAGTCCACGCAAGACCCTGCTCGACATATCTGACCGCCCGTAAACTGATGAGAGGAGATGATTCATGACCAGCTGGCTATATCTTGGTATTGCCGTGTTGTTCGAAATTGCCGTCGCATTCTCGGCAGGTAACGCACAGGGTTTCACCCGCCTTTGGTGGACAATCGCCACTCTTGTCAGCGGCGCGATTGCCACCTTTTTCCTGAGCCTCGCTCTTCTCGAGTTTGACGTGGGCGTCGGCTACTCCATCTGGACCTCCGTTGCCGGCGTCGGGATCGTCATGCTTGGGGCGGTATTCTTCAAAGAACGACTCAACGCGAAAAAGCTGTCCGGCATTGCTCTGGTTATCGGCGGCGTCATCGGACTTCGGCTCAGTGGCGCAGCGTAAGAACGCAGTAGGACTGAATTGCACCATCAACCATCTTGAAAGGATTCGACATGACTACTATATCCAACAATCAAGCTAGCACCGGGCGAGCATGGATCATGCTGTTACTCGCCGGCACCTTCGAAATAGCCTATGCGCTCAGCGTCGCCGGTAGCCAAGCGTTCACAGTGCTTAATTGGTCAGTCTCGGCCGTCGTGTTCTTCCTGCTTACCCTGTATGCCCTGAGCGTTGCCTTAAAGACGATTGATGTCGGGATTGGCTATGCGGTCTGGGCTGGCATCGGCGCCGTAGGGTCGGCTGTGTTTGGCAGCATGTTTCTAGACCAATCGCTCACGCTGGCGCAAGCGTTCTGGCTGGCTGTGATCATTGCGGGCGTCATCTGGTTGAAGCTCGCTAGCAGCGACAAGCTACAAGCTGACGAAACCGGACTCGTTGCACCCTGAACGGCGACCACATGGGGGGAGAAAAGACCATCTATCCTCCCCTCTCCTTAATTGATGAACCCAGCCCGTCGGGAGACTCCAGTGTCCTCTACTTCTCCTACCCGTATCACGCAGCTCATGGAAGATGTTGTCGCCTACTCTACGGAACATGTTCGCGGCGGCGGCATTCCCTTCGCGGCGTTTGTAGCGGATGCCAACGGGACAGTTCTTGGGCGCGGCGTTAATCGCGTTCGAGAGCAGCATGATCCGACCGCACATGCTGAGGTCGAAGCCATACGAGACGCGTGCCGTAATGCTGGCTCAGTCCATCTATATGGAACGACGCTCCTGGCATCGGGTGAGCCCTGTGCCATGTGTTATTTGAGTGCCCTGTTTGCGGGCATCGGTGAGGTGATCTACGCGGTCGACCGGGACGATGCCGCCAAGGCGGGTTTCGATTACCGAGGTTCATACCAGAGGCTGGCAGGCTTACCCGATCGGTGGCCGATGGAGGTGCGCAAGTACGCCACCAACCAGGCCCTCGAACCGTTTACGCTCTGGAGAACACGCAGAGGCTCCCTGTAGATGATGCCTTGACCCCGACTTGGCGAGAAAAAAGCCTGTGCCCAGGTCACTTCTCCAATCAAGGATCCAGAACGATGGAGAACATAATGCCGCTCCGGTTTCATGAGCGGCATAAAGGGCGGAGACCAGGAGGGTAACAGGTCACGGGCCCAGTCTGGCTCAAGACCAAACAAGCAACAGATGCGTTATCATGGCGCCAGCCATCCAGCCGGAGCCAACATGCATCAGCCGCTACCTCTGCCGCTGTCTACTCCCAATCGGAACCTGGTTCGCCTGACGTTCGTCCGAGGCATCACCTGGACGGGTTATCTCGGTGCGATTATCTTCGGGATTGAAGTGCTCGGCTTCCAGTTGCGGGTGATTCCGGTCATCAGCGTGATCATCGCCATGGGGCTGATCAACATCGCGACCTGGTGGCGACTGGGCCGGCCACGTGCGGTTACCGACACTGAATATTTGCTGCACCTGATGGCCGATATTGCCGGCCTGACCTTGCTCTTCTATTATACCGGCGGCTCAACCAATCCGTTCATTACCTATTATCTGGTTCCGGTGACCATCGCCGCCGCTACCTTGCCTTGGCTTTACGCCTGGATTGTCGCCAGCGCCGCCATGGCCGGCTATACCTTTCTGATGCTCTTTTATCAGCCGGTCCCGCAACTCAGCCACGGGCTGGTCGGCCCTGGTATCAGCCTGCACGTACTCGGCATGTGGATCAATTTCGGTCTATCTGCCGGCCTGGTCACATTCTTCATCTACAAGATGGCACATGCCCTGCGCCGCCGTGACATGACCCTCTCACGTACTCGTGAAGCGGCACTGCGCAACGAACAGGTCCTGGCCGTGGCAACCCAGGCGGCAGGTACTGCTCATGAGTTGGGGACCCCGCTTTCGACCATGGCGGTGCTGCTCAAGGAAATGCGTCAGGATGTTGCGGGTAGCCCTACCCTTGAAGCGGACATCGACCTGCTTCGTCAACAGGTCGATACTTGCAAGTCCCGCCTTCAGCATCTAGTTGCCAATGCCGACCGCCGCCGCCTCGCCGAACCCGAGATTCGCTCCGCCCAGGAGTGGCTCGAGCAGGTCGTTCAGCGTTGGCTTGTGCTCAGGCCAGACGTGACCCATGCCATCGAGGTACTCGGCAAGCGCGGCACCCCCTGGCTAGCCGTAGATACCACCTTGGAACAGGCTCTGATGAACCTGCTCAACAACGCTGCCGATGCCAACCCCGAGGACATCCTCATCTGTCTCGACTGGAAAAGTGACGAGGTGGTCATCGACATTCGCGACCATGGCCCAGGAGTCGCCATGTCCATTGCCGACCAGCTTGGCGATACCTTCGTATCGACCAAGAGCAAGGGCATGGGGATCGGCCTCTTCCTGACCCATGCCACCATCAACCGATTCGGTGGAGGCGTCAGCCTTTACAATCATGAAGAAGGCGGCACACTGACCGAGGTGAAGCTGCCCCGCGCCGCGCCAGGACAAGCGCTATAGCCAAGCGGGCATGCAGCGCGAAAAGAGGATGATCATGGATCACAACGAACGCCTTCTCATCGTCGATGACGACGAAATGTTCTGCCACGTCATGCAGCGCGCGCTCACACGTCGTGGTTATGAGGTCAGTGTCGCCCACGACGCAGAGGCAGCCATGGCTCTGGTACGTCAGGCTCCGCCGGATATGGCTACGCTGGACCTCAAACTAGAGTATTCATCGGGCCTGAAACTGTTGCCGGAACTGCTGGCCGCCGCCCCTGACTGCCGTGTCGTCGTCCTGACCGGCTATTCGAGTATCGCCACGGCGGTGGAAGCCATGAAGTTGGGCGCCGTCAATTATTTATGCAAGCCAGTCGACGCTGATGAAATCGTCACTGCCTTCGACCGGGATAGCGGCGACCCGGACATCGACATCGCCGATACTCCTCCGTCAATCAACCGGGTCACCTGGGAGCATATACAGAAAGTCCTGCAGGAACACGACGGCAACATCTCGGCCACCGCTCGTGCGCTGGGCATGCATCGCCGGACGCTCCAGCGCAAGCTCCAAAAGCGTCCGGTCCGTCGCTAGCGGAACCTCATTGCGCGGTCCAGCCCAGATCGATGTTCCAGCTGGACCCCGTCACGGCTCCCGCCTGGTCCGATGCCAGATAGGCTACCAGTGAGGCCACTTCGGAAGGATCGATCAAGCGCTTGACCGCAGCATTCTTGAGCATGACCTTCTCGATAACCTCCTGCTCACCCATGCCGTGCATGCGTGCCTGATCGGCAATCTGGTTATCGACCAATGGCGTGCGGACATAGGCCGGGCATAGCGCATTCGCGGTTATTCCATGCTCCCCGCCTTCCAATGCGGCCGTCTTGGTCAGGCCAATCAAGCCATGCTTGGCGCTGATGTAAGCCGCCTTGCCAGGTGAGGCCACCTGCGCATGTACCGAAGCGATATTGATGATGCGCCCCCATTGCCCTTCGCGCATGTAGGGCCACGCCGCCTGGGTCAGCAAGAAGGGAGCAGTGAGCATCAGGTCGATGATCTGCCGCCACTTGGCTTCCGGAAAGGACTCGATACTTTCGACATGCTGGATACCCGCGTTGTTAACCAGAATATCGACATGGCCGAAGCGTTTGACAGCATCGCCGACTGCCGCCCGGCACGCCTCGGCATCAGTCAGGTCGGCTTGAAAGAACGCTGCCCCGGACGCTTCGGCCACGGTTTCCCCCGCCGGATTAAAGTCAACGGCGAGCACTTGATGTCCCAAGTCGCATAGCGTCTTGACCACTGCTGCGCCGATACCACTCGACGTGCCGGTAACCAGTGCGACACGTGGAGATCCGGGGCTGGGGTTCGCACTCATATCGTCTGCTCCTTGAGAAATCTGGAATCTATTGCCGGTCATTCTTGGCTGGGCCTTCGTCAAATGACATTACCCCTGCATGGCTTGCTGGGCCAGCCGACTGGCCTCGTCCGGCCTACATGTCATCAATCGATTCGCAACACCTCAGGCGCGCTCTTTCTGCATCGAGGGGCACCGGGATTAAAGCGTACTGTCCGCTGTGTAAGGTGACGATTCGACGATCGGCGCTTACCGTGGCACCGTCTTCTGAATTTCCGACGCGGGCCGATAGCATCAACAGTGACAATGCAACAGACGTGACCAGAACACCAATCAGGCCATCCCCCATCGCTGAAAGCATAATGCATCCATGGCCAGCGCTGGGTTCCACTCTTCGGGTGCCGCCTGTATTACCCCTGTCCCGCCTGTACGCTGCTTGCATTATAGAGCTAAGCAGTAACAAGGTTGCCGCACCGCATCAAACAGGAATGCTAGACTGGTGAGCCTAACGTTCCTTTCTCAGGAGACCACGATGAGGGATGCCGAACGGCTTGCCATTGCGACCGATATCGCAGAGCAGGCAGGGCGTATGATTCAGGACGCTAGATTGCAGAGCCGTTTCGATCGGCGCTACAAGAAAAACGCGGAGCTGGTGACCGATGCCGACGTGGCAGTGGACCAGTTCATTGCTGACCAGCTCGAGCGGCACTTCCCGGGCGAGCCCAGGCTGACCGAAGAACTATCTCCCGACAAGGAGAGCATGGAGCGCAAAGGACCTTTGTGGGTCGTCGACCCCATCGATGGTACCGTCAACTTTGCTCAGGGCCTGCCTCATGTGGCCGTTTCCATTGCTTGGGCCCAGGATGGCAAGGTGCATGTCGGTGTGGTTCATGCGCCATTTCTAGAAGAAACCTTCACCGCCCTACGTGGCGAAGGCGCCCGGCTTAACGACCGTCAGATTCGCGCCAGCACGGCATCGTCATTGGAAAGAAGCCTGGTAGCCACCGGTTTCCCCTATCGTCGTGAGAGTCGTGCGCCGCTGGTGCGGCGTCTAACTTCCGTTCTTGAACATTGCCAGGACATAAGGCGCTGCGGCTCGGCCGCCCTGGACCTTTGCAATGTCGCCTGTGGTCGCTTGGAGGCCTACTACGAAAGCGTTTCACCATGGGATAGTGCCGCTGGCCTGCTGATCGCGCGCGAAGCGGGTGCACGCACCGGCCATCTTTATCCAGTACCTGATACCGTGCCGGAAGAGCTCTATAGCGAGCATATTTTAGCGGCAGCCCCCGATATCTATAAGCCTATGAAAGAATTGCTAATCAGGGCCGATGAGGAGCGCTATCACCATGAGTAGCACTTTGTCGTCAGCAAGCTGGTTCTCGATAGGACAGCATAATAATTGAAGTAGGGAGACTCTATTGGCCTTATGCATTGCGATAAGGAACAATAGGGTCAATTTTTCAGTCTTTCGTTATCAATGCTCATTCTTCAGGAGTCATTATGCTGACAGTTATTTTTGGACGCCCGGGCTGCCCTTTCTGCGTTCGTGCCAAGGACCTTGCCGAGAAGCTGAGCGAAGCACGCGACGACTTTAGCTATCGTTACATCGATATCCATGAAGAAGGCATCACCAAAGCCGACATGGAGAAAACGATCGGCAAGCCGGTCGAGACCGTACCACAGATTTTCGTCGACCAGACGCATATCGGCGGCTTTACAGAGTTCGATCAGTACGTACGCGACAATGCGCTGATGCCTGAGTCGGCAGCAAGCTAAAACCCCGTATCGATTTGAGCCGACAGTTGTAGATACGAAGGCGCCGGTCCCTAGAGGGACCGGCGCCTTCGTTAGTACAAGCCACTCGGCCCGACAGCTTCATGACTAAGCTTGGGAATTTTCCTGAGCTTTTTTTGTTACGCCTCTAGCGTTGAATGCCCATCGATGAGCTACGCCTATACTGCTTGAAGGGAGCAAAGCCACTCGCCAGGAGGCCACCAACATGCAACGCGAAGAGTTCCTGCAGCAGCTCTGGCTGGATTACATACATCTGCACCCGGAGCTTGGTGGCACCCAGCTCGGACCGATCACGGCACATACCGAGTATCTGGTGCTGGTGACCCTCAATTATGGCCCATTCAGTGCCGAGAACCTGCGTCCAGCGCTGTACCATTTCGGCTATCGCAGGATGGATAGCTACGCCATGGCGGATCGGGGACTGCTGGTCACGCTATTGGCGCCGCCCGATGACAGTGCCTGGCTGGTACTGGCCGAGTTCCAGCCGAGCACACTGACGCGCCTGGCGCGCCAACGGTTCGAGAGCCTCATTGACCGTGCCCACCCTCAAGATTGCCGCGGCCAGAATCTATTCTGCCGAGGGCGACCTTGGCCAATGCCCGACTGGGCAACTTATCAGTATCTGAAACAGTCGCACCCACTCGCAGCCTGGCTCTCGGTGATGGGGCCGCGTGTACACCATGCCGGTTTCGACTGCGATCGAGTGGGCAATGATCTGCTGACGCTCGACCACGCCATGCAGCAGGCCGGTTTCGTTGGTAGCGCCGATCGCCACCACGGAATTTTTCCGATATCTCCCCTTTTGAACTATCGCTTCTATCCGACCTGCTCGCGGCGGCTCCCCTTTGCCGAAGGCGACGAACATCGCATCGCTGTAGGAGGTGTAGCCTTGGTACAGAAGTGTCTGAACAGTAACCAGGAGCGCGCCGTCGAGTTGCTGCTACCTCATCATACCCGCTGCGAAATCGCCTAGAGTCGTGCCGCCTCACGTCTTATCGGCAGGCTCCATGTCACTGGATCGAGCCGGCGCATCAACCGCCTCAGGCTCGTCGTGGCGTTCGAAATCCAGTTCCATTTGCTGCATCTCATAGCGCTGCTGGTCGAGCTCGTTGAGATAATGCGACGTCTCGACCAGAGGCATGGGGGCAAACGGCTCTTGCTCGACTTCGGGCTCCAATCCCCGCCGGCCGTGCAGTCTTACGAGCACGAATACACCTAAAGCCAGCGCGGCAGCACCCAGAAATAGCCATAGCCCCTCTGGCCCGACCCCCTGCATGACCAGGGAAGCGCTGAATGGTCCTATGATCGAACCAACGCCATACCAGATCATCAGCTTGGCATTCGCCGCAATGATCTCCGACGGCTCCAGCCAATCGTGGGTATGAGCCAGGCTCAACGAATACAGGGTGTGCAGCATGGCGGTATGTAGGCAGGCTACGGTGATCAGCGCCAGATAGCTGTAGGCGGCCGCCATGGAAATTACACTGCCTGTCACCGCCATCACCACGGCCATGAAAAGAATTACCTTGCGGCGATCGATACGATCCGAAACACGCCCCAGCGTCCATTGGGCCACCAGCGCAACCATGGTGGTTATGGCCATGAACTGGGAAGTCTCGCGGGTCGTAAGGCCGATTTCCTGCCCATAATAGGGAGTCATGGCGAAGAATGCCTGCGCCATGAGGCCAGCGGTAAATGCCCCCACCAGACCAACCGGCGCGCGTTTAAAAAGTTCGCTCAGCTTGATCTTATGGGCCACGTCATGGCTTCCCTGGGATGGGCCATGAATACGGTGTATGGATAACGGCACCAGCGCCAGTGCGAAGAGCATGCCTGATACTGAGAAGAGAACAGCCGTTGCCGGATCGGCCAGGTTCAACATCCACTGTCCTCCCGCCAAGGACAGCGTCGAAATGATCATGTACCAGCCCAGCACCTTGCCCCGGTTTTCGTTAGTGGACTCCCCTGATACCCATGACTCCATGACCATCAGCAGACCCGCCGTGGCCGCGCCACCAGCCACACGCCACACCAGCCATGCCCAGGGATTGATCCATAAACCATGCAGCATGGCAGTCACCGCCAGCGTGGCAGCGCAGGCCGCGAAGACACGGATGTGACCGACCGATCGAATACGCTTTTCGATGAAGTAGCTGCCCAACACGAACCCGAGCGAGAAACTCGACATCAGCAGCCCCGCCATTTGAGACGGAAACCCCTCGAGAGACATGCGCACCCCAAGCAGGGTCATGATCAGGCCATGGCCGAGCAGGAAGCTGATTTCGCAAACGAAAAGAATCGGCAAGGTTGCAGGCAAGCCGCGCAAGGATTCGTCTCCCTCTTCTGACGTATAAAAAACGCACTAGCCAGCTCACTGGCCGGCATATGCTCGAAAGTCTACCCTCCCCAAGGTAGCTCTCAAAACTTGGTAAGGAAATTTCACAGCTATTCCGCTTATGCACAGAATCTGTGGATAAGGCTGTGCAAGGCTATTGCGCAGTCGCGCGGAACATTGATGAAACGCTGGTCTATTACGAAATGATCAGTTTTTCATCATTTCGAGTTTGGACGTTTATTAGACAAAGGGCAAAAGAGACAGCGCTAGCCCGTGACAATCACGCGCGGGGTAGTTTTAATTGGAATCGTTTTGCAGCGCACCACCCTGACCTGCCCACGCTTGGCGTGAGCCAACAGCAAGTGCTGCGATTCCCACCTAATCAGACAACCAACAATGAAGGAGGGACAGCATGTCGCAACCGCTCTGGCAGCCTTCCCGATCCGAGATCGAAGCCACACAGATGTACGCTCTCATGCAACGTATCAATCGCGAACATGGCACAGACCTGAGCGATTATGCGGCACTGCACGCATGGAGCGTGGACAATCTAGAGATATTCTGGCAACTCGTCTGGGAAGAAAGCGACCTGCTGGCCGACGCCCAAGGCGACACTGTGCTTGAGCGCCCCGATGCCATGCCGGGGGCCCGCTGGTTTCCCCATGCCCGGCTCAATTACGCCGCCAACTTGCTGCGTCGCCGCGATGAACATCCGGCCCTGATTGCCTGCGATGAGCGCGGACGCCGCCAGCAACTGAGCTATTCCGAGCTCCACGATCAGGTCGCCAATCTGGCACACGCCCTGCGTGGCAGCGGCATCACTGCCGGTGATCGTGTGGCGGGGTTCGTACCCAACAGCGAGCATGCCGTCATTGCCATGCTCGCCACGGCCAGCCTGGGAGCCGTATGGTCGAGCTGTTCTCCCGATTTCGGTTTCAATGGCGTGATTGATCGTTTCGGCCAGATTCAGCCCAAGGTCCTGATCGCCACCGATGGCTACACCTGGAACGGCAAGTCCATCGATACCCGTGAACGTCTTGCTCAGATCAGCAGTGCCATCGAGTCGCTGAATCAGGTGGTGGTCTTTCCTTTTTTGCATGAGGAAGCCGACACGCACGGCATCGACAAGGCGGTTGCCTGGCACGATTACCTCAACAACAATGCCAGTGAGATCGAATTCGAGTCCCAGCCCTTCGATCACCCGCTCTATATCCTTTACTCGTCGGGCACCACCGGCGCCCCGAAATGCATTGTCCATTCGGCCGGCGGCACGCTGTTGCAGCATCTCAAGGAGCACCGCCTGCATACCGACCTGCGCGCCGACGATGTGCTTTTCTACTACACCACCTGCGGATGGATGATGTGGAACTGGCTGGTTTCCGGCCTGGCCTGTGGCTCGACACTGGTGCTGTTCGATGGCTCTCCGTTCTCTCCTGCACCCGACGTGTTGTGGTCGCTGGCCGAACGTGAGGGAATCACCGTTTTCGGTACCAGCGCCAAATACATCGCCGCTTGCGAGAAGGAAGGCCTCAAGCCTGGTCGCAGCCATGACCTTTCCCGCTTGCGCGCCGTGCTGTCCACCGGATCGGCTCTCGCCCATGAGTCCTTCGACTACGTTTATCGTGATATCGATCCGAACCTGCTGCTGGCCTCGATCTCGGGAGGTACCGATATCGTCTCCTGCTTTGCCCTGGGCTGCCCGATACGTCCGGTCTACCGCGGCCAGTTGCAATGCCGTGGCCTGGGCATGGCGGTGGATGTCTTCGATGACGATGGAAAACCATTGCGCGAGGACAAGGGCGAACTGGTATGCACCCGTCCCTTCCCCTCAATGCCCATCGGCTTCTGGAACGATCCGAATGGGGAACGTTACCGGGATGCCTACTTCTCAACATTTCCAGGCATCTGGGCACACGGCGACTATGCCGAGATCACGGCCGTGGACGGCCTGATCATTCATGGCCGCTCTGATGCCGTACTCAACCCGGGCGGCGTACGTATCGGTACCGCCGAAATCTATCGTCAGGTGGAGAAGGTAGAAGGGGTCCTCGAGTCGCTATGTATCGGTCAGGAGTGGGGTGATGACATTCGCGTCATCCTATTCGTCCGCCTGCAGCCGGGCATTGGACTCGATGACGCCCTGCGCGACGAGATCCGCCGTACGATTCGCACCAATACCAGCCCACGCCACGTTCCCGCGAAGATTATCCAGGTCAGCGATATTCCCCGCACCCTGTCGGGCAAGATCGTCGAGCTGGCAGTGCGTAATATAGTCCACGGTCGGCCAGTCAAGAATCAGGATGCCCTGGCCAACCCCGAAGCGCTCGACCTCTACAAGAACCTTCCCGAACTACAGCAGTAACCCGCCACTCCCTCGCCGCTGACAACGGCGAGGAGCAAACATCAAGGCTGGGCAGTTTCAACCGCATCCAGTAGCATGTCGCCACGCCATTGAAGGAGCATGACATGTCGACCCTCAAGGGGCTCGTGAGCATTCTGCTACTGGTGCTCAGCACCCTGTTCTGGGCCGTCCCATTGTACGCCCTGACCTTGCTGAAACTCGTCACTCCAACACGCCGGCTGCGCTTACGGCTACTCGGTGCCCTGAACCGTATAGCCCTGGCCTGGATTGGGACAAACTTGTGGTGGATGCGGCGCTGGCTCAAGCCTCGCTTGGACATCCACCTGCCGGAGGGGCTGTCGCCCCACCAGTGGTGGCTGGTCATTTCCAATCATCGTAGTTGGACGGATATTTTCCTGTTGCAGATGGCCTTGCACCGCCGCATCCCGATGCCCCGTTTTTTTCTCAAGCGCGAGCTGATCTGGCTCCCGGTGATCGGGCTGGCATGGTGGGCCCTCGAGTTCCCGTTCATGCGTCGCTACAATCGAGACGCTCTGGCACGCAACCCCACCCTCGCCATGCGTGACAGGCAAGAAACCGAGCGGTTATGCGAGCGTGCCCAGCAGATGCCCATGGCGATCTACAATTTCGTTGAAGGGACGCGCTTCACCACCGCCAAGCAACGCATGCAGAATAGCCCTTACCGCCATTTGCTACGGCCCAAGGCTGGCGGCACGGCCCAAGTCGTCAGCCTGTTGGGTCGGCGACTCAATGGTGTCCTTGATGTCACACTGGGCTATACGCGCGAATGCCCTAGCTTCTGGGATTTTCTTTGCGGACGGGAAGCCGCCGTGAGCCTATATGCTCGACGCCTCGACCTGCCGAATTGGATGCACGGTGGAGATTATCACCAGGACCCGCAGTATAAGGAACGTTTCCAGAGATGGCTCAACGCCTTGTGGCAGGACAAAGATCAATTCCTAGACTCATTGCACTGATCTCCCTGCTTTGCCTGCTGCTGAGCGGCTGCGCCACACCGACAGGCTCAATGACCTGGCGAAGCCCTTCCACCCTTGCAGGCAACTGGGTAACGATCCAGCGTGGCGACACATTGGGTGCGATTGCCAGGCGTGCCGATGTCCCGCTTGTTCGTCTAATGCGCTTCAACCCTGGCGTCGATCCGCATAAGCTAGCCGTCGGCCAGCGCATCATGGTGCCAACAAAGCATGAGCGTGCTCCCTCGGGCGGTCCTTATCGATACCAGGTACGCCCCGGCGACACCTATTCGAGCATTGCCAGGTACTTCGGTACGACCTCAGACAAGATTCAGGCCGCCAATCGTTCGATAAACCCCAACGCCCTGAAAGTGGGGCACCTCCTCCAAGTGCCTCTGCGTGGGAGCACTAAGCGTGTCGCAAGTCGACCCTCCTCTCCAAAGCCAAAGCCAGCAGCTCCAACCAAAAGGCCAGCCAAAGCTCCCGACCCCGGCCCATTGCCGAACCTACGGACGAATTGGCCCTGGCCACTCGATGACTACCGTGTCGTACGCGAGTTCGGCAAGGACAGCCGTGGCAGCTTGCAACCCATGCTGCTGAGTACTCACGATGGCAGCCAGGCAAGGAGCGTGGCGACCGGTAAGGTAAGTTTCGCCAACAGCATGCGCCATCTTGGCAAGGTGGTGATCATTCATCATGCCAACAACCTTCAAAGCGTCTATGCACTATGTGACGACCTGAAGGTCAAGGAAGGCCAGACCGTCTCCACGGGGACGGCGGTCTGCACGGTGGGCTACAGCTCTGCCACCGAGCGTTATGATCTGCTGTTCGATGTGCGTCATGGAGGCAAGCCCATCGATCCTCGAAAGTACTTGCGCTGATACCCTCAGGCGATGAGTAGATACAAAAAAGCCGCCTCATGGGGCGGCTTGAAAGATAACGGTATAACCTTCTAGCCACGGTAATAACCGGGCTCGACGAACGGCATCTTGCTGACCGTCATCGGTAGGCGTTTACCACGCACCTCGGCATAAACGACATTACCGATGTCGGCATCATCGATCGCCACATAGCCCATGGCTACAGGCTTGCCAACCGTCGGCCCGAAGCTGCCCGACGTCACCGTGCCAATGTGCCTGTCGTCTTCGCTATATATCTCGGCACCTTCACGCACCGGAGCACGCCCTTCTCCAAGCAGGCCTACACGCTTGCGCATATGATCTTTGGCCTGGACCTGATGAAGAATAATGTCTGCGCCGAGAAATCCCGCTTCACGCTCGCCGCCATAGCGGCGCGTCTTGCCGACAGCCCAGATCAACCCGGCTTCCACTGGCGTGGTGGTCTGGTCGATATCGTGCCCGTACAGACACAATCCGGCTTCCAGACGCAACGAATCACGGGCACCAAGGCCGATCGGCTCGACTTCCGGCTCGCTCAACAGGCGTCGCGCAAGCGATTCGCAATCCTGCGTCGCGACCGAGATTTCGAAGCCGTCCTCACCGGTATAACCGCTACGACTGATCCATACCGGAATACCCGCCACCTCATGTCGCCCATGCTGCATGAAGGTCATTTCACACGCTTCAGGGCAGTGTCGAGCCATCACCTCGGCGGCCTTCGGCCCTTGTAGTGCCAGCAGGCCACGGTCAAGCTCTTCAACCTTATACTCGCTTCCCAGCCCCATACGCAGGTGGGCGATGTCCTGCGCCTTACAGGCTGCATTGACTACGAGATAAAGATGGTCGCCAGCATTGACCACCATAAGGTCGTCAAGTATGCCACCCTCGGTCCCTGTAAACAGCGCATAGCGTTGCATACCCTCGCGCAGCCCCACGATGTCGGCGCACACCAGCGACTCCAACGCTTGGGCGGGGTCGGGGCCACTCACCCTGATCTGGCCCATGTGCGAAACATCGAAAAGCCCACAGGCCGAGCGTGTATGCTCATGTTCCTTCTTGACCCCAAGGGGATACTGGACCGGCATGGAATAACCAGCAAATTCGACCATCTTTGCACCCAGCTCCACGTGTAGATCGTGTAACGGGGTCTTGCCAAGTTCATACATCGGGTCGCTCCTCGTCATGGTTCGATGATATCAGCGGCTCAGCGCCCCAGGTCCTCACCCGGCAGCACGGGCTTACCATCGAAGTAGTCTTTGGTCAGCTTGAATACGACCGGCGACAGCAAGGCCAAGGCAATCAGGTTGGGAATGGCCATCAGAGCATTAAAGACGCTGGCCATCAGCCAGACGAAGTCCAGCGGGGCGACTGCACCCGCAAGAATGGCCAGAATGTAGACCACACGATAAAACTTGATCGAACGGACACCGAACAAATACTCGAAGCATTTTTCACCATAGAATGCCCAGCCGAGAATCGTCGTGAAGGCAAACACAGCTAACGCGAAGGAAACGACGTACTGTCCCACGCCCGGCAGCGAATTGTTGAAGGCCATGGTCGTCAGCGCCGCTCCGGTCTCTCCCGACGTCCACTCGCTGGTGGTCAGGATTGCCAATGCCGTAATCGAGCAGACAATGATCGTATCGATGAAGGTACCGAGCATTGCCACCAAGCCTTGGCGAACCGGGTTCTTGGTCTGAGCGGCGGCGTGGGCAATCGGCGCACTGCCTAACCCCGCCTCGTTGGAGAACACGCCACGCGCCACACCGAACTGGATAGCCTTGGCGACTGCCGCCCCGGCGAAGCCTCCTACTGCCGATGCCGGCGTAAAGGCATGGCCGAAAATCAGGCCGAGCGCCGAACCGATCTGGTCGGCATTGATGAACAGAACCAACAGTCCACAGATCAAGTAGGCAACTGCCATCAGCGGCACCAACTTACCGGCCACCTTGGCGATGCGCTTGATCCCACCCAGAATCACGGCACCGGCCAGTAACATGATCACGATACCTGTCAGCCAGTGTGGCAGGTTCAACGACTCGTTGAGCCCATCTGCAACCGAGTTGGACTGCACGGTGTTGCCGATACCGAACGCGGCCACGGCACCGAAAAAGGCGAACAGCGCGCCAAGCCAGGCCCACTTACGCCCCAGGCCATTGCGAATGTAATACATGGGGCCACCGACGTGGTCCCCTGCCTCGTCGACCTCGCGATAGCGAACGGCCAGCACGGCCTCGGCAAACTTTGTCGCCATGCCCACCAGCGCGGTAATCCACATCCAGAACACCGCACCCGGGCCGCCCAGAAAGATCGCCGTTGCGACACCGGCTATGTTACCGGTCCCGATCGTGGCGGATAGCGATGTCATCAATGCATTGAAAGGCGACACCTCGCCTTCTTTCTCGTCACCCTCGGCCGTCGTGCGGCCCTGCCACAATAGTTTGAACCCCATGCCAAGCTTTCGGATGGGCATGACTTTCAGGCCCACTTGCAAATACAGCCCCACTCCAAGCAACAGCATGAGCATCAGGGGGCCCCAGACCACCCCTTCGATGGCTGATAGAATGCTTGTCAACGTTTCCACGTGAATACTCCAATGATTCGCTTGTTGTTATGGGCTTGCGGCATATCGCAGAGCCCTTGACATGTCGGAGAAGCGACCCGCTTCTTGAGAACCCGCTTACCTTAGCGAATACCGCCACTGAGACCCAGTCTTATGTGGGAAAATTTCGTCTCAAAATGCCAAGGCAGGAAAATCTTGGGACTTTCGTCGATAAGGCCGGATATGCCATTTGCCACCCTTGAGGGTACGGTGTCACCTAGCACGGTCAGAGAAACTTGTTTCCAATAAGAAACATCGCTACATTACCGGCCAAATTCAGTCTAGACAACCTGGCTGTGTACGCTATGCGTACTCAATGAAGCGACTCATTCCTAGGGCAAAGTAGGTTGGCACGCCCGTTAGCCACCTTGGGTGCGCATGGCTGGACGCTGGCAAGAAAGATGGCCACGCTATAGCCACGGTCAGGCCGTATAGCTGTAAAAAACCAGTTGGACAACCCAAGGGACTCGCCATCACCCGCGCGTGACGGTACGATTCCCACATTTTGGAAAACCTTTTCGTATAGGAAAACAAGATGAGCTCCATTCCCGATAACTTGCGCTACACCAAAAGCCATGAATGGATACTGGATAATGGCGATGGCACGGTGACCATCGGTATTACCGATCATGCGCAGGAGGCGTTGGGCGATGTCGTGTTCGTCGAGCTTCCCGAAGTCGGCCGCGAGCTCGATGCCGGCGAAGAATTCGGCGTTATCGAGTCGGTCAAGGCCGCTTCCGATCTTTATGCGCCTCTGGGCGGGGAAATCGTCGAAATCAACGAAAGCCTGGAAGACGCTCCGGAAACCGTTAACGAGTCCCCCTATGAGGACGGCTGGATCATTAAGCTGAAACTGGCCGACGACAAGGCTCTCGACGATCTTCTCGATGCCGATTCTTACGGCAGTATCGCAGACGCCGAAACAGACTGACCTTTTCCGGCGTAAGGTGTCGCTTCCACGTAAGCCCAGACGGCCCATCTCAAGCGACGCCTTTCGCCGGGCATTTCACTTTCCGTTATGGGCCTGACCGCCCCCACCACACAGGTGACCCATGGCTGTAGAAAAACGCCGCCTGGCCGAGTTGGCCAGCCACGATGCCTTCGTTCATCGCCATAATGGACCGGACAGCGCGGACGCCGCCCACATGCTGGGGGCGCTCGGTATCGACAGCATGGAAACGCTGATTGAGAAAACGATTCCACGCGGTATTCGGTTGGGACGTGAACTTCTGCTCGAGGCGCCACGTAGCGAAGCTGAAGCCCTTGATTACCTAAAGCGTCTGGCTCGTCAGAACAAGGTATTCAAGACCTATATAGGGCAAGGTTACTACAACACCCACACCCCGGCGGTCATCGCCCGTAACGTGCTCGAGAATCCTGGCTGGTATACAGCTTATACCCCATATCAACCGGAAATCGCCCAAGGGCGCCTGGAAGGCCTGCTCAATTTCCAGCAGATGGTCATGGACCTCACCGGAATGGATCTGGCCAACGCCTCCCTGCTTGACGAGGCGACCGCTGCCGCCGAAGCCATGGCCCTGTGTCGTCGCGCCAACAAGAAAGCCAAGACCGACAAGTTTTTCGTCGCTGATGACGTCCTACCGCAGACCTATGATGTGCTGCGTACACGTGCGGCTTACTACGGCTTCGAGCTGGTGGTCGATAAGCCCCACCGTCTTGCCGAGCACGACGTCTTCGGCGCGCTACTTCAATATCCCGGCGAAACGGGCGGTATACATGATCTAGCGCCATTGCTCAGCGCAGCTCGAGAACGCCAGGTAATGACATGTGTCGCCTCCGACCTCCTGAGCCTGGCACTCATCAAAGAGCCCGGCGCACTTGGTGCGGACGTGGTATTGGGCAATTCTCAGCGATTCGGCGTCCCTATGGGTTACGGCGGGCCTCATGCCGCCTTTTTTGCCACCACAGATAAACACAAGCGCTCAATCCCAGGGCGTATTATCGGTGTGTCCAAGGACAGTCGCGGCAACACTGCTCTGCGCATGGCGATGCAGACGCGCGAACAGCATATCCGTCGCGAGAAGGCCACCTCGAACATTTGTACGGCACAAGCCCTACTGGCCAACATCGCCGCTTTCTACGCCGTGTACCACGGGGCTGAAGGACTACGTACCATCGCCTCGCGCGTCCACCGACTCACGACCATCTTAGCGGAAGGTTTGAAGCGCAAGGGGCTAACCTTGGCCCACGACAGCTGGTTCGATACGCTAACCGTGGCAGGAGCCGATGCAGGCAAGATCCACGGCCGTGCGCTGACCCACGAAGTCAACCTGCGCTGGCATGAAGACGGACGAATCGGCATCAGTCTCGACGAGACGACGACCGCTGCCGATGTCGCCACACTCTTCGATGTGCTGCTGGGCGAAGAACATGAACTCTCAGTATCCAGTCTCGACGAAGAGGTCGTCACCAAAGGGCTTACCGGCATTCCCGAAGCCTGCCAGCGTGAAAGCGATTACCTGACACACCCCAACTTCACGCGTTATCGCAGCGAAACCGAGATGCTGCGCTACCTCAAGCGTCTCGAAAACCGCGACCTGTCGCTGACGCACGCCATGATCCCGCTGGGCTCATGCACAATGAAGCTCAATGCAACCAGCGAGATGATGCCGATCACCTGGCCTGAATTCTCCAGCCTGCATCCTTTTGTGCCCGGAGATCAGGTCGTCGGCTACAAGCAGATGATCGATGAACTGGCCGCGTTCCTGGTCGAGATAACTGGGTATGACCATATTTCCATGCAGCCCAACTCAGGCGCTCAGGGTGAATATGCCGGCCTTGTGGCCATCCGCCGCTACCAGGCCGCCGAAGGCCAGGGACATCGCGATATCTGTCTGATTCCCAGTTCGGCACACGGTACCAACCCGGCGTCGGCGGCCATGGCGCAGATGAAAGTTGTGGTCGTCGAATGCGACAGAAATGGCAACATCGATCTCGATGACCTGCGCAGCAAGGCCGAGCAGCATAGCGAGGCTTTATCGGCCATCATGCTGACCTATCCTTCCACGCATGGCGTATTCGAGGAAGAGATCCGCGAAGCCTGTGACATCGTTCATCAGCATGGCGGACAGGTGTACATCGATGGCGCCAATATGAACGCCCAGGTCGGCCTCTGCCGCCCAGGTGATTTTGGTGGCGACGTATCACACCTTAACCTGCACAAGACATTCTGCATTCCCCACGGCGGTGGCGGCCCCGGCATGGGTCCCATTGGCGTCAAGTCTCACCTGGCGCCTTTCGTCTCCAACCATATCGTCACGCCGATCCCTGGGGTTCGTGAGGATTGTGGTGCAGTGTCTGCCGCCGCTTTCGGTAGCGCTTCGATCCTGCCAATCTCCTGGGCCTACATCAAAATGATGGGCGCCAAGGGACTGCGGGAAGCGACAGAATTGGCGATTCTCAACGCCAACTACATCGCCAAGCGGCTTGAACAGCATTACCCGGTGCTTTACAAGGGAATTAACGGCACGGTGGCTCATGAATGCATCGTCGACATTCGACCGCTCAAGGCCACCTCCGGCATCAGCGAGGAGGACATCGCCAAGCGACTGATGGACTATGGTTTCCATGCGCCGACAATGTCTTTCCCGGTGCCGGGCACTCTGATGATCGAACCGACCGAATCCGAGTCCCGTTATGAAATCGACCGTTTCTGCGATGCCATGATTGCCATTCGCGAGGAAATCGCCCGTGTCGAGAGCGGCGAGTGGCCTGCCGAGGATAATCCGCTTGTGAATGCGCCACATACCATGGCGGATCTCATGGATGACAGTTGGCAACGCCCCTATGGTCGCGAAATCGCTGCTTTCCCATCCGAGGCCACCAAGGCAGCCAAGTTCTGGCCGGCAGTCAATCGCGTCGACAACGTGCACGGCGACAGGCAATTGATCTGCTCCTGCCCAACCATCGACGCTTATCGTGACTGATTTTACTCATTGATATGAACAGAACAGCCCCCGCAGCGCTTCATCTGCGGGGGCTGTCTTTTTGGATATCTTTACCGCTGCCCACCGTCACATAAACCTCGACGGTTAACCAACTATGCGTCGAAATCGGGCTCTTCGGACAGACCATAAAGCATGTTTCGCCGTTGGTCTCGGAAGTCCTCGAGCAATTGGGTATAGCGTCTTGGCATCTCGGAGCGCGTACGAGTCACGATAAAAAGGGTTTCATAGACGTGGTGCGGCAATGCCAACTCCTTGACTTGGCGCTGCCAGGGCGAGGTTTCCAGTACCAGCCGGGAAATTACAGTGAAACCCAGGCCGCGAGCCACCGCATCGAGCACCATAGCCACTTCGTTGGTGAACCCCTGCTTGGGAAACTGGTTCATGCTACGGAATTCAGTGGGGAAGTTGGCGCGCAGCAACTGGCTGGCATGGTTGATCCCATCGGAATAGTTCATGAATCCCAACGCCATCAGATCGTTTAGGGTAGTTCCGGCAAAGTCGGCAGGAACCACCAGGCAAAGCGGTTCTTGATGCCAGGGATCAAACTCAAGGTCAGGTTGATTAGGCATCTCTGTCACGATGCCCAGATCGTATCGCCCGGCCAGCACATCCTTCACGATATCCTGGTTGAACGCGAAGCTATAGCTGACCGTCAGGCCAGGATGCATTTGCTGGTAGCCGAGAATAAAAGGATAAAACATCAAGCCTACACTCCCCGGCGATGCGATGCGGCAATCGCCAGCATGCAGGGAGTCGTCATCCAATGAATGGCGGAAATGCTCATGCTCTGCGAACAGCTTCACGGCGTAATCGTAGGCACGGCGCCCAGTTTCGGTGAGCATGAATCGCCGACCTTGGCGATTGAGCAAGGGCTTGTCGAGATACTGCTCTAGTTTGCGGATGTGCTGACTGACGCCAGGCTGCGTCATATCGAGACGACGCGCCGTATGCGTGAAACTTCCCGTCTCCACCAACGTAATGAAAGTGCGGAAATACTGGGCATTGAACATGAATCGTCGAGTCCACTCACAGATGATGCAGATGACGGAAATCGACCGGATGCCAACACGACGGAGGCGAGCGAACGACACGGAAGCGCCGCGTCATTACGCGAAACGGCTGATGTCACAGCATAAATGGTATCAGACAATCCTGTTACGCGCAGCGCTGCGAGTTCTACTCCGGGCATGTTAGCATCGCTAGTATTGTAGAAACGCATATAGGAACACCCGTCCATGCCCGCCCTGCTGCCCGTGATGCCGACGCCTGCAGTTACGTAGTTGGCCACGAAGCTGCAGTGCCGCCTGACGGTAAACAAGGAAGCCCGAATGCAAAAGATTTCCACGACAATCTCCCCCGAGGGTAGCCTCGAGGTACTTTCCCAGCATGAAGTGAATCGCCTGCGCGATACGTCCTCCAGCGGTCTCCACGACCTGCTGCGTCGCTGTGCCTTGGCAGTACTTAATTGCGACACGTCGACCGATGACAGTCTCGCCCTGATGGAGACGTACCACGACTTCGACATCGAGGTCCTCCAACAGGACCGGGGCATACGGCTCAAGCTGAGCAATGCACCTGCCGAGGCCTTCGTCGACGGGAGGATGATCCGCGGGATACGCGAGCACCTTTCGGCCGTACTGCGTGACATCGTCTATGTCTACAACGAAATTCAGCAACACCCACGCTTCGACCTATCAAGCAGCGAAGACACCAGCAACGCCGTATTCCATATCCTGCGTAACGCTGGCACGTTAAAGGCTTCAAGCGAGCCCAGTCTTGTCGTCTGCTGGGGCGGTCACTCGATATCTCGTGAGGAGTACGATTACACCAAGGACGTGGGCTACCACCTAGGCCTGCGCGAACTGGACATCTGCACGGGTTGCGGCCCCGGTGCCATGAAAGGCCCGATGAAAGGAGCCAACGTGGCGCATGCCAAACAGCGCCGCAAGCAGGGGCGCTACCTCGGCATTTCGGAACCCGGCATCATCGCTGCCGAATCGCCCAACCCGATCGTCAACGAGCTGGTGATCATGCCGGATATCGAGAAGCGTCTCGAGGCATTCGTGCGTGTCGGCCATGGCATTATCGTATTCCCCGGCGGGGTAGGCACTGCCGAAGAGATTCTCTATCTACTTGGGATCCTGTTGCACCCGGACAACGCCAAGATGCCCTTTCCGGTCATTCTCACCGGGCCACGCAGTGCTGCCAATTACTTCGAGCGTATAGATGAATTTCTCGCCTATACGCTTGGAGATCAGGCCCGCAAGCGCTACCGCATCATGATTGACGACCCGGTCGGCGTTGCACGCGCCATGCGCGAAGGGATCGATGAAGTCACCGAGTTCCGCCGCGCTCATGACGACGCGTTCTACTATAACTGGCGACTCAGTGTTCAGCCTGATTTCCAGCAACCCTTCGAGCCTACGCACGATGCCATGGCTGCGCTGGCACTGCACCACGACCAGCCCGTCCACGAGCTAGCCGCTAACCTGCGGCGTGCGTTTTCAGGTATCGTGGCCGGCAACGTCAAGGAACCCGGCATCCGTGCCATTGAGGCTCACGGCCCATTTCGTCTGCATGCCGAGCCCGAACTCATGTCACGTCTCGATGAACTGTTGAGTTCGTTCGTCGCTCAGGGCCGTATGAAGCTACCGGGGAGTGAATACGTACCCTGCTATACCTTGGGCTGATTCAACTCGCTACTTACCTAACAAGAACAAGGCCCGGCAATGCCGGGCCTTGTTCTGTCTGACTTCACACCATCTCTCACGCTGCATCAGGTGGCACTGCGACGCCGCCAGCCTACGGTTACTGCGTGAATCAATAGGCCGAACGTCGTCCCATGCGACAGCAACAACAACGGCGCTACCACGCCACGCTCGAACCACTGCCAGATGACTACTAATAGGCAACCCAGCACCAGATTGATTACCAGTCTTCCCAACAAACCTGGCAGGCGTTGCCGAGCCGGCTGAGCCAGCATGCGCCAAGCGATGCCAGCAACGACAGCAACCACAGCAAAGGCCATCAGGATAAGCAGCAAACGTCCTTGGTCGACTGCACCATACACATAGCGCGGCAGCGTGGCGGCAATCGCCGCCAGCACGCCGATTAACGTACTGAGCCGCTCGGGGGTCATGGTTGTCGTCATGAATCGACTCCGTCAGCCTGCACGCAAGCCCAGCTCCTCAATCCAGGCTTCCACCCAGGGGATCGCAGCGTCATCCGCCATGAACGTCTCCATGGCATCGATTTCCAGCCGCTCGCCAAGGCGCTGTGCCCCGTGTCCTTCCAGCAAACTATCGAGGGAGCGTCCCGCTCCACAGAAGGTCTCTCCGTAGGAGCTATCGCCCAACGCGATCAGACCATAGCGCAGCTCGGTCAGTGCGGGATGGCGCTCGTCGATTTCGCGAGCAAGCGGGACGAAATTGCCAGGGTAATCGCCACTACCCGTTGTCGAGACGCAGAAAAGTGCCAAGTCGGTCGGTGGCTCGAGCAGATCGTCCAAGGTAGGTTGTTCATAGATGCTGACAGCGTACCCTGCCTCCTCGAACAGCGGCTTGACCTGTTCGGCGACGTCCAGGGCACCGCCATACATAGTGCCGACAAAGATCTTTAGCGTGGACATTGAAAGCCATTGCTTGAGAAATTTGCCCGGATATTAGCACGGAATCCATGATGCGCCCACGCTTCGACCTGGGTTGATGCCTTCGCCATGCGCGAGCGAGTCATGCTGGCTATACTGGCCGTCTCAGCGTACGGAGGGGAAAATGGAGAGCGCATTCGAGGCATGGGCCACACCGATCCTGATCGGCGGACTGATCCTGTTCATGTGCTTTATCATCTTGGAGCTGGCACGTAAGTCCAAAGCCGGCAAGTTTGGCACCATCATGCTGTTCATCGTCCTGGGGACTGGCATGCTCGGCTTCATCATCAAGACGGTCATTACCGAGATGATGGAGAGTGGCGGGCTCTGAGCAGACAGGCCACAAACGAAAAAGCCACGCCATGAATCATGGCGTGGCTGGAGCAGGGACTGACTAGCCTGATGATGACTAGGAATGCACCTCAGCGGCGCTGATCTCTCCGTCGAATTGCTCCACCCGGGCCTTGAGCTTTTGGCCCGGACGGAACGTCACCACGCGGCGCGCCGAAATGGGAATTTCTTCCCCGGTCTTGGGATTGCGCCCAGGCCGCTCGCGCTTGTCACGCAAATCGAAATTGCCGAACCCCGATAGCTTGACCTGCTCGTTCTCGCGCAGGCAGCCACGTATCTCCTCGAAGAACGCCTCAACCATGTTCTTGGCTTCTCGCTTGGAGAAACCAAGCTCCGCATGAAGATGTTCGGCCAGTTCCGCCTTGGTCAACGCACCCATGGTCACTCCTTCGTACAGGATATCGATTCAGCCCCGCAGCTCCGCACCGAAGCGCTGCCCGGACTCAGCGATGATGCCATCGACTAACTGATTGATTTCATCATCATTGAGCGTGCGTGAAGGATGCTGCCAGGTCAAGCCCAAGGCGACACTCTTACGACCTTTCTCCACACCAGCCCCCTGATAAACGTCGAACAACCTCAGGTCAGTCAGCCACTCGCCGGACTTTTCACGCAATGTATCCAGCAACGCCTGTACGGACACGCCCTCCTCGACAACCAGCGCCAAATCACGACGCACTTCGGGATAACGCGACAATGGCGTGAATGCAGGCAAGCGGCCTTGAGTCAGGGCATCGAGTCTGACCTCGAACAAGAAGGCGTCGGCACGCAGCCCCAATTCGGCGCGTACGGCCGGATGCAACGCGCCAATCCAGCCAGCAGGTACCTCATGACGATAAATTCGTGCCGTCTGCCCGGGGTGCAACGCCGGATGCTCGGATGGCTCGAATCGCCAGGCCGACAGGTCACCACCGACCGCGAGCAGGCTTTCCAGGTCGCCCTTGAGATCGAAGAAATCGACACTCTCCCGACGAGCGGACCATCCCTCAGGATCGCGCGTGCCGCACAGCAGCCCGCCCAGCATGGGAATCTGCTCTAGGGCATCGAGTTCGCCACGGAAGACCAGCCCCGTTTCGAACAGACGCACCCGTTGCTGCTGGCGGTTGAGGTTGTGCATCAGCGCCTTGACCAGACCGGGGAAGAGACTGGCACGCATGACAGACATATCGCTGGAAATCGGATTGGCTAGTTGTGGCGCAACTGAATCGGGGGCCAGCAACGCCTGAAGGTCCGGCGCCACAAAGCTATAGCTAATCGCTTCTTGATAACCGCGAGCCACCATCTGGCGACGCAGCCGCGCCAATGGCTGAAGACTTTCACCGTCAGCCCGCAATCCAAGCCTGGCCGACGGCCGACGTACCGGTAGTCGGTTATATCCATGGATACGCGCCAGTTCCTCGATCAGATCCTCTTCGATAGCTACATCGAAACGCCAGCTCGGGACCGTCACCAACCAACTCCCTTCGCCATCGACGACGACACGCATACCCAGGCGCTCGAGAATCTCGACAACCTCTTCACCCGGCAGCGCCAGGTTGAGACATTGTTCGATACGTGCGGCACGCAACTGGACCTGACGTTCGACTGGAAGGTAATCGGGGCTGGCAGTTTCGCTCAGCGGCCCTGGCTCTCCACCAGTAATCTCGAGAAGCAGCGTCGTAGCTCGCTCGACGGCCTGCCGAGTCAACGCAGGATCGACCCCGCGTTCGAAACGATGTGAAGCATCAGTGTGCAGGCCATAGGAGCGTGCCAGGCCGGCCACGGCCAATGGCGTGAAAAAGGCCGACTCGAGAAACACATCCCGTGTGCTGGGACCAACCCCGGAATGCTCACCGCCCATCACACCGGCGATCGCCAGTGGCTTGTCGCGGTCGGCAATAATCAGCGTATCTTCGCGCAGCGCGATGCTTTGGCCATCTAGCAGGACCAGCGTCTCACCTTCATGGGCGGGACGTACCACGATACCTTCGCTCAGATTGGCCAGGTCAAAGGCATGCATCGGCTGCCCCAGCTCCAGCATTACATAGTTGGTAATGTCGACGACTGGATCGATGGAACGCACACCACTGCGGCGCAACCGCTCGACCATCCATAGCGGTGTCGGCGCTGAGACATCGACATTTCTGACCACCCTACCCACATAGCGGGGGCAACGCTCAGGCGACTCTATATGGACGGGGAATACATCATCATGCACGGATGCATGTTCCACTGCCTCTGGGGGTGACAATGGCAGGCGGTTCAAGACACCGACTTCGCGAGCCATCCCTTTGAGGCTCAGGCAGTCCCCACGGTTGGGCGTCAGGTCGACTTCGATCGTATGGTCATCGAGGTTCATCCACTCCCGGAAATCCTTGCCCGCCGGCGCCTCGAGCGGCAGCTCGAGAATGCCGGCAGAAGTCTCCTCCTCGAGCCCAAGCTCGGAAGCCGAACAGATCATTCCCCGGGACTCTACGCCCCGAAGCTTCGCCTTCTTGATCTTGAAGTCGCCGGGCAATACCGCCCCGACACGGGCAAACGGCACTTTCTGACCCACGGCCACGTTGGCCGCGCCACATACCACCTGAACCTCTTCACCGGAGCCGTCGTCCACGCGGCACACATTAAGCTTGTCAGCGTCCGGGTGCGGCGTTTTATCGACCACCTCGGCAACGACCACGCCCCTGAATGCCGATGCCACTGGCTCGACAGCGTCCACCTCTAGGCCCGCCATGGTGATCTGATCGGCAAGCGCCTGGGTGGTCAGCTCGGGGGATACCCATTCACGCAACCACTGTTCGGAAAATTTCATCTTGCTTTACTATCTCCTTGAAGCGGTCAGGCGAACTGGCGCAAAAAGCGCAGATCGTTTTCGAAGAACAAGCGTAGATCGTTCACGCCATAACGCAGCATCGCGAGTCGCTCGGCCCCCATGCCAAATGCGAACCCCTTGTAGCGCTCGGCATCGATCCCAGAGTGCCGGAACACTTCCGGATGCACCATGCCGCAGCCCATGACCTCGAGCCAGCCGCTGTGAGAGCAGACTCGGCAGCCCTCGCCGTTGCACATCACGCACTGAATATCGACTTCGGCGGACGGCTCGGTGAATGGGAAGTAGGACGGACGGAAACGTACCGACAGCTCGTCGCGTTCGAAGAAGGCCTTGAGAAAGTCTTCAATGGTTCCCTTGAGATCAGCGAAGCTGACGTCTTCATCGACCAGCAGCCCTTCGATCTGATGGAACATCGGGGTATGGGTCAAGTCGGAGTCGCTTCGGTAGACTCGCCCCGGACAGACGATGCGAATCGGCGGCTCCTGGCTTTTCATGGTCCGCACCTGAACCGGCGACGTATGCGTACGCAACAGCCGCGTAGCATCGAAGTAGAAAGTATCCGCCATGCCGCGCGCCGGGTGGTGGGCGGGAATGTTAAGCGCCTCGAAATTATGATAGTCGTCCTCGATCTCAGGACCGACCGCCACGTCATAGCCGATACGGGTGAACAACCCTTCGATGCGCTCCAATGTCCGCGTGACGGGATGCAGCCCACCATTGACCTGCCCGCGCCCCGGCAAGGTTACATCCAGGCGCTCCGCAGCCAGGCGCGCCTGCAGCGCCTCCTGCTCGAGCTCATGCTTACGCGATTCCAACTCGCTACTGAGCTGTTGCTTGGCTTGGTTGATACGCTCGCCTGCCTGGGGGCGTTCTTCGGGAGCCAACTTTCCCAGCCCCTTGAGCAAGGCGGTTATCTCACCCTTCTTGCCGAGGTACCGAACCCTGACCTCATCAAGCGATGCCACACCGTCCGCCGCCGCGATGGCTGCACGCGCCTCGGCTACCAGATTGGGAAGATGCTCCATCCGTTCTGCTCCGAAACTTTGATCGCGGAGCGCCATTCAGCGCCCCAAAAAAACAGGGGAAGAGCGGCTGCTCTTCCCCTGCGACGTTCACAATGGTTCGCGATACCGCAACGGTATCGCTGCCATCATTTACTGGGCAGCCTTGGCCTTCTCGACGATAGCGGCAAAGGTGGCCTTTTCGTGAACGGCGAGATCGGCCAGCACTTTACGGTCGATCTCGATACCAGCCTGCTTGAGGCCGGCAATGAAGCGGCTATAAGACAGGCCGTTCTGACGGGCCGCCGCATTGATACGGGCGATCCACAGGGCACGGAACTGACGCTTACGCTGGCGGCGGTCACGATAGGCATACTGGCCAGCCTTGATGACCGCCTGCTTGGCAACGCGGAATACACGCGACCGAGCACCGTAGTAGCCCTTGGCCTGCTTCAAAATCTTCTTGTGACGGCGACGTGCAACGACGCCACGCTTGACACGAGTCATAGCATTCTCCTGACGTTAAAACGATTCTACCAAGGTTACAGGTTGGGCAGCATGCGCTGGATCAGTGCCTTATCGGCATCGTGAATCAGCTTGGTGCCGCGCAGCTGACGCTTACGCTTGGTGGATTTCTTGGTCAGGATGTGGCTACGGAAAGACTGCTTGTGCTTGAAGCCGTTAGCTGTCTTCTTGAAGCGCTTGGCAGCGCCACTATTGCTCTTGATTTTCGGCATGAGTGAAAACTCCGCTCGGTTTCTTTAGAAAATCCGGGGCCGATGGCCATGACACACAAAGGCATCACGGCTATCCGTTTACCTGCCTCCGGATCACTTCTTCTTCGGGGCGAGGATCATGATCATCTGACGGCCTTCCATTTTCGGGAAGGACTCGACATTCGCCAGTTCCTCGAGGTCCGCGGCGATGCGCTCCATCAGCTTGCGGCCGATTTCCTGGTGCGCCATCTCACGACCACGGAAACGCAGCGTGACCTTGCCCTTGTCGCCACCTTCAAGGAAACGAATCAGGTTACGCAACTTGACCTGATAGTCGCCCTCGTCGGTGCCAGGCCGGAATTTGACTTCCTTGACCTGGATCTGCTTGGTCTTCTTCTTCTGAGCTGCTTTCTGCTTCTTCTGCTCGAAGACGAATTTGCCGTAATCCATGATCTTACAGACGATCGGATCGGCATTGGAAATCTGAACCAGGTCTAGGCCAGCCGCTTCGGCACGCTCCAGCGCGTCACGCGTCGGTACGACGCCTAACTGCTCGCCGTCGCTGTCGATAAGGCGAACCTCATCCTCGGTAATCCGCTCATTCATCGGGGGGCGCTTTTCTTGGGGCCGCCCTCTTGGGTTGCTTCGCTTGATCGCTATGTCTCCGTTCTGGTTGACGTTGTCGTTAGCCCCGTTCGGCATCGAGACGGGCAATCAGGTCATCGACCTTCAACGTGCCCAAGTCTTCTCCGCTGCGGGTACGAACGGCCACTGAATCGGACTCGATTTCCTTGTCCCCGACTACCAGTAGGTACGGGACCTTTTGCAACGTATGCTCACGGATTTTAAAGCCGATCTTCTCATTCCTCAAGTCCGCCTTGACGCGAAGACCGTTTTTCTGCAAGCGACGCTCAAGATTAAGGGCATAATCACGCTGTGCATCGGTAATCGTCAGGATGGATGCTTGCTGTGGTGCCAACCATAACGGCAGCGCGCCAGCGTAATGCTCGATCAGGATGCCCAGGAAACGCTCGAACGAGCCGAGAATCGCCCTATGCAGCATGACCGGAGTCTTGCGCGCGCCGTCTTCATCGACATACTGGGCGCCCAAACGTCCGGGCAGGTTGAAATCGAGCTGCAGTGTACCGCACTGCCAGACACGATTCAGGCAGTCACGCAGCGAAAATTCGATCTTGGGCCCATAGAAGGCCCCCTCGCCAGGCAGCAGTTCCCAGTCCAGCCCCGAGGCATCCAGCGCCTGGGCCAGCCCCTTCTCGGCACGCTCCCAATTCTCGATTTCACCAACATAGGAGTCGGGACGTGTCGAGAGCTTGAGCTCGACATCATCGAAGCCCAGATCCTTGTAGACCTGCAGCGTCAGCTTGATGAACGCCTCGGCTTCTGACTGAATCTGTCCTTCCGTGCAGAAGATATGCGCGTCGTCCTGGGTAAAAGCACGGACACGCATCAGGCCGTGCAACGAGCCGGATGGCTCATTACGGTGGCAACTGCCGAACTCGGCCAGCCGCAAAGGCAGGTCGCGATAGCTCTTGAGCCCCTGGTTGAAAACCTGCACATGGCCAGGACAATTCATCGGCTTGACGGCAAACTCACGCTTCTCCGACTCGGTCGTGAACATGAGCTCGGAATAATGCCCCCAGTGCCCAGACTTCTTCCACAGCGATAGGTCAATGACCTGTGGCGTCTTGATCTCCTGATAACCATGTTCGCGCTGTACACGACGCATGTATTGCTCAAGAGCCTGATAGATCGTCCAGCCATTGGGGTGCCAGAAAACCATACCTGGCGCCTCTTCCTGTAGATGGAAGAGATCCATGCGCTTGGCCAGCTTGCGGTGATCCCGCTTTTCAGCCTCTTCGAGACGCTTGAGGTAGGCGTTCAGCTGCTTCTTGTCGGGCCAGGCCGTCCCGTAGATACGAGTCAACATGGGTTTGCTGGCATCACCACGCCAGTATGCCCCAGCCAGCTTGGTCAGCTTGAAGGCCTTGAGATGGCGTGTATTGGGCACGTGCGGGCCGCGGCACATGTCCGTATATTCTTCATGATGATACAGGCGGATCGTATCGCCTTCCGGTATCTCGCGAACGATTTCCTGCTTGTAGGGCTCGTCCCGGTGCAGGAACGTGAGCATGGCCTTGTCACGGTCGGCATATTCACGGACCACGTCATAACCTGTATCGATCAGCTGCTTCATACGCTGCTCGATCGTTTCAAGGTCTTCGGGTGTCACCGAACGACCGAAATCGATGTCGTAATAGAAACCGTCTTCAATGACGGGACCGATGGCCATCTTGGCATCGGGATAAAGCTGCTTGACGGCATGGCCGATCAGATGAGCGCAAGAATGCCGAATGATCTCGAGGCCTTCGGGATCCTGGGCGGTAAGGATAGCCACCTCAGCATCCTCTTCGATCATGTCGGCAGCATCAACCGCCACGCCATTGATCTTGCCGCCGACACAGGCCTTGGCCAAGCCGGGACCGATGGACTCGGCTAGCTGCATGATGCTGATGGGGTCTTCGAACGTTCTTTGACTACCGTCAGGCAGGGTAACGATGGGCATTGAGGGCTTCCTTAAGGCGTAGTGGTGATCCATACCAGGGACCACGTATCGCAGGAGTCATGAATTGGTACGGGTGTTTCGGGTCCTACCGGGCCATCACGCAGCATCCATGTTCCGGACATGTGTCGTGAGACGGTGCCCGATGGCGGACATCGAAGAGCGGCAACATTAGCAGCCCTCGTTACCTTCCGTCCACAGCAACTGTTGCTGCAAGAGTTGGGCGCCTATACAAAACAAAGAGGGTGCCGATTGGCACCCTCTCCTTTCACTACAGGATTATACCCGATTGCGAAAGCGAAGCGTAATGATCGCTTACTGCTGCCACTCGCCAAGTTCAACGCGACGGTTCTGGGCACGGCCAGCATCAGTCTCGTTGGTAGCGATCGGCTGCTCTTCACCGTAACCGATGGCCTGCATGCGGTTGGCAGAAATTCCCTGAGAAGTCAGGTACTCCTTGACGGAGTTGGCACGACGCTGGGACAGGTCCTTGTTGTACGAGTCGGACCCGACTGAATCGGTATGCCCTTCCAGACGGACGCGGACATTCTCGTTGCCGCTCAGTTTCTGTGCGACACCGTCGAGGATACGCTCGGCCCCAGGAGTCAACTGGGCAGAATCGAACTCGAAGTTAACGTCCTGCAGGACCACGTCGGCTTCACAGCCCAACGCGTTGACCTGGGCGCCAGCCGGAGTGTTCGGGCACTGGTCCATGTAGTCCGGCACGCCGTCACCATCGGAATCCAGCGGGCAGCCGGATGCGTTGACTTCGACACCAGCCGGCGTTCCGGGGCACTCGTCCATGTAGTCGGGCACGCCATCGCCGTCGCTATCGAGCGGACAGCCACTAGCGTCAACGGCGACACCGGCCGGCGTGTTCGGACACTCGTCACGGTCGTCGGGCACACCATCGCCATCGCTGTCACCGATCTGGGAGGAGAAATCCGCACACATCAATGCGCCTGCGGTAGCACCGGCAACACTACCCAGCGCTGCGCCATCGTCCTCGTCTGAATCGCTGCTGGTGGCGTAACCAATACCACCCCCGATCAGGCCGCCGGCCAGGCCGCACACAAATGGCGACTGATACCAAGCATCCTGCTCGCTTCCGTAGGATGAGGTGGACTGGGCCCCGGAGTTGGCGCAGCCCGACAGGCCGACAACCAGAGCAGAACCCAGCAACAAGCCAGTGGTTGATTTTTTCATGTAAGACTCCTTCTTTACACACAGCGCTAGTTGTAACGTATAGTTACTCAGCAGGACCATAAACGGCCCCCATCAGGAATGAGCATCACAGCTCATCCATCCCCCAAAAAGAAAGCACCCGGCAGTCACCGGACAAGCCATGCCTTCCCGTTATCGTTGTATAGAGCACCAACGATGCACGGTCCTTCCTATCCTAGCAGCCCTAATCAGGCATGACAGGATAATAACTAGTCATTTCGTCACCTGTAACGGCCTCGTACAAGGCTGAAGAAACCGATGGCATTATGCAAGATGGTGATGAACAAGCCCAAGAAAAATTCCCACTCCCTTCTCGAGCAAAGGATCTGGAAAATCATAGCCGGGATGATGCAGGGGATAGCATTCTTCGCCTGCACCTAACGTAAACATCGCTCCATTGGCGGTGGCACTCAGGGCTCCGAAATCCTCAGACCAACGATGCGGCGCCTCCATACGCGATACGGATGCGCCCTGCTTCGCAGCCACCTTTTCGATAGCCTGTACTGCCTCTTCCGCATTGGTTGTGGCAGTAAACGTATCGCACCAGTCGATCTCGATACCTAGCTGTTCTTCATCGGCTTCCGTGCGAGCCAGCGCCACGGCCGCTTCGGCGAGGGCGCGCATCATGTCGTCACTTGCGGTACGTAGGGTCGCCATCACCTCCGCCTGGCCGGGAGAGGTGCCAAACGCAACTTCGCCGAGGCGCGCATGAATAAGAGTCACCATGACCAGACCATGATCGTCGGGCATTTGAAGAGGAAGGCGCTTCAGACCTTGGAGAATACGGCACATGGCCATGGCGGGATTACGCCCCAACTCGGGGTGAGCGGCGTGAGAACATAAGCCATTAAGGCGAATGATCATGCCTCGCGACGCACACGTAAACGCGCCGGAACATACCGACACCTCACCCAGAGGTCGCCCGGGAAGGTTATGAAAAGCGTAAGCATGGTCCGGGCGAATCCGCCCGAAATCCTCGGAGGCAACAATGCGACGGGCACCGTCGCCCGTCTCCTCTGCTGGCTGGAAAAGCAGTACGACCTCTCCGCTGGCAGGGCGCTCGTAAGCCAAACGTTGTGCCACACCCAGCAGTACCGCCATATGACCATCATGCCCGCAGCTGTGTGCGACATGCTCGCGTGTGGAGCGCCATTCCCTGTCCCCTTGCTCTTCGATAGGCAAGGCATCGAGCTCGGCGCGCAGTAAAACGCGTGGGCCAGGAGCATTTCCACGAAATACCCCGGCTACACCGTGCCCACCCAAATTGCGTATCACCTCATCGGCGCCAGCCTCTTCCAGCCATCCCGCGACACACTCAGCCGTTGCCACTTCCTGGCCGGAAAGCTCCGGCATGGCATGCAAGCGATGGCGCAGTTCTATAAGGGAGTTATCAAGCATAGACATCAGAAGCCCCCGGTAATGCTAGTTCAGGCTGGACGGCCAGCGCTGCTTGAAATCCAGCACGGCATGCGCTGCTTCGAGAATACTGTCGCGCAGTTCATCTTCTACCGCGAGACGCTCACGGTCTTCGCGCATTCGCTCACGTGGCGACAACTCACGGCGCGCCGAATGCGTATGCAGGTGGGAGGTACGCTGATGCACTTCGGCAAATACCTGAAAGGAGGAACGTGCGACCAGTGCCGGCTCGATGATCTCAAGCAGCACCTTACAGCGCAGGCTGCCCTCGATCGGATCGACCTGCTCATTGAGCATGGCTGTCGCGATCAGTTCGAGGCTTTGCAGACAGTTATCGTTGGCCCGTCGGATCTCGTCATTCTTTAACGCCTCGCGACGCTTGACCTCGCGCCACAGCACCGTGGCATAGCTACCCAGAGCGATGACTGCAATTCCGCCGACGCCTAGCAGTAGCCAGGCCGCTGTTTCGTTCATGCCTTCCTCATCAGTCGATGGATTGGCCGCAGTATACGTGGCCGACTTCGGTGGCCCAATAAGAACACGCCTGGTTTCTCGTATCAGCCAGCCATGGTCAAGGGTATCAAGCCTTGCTTCCCTTAACTTCCCTTACTTTCAGTTGAACTACGGTGTGGTAGGATCCGCGTCATTTTTATATCTCGCTCAAGGGAGTTAAGGCATGGAAAACCCGAGCAACGCACCCAACGACCAGGATACGCGTCCTTCTACGGCGGCCCGCATCGGCTTGTGGCTAGGCCCGGCCTGGCTCGTATTAACCTTGGTACTTCCGGCCCCAGCGGGCATGTCCGAACCGGGCTGGGCCTGTGTCGGCCTGGCCTTGTTGATGGCAACCTGGTGGGCTACGGAGGCCATCCCGATTCCAGTGGCCTCGTTACTTCCTCTGGTGTTAGTACCCGCACTAGGCATCGGGGAGCTTTCGTCCACCGCCTCGAACTATGCCAACCCGATTATCTTTCTGTTTCTCGGCGGCTTCCTGATTGGCATTGGCATGCAACGCTGGAACTTGCATCGCCGGATTGCGCTGAAAGTGCTGCAGTTGGTGGGCCATCAGCCACGCCGCCAGATTGGCGGCTTCATGATCGCCACCGGCTTTCTCAGCATGTGGGTATCGAATACCGCCACCAGTATCATGATGCTGCCCATCGGGATGTCGGTTATTTCCCTGCTGGAAAATAACGACCCGAAAGAATTGAACCGCTACGCCACGGCCCTGCTGCTGGCCATCGCCTATGCAGCGAGCATTGGTGGTATCGCCACCCTGATCGGCACGCCTCCCAATGCCCTGCTGGCCGGCTACCTGGCCGAGGACCGGGGAATCGATATCGGTTTTGCTCAATGGATGATGGTGGGGGTGCCTGTCAGCCTTATCATGATGGTCATTGCCTGGTGGTGGTTGACCCGCGGAGGCTTCTCGTTGGGTAGCAACGAAGACAGCGCCACCCTGGTGGAGAACGAGCTAAAAGCGCTGGGTACCATCACGGCAGCGGAGCGCCGGGTCGGCGCCGTATTCCTGCTGGCAGCGCTGGCCTGGGTCTTCCGTCCCTTACTCAATGATGCCGGAATCGCCTGGCTCAACGACACGAGTATCGCCATCGCTGCGGGCATTGCGCTGTTTTTGATCCCCAGCGGCAATGAGAAGGGAGTACGTCTGCTCGACTGGGAACGCGCCAAGGCGTTGCCCTGGGGTGTTCTGCTGCTGTTCGGTGGCGGCTTGGCCCTGGCCGGATCGATCAAGAGTTCGGGACTGGCTGAATGGATTGCGAATCAGTTGGCCGTGTTCGGCGCTTTGCCGCTGATCATGCTGATCGGCATCGTGGTGCTGGTTATCATATTCCTGACCGAGGTGACCTCCAATACAGCAACGGCCGCAGCGTTCCTGCCTCTGCTGGGTGCACTGGCCCTATCACTGGATGTTTCCCCCCTGTTGATCACCGTACCGGCTGCCATCGCCGCAAGCTGCGCCTTCATGATGCCTGTGGCAACCCCACCCAATGCCATCGTTTTCGCAACGGGGCATATGAAGATCCAATCGATGATCCGTGCCGGCTTTTTCCTCAACCTGGCCGGCACCGTGGTAGTTACCCTGCTGGTATATCTGCTGGTCGCCGCCTTTTGGTAAACCGTAACTCGCTTAGAAAAGCCGCCGCAATGGCGGCTTTTTTTGTCTCTTATTAGCGGAAAATCAGCCTAGCAACACGGCATAGTGATCAAGTAACAATAGCGCAAAAACACCCAGGATATAGCGAATCGAGAACCAGAATGCCGCGAATGGCGCCTTGTCATCCTTTGCTCGCCAGACACGCCAGTTCCATTGCATGAAGCGCACGTTGAGCGCCGCAATGCCAACCAGATAGACAGCACCCGTCATCCCGGTGGCAAACGGTAACAACGTGACTGCCACGGTCAGCCACCCATAAAGCCAAACCTGCAGACGAGTGAAGGCATCGCCATGCGTTACCGGAAGCATCGGTATGTTGGCGCGCGAATACTCCTCACGCTTATGAATAGCCAAGGCCCAGAAGTGAGGCGGTGTCCAGGCAAAGACGATCAGTACCAGCAACAAGGCCTCGGGCTCTATACTGCCGGTAACTGCCGTCCAGCCCAGCAACGGCGGCGCAGCCCCAGCCAGCCCGCCAATAGTGATATTCTGGGGTGTTGCACGTTTGAGAAACGCGGTATAGACGAGCGCATAGCCAATAAGCGATGCCAGGGTTAGCCAGGCGGTCAGCGCATTTACCTGCCAGGCCAACAGGCCGACACCAGTCACCGAAAGCAGCGAGGCCCATCCCAGGGCCAGCGCCGTCGGCAGTCGCCGCGACGCCACTGGGCGCCGCGCGGTCCTCAGCATCAGCGCATCGAGCCGCCGGTCCAATACATGATTGAAGGCCGCCGCGCCGGAAGCAGCCAGCCCAATCCCCAGCAGTCCGTAGATCACGGCACCGCTCGGTGGTATTCCAGGCACCGACAATGCCATCCCGACGAGTGCACATACCAGCATGACCACTACAACGCGCGGCTTGCCGATTTCTATCAGGTCCCGCCACTGCCAGGCCGGTAACGCGGCTTGGGATACGACTGCCAGCGAATCACGCATTGACCCATTCCTTTTCCGGTTCGATTCCGGGAGGGCGTGTCAATAGACTACGGGGCCGGCTAGCTGCTCGCCATACTGCAGCTGTCATTGCCAGCACCAGCAACGCCGCACCCGCGGTATGCGCCAGTGCCAACCCCAACGGCAACCAGAACAGCACATTGGCGATTCCCAACCCGGCCTGAAGAGCGTATGCCCCTATCACTAGCCCAACAAACGGCCGCAAAGTAGCATCGTGTCGGTAACGCCACATCAGCATTAGCAACGAGATCCCCAGCAGTACCGCCCCAAGGCGGTGTGCCATATGAATAGCCGTGCGGGCTTCTGCGTGCAGCTTGCCATGCAAGTAACTCGGGCCAATCGACTGGGTCAAATGAAAGCCTTCGCCCCAATCCATCGAAGGCCACCATAGGCCGTTGCACGAGGGAACGCCTTGGCAGGCGATACCGGCATAATTGCTTGATGTCCAGCCACCCAGCATCAACTGCCCTGCCAGTATCGCGATCGCAAACAACCACAATCCGCCCGGCCAGGACAAGCGGGCCAACCTGGCTGACCACCATGGCTGAGAGACGATCTGACGCTGCCGCAAGTGCAGCCACAGAAACAGCAGCATAATGCTCATGCCGCCAATAAGATGCAGGGTGACGACTTGAGGCCAGAGACGTAGCGTCACCGTAAACGCACCGAACGCTCCTTGCAGTATGATCAACACCAGCAATACCAGACTGATGCGCACGGGATAACCAGGCACATGGCGTAGTCTCCAGGCAAGCCAGGCCAGCCCAAGGACCAACAGGCCAAGACCACCAGCTAGATAACGATGAACCATTTCGAACCAGGCCTTGCCGGCATCGAGGGGAGCGTGGGGAAAGCGAGCCAACGCCGTGGCGCTGTCGGGAACTAGCATATGACCATAACAGCCCGGCCAGTCAGGGCACCCCAGGCCGGCGTCCTCCAATCGTGTCCAGGCGCCCATCATGATCACCCCGAAAGCCACGACCACACCCAACAGACTCAAGGCCTTGGCCAGACGCATTCTGGTTTGCACAGCTTCCATTGCTGTCGCTCCTCTTCAGCCGTCTTCCCTGTCAGTCATCGTCTCCTGGCACAGCTCATTCCCTGGTAGCCAAGGCAGGCTGCGGATTCATCTTCAGCAAGTGCCGCAAGTCCTCCAGAACATCCTCGGCCTCATGATGCGGTCGGTAGCTCAGCACCACTCGGCCCTCAGGATCGATCAACCACAACGAGTCCTCCCGGCTCCATGCAGGGCGCACGCGCCATTGGCTGAGCACCTCACCAGGCAACGCATCGGCCTGCCCACCGAAGCGCACCCTGGTCAGCCGTGGCGCTTCTCGCCCCAACGCGCGGTGCAGGCGCCACCAGCGGTCGGCAACGGCCAAACAATCCACTTCACAGTCATACGCCAACACCCAGTCAAACGTACCGACCGCAGGCACTGGCGCCGATAATGGCCACTCCTCGAGATTGGGTAATGCAGGCATCAAACGCCCATTGGCCACGCGTTCGTTGGGAATGCCTACACGCCACTCGACCATGCTCCAGGCCACGATGAGCGGCCCTATAAATAGCCCAATCAGCGCCAGCAGCTTGAGACGCTGCCGCCCTGCGTGACTGATACGCAGTGTCATGGCGTACTCTCCCAGGGTAGCCGAGGCGAAACATGACGCTTGCCGAACCACATCACTGCAGCAGCAGCCACCGCCAGCAGCCACCACTGCACGGCATACGCCACATGCCGTGACGGCGGCATCACGTTGGGGGTCCACCAAGCGGCATATGCCCCGTCACCTTCGGCCTGGTGTACCCAACCAGCGTAGGCAAAGCGGGACACCCCTTGCCAGGCAGCCAGCTCGATGCGTTGCAGTCGCCGCCCTTCCTGGTTAGGGCCGAACAAGAGCGACGTATCGCCAGCCATCTGCCATTGCCCCGTGATTTCTACCGGGCCCGCCGGCGTTTCCACGTCAGGGTCAAGCCGATAGGGCCCGGTGGGTACGAATCCCCGATCGACCAGCCACCAGCGACCCTGGGAATCCACCAGGGGCGTCAGTACGGCTACCCCGACCCGTCCCTCTCGGACCCGGTTGTCGAGAAAACGAGTCTCCTGTGGCAAGAAGCGACCTTGTAGATGAACTTGAGCCCCCTCGGGCGGCGGTTGCTGCGGCGAGTACAGCACTGGGGCATCGGCCAGCGTAGCCAGGTAGGCTCGCTTCTCCTCGGCCCGGTGCCATTGCCAGGCTCCCAGGCAAAGGCCCAGCACGATAATCAGACTCCAGAATCCCCACCAGAGGCTTTGCCACTTGACGCCGTACGCAGGCTTGTTTGAACTGAACATGACCACGTTGCGGAAACCTCCCATGATCAAAGTCCTGATTGCCGTCGTGTTTCTTGCCATGCTCATCAGCCTGCTTGTCGGTGCCGGTTTCCTGCTGCGTGACGACAGCCGATCACGGCGCTTGCTGGTCTCGCTCAAGGTCCGGGTCACCCTGGCCATCGTGCTGGTCGCCCTACTGGTTTACGGCTTCTACTTCGGTGAACTAGCCGGCCCCGTCTGAATCACGTCAAAAGACATAGACGAACAGGAATAAGCCGATCCAGACCACATCGACGAAATGCCAGTACCAGGCTGCCGCCTCGAACCCGAAGTGGTTGTCAGGAGTGAAATGTCCTCGACGCAACCGCCAGAGCATGACGATAAGTATCGTTGCGCCAACGGTTACGTGAGCGCCATGAAATCCTGTCAGCAGGAAGAACGTCGCACCATAGATACCGGCCTGCAGCGTAATGCCCAGGTGATGGTAGGCTTCGTAGTACTCCAATCCCTGCACGAACAGAAAGCAGATACCAAGGACTATCGTCACTGCCAGGCAGTTACGGGCACTGTCCCGGTAGCCTTCTTTCAGCCCCTCATGGGCGATCGTCAGCGTGATGCTGGACACCACCAGAAACAGCGTATTGACTAACGGGAGTTGCCAGGGGTCGGCCACTTCACGCGGGCCGGCAACACTGCTGTCAGGTGGGTTCATGAGTGGCCAACTGGCCACGAAGTCTGGCCATAACAGAGCGCTGACGCCCTTGGCGCCTTCACCGTCGAGCCATGGCACGGCAAACACCCGAACGTAGAACAGCGCGCCGAAGAATGCGGCGAAGAACATCACTTCGGAAAAGATGAACCAGCCCATGCCCCAGCGAAAGGAGCGGTCCATCTGTTCATCGTAGAGCCCGCTCTGCGATTCCCTCACAACATCGCGAAACCACAAGGCCATCACCGTGACGATCGCCAACGCCCCGAGAGCGACCAGGTAGCTGGCCTGATCGAAGACCAACCAGACGCCCGTGCCGATCATGAATAGTCCCAGCGCTAGCCCGGCCAGTACCGGCCATTTACTGCTGGCGGGAACGTAATAGCTGCCTCCACTCATGCGTCGCCTCCTTGGCTGATCGCCCCGTTATTGCTGGCGGCCATATGATCTGTGATCGGATAGAGGGTATAGGCGAGCGTCACGGTATGGACGCTCTCGGGAAGGTCGCGTGAAAGCTGGAAGACCATGGGGAGCTGAACCCGTTCGCCCGCCTCGAGGCGCTGCTCCTGGAAGCAGAAGCAGGTCACCTTACGAAGATGAAGTGACGCCTCGCCCGGACTGATACTGGGCACGGCTCTGCCGCGATAGGCCACCTTGCCGTAATTGGTGAATACGAAATCCACCTCATAGGCTTGGCCAGGATGCACACGAATCTGGTTATCCAACGCTTCCAGCCGCCAAGGCAGTCCGCTGCCCTTACGGGTAATGAACTGCACCGTCACGTAGCGCGACTCATCGACGTTACCACTGGCAAAAGCCTTGGGCTCACTGGCCGCACGCCCATTGAGCCCTGTTATTTGGCAGAACACGTCGTAAAGCGGTACCAGCGCGATGGTGAACCCGACCATCGCTACCAGCGCCACCAGCGTCTTGGTGACAGTGCGTTGTACCGGTGTCATGACTGCCTCCTGCCGCTCAGCGCCGACGACAACGCGTCAGCCTGCGACTCGACGAAGATCCGGCGGTGTTTCGAAGGTATGCAGCGGCGCCGGACTCGGCACGCTCCACTCCAGGTCAGTGGCGCCATCCCACGCTTTGGCCGGCGCCGTCTCGCCCCCCCTTACGCACTTGATGACGACCCAGACGAACAGCAACTGCGAAAAGCCAAACAGGAAGCCTCCGATGCTTGAAGCCATGTTGAAGTCGGCGAATTGCAACGCATAGTCGGGAATGCGCCGCGGCATCCCCGCCAGACCGGCGAAATGCATCGGAAAGAACAACAGGTTGACCCCGATTACCGACAGCCAGAAGTGCCAGCGCCCGATGCGCTCATCCGGGTAGTGGCCAGTCCACTTGGGCAGCCAGTAGTAGACGGCCGCCATGATCGAGAAGACAGCGCCAGGGACAAGCACATAGTGGAAATGCGCCACCACGAAGTAGGTGTCGTGATACTGGAAATCCGCAGGCGCGATGGCCAACATCAGGCCCGAAAAGCCCCCGATGGTGAACAGCACGATAAATGCCAGAGAAAACAGCATGGGCGTCTCGAAGGTAATCGAGCCACGGAACAGGGTCGTGATCCAGTTGAAGACTTTCACCCCGGTAGGCACTGCGATCAACATCGTCGTATACATGAAGAACAGTTCAGCGATGAGCGGCAGCCCTACCGAGAACATATGATGCGCCCAAACGAGGAAGGACAGGATGGCAATGGACGCTGTGGCATATACCATCGAGGCATAGCCGAATAATGGCTTACGGGCGAAGGTCGGCACGATTATCGAAATGATGCCAAAGGCTGGCAGGATCATGATGTAGACCTCGGGATGCCCGAAGAACCAGAAAAGATGCTGGAACAACACCGGGTCGCCACCACCGGCCGCGTTAAAGAAACTGGTTCCGAAGTTTATGTCCATTAACATCATGGTGATCACCCCTGCCAACACCGGCATGACGGCGATCAAGAGGAAAGCAGTAATCAGCCAGGTCCAAACGAACAGCGTCATGTCCATTAACCGCATGCCTGGGGCACGCAGATTCAGGATGGTCGCGATGATATTGATTGCACCAAGAATCGAGCTGATGCCGGCCATGTGCAGGGACAAGATGAAGAAGGTCGTCGAAGGTGGTGAATATGTGGTCGAGAGCGGCGCATAGAACGTCCAGCCGAAATTCGGCCCGCCACCCGGCATCAGCAAGGTCGACAGCAGCAGAAGGAAAGCCACCGGCAGTAGCCAAAAGCTGAAGTTGTTGAGCCGCGGAAGTGCCATGTCCGGCGCACCGATTTGTAGCGGCACCATCCAGTTGGCAAGCCCGACGAACCCTGGCATCACGGCACCAAACACCATGATCAAACCATGCATGGTTGTCATCTGGTTGAAGAATTCGGGCCTGACCAACTGCAGTCCAGGCTGAAAAAGTTCCACCCGAATCACCAGCGCCATTACGCCGCCGATCAAGAACATGGTCAGTGAAAAAATCAGATAAAGCGTGCCGATTTCCTTGTGGTTGGTTGTCAGCAACCAACGTAGCGGACCACTCGGATGATGCTCATGTTCATCGACCGCGGCACCGCCCGTGACGCTCTCGCTATGTTCGAGCCTTGCCTTGGGGGGTATCTTGGGGGCCATGACGTCTCCTCCCGGATTGGATATGCCATGCAGCGGATCGAAAAAATCCTAGGGTGAGAGTTGCGCCTGGATGGCCGACGGCTGGACGATATCGCCGGTGTCGTTACCCCAGGCATTACGCTCATATGTGATCACGGCCGCGATGTCCACGGCATTCAACGTGCCACTGAAAGCCGGCATGGGCGTACCGGCAACACCGTTGACGACGGTATCGATATGGTGCTCGAGATCGTCCAGCAGGGCCTGGTTGTTCGCCAGCGCCGGGAACGTCGGCGGCAGGCCTTGCCCCTCGGGTTGATGGCAGGACGCACAAATGGAGCCATAGACTTGCTCACCACGTTCCATTAGCTCCGGCAAGGTCCAGTTGCGGTCAACACCGCTCGCCGCCGCGGCAGCCTCCTGCTTGCGTTCGGCCAGCCAGGTATCGAACTCGTCCTGAGCCATGGCGTGAACGACCACTGGCATGAACGCATGATCCTTACCGCACAGTTCGGCACATTGACCACGGTAGATTCCCGGCTCATCGATACGCGTCCAGGCTTCATTGACGAACCCGGGAATGGCATCCTTCTTTACGGCCAGGTCGGGCACCCACCAGGAGTGGATAACGTCCGACGAGGTCATCAAGAGCCTCACCTTACGCTCCACCGGGAGCACGAGAGGTTGATCGACTTCCAGCAAATAGTTGGCATCCTTGGCCTGCGTTCCGTCGATCTGTTCCCGCGGAGTAGCCAGATTGGAGAAGTAGTTGACGTCCTCGCCGATATAATCGTAATGCCAGCGCCACTGATGCCCGGTCACCATCACGTCGAGCTCGGCTTCGGTGGCATCGTACATATGGCGCAAGGTGGCTGTGGCAGGGATCGCCATGGCGACAAGGATCAACAGGGGTACGGCCGTCCAGAAGATTTCGACGGTGGTGTGCTCATGAAAATTCGCCGCCTTTGCACCTTTAGACCGCCGGTAACGGAACAGCGAATAGAACATTACGCTGAACACGACGGCCCCAATCACGACACAAATCCAGAAGATGGTCATGTGCAAGCCATAGACGTGACGGCTGACTTCCGTCACCCCGACCGGCATGTTCCATTCATTGGCCAGAGCGTTGCGCTCGAACCCGGCCACCCCGGCAACCAGGGCAGCTAGAACAGACGTCTTGCGCATCGACTCCTCCTTGATTGTTCTAATGAGCCGGAGCGAGTGGTAGAGCTAGATTAGGACGTGCTTGTCAAAGTATAGAAGAGCTCTGTGATTTAGCGGTCATTACCGACGAAAGATTAACGCCGGTTACCGAGATGCTACGGTTGCGACTAGAAAAACAGCGACGACCAGTACCACGGCGAGCACAATCCCAGTTGCGATGAATGCCATCGGCTTTCCTTGATTGAAGTCGTGCTGACGCTGCTGCTCTTTCTGTACACCGAAGAAAGCGGCCAATACCGACTTGATGACGCTCCACATCGTGCCTCCCGCCTGCGAGTCCGTCAGGCTGACTGGTTGGCTGTTCTTTCTGGAGCGTAGCCGTTGATTGAGGGTGTCACATCATGGACTTTCAACGAGCGGGAACCATTACCAGGGTCGTTCAAAGGCCGAACAGGCTGACGACCATTGGCAAGATAAACGCGGTCACCATGCCGGTCAGCCCCATCGCCAAGCCCGCAAAGGCGCCAGCCATGGCCCCCAGCGAGGCAAACGATTGCGCCGTGCCAAAACCATGAGCGGCCAACCCCATCGTAAACCCCTGGACACTGGGATCCTCGATGCGTAGCTGGCGAAATAGCCATGGCCCCAACGCACACCCGACCGAGCCGGTCAGAAGTACGAGCCCCGCCGCCAAGGAAGGAATGCCGCCAATCTGCTCGGCAATGCCCATGGCAATGGGTGATGTCACTGATCGTGGCGCCATCGACAGCAACGTCTCGTGACGCGCTCCCAGTACCAGACCAATGGCCAAGGTTGATGACACTGCAGTCACGATACCAGTCAAACAGGCCAGGACGATGGGCACGAGCATACGCCTGACACGCTCACGATGATCGAATAGCGGTATCGCCAACGCTACGGTTGCTGGCCCAAGCAGGAAATGGATGAACTGCGCTCCCTCGAAATAGGTGGAATAATCGATACCGGTGACGAGCAGAAAACCTATCAGCAAAACGATGGCGACGATAACGGGATGTGCGAAAGGCGAGCCTTTGGCGAGGCGATTGATACGTGTCGCCAAGGTAAAAGCGACCAGAGTTGCCAATAACGAAAGCAGTGGATTTCCCGACAGGTATACCCACAGCGCGTCTAACGCCGCCAAATTCATTTGCCGACCCCCTTGGCATAGCGCTTGGCCAAACGGTCCAACACCTTACCAGTCACTGCCAGCGTTACCGCCGTCGACAAGACCAAGGTGATGCCCAGTACCCAGAAATCCGCCTTGATTAGTTCGAAATGCACCATCAGGCCTACACCGGCAGGCACAAACAGTAGCGTCAGGTACCGCAACAGTCCTTCGCCCGCGAGACGAAGCGAATCAGGAACACGTCCAAGAATCAACAGAACGACCAATAACACGACCATGCCAAGCACCGGGCCTGGTACGGGAATGGCCAAGCCACGGGATAACAACTCTCCCAGAAACTGACAGCCCAGCAGCACGCTCATGCCCATGATCAATGGCATAGTCTCTCCCCCTACGTTCATATCGAGACGCGACATTCTACTACGAAAGTCTACTACGGTGACCGGCAGCGATTATGACTTGACATGGCCACGCCAAGCGATTGAAAGAAAAGCAAAATGCAAGGTTGCAATTGGCAGGAAAATCGTTAGTATATGCCTCGTTCGCTGCGGGGGCTCCCGCAAATGCGAAATTGACGGAGCGTGGCGCAGCTTGGTAGCGCGCTGCAATGGGGTTGCAGAGGTCGCAGGTTCGAATCCTGTCGCTCCGACCAAATAAATTAAGAAAAACCGCCACTTACGGATTATGCCGGGTGGCGGCTTTTTTTTGCTCTCAAAAAACTCCCAAAATAATCTCAAAACTCAACGGCACCTAGAGCCCATAGGGCGCGCCCTTCCTATGGGGAAGGTCTCAGGTTCGAATCCTGATGGAGCGCCAGAAAAGCTCCGCCCAAGAGCCCTTCCAGACCCTCCGCCTCCGACTCGCTACTCGATAAACTGAAAGCGGACACCAGATGGACACCACGGGAAAAAAGCGGACACTGGCTGCGATCGTTGCCTGTCTCCTCCCCTCGCTCGCCCTAGCCGAATATGGCAACGCCACGATTTCCGAGGTCATCAGCATCTACGATGCCGACACCTTCAGAGCCATTATCGATGGCTGACCGCTGATTATCGGCGAACGGATCCCAGTTAGGGTCTTGAGCATCAATGCGCCTGAGCTACGCAGCCGATGCGACACGGAGGTTGAGAAAGAACGAGAGAAAGCGCTGGCCAGGCAGGCTAAGAGTGCCTTTCAAAACCTTGAAAGCGGCTCCAGCCATTCCTAGATTTTCGGTATGGCTAAGAAGATCGTATCCGATGAACTCTGGTCAATCGTCGAACCGCTACTGCCTCCGACTCAGCCCAAGCCGCGTGGCGGCCGGCCTCCCGTTTCCAATCGTGCGGCCCTGACAGGCATCCTGTTCGTCCTGCGCTCGGGCATTCCCTGGGAGATGCTTCCTCAAGAGATGGGCTGTGGTTCGGGCGTGACCTGCTGGCGGCGCCTGCGTGACTGGCATGAAGCGGGCGTCTGGGAGCGCTTGCATCAGACGCTGCTGGAAAATTTACAGCACGCGGATCAGCTTGATTGGGAGCGAGCTTGTATGGACAGCGCGTCTCTACCCGCAAAAAAAGGGGCTCAGCGATCGGGCCCAATCCGACAGACCGAGGGAGACCCGGCACCAAGCGGCACCTTCTGACCGATCGCCAGGGAGTCCCGTTGGCTGTCCTGCTCTCGGGAGCCAACATGAACGATAGTGTGCCATTGGCGGCTCTACTCGATAGCGTTCCATCGGTTTCGTCGGGCCGGCCGGGGCGGCCTCGCCGTCGCCCCGACAAACTCCATGCGGACAAGGCATATGATCATCGACGTTGCCGCCGAGCGTACCGGCGGCGTGGCATTCAGCCCCGCATTGCCCGTCGAGGTGTAGAGGATAGTCAGCGGCTCGGGTGTCATCGCTGGGTTGTCGAGCGAACCTTTGCCTGGCTGGGCCGGATGAAGCGACTCACCACTCGCTATGAAATACGAGTCGATATCCATTATGCCTCTACGCTGCTGGGCTGCTCCCTGGTCTGTCTAAATAAGCTCCAAGGCAGGTTTTGAAAGGCGCTCTTTAATCGTACTTTCATATAGATGCCGAGATCACTGATTACCCTTAGGCGTCACCCGCCAGACGGTGTTGGAAAGGTCATCTGCGATAATGGCGGCGCCGTCCGGGGCGACGGTCACGCCGACCGGCCGGCCGCGAGTCTTGTTGTCATCCGTGAGGAATCCAGTAACGAAATCGATGGGGTCGCCGTCAGGCTGGCCGTTGCTGAAGGGCACGAAGACCACCTTGAGCCAACGGGGTCCGCACGGTTCCAACTGCCGTGCTCGCCGATGAAGACACCCTCCGCGAATTCGTCACCCATAGCGGGCGTAGAGAAGTCGAAGCCGAGCGGAACGGTTCCGGCAAGCAATATGCCATGTAGCGGATGCAGCCCGCTTCGATACGTTCGTTCGGCAGTGGCTGTCACGGCAAGCTCCTTTTGCTGTCCATGCAAGTAGACGTCGCTTGGGGCCGGACCTTCTCCCAGCGCTGAAATCATGAACATTCAGCCAAAGTGTAGTTTGCTCATGGAATTTTCACCAAAGTGGCCAGAGGGCGTGTAGTTGACGGTCTTGCTGGCTGTTGCCCGAGCCAGGCAGAGGCGTCTAAATGCTGGACGAGACCGCAGCCGGTGAGTTGTACTGCGACCAGTCACTAACCCGGTAGCCTATAAAGATAGGGCCCGGTCGGATCGGGATCGATCTGCGGTGGCTTACATGGATGGCCCATCTGAACGGTAAGGCGCGTATGAAGACAACTGGCTCATGGCTGCTGTGGCTGGTGGTCGCAGTGGCATTAACGTTTTCCAGCCTGTGTGTGGCGCAATCGCAGGGAAGCGAGAGTGAGGATAGACAATGGTTCTCTGTCGATTCGCTAAATGCGGGTCTTGATGAGCCACCCGAGGCGGTCAAGCGCCTGACTCCACGTGAAGCGATCCGAAGTTTTCTGGACCTTACCGAGAAGGGAGAGTTTGCGGCAGCAGCGCATGTTCTCAACCTTTCCAACCTGCCCCCGGCTGAGCAGCAAGAGCGAGGGCCCCAGTTAGCCAGGCAATTGTCTGAGGTGCTCAGACGTGGCGAGTGGCTCAACATCTCCAGCCTCTCCGGGCGTCAGGATGCTGCCATCGAGGACCCGGCGGGGCAGCATCCCCAGGCTGGCGAACCGCGGCGAAATATCAAGCTGGCTTCACTTACAGCCAAGGGCGAAACTTACGATATTCGTCTGGGCCGATATCGAGTGGGCGATGAGGAGCCAGTCTGGTTGGTCATGCCGGACGGCGTGTCGTCGATCCCGGGGCTTTATGAGGAATACGGTCCCTCATTGCTTGAGGAATATATCCCGGAGCGTTTCAAGGACTCGTTTGGGCCGCTCAGGATTTGGGAATGGATAGCCATTCCAATTTTTCTGCTGGCGATTGGCCTGTTGGGATGGGGGATCTATAGCCTGGTCGGGATGACGGCTCATTGGTTGCCTTCCGGTTCACCGACCATCTTTACCGACCGGATCAGGGGACCCATGGCGCTCATCGTCATGTCGGTAATTACTCAGGCGCTGCTGGACTATGTGGTGTCCTTCTCGGCCGTGATAACCACGTCCCTCCGGGTGCTGCTGATTGCCATTCTGGCCTGGGGTGTCGGTACGGTCGCGCTCCGCCTGGTGGACACCATCATGCTGAGAATGACGCGGCGTCTTGTAGGGCAGATCGATGACACCAAACCCAAGGACGAGCGTAAATTACTGACATCGCTTTACGCCTTGCGGCGGGTCATCATCCTGATCGCGGTTACCGCTGTTTCGATCTATGTGCTGGGGCAGATTCAGCTCTTCGAGTCGCTGGGCCTGTCCCTGTTGGCGTCGGCTAGTGTGCTGACGGTGCTGATAGGTATTGCGGGCCAGGCTGTGCTCAGCAATATCATCTCCTCGTTTCAGGTGTCGTTGGCAAAGCCCATCCGCATCGGCGACCTGGTGATGTTTGAAGGTCAGTGGTGCTATGTGGAAGGCATCTTTTATACCTTCATTCGCTTGAGAATCTGGAATGAGCGGCGTTTGATCGTGCCAGTCACGTACTTCGTCTCCAAGCCCTTCGAAAACTTCTCTGTCAAAAGTGCGAAGGAGTACAGAACTCTGGAAATGACCGTCCATCTGAGCGCCGATATTGAGCTCATCAGGGAAAAGTTTATCGAGTACGCCAAGGAAGAAGACAGCGTCATCGAGCATCACAAGCTGTTGTGCTACGTGACGGGACAAACCGGCACGGCTCTGACAGTCGCCTGTTACCTGATGACGACCGACCCCATGTCTGGCTGGTCTGCGGAAATGCATGTCCGGGAGAAACTGATGGCATTTATTCGGAACAACCATCCGGAATGGTGGCCGAGAGAGGTAGTGGTCATCAGCCATCAGGATATTGCCCGCGCGGACAAGCGAGATATCCGCTCGGAGTCAGAGGCTGACAACTCCGCCGAGCGACCATCGGAGTGAGGCAACCGTCAGGCGGTGGTGATAGCCACCGCCTGATGCCACCGGCGAGGGTCGTCTGCCCCTGGTTTTGAAACGCTCTGTAAGCAGTCCACAGTGGAGTCGTTGCGCAGCGCCAGTGAGATCGAGTTGCGGCACCTCGAGCGGAACAACTTCTTTCGCGTGCTGGCTGAGGTCTACGTCGATGACGAGAGCCTGGGCGATAGGCTAATGCAGGCAGGGTTAGCTACTCCATACAAGGAAGGGCAGGGTGGGAAGGCTTGGTGCAGTAAATAACTAAAAAGGAATCCAAATGCTGAAAAGTGAAATGCCGAGGCCCGCATAAGCGGGCCCCAACATTAATGACATGTTTTTTTCCAAGGGTCTTTTCAGGCAACGTCAATGCTACTTCCCAAGTCATTGGAATTAACACCTAATAGCGTAACCTGGCCATTATCATAGTTTACAATCGTGTTGTTACCCTTTTGGGTCAGCTCGAAGCTTGCCCCATAAAGTAGCAGGTCATCTTCACCCAAGGTGAAATCCTTAATTATGTCGTTTCCATTTTCCCCCGCCCAACTATAAAATCGGAATGTGTCAGAGTCCTCACCACCGATTAGCATATCATCGCCCTTGCTACCATAAAGGTAATCCTTCCCTTCGCTACCATCTAATTTGTCATTGCCATCGCCGCCAACGAGATAATCACGCCCCGCACCACCATCTATTTTGTCACTGCCCTTATAGCCATAGAGGGAGTCATTCCCTTCGCCTCCATCTATTTTGTCATTGCCATTGTGGTGCTGGCCGCTAATGCCTACCTCGGTTACACACATCCCCTGCTCCGTGACGAGAAGATACATATATTCAGGAACGGTATGCCTGGCTCAGTGTCATTACATGACGCCCCAATGGAAGCGAAGGTTAGCAATGCTCAAGGACGCCATAGTCATCAGGGAAGTCGTCAGCAAGGATAGCTCCATAAAGAGCTATGAGGTTTACGACAGCGATACTGGATCAAGCCTAGGCAACTACGACAGTCTCGAGAGGGCCGAAGCTGAAAGGCGCCATATGCAATCTTCAGATGCAGCAGCGAAGAAAGGAGAAGCAGACATGGATCCAAGCCAGGATAACGACCCGAGTTCATCCTAGCCTCAGTGGAATGCCTACCGAGCCGGAGCAACAGCAGTTGCCGTCTGCCCAAGTATTCGGCTGTGCGTCATAATCTATGCTTGAGCTAGAAATGGCTCAAATCAACCGAGCAGATACACACAGTGGCCAGAGGCTTCATTCCTGTCTCAGACACGGAGCGCAAGCATGACCGCAGGGTCTCTTTCCCCCAACACCCTGATGATCCTCAAGCTGGAAAGCATCTTCGCCTTCGCCGACGAGGAGAAGCAGGCGCTCCAGAACTTGCCGATACAGGTTACCACCCTCAAAGCTGGTCGAGACATCGTACGTGTCGGTGACCGACCTTCCCAATGCTGTCTGATTCATGAGGGCTTCAGCTGTGTCTATAAGCTGACCTCCGAGGGTAAGCGTCAGCTCGTGGCCCTACATGTTCCCGGTGATATTCCGGACTTGCAAAGCCTACACCTGAAAACTATGGACATCAGCCTTGCCTCGATCAGCCCCTGCACGGTCGGGTTCATCCAGCATGATGACATGCGCTGTGTGTGCGAGCGTTACCCCCGCCTCACTGCCGTCTTCTGGCGCGAGACGCTAGTGCACGCCTCGATCCACCGGGAGTGGCTCCTCAACAACGGGCAGCGTGAGGCCTATTCCCGGATGGCCCATCTTTTCTGCGAGCTCCTGATTCGCCTGAAGGCGGTGGGGCTTGGTGAGGGCGACACTTTCGATCTACCGATTACCCAAGTTGAGCTGGCGGATGCGATTGGGACCAGCTCGGTCCACATGAACCGGGTTCTCCAGGCGCTTCGTGCCGATGGCCTGATCCAGACCAAGGGAAAGCAGGTCATCGTCCCTGACTGGGAGAAGCTGAAGGAAGCGGGCGATTTCGATCCGCTCTACCTTCACCTGGAAGAGGCCGGCGCCGCATGAACCCCAGCAGTGGCCTACCGAACAGAGGCTGGGGGCTCCGAATATTGCTATAACAGTTTTGTTAGCTGTACTGGGCTTGCTTGTTAACTGATCGCAGTACGGCCGACAGGGAGGGCGGCTTATGCTCAACTGGATTTCACAACATTCCCAGGCCTTGGGCGTTGTAACCAGCTTCGGCACGCTGATCATTTGGTTGGTCTATGCGCAGCTGTTGTATTTTGGGTTTCGACGCCAGCGCCGCCCCCGGATAGTCATCAATCGTGGCAGAAAGAGGGATGTCGACGCGCTGTGCATCATTAGCAACATGAGCGCCGAGGCGATCTTCGTCGAGTACATCATCGTCGAATTGGAAACCTCACGCGGCACAGTCACCATGGACGTGACCGATTTCAATCAGAAAGCCAACCAGGGAGACGATCCGGACAGCGAGGCTGGCCAGGAGCTAGGGAAGGTGAGCGATTACACCCGGGAAGGCCCGCTGACTTCCGGCGACTTCATGCACATCGGTACTTTCAGCGACCTGGTCCATCGCCTGGCCAGGGAAGCCGGCATCGAAATGCAGGGTTACCGCCCCAAAAGCGATCTATGCCTGCAGAGCCTGACCATTCGCATGATCGGCATCTACGGCCCGGAAGACCGGCCGATTGGGGCGGAGCGTCGCTTTGAGCTCAAGCACGAAGAAGGCGAGGAAAAATATACCCTGGTACCCAGTGCCTGGAAGCCCCAGCGACTTTCCTCACTCCGCCAGCGGCGCCGGCTGCGCAAGGATATGGAAGCGATGAACGAGACGAACTACGTGGCGTCGTCATCGATTCAGCGCGAGGGCTAACTATGCCGCCTACGACGCGCTCAGGCCAAGGCTGCCACTGCTCAACTGCTTAAAAGTTCCGCTCGTCACGTCTGGTTTCGAAACAGACCGGCCACCGCTGCCCTTGCCCTTCTGAGCAGGCCTCGCTGGCGGTAGTCTTCGGCACGCATTTCAATGGCATGTGTACGGCCTTCTTCAAAGTGGCGGTCGAGTTCGCTCAGCACTACCTCGTCCAGAATGACCAGGGCCAGCTCGTCATCCTTGCTCATGGAACGCTGATCGAAATTGGCCGAGCCCACACAGGCGACCGTATCGTCTACCGTGACGGCCTTGGCGTGTAGCATGCTTGGCTGGTATGCCCACATCCGCACTCCCGCCTGTATGAGCGGGGCATACTCATCCTCCTGCGCCAACTGGGCCATGCGATGGTTGTGATGCGGGCCTGGAACCAGGATTTGCACATCCAC
>NZ_KB899991.1:0-1306 GCF_000378505.1 Modicisalibacter luteus DSM 23508 | reverse complement strand
CAGTTGTCGAGGAAGGCGGCCTGTAGCCCGTGGACAGCAGGCCCCTCAACCTGGAAATGGGTGTCCCGCCATTCGTCGGGGTTGCGTGCATCCCCCTCCCACTCCTCGGCGATGCCTACCCCACCGGTAAAGGCGGTCTGGCTGTCGCAGACGAGGACCTTTCGATGTGTGCGGTTATCCAACTCCCAGAGCTTCCAGCGTGCAAGTGGGCGAAACCAGACAACGTCCACGCCCGCCGCACGCATCCGCTCGATTAACGTCTTCGACATCTTTAGCGCCCCGATAGCGTCCAGGATGACCCGCACCCGTACGCCGGCACTGGCACGCTCCGTCAAGCCATCGGCGAACTGCCTGGCGACCTCCCCTTTCCAGTACACAAACGTGAGGAAATCCACACTAAAGCGCGCCTGGCGGATCGCCTCGAGCATGAGCGGAAATATCTCGATGCCGTTTCGCAGCACACTCACTCGATTACCGCCGCTAAAGGGAGCTCCCAGCGTCCCCTCCAGTACCTTCTGGTACTGAAAAGGACCAGCCTCAGCGCTTGAATCGCCCTGAGGAGGTGAAGAGATCACTTCTTCGCCATTCATTGCGACACGGGGTCGAACTCGAAATGCAGGGCATCCAGGCAGTCGCGATATCGCTCCCGCAACTCCTCGTGGCTATCCGCGCCAAGATAGATCGTACCAATGTGGTACGAGAAGCTGTCTTGATTAGGGAGATCACTCAGCCGCATGCCCGGCTCGATGTCCAGCTTGATCAAGGTGCCCGGAAAGCGCTCTCTGAGCTCAGCTAACTCCTGTTGGCTGGGGACGCGCTTGACGATGGCGTCCTCATGCTTATGGGGAATCAAACATTTGGCGGCCACCGGAAACTGGCCTTGCCGATTGACCATCGAGGGGCGCTGGCCCAGGGCGATATCGATGGCGACCTCATGATTGGACATACCATCGACCATGATGAACATTTCGCTGTGCGACTGCGAGATGCGTGTATTGAACTCAACCAGCCATAATTGGTCGCTCTCCTCGTCCCACATAAACTCGGCGTTGAAGCAACCATGATCAAAGCCGATATGCTCAAGGAAACGTTTGCTGGCATCGATCATCCGCCGCTGAACCCCCTCTGGCATGCTGGACGGGTATTCCAGCCGGTCGAACAGCATCGCGCCTTTATCCACGGGCTGGTCAAACACCCCGTGAACATTGAATTCTCCCTGGAACATGGTGCCCTCAGGCGCCCCCTGTCTGCCCGAAATAATTTGCTCGGCTATACAGGTGTTCCCGTTGGCTTGTCGAATCTCGGG
>NZ_KB899990.1 GCF_000378505.1 Modicisalibacter luteus DSM 23508 | reverse complement strand
CATTCTGGCGCTGCCCCAGATGCTGCGCCTGGGCTACGACAAGCACCTGTCGATCGGCGTGGTGTGTGCCGGCGGCTCGCTGGGCACCATGATGCCGCCCTCGATCGTACTGATCATCTACGGCCTGATCGCCAGCGTGTCGATCGCCGACCTGTTTACCGCCGCGATCACCCCGGCGGTGATCCTGATGCTCTCCTATATCGGCTACGTGCTGGTGCGCTGCCTGAAGAACCCTGCCATGGGGCCGCCGCTGACCGATGAGGCGCGGGCCGAGACGTTTGCCACCAAGGGCCAGGCGCTCAAGGCGATCATCGTGCCGGCGCTGATCGCGGTGCTGGTGCTGGGCTCGATCTACGGCGGCGTGGCCTCGGTCACCGAGGCGGCGGCGATGGGCGTGTTCGGCGTGCTGATGGCGGTGGTGCTGCGGGGCGAGTTCTCGTTCAGGACCATGCACGAGAGCCTGGGCCAGACACTGATGACCTGCGGCATGATCATCTGGATCGGCATCGGCGCGGCGGCGCTGGTCGGGGTCTACAACCTGATGGGCGGCAACCGCTTCATCTCGGGCATGATCATGGGGCTCGACGTGGCGCCGATCGTGATCATCCTGGTGATGATGGCGATCCTGCTGGTGCTGGGCATGTTCCTCGACTGGATCGGGGTGGCGATGCTGACGCTGCCGATCTTCGTGCCGATCATCACCCAGTTGGGCTACAGCCCGATCTGGTTCGGCATCCTGTTCGCGGTGAACATGCAGGTGTCGTTCCTGTCGCCGCCGTTCGGCCCGGCCGCGTTCTACCTGAAGGGCGTGGCGCCGCCGGAGATCAGCCTCAAGGACATCTTCGTGTCGCTGCTGCCGTTCATCGCCCTGCAGCTGTGCGTGCTGTTCGCGCTGCTGTTCTGGCCGAATCTCGCCATGTGGCTTGTGTAAAAATCCCATTCAACCAACGGAGGTCGCCATGCGACTGATCCAATGTGAACATGAAGGCCGCCTTCGGGTCGCCATGGTGGAAGGCCCCGAGCAGGTACGCCTGGTGAACGCCGACGAGGGTGTCTACGGATTGGCAAAACGCGCCATCGCCGAGAAGCGACCGCTGGGCGAGCTGGTGGAATCGGAGCTCACCGATACCCGCCTCGACTATGCCGATCTGATCGAGCAACAGCGCTTGCGGGCGCCACTGACCCACCCCGATCCGGCCCACTGCCTGATCAGCGGCACCGGCCTCACCCATCTGGGTAGCGCCGACACCCGCTCGGCGATGCACGCCAAGGCCCAGGCCGCCGAGAGTGAACTGACCGACTCCATGCGCATGTTCAAGATGGGCGTGGAAGGCGGCAAGCCGCAGGATGGCCAACCGGGGGCCCAGCCGGAATGGTTCTACAAGGGCGACGGCAGCATCGTTGTCGACCCTGAAGCCGCCCTGCCCGTGCCCAGCTTCGCCGAAGATGCCGGCGAAGAGCCCGAGTTGGCCGGTCTTTATCTGATCGGTGACGACGGCCAGCCCTGGCGTGTTGGCTATGCGGTCGGTAACGAGTTTTCCGACCATGTCACCGAGCGCCACAATTACCTGTGGCTGGCGCACTCCAAGCTGCGCGCCTGCAGTTACGGGCCGGAACTGTTGGTCGGCGACCTGCCGGAGCACCTCGAGGGCACCAGCCGCATCGTCCGTGATGGCGAGGTCGTATGGGAAAAGCCGTTTTTGACCGGCGAGGCGAACATGGCACACAGCCTCGCCAACCTGGAATATCACCACTTCAAGTACCAGAGCTTCCGTCGCCCAGGCGATGTGCATGTTCACTACTTCGGTACGGCGACCCTGAGCTTCGCCGATAACATCAAGACCCAGGATGGCGACCGCTTTGAAGTCGATCTACCGGCTTTCGGTCGCCCCCTGCGCAATCCGCTGCGCTTCACCCCCGCGGAAACGCCCGTCGCTATCAAGGCCCTGTAACGCACGTACCCGAATCACGTCAGGAGGGATTCATGACACTGGAAGGCAAATCACTCATCGGCCAGCAGGCCGTCGCCGGCAACAGCAGCGCCATCCACGCCGTCAACCCGGCCACCGGCGAGCAGCTCGACCCGGCCTATGCCGGCGGCAGCGCCGCCGAGGTGGAGAAGGCCGCGCAGCTTGCCTGGGATGCATTCGACACCTACCGCGAGACCTCGCTCGAGGACCGCGCGGTGTTTCTCGAGACCGTGGCCAGCGAGATCGAGGCCATCGGCGATGACCTGATCCAGCGGGCCGTGGCCGAGACCGGCCTGCCCCAGGCCCGCATCGAGGGCGAACGTGGCCGTACCTGCGGCCAGCTGCGCCTGTTCGCCAACGTGGTGCGCGCCGGCGAATGGCTCGATGTGCGTATCGATCCGGCGATGCCCGACCGCCAGCCGATGCCGCGTGCCGACCTGCGTCAGCGTCACATCGCGCTGGGGCCGGTCGCCGTATTCGGCGCCAGCAACTTCCCGCTGGCCTTCTCCGTGGCCGGGGGCGACACTGCCTCGGCGCTGGCCGCGGGCTGCCCGGTGATCGTCAAGGCGCATTCCGCGCACCCGGGTACTTCCGAGCTGGTCGGCCGCGCCGTGCAGAAGGCCGTCGCCAAGTGCGGTTTGCCGGAAGGCGTGTTCTCCGTCCTGTTCGGCTCCGGCCGTGAAGTCGGCGCCGCGCTGGTTGCCGATTCACGCATCAAGGCGGTGGGGTTCACCGGCTCGCGCGGCGGCGGTACTGCACTGATGAAGATTGCCCAGCAGCGCAAGGAGCCGATCCCGGTCTACGCCGAGATGAGTTCGATCAACCCGGTGTTCCCGTTGCCGGCAGCGCTGAAAGCCCGTGGCGAGGCGATGGCCGAAGGCTTCGTGGCCTCGCTCAACATGGGTGCCGGTCAGTTCTGCACCAACCCGGGCCTGGTCATCGCCGAAAAGGGCGAGGCGCTGGGCGCCTTCGTCGCCAAGGCCGGCGAGGTGCTCAAGCAGAGCGCGTCGCAGACCATGCTTACCCCGGGCATCCATGACGCCTACCAGCAGGGCGTGGGCCGGCTCTCGAGTCACGACAAGGTGCGCGAAGTGGCGCGTGGCCAGGTCGGCGAAACGCCCAACCAGTGCCAGTCGGCGCTGTTCGTGACCTCGGCGGCCGACTTCCTGGCCGAAGAAACCCTGCAGGAAGAAGTGTTCGGCTCCTCCTCGCTGGTCATCGAGTGCAACGACACGGCCGAGGTGAAGCGGGTCGCCGAGCATCTGGAAGGCCAGCTCACCGTCACGTTGCAGATGGACGATGCCGACCTCGACGCGGCGCGTGCGCTGCTGCCGACGCTGGAGCGCAAGGCGGGCCGCGTGCTGGTCAACGGCTGGCCGACCGGGGTCGAGGTGTGTCATGCGATGGTTCACGGCGGGCCGTACCCGGCGACCTCGGACAGCCGCACCACCTCGGTGGGTAGCGCGGCGATCTTCCGCTTCCTGCGCCCGGTGTGCTACCAGGCGCTGCCGGAAGGGCTGCTGCCCGAGCCGCTCAAGGAGAGCAACCCGCTGGGGCTCAAGCGGCTCTATGACGGCAAGCGCGAAGGCTGATTACCGTAGCTGAACGATGAATGACCGAGCCGGCATGGGGCGACCCATGCCGGTTTTTTCTTGAGGAGAGCGGCATGGATAAACATACGGACTTTCTCGATGCCCTGGCTAGCTTGCTCGGTCCCAAAGGGGTGCTGCGCGACCCGGCCGATCATGAACGCTATGTGCAGGATTGGGCCGGTGATCGACTGGGCATGCCACTGGCCGTGGCCCGCCCCAAAACCACCCGGCAGGTCTCGGATACCGTCAAGCTGTGTCGTGAATATGGCATTCGCATGGTGCCCCAGGGCGGGCATACCGGACTGGTACGTGGCGCCATGCCCGATCTCGAGTCTCCCGAGCTAGTCATCAGCCTGGAGCGGATGGATCGCATCCGGCAGGTCGATCCGCTCAACTTCAGCATTGCCGTCGATGCCGGCTGCATTCTCGAAACCGTCAAGCGTGCGGCCGACGCTGAGGATTGCTATTTCCCACTCTCGTTGGGCGCCCAGGGCAGCTGTCAGATCGGCGGCAATGTCGCCACCAATGCCGGCGGTCTCAATGTGTTGCGCTACGGCATGATGCGCCAGTTGGTCATGGGGCTGGAAGTGGTTCTACCCGACGGCCGAATATGGGATGGCATGCACGCGCTGCACAAGGACAATCGCGGCTACAGTCTGGCGCAGCTGTTCATTGGCAGCGAAGGCACACTGGGTATCGTCACCGGCGCCGTCCTCAAGCTGTCGCCACGTCCGGAGAGAACACAGACCGCCCTGCTCGCCGTGCCTTCGATACACGCCGCAATGCAGCTTTATGCCTTGGCACGCCGTCAATGCAGCGACCTACTCTCGGCCTTCGAGCTAATCCCCCGGGGATGTATCGAACTCGCCCTGGAGGCCGCCCCCCAACTCAGCGACCCACTGGATACCGCCTATCCCCACTACGTGTTGCTCGAGCTGGCTGCCACTGGGCCCGTGGATCTCGCCGAGATGCTCGACGCCTTGCTGGCCCGCGGCATGGACGACGACCTCGTGCTCGATGGCGTCCTGGCTTCCAGCGAGAGTCAGTCCCAGCGGCTCTGGCAGTTCCGCGAGAGCATGCTGGAAGGCCAGCAACAGCGCGGCGAGCATCTGCGCACCGATATCTCGGTGCCGACCTCGGCGCTCGCCGGCTTTGCCGAGGCTGCGTCTCAGGCCGTTGGCGCTTACTCTCCCGACTCGACGATCATCGCCTACGGCCATGTCGGCGACGGCAACCTGCACTTCAACGTGCTGCCGCCCGCGACGCTGACCGAGCCGCAGAAGAAGGCCCTTCTGCACGACATCGAGACGGCGCTGTTCGAGGTGGTCGACCGCTTCAATGGCAGTATCAGTGCCGAACACGGCATCGGTCGTACCAAGCAGGCCGCCTATCTCGCCCGTACCAGCGAGGTGGAACGGGAGCTGCTGGCAGGACTCAAGCAGCTTCTCGATCCCGACCAGTTAATGAGCATGGGCCGCATCCTTCCCGACCCTCGCGCCTCTTAGCCGATGGTGGTAATGGCAATGCGCCCGCTCATCACTACACTGGGGCTAGCATCCTGTCATACAGTCAACCATCAATAACAACGGTGAGCTCCGCTTCACCCAACCCATCAGAAGGAATTCGGTGCCATGAAATTGCTGCGCGTCGGCCCACCAGGCCAGGAAAAACCCGCCTTGCTGGATCAGGAAGGCAAGCTCCGTGACCTGTCGGGCCATATCGACGACCTGGCAGGTGCCAACCTGAGCGCGAGCCAACTGCAGTCCCTGGCAGGCATTGCGACCGACGAGCTTCCCGTGATCGATGCCGGTTCACGCATCGGCCCCTGTGTCGGGCATGTCGGCAAGTTCATCTGCATTGGCCTCAACTACTCCGACCACGCTGCGGAAACCGGTGCCGAGGTCCCCAGCGAGCCGGTGATCTTCAACAAGTGGACCAGTGCTATCTGCGGCCCCAACGATGACGTGAAGATTCCCCGCGGCTCAATAAAGACCGACTGGGAAGTCGAACTCGGCGTGGTGATCGGCAAGGGCGGCCGCTATATCGACGAGGCCGACGCCATGGGCCACGTTGCCGGTTTCTGCGTAGTCAACGACGTCTCGGAGCGCGAGTACCAGCTCGAGCGTTGCGGCAGCTGGGACAAGGGCAAGGGTTGCGATACCTTCGGCCCGCTGGGTCCGTGGCTGGTAACGCCGGACGAGATTGCCGATCCGCATGACCTCAACATGTGGCTCGAGGTGGACGGCAAGCGTTACCAGGACGGCACTACGCGCACCATGGTCTATCAAGTCCCTTTCCTGATCAGCTACCTGAGCCGTTTCATGAGCCTGCAGCCTGGCGACGTGATCTCCACCGGCACCCCTCCGGGCGTGGGCATGGGCCAGCAACCGCCAACCTACCTCAAGCCGGGACAGCAAATGCGCCTGGGCATCGATGGCCTTGGCGAGCAGTGTCAGCGCGTAGTAAGCGATGACTGAATGATGATATCGACCTGTCCGGTTCAAACCGGACAGGTCCGGTAGGGAGCCAGCATGAGTCAGACCATCGCCAGCGACACCTTCCTGCGCCCCAGCCTGCGCGTGCATGCCGCCGATAACGTTCACGTCGCCCTCAAGGATCTGCCCGCCGGAACCGAGATCGACGACAACGGCCGCCGAATACGTCTAGCCGAAGCCATTCGTCACAAGCACAAGTTTGCCCTGCAGGCACTGGCCGAGGGTGATCTGGTGATCATGTACGGCGTCACCGTCGGCCGTGTCACCCGGCCCATCGCCGAGGGCGGGGCGATTACCACCGACAACCTCGAGCATTCCACCGATAGCGGCCAGGCCCAGGCACGCCGCGAACATTGGGACGTCCCTGACGTCAGCCATTTCCAGGGCGCCACGTTCGATGGCTATCATCGTCCCGACGGCAGGGTCGGCACGGCCAACGTATGGGTCGTTGTGCCGCTGGTGTTCTGTGAGAACCGCAATATCGAGGTGCTACGCCAGTGTGTCGCCGACGCACTCGGCGAGGACCCCTATCGCGACTACAAGCGCATGGCGCGCGAGCTGTTGCATGGACAGCCCGATAGCACTCCTGCCGAGAAGACAGTCCATGACGAGCGCCTGTTCCCCAACGTCGATGGCGTGCGCTTTCTCACTCACACACTTGGCTGTGGCGGCACTGACGACGATGCCCTGGCATTGTGCCGGCTGCTGGCCGGCTACATCTGCCACCCCAACGTGGCCGGCGCCACCGTGCTCAGCCTGGGTTGCCAGAAGGCGCAGATCGATATGCTCAGGCAAGCCGTGGCCGAACGGGACCCCGAGGGCTTGCGTCCGGTGCACTATTTCGAGCAGCAAGCCTCGCGTAGCGAAGACTCTCTGATCCGTGAGGCGCTGAGCACCATCTTCGAGGGATTGAAAGCAGCCAACCAGATCACACGACAACCGGCACCGCTATCCGAGTTGTCCATCGGCGTGGAATGCGGCGGCTCTGACGGCTTCTCGGGACTGTCCGCCAATCCACTGGTCGGTGCCGTCGTCGACCGCCTGGTGGCGCTGGGTGGCAGCGGCATCCTTAGCGAATTCCCCGAGCTATGCGGTGTGGAGCATGAACTGATTGCCCGCTGTCGGGACGATCAGGTCGCCGAGCGATTCCGCACGCTGATGGATGCTTACCAGAAGCATGCCGCCGCGGTGGGCGCGCATTTCTCAATGAACCCTTCTCCCGGCAACGTTCGCGATGGCCTGATCACCGATGCGATGAAGTCCGCCGGGGCGGCCAAAAAAGGCGGTGACAGCCCTATCGTCGATGTACTCGATTACACCGAGCCTGCCATGCGCCAGGGACTCAACCTGCTGTGCACGCCGGGCAACGACGTGGAATCCACCACCGCGCTGGTCGGTTCCGGTGCCAACCTGGTGATCTTCACCACTGGCCTTGGCACGCCGACCGGCAACCCCATCGCGCCAGTGCTGAAGGTGTCCAGCAACAGCGAGATGGCCCAACGACTTCCGGACATCATTGACTTCGATGCGGGCCCGATCATTCGCGGCGAGGCGCAGATCGCCGAGCTGGCCGACAAGCTGCTCCAGATGTGTATCGATACCGCCTCGGGCCGCTACCAACCCAAGGCAGTCCAGCTGACGCAATATGATTTCATTCCGTGGAAGCGTGGCGTCTCGCTGTAATCGACACTTGGGAGGATGGGACGTTTTGTAATGCAGACAAGAAAAGAGGGCGACCGAGTTGCCCTCTTTTCTTGTCTGCCACCGGCCATTTTACTATGAGTCGGATAATCGTTCCTTTAGCTGGCGGTAGGTCCCGTAGTGACGATCGAGATGACGCCGCATCGCCGCCTCGGCGGCATCCGGATCACCGGAAGCAATGGCTTCGACGATTTCAGTGTGGGCCTGCAGCGCGGCATGATCTTCGCGGTCGCGCTGCAATACCTGGGCACGCCGGTCATCGAGCCATTCCGACAACGCCTCGTGCACGGCATTGAAAATCGGGTTGCGGGCAATGGACGCCAGCACCCCATGAAAGTCATTGTCGCTGCGCTTGAAGCGTGCCTCGTCACCCAGTGCCTCGCGGTTCTCGCTAACCGCCTGGCGCAGGCTGTCGATATCTTCAGGAGAAGCATGCACTGCAGCGTAGCGGGCCAGCGAAATCTCGAACATGGCCCGGGCTTCCTGAAAATACTGCTGCCCTTCCGATTTTGAGAGCAATTGCCGTGTTACGCCCGATAGGCGAGCCATTACCGCCTCGGCCGTGGGCCGAATGACACGCGCCCGGGTGCCGCTGTTGATAGCGATGAGCCCCAGACGCTGCAGGTAGAACAACGCCTCGCGAACCGCCGGCCGCCCCACGCCGAACTGCTCCATCAGCTCGCGCTCGGCGGGCAACTGGTCGTCCTCCTTGAGACGGCCTTCGAGAATGTCCCTCTCGAGTTGCTCGGCCACTTGTTCGGAGAGCGTCTTGCGCTCTACCTTGTATCTCGTCATTCGCTGCGACTCCTTGCCTAACCTGTCTGCCACCTATGGTACTGCATGCAGCCTACGCCAGCACCGGCGGCGCCAGTCCGAGCGTCTCCGCCAGTTGGCGGTACGCGGCCAGGTTGGCCGAATCCAGGGGAATTCCCTCGGCATCCCGCTGGGCCTGGCATTGCCACTCGCGGTCGCCCGGCGCCATCACCTGCTTACCTTCCAAGGCAGGCTGAGCGCGCAGGTCCTCGAGATAGGCCAGGATGGCACGTTCGTAGGTCTGCCGGTCGCTGAACGCCCCAGGATGCATGACCAGGAAGAAATGCCCCACCCCACGCGGCGTGGACATGTCTTCACCGGTCATCGGCAGCATGCGAAAGCCGTGGATCATCCCCGTCAACGTGGCGCTGAGTACTTCCACCATCCCAGCCAGCCCCGCGCCCTTGAAACCAAAATCGGCGCCGCCCAGCGGCAACAGAGAGGCCGCCATATGTGGATCGGTGGTCAGCTCGCCTTGGGCATCGACCACCACATTGGCAGGCAACGTCCGGTTGATGGCCCGGTACTGCTTGACCCGGTTCCACGGAATGGAACTGGTCGCCATGTCGAGCAGGTAAGGCTGACTGTCAGGTACCGGTGCCGCAAAGGCGATAGGATTGGTGCCGTGAAACGGCGACTGTCCCTGATGCAGGCTGACCAACGCATCGGCATTGCACAATGACAGCCCGATATAGCCTCGGCGTGCCGCGGCCAATGCATAACAGCCTGCCGCGCCGAAGTGCGAGGAATTACCGACGGCCACCGCGCCGATGCCGGCCGTTTCGGCCAGTTCGATGGCGTGCTCGACGGCCTGGTAGCCGGCCAGGTGACCGAAGCCGTCATCGGCGTCCAGGTAGCCCGTGGCCGCCAGGCGCTGGGTGAAAGTGGGGTTCGGCCGTCCATTGATTCTGCCGCCCTGCACCGCCTGGACATAATGCGGCAACAGACGCAGCCCATGACTGTCGGTTCCCATGCGCGAGGCCGTCACCAGAGCCTGCGTGACGGCCTCTGCCGAGGCCTCGTCGGTATCGCAGCGCAACAGCACGCGCCGCATGAAATCTTCCAGTTCGCTTACGGCAATGCGCGCCGCGATATCCTTCGACATGTAATCCGGTTCTCCTCAACGATAGATCAGTTCGGGCAGCCACATGGACAGCGAGGGAATAAAGGTAACCATCAACAGGGCCAGCACCAGCGGAATCAGGAACGGCAGTGTCCCGCGCATGCAGCGTTCGAATGGGATGTTCGAGACCCGCGACAGCACATAGATCACCATGCCCACCGGCGGGGTGAGTAGACCGATCATCAGGTTGAGCACCATGATCACACCGAAGTGAACCGGATCGACCCCGGCATTCACCGCTACCGGCAGCAACACCGGTACCAGGATAGTGATCGCAGCGATGGTCTCCATGAAGCACCCCACCAGGATCAATACCAGGTTGATGAGCAGCAGCACCATCCATGGGTTGTCGGCAAACGGTCCGAACAGGGCCATGACGTGTTGGGTCACCTGGTTGCTGGTCAGGATCCAGGCGAAGATCGAGGCCCCGGCGACAATCAGTAGAATGATTGCGGTGGTCTCAATGGTCTCCATGCTGACCTGGATCAGGCGGCGCCATGACAAGGTGCGATAGACCACAGTACCTAGAAACAGTGCATAGACTACCGCAGCGATGGCTGCTTCCGTGGGCGTGAACATGCCCGTAATGATGCCGCCAACGATAATAATGGGGGTCATCAAGGACAGGAAAGCACGTGCAAAGGTGATGCGCAGCGCCTTTAACGAGAACTCGGCATCGCGCTTGTAGCCACGACGGCGTGCCAGGATAGCGATCATGATCATCAGCACGACGCCCATGAGTAGCCCCGGCACCAGCCCGGCAACGAACAGTTGGCCGACCGACGCCCCGGCCATGACGCCATAGATGACCATGGGCAGACTCGGTGGAATGATCGGACCGATCGTCGACGAGGCAGCCGTGATACCCACGGCGAATTCCTGATCGTAGCCGGCGTCGCGCATGGCCTTGATCTCGATGGTACCCAGCCCGCCGGCATCGGCCACCGCCGCACCGGACATACCGGAGAACACGATACTCGCCCCGACATTAACGTGGCCGAGGCCGCCGCGCATCCACCCCATCAGAGCCAGCGCGAAGTCGAAGATGCGCGTGGTAATGCCGCCGTTGTTCATCAGATTGCCGGCCAGGATGAAGAACGGAATGGCCAGCAACGGGAAACTGTCGACGCCATTGATCATGCGATGCGCAACGACGATATCCGGCACTTGGCCGCTGAGATAGACATAGATCAGACAGGACCCCGCCAGACAGATAGCGATGGGCACTCCCATCACCAGCATGGTGAACAGCGAGGCGAACAGAAACGACATGTAGTGTTCCTGAAAGGCCAGGAACACGCAGAACAGGACGGCCAGGGCAGCAACGACCGGTGGAACGATCAAGCGCCCGGGACTGAGGGTCATGGTGTTGGGCATCGCACACTCTCGCTTGGGTTATCGGTCTTCTTCCGAGGGCATTAATTCACTGGTTCCCTCGCGCCAGTGCCGAATTGCGACCTGTACGGCTCGCAACAGCATCAGCAGGAACCCCGCCATGACCGCGTAATAGAGGTAGCTCTTGGGAACATCCACCGAAACCATCATCGAGTGGGTTCGCCCCGCCAGGCCGTAGGTGATCCAGGCTGCAGCGGCAAAGAAAGCAATCTGGGCAATATCGACCAGCGTCGACAGCAGGCGCCCCATGGCCGGCGGCATATAGCGATAGAAGAACTCGACCATGATGTGCGAGTTCTTTCGCACGGCCATGGAGCCGCCAACGAAGCAGACCAGGATCAGCAGGTAACGCGCCATTTCCTCCGTCCAGGCGATCGAGTCGCCCAGCACGTAACGGCTGAAGAACTGCAGGAAAACATCGAGAGCCAGCAGCCAGAAAATGCCCAGCGTGACATAGTCCTCGAGAGCGTAATTGCGAGGATCGAACTCCTCGTTACCGATATCGGCCAGCGCCCCGAGCGCCTCACTATCGTGAGTCAGGCGGTCTTTCGTCATGATCGTCTCCTCGCTACCCACCCGGGACGGGCGGGTAGCGGAAAGGTTGGCGTGGAATCGATAGACTGACGATTACTGGCCGATCGCCTGCACGCGATCGTAGGTTTCCTTATCCCAGGTCGCGGCTTCGCCGTTGTGATAGGGAATGACCGCTTCGCGGAACGGCTTGGTATCGACCTCGTTGACGGTCACACCCTGATCCTCGAACCAGGCCACAAGGTCCTTCTCGGACTGGACGATATCCTCGGTGATCTTCTGCCCAGCCTCGGTGTAGACGTTGCGGAAGACCTGCTTGTCCTCGTCGGACAACCGGTTCCACAGCGGCCCGCCGGCAATGGTAATCAGCGAGTCGGTGATATGACCGGTCAGGGTGATGTAGTCCTGAACCTCGTAGAACTTCTTGGCCTGGATGGTTGGCAGCGGGTTCTCCTGGGCATCTACCACCCCTTGCTGCAGGGCCAGGTAGACTTCCGAGAAGGCGATGGGCGTCGGATTGGCCCCGACCGCTTCCGGGAACATCATGTACATGGGCGCGTTGGGTACACGGATCTTGAGCCCCTGCATGTCCTCGGGCGTGTTGATCTCCTTGTTGGACGTGGTATGCCGCTTGCCGTAATAGTTCATGGCCAGCGGAACGTTGCCGGTAGCGTCCTGATAGCCCTGGGCAATTTCCTTGAACAGGTCACTTTCGGTATAGGCCTTCCAGTGCTCGAAATCGCGGAACATGTAAGGCGCCCCGGCAATGCCAATCGGGCCGTAGGAACGCCCGGCAAACTGGTTGCCGGTGTAGATCAGATCGACAGTACCCAGTGACAGGCCTTCGTTGATATCCGCTTCCTTGCCCAGCGACGAGGCAGCATGTACTTCTACGGTATAGCGGCCGTCGGTGCGCTTCTCGATTTCGTCGGCGGCCCACAATGCCCACTTGTGGTAGGGCTCGGACGTCTCGTAGACGTGGGCGAAGCGAAGCGTATCGGCACTGGCCAGACCAGCGGCGCTGACGCCGGCCAGTAGTAAAGTGGTCGATATCCAGCGATTGAGTTTGGTAGAGCTGGCGCGCTTGTGACCCATTTGTTGTTCTCCTTGCGGATTCGGGGGCAGGTATCACTCCTGCCTTGGTGGGTGTCGGATGGCCAAATGTATACGTGTCATACCATCATAAGGAAACCTAGCCATTGCCAGGCCGGCATGCAATGCCTTGCGTATTATCCTCTGGTCGTAGATGCCTGCCCGAGACGCATGAGAAGCGCCTCGTCACCGAAGCCCCCGGCCTTGGTCATGACCGGCCGATGGCGATCCCCATCCAACCAGCCCCACGCCACCCCGGGTGCCCATTCGCCGGCCAACTCGACCTGCCTCACGCTCAGCCGTGCCATCACAGCCATGGCCGTGTCACCTCCGGTGAGGAACAGCATGTACGCTTGCCCCGACTTTTCTTCAAGCAACGCTTGCACGCAGTACGCCATACCCCGGGCAACCTGCTCCGCCGTAAAGCGCGTAGACGATCGACGCTCGGGAATGATCAGCTGTTGCCGGGCAGGGCCGTGTCTCGCCATGTCGTTCTCCATGGCATGGATGATCGAAAAGCCAGGACAGGCCTCGCACAGACGAGCCACCTGCCGGCGCGCCAGATCACAACGCGACCCAACGGCAATGAGCAGGTTTTCCAGCGGCGGTATGGTAGAGGCCGAAGCGAATCCTGCCGGGAAGAGACAACCCGCCAACGCCTCGGTCAACCCCGCAGCACCGACAGCCAGCCAGCGCTGAGGGCTCTCGAGAAGCGCCCGGGCCAATCGTTGCAGGTCGGCGTCATCAACGGCATCTGCTATGACGTCAGGCGCTTCCCCCGCTCCTCCCTCTCGCATGACCGGGATATCCAGCCCCTGACGTGCAAACAGGACCGCCAACGGCTCGGCGGGCGGTGCCGAGCGGGCATCTCGACCATAGTCTGATGCTGCCAGTGGCTCGCCATGCACATGGATCTGACCGTCACGCAACGTGCGCCCCTGGGCGGGGACGGCGGGACACACCAGCAGCCCGCGCCCACTACTGCGCCGCGCGGCCAGGCACTCCGCGACGACATTACCGCGCAGCGTCGAGTCGACTTTCTTGAAGAGGATGTGGGGCGCGAACGGAAGCAGGCTCTCGAAAGCCTCGGCTACCCGTCTCGCGGCCTGCTCGGCAGGCAGATGGCGCGACTCGGTATTGATCGCCAGCACATCGGGCAGGTTACCCTGGGCAATGACATCAGCGAGATGCTCCAGAGCGATGACGACGCTGGTTCGAGCGCTGCGACGGGCGAACGGTGCCGCGGCATCCATCGCCCCGGTCAGGTCATCGGCGACGATCGCCACCGTCAGCTCAGCCAAGGCGCATTCCCCTTGCCAATTGCCGGGCATAGGCGATGGCCGCGTTCATGTTGACAGCGTCCGCCTTGCCCTGCCAGGCAATGTCGAAGGCCGTACCGTGATCCACTGAGGTACGCTTGATCGGCAGGCCCAGGCTGACATTGACAGTGGTATCGAAGGCAATCAGCTTGACCGGAATATGACCTTGGTCATGGTACTGGGCCACCACCAGATCGAACTCGCCTTGGCTGGCGCGATAGAACACCGTGTCAGCGGAAATCGGCCCCTGCACCGCGTATCCCGCCTGTTGCAGCGCCTCGACGGCCGGTCGAATGATACGCTCATCCTCGTCGCCGAAGATTCCCCCTTCACCGCAGTGTGGATTGAGACCGGCCACAGCAATGCGCGGCGTGTCCAGCCCCATCTGACACAGATGCTCGTGCCCGGCCTTGACGGTTGCCTCGATTCGTTCGGCCGAGACCCGTTGAATCGCCTCTTTCAGCGAGACGTGAGTCGAGACGTGGATCGTCGACAGCGCTTCCGAGGCCAGCAGCATGAATGACGCCGGCGCACCGGTCAGTGATGCCAACATGCCAGTGTGGCCATCGTAGTAGCGCTCAGCGGCGTGCAGCGCCGCCTTGTTGAGTGGTGCGGTAACTATCACGCCGGCGCGCCCGGCCTGGACCAGATCCACAGCGCGCTCGACGCAGCGAAACGCCATCTCTCCCGCAGCCGCGCTGATTTTGCCATCGGGAATCGGCGTGCCCAGTGCATTGTCGACCTGGGCTACGGCTATTCCGTTACTGGATGGCGCAGCTTCCGACGCGTCGATGGGGTAGAACGTCAGGTCGGCCTCGATCAGGCGTGCCGCACGCGAAAAGGTGGCGATATCGCCCACCAGCAATGAGGAGGCCCGATCTTCGGCGGACATGTCGGCCAACGCCCGACAGATGATCTCCGGCCCGATTCCGGCCGGATCGCCCATGGTGATAGCTATTGCATAGGAGGGGTGCGTCTTCATGGCATCAACTGCCCACCGTTGACTTCAATGACCTGGCCGGTCACGTAGGCGCTGAGCTCGTCACTAATAAGAAACAGGTACGCGCCCACACAATCCTCGGCGGTGCCCAGGCGCCCTTGGGGAATCGTGCCGCGGGCGGCCTCGAGCTGAGCCTCATTGGAATGCCGCTGGTGAAAATCGGTGGAGATCGTGCCAGGGGCCACGGCATTGACGCGAATATTGTCCGCAGCCAGCTCCTTGGCCATGGAGCGCGTCAATGTGCTGACGAAGCCCTTTGCCGAGGCATACAGTCCCGCACCGGCGCCGCCGCCGTTGCGCGCGGCAATCGAGCTGGTATGAATGATGTTGCCCGCGCCCTGCTCGCGAAAATGAGGCAATGCAGCGCGGCTGGCCATGACCACCGAGCGCACATTGAGGTTCATGACCTTGTCGTATTGCTCGTCGTCCATGGCCTCGAGGCTCACCCGACCGAGCATGTCACCGGCATTGTTGATGAGCACGTCGAGCCCGCCCATGGCGGCGGCGGCTTCATCGACGACCTCGACCGCCCTGGCGGACTCGCTGACGTCGCCCTGAATCAGGAAGGCCTGGCCACCGGCGTCGCGAATTGCCTCGGCCACCTCACGCGCCGGCGTCTCGCTGGAATAGTAGTGCACGGCCACATGCGCTCCATACGCGCCCAGCTTGCGGGCCACTGCTGCCCCGATTCCCCGACTCGCCCCGGTGATCAGGATCCGCTTGCCCCGGAATGCCTCGAACATGTTGTTCTCCTTTTGTCTCGAATGGCTGACAGGTACTCTTGGCATACCTATCATACATCACGACAATAGTAGGCCTTTGTCGGTGCGTCATTGCGACGATCGTTCCAGACGTCCAGCATTGACCGCCTGCTTGCCCCATCAGACCGGAGAACGTCATGCCACTGCAGCCCGCTTCCCGCTACCTGCCCGAGGACCTCAATCGCGCCCTGCTGGTCGGCCGGGTATGGCGCGTCACGCCCCACGAAGGCCCTGCCATCGTCGCCATTCGCCAGGGCGAGGTCATCGACCTGTCCCGCCATGTGGAGACCATGGCCGACCTGCTCGAACATTCAGATGCCGCCGGCCTGGTTGCCTCCGCCGAGGGCGAATCGCTGGGGCGGGTGGAAACCTTGATCGAGAATTCCCTGGCCGAGCCAGCCAGGCCCCCTTTCTTGCTGGCACCCTGTGACGTGCAGGCGATCAAGGCCTGTGGCGTGACGTTTGCCGTGTCGATGCTCGAGCGCGTCATCGAGGAGCAAGCCGGCGGCGACGCGTCACGCGCCAGCGAGCTGCGCCATGAGCTGCAAAGCTTGATCGGCACCGACCTGTCGCTGATCAAGCCCGGCTCCGAAGAGGCCATGACGCTGAAGAAAGAACTGCAAACGCGCGGCGGCTGGTCACAGTACATGGAAGTGGGTATTGGCCCCGATGCCGAGGTATTCACCAAGTCGCAGCCCCTGTCGTCAGTCGGCTTCGGCCAACGCGTCGGGCTGCATCCCGCCTCGAAGTGGAACAATCCCGAGCCGGAAATCGTGCTGGCCGTCGACGGCAACGGCCAGGTGCGTGGTGCCGCCCTCGGCAACGATGTCAATCTGCGCGATATCGAAGGGCGCAGTGCCCTGTTGTTGGGCAAGGCGAAGGACAACAACGCCTCGTGTTCGGTGGGCCCCTTCATCCGCTTGTTCGATGAGCACTTCACCATCGATACGGTACGCCAGGCGCATGTCACACTGCGCATCGACGGCGAGGACGACGGTTTCCTGCTCGAGGATGGCAGCGACATGCGCCAGATCAGCCGCGATCCGCTGGATCTTGTGGCCCAGACGCACGGAGCCCATCACCAGTACCCTGATGGCTTCATGCTGTTCCTTGGCACCATGTTCTCGCCGATTCTTGATCGCGACGGTGAAGGCCAGGGATTCACCCACCACATCGGTGATACCGTGACCATTGCTACCCCGGCCCTCGGGGCGTTGGTCAACCGGGTCGATCACAGCGACAGGCTTCCCCCGTGGACGTTCGGCATTCGTCAGCTCTATCGTCATCTAGCGCAGCGCAAGTCTGCCGAGTGAGGCCATTGCCGGGCCGTGTCATGATCACGGCCCGGCCCGCTTCAGCGATTGTCCCTGGCCACGCTATCGGCGGCATGCGCTCCGCGTTCACCCACGGGCTGGTCGCCTCCGGCCGTGGTGTCATGTTGCGTCTGCCGTTCCAACTCGCTGTTCAGTTCCGCCCCCATCAGGACGATGAAGGCGGAGAGCCAGAACCACATGAGCAGGATCACGACCGCCCCAAGCGACCCATAGGTCTCGTTATAGCTGGCAAAGTTGCGAACGTAGATGGAGAAGCCGATGGAGCCGATCAGCCATAGCGGAACTGCGATAATCGAGCCGGCGCTCGCCCACTGCCAGCGTGGCTTCTTGCGATCCGGCGCATAACGAAACAGGATCCCAAGCGCCAAAATCATCACGATCAGTAGCAATGGCCAACGCAGCAGGCTAATGAGCGTGCCTACCGTCCCGTCGAGGCCTAGCACGTTGACGAGTGCCGGGATGGCCGTAATGGTGCCCAGCGTGATGACAGCCATGATGACTGCCCCCAGTGTCAGCCCCAGAATAATGGCAGTCTTCTTGATGAAGCCGCGCTTTTCCTCCTCGCCATAGACAATATTCAAGCCCTCCATGAGCCCCTTGATGCCGCGCGAGGCGCTGTAGACCGCTAGCAAGATACCGCCAATCGCAGCCAACCCCATGCCGGCGCTATTTCCCGAACTGGCTTGCTGGGCCTGCTGGCGAATGATCTCGGCGGCCTGCTGCGGTAGAAGGTGGCTGATCGACGAGATCTGCTGTGAGATCTGCTGTGGATCGAACAGCAGCCCCCAGATGGAGATGACGGCAACGATGGCCGGAAACAGCGCGAGCAAGCTATAAAACGCGACCCCTGCGGCCACCAGGGACACATGATCGCGGCCGATATCATCCTTGACCCGCTTTAGCACCTCGGACCAACCCTTGCGCGGGATGTGCGTAGGCGTATAAGCATGGCGGCCATGGGAAGCCGCTGAGTCTCGGTTTTTCATAGCGATCTGATTCCGTGATAAAAAGGTCGTGCCTTCTAGGGTAGGCCGCTGGGACAGCCATACTGTCTAGATATGTAAAACCCGGTATCACAAGACAGGCAAAGGTAAGCCAACTGACCTGCAGCAGGCCAACCGTTTGGCAGCCTGGCTGACAGGCCATGACATCCACGGAATGGATACAGGAAGCGAATCATGAAACACGCTACATCCACCCTACGACAGGGGATTGCCGCAGCCGCACGCTGGGGGTATCTGGCCAAGGGAGTTGTCTACGTGCTGATCGGAGGATTGGCGCTAATGGCGGCCGCCGGGCTGGGCGGCCAGCATGCCGGTTCGAAGGAAGCGATTACCCAGTTGGCCAGTCAGCCGTTCGGCAGCATCATGCTAGGGCTGTTAGGGATCGGCCTCTTCGCCTATACGCTCTGGCGACTCATTCAGGCCTGGTTTGACACCGAGGATGCCGGTAGCAGCATCAAGGGTATCGCCACTCGGTTGGCTTTTGTGATAAGCGGAATCATCTATGCCGGTCTGGGGGTATATTGCTTCGATCTGCTACGGCATGCCGCCTCGTCAGGCAGCTCTACGCAAAGTCGGACCGCAGAACTTATGAGCCAACCCGGCGGCATCTATCTGGTGTTCGCGGTGGGTGTGGTGTTTCTCGGCGTCGGTGTGCGCCAGATCATGCGTGCCGTCAAACGCTCCTACCTCAAGAACTGGCATATGCGGGAACTCAACGCGAGTCAGCGCAAGCTCGCCGAAGGCGCGACGCGCATGGGCCTGACGGCTCGTGGCGTGGTATTCCTGATCATCGGGTTATTCCTCTGCATAGCCGCCTGGCAGTCCGACCCCAGCGAGGCTCAGGGCCTGGGCGGCGCGCTCACTACTCTGGCGCGTCAACCGTTCGGGCCCTGGCTGCTGGGTATCGTGGCGCTAGGCCTGATGGCGTATGGCATCTACTGCTTCATCAATGCCCGTTATCGCGACGTCAGTGCCTGATAAACGACGAACGGGGCAGTCCGCCCCGTTTATCAACATTACAGCACTCAGCCCAGCGCAAACGCGCCGCCCACCGCAGCGATCATTGCCCCCAGGGCACGCACCCAGCGTGTCTCGCAACGCTGTAACAATGCACCAAAGCCCTTACCGGCATAGGCGATAGCCAGTGTCGCCAGCGAGAAGCCGATCAGGTAGGTAAGCAGTGACGCTCCTGCCGGCAGCTCGCTGCCGTGGGCATGACCGTGGAAGAGCATGAACGCGGCGACCAATACGCCACCCAGCGCACCGGGCAGCCGCGCCAGTGTCGCGACCAGTACGCCGGCGAGCAACACCGAAAGCGCGATCCCCGCTTCCACCCCGGGCACGGCAAGGCCACCCCAGGCCAGTGCTGCCCCGCCCCACATGCCAGCGAGCATTATCAGCGGCATGAAACGGCGTAGGCTCCCTTGCTGTCGCACACTCCACAGGCCGATGGCCAGCATGGCCAACAGGTGGTCCAGCCCCAGCAACGGATGCAGTAGCCCGGCAACGAACCCGCCATGACCGACAGCGCCATGACCGGCGTGGGCGGAGGCCGTCATGGCGGCGAGTGCAGCAATTGGCGCAATGGCCAGCGCCCAGAGATGGGAATTACTATGGGAGAAGGAACGTGCAGGCAAACACTGAGACATGTTGCGCTCCTAGATAACGGTATAATTAAATGGTATCAACTAACGGCAAGTGCACCCGGCCGGCGCTCTGGAAGCATGCCTCGATCCAGAATGAACTGGATGATGGTTTCCAGCCCCACCCCGTCGTGCAGGTTGGTGAACACGAACGGCCGCTCGCCGCGCATCTTGCGCGCGTCTCGGTCCATGACCTCCAGCGAGGCGTGAACGTACTCGGCAATATCGATCTTGTTGATGATCAGGAGATCGGACTTGGTAATACCCGGCCCGCCCTTGCGCGGAATCTTGTCACCGGCGGAGACATCGATGACATAAAGCGTCAGATCGGATAGCTCGGGACTGAAGGTCGCCGACAGGTTATCGCCGCCGGACTCCACCAGCACCAGTTCCAGGTTGGGATGGCGGCTGTGCAGATCGTCGATGGCGGCGAGGTTCATCGAGGCGTCCTCGCGAATCGCGGTATGCGGACAGCCACCGGTCTCGACGCCCAAGATGCGGTCTGCCGGCAACGCGTCGTGCTTGAGCAGGAAGTCGGCATCTTCGCGGGTATAAATGTCATTGGTGACCACGGCGATATCGTAATGGTCGCGCAGGGCCAAGCAAAGCTGCTTGAGCAGCGCGGTCTTGCCGGAGCCGACCGGGCCCCCGACGCCGATACGCAAACAATGATTCATGGCGTTTACTCCTTCTTAATGCCGCTCAACTACGAAATAGGCGGGAATATTGGGTTTCATGATGCGCGCTGGCCAGGGCGAGACCCGGCAGTGCCGGGCCGAGCTCGTCATCGCTCAACGCCAGGGCCGTATCGACTGCCGTCACCAACTGCGGCCGCAGCCGCTCAATCAATCGCTGGGCCGCGGTCTGCCCCAATGGCAGTGCCTTGCAGGCCACCGCCAGCTGGTTTTCCAGCCAGGCCCAGGCAAAACCGAGCACACAGTCACGGACCGGAATACCCCGCTGCCAGCTGGCGAGCGCAAACATCACGGCGTAAGTCGGTTGGGACGGCAGCGTCGGCGAGGCTGGCAGCTGATCCAGCGAGCGCAGCAGCCGCACCATGGCCTCGCCAAGACGGAAGTCCTCGGCAGCCAACTCGGCGGTTTCGCGATTGGCTTGCAGCCAGTCATTCCACCCGGCGAGTGCCGTGTCATCACCGGCTTGCCAGGCTGAGTACATGCGCGCCAGTACCGGCAGGTCACAGCGGGTCAGGCCATCCTCGAGCACGCCTTCCAGCCATTCACCAAGAGTGGCTTCGTCGCTAACCCAGCCCAGCTCGAAGGCGCTTTCCAGTCCCTGCGACCAGGCGAAAGCACCGATCGGTAGCGCCGGGCTGACCAGTTGCAGCAGTCCCAGCAAGGCCAGATCGCCGCCTCCGGACAGCGTGGGCTCAGTGGGCATGGCTATGCTCGTGGTGGTGATGATGGCCATGTGAATGCCCATGATCATGGGAGTGGCCATGTCCGTGGGAATGACTTTCGCCTTGGGAATAAGCGCCCGGCTCGGGATCGAATGGTGCCTCGTGATGCTCGAGCGTCGCCCCCAGGCGTTCGGCCAGTTCTTCAAGCACATGATCCGGCGGGAATCGCACCCAGCCCTGGCCTAGTGAAGAGCGTTCGTCGCCACCAATAGCCAGCGACACATGTCGGTTGCCGAGGTGATAGCACAGCCGCGCCAGCGCCAATGCGCCTTCGATGCGCGCGGTGATTACCGGCTCGTCGGCCGCCTTGACCCGGATCACCTCACCACTCTCGGCTCGCAGCCCTTCACCATCGCGTAGCACCGGGCCACGGTCGAGAAACAGGCCCAGCTCATGCCCGGCGTCACTTACCGCCTTGAGCCGCCCACGCATGCGCAGCTCAAATGGCAGCGTCACGCTGTCACTGGCCTGTTCCACCGTGATCGGCCCCAGGCGTTCAATCAGTTTCAACATGTCCTACCTCAGAAAAGATGATAACGCTGGGCCAACGGCAGCTCCGTCGCCGGCTCGCAAGTCAACAGTTCACCGTCGCAGCGCACTTCATAGGTCTGCGGATCGACCTCCAGCTGCGGACAGGCACCGTTCAGTTTCATGTCACCCTTGCGCACGCCGCGCACGTTCCTGCACGCCGATAGCGGACTGGCCAGCCCCAGCCTTTCACCGATGCCGGCATCAATCGCCGCCTGGCTGACGAAGCTCAGCCGGGTGGCACTGGCCGCCTTGCCGAAGGCGCCGAACATCGGCCGGTAATGGACCGGTTGTGGGGTGGGAATCGAGGCGTTGGGATCGCCCATGGGCGCGGCGGCGATCATGCCACCCTTGAGGATCAGGGCCGGCTTGACGCCGAAGAACGCCGGGCTCCACAACGTCAGGTCGGCCAGCTTGCCGACTTCCACCGAACCGACTTCATGAGCGATACCATGAGTGATCGCCGGGTTGATGGTGTACTTGGCGATGTAGCGCCTGGCCCGGAAATTGTCGGCACCTCGCTCCTGGTCTTCCGGCAGCAGGCCGCGCTGAACCTTCATCTTGTGAGCGGTCTGCCATGTGCGGCAGATCACTTCACCGACTCGGCCCATCGCTTGGGAGTCGGAGGCAATCATCGAGATCACGCCCAGGTCGTGGAGGACATCCTCGGCAGCGATAGTCTCGCGGCGAATACGCGAGTCGGCGAAGGCCACATCCTCGGGAATGTTGGGATCGAGGTGGTGGCACACCATCAGCATGTCGAGATGCTCGTCGATGGTGTTGACCGTGTAGGGCCGCGTGGGATTGGTCGACGACGGCAACACGTAGTCCTTGGAACAGGCCGTGATGATGTCCGGCGCGTGGCCGCCACCTGCCCCCTCGGTGTGGTAGGTGTGGATGCCGCGTTCCTTGAACGCAGCCAGGGTGTCCTCGACGAAGCCCGACTCGTTGAGCGTGTCGGTATGGATGGCGATCTGTACGTCGTACTTCTCGGCCACGCTCAGGCAATTGTCGATGGACGCCGGCGTGGTGCCCCAGTCCTCATGCAGCTTGAGCCCCATGGCACCCGCCTCGATCTGCGCTTCCAGCGCCTCGGGCAGGCTGGCGTTCCCCTTGCCGAGCAGGCCGATGTTCATGGGCAGCTCGTCGATTGCCTGGAGCATCTTGCCAATGTGCCACGCGCCCGGCGTGCAGGTGGTGGCGTTGGAGCCGGTAGCCGGGCCGGTGCCGCCACCGAGCATGGTGGTCACGCCACTCATCAGCGCCTCTTCCACCTGCTGCGGACAGATGAAATGGATATGCGCGTCGATGCCGCCGGCGGTAAGGATCTTGCCTTCGCCAGCGATGATTTCGGTGCCGGGGCCGATGACGATGTCGACGTCCGGCTGGGTATCGGGGTTGCCGGCCTTGCCGATGGCGGCGATACGTCCCCCTTGAAGCCCCACATCGGCCTTGACGATGCCCCACCAGTCGAGAATCAGCGCGTTGGTGATCACGGTATCCATCACGCTGTTGTCATTGCGCTGGCTCTGGCCCATGCCGTCACGGATGACCTTGCCCCCGCCGAACTTCACCTCATCACCGTAATGGGTGTGATCCTTCTCGACCTCGATCCACAGTTCGGTATCGCCCAGACGAACCTTATCGCCCACCGTCGGGCCGTACATGTCGGCATAGGCCTGTCGACTGATCCGGTTAGTCGGCTTCATGATGCGGCTCCTTTGCCGTCCAGTGCCCCCATTACTTCCTGACGAAAACCGTAGATATGCCGCTTGCCGACGAAGGGAATCAGCGTCACTTCGCGGCTCTGACCGGGCTCGAAGCGAATCGCCGTGCCCGCCGCCACGTCGAGGCGATAGCCACGCGTCTTGTCGCGATCGAAGACCAAGGCCGGGTTGGCCTCGGCGAAGTGATAGTGCGAGCCGATCTGGATCGGGCGGTCACCGGTGTTGGCGACCTCGACGGTGATCCGCTCGCGCCCTGCACAGAGATCGATCTCGCCGTCTTTCAGTTGGTATTCACCGGGAATCATTGGAACCTTCCCTCTACGTTATGGCTGTTTCAGCAGCTAAAACTGAGCGAACGAAGGCCAGGGCTAGGCCCGCTCCCTGCGGGCCTTCGCATTTCCCACGTCCATGTGGGTCACAAAGCGAAGCGCATGGCCGAGTGCAGCCTGTTTTAGACTATTGGGCTATGTACCGTGACCAGCTTGGTGCCGTCTGGGAACGTCGCTTCGACCTGAACCTCGTCAACCATCTCCGGGACACCTTCCATCACGTCGTCACGGGTCAGGATCTCGCGTCCGTAGCTCATCAGCTCGGCGACACTCCTGCCATCGCGGGCCCCTTCCATGATTTCGGCGCTGATCAGCGCCACGGCCTCGGGATAGTTGAGCTTGAGGCCACGAGCCTTGCGGCGCTCGGCAAGCAGTGCGGCGGTGAACAGCAGCAGCTTGTCCTTGTCTCTCGGGGTCAATTCCATGGCGGTTGTCCCTTCTACGTTCTGTTGGAAACTGGCGTTCTATGTTCTGTTGAAACTGGCCTGATCAGGTGAGCCAGATGCGCGGCACACACGCCTCGCGCCCGCAGAGTGAGGGACGCAGCACGTCCCAGGCGCGCTGGCAGAGATCCCAGGCTTCGTTACGCGAGTCGCCGAGATAACGCAGCAACAGCACATCGTGACGCAGCGTCACCGCCCAGCGTGGCGAAGCCGGCAGGGCGTCTCTCAGTGCTTCGATGCATGCGGAAGGCGACTCGAGACCCACGCCCCATAGCGTGGCCTGTACCGTTGCCCCACCCTGCCCCCAGCGCCCACGAAAGCGCGGATGCGTGGGGTCCAGCGGCTGGCGCTCCAGCCACAGCGGCCGGCCCTCGCGTGTCAGACAGAAGCGCTGCTCGATGCCACCGCTGACGAACGGCAAGCGGCTGGCAGGCCGGCCCAGTGCCAGGACTTCCCAACCCAGGCAGCGGGCATCGCGATCCAGCGCAATCTCGGTGGTCTGGATCCCGCGCGATCCATCGAAGCACAGCGTCTCCTGCGGCAACCATTCGAGCGTCCCGCCGTCGGCGACCGTGAGCCGCGTGTGCTGGCCCCAGGCCACGCCTTGGCTGTCGGCGCGGTAGAGCTTGGCTGCTGCCGGAGTAGTGAGTAGGGCATGCGCCCCGGCCTCTACCGCAGCGTCAATGCGCAACTCGTCGCCGCTGACCAACCCGCCAGGGGGGTGCAATAAATAGACGTGGCAGACCTCGCCCTCGGGGTAGAACGGCCGCTGCACCCGTAGCGGCCCGCGATGCCGGGCCCGTACCAGCCGGGTACGATCGCTGTCGCCACGCCTGTCTTGGCGAAAGCCCAGGTCGATCGAGGCGGCCCAGCGCCGCCCAGCGTCGAAGCGATGCCCCGAGTCGCCTGGCGTTTTATCGAGAGGCGCTTTGCCGGGTAGCACTTCGCTACGTGGAAAAGGCAGCACTGTCATACCGTCAGGTGCCGCTTGATCAAATCGTCGGAAAGCTCGTCGACACTGCCCTTGGCCACCGTGCGGCCGCGGTCGAGAATCACGAAACGATCGGCAAACTTGCGCACGAAGGGCAGCTTCTGCTCGGCGAGCAGTACCGTCATGCCATCCTCGCGGTTGAGCTTGCGGATCACCTCGCCGATTTCAGCAACGATGTTGGGCTGGATGCCTTCGCCCGGCTCGTCGAGGATCAGCAGGCGCGGTTCGAGCACCAGGGCGCGGCCGATCGCCAGCTGCTGTTGCTGGCCGCCCGAGAGATCGCCGCCACGCCGATGGCGCATTTCCTTGAGCACCGGGAACAACTCATAGATTCGCTCGGGAATCGTGCGTTTCTTGTCACGCCGCGCAGCCAGGCCGGTACATAGGTTTTCTTCCACGGTGAGCAGCGAGAAGATCTGGCGCCCCTGAGGCACGTAGCCGATGCCCAGCCGTGAGCGGTCCTCGATACGTTTCTGGGTCAGCTCGGTCTCGCCGTCATAACGCAGTGAGCCACTCTTGACCGGAACTTCACCCATCACGCATTTGAGCAATGTGGTCTTGCCCACGCCGTTGCGGCCCATCACACAGGTACATTCACCCTGCGGCACTTCAAGCGAGAGATCCCACAACGTGTGGCTCTCGCCATAGAACTGGTTGAGCTTGTCGACTTGCAGCATCAGCTTTCCTCCCCCAGATAGACTTCGACAACACGGGGATCGCTGGAGACCTGATCCATGCTGCCCTCGGCGAGTACGCTGCCCTGATGCAGCACCGTGACCTTGCGGGCGATCGAACGCACGAAGCCCATGTCGTGCTCGACCACCACCACCGACTGCTTGCCGGCCAGGCTGGTCAGCAGCTCGCCGGTGCGTTCCATTTCCTGCTCGGTCATGCCGGCCACCGGCTCATCGACCAACAACAGGCGGGGGCGCTGCATCAACAGCATGCCGATTTCCAGCCACTGTTTCTGTCCGTGGGAGAGGATGCCGGCGGCACGGTCGCGCTCGGTTTGCAGACCGATCATCTCCAGCACCTCGTCGATGCGATCACGGGCCTCGCCAGAGAGCCTGGCGACCAGGGTCGGCATGACACGTTTGTCGGCACTCATCGCCAGCTCCAGGTTTTCGAACACGCTTAGTGCTTCGAATACCGTCGGCTTCTGGAACTTTCGGCCGATGCCCAGGGTGGCGATTTCCGGCTCGTTCATGGTCAGCAGGTTGTGACGGCTGCCGAACCATACCTGGCCGTGGTCAGGCCGGGTCTTGCCGGTGATGATGTCCATCATGGTGGTCTTGCCGGCGCCGTTGGGACCGATGATGCAGCGAAGCTCACCATCATCGATGGTCAGATTGAGATCGTTGATCGCCTTGAAGCCGTCGAAACTGACGCTGACATCCTCGAGGTAGAGGATCGGTCCGTGACGCACGTCCACCGGCGAGGGATCGGGAATCAGGAAATCGAACACCCGGTCCCGGTTCGCCAGCGATTGCAGAATGGTCATGCGGTAGCCTCCTTGACACCCTTGGCCGATGCGGTGGGCTTGCCACGCTTGCGCTTGGCAAGTAGCCCCGCCAATCCTTGCGGCAACACCACGGTAGCGATCACGAACAGTCCGCCTAGCGCGAACAGCCATGCATCGGGCATCACCCCGGTAAAAACGGTCTTGGCATAGTTGACCAGGATCGCGCCGATGACGGCGCCATAGAGCGTCGCCCGGCCACCCAGGGCCACCCACACCACGATTTCGATGGAAAACAGCGGCGAGAACACGCTGGGATTGATGATGCCGACCTGAGGCACGTACAGCGCCCCCGCGACCCCGGCAAGCATGGCCGAGACCACGAACACGAACAGTTGCACGCGCTCGACCCGGTAGCCCAGAAAGCGAGTACGCGCCTCGGCGTCCCGCGAGGCCACGCAGACCCGGCCCAGCTTGCTGGACACTATTGCCCGACACAGCCAATAGCCCAGCCCTAGGGCGAGGCCAGAGGCCACGAACAGGCCCAGGCGAGTGCTGTCGGCGCTGAGGTCGAACGTCAACAGTTCCTTGAAATCAGTCAGGCCGTTGTTACCTCCGAAGCCCATCTCGTTGCGGAAGAAGGCCAGCATCAAGGCAAAGGTCAGCGCCTGGGTGATGATCGACAGATATACGCCTGTGACTCGCGAGCGGAAGGCCAGGAAGCCGAACACCAGAGCCAGCAGCCCTGGTACCAACAACACCATCAGGAAAGCGAACCACGCCATGTCGAAGCCATGCCAGTACCAGGGCAGCGACTCCCAATCGAGGAATACCATGAAGTCGGGCAGCACTGGATGACCGTAGACGCCGCGGTCGCCGATCTGGCGCATCAGGTACATGCCCATGGCGTAGCCGCCCAAGGCGAAGAAGGCGCCATGCCCCAGGCTGAGAATGCCCAGGTAACCCCATACCAGGTCTACCGCCACGGCAAGCAGCGCATAGCACAGGTACTTGCCGAGCAGGGTCACGGTGTAGGTGGAAACATGCAGCGGATGCCCGGCGGGCAACAACAGGTTGAGCAGGCAGACGGCGACCAGCGCTGCGGTCAGCACGCCGATGAAGATTTGAGTGCTACGCTCGGTAGCCGGTTTGGCGAGCCAGTGCATGGTTCAGCCCTCCGCCGCACGGCCCTTCTGCGGAAAGAGTCCGCGGGGGCGTTTCTGAATGAACAGGATGATGAAGACCAGCACAATGATCTTGGCGAGGATGGCGCCGGCCCAAGGCTCGAGGACCTGATTGATGACGCCCAGCGACATGCCGGCGACCAGCGTGCCCCAAAGGTTGCCGACCCCGCCGAACACCACGACCATGAACGAATCGATGATGTAGCTCTGACCGAGATTGGGGCCGACGTTGGTGAGTTGCGAAAGCGCCACACCGGCCAGTCCGGCAACACCGGAGCCCAGCGCGAAGGTCATGATGTCTACACGCGTGGCACGAATCCCCATGGAACGCGCCATGGCACGGTTCTGGGTCACCGCACGTACTTCCAGCCCCAGGCGAGTCTTGCGCATCACCAGCATGATTCCGGCGAAGACCACCAGCGCGAAGCCCAGCACGTAGAGACGATTGAGAGTCAGCGATAGCGCTTCGTTGATAACCAGCGAGCCACTCATCCACTCCGGCGTCACCACGGTACGGTTGAGCGGCGAGACCAGCGTGCGTACCAATTGCTGCAATATCAGGCTGACGCCGAAGGTGGCCAGCAGGGTCTCCAGCGGGCGCCCCTTGAGAAAACGGATCACGCTACGCTCGATGATGATGCCGGCGACCGCTGCGACCAGAAAGCCGGCGGGAATCGACAGGATGAGCGCCAGGCCGGGCTGCCCCGGCAGCAGTTGCTGCATCATCCAGGTGGTGTAGGCACCGAGCATGATCAGCTCGCCATGCGCCATGTTGATAACGCCCATGACGCCAAAGGTGATAGCCAGGCCGATGGCCGCCAGCACCAGCACCGAGCCCAGGCTCAAGCCAAAATAGAGCGTTTCCGCGGCACGATTTAACTTGAGCTTCTGCTCAATGCCTGCCAGGGCCTGCCGGGCCGACTCGGCGGCCTCACCCTCTCCCGCAGCGACCCCATTGAGTGCGGCGCGAACGGCAGGATTAAGGCTGCCCGACAACGTATCGATGGCCTCGCTGATGGCTGCGCTATCGCCGCTTTGCAATTGATAGATGGCCAGGGCCTGGGTGAGCTTGTCGCGTACGGCCGGGCTTTCCTCGGCCTCGAGACGTGCGGCCAGTGGCTCGGCCAGGTTCACGTCGACTTTACCGAGCAGGCGATCGGCGCTGGCCAGGCGTTCCTGTACCGTCGGCGCGTCGAGATCGAGGACGGCCATGGCGCTGCGCAGCTGGTTGCGCAGCGCATTGTTGATGGTGATGCGATCGATGTTCCGCCGCGAAACTTCGCCCAACGGCGTATCGTCGACCGCGTCGATGACTGTCCAGTCGCGGCCGCGGTTATCGGTAACGATGACGAAACGACCACTCTCCTTGATGCGTTGCAGCTTGCCATCGAGCAGTGTGGTCAGCCAGGTGCGCGTACGCGGGTGGTCACTGGCAATCAAGGCCTGAATGGCCTTGCCCTTATCGGCATAGGAGTCTGCGGCCAGGGCGGCCAGCTCGGGGGGCACATCCTGCTCCGCGATGTTGGTCTGCTGCGCGAGGACGGGGGTGGCCAACGCGACACAACACCAGAACAGGAGTGTGGCTTTAATCGTCCGCAGGAGGTTCATGCGGGTGTCCTTTGAGTGGCGTGTGGTTGTGTTTTGGAGCGATCCGGCCACGGCCGGATCGCTGGGGCATGCCTTATTGGCTGGCCGTCTGGGCCTCGCCACCGCCACAGGTCTTTTCGATCACGTTGTAGTTGCCGCACTCCAGCGGCTTGCGCCAGTCGCTGATCAGGTCACGCGAGCCGGGCAGGTAATCGGACCAGGCATCACCGGCCACAGTGGATGGGGTCTGCCAGACGATAGAGAACTGGCCGTTGTCCTGAATTTCACCGATCAGCACAGGCTTGGTGATGTGGTGATTGGGCATCATCGCTGCGTAGCCGCCGGACAGGTTGGGCACGCTCACGCCAATGATTGCATCCTTGACTGCATCGACATCGGTGGTACCAGCCTTCTTAACCGCTTCTTTCCACATGTTGAAGCCGATATAGTGAGCTTCCATCGGATCGTTGGTCACGGCTTCCTCGTCACCGGTATATTCGATCCAACTGTCGATGAAGTCGTAGTTGGCATCGGTATCGACGCTCATGAAGTAGTTCCAGGCGGCCAGGTGGCCGACCAGCGGTGCCGTGTCGATGCCCGAGAGTTCCTGCTCGCCCACCGAGAAGGCAATGACCGGAATATCGGCGGCATCGATGCCCTGATTGCCCAACTCACGGTAGAACGGCACGTTGGCATCGCCGTTGATGGTCGAAACCACGGCGGTCTTCTTGCCGGCACTGCCGAAACGCTTGATCTCGGAGACGATGTTCTGCCAGTCGGAGTGCCCGAACGGCGTGTAGTTGATCATGATGTCTTCCTGCGCCACGCCATGATCCTTGAGGTAGGCCTCGAGAATCTTGTTGGTGGTGCGCGGATAGACGTAGTCGGTCCCAGCCAGCACCCAACGCTCGACGCCGACGTTGTTCATCAGGTAATCGACGGCGGGAATCGCCTGCTGGTTGGGGGCAGCACCAGTATAGAAAACATTCCCGGAGGACTCCTCGCCTTCATACTGCACCGGATAGAACAACAAGCCGTTGAGTTCCTCGACGACCGGCAATACCGACTTGCGCGATACGGAGGTCCAGTTGCCGAATATGACGTCGACCTTGTCCTGCTCCAGCAGTTGGCGTGCCTTCTCGGCGAACAGAGGCCAGTCGGAGGCAGGGTCGACGACTACGGGCTCTAGCTGACGTCCCAGCAATCCACCCTGCGCGTTCTGCTGCTCGATCTGCATCAGCATGGTGTCCTTCAGCGTCGATTCGCTGATCGCCATGGTGCCGGACAGGGAATGCAGGATGCCCACCTTGATGGGGTCGTCTTCCTGAGCGAATACCGGGAAGGACATACCCATGGCGACCAGGGAGGTCGTCAGCCAGCGAGAGGAAACTTGCCACTTCTTCACGATGGAACTCCTTGCGCTTGTGTTGTTGTCGATGCAGGAGCGACGGAACGCCGCACCATTGCCGATCTTTATCGCAAGGGATGTGCCAACTCTCTGAAAGTGGCTTAAAATTCTTTTATAACAGCATGTTACCCAACACCACCAAGTAGTTTTATTGACTGAATGCACTTTCCTGGCACACGAAACGCACCATGATGTAACACTGGGCGAATGCCGGAATTATTCATGCACTTAAACGGTGCGCATGTATAACGTGCGTGATTTTTCAGGTAACAGAAGGCCAGTCATTCAGGGGTGATATTGAAGTGTCGCAGGTTGCCAGGCGGTTACGACCGGCGGCCTTGGCCATATACAGCGCCCGATCCACTCGCTCGGTCCAACGCGGAATGGTCTCCCCCGGCACTGCCGACGCCAGGCCACTGCTGAAACGGATAGCACCATGGCGCATGCAGTGATCGTGGCAGAGCACACGAAGCTGGCGATCAAAAGCCTTCGCTTGCTCGAGACCTGTCGACAACAACACCGCAAACTCCTCACCACCACAACGCCCCGCCACACCGCCAGCCTCCTCGGCCGTTTGGCGCAGGAGACCGGCAAAGGTGCGGATCACTTCGTCACCATAGGGGTGGCCGTAGGTATCGTTAAGGTGCTTGAAATAGTCGAGATCACAGCTCAGCAGGACATAGGGCTTGCCTTTGGCGATGTCAGGAAGCCGTGACTGCAACTCTGCGTGAAACGCGCCGTGGTTCAATAACCCCGTCAAGCTGTCGAGTCGGGCCAAGGTTTCCAGCTGTGCAGCATAGGAGGCGCTTCGCTGCTGCTCACGCTGAATGCGCACCATGTGACCACTGACGATCACAATAAGAATGGCCACGTTCAACAAATAACTGACGCCCAGGTCTAGTGCTTGGCCCACCCGCTCGGAATAAGGGGCAATCCAGTGAGGATTGGCATTTTCGAGCATCAACAGCAACAGCGGCATGACGACAAAGCCCATCAACACGAGTCGTCGCTGCCACCCATCGTGCGGCATGACACCGAGGGCATAGGCGGCTGCCATCAGAAAGAACATCAAGGTCGGGCCCTGCATGCCCTGGTTGAACAGCCAGTTCAGCGGCAGGATGACGAACAATGTCAGCAGACAAAGCCACCAGGCCATGCGCCTGGCCTCGCCATGCCAGCGGGCGCGATACCACATCCAGATCACGATGCTGGAGAAAACGAGCAATGCGCCATTATGATGTGGCGATGTCAGAGCAAGCGCCAGATTGAAGACAGCCGAGGCCAGACCGACCAACGCTGCAAAGAACAGAAAGGCAAGGTGCATACGCTGCAAAGGCGAGGAGCGTCGGCCAACGATCAACTGCCATACAGTCTGGTACCCCTGACTGATGAGTCTCTTCACGTCTGAGCCCTCTCATCGCCCTTCACAACGCAACCGACCCGACAGGCAGACTGTCGGGTCGGTGATATTTAAACGTAGTCTCATGAAACATGGCATCCTTGAATGAGGACCTTGTTTCAACCATTGCGCTCTAATGCTTAGCCGGTAAACATGAAGTCTTCGTCATCCATCGTCATCAGCGGCTTGGCGCCAGCACGAATCTGCCGTTCCAGAGCTTCTGTTCGGGGCAACATGCGGTTGATGAAATGCCGCCCGACCGCCAACTTGCTGCGATAGAACCTCTCTCCCGCTGTCCCCTGCCCATCGAGTCCGGCCTGTGCGGCGATCGCCATCTTCAGCCACAGCCAGGCATACACGACATGCCCTGTCAGGTTGAGATAATCCACCGCTGCGGCGCCCAGTTCTTCGGGACGGCCGTCGGCTCGTTCGAGAAGTTCGTCCGTCACACGCCCCAAACGTTCGGCTTCCTGCTGGACGGCTTGCTTGAAATCACTGACTTCCTGCTTATCCAGTGTTTCCAGATCCCCGCGTATCAGTGCTAACAAGCACGTCACATAGGCGCCCCTGTTCCTGAAAAGCTTGCGCCCCACCAGATCCATGGCCTGGATGCCATTGGTCCCCTCATAGATCATGGCGATGCGCGCATCGCGTACGTACTGCTCAGCTCCCCACTCAACGCAATAGCCGTTGCCACCGTAGACCTGCTGGGCTTCGACCGTGGCATCGAAGCCTCGGTCGGTCAGAAAGGCCTTGGCTACGGGGGTCAGCAGTGCCACCAGCGCCTGGGCCTCGTCACGGACGCCCTCCTCGGGGTGGAACTTGACGCGATCGAGCTGTTGCGCCACGAAGGCAGCAAATGCTCGACCGCCTTCGTTCCAGGCACGCACGTTCAATGCCATGCGTCGCACGTCGGGATGCACCAGGATGGGGTCAGCCGGCCGGTCAGGTGCCGCCGGCCCGTTCGGCGCGCGGCTCTGCAGGCGCTCGCGGGCAAAGTCCATGGCACTCTGGTAAGCCACCTCGCCGAGCCCCAAGCCCTGGATACCGATTGACAAGCGCTCGTAGTTCATCATCGTGAACATGGCGGCCAGACCCTGGTGAGGTTCGCCGATCAGCATCCCTTCGGCCGCCTCAAAGTGCATGACGCAGGTGGCGCTGCCCTTGATGCCCATCTTGTGTTCCAGGCCACCGCAGACGACACTGTTGGGCTCGCCCGCCTCGCCATCGGCTCCGACCTTGCGCTTGGGCACCAGAAACAGCGAGATTCCCCGCGTGCCCTCGGGGGCATCGGGTAACTTGGCCAGCACCAGATGGACGATGTTGTCGACCATGTCGTGCTCACCGCCAGTGATCCAGATCTTGCTGCCGGTGATGGCATAGGTGTCGCCGTCCACGTTGGGCACGGCCCGGGTCTTGATCAGTCCCAGATCGGTACCGCAATGCGGCTCCGTGAGACACATGCTGCCCAGCCATTCGCCAGCATACATGCGCGGCAGGTAGGTACGCTTGATAGCGTCTGTTGCGTGATGATCGAGCAGCAAGGCTGCCCCGGTATTCAGTGCGGGATAGAGCGCGAAGCTGGTATTGGTGGCATAGAGCATTTCTTCGAAAGCCACGGTCAGCAGCTTGGGCATACCCTGTCCGCCATATTCGGGATTGCCGCCCAAGCCGAACCAGCCGCCCTCCGCCAGGGTGCGTTGGGCCTCCTTGAATCCCTTGGGTGTGGTGACGCGGCCGGCGTCGAAATGGCAACCTTCGGCGTCACCGCTCTGGTTGAGGGGGAACAGCTCCGCCCAGGTTACACGCGCGCCCTCCTCGAGTATGGCATCGGCCAGATCGGGCGTCACTTCCGCGGTACCGGGCATCGCGACCCACTCCTCACCCGCACGGAAGACATCGTTGAGGACGAAACGCATATCGCGTAACGGTGCCTGATAGCTGGCCATGAGACTCTCCTGAAGTAATTCAAACGATCGATTGAATACTAGGCCAGCCCAGCCATGACTGTCACCTCGCCATTAGGCCAACAGCTTTATAGGCACGAAAACGCCTCCCGAAGGAGGCGAAGCAAAGAAGGTTGGCAGTCCACGTCAGGTCTTACCGGTATTCTTCGGGGAGAGAGGATATTTACCCGTATCCCAGCCTTGGCTATTGGCCTGTTTCCCCTCGAACCAGGCCAGTCGTTCGTGTAGCGATACCACGCTACCGATGATGATCAATGTCGGTGGCTGTATCAGTCCATGTGTCAAACTGGCCGGCAATTCGGCTAGCGTACCGGTATGAACCCGTTGGCGCGCCGTTGTTCCCTGTTCGATCAGGGCAAGCGGCGTATGCCCCGGCAACCCGTGATTCTGAAGTTCTCGACGGATCACCTCAAGGCTACTCAGCCCCATATAGAACACCAGGGTCTGTTGACCTCGAGCCAGCATCGGCCAATCCAGGTCACTGCTATCATTCTTGAGATGGCCGGTCACAAAGCGCACAGATTGCGCATGGTCACGGTGAGTCAGAGGAATGCCGGCATAGGCTCCACATCCTGCCGCCGCCGTGACCCCCGGAATCACTTCGAATGACACGCCGGCATGGGCCAGGGTCTCGAGCTCCTCACCGCCGCGGCCAAAGATGAAGGGATCGCCTCCCTTGAGGCGTACCACACGCTTGCCCTGGCGGGACCAATCCACGAGTGCCTGGTTGATCTCCTCCTGCGGCAGGCTGTGTCGTGAGCGCGCCTTGCCAACATACAGGGTCTGTGCATCAGGGTTGGCCAAGGCCATGATCTCGCTACTGACCAATCGATCATGCAGTATCACTTCGGCAACCTGAAGGCGCTTCAGCGCCTTGAGCGTCAGGAGCTCAGGGTCGCCCGGCCCGGCACCGACGAGACATACGTGCCCTTGCGGAAAGTCACGCATGGCGCTCAACCGGGCACTGTCCGGAGATGCGGCATGAGAGAACGTGTCGAGGGGCATCGCATGGCCTATATAGCTGAAAGAATTAAAAAACCGAATTTTATGCGAAACATAAAGATATCCTTGCCGGATTGCCAGTAACGTCTGGTTGGCTGCTTATAACGCTTCGGCCGGAGACGAAAACGCCCCCGCAGGGCGGAGGCGCTTCGAGAGAGGGCGTGACGAAGTGACGTCAGCCCGCCAGCTGGCGGCCCAGGCGCGGACTGAGCAGTTCACCTATGACCGCAAAAGCGGCCAATGCCCCCAATAGCCAGGGCCACTGGGACCCCATGTCGAGGGTCATGATGCCCAGCGCGTCGATGAAGATCAGCACGATACCCAGCGGACTGACATAGCGAATCATGAATAACCACAGCGCATAATGGGTGTTATTCAGACCGAGTTCAGCCTTGAAAACCTCGTTACGCAGCACGAAACCAGCCAGCAGTGCCATGCCCAGGCCACCCAGCGGCATCATCCAGCGCGACGTCAGGTAATCGAGCCAGTCGAAGAAGGTCTTGCCCGCCAGAGTCCAGTCTGCACCGACATTGAACGACAACATGGCCAGGGTACTGACGATCCACAACACGATGCCCGTGCCCCACGCAGCCTTGGTACGTGAGATGCCCTTGCTTTCGTTCAGCCATGCCACGGTCGCTTCGATCATCGAAATCGCCGACGTCAGCGCCGCCATGGTCAGCATCACGAAAAAGATGATCTCGAGTAGCGTGCCAAAGGGCATTTGCTGGAAGGCTAACGGCAGGCTCATGAAGATCAGCCCCGGGCCGCTGGCCGGGTCCATGCCATTGGCAAAGATCACCGGAAAGATAGCCAGTCCGGCCATCAACGCGACCAGCGTATCGCAGATCGCCACGGTGAAAGTGGTACGCGCAATCGAACTTTCATCAGGCAGATAGGAGCCATAAGTCAGGATGGCACCGGAAGCCAGCGACAAGGTGAAGAAGGCATGCCCCATTGCCGCGAGCAGGCCGGCACTGGAGAGCTTGCCGAGCTCAAAGCCGAACAGGAAGTCCAGAGCCTGACCGAAGCCGCCAGAGAACATCGCGTAGACGATCATGATCGCCAGCATGATCACCATGCCTGGCATCATCCAGCGCACGTTGCGCTCGATACCGTCCTGCACGCCCTTGCCGACGATCAGCATGGTCGTCACTGTCACCAGCGTGCTCCAGAACCCGAGGTTGAGCGGACTGGCATTATTGGCGCCAAAAATCGCCGCCATGCCGTCGACGCTGTCGGCGTTCAAGCCGCCACTGATCGCCTTCCACAGATACGAGACCGACCAGCCGGCTACCACCACATAAAAGGACAGGATCATGAAGCCGCACAGCATGGCCATCCAGCCGAGCACAGACCAGCCGGAACTGCGTCCCGACTCCTTGACTACCCGCCGAATGGCGTCAATCGGACTGCCTCGTCCTCGGCGGCCATAGCCGATCTCGACCATCATGATCGGAATACCGATAGCCAAGATACATACCAGATAAACCAGCACGAAGGCGCCGCCTCCATACTCTCCGGTCATGTAGGGAAATTTCCAGATATTGCCCAACCCCACCGCGGAGCCTGTGGCTGCCAGGATAAATCCCCAGCGGCTCACCCACAGGTTGTTGGGTTTCTTTCTTGTCGTCATGTAAAACACCTTGGTTTTGTTGTTGGCTGAAACACTGCCAGCCATCGCAACACGCAGCGCTGCCATTGTAGCGATTTCCTCCCACGTTTCATCGCTGAACATTGGCGTTTCGCTAGGGCATGAACAGTCTGCAGCGTAAATCACTGTAACGTTATTTTTGTTCATGCAGCCTCGTATACGCCGAAGCGGCATACGCGTTGCGTAGCTAGACTACGGATGAAGTGTCTTATAGTTTCAACTGAAACGATAGGTTGAATCGGATGACAGCCTCAAGGGAACTTATGGCTTATTCAGCCAAGCAAAGACGCAAAGCTGTAACATGTTTCTTACAGCCATCACTTTCGTATGAAACTGAATTCCGGTCAGCGCTATACTCTGAGCCGTCATGACGCGAACGAGGGAGGGGGTTACTTGAGCTCCGCCATGGATTCCAACGATATCGGCGAGTTGCGCCTGGAAGGGTTTCTGCCATATCGCTTATCGAACATCGCCGAACGTATCAGCCAGGCGTTATCACTGATCTATGCCGAGCAATTCGATCTGACCATCGCCCAGTGGCGTATTCTGGCCTGGTTACAGCAGGAACGCACGTTAAGCGCCAAACGCATCTGCGAGCTTACCGCCATGGACAAGGCCCGGGTCTCGCGGGCCGTCAACCAGTTGGTCGAACGCAACCTGATCCAGCGGCAACGTGACGACGAAGACCAGCGTACCCTATGGTTATCCTTGGCTCCGTCCGGACGTGACCTGCTCAAGGAAGTGGTCCCACGCGCCCTGGACTGGGAAGCCGATATCGTCGCCACCCTGTCCGCCACCGAGTATCGGGACCTGCTACGGTTGCTGAGCAAGGTGGAGAAAGGCTTGGCGCGGCTGGATTCGCCAACCGTATCGACAGCACCCGGCACCGACTGAGACAAGGAGAAGTCGATGTCTCGACAGTTCGCGATTCTAGGGCTTGGTTACTTCGGCATTACCTTGGCGGAAGAACTGGTGCGCAAGCACAATCAGGTTCTGGGTGTCGATCGCAGCGAAACCCGCGTCAACGAGTTTGCCGATCTGTTTAGTCACACCGTGGCTGCCGATATCACCGATGAAAAGGCACTCGCCGAGCTCTCCCTGGGCGACTACGATGCCGTGATCATCGACGTCGACGATAACATCGAGGCCAGCATGGTCTGCACGATGCTTGCGAAGGAACAAGGCGCACAGGAGGTCTGGGCCAAGGCACACTCGGATACGCATTATCGGCTTCTCAAACAGCTCGGTGCCGACCACGTCGTTTATCCGGAGCGCGACATAGGAATGCGAGTCGCGGAGAGCCTGCACTATCATGCTCTGGTCGACTTCATTCGGCTCGGCGAACGCCAGTTCATTGTTGAATTCCAGACAACCGAGCGCCTGACCGAGCGATGCCATACGATCGGCGATCTGGGTCTCGACGACGCTAACCTCGCCTTGATTGCCATCAGGCGTGGCGACGGCCTCGAGAAAGCGCCTGATAATGACGCACCATTGAAGCCGCACGATCACTTGGTGCTGATGGGCGATCTCGAAGACTTGCGCAATCTCGGCAAGAAACTCTGAGCCAACGATGCGATTTCGCCAGCGCCTTGCCCAGCCAGTGAAACACCTGCCTCATGGGCACGTCATTCCCCTCTCTCCCCCTCAGGTCATCCTGCTGGGTTTTGCCATCCTGATCGCCATCGGCACACTGCTGCTCTCCTCGAACAGCTTGTCAGGCATGTCTCTGTCCTGGCACGAAGCACTGTTTACTGCCACGTCGGCCGTGACAGTGACAGGATTGACGGTCGTCGATACCGCCCAAATGAATATTGTGGGCCAAGTCATCGTACTGGGATTGATCCAACTAGGCGGGCTCGGCTTCATGACTTTTGCCGCCCTGATGATGGCCCTGCTGGGCATGCGCATGCCGCTTCAGCAACAGAACATGGTACGCGAGACCCTGCACAACACGTCGTTCAGCGGATTGATGCGTCTGGTGCGGCTGGTCATCGTCTTCACCCTCGTCGCCGAGGGGCTGGGTACGCTTCTGCTGGCCTTGGCCTGGGTTCCGGAATTCGGCTGGCAACAGGGGCTGTGGGTTAGCGCCTTTCATGCCATTTCCGCCTTCAATAATGCGGGGTTTTCCATTTTGCCCCAAGGGCTTTCGCCCTGGGTTGCCGATCCGGTGGTCAACGTCGTGATGAGCCTGCTTTTCATCATCGGTGGTCTCGGCTTCATCGTACTCGCCGAACTCGTCGAATGGCGCCGCCACCGCAAACTGTCCTTGCATGCGCGCATCGTCCTGCATGCCACGTTGTGGCTATCGCTGGGGGCCATGATCGCCCTGTTGTTGCTCGAGTGGGGCAACCCTTCGACTCTGGGGGGCTTGGAGAGTGTCTGGGTGCGTGTGCAGGCGGCCTGGTTTCAGGCCGTCACGCCGCGCTCGGCGGGCTTCAGTACCTTGAGCATGGATCTGATGACTGCCCCAGCCACACTATTGATCATGTTATTGATGTTCATTGGTGCCGGTTCCGGCTCGACGGCCAGCGGTATCAAGGTCAGCACTTTCGTCGTCGTGCTGCTCATCGCTCGCTCATTTCTACGCGGCAGCACCCAACCCGCCATTTTTCGCCACTCGATCCCCGAAGAGACAATATTCAAGGCCATCGCTGTCGCCTTAGCCGGTATGCTGCTGGTGTTCATATCCCTGTTCGCTCTGACCCTGACCGAAACCGGAAAGACCTTCATCGATCTGGCCTTCGAGTCCGTTTCCGCCTTCGGTACGGTCGGCCTATCGCGCGGCATAACCGAAGAATTGAGCGTGCCGGGGCAACTGATACTCTGTGTGACCATGCTGTTGGGCCGGGTAGGTCCCATTTCCCTGGGCTACTTCATAACCACCCGTCAGACGCCCGGTCTTAAGTATGCCCGTGGCCACGTGCATATCGGCTAAAGAATAAGGCCACCCAACAACAAGAAAGCCCCATGACCTTTGTCATGGGGCTTTGACTGCTCGCCACGCTACGGCTTACTTGAGCACGCCACGGCGGATCTGATCCTCCTCGATGGACTCGAACAAGGCCTTGAAGTTGCCTTCGCCGAATCCGTCGTTACCCTTGCGCTGGATGATCTCGAAGAAGATCGGCCCGATCACCGTTTCGGTAAAAATCTGTAGCAGCACGCCTTGATCCGGCGCTCCATCAACGAGCAGGCTCAGCTTGCGCAGATCCTCAAGATTCTCCTCATGGTTGGGCACACGTGCGTCGACCTTCTCGTAATAAGTATCCGGGGTCGACATGAACTTGACGCCATTGTCCTTCAGGGCGCGCACGGTGGCATAGATATCATCCGTCGCCATGGCCAGGTGCTGAATGCCCTCGCCGTTGTACTCACGCAGGAATTCGGCGATCTGTGAGTTGTCATCGGCGGATTCGTTGATGGGTATGTGCATCTTGCCACAGGGTGCGGTCATCGCCCGCGAGTGCAGCCCGGTTTTCTTGCCGGCGATATCGAAATAGCGAATCTCGCGAAAGTTGGCAATATTGGTATAAAAGTTGGCCCACTTATCCATCTGGCCGCGATCGACGTTATGAGTCAGATGGTCGAGAACCTTGAGGCCGACGCTGCGGTCGTTCTTCTCAACACCTTGAATCGGCTCGAAGTCGATGTCATAGATGGTGCGCCCCTGTTCATCGACGCGCTGGTCAACGAAATACAGCAACGATCCACCAATCCCCTTGACTGCGGGAATACCGACTTCGCCTGGACCGACCGGATTCTCGGCAGGTTCAGCGCCATTGGCCACCGCGTGCTCAAACGCCTGCTGGGCATCGGCAACTTTCCAGGCCATGGCACAAGCACTGGGGCCATGTTCCTTGGCAAACCTCTCGGCATGGCTACCAGTCTCGCCGTTGAGCACGAAGTTGACGCCTTCCTGCTGGAACAAGGTGACGTTCTTGGAACGATGCCGGCGGGTTTCGGTGAAACCCATCTGCAGGAAGAGTCGGCGCAGTGCTTCGAGGCCCTCGGGTGTAGGTGCGGTGAACTCGACGAACTCAAAACCGTTGGTCCCGATGGGATTCTGTTGTGAGATGGACGGTGCAGAGGTCGCGGGAGCGTTCATGGCGTGTCTCCTGGAGATCATTGTTAGTAGACCTCGCCAGTTGGCGAAGAATGCCTTCAGCCTAGGGTGCTCTTGCCTCGGCGGAAACGCCCCAAAGGCCCGCCACCACCTGCTTGTTGACTCGTTTGATGCACCAGGCGTAAAGCCAGCGTGACAGGGAAGAATGGCCTGATGTCGACTGAGCCAGTCCGGTTCAAAAGCCTGACACCCCGGCACGTTTTCTTTACAGCTGCGCCATGCCAGCCAACAAGCCCCAGGCAACAGCAAGCAGTACCACCGCAATGACCGCATCGATGAGCCGCCATATCCAGGGGCTAGCCAGGCGAGGGGCCAACCAACCGGCGGCAGTTACCAATCCGAAGAACCAGGCAAAGGAGGCAATTGACGCGCCCAGAAAGAACCCCAGCGGGCTGGCTTGTGAGGCACCGATCGCCCCGAGCATGATCACCGTGTCGAGATAGACCTGTGGGTTGAGCAGCGTCACGGCGAGGGTCGCAAGGATCACGCTTCGCCGTGACCCCGAGGCAGCCGTGTCAGCCTTCAGCCCCTCTGAGGTCATGACCCGCCTCATAGCCAGCCAGGCCTGCCAGAGCAAGAAGGCGGCCCCGCCTACGCGGGCCAACAGCATGAGTGAATTCTGGCTGGCAATCAGTTGCCCCAGTCCCATCACCCCCAAGCCGATCAGTAACCAGTCGCAAAAGGCACACAGCGCTGCCACCAACCAGGGAAACTCCCCACGCAACCCCTTGCCAAGCACGAACGCATTTTGCGCCCCGATTGCCACGATCAGTCCGGCTCCGGTCCCCAGGCCTTGAATCAAGGAAACGAACACCCGCGTACTCCCTTAAACATCGGATAGGTTGCAAACCGCAGGCAGAATAGGATTGACTGTAAGATAAGTTAAATTAATTAAGAAAATACGTGATTACATAAGCTGATGCTCGATTACAAACTTCTTCAGGCCTTGTCGGCAGTAGTCGACCAATCGGGATTCGAACGCGGCGCCAAGCATCTGGGGCTGACACAGTCGGCCGTCTCTCAGCGCATCAAGTTACTCGAAGCCCGCCTGGGCCAGCCAGTGCTGGTACGCGCCCCGAAACTCGCCCCGACGCCGCTCGGGAGACGTCTACTCAACCATGTCCAACAGGTCCGATTGCTCGAACACGATTTGCTCGACCAGATACCTGCACTCGGTGAACGCGAGCAGCGCTTGCGCCTGGCCATCAATGCGGACAGCCTGGCGACCTGGTGGTCGCCGGCTACCGGCGAGTTCTGTCGCCAGCAGGGCCTGTTGCTAGATCTGGTGGTAGAAGACCAGGATGTTGCGCTCAAGCGTATGCGTGACGGTGAAGTGGCCGGTTGCATCTGTGCCACACCGCGGCCAGTTCAGGGCGCCCGCTCGCATCCCCTAGGGAGCATGCGTTATCGGGCATTGGCTAGCCCGGGCTACGTCGAACGATATTTTCCCCAGGGCTTGACTCACGATGCGCTACGTCGCGCCCCTGCCATCGTTTTCGGGCCCGACGACCGGCTTCAGCATCGATACCTGGAGATGCGCGGCTATCTTGAGCCCTTTCCGCATCATCTGTGTCCGTCTTCGGAGGGCTTCATCCACCTGGCCCAGGCCGGCATGGGGTATGGCCTGATCCCTGAAGGCCAGGTCAAGCGTGAACTGGAGGAAGGGGCATTGGTGGATCTTGATGCCTCCAGCTACATCGACGTGCCGTTGTACTGGCATTTTTGGCGCCACGGCGGCAGCACGCTGGAAGCTCTTACCGGCCATCTGCTGTCAACCTGCCATGAATGGCTGGCACCACTGGATGTATCGTTACTGAACGCCGTCGGCGGGACGGCGCCCCCCTCTGAGTAGCCGCGCCAGCCGACACGATATGGTGCGACTACGCATAGTCGAATCGTCACTCGACAATCGCGTATCAACGGGCAACGCTGAGATGAGGAAGAGAAATGACGGTGTCCCATGAAAGGAATCAGAGCCACTCTCATCATGGTTTTATTGGCGTTCCTGAGCAGTTGCAGTAACGGCCAGACGCCACCGATACCGACGACCCATGTCGTCGCTGGCCATGGTGAAACGATGCAAGAGGCGCATCATCATGCCGTTCGCAAGGCGCAGGCCCATTGTGACGAGGCCCTACCGCGTGTGATCGAGCGAATGGATCATGCAAAGGAGCCCACCTTCGCCAGTCAGCCTGCACCGGATATCCCTCCCGCGGATGAGGTAACCGACCTGGCTGCCACTACGCATGAAGGCGAAAGCCCAGCCGTACGGCTGGGCTTCCAATGTTTTCCCGAACCGTGAACCGCTATTCCCTCAGTAGGCCTTCGACCTTGCTTATTCGATCGGCCATTGTCTGTTCGCGGTCAGTGCGGGTACCCAGTTTCAGCGAGGTGTTGACTCGTGGCGCCCCCATCTCGTGCAGCACCTCATGGCAGCGTTTGACCACGGCCGTAACAGCATCCCACTCGCCTTCGATGTTGGTGCCATAGGCATGCAACTGGTGCTCCAGCCCTGCCTCTCGGATTACCCGCTCACAAGCGGCCACGTAGGAAGATACTGAGACGCCCACACCCAAGGGAATCACGTTAAGGTCAGCAATGACGTGCATCGAGTCCTCTCCTGACAGCCTGCGTTGACTGTCTCCGAAGCATGAATTCATGATCTAGTCTAGGCTATCAGACACACATAGATTAAAACTGTTGAGCTTGATTCATAAATAACAGCATTCTCATTACCACGTAATGATGGCAAGGAATCCGCACGAGACCCGTATCGCACCCAGACGCAGATAGATACCGGAGTTCGGCATGACAAGTGAACAGCGTATTGCCCCCCTCGCCCTGCCCGACACCCGGGCCCGACGGGTCGTTGAAGACCTGCTCAAAGACTCCGGTGTCACCCTGAACGGTAGCCAACCCTGGGACCTTCAGGTTCTCCACCCTGACTTTTTCCCCCGCGTGCTGCAACAAGGGACACTAGGGCTTGGCGAAGCCTACATGGACGGCTGGTGGGAATGCGAACGCATCGACCAGTTGGCCCACAAGCTGCTGCTTCATGGGTTGGGTGAACGTGCCCATACGCCATCCGAACGCCTGATGTATCGGCTCCAGGCTGGCTTCTTCAATCTGCAGAGCAAGACCCGCGCCTACATCGTGGGCGAGGCGCATTACGACCTGGGCAACGATCTTTTCGAGCGCATGCTCGATCCGACCATGTGCTACTCCTGTGGCTACTGGAAGGAGGCCAGCAACCTGCACGAGGCCCAGGTTGCCAAACTGGATCTCGCCGCCCGTAAGCTGCAGATCGAACCCGGCATGAAAATCCTGGACATCGGCTGCGGATGGGGCAGTTTCGCCGAACATGCGGCTCGTCATTATGGCGCCGAAGTTACCGGCATTACCATTTCCAAGGAACAGGCCGCCCTGGCCCGGGAGCGCTGCAAGAATTTACCCGTGGACATCCAACTCGCGGACTATCGCGATCTGGAGGGGCGTTTCGACCGCATCGTGTCGATCGGCATGTTCGAGCATGTGGGCCATCGCAACTATCGAACCTATTTCGACACGGCAGCGGGCCTGCTGGATGAGGACGGACTGTTCCTGCTGCATACCATTGGTTCCAACAGTTCCGAGATCAGTGCCGACCCCTGGATCAACAAGTACATTTTTCCCAACGGTACCCTGCCATCGGTCAAGCATATCGCCCAAGCCAGCGAGGGGCGCCTACTGATGGAGGACTGGCAGAACTTCGGGGCCGACTACGACCGCACATTAATGGCGTGGCTGGGAAACTTCGATGCCCACTGGCATGAAATCGCTGCCAACTACAACGAAAGGACCCGCCGTATGTTCCGCTATTATCTGAGCGTATGTGCAGGTGCCTTCCGGGCGCGTGATATCCAGTTATGGCAGGTTGTGTACTCCAAGGGGCGTTCTGGTCGCTACGACGCGCCTCGCTGAGCAAGCGGTACCTGGCCGTTACTCTCCTTTTTCACCATTGGAAGTGGCGAAAACACCTACGACTCCTGGCCGATAACAACCCGGCATCCCTCCCGGTATAGTGGCTGACTTGCCATGAGCCGCCGGTCTCCGTCATGTATGCAAGGCGACTCGACGTGCGTCCTTGACTGCAGGGAGTCCACGGATGCTTGACCCCACTATCGCGCTGAGCCAAGCCTCCTCCCGGCTGGGCTTCTTGATCTGGACAGCAACAACCTCAGGTGCCGACCGGGCATTCATCGCCGGAGACTCGAACCATCTGCTGGGCTTGACGAGCGAAGCGCTGGATACCCTGGCTTTCGACGACGACTGGCCCGTCCAGGCCGGCCCCACTCAGCGCCTGCGTAGGCTAATGCTACAAAAGGCGCGCGCGCATGGCGAAGCCCGCTGTCGATACGCAGTGAGAATCGACGAAGATACCACCTGCTGGATGGAAGAACGCGTGCGTTTCCAAGAGAATACCTGGAACGGCATGATCCATCGTCTGGCACCGACGGAAAACCCATTGGCGCTGCCACCGGCACTGGCCCGCATGGTCCGCCAACTCTTCGATCCCCTGCCGGACTATGTATTCCTGGCCCGAAGAGCCTCACCGGGTGAAGCCTTCCATTTCATCTACGCTAACCCCGCATTGCTCAAGGCGCTTCGCCGGGGGGCAAACGCTTGGCAGGGGAGTTTGCCGGAGAACGTCTTTACCGCGGCTGACGGTCAGCGCCTGCAACGACGTCTGGCCGAATGCGAGTCTCTGGGTCAGGCACAGACACTGGATGATGTTCTGCATGACGGCGAGCGTGAGCATCATTGGCATCTGATCCTGACGCTACTCGAGAGCGACAATACGGCCACCCCGTTCGTGGTCGGCCGAGCGCGTGACCATAACGAACTGGACACCGCCCGGCGCAGTGCAGCCAATGCGCACCGGCGTCTGCGCCACCTGCTGGAAACCAGCCCAGCGGTGCTGTACGCCTGCGACTCCCAGCCGCCCTGGGAGCTCAACCATATCAGCCGCAATCTGTCGCGGCTGCTGGGCCTGGATACCGATGCCGACAGGATCGGCCTACTCGACCGAGTTCACCCCGACGATGTCGAGCGGCTGCACGCCTGGCTGCAGGGGTTCTCAACGGAGCACCGCGAGCGGCGCGCCCTGCGTTATCGATTACGTCACAGTCGCGGACATTACCTGACCGTTCAAAACGAAGCCCGGATCTCTCGGCCTATCCGCGAGGGGGCGACGCCTGAGCTCGTCGGAACCCTCCTCGATGTCAGTCGCGAAGCCGAACTGCTGGCTCGCCTGGAAATCATGACCGAACGTATCCCGGGACTCATTTTCCAATTCCGGCGCGACGCCAACGGCCGCTACAGCTTTCCCTACCTGGCCGGTAACGACCGTAACCTGCAAACGATCGACCCGCGACTGCTTGCCGCTGACGCACGCCTTGGCCTGGAGCAGGTATGTCGGGATGATCTGCCCGGAGTCATGACAGCAATCGAACGTTCGGCCCGTTACGGGGGGCCATTATCGATACAGTTTCGGCTGCGCGGTCTCGACAATGAACTGCATTGGGTAACGGCACGCGCCCAGCCCGAGCCGAATGACCACACCGGCGCTACGCACTGGCACGGTATTTTGCTGGACATCAACGACCAGATCGCCCAGGAAACGCACCTGCGGGAGCTGACCGGCACCGACGACCTGACCGGGTTAGCCAATCGACGCCGGCTGAACGAACGGTTGAAAGAAGAAATGTCCCGGGCCCGGCGGCATCGCCACCCCCTGACACTGATCCTGCTGGATATCGATCATTTCAAACGTATCAATGATACTTGGGGCCACTTGGCGGGAGACCAGGTACTGCAGGCCATTGGCCGCCTGTGTCTGGACACGTTGCGCCAGGAAGACGTTGTCGCCCGCCTGGGTGGCGAGGAGTTCGCCCTTGTGTTGCCATTGACGCAGCTCAGTGAAGGACAACAGCTTGCAGAGCGGATACGTCAATGCATCGAGACACACGACTTCGGCTTGGGTGAATCTGTGATCACTGCCAGCCTGGGTGTCGCCGAATGCCGCCCCGACGACGATGCCGAGACGCTTCTCGATCGTGCCGACCGCGGTCTCTACGCCGCCAAGCGATCTGGCCGAAACCGGGTGATCAGCGACGAGTGATTGCCTCGCCATGGGGTGTTCGAACGATTCAGACTTCAGCCCGGGTCGGCGCCCACGCATTCAGGCAGCGATGCAGCAACGCCATGACTATCAGCGTGACAACCAGCGCCACACACATCGACGAGAAGCGGTATAACGCACTGTAAACAAGGTCCTGATTGGGCGACAGCGACTGCCCAAACAGGATACCCAGCGTCGTCAACCCGCCGAAACCAATACCTGATCCGCCACCCTCCTTCACGTGGGCGTGGGCAAATAGCATCAAACCCAGCCAATAGAGAAGAGCCACCAGAGTGAAGTGCTGGGTCTGCGTATAGAGCAGTAGCTGCATCGCCAGCGCCAAGTTGCACCCCAGCAGGGTGCCTACCGCGCGTTTGCCGGCGGATGCCCTTGCGCCGGAATACCCCAGCGCAAACAGTATCAGGATGGTCGCCATCTGTGCCGACAACGAATCACGCAGGTCCAGGGTCTGAAACACCACGAACGAGAGCGTCGCGGTAACGGCCCCGATCAGGGTTTCGTGACGAATGCGGCTGGTCGACTTGGTGAGACGCGGCATGGGCTTGCGCGGTTCCACGTCCGGAAATACCACGTACATGAGCGCGGCAATACCCACCGCCAATACACTCGCAACCAGATTGCTTGCCAACAGGTCGGCGAGATCTAGCGACGGATAGCTGGCGAAATGAAACATTACGCTCAGCGTCAGCACACCATTGGCCCCGAACAGGAACATCGGTCCGCGTGCCATCAGCCGGAAACGCGTATAGAACAGTGCAAAGGCCAGCCCTGTCATCACCAGCGGCATATGCTGGGTCAGCCCGACAACCAGGCTGACCTCGACGCAATTGATCAGGGCATTACCCAGGAACTGACGAATCACGTGCCCATTTAGCACCGGCACCAGCCCCACCAGGAACATCGGAAAGACGGTGAAGAAGACCCCGTAATTCCACCCCATCAATTGGCTGATTACGAAGCCTAGCCAGCCGCCGAAGGCGATGCGCAGGCACTGGCGCAGCCCGTTGGCGTCGATGCCTTTCTCTGGTAGGGAATCAGTAGACATGATGCAACCAGCTCATCAGGCCAATCTGCGCCCGGGCGAACCAGGCCGCGAGCCTATGGTCGGTTGGGGCCAGTTGCACCGTGGCCCGCGCTCCAGTGGGCAGCAGGAAGCCCGGTTCCTCGTCGAAGGCCAGATGAATTCGCAGGCGCTGGGCATCGCGCACCCAGCGATCCGTGGTGGGGATATCGGCGAGGTTGCCATCGGCAATTACCTGACCTTCCAGAACGCCTGCGTCCTCAGAGATGACATGCGCCGCGAATATCTTGCCAGGCAGGGCATCCAGTGCGACCCAGGCCGGCTCCTCGCTCTCGACATGGCGTAGGCTTTTCTCGCGAAAATCGGCCACGATATCCATGGCATCACCGACCTGAGCCAGTACCGGGGATCCTGCGGTGACATAATCACCTTTGGCGAGTTGCAGGTTGCTCACCCAACCGGCCTGCTCTGCCCGTACGGTCGTCCGCTCCAGATCCAGCCGAGCGTCATCAAGCGCATTGCGCGCCTGACGCAGGCGCAGGTTGTCTTCGCCGCTCTCGCCACGCTGGACCTCTAGCGAATGTACCTGCGCTTCGGCAGCTTCCACGGCGGCATCGGCAGCACGTGCCTCGGCCACGACTTCATCGTAGCGTTGACGGGAAATGCTGCCGCCCTGGATCAACCGCTCGACACGCTGCCGCTCGCGGCGGAGCTCCTCAGCGTCGGACCGCGCGGAAGCCAGCCCGGCCCGGGCTTCGGCCAGGGAGGCATCCAGTTCGGCATTGTCGCGGCGTGCCTGTTCCATCGCCAGCTCCGCCTTTTCCACTGCAATCCGGAACGGCGCCGGATCGATACGAAACAGGACGTCACCCGTTTCGACATGCTGGTTGTTGCTCACGGATACGTCGATGACCTGACCACCCACTTCGGGGGCGACGCGGGTCACTTCGCGTAGCACTCTGGCCTGGGGCGTGACCGGCATGTAGGCATCGGCCACCACGAAATAGGCGAACAGAACGACGAACATTACAATCGCCACGCGTACCCAGCGGGCGAAGCGTTGCTCCGGTGTCATAGGGGGCTCTCTACGGTTAGCGGAAAGATAGCCAGTCGCTGGCGTTGCACTCGATCCGATGCAAGGCGCGGTGCAAGACCTCGCGCTCCTCGTCGGTAATTCCATCGAGCAGCAATGCCCTGGCCTCGCTGGCCCGGGCATCAAGGGCCTCGAGCGCTTGCCATCCTGCAGGCGTGAACACGATTTCGCGGACCCGCCGGTCATCGGAGGGAACGCGCCGCAGGATTAGCCTCTGCTGCTCCAGTTGCGCCAGCGTACGTGTTAGCGACGGCAATTCGATGCCCAGCGCCTCGGCGAGCTGTTTCTGGGTAGCGCCTTCACCTAGGTGACGCAGGGTAACCAGCAGCGTCCAGCGTGGCTGTGTCAGCCCCAGCGGCGCCACGGTATGGTCGACCACCATACGCCACAGGCGGTGAGCGTGGCCCAGACGCAAGCCCAACTCGGAATCTTCACATGGCTGTTTATTTAGCATGCGAAGTATTCTGCCACAAACTTAGCTTGCTAACAAAATAAAAGGTATTAGCGGGTTCGACACATCTCGGCGGGATGCCTCAACTGGGTCAGCAGGTAGATCTTGAGCTCTGCGTCGACGCCCATCTCGTCGAGAGCGGTGCGCATGCACAACAGCCAGGCGTCGCGCTCCTCGGCCCCGATAGGCAAATGGCGATGCGCGGCAGGAATGGCGATGGGCCCGAAGCGCTCTCGGTAGCGGCTCGGCCCACCCATCCAGCCAATCAAGAAGGTCGTCAGCTTGTCCCGCGACAGCTCCAGATCGGCGGGGTGCAACGCCAGGATCCTTTGTGCCTCGGGAAGACGTCGCATGGCGTCGTAGAAACGATCGACCAGTTTACGGACAGCGGCTTCGCCACCCAGGGCCCGCAAGGTGCTATCCCCAACACCATAGATTGCTGCCATCAGTGCCCTTCCTCATCCGCCTCGCTCAGCAGAGCCAGCCAACGTTCGGCCCGCGACTCGTCAAGCGCCTCGCCACCCCATTCGCCCAATGCGGCATCATCGAGAGCCTCCTGATCGAGGCCCCGCGACCAGCGACTGGCCTGGCGCTGGCCGGCCTTGCCGGTCAGTATGTGCAGCGGATGACCTCCTTCGGTTTCCAGGCGTTCCATCATGGGTGCGTAAAGCGCCGACAGGCGAATTCTCGGCACGGACTGGCGCAGGCGTAGAAAGATGCGCAGGCCCTCGGGATCAAGGTCGCCCCAGAACATGATCGCAGGCAGTTCAAGCAACTCGGACAATGTATGTGACGAGGCACGCCCACCAATCAACCGGACCTGCCCGGGCGCCTTCAACACCTCAGTCAGCGACAAGCCGTAGCCGAAACTGCAGACCAGCGCCAAGTGCTCGTCGAGCCCCACTCGACAGGCCTGTTCGAAACTCTGCGGGTTCTCGATCAACAGCACGCCTTGCGGCTCGTCGGGCACCGACGCCAATACCCAGGCCAGCGGGCCGCGAAAGGCCGTCGTATCGATGCCGAAGCTGCGCACCAGTTCGCGGGGCAGCGCCATGAGCAGCTTGCTGCTACCCAATAGGTAGCGCGCACTGGCCTCGAAAGCGCTCCATGCATAGGCGCCGGGTATATCCGCCGCCAGCGCCCTCAGTCCCTCGGCAAGCTGATACTGATCGGCAAGCGACCAGTCCTCAAGTCCTTCAGCCAGTGCGTGGCGCCACACGACAGCCTGGCTGGCGTCGAGCTTCAGCGAGGGATCGACCGGTGTCGCCTCGGATTCCAGCCGATGACAGACAGCCTCGGAAAGGCCCAGCGTTAGGGACACGTGATGTTTGAGGGAAGTGACCGGTGCCTCGACAACCCCCGCCGCCGCCAACTCCGCCAGGACTTGCCAGGCTTCAAACTCCGTTTCGCATAGCCGCTCGCGCTTGAGATTCTTGACCAGAGAAGTGCTTCGCCAGTGTTTGCTCTTGTTGCGTAAATAGTGTTTGAACCACTCCCCTTCCAGATGAACCCGCACCGTGTCAGCGCGCTCGCTCAGATGACTCATGACGTCGGCTCCATGACGTGGATTCCGAACAGACTGGCCTCGCCTACGCTACGGGCCTGGCTCTGCGGATCGACGACACGACCGTCACGCACGATGACATGACCGCCCTGCCCCTGGGCACCGCCGATCACGCTGCCGACCAGGTAGGTGGGGAAGATCGTCGCGTCGTTCTCGTAGTTAGGGTTGTGAATCAGGCCGATCATCTGGAAGCGGCCACGGGTATTGCGCAGCGACTCCAGCGAGTCCTGGATCAGCCGACGATGCGAGAGCTTCGAGAACAGCCCATCAAGCAGGATCACGCTCTCGCGACCGGCCCGCGCACGGCGCTTGTGATGACCCGGCAGTTCGCGCAGCTCGCGCTCAATGGCGAATTCCGACAGCTTGACCAGCCACATCAGTGAGACTGCCTCGCGTTGGCCCTCGGACATATCCTCATTGAGAGAGAATAGGCGACCATGGGGGCGGATGGCCTCGTGCTTGATGCGGATCGATACGTCACGGAACAGGCCACGATAAATGCGACGGCGGATCTGTCGTCCGAGTTCTTCATCGCGTCGGCGCTGGTCGTTGGCCGCCACGCCACCTTCCTGCTGCTGGCGACGCCGCATGGCCGCCTGGTGCTCGTCAATATCGGCGAGTAGCTGCTGAATCAGTTCGCGTACGGCCTCGTCACCGATCAGTGACGCCTTGACCTCGAAGTAGGCACCGCCCTCGCCGCTGCGGCGTGCCACGCGCCGCAGGATATCCAGGTTGCCGGCCGCATCGGTAATGATCGAGCCAAGACGTTCGACCAGCGTGCCCTCGATGTGCTCACGTGAGGCATGCAGCCGGGCGACCCGTTCACGGTGATCGTCGAGCTGCCCGTTGAGCTGGGCATACAGCGCCTGCAGATCCTGGAGCGCTGCCGGATTGACGCCTTCCAGCGTGGCCAGCCGGGCCCGCTCGGTCTCATTGAATAGCCGGCTGTCCCGCGCCTCGATCAAGGCAACGTCCAGCGCCTGGACCCGCTGCTCGACGTCACGCGCCTGACGCTCGCGATTGCGCGCACGCTCGCCGAGGTTGAGGCTGCCCAGCGCATCGACCAGGGTCTGCTGGCAACCTTCCAGCGCAGCGAGGTCGATACTCTCGTCGCTGTTATCAACGTCGCTATCACCCACGTCGCAGTCTGCCCAACGGCGCCAGTCGATAAGGGCGCCGTCCAGCATGTCCGCCTGCGGATGATCGACGGGCCAGCGACTGGCCCCGGCCGGGTCGTCGAGGGCCGCCACCCGGCGCGGCCAGTCTGTCGGCAGCTCACGCACCACCGCCAGCCAGGCGATGCCCAACTGGTCCGTCAGCGTCATCGCCTGCTGGTTGGCATCGAGGCGCGCTTCTACGGCCTGCTGCTCATGAGCCTTGCGCTTACGAGACTCACGGGTCTCGCCAAGTTCGCGCTTGATCCGGGCAATCTCGCGTTCGAGTTTCTGGCTCCCCCCCTTCTCGTCGCGCACGTCGAGATAGGCACGGATGCGCGCAAAATCGAAGTCGGCGCGCCTACTGGCCGTTGTCAGGGTTTGCTCAAGTTCAACCCGCACCGTCTCGGCGGAAGCCATGAAGGCCTCGCCACCTTCCTCCTCGAAGTCGGCCAGCCGGCGCAACCGGTCGCGTTCACCGTCGGCGAACAGATCGCGAAGCCGGACCGTCACGTCGTCGCGACGTTGATGATGCAATGCCACCTGTTCGGCAGCCTCGGTTTCGCGCTCGGCGACGATTTCCGCCTGCTCGCGCAATTCCTCCAGGCGCGACTCCAGCGCCGCCAAGCGCTCGACCCCGCCAGCATCGGCAAACTTCTCCGCGGCCAGCCAGGTCGCCCCATGAATTTCCAGCGCACGTTCGGCTTCTTGTACCTGCGGTGCAAGCTCGGCCAGCCGGGTTTCGGCATCCAGCAGATCTTCGGCAGCCGTCTCCAGCGCTCGATCGCCGCCCTCGAGCAGATAACGCTGATAATCATCGATTGCCGCCAAGGCGGCGTCGGTCAGGCGTGGCGCCAACTGCTCGCGACGCTCGGCAAGGCGGGCCTGTTCGTCCATCAGCGTATCGAGGGACTCATCGACTTTCTCATCGTCGGCTGCCCACGCCTGTCGTGCCAGGGCGAAGCGTTCGCCATGCGGGTCTAGGCGCTCGATCTCCTCGCTGAGAGCGGCGCGGCGCTCTCGGTCGATGATCAGACGTTGCTGGGTCTCTTCGCGCAGTGCTGCCAGAAACTGAGGATCGAGAGCGGCCTTGACCGCCAGCGTCTCCTTGCCTTGCACCGCACCCAGCGGCGGTTGACCCTGCCCCAGGCAGGCATCGAGCCGGCCGGCTTCCAGAACCGGCACGCCCAGGCCCCGCTCAATCAACAAGTCAGCCGCGTCACTGGCGGCCGACTCGCCTTTGATCACCGGTGCGAAAAGCTGACCGGCGGCCTGCGCCAGCCAGTCGCGCCGCGAGGCTTCGTCAGCCTCGAACGTCGTCAACGCTTCGTGCAGCGGCACGAAGGCGATGCCAGCCTCGTCGAGCAGACGATGCGCCTCGCTTTCGGCGACCTGGCGGGCCAGTGGATCACCGGCCAGGCTCTCCAGATAGCGCTCGCGGGCCCGGATCTGTTCGTCCAGGCCTTCCGCTTCCCGCAGCAGCCGTGGATAGCGGGACTTGGCATCCTTGAGCCACTGGGCCGGCGATAGCTCGCTGAGTTCACCGAAGCGTAGCCAGGCCTGATGCAGATCTCGCAGGCGCTCTTCCTCACCGGCCAAGCGATGGGCCTCGTCATCCAGCTCACGGGAGTCGCGATAGAGACGGTCACGTAAATGGACCGGCTCGTCATCACCATGGATATCTGCATAGCGGCGCGCCGCCTCGGCCAGCGGCGTCAGCCGGGCCCGCAGCGCTCTGGCATCGTCCTGACGCTGGCGCTGCTCACGCAGGGCCTGCTGCCGTTCGGAGAGTTCGGTCTTGCGCCGCGACCAGAATTCACGCACCTCCGCATCCGGCCAGCCCTCGGTGAATTTCTGCCAAGCTTCGCGCCCTTTACGCAGCGGACCCTGCTCACCTTCCAGGCGCTGGCGCTCGCCTTCCAGGCGATGGCGTTCATCACGGGATGCGGCTTGCCGGGCCTCGGCCTCGGCGAGCTCGGCACCGACTCGCTCGAGTTCTTCGCTCAAGGTTTCCTGCTGCTCGGTCTTGAGTGCCAACAGCTCGCTCGGCGAGGTCTGCGGATGACTGGCCTTGAACTCGACATACCACTGAGCGGGCTGGCGAAGCTCGCCGATACGGCCAAGATGCTCGTTCAATGCCCGCCGTGTCTCGTTGGCCCGCGCCATGGCCATCTCTCGGGTGGCCTCGGGTGATTCCAACTCTTCTTCGCTGAACAGCCCCTGTCCCAATGCCTGGGTATAGAAGCTTTGGTTGTCAGTAAACTCGCGTTGGCGTGACTCGAGCTGCTCACGCTCGACATCGAGCCGCTCCCATTGGGCATCGAGCCGGTCGATGTCGGCCTTGAGCTCCTTGACGTATTCACGGTCAGCGATGACTTCTTCACGGAAGCGGTTGCCATCGAGGCTCTCGAACATTTCCGCAGCATCGTCCAGGCGAGTCAGGGCACGATAACGTGCCGAGTCGTCGGCAAAGGCTTGGCTATCCTCGAGCCAGTCGCGGGCCGCGGCGAAGGTGACGTGGTGAACATCGCGCCCTTTCGGCCATGCCGCCTCGGGCAGGTGGACGAGGCGACGATGCGCGTCGACGCGCGTGCCGCGCTCGGACAGCGCCTGGCGCACGGCGCGCTCGGCCTGGCCGGTCAACCGGGCGAGCAGCCACGTGGAGACTCTGGGCCGCTCGGTGTCGCCGGCCGCCCAGGCAAAGCCGGCAACCAGCTCGGGATCGGACTCGACCTCCTCAACCGGGCGCCGCGGTAGCCCAGGCAGAGCCAGCAGGGCCTGGCCGCCCAGCAGTCGCTCGCTGGCCGCCAGTCCCTCGTCAAGCTCGGAAAGCTGGCGACGCGCATCGAGCAGCGCCTCGCCCTGAACATTGAGATCGGCCAGTTGCGCCACCTTGTCCTCGGCACGCCGCTGGTCGTTCTCGGCCTCGCTCAGCCGATAGCGCAACTCAGTGACCTTGGTCCCGGAATTGAGGATGACGTCCTCTATCAGGTCCTCGCCCTCATCGGTCTCGCCGCGGGTCGCGCCGGAGAGAATCTGTGGCGCCAGCACCTCGAAGAAGAACGCCTGGTCGGCCTTCTCTCCGGCACGCGGTTTGATGGCGTTGAAGATCTGACTCTTGTCGGCGCCGCCTTCCTTCTGAAAGGCCGCAAGCTGGGCCAATTCGCGCCGCGAGATGTGAGCGCCGACGGCATCCAGCCACTCCTCGCGGTTGGCACTACGCGTCACGCCATGGTGTCGCATGGCCGCCTGCACGTCGGTATTGGCATACAGCGCCAGCTTGGCGTCGCGGGTGACATGGTATACCGGCACGTCTTCGAGTCGCCCGGCATAGTGATAGAAAGACAGCCCGCTGCCATCACTATAGCCATACATGCCGAATACGAACGTCTCGCCGGCCACTTCCTCACCAGCGGCAGCGAGCATGTCGCTCTGACCGCCACTCTCCCCGGCGCGGAACTCGACACGCAGATGCGACCAACTGCGCCCATGGCCCGCCACGGTGGAGGGGGAGCACTTGCGACGGGTACGTGCGAGCAGGGTGCGATCGCGTGACAACAGACCGATCAGCGCCTCGGCGAGAGTGGTCTTTCCAAAGCCATTCTCCATGCTGATCGCGCTGGATTGGCCGCGCAGGTCAAGCAACAGGTGACGCATCTTGGCGTCCCACGGCGAGGCAATATCGCCGTGCTTGTTGAGCAGGTTGGCGACCTCAATGCGGTTGATGACGCTCATGTGCGCTCCTCCTCCGATGCTCGGTCCTTGATCGCCGTTTCCTGGGATTCGGTGTGCGGAACCTCGACGCCTTCTCCCTTCTCGGCCATGCCGAGCAAGTCGGTCTGAGTGTCGTCCGTCTCGAGCTCAATGGCGGACTCGTCCTGACGCATTTCCTCGGCAGTGAGCGGGCTCTCCCTGTTATCCTCGGCCTGCGCATCGGTCCGTTGCTCGCCTGCGAGCAGATCGATCAAGTGTGACAGATGATGTACGCCGACCTGCTCGGCTTCGAGTGCCCCTAGCAGAGTCTGCTGCCAGATGTCGTTCTCGCCATCGTCACGAACGTCGCGAACGGTTTCGAGCTGACCGGCACGCACCTGAAGGTCGATGAACGCCCTGGCCCGCCGGGCGATATCCTCGCCGCGCTCCTCGAGCAGCGTACGACTTGACTCCGGAGCGCTCTCCCCCTGGGCACGCAGGGTCTCGAGTTGCTCGCGCATAAGCTCGACCAGCTCGGACGTGGCAAAGGTTGCCTCTTGATAGCGGCTGACGTCCGACAGAGCGCGGTTGAGACGGGTATAGAGCAGCGTCTGCATGAGCAGCCATAACTGCAGATACCACTGGGCGAGTTCGGCACGGCTCTCCTGACGCAAGCGCAGCGCATCGAATACCGGCTCGCGGGTATAGAGCGGCGGCTGCTCCAGCTCCGGATCGGGCAACAACGCGTAGAGCCTCGAGCCGGGGGCGATACCGGGATAGTCGCCGGACTCAAACACCCGCAGGCGCAACCCCTGGCCGGCCAGGAAGTCGCGCAGCGCCTCGCGCTCGGACTCCAGCGCATCGTCGATCAGTGCACAGACATCACGCTCGGCCAGCTGGCCCTCACGTGCCGCACGGCGCTTGCGTCCGTTGCCGGGCTGACGCTCGGCGGTGCGGTAGCGCAACAGGTAGGCGACGACCTCGCCCATCTCGGTCATGTTCATAGGGTTTCGTCCTGCTCGACAACGCGAGGCGTCGCCGTTGTTGATTCGGTGCGTGGGGATGACGCATCGTTGGCGGTGTCGACTGTCTGGAAAAATCCAAGCGACGGCGTGACCGGCCCCTCGATACGTCGACCGTCCGGCAAGGTAATCGCGAAGGACCGGGCCTCGATTCCCACCGACAAGCGGCTATCCAGAAGCTGAGTGTCGACAAAGGTATTGAGCAGCTGGGCCAGGCAGTCCTGCGCATCGAACTGGTGCCATCCTTCTTCCAGCGCCTCGGGAAGCGACAGCGGTGCCTGGTCCAGGCGCTGGCGCAGCGCCGGGCCGCGTGCCTCGAGATAGCGCGCCAGCAACGGATCTTCCGGCCGGGCATCGCTGTGTTCATCGAAGACCAGGGCAGCCTCGCTTTTCTCGGCACGCCGCGTCTCGAGCAGCGGCATCAGCGTCGTGACACGGGGCATGGCAACCTTGAGCCCGAACGGCATCATGCGCGCTACCAGTGTATCGCGCAGCGCCGTCGGCAACGGCGCGTGAAGTACCCGCCTCGCCAGATCCGAAAAATCGACCACACCCATCGACTGAATACGCCCCTCGGCGATGTCAGAAAGCAATTCGGAAAGCCGGCGCGACAGGTTCTCGATGGCGTTGAGTACGCGCCCTATCGCCCCGGAGAGCATGCGCAGTTCCCACTCTTCCTGCTGGGCCTCGCGCCATGCCTCGAAGCGCTGCATGGTGTCCGGCGTGGCCAGTTGCGAACGGGCGCTTAGTAGCGTGTTCTGAATCGTCGACAAGGCATTGTGGTAGTGGCGCTCGTTGTCGAGGAACGCAGCCAGCTTGCCTTCGCGGGTCGGGTTCTCGCGCACCCGGCGAAGCTCCTGGGTCAGCGCGCGAATCGCCATCAGGATCTGGTTGGTGATATCGGGGATACGCGCGAAGTCGCCGCGGGCCAGCGCGGCCAGGACCTTCGCAGCGTCGTATTCGGAATAAAGTAGGTCCTCGACCTGGCTGGCCAGGGTCACTGCCTGTCGCCCGCTGGGTGTCAGCCTCACCTGGCCGGTCTGGCCCTGCTTTTCGATCAACGCGGTACGCTTGGTACTGGCCATGCCTCGCACCTCGCCAGATGCAGGGGCGGTCGGCGCGCTGCGAAAGTGAATCTCGCTGGGCGTGGCCAGCAGATTGATGACGAAACTCAGGTCGTCGGCGGGCAGCTCGGGATATTGCTCGCGCAGGTGCGCCAGGCAGCGCGTCTGCGAGACAAAGGCGCTGTTGGTGGCGAAATCAACGTCAAGCAGGAAATCGAGCAGCAGACAGCCGAGATCCAGCCAGTAGCCGTCGCGCAGGCCGCGACGTTGCTCCTGGCTGACCTGCACGAAGGCGGAACCCGGCTCATGGGCACTATCGTGCAGGTCAATCAGCCGCGTGGTGGCGACGAGAAGCTTGCTCCAGGCGGTCATGCGTCATCCCTAGAAGGAGAAGGGCAAAAGCCGCCATTATGCCAAGGGACTCGGCGAGGGTCATGAGCGATATCGGTCAACGCTCAATGACGATGGACAGGCAATCACGTCCTTCCTCGGCTCTGCCCTGCGCCTAATCCGCCGGCAATCAGGTGAGCCGTGCGCAGCGGCTCGGGTATCGTGCCGTTGACGGCCGTGCTGTTCACCACCGCTTCGGCTTCGCGCCGGCTGAGCCCCATGCGCTGTACGTGCACGCCCGCCAACGGCTCCATCGGCCCGAGGCGCTCGATACGGGCCCACTTGGCAACGCCACCGGGAATCCGTTCGAGCAGGGCGCGTCGCATCGCGGCCGGGCGCGGCGCATGGCGAGCCACCACCAGCACCGGCACGCCCAGTGCGGCATGCAGCCGGCCCACATCGATCACATTGAAACCGGCCAGGGCGACTCCTTGGAGCATGACGAGTTGCAGGTGTCCGCCAAATTTGCTGTCGCGAACCAACTCGATAAGTACCCGGGTGGCGTTTACCCCATCGCGATACACCTTGCCCGAAACGACGCCCTCCATGCGCAGCCCCGAATAGATCGTTCCGACAATGGGAACCTCGCCGCGGTGTTCACGCGCAAAGGGAAAGTCATCGAAACCGACGATATGTGAAAAGGTACGATGTCGAGCGTTGGCATCCATGGCATTGATCCGCACCGCGCAAACGCAGCAGTCAGAGTGTTTATCGTCCTCTCAGGGTAAGCCTGAGGGTTATTCCGCCTCGTTACCCAGCCCGTGCTTCTTGAGCTTGTTGGCAATGGTGGTATGCGAGACCCCGAGACGGCGTGCCAACAGGCGGCTGGAAGGAAACTCGGGATATAGCTTGGTCAGTACGCGCCGTTCCACCTCACCAAGGATGTCATTCAAGGAACCGTCCAGGTCGACGCCGGCAAGCCCCGTCGCCTGCCCGACATCGGGCAGACGCAGATGCTGCGGCAGCAGTTCATCCCCCTCACACAACGAGACCGCCTGGAACAGGACATTTTCCAGTTGGCGTACGTTGCCCGGCCAATGGTAACTAACCAGCCGGGCAACGACCGCCGGCGACAGTCCAGGCAGGCGGCAACCGATCTGGCGAGCCGCCCGATCGACGAAGTGCGTAGCAAGTTCCACGATACCATCGAGGCACTCACGCAACGGCGGAATGTGCACTGACAGCACGTTGAGGCGATGATAGAGGTCCTGACGGAATCGGCCCTCGGCGCAAAGGCGCGGCAGGTCCTGCTGGGTGGCACAGATCACGCGCACATCGAGGTAGGTTTCCTCGTCGCTGCCCACGCGACGGAACCCTCCATCCTGCAAGAAGCGCAGTAGCTTGACCTGCAACCGAGGACTCATTTCCCCCACCTCATCGAGAAAGATCGTGCCGCCTGCCGTCAGTTCCAGCAGGCCCAGCTTGCCCTCGGGCCGAGCCCCCTCGAAAGCGCCCGGGGCGTAACCGAACAATTCTGTCTCGGCCATCGATTCGGGCAACCCGGCACAGTTGAGCGCCATGAAAGGTGCCTGGCCACGCGGGCTGGCCAAGTGACAGGCCCGGGCCAGCAATTCCTTGCCGGTCCCGGTCTCACCCTCGATCAATAGCGGTGCGTCCAGTGGCGCCATGCGCCGAGCCTCATGAACTGCTGCCGCCAGCCTTGGGCTAGCTTGGAAGATCGCCTCGAAGCCACGTAGCTCCTGACGCTGGACATGGTAGATTCGCTCGCCAACGCGATCGGCGCGGTGCAGGGTGACCACCGCACCGGCCAGCGAGGCGACATCGTCCTTCTCGGTGTGTAACGGGGCAATATCGGCGAGATAGATAGCGTCCTTTGCCATTAGCCGCAGGCCGTTGACACGGGCATTGTTGCGCCTGACCAGGTCGGGCAAGTCAATGTCGTGGATATAACGATCCAGCGACAAGCCCGGCACCTCGTCGACGCGCACCCCAAGCATCTGTCCTGCCGCGCGATTGGCGGCAACGATACGACCATCCATGTCGATGGACATGACGGGGTCGGATAGCGACGACAGCAATACGTCGAGCTCCAGGTGACGCCGCTCGCTGGGCATCAGGTTCACTCGCTTGACGCTGAACACCCCGGGGACCGCCTCGAGCCGCGGCCTTAGCGTCGACAGCTGGGCATTGAGCAAGTTGGGCACGAGCAGATAGATGGTGTTGCCCTGATCGCCGCCGACCTCACCCCGCGAGACATTAAGGCCATAATCGGCAAAATGAGCGACGATATCGCGCAGGATGCCGATACGGTTCTGGCAATGAAACTTGAGGCGCATGGATTACTCGTCGGTGGCAGTAAAATGCGTCACGTCGCCGTGACTCGACTGTCACAGTATCTTGCCATCCTGGCACGCCTCAATTCGCCAAAGATCGATAGCCACGCTTTCCAGGTCTCGCAATGACTACCACTGTCAGGAAAGCTTTACGATGGCTGGCATCCGCTCGCTTGTCTTGGCCCTTTTATACGCTTCGCTTCGCCACCCCTCTCCCTATGCTGGAAACAGATCCCGCACAACGACAACGCGATGGGGAGCCCGACATGAACGACAAGCCCGCCAAGAAACCGAGCAAGTACCAGGCCCGCCAGCCGGACGCCTACGGCTTCATTCATTACAGCGACACCGAGCACAGCACGTGGCAGACGCTGATGCAGCGACAGCTGGGCATGATCGAGGGCCGGGTATGCCAGGAGTATCTCGACGGCCTCGAGCGCCTGGCCCTGCCCGAGGATCGCATCCCGCAACTCATGGACATCGACCGTGCGCTGCTGGAGTCCACCGGCTGGCAGACCGCCCAGGTACCGGCCCTGATTCCCTTCAATACCTTCTTCGAGCTGCTGGCCAGCAAACGCTTTCCGGTGGCCACGTTCATACGTACGCCGGAGGAGCTCGACTATCTGCAGGAGCCGGACATATTTCACGAGATCTTCGGCCATTGCCCGATGCTGACCAACCCGTCGTTTGCCGAGTTCACGGAAACCTATGGCAAGCTGGGCCTCGCCGCCAGCAAGGAGGAGCGTGTCTATCTGGCTAGGCTTTACTGGATGACCGTCGAGTTCGGCCTGGTCGACACCCCGGCGGGACGGCGCATCTACGGCGGCGGTATCATCTCCTCGCCCAAGGAAACCCTGCATTCGCTCTCGGATGTTCCGGCTCATCATCCCTTCGACCCGGTGGACGCGCTGCGTACCCCTTACCGCATCGACATCCTGCAACCGCTCTACTATGTGATTGACCACCTGCGCACACTGCATGACCTGGCCAATCGCGACATCATGGCCCTGGTTCACGAGGCCATGCGACTCGGCCTGTTCGCCCCGACCTTCGAGCCCAAACAGGCAGCCAACGCCTGAACAACGACTACACTGAACACTGACAGGAGACATTGAAATGAGCCAACTTTCCGAACAGGCCTGCGAAGCCTGTCGCTGGGATGCCCCCCACGTAACTCCGGAAGAGATCGAAACCTACCGCGCCGATATCCCCGATTGGCAGATCGTCGAGCGCGATGGCATCATGCAACTGGAACGTGTCTTCAAGTTCCGCAACTTCAAGCAGGCTCTCGCCTTCACGAATCGCGTAGGTGACATCGCCGAGGAAGCCGGCCACCACCCGGCGCTGCTCACCGAATGGGGCAAGGTCACCGTGACCTGGTGGTCCCATGAGATGAAGGGCCTGCATAAGAACGATTTCATTCTGGCCGCCAGAACCGACGAGGTAGCACAGTAAAATGTTCGAGCAGATAGAGCGTGTGCCCGGGGATGCCATCCTCGGGTTGATCGAGGCCTTCAACAAGGATTCCAATCCACAGAAGGTCGACCTCGGCGTCGGTGTCTACCGTGATGCTCACGGCAACACGCCGGTGATGCGCGCCGTCAAGGAGGCCGAGTCGCTGCTGCTGAAGAACGAGACCACCAAGAGCTACATTGGCTCGCATGGCGATCCACGCTACGGTCAGGCCATCCTGTCCATGGTACTGGGGGCCGATTCACCGGTGCTGGCCGCCAAGCGTGCCAGCGCGACCCAGTCACCGGGTGGCACCGGCGCCCTGCGCCTGGCCGCGGATTTCATCAAGACCCACCTGCCCGGCAAGGGCATCTGGCTATCCGACCCGACCTGGCCCAACCACCTGGGCATCTTCCATGCCGCCGGCGTAGAAATGCATAAGTACCCCTACGTCGATGCCGAAAACCGCCTCGACTTCGATGGCATGCTCGCTACCCTCAAGCAGATTCCGCAGGGTGACGTCGTCCTGTTGCACGCCTGCTGTCACAACCCCTCCGGCTTCGACTTGTCCAAGGAGCAATGGCAGCAGGTCCTGGAAGTGGTTCGCGAGCGTGGCCTGCTTCCCCTGGTCGATTTCGCCTATCAGGGCTTCGGCGACGGTCTGGAAGAGGACGCCTACGGCGTACGCCTGATGGCCGAGAATCTCGATGAGGTGCTGATTACCAGCTCCTGCTCGAAGAATTTCGGCCTCTATCGCGAGCGCACCGGATGCCTGATCGCAGTTGCCAAGAATGCCGAGCAAATGGAAAACGTGCGCTCGCAGTTCGCCATCGTCGCCCGTGAGAACTATTCCAACCCGCCGGCCCACGGCAGCGCCATCGTCGTCGAGATTCTCGACTCAGCCGAATTGGCCGCCAACTGGCGGGAGGAACTCACCGAGATGCGCGATCGCATCAATGGCTTGCGCCGCGACTTCGTCGATGCACTCAAACCCTACGGCCTGGACCAGCAGTTTGCGCATATCGCCGAGCAACGCGGCATGTTCTCCTACACCGGCCTGACACCGGAGCAGGTTGATCGCCTACGCGACGAGTACGCCATTTACATGGTGCGCTCCGGCCGCGCCAACGTAGCGGGCCTGGCGAGCGAGAACCTGCCCTATGTGGCCAAAGCCATTGCCGCCGTCGTCAAGTAAGCCAAGTAAGGCCTAGCGTCGTTAAGCAAGAAGACTAACGCCCGGGATTCTCCCGGGCGTTTTGCATGGTTTGCATGGAACGTACCATGACTCAACGCATCACTGTCGTCGGTGCCGGTATCGTCGGGCTGACCACGGCCTTGGCCCTGCATGATGCCGGTTACGAAGTTCGTGTCGTCGACCCCGCCCTGCCCGGTAGCGGGACCAGTGCCGCCAATGGCGGCCAGCTTTCGTGGGCGTTCGTTGCCCCGCTGGCCGAACCCGACGTACCGACCAAACTCCTTGGCTGGCTGCTGCATTCGGATAGCCCTCTGCGCTGGGTTCCCTCCCTCGACCCTGCGCTGCCCGCCTGGGGCCTGGCATTTCTGCGCGCCTGCCGTCGGAAGCATGCCCTCGCCACGACACGCACCCTGCTGACGCTCGCCGAGCAGGGTCGTCCTCTGCTCGCGGATTGGCGACAACGCCTGGCGCTCGATATTGATTGGCGTGCCAATGGCAAGCTGATCGTGTATCGCGACGCAAAGGCGCTCGATGCCGCAAGGCATCACGTAGCTTTCCAGCGCTCCCAAGGCGTCGAGCAGGAAATCCTCGGTCGCGATGCGCTTTACGTTCGAGAACCGGCGCTGGCCCGGCATGGCAGCGCTCTGGCCGGCGCTGTATGGACACCGGGCGAGGAGGTCGGCGACTGCGCTGCTTGCTGTCGAGGCATCGCCGAGTACCTGAAGGAGCGCGACGTACCCTTCGAACAGCGCCGTATCGAACGACTGGAAGCCCATGCGGGCCGACTGGTGGCGTGGCACTTCAACGACGGCGAACGGGAAACGCGCCGACGCGACGAGGTTCTGCTCGTCGCGGCCGGTCTTTCCAGTCGTGCCCTGCTGGCCTCTGCAGGCCTCCACCTGCCCCTTTATCCTCTTAAGGGCTATAGCCTGACGGTAGACTTGACCGAGGACGACCCCGTCTTCGATGCCAGTGTCACCGACGCTTTGCGCAAGATCGTGTTCGCTCGACTAGGCCGCCGCCTGCGTATCGCCGGCATGGCCGACCTCGACGGTTGGCAGCCTCGCCCCCGCGCATCGCGCGTCGCGTTGCTCAAACGTCAGGCCGCCGATTTCCTTCCGGCCATGGCCGAACGCATCCACGCCAGCGATGCCTGGACCGGCCTGCGCCCGGCCACTCCCGATGGGAAGCCACGCCTGGGGCCCACAGCCATCGAAGGGTTATGGCTGAATGCCGGCCACGGGGCGCTGGGCTGGACGTTGTCGATGGGCTCGGCCCAAGCCATCCGCCACGCTTTCGAAGGTGACGACACCGCACTGGCGCCCTTCCGCCTGGACTCACGCCGGAATTGAATCAGCACTGAATCGCTATAAAAGACACAGAAAAAACCCACCGCAGCCTGCGGTGGGTTTTTGTATTCTCGCCGACTGCTGCGCGGCTAGTAGCCGCGCTGCTTGAGCCGGTCCTTCTGGCGCTGGGTATTTGGGCGGCGGCGCCCGTGGCTACCACGAGTGATCTTCCCACGCTTGCTACGATGATCGCCTTTGGCCATGCAAAAGCCTCCTTGCAGTTGGGATAAACTGAAAACGAAGATCAGGCGACCGGGATGTACCGGCCACTCCCAGTGTTGGAGGTAATAGCCGCTGCGGTCAAGGCAACAACGAAAAAGGCCGGAGCATGTGCTCCGGCCTTGGCGGTCAATCACTCAATGCAGCGATCAGGCACGCGAAGTGCGGCGGATCGGTGCGTCGCCGTCGTTATTGCGACGACGCGGGGCACGCTCGGGCGCACCATGATCCTCGGCAATCTCCAGCGGCCGGCCGGCGACCCGCGCCCGAGCCATCTTGGCCAGGATACTGGTCGGCAGGCTGCTGGGCAATTCAACAACCGAGAAGGCGTTACGAATATCGATACGGCCGATTCGTGACCCTTCGATACCGCCCTCATTGGCCAGGGCGCCGACCAGTTGACCCGGCTTGACACCGTCCTTATGGCCCACGGACACACGGTAACGCGTCATGCCTTCCGACGGACCGCTGTCACGACGACGTGGCGGTTTGCCGTCACGCGGCGCCGAGGTACGCTCACGGTCGTTGCGAGCTCCCGGCTTGGGCAGGCGGCCAATCGGTGCCTCATCGGCACGTGCCATGGCGGCAAAGGCACAGGCCAGCTCGATCGGATCGTGGCCTTCCTCGACCAGGCGCTCGACCAGTGCACGTTGCTCCTCGGCACCAGCAGTCAGCGCTCCGATCACACGCTCACGGAAACGCTCGTCACGATTGGCACGAATTGCCGCTTCGTCGGGCAGTTCAGTGTCAGCCATGGTTTGACCGGTCGCCTGCTCCAGCCAACGAACCTTACGGGTCTCGCGGAAGCCGGCAAAGGTAATCGCCACACCGAAGCGGCCAGCACGGCCAGTACGTCCGATACGGTGCGTGTAAGCCTCGGAGTCCTGCGGCAAATCATAGTTGATGACGTGAGTGATACGCGGCACATCGAGGCCGCGAGCGGCCACGTCGGTGGCAATCAGTACGTCGATCTTGCCTTTCTTGAGGCGCGCCACGGTACGCTCACGCAAGCTCTGATCCAGATCACCGGACAGCGCAGCGGCATTGATGCCACGAGCGGTCAGCTGCTCGACAAGCGTGGTACAGGCAGCACGTGTGCGAACGAAGACGATGGCCGCATCGACCGGCTCGACCTCGAGGATACGCGACAGCGCTTCCAGCTTGGCAGCACCATCGACGCGCACCAGGCGCTGATCGATACTCGCCGCGGTATCGGCCTTGGACTCGATGGCAACCTTGACCGGATCAACCAGGTAACGGTTGACGATGCGCTCGATCTCGGCCGGTAGCGTGGCGGAGAAGAATACGCGCTGGGCATCAGTCGGCGTATCGGAGACGACGCGCTTGACGTCATCGATGAAGCCCATGCGCAGCATTTCGTCGGCTTCATCGAGTACCAGCGCCGACAGTCCGTCGAGCTTGAGGCTGCCGCGATCGAGGTGGTCGATCACACGGCCCGGGGTACCGACGATAACCTGGGCACCACGACGCAGAGCGCCGAGTTGCTCGCGGTATTCCTGGCCACCGCACAGGCTGGCCACTTCCAGCCCCTGCAGGTTCTGGCCGTATTTGCTGAACGACACGGCTACCTGCTGTGCCAGTTCGCGGGTCGGCGCCAGCACCAGTACCTGGGGCTCGCGACGGTTCAATTCGAGTTTGGTCAGCAACGGCAGCGCAAAAGCGGCCGTTTTGCCGGTACCGGTCTGGGCCTGGCCCAGCATGTCACGACCTTCCAGCAGGGCTGGAATGGTTTGCGCCTGGATCGGCGAAGGCGTTTGATAGCCGAGGGTATCCAGCGCGGAGATTACAGCAGGCAACAGTGCCAGATCGCCGAAGCTCGGCGAGGCAATAGAAGTCGAGGTCATTATCACACCTTGAATCACCGGTATTACGTTACCGGTTGATGAATGTCGTGGCGCCTTGTCGCTTCCAATTGCCGTTCGCATGAACGGAGCAACGAGACATGGCACCGGGTCGCACCTGCGTCCTGTTCGTTTCATGACCGCCACCGCGGGATGCAGTGAAGGACGAACAGTGTGGCGACCTTTACGCCGGCCAATCAGGCTCTAGTGGCGTTCCATCATATGCACCGGGCGCTCGCTCGTCGGCTCGTCGGGAGCCTCTTCAATGCGCCGTGACAGATACGTCCCCTGCCTTAAGGCATCATTGGGGTCGAATCAATTAGGATGGTGGGGGTCAACACATGCGAGGAGATGGCATACTACACGCTTGTGAGGCTTTTTTCTACATTTTATTCACCTGCAAATTTTGGAGCCTTGATCGATGCCCACCCTTTGGGTCGACGCCGATGCCTGCCCGCGCGCCGCGCGAGATATTCTGATACGTGCTGCCGAGCGCACCCAGGTTACAGCGTGGATGGTATCCAACCATACCTTGCCCCTGCCGCCGTCACGCTGGGTTAAACCACTGTCGGTATCGAGCGGCTTCGATGCCGCAGACAACGAGATAGTTCAGCGCATCGCCCCGGGAGACTTGTTGGTCACTGCCGACCTGCCGCTGGCCATGGAGGCACTCGACAAGGGTGCGGACGTAATGACTAACCGTGGCGAGGCGCTGACACCGGACAATATTCGTGCCCGGGTCCAGATGCGCGACTTCATGGAGACACTGCGCGCCAGCGGCGAACATACCGGCGGCCCCAAGGGTTACGGGGACGTCGAACGGCGCGAGTTCGCCAATGCGCTGGATCGCTGGCTGGCAAGAAACAAGGCGTAATCTAACTATGAAAGCCAGCCACTATTTTATTTTTATCTCTTCTCCCGAATGCCGCGCCCCGATAACCGTTCGCGATCGTGAGGACGCTCCAGCGCCAGCATGGGTCCCTTCGGCACGATGCGCGTCGGATTGATGGTGTCGTGGCTATAATAATAGTGGCGCTTGATGTGATCGAAATCGACCGTCTCCTTGATGCCCGGCCACTGGTATAGCTCGCGCAGATAATGCGAGAGGTTGGGATAGTCCTCGATGCGGCGCAGATTGCACTTGAAGTGACCGTAGTAGACGGCATCGAAGCGCACTAACGTGGTGAACAGGCGAATATCCGCCTCGGTCAGCCACTCCCCGGCCAAATAGCGGTGCTCATCGAGCCGAGCTTCGATACGATCCAGCGCCTCGAACAGCGCCGCGACGTGTTTTTCGTAAACATCCTGCTCGGTAGCGAACCCCGACTTGTAGACTCCATTGTTGATGTTGTCATAAACGTCGGCGTTGATTGCGTCTATGGTGTCGCGCAGATCGGATGGATAGAAATCCAGCCGGTTGCCGGTGAGATCGTCGAAGGCATCATTGAAAATACGCACCAGCTCGGCGGATTCATTGTTCACGATTCGCTTGCCGAGCTTGTCCCATAACGCCGGCACGGTAACCCGCCCTGTATAGTCATGCTGTGTCAGGGTGTAAAGCTGATGATGAAAGTCCACACCATTGAGCGGGTCGCCGCTGGAGCCCTCGGCCACGTGGTAGCTCCAGCCTTGGTCAAGCATCAGTGGGCTGGTGTGTGACACCCCGATAAGCCGCTCCAGCCCCTTGAGCTTGCGCATGATCAAGATGCGATGTGCCCATGGGCAGGCCAGCGAGACATAAAGGTGGTAGCGATCCCCCTCGGCTGGAAGAGCCTCCTGCCCTTGTGGCCCAGGCTCGCCGCTGGCGGTCACCCACCTGCGAAGCTTGGACGACTCGCGCACGAACTCGCCCCCATGCTTCTTGGTGTCATACCACTGATCGTGCCACTTACCGTCGATCAAAAGACCCATGCGGTCGTCTCCCGGTTCGCTGTTACTGACTTTTCTGTCGCTTACAGACAGCGTAAACCGTAATGCCTTGGGCTACCGCGCAAGTTTTTCGGGATTTCATTCGATGCGATCGAACCGTTCATGCACCGGACAACATATACCGACTGCCTCGGCCAGCGCCCGAGCCATGGCGTGCGCGGCGGGCCCGGCCCGGTCCCGATCGCTGAAGATCAGCTGCATCGGCACCTCGCGGATGCCACCGGCACTCAACGGCAATGCCGCAAGTTGCCCGCTGTCGAGCTCCTCCCGAATACGCGTCTCGGGGAACCAGGCAAAGCCCAGGCCACGCAACAGCATATCCTTCGAGGTGGCCAGGTGGCTCACCGTCCAGCGCTGCTCCGCCTTGAGCCAACCGGCATTCATGGCCTGGCGCAGCGCTGAATCCCGCACTACCAGCTGGCGATGCTGGACCAGATCGCGCAGGTCGAGGGTACGGCCCAGCCGATGCAGAGGATGGTTCGGATGAGCGACGGCGATGAAGCGCAGCGCTGCCAAGGGCTCGCCAAGGAAACCTTGCGCCGCCAGGCCTGACACCACGAGGTCGGCCCGTCCATCATAGAGCATCTCGATGCCGCCATTTAGCACCGTCTCATGGAGTTGGACACGTACATGAGGATAATCTCGAGAGAAGGTTTCCAGAGCATGGGCCAAGGCATCGGCAGGAAAGATCTGATCGACGGCCAGAACCACCTCGGCTTCCAGTCCTTCTGCCAGGCTGGCGGCAACTTCCTCCAGCGCCGAAGCATTCTCGATCAGCTGTCGTGCGCGACGCAGCAGCATCTCTCCGGCCTCGGTCAGGCGGACCTGTCGCCCCGCCGGCTCGAGCAGCTGGACGCCGAGCTGGGCTTCCATTTTATGGACCGCGTGATTAAGTGTGGAAGCACTCTTGTGAATGGCCTCGGAGGCTCGCGCGAAGCCGCCATGATCAATGACAGCGGCCAGCATCTGCCATTGTGCCAATGTCACTCGTGACATTTCGCGTTCCTCGAATGAAATACGCTGATTATGCGCTCATCCCTTGGAAAAGTGATTAATGACAGATATTGACTTTAAATAGGTATTGAACTTGGGCCAACACTTCGCGATTGAGCGCAAATAGCCCGTTGACCGGGTAGGTCTGGCTCGGTAGGCTATTGAGCCTGCCTTAAGATTTGCCGAGGCTTGGCATGTAAGAGCCCCCAAAAAGGTAACTTCTTGTAGCCGTTGGCTATAAGTTTAATACCTGTAATTATGTACAGCTAGGCATGACGTGTCTCGATGGGTTAAGGTTCCTTCGCCTATTTCTATTCACTTGACACGTTACCAGGCCATCATGCTGCGAATCCTTCATTCGCTACCCCGCACGCATAAGTTACTTATATTACCTGTAGCCACCATGGTTACAGTGCTGGGTACGCACAAGATTATTTCGGCTTTCGATACTCGTGGCGAAAGCCCCCAGACCCTCGTCGCGGTCAATCTTCCCAGCGTATCCCTGCCGGCCGATCTCCAGGCACACGCCGATACGTCACCGCAGGTAGCGACGCCCCCGCTCGCCAGCGGCACGATACAACAGCCGCGCGAGACAACGAGTAGCGACGCCACGCAACAGGCCGTACCACTGGCCAGCCTGACGGCCCATGAAGTCGTGGATGTCAGCTTTCTGGCCAAGTCTTCTAGCGACAGCGGCAGCATCGCGGCACCTCTCAAGGCGGCTTCGGTCGCTACCGTCGCCGCCGCACCTTCCGTTAAGGACGCTGCCAAACTCGATACCCAGGCCCTGCACCTCGCCATGCAATTGCCCTGGAATGCACCGGAAGCCGAAAATTACGAGGATATCGGCGGCACGTCGTACGAGGATCTTTCCGCCGATCCGCTGATCCTCAACGATGGCGACATCGAACTCGAAGAAGAGCTGGCGGCCAATGAAGTCTTCGTACCTAGCTGGGAAACCTACACCATTCAGCCTGGAGACACTTTTGCAGTAATGGCCGAGCGGACCCTGGGTCTGGGCTACAGCGAGGTCATGAAACTGCTCGGCGAAATGCCGGAAAAGAAAGCACTCACGCGCTGGCGTGTCGGCGATACCTTCGATTTCAAGCTCAGCGAAACTGGCGACCTGTTGGCTCTGCGTGTCATGAAAAACGCTCGTACTGGCTATCTGATCGAGCGCAACATTGAAGAAAAGAGCTTTGAGGTCACCAGCTTCGAGAAGACTGCCCAGGCCACCGAGCGCCTGTTTGCCGGCACCGTCAACGGCAGCTTCGCCCAGTCCGCCAGTGCTACTGGCCTCTCTTATACAGAAGTGGCCGAGCTATCTTCCCTGCTTTCCAAGAAACTCAACTTCCGTCGCGACACGCGTCGTGGTGACAAGTTCGAGGTCTTGGTCGAAACCGACATGATCGAAGGCAAGGCAACCGACTCACGTATTCTTGCTGCCCACTACGAAGGCGCCAAGATGGACCTGACTGTCGTTCGCAACTCTGCAGACGACCGTTTTTATACCCCGGACGGTCATAGCCTCGATCCGGCTTTCGACCGCCATCCGTTCAGTGGCAGCTACCGGATCAGCTCTTCCTTCAACCTGCGCCGCAAGCATCCGATCACCGGCCGCATCAGCCCGCACCGCGGCACTGATTTTGCCATGCGTTCGGGATCGCCGGTGACGTCTCCCGCCGACGGGCGTGTCGTCAAGGCCGCCTTCCAGGCCAACGGTGCCGGCAACTACCTCGTGATCCGTCATGACAATGGTTACAAGACGCGCTATATGCATCTGTCGAAGCGCCTGGTATCCGAAGGCGACCGCGTCAGCATGGGTCAGAAAATCGCCCTATCCGGCAACACCGGCCGCAGCACAGGACCTCATCTGCACTATGAGGTGTTGGTCAACAACAGTCAGGTCGACCCGATGCGCGTCAAGCTGCCCGAAAGCAAGAGCCTGACCGGGCAGGCCTTGGCCGCATTCAAGAAGGAGTCCCAGCAACTCCTGGCCAAGCTGGAAAACGACAACGACGGCACCGTGGTCGCCAGCCGCTCGTCGTCGTCATCGAACGGGCCTGATGGTACCTGATACGAGCCACCTCCTTGCCCGCTTCACTGCCCACCACTACGGTGGGCAGTTTGCTTTTTGGGCTCATTATTCAGCAGGCCATTAAGCCATTCGAGCCATGGGTAGTTCCGAGCCACTCAAGATATGACTGGCCAGGTAAGGGAGAGGGAAGGCAGGAGCGTCCTTGCTCCTGAAACAATAGCCATAAAATAGCTCAAGGGACTGGCATGGCATCCAGCCTTGGATAATCCGGACGTTGCTGTTGCAGTAGGCCCGCCAAGTCCTCCCAGACCCCGACAGGAATGGCGCGCGTGCCACTCAACCACTGCCGAACCTGCTGTGGGTCCGTGAGGCCGAGCGCGGTGCTTAGCTCCGCCTCCCAGGTATCGCCAAACAGAAACAGACTCGCCTCTGCCAAGTCGGCAGGCCATAACCACTGGGCCTTCTGCATTTCGGCGGACCACTGGTAATAGCCAAGCCAGAACATGCCCTGATCGCTGGCCGAGATGCTCCCCTGCGGGTCCACCAGGTCGCCAGGAACGCGTGACAATAGATAATCGATATCGTCGCAGACCTTACGCGCCTCGGACGCCTGCTTCAGCCAGGCCAAGCCGGTTGCCGGCTGCGTCAACATCAACTCCGTCACACTGGCGTCCGCGCCATTGGGATAAACGCAGCGAGTCAGCTTGCCCAGGGTGTACATTGTGTCGGAAAGCGGGGAAGACATCTTGGCAGGAGATGAGTGCATGTCTTGCATGGTTTAACCCTCTCACTCCGGCAGGCCGGGATGGCGCTGCCACCATGACGAATCACATGCCAGCCGATCAGCGTTGTCAAGGTTGGGACGCCAGGACTCGATCCAGGTCGTCCTTTTTCCTCATCGTCGCCTCAAGGCTTGAAGTGACATCCATCCAGGAAACGATCCGGCATCATGGGTATGTCGCCGCGATCCCCCTCCAATTGCCAAGGCGCTTCATGTGCCCCTTCAATCTTGTTATCGGTCAACGGCACCGAGATTCCTAGATCAGCGGCCGCTTGACGATACAGATCGGGCCGAACACAGCGATCGATGGCGGTCTGAAGATCAATCTCCCCGGCCAAATGACCCCAGCGCCTCATTTGTCGAGCGTACCACAGCGTTTGTGAACGCCAGGGAAAGTTGGCGGCGTGACGGTGAAACAAGGTCGCCCCAACTAGCCTCCCCTCCTCCTGATCGGCAGCCTGCAGAAGATCGCGCAGCCCCGCTTCAACGACCGTCGGCGACACGTCCAAATACCCTCCCAGACAAAGCAACCTTGCTGCCTGCTCTCGGTTACCGGGCTCGTCGAGCCAGGCGCAGGCCCGCAACAATGCTCGCAGCAGAGCACGATGGGTATTAGGGTACTGCTGGGCCCAGGCTTCGCGCACACCAAATATTTTTTCTTGGCTCCCCCCCCCAGATATCGAAGCTTCCACAGAGCACACGCCCTTGGCCACGACTGGCTGCCAGCCGGTTCCAAGGTTCCCCTACGCAATAACCGTCGAGCTTTCTCGACTCCAACTGGTAGGCCATTAACGGTGGCGGCACGACCCGCAACTCCAGGTCATTTTCCGGGTCGATGCCGCCCGTCGCCAGCCAATAACGCAGTAGATAACGATGCGAAGAAAACGGGTACACATTGGCAAAGCGCAGTTTCGGGCCACCGGTTTGCCGTTGCATCTCGATCACCCGGGCCAGTGCCTTGGCCTGGGCCACAGGTGTCTGCATAGCGCCAGGGTCATGTTCAAGCATGCGCTCATACAACGTTTGCGATACCGTGATGGCGTTACCGCCCAGGTTCAAGGTCATCGCCGAAATCATCGGCGTCGCTCGCCCATCCAGCCCCAGCGTCGATGCCAGGGGCATCAATGCCAGCATCTGCGCCCCATCGAGCAGCCCAAGCTGCATACCATCACGTAAGCCGGCCCACGACGTTTCGACACTTAACGAGACATCCAACCCCTCGTCGCCGAAGTAGCCGTTTTCCAATGCGACCACGAGTGGCGCGGCATCGTTGAGGGGCAGCATTCCCAACGTCAGGTGTCGTAGCTCCGGCGCGCAAGTATTACCGGTGACCAGGGTCGAGTTCATGCGCTTCTCCTACTTTCCTTTATTGCCCGTGACGGACAGCAGTTCCTGGGCCAACTCATGAATCGTCATGCGCCGGTTCATTGCCGTCTTTCGCATGTATTGATAGGCCGCATCTTCACCGAGACCATGCATTTCCATGATCATGGCCTTGGCGCGGTCGATCGCGCGGCGTTGCGATAGGGTTTCCTGTGTACGGCTCAACTCGCCCTTGAGTGCCCGAAATGACTCGAAACTGGAAATCGACACATTGAGCATCGACCGCACCAGCGCTGGGCTGATGCTGTCGACCACATAGGCACTGACCCCAGCCCGGGTAGCCTGTTGGGTTAGATCGGGCGTTTCTTCCTCGGCCAGCATGATCATCGGCTTGGGATAGCGCCTGCCCAACTGGCCCAGATGCTCCAACGTGTCACGACTGGGCAGCGCCGCATCAACGATCACGGCGTCCGGCTGCAACTCCTCCATGGTGACATAGAGGTCGTCCTGCTCGTCCACGGTCGACACGACGTCGAAGCCAGCTTCGGCAAGCGCCTGCTCCAGAGCCTGGGAACGCTCGTTCTTGGTATCCACGATCAGCACTCTGATAGCCATCCCTACTCCCTATGCTGATGGAGGCCTTGTTTGACCTGCCCCTGACGAGCACTCTCCGCCGACATATTGCCAGTACCTCGGGCAGGCCTGGTTCTGTCCTACCTTTGCAGGTTTCGTGCCATTAAAGACCCTCTCCACGGCGGGCTGGCATGCGCATGGCCTTGCCAAAGCGCACTATGCAAAAGCATCAGCTCACAAATGCGCACCAAAAGAGCGCGCAATGCACCGATGGAGATTGAGAGAGGTTTTGGTTTGGCAGCGCATGTTGGCATGGCCACAACACAATGAAGCCATGCTAATAAGTAGCCATGGCTTCATGCTGGGAAAAGCTTATCAATACGAATGAAGATATCAGTGACATTAGGCCGAGTTACCAGGAAGGATTCAGGCCTCGGCACCCATGCAATGTACTCTACCGTTTGTAAAAGTGATGCCTGAGCATGGTTTCAAGTGATCACATCATTCTGTACAGGGCTAGCAACCCCAAGGACCTCTATCTCCATGTCCGGGGCAGCATCACCATTCACTTCCGCCTGAAGGAAGTTGCCCGAGGCGCGTAACTCCCCACCCTGGCCGGAAAACTCAGTATCGTTATCCAACCAGGTGAAGTCTTGATGACCATCCATGTTGGTATTGGCATCAACTGCGGACAGGTCTATACGGTCACCCTCGAGGCGACTAAAGTCCAGTAACGTATCATTATTGCTCGGCACGGACTCAAGCGCAGAGAAGTAGATAAAAGTGTCAGCACCGTCCCCTCCGGCCAATAAATCGGCCCCTTGACCACCAATCAACCGGTCTGCTCCACCTGCTCCGGTCAGGTAATCATCTCCACGCAGCCCGTTGAGCGTTTCTCCATTGCCAGTGCCAGTCATGATGCTGCCAGCGTCGCCACTCAGGGAATTGCCATCCACATCGATCAGTTGGCCCGGCTCGGTTTTTGCAGGCTCAGCCTGCCCCTGCACCACAGCATTTTCGGGCAGCACTTGCTGAGAGCCACTGACCAGATAGGTAAAACGCCAAATATCACCAGGCTGAAGCGCCGTACCGCTGTCATCGGATATCGTATAGCGTCCCCCATCCCTTTCCAGCGTTCCATCCGATAACGTGTGGATGTCAGCCGGCAAGTCGAAGCTGACCGAAGGATCAGCGATAGCAGTCGGCGAGGTGTTCTCAACCATCACTTCGGTCGTATAGCCTGCAGCGGAGAGTTCTGTAATATTGCTGGCAATGTCGACCGGCTCATTCACGGGAGGCTCCACCTCACCGATGACCGACGTGTTGGCAGGCAGGGTCTGGCTGTTGTCATATACCTTGTACTCGAAACGCCAGGATTCGCCGGGTTGCAGCGTTACGGAGTTGTCATCCGAGATGCGATAGCGACCATCATCCCTTGTCAGCGTACCGTTCCACAGCGTATGAATCTCGCCCGGTAGATCGAAGATGAGCGAGGGGTCAACAATTGCCATGCTGGAGGTATTCGTCACGAATACCTCCGCAGTGTAACCGCCCTCCCAGACGCTCGTGAGATTGCCAGAGACTTGTGTCTGGGTGCTTAGTTCCGACTCGTTCTTACCACTTTCGGAGATTGCCTGGGGACTATCAGTATGAAGCTCATTAGGGAATGACAAGGTGGAAATATTGCCCATCGGCAACCCAACCGCGGCAGGCGAGGCTACTTCCCCCTCATAAGCCTGGATAGAAGCCATAGCATTATCATTCACGATAGCGTCAGGCGAGGGAACTTGAGGAATGGCTCCCTGAGAGACACTTCCTGTTTGCACGTTGTATTGCGTCCCGTCAGCGAAAATGGCCCTCTCCACGCCGTCAAGAATCTCGTCGTCACTATTTCCGTCCAGAAAAAGTCTGCCATCACTCAGCCGGCTGATCTGGTAGTAACCGAAGGCACTGGTGAAAAAAGCCGTATCACTCCCCTCCTGACCTTCAAGAATATCGTTTCCACGCCCCCCTTGTAGCAGGTCATTGCCTATACCGCCGGTTAGCGTGTCGTGACCGAGGGCGCCATCCAGGTAGACGCCATCATTAGTCCCTTGCACCACATCGTTACGCCGCGACCCGATTACGTACTCGAAAACGGCCTCATTGGCTTGGGGATCCGTGGGCGCACCAAACGTCTCACCACCCTGGTTGATCCACAGCGTTGTTGACATGGCATCGACAGCCGGATCGCGGATTGACTGGTCAACGCGAACGGTGTTGCCATGATCCGGGCCACCATGAAAGTTGATATCGCGATCCGTGAAATCCACCTGGATGTCATTGCCTACCGAAGACCGCCAGGAAGCGAACAGAACGCTATGTCGCATTCCTGTATCTTCCAGGTGGGTAAAATTTCCATCGTAGCTTTCACGCAGCTCGTAAGCATAACCATTGCCGCCACTGCCCTTGTTGAAGGCGCCATGTGCCTGCAAGCCATCTGCAGTGATATCCAGCGAACGATTGATTTCAAAGGCCTGCGAAGGGCCATTGATGACCTGAACGTCCTCGATACGGCTCTGAAACGTCCTATCGAAATCTACGGCCCGATAACGCTCTAGGCTTGGCAGCACATTGGTGAATGCTCCTGGATCGGGTGTGCCAAGTTGATACCCAATCGTCATGCCCTCTAACGCTACGTTTTCAAGGGTGTTGATTCGTTGGACCTGGGCCGCATCGGCTGCAAAGTCGAAATGGACCCCCCGATCCAGTGTGATGGTGTCGCCTTCGACGCTGACGACTTTTGCCATACTGGTACGTAATGCTGAGTTCTGATCGCCTACCCAAGTACTCCCACCCAACTGGGCGAGATACTCAGGATCGTTATCCTGAAAGATACGTACAGTGTCACCGACGCTCAGTCGATGCCCACTGCCAAGCGCCAGGGTACGGCTTCCTTCAGCCGCATTCGCCAGAAGATGACCAACACTGGTTGTGCCGCCCCCCTTGAAGAAAATACCGTGTAGCGGGTCGTTGGCGAGTGCAGCTTCGCTGAAAGTGATCTGGGTTTTCCCTGCCCCCGCACCGGACAATGCAACATCGGAACGATTAACGGTGATGGAGTCGTTGAAGATGAACTCGCCCTCGGTCAAACGCACAGTTCCACCTTCTGGCGCCACACTTATTATTCTTTCTAGCTCTTCAGCGGTAACACGCGGGCCAATCCTGGCGACGCCATCAATGAAGTTGCCTCGGAAATCGTTGATGTGTCTGTGCTGGGGCATAATAACGACTCCCATAAGCAGTACATTAACTTCAGCCTAACATTCAAGACTTCTTATCAACTAATAGCCTAGCTTCGCCTGGAAGCTATCGGCAAGCGAGACGAAACGAAGCGCAACCAAAACGCTCTGATTGGCGCCACTTTTATCCAAGCCTGTTAAGGCACTTCTAACCGTTGTATTGCTCGAGCGGGAAAGCTACGCTTGGCTTGACTCATCCAAAAGCATCAGAAAGTACATATACAAGCTAACCACACATTACTTTAATTAACTCTAATTAAATTGGAGTTACAAGAGATAACAACGAACATTCTTTATAACACATGCGCCAATACGGTGTTTGGGACGAATCTTAGACAAAAGGGACTTGTATGAGGTCGATGCCCCGAAAGCCTGCATTATGGTTTTTGCTTCTAGGAGCCACTTCATTCGCCCTGACGGGCTGTGGCGGCGGCGGTGGCGGTGGCAGCAGCAGTCCTCCTCCACCTATCACGAAAACTCCTGATATTGGCGATGACTCGATAGATCCCGACCAAGGCAATGAGCCACCGCCTCCTGATCAGGACAGTGACACGACAGGAACCCCCGAGCTGCATCGCGAACCGAATTATCTCAGCAAGGATAGCGTTTCCGTGTTGGTAGGTATCGCGGACTCCGGCTTTCGAACAACACACAACAGTATTGCCCCTTACCTCGTGGGAACCGTAAATTTAGCCACCCCTGACAATCCCGATGTCAGTACGTCGAGTTGGCACGGCACGGCGGTGACCTCTGTTGTGACTACGGAGCCTACCAGTGATACCAGCCTTGTCGGCACGTCAACCAACACCGGCCTGCTGCTCGCCAAGGTGAACGAGGAGGACTCTCTCTACGCCTATACTCGTGTACTCGATTACAGCGTAGGTTTCTTGGCCGATGAAGGAGCTCGGGTTATCAACCACAGCTATAGCGGCCGTCTTAATGCACCTGATGCTACAGCTTCTTATCTTGACGTTAAGTCAATCGATTCATTGCAGAAAATAGCCACTAGCAATGGAGGCTTGGGTTCCGTTTACACAGTAGCAGCTGGAAATGACGGTAAAGCAATTAGCTCGAGCAATCCGATTTACCAAGAGCAATATAGAGACATCTTTGAAAGAATGTTAATCGTAGGTGCATCGAATGGAAATCAGTTAGCAGAGTACAGCAATCATCCTGGTGCTAATAAAGACTGGCAGTCGCGCTTTCTGACAGCGCCAGGAGAGACATTGGTTGCTGTAGACAGTGCAGACAACACTTATGGCGTGGGACGGGGTACATCCTTTGCCGCTCCCCAAGTGGCCGCCTACGCTGCCGCCATCATCGAGACATGGCCACACTTGGACGCTAAACAAGTGTCGAAGTTACTATTGGATACAGCCTACAAAGATCCCTCTCCTGAATCTTTATATAATAGCAATGAATGCGGCCCTAACAAAGATATGAACTGCGGTTATTTTTATTTAGGGCAAGGAAAGGCCGACCTTGATGAAGCAATGCGACCCCAAGGCGAACTGGCCATGCCCAGCGGTAGCACCGTCCAGGCAGGCGGGTATTCCCTTTCCGACAGCACTGCTCAACTCTCCGGCGCTTATGGAGACGAACTTGCCTCTTCTGGAGTGCTAAATGAGGTCGCAATGTTCGATGAGTTGGGCCGCGACTATCAGGTCGATCTCTCCCCGCATGTCGTTAGCCAGAATGAACGCGATGACATGACACGCAAACGCATGGAGCGCATGGCCCTGGTTTCTGGCGAACACCGTGATGAAACCTATAGCGAACTAGGTGGCTTTGGCTTTATGGCCCGTTATAACGGCTATGGTGAAACCACTGCAGCCCGCCTGGATGCTCGCTTCGGCCGCAGTCATTGGTCAGCCTATCAATATGATGGCGATGAGATCAGCCCAATGAGTCCGTTTGCAGAGTCAAATATTATGCCAATGCTGTCCTTTCAGGGAGGCAGCCCCCTAACGCAGGGATTAGGCCATGTTTCCGGCATCACCAGCCGATATTCAATAGGGGATAAAGTCTCTCTTATCGCTTCGCACTGGGCAGGCCAACCCGGTGATCAAAACGCTAGCGTTCTCGATTCGGGTTACCAAGCTAACCGTTCGGATATTGCCATGGCCTTCCATTTCACGGATGAGCTTTCTCTCACAATCGGTACTGGCATTGCCCAAGAAGATAATGGCTTGCTAGGTGCCCAAGGCACAGCCGCTTTTTCTTTTGGTGAAACCAATCAGATCAACATGCAAAACGCCCGATTGAACTATCAGTTTGCTGAGCAGTTATCCGCTTTTGCATTCTACGAACAGGGCCGCGGTGAGATGTCTGGAGACGGCCTGATCCAAAACATCAAGGATATACGTACCGAGGAAATGGCCATGGGCCTGCAATGGGAAGGCGAAAAGCACCGGGCTGCATTGACGCTGCGGCAACCGATGCGTATTGATAACGCTAATGCAACATTAAGCGTCCCTGTTGGGCGTACTCTGGATGGGCATGTGCTTCGTGAGGACCGTACTGTGTCGTTAGCAGCATCGGGCCAGCAGCGCGATGTGGAGTTCGGCTATGCCTTTATGCCTTCCGAAAGCAGCCAGGTACAGTTGAATCTATTATATTCGATACAGCCCGGACATAACCGTAAAGCGAGCAACGAGCTTGCCTCAATGCTTAATTACGCTTACCAGTTTTAACCTAAACATTACTGCTCCTCAGTCATAGTATTTGACTGAGGAGCAGCCATCTACCCAGCTTACCCCCACCTGCATCGTCATTGTGCAACCCTTTCCCATCATGCTCCAAAGTTGTCCCGGCTTACCTGCCTTACTTTCGAGATGTGAAAAGCCTTTCGCCACCAAGTGTTTTATAAACAGCTAGTTACATAACTGGCATGAAATATGCTTACCCATAATCATTGGACGTGGACCAGGCTTGGGCGACCAAGTACGAGTGCGTCGAACCGGACCTTCAATGCCGAAGGCCCATGCATCCGTGTTCGATACCGACTCGACGAGGACCGTCCCATGGACATTCGCAACAAAGCCAACAGGATTCGTCTGTTCAGCTTCAGCACTCCCCAGATGCGGGCTTTCCATTTTTCCTGGTTTGCCTTTCACATCTGTTTCTTCGGCTGGTTTGGCATCGCGCCGCTGATGGCGGTAGTACGTGACGACCTCGGTCTGACCAAGACCCAGATCGGGAACACCATCATCGCCTCGGTGGCAATTACCGTCATCGTGCGTCTGGCCATTGGTGTACTGTGCGACAAAATCGGCCCGCGCAAGGCCTACACCTGGCTACTCTGCCTGGGTTCGCTGCCAGTAATGATGATCGGCTTCGCCGACAGCTTCGAAAGCTTCTTCCTGGCGCGCCTAGCCATCGGCGCCATCGGAGCCTCCTTCGTCATCACTCAGTATCATACGTCAGTAATGTTTGGCCCCAACGTGGTGGGCACCGCCAATGCGACCACCGCTGGCTGGGGCAACCTCGGCGGGGGTACGACACAGATTCTCATGCCGCTGATCTTCGCTGGCATTCTGATGCTGGGTGTCGAGCAAACGCTCGGCTGGCGCCTGGCCATGGTTGTGCCCGGCATCGTGCTGTTCCTGACCGGCATCGCCTACTATCTCTTCACCCAGGATGCGCCCAACGGCAACTTCGACGAACTGCGTGAACGCGGCGAACTGCCCAAGGCGGAAAAAGAGTACAGCATGGCCAGCACTTTTGGTGCTGCTGCCAAGGACATTCGCGTATGGGCCTTGTTCGTGATCTACGCCGCTTGCTTCGGTGTGGAACTGACCATCAATAACATTGCTGCCATCTACTTCTTCGACACCTTCGACCTCGACCTGGCCACGGCCGGGATGATCGCCGGCCTGTTCGGCCTGATGAACCTGTTCGCCCGTACCCTGGGGGGTGTCTTCTCCGACCTGTTTGCCAAGAGCGGAGGCCTCAAGGGCCGTGTGCGTTGGCTGTTCATCGCCATGTTGTGCGAAGGCATGGCCCTGATATTCTTTTCGCAGATGCACGTGCTGACGCTGGCCATCGGCATAATGCTGGTCTTCAGCCTCTTCACTCAGATGGCCGAGGGCGCCACCTTCGGTGTTGTACCCTTCGTCAACCGCCGGGCGCTGGGAGCGGTGGCCGGCATTGTCGGTGCAGGCGGTAATGCCGGTGCCGTGGCGGCAGGCTTCCTGTTCCGCTCCGAATCGCTGACCTATCAGCAGGGCCTGTTCTACCTCGGCATTGCCGTATCGATTGCCGCCTTCGCGACCATGCTGGTGCGTTTCTCGCCTCAGGTACTGGCAGAGGAAGACGCCGCCTACCGCGAAGCGGCAGGCAGCAGTGCCGCCCCAGCCGAGCTGTCGCTGAGGTAACACCTCGGTCATCCAGTCGCGCAAACCGCCGTCCGAGGGACAGCGGTTTGCGTTCGGCTGGGCGTGCTAGGCTATGGCGATTTCGCCAACTCGGAGGGTCGTGTGCCGCGTCTTTCACAGCCCCCAGCACAGCCCAAGCCCCTGCTTCCCGGATTCGTCAGCGTCTTTCGCTACAGTCGCCGTGCGCTTTCGCTGGTGTGGAGCACCTCGCGAGGACTCACTGTCGGCCTGGCCGTGTGTACACTGGTCGCAGGGATATTGCCGGCCGTGGCGGCCTATCTCGGCCAGTTGATTGTTGATGCCGTGGTCGCCGCCATGGAGCGCCATGCCCAACAGTCCGGGCTCGATTGGCAGTCCCTGCTTTGGCCACCCTTGTACTACGTGTTGTTGGAGATGGGCGTCTTCGTCCTTATCGCCCTTGCCCAGCGCGGCCTGTCGGTGCAGCAGTCGCTGTTGCGTGCTCTGCTCGGGCAGCGTGTCAATGAGATGATTCTCGAGAAAGCCGGCAACCTGTCGCTGTCCCAGTTTGAAGACTCTGAACTCTACGACAAGCTGACCCGTGCCCGGCGAGAGGCCTCGTCACGTCCATTGGCACTGGTCAACAAGACGTTCAGCCTGATTCAGAATGCCATCTCGCTGGGGAGCTTCGCGGTACTGCTGTGGCAGTTTTCTCCCTGGGCCCTGCTGATTCTCACCGTGGGCGCCCTACCGGTGTTCGTCTCCGAGGCCAAGTTTTCGGGCGATGCCTTCCGCCTGTTCCGCTGGCGCTCGCCGCAGACACGTATGCAGACCTATCTGGAAACCGTACTGGCCCGTGAAGACAGCATTAAAGAGGTCAAATTGTTTGGCCTCGAGTCGCTCTTCCTCAAGCGCTACCGCGATATCTTCCGCACGCTGTACGCCGAGGATCGGCGCCTGACGATCCGTCGCGATGCCTGGGGCTTCCTGCTCGGCCTGCTGGGCACCCTGTCATTCTATGCCGCCTATACCTGGGTGGTCGTGGAAACCATCCTCGGCCGCCTGACACTGGGCCAGATGACCATGTATCTAAGCGTGTTCAAGCAGGGCCAGTCCGCCCTGTCGGCCAGCCTGACCGCAATCAGTGGCATGTACGAGGACAACCTCTACCTGTCGAACCTCTACGAGTACCTGGAACACCCGATCGCGGCCGACAATGGCTACCTGACCACAGGCACCCAGCCCGGTGACGGCATTCGCTTCGAGGCCGTGTGCTTCACCTACCCCGGTGGTGATCGTCCGGTGCTGCAAGATATCGACTTACATCTGAAACCCGGGGAAAGTCTGGCCCTGGTTGGCGAGAACGGCTCCGGCAAGACCACCTTGATCAAGCTGCTGACTCGACTCTATGAACCTACTCGAGGACGTATCCTGCTCGACGGCAGTGATCTGAGAGACTGGGATCTCGGAGTACTGCGCCGTCGCATCGGGGTGATCTTTCAGGACTTCGTACGCTATCAGTTACCGGTCGGCGAAAACCTGGGCGTCGGCGATGTGGAAGCCTTTACCGACACGGCACGATGGCAGCGTGCAGCGCGCCAGGGTATGGCTGACGAGTTCATCGTCCGCATGGAGAACGGCTACCACACCCAACTCGGCCGCTGGTTCCAGCGCGGCCAGGAACTCTCCGGCGGCCAGTGGCAGAAGATCGCCCTGTCGCGTGCCTACATGCGCGAAGACGCCGACATATTGGTGCTCGATGAGCCCACGGCAGCCATGGACGCCGCCGCCGAGGCCCAAGTCTTCGAGCAGTTTCGCCATCATGCCCGGGATCGCATGACCCTGTTGATTTCGCATCGCTTTTCCACGGTACGCGCCGCCGACCAGATCATTGTCATCGACAATGGCCGTGTCATCGAGCGTGGCAGCCATGACAGCCTGCTGGCCCGCAATGGACGTTACGCCCACCTGTTCCGGCTGCAGGCGGCGGGTTATCAGTAGGCATTTTTTAAAGCTACGCCCTTCCTGTTGTCGCAGCTCTCGCAACGATACGTTGCATGTCGACAAGCGTATTGGATGTCGCTTCCACTACAATAATGAGAAATATTACTATCTAATATATTTTCTCAAATAATCATCCCAAGGGTGACATATGAAGCCTGTTGCATTTCTTGCCGCTACGCTACTGACACTGAGCGGGACAAGCATGGCCGCGACGTCCGTCAACGAGCGTGTCATTTCCTTCGACTATGGCAGCCTGGATACGCTCGATGCGCTGAATCTCGGCAAGCAGGTGGTTGGCGTTCCCAAGCAGGGCTTACCAAGCTACCTTTCCGACTATGCCAGCGATCGCCTTGTCGATGTCGGCGGGCTCAAGACGCCGGATCTAGACGCCATCCGTCAGGCCTCTCCCTCGCTGATTTTGGTTACCGGACGCCAGGGCGACCAGCGCGACACGTTCGAAGCGATTGCCCCGGTCATGGAAATGGGTGTCTCGGGGGAGAATTACCTGCAAGCCTTCGACGCTAACGTCATGTCTCTGGCTGAACGCTTTCAAGCCGCCTCGCAAGCTCAATCGGCACTGGATTCGCTGCACCAGAAGATTGCTGATACACGCCAGGAAATCGACGGCTCCAAGGAGGTACTGACCGTTACCCATAACGATGGGAACTACATGCTCAACACTCACCCTATCGTCTACGATGTGCTAGGACTGAGCGAGCCGCAGATTCCCGCAAGCGTACCCACCGAGACGCGCGGTACTCGCACGTTCACCCCGTTATCTCCCCAAGCTATCGGTGAGATAGATCCCGATGTGATCCTGATCGTTGACCGCAGTGCGGCCATCGGTAATGAAGAAGCCAATGTCGAGGCGTTGCGTCAGTCCCTGGCAAATGGCGCGGCTGCCGACGCTGATATTGAGGTAATGACGCCCAAGCTGTGGTATCTGTCAGGCGGCGGGCTTCAAAGCCTGAGCCTGCAGATCGATGAAGTGAGGAATGCACTTTGATCTGAGCGCATCAGCCCGGGGGCCCGTATCGGCAGACCAGCGCCCCCGGCGTTTGACAGAAGCCATGGCGGTGGTTGTTAGTAACCGCCATTCACTCGTATCGCAAAATCGCCTATATCTTCCGATATTCGGTATTTCACAATAAAGTCTGTGTCCGTCACGTCGGACAGCCAGACTTTGACTGCGTCGACGTTATAGTCCGCATTACCTGTATTAGTGACATAAAACGCTTTAGCCAACGGTACCTTATAGAACATGCCTGAATGCGGAATGCTCACCGTTCTCATGGTATCGTCTGCATGCACAGCCGCCACTGTGGTGGATAGTGTCCTGTCACGGCTGCTACACCCCGTACTTAAATTTTCTATGCGGGAACGCGCCAGCGTCGCGTTAGATAAGAAGCGAAGGTACGCAGGATCAATATCCGTATCGGTGTTCGAGAACGTCAGGTCGAGAATGCCGGGATCCTCATTCTGCGAAGCTCCCTTTACACCTATGCCGCAACCGGTAATCTTCAAAGTCACATTGGAGGTGAAAACAGGATAGTCCAGCCATAGCGCCAGCGCGGGAGTGCCATCTTCCTTGGTCGGGAAGTTACTGATAGAGCCTCTAATGGTATGGTCATTGCCGCGAATACTCAGCGCGCAGTCGTTAATCTTCCCATTGGTAGCCCATATCCGGAGATCAGAAATAACACAGCGATCCCCATCAATATCGACGGCACGATAGGTGCCTTTCGACGGATACCCCCCCGTGACGTCAACTTTTACGTTGACCGTGGCGATATGCACATTGGCTATGCTGCGAACTTTCAGCAGGGGCAAACCATACTTACCCCGCGTGGAGTGACAGTTCAGTAATCCGCCCGACACATCATCGGTGGGGGCCAGATAAACTCCGCCTGCACTGCTCTCGCCAATGGCGTGATCAAAGCGAAGGCGATACGCCGACCCGGCCTTGCCGAAAGTCGCCCAGGCATACCCATGCCGGTTGTTATTGGGATGCATCTCGACGACTTCAGCGCTACCCCGGTAAAACAGCACTCCGGCGCAAATGTTCGCATCCACCGCCTTGGACACCTTGTCCTGCGTGTAGTCATAGTCCCTGAATCCATCCCATGGCCAATAGCTCTCGCAGTACCGAATGCGCTGGTCCCATCCGCCATCGAAAATGATGCCCTCTTGGCCGGTATAGGTTGCCACCACATGCAGATTATTGCCGTGAGTGTAGAGACTCTTGTTGCCGCCATTGGAAAACCACATGCCGACACCAGCGGTTCTCGTCGCCCGTACCTCAACGATGTTTGACCGCCCGCAGGTGGCTGCCAGACCCACTCCTTCACCACCTGCAACGTTGCCCACACCGACAGGTTGGTCATTGAGATTGCCGTACAAGACAAGGTTTTCCAGACGGATATTATTCACCGCTGTCGTACGGAAGCCTACCGTCTCCAGAATGCTTCCTTTAAAAACAGGGTCGATTAACTTTATCGTCGCCTTGTTGCCGGGATGGTCGGAAAAGAGCTCTTGCCCATCGCGGATATACAGTGTCGATGAGACTGCATAGGTTGCGCCCGGTATCAGGCGTACCCGCCCTGTCATGTCCAAGGCCGCCTGTATCGCGGCGCGGTCATCGGTTATTCCATCGCCTATTGCCCCGAATGATTCCGCGTATACAGTCCCGATAGCAACGAAACTGCTCCCATCCCAACGAAACTCTGTACCACCTACCTCGACAAGCTGGCCTTTGCGTAACGATAGCGAACGTAGCTCCTGCAAGTTGGCTATCGCGTCTACATGGATGACACGCTGATTCAGCGCTTCTTGCAGAGTTTGGTGGCCCGTTGAGGTACTGATGCGAGCATTGGAGACATTGACGTGCTGCATCGCCTCGTCGGAATCATACTCAAAGGCAAGTGGAACATGGCCGTCGCTGGCATCCAGCGTGACCGCCTTCGTGGTGGGGTCAAAGGACCAAGCATTGTCTGCCACGGTCAGCACGGCGCCGGCACTCAGAATCTTGAGGACGAATCCTCGACGTGATGGATCCACAGGGTCTCTCATCAGGGCTGCCTGAACAATAGGTGTTCCTGCTTGCAGGATCGGTAAAGTTACGGCCCGAATCGGAACCCATTTGTAACTGTAGCGTTTCAATGGTAACGGGCCACCCCTCCTTGAGAGTCGTCGAAAACACCTAACTTTACAATAAGCCTATTAGCTGAACCGTTATGGTATTAAGGCAGTACAGCGGCATTGGCGATCCTTGCGCCTGGTATTTCTTCGCCAGCCTGCCAGTAGTATTGTTTTTATCCCTTGAGACGCTGTAGCGTCTGGACAAGGCAATTTGATTGCCTTTTACATTGCAACCAGGAAGCATGCCATGACCATTGCCACCGGTGACAAGATTCCCGACGTGACGATCAAGACCAACGGTTCCAGCGGTCCCGAGGATATTTCGACCGGCGAGTTATTCGCGGGCAAGCGCGTCGTATTGTTCGGCGTGCCGGGTGCCTTCACGCCCGGTTGCTCGAACACCCATATGCCAGGCTTCGTGATCAAGGCCGACGAAATCCGCGCCAAGGGCGTCGATACTATTGCTTGCATGGCGGTCAACGATGCCTTCGTGATGGGTGCCTGGCAGGAAAGCCAGAATGCCCAGGCGTTTACCATGCTAGCCGATGGCAATGCTGAGTTTACCCAGGCACTCGGTCTGGAGATGGATGCCAGCGGCGCCGGCATGGGCACACGTTGCAAGCGCTTCGCGCTGATCGCCAACGACGGCGTGGTGGAGTATATCGGCGTGGATGCCAAGGGCGTACAGGAAAGCAGCGCCGACACGGTTCTCGACAGGCTCTGAACAACGTTAGCCATCGAATCCTGACAGCGCCGGCGATGGTCTTGCCGGCGTTTTCCTGACATTCCCCTCTTCTCGTATTTCCCCTCCCCGTATTTCTCCTTCGTCTCACCCCGAGATCGCTTGACAGCTTAACTGTATCTCCTAATTTTCTTGTTTACGAATAACCATCCTAATGGAATAGGAACGTTCCGACTTCGTTCGTTGGAACGCCAGCGGTTTACGTTCGAATCCCTGATGGCACAAGGAGAGCATGGCATGCGGTCGTTACTGCATCCCATCCGTGCGGTACTGGGGAGTGTGGCGCTCCTGCTGCTCGGTAATGGACTTATCAATACGCTACTGACGCTACGAGGAACCGAGGAGAACTTCTCGACCACCATGCTGGGCATCATCATGTCCGGTTATTTCCTCGGCTTCACCTGTGGCACGTGGGTCAGTGGCCGGCTGATCCGGCGTATTGGCCATATCCGCACCTTCGGTTTCTGTGCCGCTATCTGCGCCTCCGGTGCGCTGTTACATGTCATCTTCGTCAATCCCTGGGTCTGGCTGATCCTTCGCATCGCCTATGGCTTGTCGTTCGTAACGTTGATGACAGTCATCGAGAGCTGGCTCAACAGCAAGGCGGCTACCCATGAGCGCGGCCGTATCTTCGCCATGTACATGCTGGTCAACCTGGGCGCCATCGCCGTGGCCCAGCAGATCCTGCGCCTGGACACGCCCGATGGCTTCCTGCTGTTCTCGTTGACCGCGATTCTGATCTGCTGGGCCCTGCTGCCGATCACCATGACCCGGCGCCCCCAGCCGACGATTCCCGACCGGCCCAAGAGCAGCCTCAAGGCCCTGATCGGTTTTGCGCCGCTGGCAATAACCGCCTCGGCCCTGTCAGGCCTGGCCATGGGCGCGTTCTGGGCGATGACCCCGATTTACGCCAAGGCGCTGGGCTACGATATCGGCGGTATCGGCATGGTCATGAGTATTACTATCCTGGGCGGCGCCCTGCTGCAGATTCCCATCGGCCGGTTTTCGGATCGGCATGACCGCGGACGGGTCATGACCATCGTGGTCATCCTGGCCGCCATCCTCGCGGCGCTGATGCCCCTGGCACCCAACAAGCCGGTGCTGATGGGACTGTTCTTCGTGTGGGGCGGTCTATCGTTTTCCATCTACCCCCTGGCCGTGGCACAGCTCATCGACCAGTTGCATCCCGACGAGGTGGTTTCGGGTTCCGCCGATATGCTAGTCATGCAAGGGGCAGGTAGTGCCATTGCCCCGATTCTTGCCGGGGCGATCATGAATGTCCTTGGCGCAGAAGTGCTGCCGCTCTACATTGCCGCCATGCTGGCGCTGCTCGGTGTTTACGCCCTTTATCGGCGTCATTATGTCTCCCCGCTTATCCGGGGCGAAGCAGCTCACTTCGAACCATTGGTGCAGACCAGCCCCCAGGCACTGGAGATGTTGTTCGACGATACCCAGCCCGACCTGTTCGATGACCCCAGCTTCTACGAGGAGCAAGAGCGCCAACGGCTGGTCAAGACCGTGTCTCAGAATTGATCAGCCAGGGCGTCCAGTTGTTGGACAAGAAACTGGCTTTCGGTGGCTGGAGGGCCCAGGGCCAGGGCTTGGCGATAGGCAGCCCTGGCCTCGTCTAGCCGCCCCAAACGACGACACAGGTCAGCACGAGCAGCGTGCGCCAGGTAATAACTACGCAACTCTCCGCGTGCAAGCATCCTATCGATCAGCGGCAATCCGTGTGCCGGACCGTCCAGCATGGCCACCGCAACAGCACGATTGAGCTCGACTACCGGCGACGGTGCCACACGCAAGAGTACATCGTAGAGGCCGACGACCTGGGGCCAGTCGGTTTCGGCGGCACTGGGCGCTTCGGCGTGAACAGCGGCGATTGCCGCCTGAAGAGTGTACGGGCCGAAGCGCCGTGTCTTGAGGGCCCGCTCAACCCAGGCACCGCCTTCGACAATCATTTCCTGGCACCAGCGCGAGCGATCCTGCTCGCCCAGGCGCACCAGCGACCCGGATGACGTCACACGCGACTCACGCCTCGCTTCATGGAGCAGCATGAGTGCCAGTAACCCCATGGCTTCGGGCTCTGGCAACAGCTCAACCAGCAATCTACCCAGACGGATGGCCTCACGACACAGGTCGGCGCGAGTCAGCTCATTGCCGGACGAGGCCGAATAGCCCTCATTGAAGATCAGGTAGATCACATGCAGCACACTATCCATGCGTTCGGAAAGTTCACTACGGCATGGCACCTGATAGGGAATACCGGCATCGCGTATCTTCGCCTTGGCACGCACGATACGCTGTGCCAGCGTCGCTGGTGTGCTGAGAAAGGCCCGTGCGATCTCTTCGGTACTGAGCCCGCACACTTCACGCAGGGTAAGGGCTACTTGGGCCGTTTGTGACAAGGCCGGATGGCAGCAGGTGAAAATCAGGCGAAGCCGATCATCATCAAGCCCCTCCCTCTCGTCATCGATGGCTTCTTCGATACTGGCTTCTATGCGCCTTGCCAGCTCCCCCTGCGAGGCATCGAAGCGCGCCCGCCGACGCAGCGTATCGATGGCCTTGAAGCGGCCTGCCGATACCAGCCAAGCCCGCGGGTTGGCTGGCATTCCGTCTCGCTGCCACTGCACCAACGCTGCGGCAAAGGCCTCATGCAGCGCCTCCTCGGCCAGGTCAAAATCTCCCAACAGACGAATCAGCGTTGCCAGAATACGCCGCGATTCATTGCGATAGATCGCCTCGACCTTCACCCTTGTCGCCGATGTATCTTTACGACTCATGGGGCGTCACGCCTCATCTTCCACAGCTTGGTGCCCCGCCGGGCGAGGCTGTGCGCTGAGCTCGCGCACCGGACGAACTTCGACACACCCCACCCGTGCGGCAGGAATTCTCGCAGCGATCTGCAGCGCCTCGTTCAGGTCCCGCGCTTCCACCAGGTAGAAGCCCGCCAGCTGCTCCTTGGTTTCTGCAAAGGGACCGTCGGTGATCAGCATCTTGCCGCTGCGCATACGCACCGTGGTCGCCGTACTCACCGGCTGTAGCGCCTCGGCCGCCAACATGTGGCCATTGGAGTGAAGCCCTTCGGCATAGGCCAGGCACTCCTCGTCACGCGGGCTGTCGGGTGAGCTGTGTAGCGTGGCTTCGTCGCAGTAGACCAGGCAAAGGTATTTCATGGTGTGCTCTCCTTTATGACGATGCAGGAACACAACGTTGTCGAATGGCAGCGACAGGAATCGACAACATACTCTCTTTATATAGAGCGAAAGGACGCTGGCTGCCGATCATGGGGGAAGTCGCTTCTTGATACTCACGGCTGCAACGGCCCGCGCGACATGCTAGAACAGGGGCTTTATCGATACCGAGCCCTGCCATGACACGCACTTGCCACACCACGCCCCGCTTTCAACTGCGCCTCGTCGCGGGCAAGGACGTCGTGCTCGGCCCCGGCAAGGCCGATCTGCTGGAAGCCATTGAGCATACCGGTTCGATCGCCTCGGCCTGCCGCGAACTCGGCATGAGCTACAAGAAGGGCTGGCAGCTCATTGACACCATGAATCGTCACCTGCCAGCGCCGGTCATCGAGACCCGTACCGGCGGCAGCCAGCGCGGCGGTGCCTACTTGACGCCGCTGGGTCGCGAGGTGCTGGCCAACTACCGCGCCTTGCAGCAGCGCCTGGACCCGCAGGCCTGCCACGAGGCGCATGCCTTGCTGGCCCTGCTTGAGGCATCTCCCGGGGAGTCATCCTGACTCACCCCGTGCCCGCTCCTCGCCTGGCGGACTCCGTGTCGAGTCGCTATAGTGGTTCCGTTATTTCCATTTGCACATAGCGAGAAAGCCATGCCTCTCTGCATCGCCCTGTGCCGTCATCTCGCCCGTTTGTCCCTATTCCCGCTGGCCCTGCTGGCCCTACCCGTACACGCCGCGTCGCCCGTTCACGTCTACGCCGCAGCCTCGCTGACCGATGCCCTGAACGCCGCCGTGGCCCGCTACGAAGAGACTCACGACGTTGACATCGTGCCGGTATACGCGTCGTCGTCCACCGCGGCACGTCAGGTGGCCAACGGCGCTCCGGCGGATCTCTACTTCTCTGCCAACGAGCGCTGGATGGACTGGCTAGGCGAGCAGGGTATCGTTCTGCAGGAGCGCGCCGACCTGCTCCAGAATCGCTTGGTGCTGGTCGCATCGCCCCATAGCGATGCCATACCTTTCACGCTTGGCGAGGGCGTGTCCTTGGCGGAGCGCCTGGGTGACGGTCAGCGCTTGTCGGTGGGGGATCCGGCCCATGTGCCCGCCGGGATCTATGCCAGGCAGGCCCTGGAATCGCTCGATGAATGGCCCGCTCTCGAGTCGCGCCTGGCACGCGCTGACAATGTGCGCGCCGCACTGGCCCTGGTCGAGCGTGGCGAGGCGCCATTGGGTATCGTCTACCGCACCGACGCCGTGGCCAGCGACAGGGTACGTCAACTGGGGCTGCTCCCGATCGACAGCCATGCCCCGATCACTTACCCGGTCGCGCTGATTGGCAATGCCATCGATGACGCTGCCAGAGATTTCCGGGACTGGCTGGCGAGCGACGAGGCCATGGCGGTTTTTACTGGGTTCGGTTTCCTGCCCGCCGACACCAACGGCCTTTGATCCGGACGACCCGATGCTTTCCGACGCCGAATGGCAAGCCATCCTCATCAGCCTGCGCGTAGCCGTGACTGCCGTGGGCGGCATTATGGTACCCGGCATAGCATTGGCCTGGCTGATGGCGCGGCATGAATTTCGCGGCAAGGCGCTGCTCGATGGCGTATTGCATCTGCCGCTGGTCCTGCCGCCGGTGGTCGTGGGCTACCTGCTGCTGATCTCGCTGGGCCGCCAGGGCTGGTTGGGCCAGTGGCTGGATACCTGGTTCGGTATCACCCTGCCTTTCACCTGGCAGGGTGCGGCGGTTGCCGCCGGAGTCATGGCTTTTCCCTTGCTGGTGCGCGCCGTGCGGCTTTCGCTGGAAGCGGTGGACGTCAAACTGGAAGCCGCGGCCAGTACGCTAGGCGCCAACCGCTGGCGAGTATTCTTTACCATCACGTTACCGCTGGCGTTGCCGGGCCTACTCACCGGAACGGTGCTGGCCTTCGCCCGGGCACTGTCAGAATTTGGCGCCACCATCACGTTCGCTGCCAACATCCCTGGCGAAACACGCACCCTTCCGTTGGCGCTCTACACCCTGATCCAGACGCCGGGAGCGGAAGCCGCCGCCGCCCGCCTATGCGTGCTTTCCATCATCATTGCCATGCTGTCGCTGCTGGTTTCGGAGTGGCTGGCGCGCCTGGCCCGCCGCCGGCTGCACGAACGCGACAGTAAGCGCTGACTTCGGCCGGTACTCATGCTCGACGAGACTTCTGCCCACTCCCCCCAATCTCATGCTGCCAACGGGCCGGCCCTGAGCCTGGACGTGGCCCGCCGCCAGGGCGACTTCCACCTGCAAGCCCGCCTGACACTGCCGGGCAATGGCGTCACGGCCCTGTTCGGCGCCTCAGGTAGTGGCAAAACCAGTCTGCTGCGCCTGATAGCGGGACTCGATCGCCCCGACGAAGGCATCATCCACCTCGGTGAAGAAACCCTGACAGACACCCGCCGCGGCATCCTGATACCGCCGCATCGCCGCCATCTCGGTGTGGTCTTTCAAGAAGCCCGGCTGTTTCCCCATTATCGAGTGCGCGGCAATCTCACCTATGGCATGCGCGCCGCGATGCGCCCGCGTTTCGATGCCATCATCGAACTGCTTGGCATCGGGCATCTGCTGCAGCGCTTTCCGGCCACGCTTTCCGGTGGCGAGGCACGCCGCGTCGCCATCGGCCGGGCCCTGCTTACCGCACCACGACTGCTACTGATGGACGAGCCATTGACGGGTCTCGACGGCGCCCGCAAGCGGGAACTGCTGCGCTACATCGCTCGCCTGGCCCGCGAGATCGACATTCCCATCGTCTATGTCAGTCATGACCCCGGCGAGCTGACCGCCATCGCCGATTATCTGGTACTGCTCGAACATGGTCGTGTCCTGGCTGACGGACGCCTGGACGCCCTGCTCAACCGCTTCGACCTCACCGAGCATCTGGGCGGTTTCGATGCCGAATCGGTCATTGTCGCCAGCGTGGCCGAACACGAACCGGACTATGCTCTGACCCACCTGACCCTGGACGATGGCCAGACATTGACCGTTCCCTCGTTGGATGCGGGTCCCGGTGAGCGGTTGCGTCTGCATATCCCAGTGCGCGACGTAGCACTCGCCCTGTCCGAACCCAGCGGCATCAGCTACCGCAACCGACTGCACGCCACCATCGAGCGTGTCGGACCCCGCAACGACGCTCGCACCAGCATCGAGCTGAGTCTGAATGTCAGCGGCCAGACATTGCGTACCCGGCTGACACGCAAGGCCTTCGATGAAATGGGACTCGAGGAGGGCATGCCGGTCGTAGCGTTGATCCGCAGTGTGGCTTTCGAGACACGATGACGTTATAACAGTCTCAAACGAGCGTTTTGTAAACCGAACGCTCCCTGATAACCATCCACAACGATAAAGATAACGATAACAACGAATCGCCGACCACATTGGGTGTCGGTAACACGAGATAGGCCACGCCATGGAACCCAGTACGCAGGAGCAGCCACGCCAGGTTGAGATTACCGATGCGGCGCACATCGCCGATGTCGTCGACGGCCTGAGCAATGAGACACACTCGCTTACCGTTACACTAGAGCACGCCTCCACCGCCTTCCCCGTACGCTTATCTGCAGTTGCCCCCGATCAGCGCTGCGTCACCCTCTCGCTGACCGATGCGCAAAGCCTTAGCGAAGCGGATGTCACTAACCAAGCACTGACACTGAGAGCGGAATCTCTTTCGGATACATTGCACTTCGAGGCGCTGCACCCTCTCGACGTCAGTCGCGATGGCGATTGCCTGGAAATTCAGTGCCACCTTCCGCGCGCCCTCTACACGACATCGAAACGGCGCAATATTCGTATTCCTTTCATTCAGGGCATGCACGTCAGCGCCTACGCCACGGTATTGCCCAACCAGCCCCCGGTAACCGGCCGGCTACGCAACCTGTCGGCGGGCGGTTGCCTGTTGGAGATTCCTTTCAGTGATAGCCCATTCTTCAAGGTTGGTGAGGCTCTGCCCACGGTGGGCTTCGAGTTTCCGAATAGCGAGAAATTCATCGCTACCGGCATCGTCCGGCATATCGGTCCCGCCGGGCGGACACACAGCGCGGCGGTCGGTGTCGCGTTCTACAACCTGTCTGTCGAACGTCAGAATCGTCTGCTTCATTACGTCAACGAGGCAGAACACGAAGCCGCCTATCGCAGCGGCTATAGTGGGCGCCTCGCCAGACCTTCCCCCCTCTTCCAAGCTCCCTTGTCCAGTCGCCGTCAGGCACAACGGCAACGCGACCTGGCCGAAAGCACCCCGATGGTGCGTGCCATTCGTGAAGTCGCGCGGCAGTTGCACATAGCCCTGCTCGCCTTGAAAAACAGCCAGCCGATATCGAGCGAGGCGATTCTCGGCTGCGCCGATACTCTGCTACACCTGCTGGAACAGCAACGCCAGCAGTTCTTCTATGCCCTTGCCTGCCTGGGCAGTGAGCCGCAGTGGGTCCAGCACTCGATCAACGTTGCCGGCAAGCTGGGCGATCTGATGCTGGCCGAGCCGGATCTGGCTTCTCAGGCCAGGGCCGCCGTGGTTGCCGCCCTTTTGCATGACATGGGCAAGGCGATGCTGTTGAGCGAGTCGCTACATAGCCTGGAAGGGAAACTGAATGACGAGCAGCGTGAGCGCCTGCGCGATCATGTCGAGGTATTGCTCGACCGGCTGGCACCCCTGGATTGGATCGACGAGGCAATGCGGCACGATATCATCGGCTGCATCAACGAGCGACTCGACGGCTCAGGCTACCCACACGGTTATCACGCCGATTCGCTCTCTGACGTCGCTCGCATGGCCGCTGTCGTCGATGTTCTCGACGCAATGATGCGTCCGCGCGGCGACCGCCCCGCCAAGACCGCCATCGAAGCCTACCGCTACCTGTATAACCGCCCTGAACGTTTCGACAAGGGCTGGGTGACCCGCTATGTCCAGCGCCACGGGTTTTATCCCATCGGCAGCCTGGTCAGGTACTCGCATGGCTACCTGGCCTGGGTGATGGAGCTCGACGGAGTCGGCCAGCCCAGCCGGGTCCGCGTGGTCAGGAACACCTCACGCAGCGAGCTTGCCATGAACCATATCCTGACCCGGGTCGATTTCGGCCAGTTGGGCCAACTGGATAAGCTGGTCAGGCCCGAGAGCTATCAGCTAACGCCGTTCTAACCTGTGCTCGCACCGGAAATCCTGAAAGGATCATCCGGCCCTGGCAGCCGTCTGGGCGAGACGGCTCGCCGGCACCTGCAAAGCGGCAACTAGCAAAGCGCGTTGAAATCCCTGACCATCTCGGGTCAGGGTAGATTTGCCAGGCAACGAAACCAGGGCTTAGCCTCGATGAAGGAAGAGCAACAGGCTGCCAGGAGCAATCTGCTTTCCGATAAGCCCGTCACGATCGTCGGTATCGGTGCCTCGACCGGCGGACTCGCGGCACTCAAGCAGTTCTTTTCTGGTGTGCCAAAGGATCCAGGCCTGGCCTTCGTCGTGGTCATGCACTTGTCGCCGGAACACTAGAGCCACTTGGCCGACCTGCTACAGCCTTTTTCCAAATTGCCCGTTCAGCAAGTCACGGGGACCGTGACGCTGTTGGCTAATCATGTCTACGTAATTCCGCCGGGGCGCAACCTCAGCACTATCGATACTCACCTGCGGCTTTCCGAGCTGGAGGAGAAGCAGCACGAACAACCGGGCTTCGGCATCATCAGCATACGCGAAAGGTTGCGCCTGCTGGGGGGCAGCATGGAAATAGACAGTGCTCCCGGCGACGGAACCTCTATACTCGTAAAGGTTCCTGCCCGGAAAGCATAGAAGCGCCTGGCCTTGTTGCGAATTTACGAATGATATCAAGGAAGATATTGAATGAGCATGAATGTTCCTGCGCGTATCTTCGTAGTGGAAGATCACGCCTACATGAAAGAAATGCTGCGCGAGTTTCTTTCCCTCGAAGACGATCTGGAGGTCTGCGATACCGCCGACTCAGGGGAAGCTGCGCTGCAGCACCTTGATGAGGTATCGCCGGACTTCGTGCTGGTCGACCTCTCCTTACCCGGCGTGAGCGGTATTGATCTCATTGCCAGCGTGAAGACGCGCCACCCTGAACTGCCCTGCGCCATTCTTTCGGGCCACGGCGAGCGCCGCTATGCCGAACAGGCTATCGCGGCTGGTGCACAAGGCTACGTACTCAAGGGCGACCCGGACGAGTTACCCAAGGCCATCCGCCTGATGATGAAAGGTGAGCGGTACGTCAGCAAAGCGCTGCAGTACTGAAGGTGCCTGCCGTGAATGAGGCCGGTAGCTTGCCAGGGACGCTCAGGCAGTAGCTATGGCATGTGGTAAATGCCAGCAATAACTTGATATTCCTCTCGCATCGACGAAGATTAACGCCGCCCTTGCGCCGGTGACCGAATAGCCTTGTCGGTAGTTATCCGCTCTGCCCCAACTGACGTATGAGCAGGCTGCCCAGTGCCTCGACAGCGGGCCAGGACTGCGCAGGGACATGGCGGCCGTAATGTAGCTGTGCCTCGCAGCCTTGCAACATGGGCAGACCGTCAGGTTCGCCCAGTGTCCGCATGGCCGGGGTGATACGTTCACGCTCGAGAATACTCACCGCTAGCCCCGAGGCCACTGCTGTCTCTACCGCATGAATGCTGGTGCTGGTGAACACGGCATGCCAGGCGCGCCCTGCCGTCTCCAGCGCTTCGAGACCCAGATGCCGGTAGGGGCAGTTCACCGGGTGCAGGGCGAGGGGCAAGGACTGCTCTCGAGTCAGCGTTATATCTCGTGCCCCTGCCCAGACCGGCTGGGTCCGCCATAGCGGGATTCCCCCCGCCAATGGATGGGGCCTGTCCAGTGCGACGATCAGTGACAAATCGCCCCGCTCCAGACGGCGCACCAGCTCACCGCTGGTAGCCGTTACCGCTTCCAGTATCACATCGGGATGCTGGGCCATGAAGTCCGGCAACAACCGGCCAACGATCTGGGGAGCGTAGTCTTCGGGAATACCGAAGCGTACTTGGCCGCTAAGTCCACGCCCGGTGATACGGGCCACCAGCCCGTCATGCTGGCGCAGCAATTCGCGCGCTTCGCCAAGCAGTGTCTCGCCGGCCGCCGTGGTGGTGACGCCGCGAGCACTTCGAACAAGTAGCTGCGTTCCCAGACTCGTTTCCAGGCGTTTGATTTGCATGCTCAGCGCGCTGACTGTGCGATGCCGCTGTTGTGCCGCCGCCGCCAGGCTCCCCATACGCACGATTGTCACGAAACTGCGTAGCGCCTCGAGATCCAACGCTCGCAAACCGCCTTCAATCATATTGAATACTCGATGCAATAGTTTTCGATTCCTTGAAGACGGTAGGTCCTGCAGACTTTCGCCACAAGTCACTCGATGAGGTTTTCTTATGTCGACCATGGATCGCGAAATCCCCGGTCGGCTTTCATCCCGGGTCCATAAAACGGTGGCTGGGATAGCCGTGGCATCTGGGTTCGTGCTGTGCTGGAGTAGCGGTTTCGTGGGTAGCCGACTATCGGTTGTCAGCGAAGCGCCTGCCCTGTCGCTCTACGCATGGCGTTTTCTTCTGGCCGCCTTGATGGCAGGTGCCTGGTGTGCACGGTATTTCCGCGGCTACGGCCGCCCTCCCATGAAACTCTCGTTGATCCTCCATGAGGCGAGCATAGGGACGCTGACCGTCGGCGTGTATTTGTTGGCCATGCTGCTAGCCGTCGAAGCCGGTGTCAGCGTCGGCCTGACGGCACTGATCGGCGCCCTGCAGCCCTTGGCCACCCTGGTGCTAGCCAGTGGCTGGCTGGGCCATGCCTCGCGCCCCTTACAATGGATTGGCATGGGCATTGCGACGTTGGGCGCCGGGCTGGGTATCACGGACGATTTCCAGAGTTTGGGCAACGCCCCGCTCTGGGCCTATGGCCTGCCAGTCCTGTCGGTAGCGGCGGTCACGCTGGGCAGCGTGCTGACGCTGAAAAAACCCTCTCCCTTGCCCTTGATAACCCGAATGATGCTCCAATGGAGCGCCGCCTCGCTCCTTTTCTTTGGCGCAGCAGTCATTGAATCGGGTGTGCACGGGCTCGCTCCCCCGCCGCTGACGGAAAAGACACTATCTGCCCTGGCCTGGCTCGTCCTGCTGGCCACATTTGGCGGCTATGGCTTTTTTAATGCCGGCTTGCAGCGCTTTGGCGCCACGACTGTCGCTGCACTGATCGCGCTGACGCCCGCGACTACCATCGTATGGGCCACGCTGATGTTCGATGAGTACCCCGGTGTGCTGGGGTGTATCGGGGTGCTATTGGGCCTGCTGGGGGCAGGCATGGCCTTGCTCAACCGACCTTCGCGTAGCTACGAAACAGGTGTCACAGCCATTCGGCAATGAACTCAGCGGCTAAAGGATTCCGGCGGATCGAGAAGACACGGAAAGTCCTAGAATCTATCTGAAATTGCCTGAGCTCGCCCCACAGCCGCGTTAAAAGCCGACTCGTGCGCGAGTCAGATCCAGACGCTCGTCTCGTTTCCGCCGCGCCAAGAACTGAGCCCACCCCCGGGCGCATTTCCAAGCTTTGCTGGAAGACGATACGGCTATGCTGGAGCCTCGGAGTTTTGGTCTTTATCGGAGTATCGGCCGGTATTGCCGCTTCTTTAGAGAAACCGCAGCCACTCGGGACCACGCATGAACCCCTCCACACTCATCGGTATCGCCGCCAGTATTATCATGCTGGCCTGTGTCGTGCTGCTCAGCGCGGAATCGGCGCTGAGCTTTATCAACCTACCCGGTCTGGCCATCGTCATCACCGGCACCCTTGCGGCCACCTTCATCAGCTATCCCCTGCGCGAGGTACTGCGTGTGGTGCGCCTGGTGGGCATCGTCTTTCGCCGTGAGAACAGCTACGTCAACGACGACATCAAGGAACTGGTCGATATGTCGCGGCTGTGGTTCAAGGGCAATGTCAGGGCGGTGGAGAAAGCGTTGAAGGGCACACGCAATCCCTTCCTGCGCACCGGTGTGCAGCTAGTGATCGATCACACCAAGGAAGAGGAAATCATCGACCTGCTACGCTGGCGTATCGCCCGCCTCAAGGCGCGCGAAATGGCCGAAGCCCAGGTGTTTCGCACCATGGCCAGTTATGCCCCGGCCTTTGGCATGCTGGGCACCTTGGTGGGGCTGGTCAACATGCTCGAAATCATGAATACCAGCAACCTTGCCGAGATCGGGCCCCGTATGGCCGTGGCCCTGCTGACTACCTTCTACGGCATCCTGCTGGCCAATCTGGTCTTCAAGCCGATTGCAGTGAAGCTGGAGCGGCGCACCGAAGAGCGCCTGATCGCCATGAACATGGTGCTCGAAGGCGTCTCACTGATGTCCAAGCGTCGCCTACCCTCCTTCATCGAAGAGACGCTGAACTCATTCATGGCCAGTTATCACGACGAGATACGTGAGGTGGCGCCGGACAAGGCTGCTGACAGCAAGGCCGCTGGCAGCGGCGAGGCCATGCCCCATGCTTGATCGGCACAACTCGGGGCATCGATATGATGTGTTGCTGGGCACTCACGCGGGGGAGCGGGACAACGACGGCTGGATGGTCAGTTACCTCGATATCATGACCTTGCTGGTGGCCTTGTTCGTCCTGTTGCTGACCGTCTCGGGACAGGCAAGCGGCCTGGGCGGACTGTTGCGCCCGGAAACGCCAAGGAGCAGTGTCGAACCGGCAACCAGCGTGGCCCCCGCCCTGACCGACGCGGCCGTGCAGGCAGCAATCGACACGGCAACGGTTTCGATCGCCCCGCCGCCCCTGGTCAGCGAAACGGCCGTTGCCGCAGCAGTTCGCATTACCGAGATACCGGAACTGGCTCCCCAGGCCAGGGCAGCCGCCATTGCCGTGGCAGCCAAGCCGATGATCAGCGAGGCGGCCATCGATGCCGTACTGGCGGTAGCCAAGCCGATGATCAACGAGACCGCTATTGACGCCGCACTGGCGGTAGCCAAGCCGCTCATTGACCCGCAGGCGGTAGCGGCAGCGTCAGCCATCGACAAGGCAGTGCAGGAAGCCGACGCCCTGCCGACCATCGAAGGCGTCGAGGTATCACGTATCAAGCAGGGCATCACCCTGCGCATTCAGGATCATCTGCTTTTCGACTCTGCCGATGCGACCCTGACCGATGAAGGACGCGATGTGATCCAGCGATTGGTGGCGATGCTCGATGAGCTCGAGGGCACGATTTCGGTAGAAGGTCATTCCGATAGCCGTTCGATCAACACGCCGCGTTTCCCGTCGAACTGGGAGTTGTCGAGCATGCGTGCCACGTCGATCCTGCGCTACCTGAGCGAGGCCGGCATCGACGCTTCGCGTATGCGTGCCATCGGCTACGCCGATACCCAGCCAATAGCCAGCAACGACACCGTTGCAGGCCGCGCCGCTAACCGCCGGGTAGAAGTGATCATTCACGAAACCCGTTAAAGCCCCTTTGGTCTCGTCTGCCTGAATTACGTGTAGTGACGCGGACGAGGCCATGCTGGAACCCGCACTTTAACGGGTCACCAGGACAATGCCACTCAGGATAACGCCACCGCCAATCATGAAATTGGCGGTAAGCGGCTCGTTCAACAGCACAGCACCGAATAACACGCCGAACACTGGCGATAGGAATGAGAACACGCCGAGTTGCGAAGCCCAGTAGCGGCGCAGCAACGAGAACCATAACAGCAACGCCCCGAACGAGATCACCAACGCCTGAAAGCTCAGGCTGGCCAGCGCCAGCCGCGACACTTGCATGGTTCCCACATCACCGGCCCAGATCGCCGCCGGCATCAGCAGCAGCGCGGCGACACTCAGCTGATAGCATAATGCCTGCTCCGCCGGCGCCTCGGAAAGCGACGAGCGACGCAACACTAGCGTGGTAGCCGCCCACGACAAGCCTGCCAACAGCCCCAGCACATCGCCCAATACAATAGCGGCAGCATTGGCGTGATCGGTCGTCGGTGCCATGGCGATCACCATCCCCACGAACGCCAGCGCAATGCCCCACCACTGCCGCCTATCCAACTGCTCACCCGGCACCAGAAAATGCAGACCAAGGGCGGCGAACACCGGCGCGGTATACAGGAACACCGACATGTGCGAGGCCAATGTGTAATTCAGCCCCAACGCCACGAAGGCAAACTCGGCAGTAAAACCCAGCCCCACCAACAGTCCGGGCCCCAGCCAAGCACGCAAATCCGCCAGACCGATGCCTCGCCAGCACACCAGCCCCCCTACCAATACTGCCGCCACCAGCGAGCGAAGAGCGATCTGAGCCAGCGGTGAGACATCGGCAGCTACCGCCTTGATCGCCACCTGCTGGAAACCCAACGCCAGACAGAATAGCGTCATCAGCACGCTGGCAGACATGTCGATAGATCGCCTACCGTGAGCATAAGTCACTCTGTCCACGTTGCCAGCTGTGGAGGCTCTGGAATCGTTCATGGCATTTCTCCCGAGTTGGAATGGCACCATTGGAACAATTGGCACGACCGGCTCCAACCGATTAATCTGCCACCCTAGGCTCAGGAAAACTCAACCTTGAAGATTGAACGACTACCTCTAAACGCGCTTCGAGCTTTCGCCGAGGCAGCACGGGCCGGCAATTTCAAGACGGCAGCGAGCCGCTTGGGTGTGACGCCGGGCGCCGTCAGCCGCCAGGTCAAACAACTCGAGGACCGGCTGGGCATAGCGCTGTTCGAGCGCCATGCCAACGGAGTACGCGTCAACGAGGCCGGGCGATTGCTGGCCGAAGATGTCAGTGCGGGACTGGCGCGAATCGCCAGCGGCGTCCAGGCAGCCAACGAGCGGGCCCGTTCGGCTATTAGGCTGACCTTGAGCGCCCCGCCATCGGCCGCCCAGTTCTGGCTGTTGCCGCGCCTGGCGGGTTTTGAGCCACATGAGACCCAGATAGAAATTTCTCTGGATGCGGATCAGGACCTGACCGCACCGACATGGCACGCTGGCGGCGCACGTATTGCCCTGCGCTACGGCCGCGGCCCCTGGCCCGGTGTGAGGGCGATACGACTGTTCGAGGACGAGCTATTCCCAGTCTGCGCCCCTACACTGCTGGAGCGCGCGCCCATCAATACTCCTGCCGATCTGCTCGCTCACCCACTCCTTGAGGTTGTCTGGCAATCACGGCAGAACATCGCCTTCCCCGGCTGGAGTGAGTGGTTCGACGCCGCCGGTCTGAACGGTGTGGAAGTGCCGATCCAGCGTCGCTTTTCCCTTTATGGCATGGCGCTCGACCAGACGATCGCCGGGCGCGGGGTGATGCTCGCCAACCCTGCCGTGGCCGCCGACCGGCTCGCCAGCGGTGTGCTGGTACGGCCCTTCGGGCATCGCTATGTGATCGACTCGCCGTTCACCTACGATTTGATTCTGCCCGCCACTGGCAACGCACCGCCGGCGGTGCAACGTTTTATCGACTGGTTGGTTGAGGAAGCGGAGCGGTTTCGGAGAGAATTCGGTCAAGATCGCTGACTCACCGGCGTTATCGAGGCAGCCAGCTTTCGGGCAAAGCGGACGCAACAAGATTTCAATGGATATTCAAAACGATAAGGGCGTATCCCATGTTGAGCTTTTTTATATTTTTCATGATCTTTGTTGGGGTCACCATAGCGTTATATCAAGTGTATGACGTCCATTATAATTTGAACTTTGATGATGAAGAGCAACGCCCTCGCGCCCTGAGCAAGGAACTGGAAATCCTGTCCGAAAAGGCGAACGAGTATGCGGAAACAGGTTCTTCTCCAGGCTTCATTCAGGCGGTAAACCGTATTTTCGGGAATGGATTCGATTACCGAATCGTACTCGCTGCGTTAACCGGTGACAGACGGCAAAAATACGCAGAGCCGTTGCTCAGGCGGAAAAAAAATATTGTCTTGAACGGTTGCCTAAAGATCCTTCATTTGCCGTTCTGGAAGACAAGCCCGCCTTCAAAGGACTTGAGAGGTGTGCTAATCACATTCATTATCGCCAATAGCTTGCTGGCGCTGTTTTGGGGAGCCATGAGCGTTTACACGGTCGCTTACGAAGTCTCCATAAGCCAGCTGTCATGGCTTAATGATGAGCTAGTGCTGATGATTCTGATTTACCTTTCCATCCTTCTGACTTACGCCGCCTCAAAACTCGAATTGTACATGCATGACATTTATCAAGTTGGAAAATTGAACCGTATTGTTTTCACAGATCATAGCAATGAATAACCTCCCCTTAAGCTGGCTTCAATCCTTACGCCAGATACGCTTTGCCTTTCCATCATGATGCAAGCGTTCCATGAAGTACGCTCAACATCCCTAAAAGAGCATGAGGTTGCAGTCTCTCTGCAACCTCCACCCTCTTCACCCTTGCTCTTCTTTCCCCACACCAAGACAGCCAGGGCAAAGTACAACTTCCTCATGCCTTTCTCGCATCCTTCGCTTGTTGCTGCGCTTCTTCAGCCATTTGCACCACGCTGCCCACCACGATCAGGCACGGTGACGGAAGCGGGTTATCGGCAAGACTCTGCGGCATGTCAGCCAGGGTGCTGATCAAGGTTTGCTGCTCGGGTAAGCTGGCGTTGGCGATGAGCATCATCGGCCAGTCATCGGGCAACCCGGCACCGCGCAGGCCGCGGCTGATCGCCTCGACTTTCGACAACCCCATATAGAACACCAATGTCTCATCCTTGCGCGCCAGCCCTTGCCAATCGGGCGTGCCGTCGACACGGCACTGCTGGGCGGTAATGAAACGTAGTTGCTGGGCGTGGGCACGGTCGGTCAGCGCCATGCCCATCGCGGCAGCCGCACCAGAGGCCGCGGTGATACCAGGTACGATCTCGGCGGGAATCCTGGCACCGTACAGTGCGTTGAGTTCTTCGCCCATGCGCCCGAACACACCGGGGTCCCCCCCCTTCAAGCGCACCACCGACTTGCCTGCCCGCGCCAGCTTGACCAGCATGGCGCCGATCTCGGCCTGCGGCACGCTGTGGTGTCCGGCGGCCTTGCCGGCATAGTAGCGCTCACGACCTGCAGGAATCATCGCCAGGATGTCATCACCGACCAGACGGTCATAGACGACGGCGTCGGCCTGGGTCAATAGGCGTGCGGCCCGTAGTGTGAGCAGATCGGCGCTGCCCGGCCCGGCGCCCACCAGATAGACCGTCCCCTGGCGGCACTCGCCGCGAGTGGTCAGAAAAGTGTCGTCATTACTTTGCTTCAGGCCACTCATGACCGAAAGACCCCGCGAGCCGCCCGTCAGGCGGGGCAGGAAGCCCAAGAAATCAGGCAGTTTCGGCTTCCACTGCTTGAGTTGCGAGAACATGCGCAGTTTCCTCTTCGATCAATGATTTCAATTCGGGAATGCAGGAGCCACATTGGGTCCCGCAGGCCAGCCGGGCACCCAGCGCCTCGACGTTGGCGTCGCCATTGCGGATGGCCTCGACGATGGCTTTGCGGCCGACTTGATGGCAGCTACAGATGGTCGGGCCGGCATCGGCTTCGCCAGCATCGCATCCGGCCAGCAAGCGGCGACGCAGGTCGCTGGATAGCGGCGTGTCGAGTGCCGCCTCGGCGAAACGTGCATCCAGCCAGTTGAGAGCCGGCAGTTCGGTGGGCGAGCCCACCATCAGCCACCAGCACAGACGGCCATTCTCAAAACCCGCAGCACGCAGACGACCACTACCGGCATCCTCAGCCCATAGTGCCGGCTCACCGGGCAGGTGGGCCTTGGCCCAACTCAGCCAGTCTCGCGACGGTTCCTGTGGCTTACCACCGGCCAGTTGCCAGCGCTGGCTGTTTGCCAGCGGAATATATGCCCAATAAGTGCTCTCGTCACGCCAGACGGGTTCGCAATCGCTATCGGCGGCGACAATCAGCGTGGCCTCCCAGCCTGTATTCAGCGGCGCCATCTCCACAGCGCCATGCTTGGACTCGGGCTGCCCTGAGACCGGATCAACATGAGCGGAGAGCAGGCCGCCCATTCGCGCTCGGCCACTGAAACTATCGTTCCAGTGCATGGGCACGAAGACTTCGCCCTGGCGCATGGCATTCGAAACGCGCACGCGCCCGATATAATCGCCGCCAGCCCCGTCAAGACGCGCCAGTTGCTGGTCGCTCAGGCCAAGGCTCGCGGCATCTTCAGGGTGCACCTCGATGAACGGCTCAGCGCGGTGGTTCATCAAGCGCGGCGCGCGGGCGGTGCGTGTCATGGTGTGCCACTGGTCACGCACACGACCAGTGTTGAGGCGCAGTGGACGCGACTCGCTCAACGCCTGCTCAGGGCCACGCGGGCGAACAGGAATCAGCCTGGCGAGGCCATCCGGGGTGGCGAAACAACCATCGGTAAACAATCGCGCCGTTCCTTGCGGGGCGGCGGCAGTGACCGGCCACTGGATCGGAGCGAGCGCGTCATAGGCCTCTCGATCGAGTCCGACAAGTCCCGAGATGTCGAATATCCGAGCGGCTACCCCCTCGTTCTCGAAGCCAGACAGCCGGGCATGCTCATCGAAGATCTCGCAGGGGTGCGTATAAGCGAACGCCTCACCGAAGCCCATGCGACTTGCCACCTGGGTCATGATCCACCAATCATGACGAGCTTCACCCGGCGGGGGCAGCAAACCACGCTGGCGCGAAATGCGTCGTTCGGAATTGGTAACAGTACCGTCCTTCTCGGACCAGCTCGAGGCCGGCAGCACGATATCGGCATATTGCAGAATATCGGCATTGGCCATGCAGTCGGAGACGATCACCAGCGGGCAGGCCTCGAGGATGCGGCGCATACGGTTGGCATCGGGTAGGCTGACGCCGGGATTCGTCGCCATGATCCAAATCGCCCGAATCTCGCCTCTTTCAATAGCGTCAAATAGGTCGACCGCCTTGTAGCCCGGCCCCTCAGGCAGGCTCGGCGTCAATGATCCGGTGGACCAGAAACGCGTGACACGATCGATGGCGCCGGGCATGTGGTAGTCCATATGCGCAGCAAGTTGGTTGGCCAACCCGCCCACCTCGCGCCCGCCCATGGCGTTGGGCTGGCCGGTGATCGAGAACGGCCCCGCACCGGGCAGGCCGATCTTGCCGCCGGCCAAGTGACAATTGATGATCGCATTACATTTGTCGGTACCGCTGGTCGACTGATTGATACCTTGGGAATACATCGTCACTACGTGCAATTGCGTAGCGAACCAGTAGAAGAACGTCTCCAGACGCTCAGGATCGACATCACAGTCGGTAGCAATCGCCTCGATGGAACAGTCATCTTCACGGGCCGCAGCCAGCGCATCATCGATGCCCTGGGTGTACTGCGCGAGGTAGACCTGGTCGAGACGCTTCTTGGATTCCATCCAGGCAAGCAGTCCGTTGAACAGGCGCGCATCGCTCCCCGGCTTCACGCCCAGATAGAGGTCGGCGATCTCGCAGGTGTCAGTCACACGCGGATCGATGACCACCACGCGCATCAGTGGGTTGCGCTGCTTGGCGGTGCGCAGTCGCTGAAACAGTACCGGATGGTTCCAGGCCAGATTGGAGCCGACCAGTACCACCAGCTCGGCCTCTTCCAGGTCCTCATAGTTGCAGGGTACGGCGTCGGCGCCCAGCGACCGCTTGTAAGCGGCAACAGCCGAGGCCATGCACAGCCGCGAGTTGGTATCCAGGTGCGGCGTGCCGAGAAACCCCTTGAACAATTTATTGGCGAGGTAATAGTCCTCGGTCAGCAACTGGCCGGATAGATAAGCCGCCACGGATTGGCGACCGTAGTCGCGCTGAGTTGCAGCAAGACGTTCTGCCACGCTAGAAATCGCTGTTTCCCAATCGACCTCGACGCCATCGACACGCGGACGAGTCAGGCGGCCTTGCGCCCCCAGCGTTTCATGAAGCGCCGACCCCTTGACGCATAGGCGCCCATAGTTGGCGGGATGGTCGCGGTCGCCCTCGACGCCTGTCACGGTATGTCCGTCATGAGTGGCGATTACGCCACAGCCGACACCGCAGTAGGGGCATGTCGTGGAAGCCTTCGTCATGTCGCCTCCTGATAGGAGAAAGGGGCTCGACCCGCCATGTGCGGATCGAGCCCCTTTGCCCGGAATCGTTGGTTCGCCTTTGTTCTCTTCCTTGCTGCGGTGTGCCGCCATTGGCCAACCGCCTGAGAACTTGTCGAAAATAACCTCCCATACAACGAGCAACAATTACGCCTCTAAAAAAATAACTCATAATAAACATATATTTATAAAAACAAATTACCTACCCCTACTCCGTTTACCTCCAACCTCAGTAAAGAATCGCGCCACACTGGTGCATAAACATCTCGGTCTGCACAGACCATGAACGTTACGGCACACTCTGGCGGTGCCGAAAATAACAACACAACTCCAATGCATTGATATAGAAGATGAATATATTACTGGCACGCTATTCGCTTATACCTAGGCAAGGACATGGATCAACGATGATCCCGATTCGCCATTCACTGGCATCGACGTCCCGCTGCCACTAGTCGATTACAGGAAGTGGCCGACACGACAACACACGTAACACCGAATTAGGCAAAGGCGCCTGACGGAGCGAAGACATAGCAGTCTTCCCGCCGTCAGGCGCCTTTTCGTTGATGGGAGTAACGCAGCATGCGGACTCACGAGACACCACCAAGCAACGACGAGCATCTGGTGATTGTTGGCAACGGCATGGCCGGTCATCGCCTGCTCGAGGCGCTACTCAAGCACGAGCGTCGGCCGCAGCGAATCACCGTAATCGGCGCGGAGCCCTCACCGGCCTACAACCGGATACTGCTGTCGCCCTGGCTGGCGGGAGAAACCGAGCGTCAGGCCCTGACCCTGCGCGACGCGGACTGGTATGCCGACGTTGGCGTAGAGCTGGTGCTCGGTGAGCGGGTCATCGACGTGGACCGTAAGCACCACCGTGTTGTAACCGATAGCGGCCGAGATATTGCCTACGACCGGCTGGTGCTGGCTACCGGTTCGCGCCCGGCAATGCCCAGCGTGCCGGGTATCGGCCTGGTCGGCGTGCATGGCTTTCGCGATCTCGACGACGCCGCGGCATTGACCCATGTCGCACAGAACGCCACTGCCCACACCAATCATGCCGTTGTCATCGGGGGGGGACTACTGGGCCTGGAAGCGGCCGAAGGTCTGCGCAAGCGTGGCATGCAAGTCACGGTACTGCAGCGCAGCCAGCAACTGATGAACCGTCAACTCGACGTCACCGCCGCCACATTACTGCAGGACGAGCTTGAAAAGCGCGGCCTGAACGTCATCACGGGTGCCCGACTAAGCGGCCTCGAAGGCGACGGCCAAGGCTATGTACGTGCCGTGCATCTCGCCGACGGCTGCCGCCTGGACGCCGATTGCGTGGTGGTGGCTGCCGGCATCGTTCCCAATGCGGAACTCGGCACTTGGATAGGCCTTGCGACGTCACGCGGCATCGTCGTGGATCCCTGGCTGACCACCAGCGACCCGGCAATCCATGCGCTCGGTGAATGCTGCGAATTCGAAGGCCAGACCTACGGCCTGGTCGAACCAATCTGGCGCCAGGTCGAGGTGCTGACCGCCAAACTCTGTCATGAGTCCATTGACGGTTATGTCGAGGCGCCAACGGCCACCAAGCTCAAGATCAGTGGCATTTCGCTATATGCCTTCGGCCCTATCGAGCCCGACGAGGGGCATGAAGTGTTGACCTACCACGACCCGCAGCAAGGCGATTATCGCCGCCTGCTGCTTCGCGACAACCGGATCGAAGGCGCCGTCCTCTACGGCGACACCGCTTTCGGCCCCTGGTACTCCGAACAATCCCTCGCCGGGCGCGATCTCGGCGTCTGTCGTCAGGCCCTGTTGTTCGGCGCCGGCGATGCCAAACCGCTTCTTGAGGAGGCCGCATAACCATGAGCAAGCAACGTCTGATCGTCATCGGCAACGGCATGGTCGGCCACCACATGGTCGAACAGTTGATCGAGCGCAACGCCACCGAGCGCTTCGACATCATCGTCTTCGGTGAAGAGCGTCACCGTGCCTACGACCGAGTGCATCTGTCAGAGTATTTCGCGGGCCGCGACGCGCAATCACTGGCCATGTGCGATGCCGACTTCTATGCCGCCAACGGCATCGAACTGCGCCTGAACGAAGCCGTTACCGCGATTGACCGCGATGCCAGCCAAGTCATCAGTGACCAAGGAACCTATAGCTATGATCGCCTGGTCCTGGCCACTGGCTCTTATCCCTTCGTACCGCCGATTCCCGGCGGGGACCGCCCAAATTGCCTGGTCTACCGTACGCTGGATGACCTGGACGCTATCCGTGCGGCTGCCGAAAACGCCAACACGGGGGTCGTCGTCGGCGGCGGCCTGCTGGGCCTGGAAGCCGCCAATGCCTTGCGCGGCCTCAATCTTGACACCGCCGTGGTGGAATTCGCCCCGCGCCTGATGCCCATGCAGGTCGATACCGAGGGCGGCGAGCTGCTGCGCGAGAAGATCGAAGATCTGGGTGTACAGGTGCTTACCGGTCGCGCCACCCAAGAGATTGTCGATGGCGAGACCAGCTTCCATCGCATGGTGTTCCAGGACGATAAGGTGCTCGAAACCGACCTGATCGTGTTCTCGGCGGGGATTCGCCCGCGCGATGAGCTGGCCCGCGACTGCAAGCTGGAACTGGGCGAGCGTGGCGGAATCGTGATCGATGATAAGTGCCTGACCAGCGACCCGGCGATCCTGGCCATCGGTGAGTGTGCGCTGTGGAACAACAGCATTTTCGGCCTGGTCGCCCCCGGCTATCAGATGGCCAAGGTGGCGGTCGACACGCTGACCGAAGGTGAGACAACCTTCCGCGGCGCCGACATGAGCACCAAGCTCAAGCTGATGGGGGTCGATGTCGGTGCCATCGGCGACGCCCACGGCGACCGCTCGCCTAGCGCACGCATGTTCCGCTACCTCGACGAGATCAAGCAGGAATACCGTAAGCTGGTCGTCTCCAGCGACGGCAAGAAGCTGCTTGGCGCCATGCTGGTCGGCGACAACAGCTATTACGACACGCTGATGCAGTACTACAGTAACGGCCTGGAACTGCCTGCAGATCCGGCCTCGTTGATCCTGCCCAGCAGCGAAGGCGCACCGACACTGGGGCCCGATGCCCTACCCGACACCGCCTCGATCTGCTCGTGCCACAACGTCACCAAAGGGGCGATCTGCGCGGCTATCGACGCCGGCGCTGCCGATCTTGCGGCAGTCAAGGGCGAGACCAAGGCCAGCACCGGTTGCGGTGGCTGCGCGGCATTGCTCAAGAGCGTGGTCGATAGCGAGCTAGAAGCCCGCGGCGTGGAGGTCGATCAATCGATCTGCGAACACTTCGCCCACACTCGCCAGGAGCTCTACTCCATCGTGCGTGTCGAGGGTATCAAGACCTTCAGCGAGCTGATCAAAAAGCATGGGCACGGCCTGGGCTGCGATATCTGCAAGCCCGCCGTGGCCTCGATCCTCGCCTCGTGCTTCAACGAGCCGATTACCAATGCCGCTCACGTGCCGCTGCAGGACACCAACGACACCTTCATGGCTAACATGCAGAAGAACGGCACCTACTCCATCGTGCCGCGTATTCCGGGGGGTGAGATAACGCCCGACAAGCTGCTGGTTCTCGGCCAGGTGGGCAAGAAGTACGACCTTTACACCAAGATTACCGGCGGTCAGCGCATCGACCTGTTTGGCGCACGCCTCGAACAGCTGCCCGATATCTGGCAAGAATTGATCGACGCCGGCTTCGAGACCGGGCACGCCTATGGCAAATCGCTGCGTACGGTGAAGTCCTGTGTCGGCAGCACCTGGTGCCGCTACGGCGTGCAGGACAGCGTAGGCATGGCGATCCAATTGGAGAACCGCTACAAGGGCCTGCGTTCACCGCACAAGATCAAGTTTGCCGTTTCCGGCTGTACCCGTGAGTGTGCCGAGGCACAGAGCAAGGATGTCGGCGTGATCGCCACAGAGAACGGCTGGAACCTTTACGTCTGTGGTAACGGCGGTATGCGCCCGCGCCATGCCGAACTGCTCGCCACCGACCTCGATGACGAGACACTGGTCAAATACATCGACCGCTTCCTGATGTTCTACGTGCGCACCGCCGACCGTCTGCAACGCACCTCGGTATGGCGCGAGAATCTCGAGGGCGGCCTCGATTACATCAAGGACGTGGTAATCAACGACAGTCTGGGCCTGGCCGAGGACCTCGAAAGCCAGATGCAGACCGTCATCGACAACTACGAATGCGAGTGGGCCAATGCGATCAAGGACCCGGAGAAACTCAAGCGTTTCCGGAGCTTCGTCAATGATCAGCGCCCCGATCCGGACATTATCGTGACGGAAGAGCGCGGCCAGCTGCGTCCGGCTTAATTCGAGGAGAGAACCATGAGCACTGCAACCGCACTCAAATCCAAGACCGGGACCGACGTGAACTGGCAAGCATTGTGCACCTGGGCGGATCTGGTCGAGTTTTCCGGCGTGGCCGCCTGGCTGGAAACCGAGACAGGCCCCGCCCAGGTCGCCCTGTTCTACATACCGGGTTACGAGACCGAGCTGTTCGCCGTCGATAATCACGATCCACTAGGCAAGGCCAACGTCATCGCTCGCGGCATCATCGGTGACGTAAAAGGTGAGCCGGTAGTGGCCTCACCGCTCTACAAGCAGCACTATCGCCTCAAGGATGGCCGCTGCGTAGAGGATGATTCAGTGAAGCTACGCACTTGGCCCGTCAGGTTCGACGGCGACCAGGTAATGGTCAAGCTGTCCCATTAGTGCCCTCTCCTGCCACACCCGAATCGTGCACCGCTGTTCAGGTGTGGCAGTGTCTCTTCAGCCCTGACGATGTACTCCTTCCGATACGCAGCGAGATAGCGCTCATGTTTCGCTTCGCTGCGTATCGCTCTTGATTTTTTCATCTGGAACCCTCATTGCTTAGCTCGCCCTCGGCAGGCTTGCCCGCGCCGAAGGCGCGAGTGCGGCATGAAGCAACCCCGTCTAGCTCGCTGCCACACTCGCTTCATTCTGGTAGGCATTTTTCCGTTGTGACTTATCGGAGGAATATTCAGGATGAAGATCGCTCAAGTTCCGCCGCTTACCGAAGCCATTCCCCCCAAACAGTACGGCGGTACCGAACGTGTCGTTTCCTATCTCACCGAGGAGTTGGTTGCGCTGGGCCATGATGTCACGCTGTTCGCCAGCGGCGACTCACAGACATCGGCCACTCTCGTCCCCTTGAGGGAGCGTTCGCTGCGTACCGACAGCAGTGTCATCGATCGTGTCTCGCACCTGTTGGCCCAGATCGATACCGTGCTGCAGCGTGCCGGCGATTTCGACGTAATCCACTTTCACACCGATTATCATGCCCACTTTTTGCCCCTGCGCTATCTCGACGTGCCCCACCTCACCACACTTCATGGTCGTCTCGATATAGCAGACGCCTATCCGTTGTTCGCGCGCTTCCCCAATGAGCCCCTGGTGTCGATTTCCAATCACCAGCGCTTGCCACTCAAGAACGTCAATTGGCTCGATACCGTCTACCATGGCTTGCCCGAAACGCTGTACCGGCTAAACGAAGCGCCTGGCGATTACCTCGCCTTCATTGGCCGCTTCTCGCCAGAAAAAGCGCCCCATACCGCTATTGAAATCGCCCTGCGCACCGGTACGCCAATCAGGATCGCGGCAAAGCCGACCGACAGCCAGGTAGACGAAGAATATTTCAACACGAAGGTACGGCCCCTGCTCTCACATCCCCTGGTCGACTTTATCGGCGAGATCGGAGAGCGTGAGAAGAACGATTTCCTGGGCAACGCCAAGGCGCTTCTGTTTCCTATCACTTGGCCAGAGCCATTCGGGCTGGTCATGATCGAGGCAATGGCCTGCGGCACCCCGGTCATCGCCTTTCGCCAGGGTTCCGTGCCGGAAGTCATGCAGGAGGGGGTTTCCGGCTTCGTGGTCGACGATGTCGAGCAGGCTATCGCTGCGCTCGACCAACTCGACAACATCGATCGGCGCGCTTGCCGGCAGTATTTCGAGCAACGCTTCTCGGCATCCACGATGGCACGCAACTACGTCCACTGCTACGAACGGCTGCTCGACTCTGGCAACGGGCCTCGTGGCAATACCCGTCTACGGGCCGCGTAAGGAGTCTACGCATGGACGACATGATTCGCGTCAACGAGCAGTGGTACGTCAATGCCAGTTCCTCGCGCGCCGATGCCCGAACCCGAGTGCTCAAGCACGGCGAGTCATTCGCCCTGTTCGACCGGCTGGGAGATATCCTGCCGGTCGGGCTCGGCGAGCAGGGGCTCTATCACGAAGGTACTCGCTATCTGTCACGCCTGGAACTCGATGTCGATGGCCAGCAGCCCGTGCTACTCAACTCGGCCGTTAGCCGGGACAACCAGCGCTTCTCGGTCGACCAGACCTTGGCCTCCACGCCCCATATCGCCGAGGACACGGTGCACCTTCGCCGCACCAAAACGCTCTGGCATGGTGTGCTGTATGAGCGCATTACAGCCAAGAATTACGGCAACGACACGATCACGCTACGCTTGGGCATGACCTTGGATGGGGACTATGCCGATATCTTCGAGGTCCGTGGCAATACTCGCCCGCAGCGGGGTACGGGACTTGAACCGTCCTACGGCGAACGTGAAGTCTGCCTTGGCTATCATGGCCTGGATGCCCGGTTACGCCATACCCGTGTACGTTTTGACCGTGCGCCGCAGAGTGTCGAGCCTCATGAGGCGGGCCATAGACTGGTCTTTGTGCTGACGCTTTCGCCACACCAATCGCAGGCACTGACTATCACAGTCGCCTGCGACACGGATGACACCCGGCAGCAAGTCCACGATTTCGATGCCGTGATGCAGGCACACGAGACGCGCAAGGATCGCGATTACGCCTTGATTGGGGCACTCTATTCCGATAATGAGCAGTTCAATGAGTGGCTGAACCGGTCAGCTGCCGACCTGCATATGCTGGTCAGCGAAACTTCCCACGGGCCTTACCCTTATGCGGGAGTGCCCTGGTTCAGTACCGCATTCGGTCGGGATGGGCTAATCACTGCGCTGCAGACACTTTGGCTCGCCCCTGACCTCGCCCGCGGTGTGCTCGGCTATCTCGCTGCTACTCAGTCAACGACTGAGAATGTGGGGAAGGATGCGACGCCTGGCAAGATACTGCACGAAACCCGAGATGGTGAGATGGCTCGTCTCGGCGAGGTGCCGTTTCGGCACTACTACGGCAGCATCGATTCGACACCGTTATTCGTGGTGCTGGCCGAGGCCTACTACGCACGTACGGGTGACCGGGACTTCATCGAGAACCTCTGGCCGGCGATCGAGCAGGCCCTGGCCTGGATCGATCAACACGGTGATATCGACAGCGACGGATTCATCGAATATGAGGCAAGCCGGCATGGCGGGCTGATCCAGCAAGGCTGGAAGGATTCCGCCGACTCCGTCTTCAACGCGGATGGCAGTGATGCCACAGGGCCGATCGCCCTCTGTGAAGTACAGGGTTATGTATATGCCGCCAAGTTGGGAGCCGCCCGGCTGGCCCATCTGCTCGGTCTGACACACCAAGCCGAGCAGCTCCAGGCGCAGGCCGAACGGCTACGCCAGCGCTTCGACGAGGCCTTCTGGTGTGATGATATCGGCAGCTATGCCTTGGCGCTCGATGGCAACAAGCGACCCTGCAAGATACGCAGCTCTAACGCCGGGCATGCGTTATGGAGCGGTATTGCACTGCCCTCCCGCGCTGCTCGCCTGGCCGAGACCTTGCTGAACGACAAGAGCTTCAACGGATTCGGCATCAGGACGGTGGCTGAAGGCGAAGCCCGTTTCAACCCGATGGCCTATCACAACGGTTCGATCTGGCCACACGACAATGCAATGATCGCCCAGGGCCTGGCCCGCTATGGCCAGCATGCTGCCGCAGTCAGGGTCATCACCGGATTGTTCGATGCGGCCATGCACATGGAGGATTTCAGGCTTCCCGAATTGTTCTGTGGCTTCGCACGCGAGCCGGGCCAAGGGCCCACGCGCTATCCTGTCGCCTGTTCTCCCCAGGCGTGGGCGGCAGGGGCCGTGTTCCACCTTCTGCAGGCATGCCTTGGACTGCATTTCTCCGCTGACGCCCCGCGTCTTCGCTTCGATCACCCCCTGTTGCCAACCTGGATCAACACCTTGGAGATACGCAGCTTGCGAGTCGGCCATGCCGTCCTCGACCTGGCGTTGGCACGCCATGAGAACGATGTCAGCGTCAATGTGAAACGCAAGCAGGGTGACATTCAGGTCAGCGTGCTGGTCTAGCCCAAGCCGATGGTCGGCTCTCACATCGCTCTGCCAGCCCCTATCCGTACGTAGGGGCTGGCTACGCATGCAAGCACTTCAGCTCCGAGCACATTCAACGGCGAAGGATCGTTTTTTGCACATTTCACGATAGTGGGGCAGCAGGCCGCCAAGCATTGGCTGGCCCAGCATCATGGACTCGAAAGAACAACCAACACTGTATATCGATGAGGTTTGTCTGTGGTGCCGTCTCGCTAGCGTTAAAAGAATCTACTGGCGAAGCGGGAGCATACATAGCATCTTGAGAGTTAGGCCAATGCGAGGAGGAACCCCACCACAAGAAAAGCCGACGTCAGGAGGCGATGCCGACAATGCGCCGGAGCCGGTCATCCGGCGGTCATATTGACCTGTCAGCGTCGTTATTGCCGTTACTTCAAGGAGTGCTTGCGCCGATGGTCCGAATCGACAAGAAAGCGAACCGCCTCTATGTACTCGACACCAACGTCCTTATCCACGACCCCGCCGCCCTATACCAGTTCGAGGAACATGACGTAGTCATCCCGATGACCGTGCTCGAGGAGCTCGACAAACACAAGAACGGCATTCGTGAAATTGCCCGCACCGCCCGCCAGATAAGCCGTACCCTTTCCGAACTCACTTCCGATGTTTCATTCGACGAAATTCAGCGTGGCATTCCCCTGCCCGGCACCGGCCAGACCGGACGCCTGCGCTTTCTGTGCTACAACGACCTCAAACCCCTGGACCACCTGGACGACAGCCCCGACAACCGACTGTTGGCGGAAACCTGCCGTCTGCGCGACGAACGCCCCGATGCTTCCGTCATCCTCGTTTCCAAGGACATCAACCTGCGCGTCAAGGCCGCCGCTCTCAACGTGCCGGTCGAGGATTATCTGAACGATCGCGTATTCAGCGATAGCGATGCGATGATCGATGGCGTCAAGGTCTACACGCCGACCCGCGACGGCAAGAGCCTATGGGAGGCGCTCAACGTCGAGGTCCAGGTAGAGCGCGTCGACCACCACACCTTCTACGAACTCAGCGGCGACATGCCGGAAGATTGGCATGTCGGCATGCTGGTGTCCGACAGCGATAACGGGGCAGACTTCGAGGCCATCGTCCGCGAGCTGACACCCAGCCGTGCACGCCTGCAATTGCTGACCAACTATCGACACCATGCCGGCGTCTGGGGCGTGCATGCCCATGACAGTCGCCAGAACTTTACGCTCAACCTGCTGATGGACCCGGAAATCGACCTGGTCACCATCGCCGGCAACGCCGGCACCGGCAAGACGTTCATGACCCTGGCCGCGGCGTTTCAGCAGACGCTCGACGCCAAGCTCTTCGAACGCATCGTGTTCACCCGGGCGCCGATTCCCATGGGCGAAGACATCGGCTTTCTGCCGGGGACCGAAGAGGAGAAGATGTCGCCCTGGATGGGGGCCTTTCATGACAACATGGACAACCTGCTACGCGACGAAAAAGATGGCACCTCGAGTTGGAGCGAGGGCGCCACGCGGCAATTGATCGGCTCACGCGTGCAGATTCGTTCACCTACGTTCATGCGCGGGCGAACGCTGAACGATACTTTTCTGATCATCGACGAGGCGCAGAACTTCACACCCAAGCAGCTCAAGTCCCTGATCTCGAGGGCCGGGCGCAACACCAAGATCGTCTGCCTGGGCAACGTCGGTCAGATCGATACCCCTTACCTGACCGCCAATACCTGTGGCATGGCGGCCGTCGTGGAGCGATTCCGCGACTGGCCACATGCCGGACACGTTACGCTCAAGAGTGTCGAGCGTTCACGCCTGGCCCTGGCGGCAGAAGACCTGCTCTAACGACTTTGTTACTGCAAAACGCAGACAGCCCGCCTAGGCGGGCTGTCTGCGTTTCATATCCCAACGGACTTCGTACTCAGGAACGCTTCGGCGGTAGCTCGCGTTCGTCCTTGTTGGTCACCTTCTCAATCATATCCTCGGCCTGGCTCTTGTGATCGTTGTCGAGACGATCTTCAGCCTCCCGATACAGACAGACGTAGGAGTTGCAGGATGCACAGAACACTTTATCGTCCGGATCACGCGCCTTGGAGACTCGCATGAGATGGCTGCCGCAGCTGGGGCAACCCTTGGGCATGCGAAACTCCGTGGAAAAATCGGTCATGGAAAGCCTCCTTTCATGGTCTGTCGCATCGGGCAAGCTTGGCCAGATACCCTTCCTTGTTCTCATAGTCTTTGGGCCAGCGGCCGATTAATCAAGCATCCTCGTTCCGGCGTCGCAGCACCACGCTCAGATTATTGGCCGGCATCTCGACGATGCGTTCCAGCACAAGACCATGGCGCTCACCTTCCGCCTGAACATCCTCCAGGTGGCGAATGCCCCATTGCGAATTGCGGCGCCGCAAGTCGGCATCGAAGTCGGCATTGCTTGGCGCCAGTGGCTGGTCACGATGTTGGAACGGCCCATACAGGTAAAGCGTACCATCGGCGGGCAGACGCTCACCGGCTTCGGCCAGCAGGGCCTGAGCTGCCTGCCAAGGCGAAATGTGGAGCATATTGATGCAGACCAAAGCGTCGAAGTCCCGGCATGGCCAGGGCCGTTCGGTGACATCCAGCCTGATCGGTCCGAGAAGGTTGGTGAGCGGTTCAGCGTCGCGCCAGGCGGTGATCGAATCCAATGCCTGAACGCTGGGATCGCTCGGCTGCCATTGCAAAGACGGCAGATGACGCGCGAAGTGAAGCGCGTGCTCACCGCTGCCACTGGCGATTTCCAGTACTCTGCCGCGCTCGGGCAACACCTCCCTCAATACGGCCAGGATAGGCTCTCGATTGCGTGCCGCAGCGGGGCTGGAAAGACGTTCAGCACCGCTTATTGAATCCATGCTCTGCATCCAATCCTCCCGTTCATTATGAAGCATCTTCCCATAGGCTATGCCAAAACGACGGTACATGCCGTTATCGAGAGGCTCGATTCCTGTCGCTCAGGGAGCATATCTGCCGGTAGTGCATGATCGAGGCCCGTCAGGATATGCGTGGGTTGTCTCCAGGGCTTTGGAGTGTTGCGAAGGCGCATCACCAAAAAAAGGCCCGCCAGTGGCGGGCCGAACAACAGCTCAGGCTGTCGAGAGAGTGCTAGTGTCGTCGTGATCGGCTCAGCTGAAGCGGGCGACGGCCTCCTGGGCCAACTGACAAATGCCGTCCCAGTCTCCGGCGTCGACCAGCTTCTTCGGCGTGATCCAGGAGCCGCCCACGCACATGACGTTGGGCAGCTTGAGATAGTCCTGCGCGTTATCCGGCGTGATGCCGCCGGTGGGGCAGAACTTTGCCTCGGAGATCGGACCGGCAAACGACTTGAGTGCTGCAGCGCCGCCGCTAGACTCGGCCGGGAAGAACTTGAAACGCCGGTAGCCGTACTGCCAGCCGTTCATCAGCTCGGAAATGGTGGCCACGCCCGGTAACATCGGTACCGGGCTGCTCACGCCATAGCGATACAGGGCATCGGTCGCCCCCGGCGTCACCACGAAATCCACCTCGGCCTGCTCGGCTTGACGGTACTGAGCAGTGGTCAGGATAGTTCCCGCCCCGATGCTGGCCTTCGGCAGTGCCTCGCGCATGCGTCGTATAGCCTCCAGGGCGCAATCGGTGCGCAGGGTAACCTCAAGGACCGGCAGGCCACCCTCGAACAGGGCACGCCCCAGCGGCACGGCGTCTTCCAGACGCTCGATGGTGAGTACAGGAATGATTTCCGCCTTGGAACAGATGCTGTCAAGCTCGGACGTGCGGGTCGATGGCAATTGTTTTTCGATGGTCATATCTGGCTCCGGAAACGGTTCAGGGCGCCCAGTAAACGGCAAGAGGACAGGCTAGAAAGGCGCGAATGGGCAATTCACGAACATCGTCGCCGGCCATCGCCCTGGCCAACACGCTACGCTTGTCGTCACCGGCGATGTGGAGTACGTGGCGACGCGCCTGATGCAGTAGCCCTGCACTCAGGGTAATGCGTGGCTGGGGCACGCTTGGTGCACGCACCGCAACCGTGGCTTCATCGGTACTCAGTGCCAGCCCCAACTCGCCACTGTCGGGAAACAGCGAGGCGGTATGCCCGTCGCTCCCCATGCCCAGGATGACGACGCTGGCCGGCCATGGCAGGTCGGCGATTCGGCTGGCCACCTGCGGCGCACCCACCTCCGGCGTGCTGTCTGCCGTCGTCAGCGAATGGAAACTCGCCGCCGCCGCCGGCCCTTGGAGCAGATTTTCACGGACCAGACGTGCATTGCTGTCCTTGGCGTCCTCGGCGACCCAGCGTTCATCGGCCAGTGTCACATCGACCCGCTCCCAAGGCAGATCCATGGAGGCGAGGCGATGAAAGAACGGCACTGGCGTCGAGCCACCGGACACCACCAGCAAGACGCGTTCCTGCGTCGCCAGATCGGCGAGCAACGCACCGGCCACGGCTTCGGCGAGCTGCGCGGCCAACTGATCGCGAGGCGCTTCGGGCGTGCCGCAAGAGACCGTATTGCTCATATCAATAATCCTCGTACCAGGAGCGCCCGTCCTGCGTGATCATGGCGATCGAGGCCACCGGCCCCCAGGATCCGGACGGATAGCGACGCGGCGGGCGATCGAGCTGCTCCCAGGCTTCCACCAACTGGTCGGCCCAGCGCCAGGCAAACTCGACCTCGTCGCGACGTACGAACAGGTACTGGTTGCCTTTCATCACTTCAAGCAGCAAACGCTCGTAGGCGTCAGGAATCCTTGCCTTGGGGAAAGCACTGTTGAAATCCAGGTGTAGCGGACCGGGCCGCAGACGCATGCCCTTGTCGAGCCCTCCATCCTTGGTCAGCACTTCCAGCGCGATGCCTTCTTCCGGCTGCAGGCGAATGATCAACTTGTTTGCGGCCAGGTTGCGCTGGTCCGGGTCGAAAATGTAGTGGGGCTGCTGCCGAAAGTGGATGACGATCTGAGACACCTTCTCAGGCATCCGCTTACCGGTACGCAGGTAGAACGGCACACCTGCCCAGCGCCAGTTGGACACCTCGGTACGCATGGCCACGAAGGTTTCCGTACGGCTGTCGGTATTTGCGCCCTCCTCCTCGAGGTAGCCAGGCACACTGTTACCCATGATCGAGCCGGCTATGTACTGCCCGCGCACCACGTCGCGACTGACATTCTCGCGATTGAACTTCTTCAGCGCCTTGAGCACCTTGACCTTCTCGTCGCGAATCGCATCGGCATCCAGATTGGACGGTGGATCCATGGCGATCAGGCACAACAGCTGCAACAGGTGGTTCTGCACCATGTCGCGTAATTGACCCGCCTTGTCGAAATAGCCCCAGCGCCCTTCGATGCCCACCTGCTCGGCCACCGTGATTTCCACATGCGAAATGTGGTTCTGGTTCCACTGGGTACCGAACAACGGGTTGGCGAAGCGCAACGCAATCAGGTTCTGGACCGTCTCCTTGCCCAGATAATGATCGATGCGGTAGACACGCGATTCGGGGAACACCGCACCGATGGCGTCGTTGATTTCCTGCGAGGATTTAAGGTCGTAACCGATAGGCTTCTCGACGACAACCCGCGATTCGTCGTCGAGGCTGCCGCTGGACTGCAAGTTGCTGCAGATCGACCCATAGATACTGGCCGGTACGGCCAGATAGACGGTCATCGGCCGCCCGGCACCCTCATGCCACTCGCGGATGGCCCTATAGCCCTCGACATCAGTGAAGTCGAGCTTGGTGTAATCGAGACGGTCAAGAAAGCGCTTGAGACAAGTCGACTCGAGCTCAGCCGGCTTCACGTATTTTTTGAGGGATTCCTGGACCCGCTTGCGGAATGCCTCGGCGTCGATATCCTGACGTGCCAGCCCCAAGATCCGCGTTTCATCAGCGAGCAGACCATCCCGGTCAAGGTGGTACAAGGCCGGATAGAGCTTGCGCAGCGCCAGGTCGCCCATGGCGCCGAACAACGCCAGATCGATGTCGGGCGTGGTGTCTTGAATCATGCCGAGGACCCCTTCAATCTGGTTAAATTACCGATAAAATATGCCATTCAACGGCAAAAATGCAAATATATTGGTAACTTTACTACCAAAGCATGCGCTACCACTCTTGGCTATGGCCGTGTCCTGTGTAGCACGCTACGATTCGGTCAACATGTAGTTTAATAACTACATCATGACTTGCACGGAGTAACTTAATGGCCAGCCATGATCTTCTGGAACGTATTCGTGAGCGCCTGGACGAACTCAATCGCTCCGAGCGCAAGGTGGCTGACGTCATACTGCAGGACCCGGCGACCGCCACGGGTCTGAGTATAGCGACGCTGGCACAGGCCGCCTCGGTCAGCGAACCGACAGTCAACCGTTTCTGCCGCACCTTCAATGCCAAGGGTTACCCTGACTTCAAGATCAAACTAGCCCAGAGCCTGGCAGGTGGTACCCCTTATGTCAGCCGTAATGTCGAGCGCGACGACGATGCGGCAAGCTATGGTGACAAGATCTTCGGCGCGACCATCGCCGCACTCGACGATGCCCGGCGCGCCCTGGATTCACGCCGTGTCGAGCGCGCCGTCGATTATCTGATCCAGGCCAAGCAGATCAGTTTCTTCGGGCTGGGAGCATCGGGCCCGGTCGCCCAGGATGCACAACACAAGTTCTTCCGTTTCAACCTCCCGGTCATCGCCTACGAAGATGTATTGATGCAGCGCATGGTGGCCGCGGCCAGTCATACCGGCGATGTCATCGTCATCATTTCCTATACTGGGCGTACCCGCGAGCTGGTCGAAATCGCCAGATTGGCCCGCGAGAATGGAGCAGTCGTGTTGGGCATTACGGCGCCCGGCTCGCCACTGGCTGCAGAGTGCACCGAAACGCTATATGTCGTGACGCCGGAAGATACCGACGTCTACATGCCGATGACATCACGCATGATTCACCTGGCCCTGATCGATGTCCTGGCTACCGGTGTGACGCTGCGCCGTGGCGAGGATTTCCTGCCACATCTCAAGAAGATAAAGGATAGTCTCAAGGCCACACGCTTTCCGCTGAGTGAAACGGAGTGATACCCTGACGCGAAAAATCGCCGATGCCATTCAGGCATGGCCATACGCGTAGGGTTTCCCGTTACGCTCATGGGTCGCTTCATGCCTTGAAGCGACCGGAAACGGAACGCTTGATGACGACAGTCTCGATAACTCTTCAGGATTGGCGGGCGTGGCACCCGGGCCGCGCCCCGCATGCCGACTCCCGTCTGTCGGTGGACCCTCAGCCACGTGGCGCCTCGGTGCCTGCCATGCTGCGCCGCCGCCTCAATGCTTCCGGCCGAGTCGTCTGCGACATGCTCAGTGAGCTGGATCCCGAGGCGAGGCGAGTCCTGATCTACGCCTCGCGCCATGGCGATGGCGATCGCACACTGGAAATGCTGTATGCATTGGCCGAGCAGGAGCCGCTCTCGCCTGCCCGCTTCGGCATGTCGGTTCACAATGCCACCCTCGGCGTACACTCCATTGCCAGTGGCAATCGTCACTCACTTCAAGCGATCGCCGCCGGAGGTGCCGAAGTTGCCGCCCTGTTCAGCGAAACACGCGGCTATTTCGCGGAAGGCGAGCGTGACGTCATTGCCGTGTTCAGCGATGCGCCGGTGCCGGAGCGCTTTGCCGCTCATGTTACCGAGCCGACCGAATTGGCTGTGGTTGCCCTGCTCCTATCGGCGAGTGGCGGAAGGGAAATACATACGCGGCCCTGCGACGCCTCTCAAGCCGGACAAGCCCGCTCTCCCCAGCCCAGCGACCTCATTGCCTGGCTGCTGGATGAGGCACCGCTGGTCTGCCCCTCACGGCGGCTGACCTGGACCTTATCGCCCTGAGACCGGACGCTGCCCATGCTAGTGATACTCGCGGCCGGTATTGACCGCAGTTGGCGCTACTTCGCCACCGCCCTCGGCTTTACACTGTTTGCTCTCTGCGCGCTGGGGGTTGGGCTTGTCATTGCTCCCCTGGCCCGTCTGTGCAGCGGTAATCGCGCCCTGGCCCAGCGTCGTGTCCGGCGTAGCGTCAAAGCGACATGTCGGGGCTTCATCACCCTGCTCAAGGGGCTGCGCCTGATCGATTATCGCTTCATTCATGCCGAACGGCTGCAGCGGCCGGGCAGCCTGGTGCTGGCCAACCACCCGACACTACTCGATGCCCTGTTCCTGCTCGCCACTGCTCCCGATGCCATCTGTGTGGCCAAGGGCGGCTTGGCGAACCACTTCGTGACACGCAGCGTTATCCGCGCGGCAGGCTTCATTGCCGATCCCAATCCCCGTCGCGTGATTGCAGCCGCCAGTGAAGCGCTGGAAAATGGCCAGTCGGTAATTCTGTTCCCCGAGGGAACGAGATCGATACCGGGCCAACCGATCCGCCTGCGCCGTAACGGCGCCATGATCGCTGCCATGAGCCGCGCACCCATCATTCCGGTGCGCATTCGCTGCGAGCCGCCGACCTTGCTCAAGGGCAGCCCTTGGTATCGTGTGCCGCCGCGTCGCCCGAGTTTCACCTTCGATGTGGGAAGGCTCGTGCAGCACGACGACAGCGAGAACATGTCAATGCCGGCAGTGGATGAACTTAACCGCCGGCTCGAAATCCATTTCATTAACGCCGTGTAAGGATGAAACCGCCGATGACGAACGCGCTGGAAACTGAGCTTAAGCAGCTGATCATCGATACCTTGGAACTTGAGGACGTCACCCCGGAGGATATCGATCCGGATGAGCCGCTGTTCGTCGAGGGCCTGGGGCTCGATTCCATCGATGCCCTGGAGCTGGGTCTTGCACTGCAAAAGACGTATGGCATCAAGCTCGAGGCCGACAGCGAGGAAACTCGCCGACATTTCGCCAATCTAAAAAGCCTCGCGGCGCTAGTGGAAGCGCGGCGCGTCAAGTAACCGCTGTCCGGTGCGGAGCCTAGAGACTGTCATGCATTCCCTGCGTCGTGCTCCCCCCCTGTCCCGTGGCCCGATGCTACTCGGCCTGCTGGGGCTGGCCTGGCCGCTATTGGCGCTTTTGCTGGTACCTCTCATCGGCCCATGGCCTCTGCTCGTGGCGGCAGTGGCACTGGCCTGCTGGCGATTGCCTGCGGGCCGTAAGCACTGGAGTGTATTGTTGGGGCTGGCGGCACTCTTGACGACCCAGCTCGGCCATGCCGAGCTGGGCGTACGTGCTTGGCCGGTCATCGTCAATGCGACCTTGCTGAGCGTCTTCGCCTGGAGCTTGCGCCAGCCGCAGAGCATGATCGAGCGACTGGCTCGACGCCAGGAGCCGGACCTCCCCCCGCACGGCGTGGCCTACACCAGGCGGGTCACCCAGGTCTGGTGCGTCTTCTTCCTGTGCAATGGCGCCGCGGCCCTCTGGACCGCACTGTATGCCGACCTGGCCACCTGGTCCTTGTATAACGGCGGGATCGCCTACGGGCTATGCGCCCTGCTGTTCGCCATCGAGTGGTGTGTTCGACAACGAATAAGGAGACGGTCTTGACGCGGCAGAGGCGACTGGTTGACGCCCCCTGGCGTCATGCGCCCTCTCAGGGGACCATGGGCTGGAATGGCGATTTCGGCGGATCCCGTATCAGTTGGGCCGGATTCCGTGAGCGAATCGGTGCCTGGCAGCGTCGGCTGGACAAGCTGGCGCCTCCAGGACAGCGCTGGCTGTTGTACCACAGCGACCCCGTCGCGTTTGCCGCTGCCCTGATCGCCCTCTGGGAGCGCGGCGACAGTGCCGTGCTTCCGGCCGATGACCGGCCAGAGACGCTCGATACCCTTTCCCGCCTCGCCACTGCACGGCTGGGCGAGGTCACTGGCGGGCTCTTGGCAGATGTGGACCAAGCGCCTCGCTGGGGCGATCTTCGCCCGGACCGGGTTGCCGTCTCATTGTTCACTTCCGGGTCGACCGGCGACCCGAAACAGCTCGACAAGAGCTTTGCCCAGCTTGACGCCGAACTGGCAGCCCACTTGGCATTGTGGCCACTAGACGGCCGGCTGGTCATTAGTCAGGTCAGCCATCAGCACATCTATGGGTTACTGTTCGCCATCCTTCGCCCACTGTGTGAAGGCGCGCCAATGGCCACGCGCGCGTGCCGTTATCCAGAGACGCTCAGCGCTTGGCTGCAGCGGCTGGACAACGTCTCCGAGGATGATATCCAGGCGCCACGTAGTGCCGTGTTGATCAGCGCACCACCACCTCTCGAGCGCCTGCCCGCCGAACTCGACTGGCACCCCGCCCGTGAGCGACTGGCCCGCATCCACTCCTCCGGTGCCCCTCTGAGTGCCGCCGCCAGTGCCCATGCACGCACCGTGCTAGGCATTGGTGTCAGCGAAATCTACGGTAGCTCGGAAACCGGCGGGATAGCCTGGCGCGACCAGCAATTCAATGATCATTGGGCGCCCCTGCCCGGCATTGAAATCCGCAACGATGCCGAGGGCCGCCTGTGGCTTCGCTCGCCTTTTCTGGCCGACCCGAGCGCCTGGGAATGCCAAGCCGACCGCATCGCCCCGGTCGCCGACGGCTTTCGCCTGCTCGGTCGCAGCGACCGTATCGCCAAGGTAGGTGGCAAGCGCCTGTCGCTGACCGGCATGGACCGGAGCCTGGAAACCTGCCACGGCGTACTTCAGGCACGCACCCTGCCCTTGGCGACCCGTGACAACCGATTAGGTGCCATCGTGCAGCTCGCCGCCGAGTGCATCCCGCATGACCATGCGACACGCCGCGAGCTGATCCAGGCCCTGCGTGCTCGACTTCTGTCCGCCTTTGAGCCGACCGTCATTCCACGTTACTGGCGCTTCGTTGAGACCTGGCCGACCAATGCCCAGGGCAAGCTGTCGGCCGAAATTGTCGCACTGCTGTTCGCCGACTTGCAGGATCGACGACTGCCACGTTGGCTAGGTGTGGAAAACAACGGTGCCCAGGCGTGTCGGGTGGCACTCGAAGTGCCCGAGCGGCTTGCCTACTGTCAGGGGCACTTCCCCGGGCAGCCGGTGGTTCCGGGCGTGGTCACACTACAGTGGGCTGCTTCACTGGCGCGCCGGCATTTGGGCCTGGACGGCAGCTTCCATCGTCTCGAGCGGGTCAAATTCCCACAGTTATTGCTGCCCGGCGATCGCGTTTGGCTGAGCCTGACATGGCGACCAGATGCCGAGGGCGGCCGCCTGGTCATCGATCTGTCGGGACAGCGCGGCTGTCATGCCAGTGGCAGGATGCATTACGTCGCTACGGAGATCGGCGATGCCTCATGACGCCCCGGCCCGGCCATGCGTACTCATCCCCGTCTACAATCACGCAGCGGCCATCGAATGGACTTGCGAGGGCGCGCGCCGCCTGGGCGTGCCCCTGCTGCTCGTCGATGACGGCAGCGATCATGAATGCGCCACCGTTCTCGACGCGTTGGCCGAGGCTGCAGACGTAACCCTGATCCGCCTGCCGGGCAATCGCGGCAAGGGCGCAGCGGTCAAGGCCGGCCTTCGCGAAGCCGAGCGCCTGGGCTTTACCCACGCCCTGCAGGTGGATGCCGATGGCCAGCACGCCCCCGAAGATTTGCCCCAATTTCTGGACGGGCTTAGCGCCAGGAGCAGGGAGCTGCGTATCGGCTATCCGCGTTTCGATGCCAGCGTTCCCCGGCATCGCTTCTATGCCCGTTACGCCACGCATCTGCTGGTCTGGCTCAATACCCTGTCATTCACGCTGCGCGATACCATGTGCGGCGTAAAACTCTATCCGGTCCTTGAGACCAATCGCCTGGTGAGTCGTCACGGTTGCGGCAACCGCATGCAGTTCGACACCGAACTTCCGGTGCGCTGGCTATGGGCCGGTCTAGCGGTACGCAACCTGCCGGTACGCGTTCACTACCCATTGGATGGCATATCGCACTTTGCGCTGTGGCGCGACAATACCCAGCTGGCAATGATGCACGCCCGGCTGTTCTTCGGCATGCTTCGACGCTTGCCCCGCCTACTATCGAGGCGGCACTCATCAAGGAAGAATCAATGACCACCTATTCCGATCACCCGCAGCACTGGGCGCGTATTCAGGAGTCGGGCACCGTGGCTGGCATGCGCGCCATGGTCTGGATTCGCCGTCGCCTCGGACGTCTGCCATTTCGCCTGGCGCTGGGTTTGGTGATCGCTTACTACTACATCTCACGCGCGCTGCCACGCCGGGCGTCACGCCGTTATCTCGAGCGTATCTGGCCACTGCATGCCGGGCGTCCGCTACGTGGCGCATTCCTGCTGGGCCTGCGCCATTTCATGGCTTTTGGCCAGTCGCTTATGGACAAGGTCGATGCCTGGAGTGGAATACCTCTCGACATACGCTTCACGCCCGAGGATCGCGCCTGCCTTGACCAGGCTATACGCAGCGGCCGAGGTGGTCTGATGCTGGTCTCGCACATCGGCAACCTGGAAATCTGCAGCGCCATGAGCGATACACGCGAAGATTTTCATGTTACCCAACTGATGCACACCCGCAACGCTCGCAAGTTCAATCAGATGCTGGACCGTACCACGCTGCGTCGCGGCCCCGAGATCATCGAAGTCAGCGAAATCACCCCGGCCACGGCCATGCGCCTGGCCGAACGCATCAATGCAGGCGGATTCGTGGTGATTGCCGCCGACCGTGTGCCGGTCAGCGAGGATGGACGGGTATGTCACCTCGACTTCCTTGGCGCCCCCGCGCCGTTTCCCGAAGGTCCGTTCTGGCTGGCGGCCTTGCTGCGTTGTCCCGTCTATACATTGAGCTGTCTGCGAGAAGGCGAATCCCACTATATCGAGTTCCGCCCTTTTGACGACACGACTCACCTGCGCCGCGCCGAGCGTGACACTTGGCGCGAAGATGCCATGCAGCGTTATGTGGAGTGGCTCACCGACCAATGCCGGCGCTACCCGTTGCAATGGTTCAACTTCTTTCCCTTCTGGTTGACCGATGATCGACACGATGGCTGACCCTGCCCGCTATCGCCGAAGGGCTTTACGCTTCTGAGATGGATCGAGGCAACACGAGGCATCACCGATGATTCGTATACTATTTCTGCTGCTGCTCTGCCTGCCAGGAAACGCGCTGGCCTTCACCCTGGATGACCTTCAGACCCGCCTGAACCGTACTCAAGCGCTTGACGGGCGCTTTGAGCAACGACGTCATCTGGCCGATCTGGACGCTCAGCTGACCAGCCGTGGTCACTTCCGCTACCGGCGCGATGAACGCGTCGTCTGGGTGCTGGAGTCGCCCATTCAGGATCGCCTGGAGTTCACGCCCGACTCCGCGGCGGATATCGATGAGACGCTGGGCGGAGACCGGCGCGGCCGGGACCAGGTGGCAGCCTTGCTGCTCGACCTGCTGGGGGGCGACTGGCAGGCACTGGAAGACCGCTTCCACCTTGAGCTGAGCGGCGATGGACGGGGCTGGCAGGTCCGTCTGGCCCCCAAGAACGATGCGCTGCGGGACAGGCTATCCCTGATTCGCCTGGAAGGCGGCCAATACCTGAACGAACTGACACTGCATGCCGCCAATGGCGACCGCTTGCACATCCGGTTATTCGATCAGCATCCCCCGTCGGAGGGCGTGGATGCCTCACCGTGAGCGGACCTTGGCGTGGCTAGGAGCCTGGTTATGGGGCGGCGTGCTGCTGACCTGCGCCCTGGGGCTGGCCGCGTTATTGCGTGACGGCCTGCCCGCCGATACGCGCCTGACGGCCATGCTGCCCGAGGATCGCCAGTCGCCGCTGATCGAGCGTGCCGACATGCAACTGGGCCAGTCTTTCGAAGACCGCTTCGTCCTGCTGTTCAGCTCACCCACCCTGAGCGCCGACACCCGGGCGTTGGTGCAAGCCCTGACCACGGCCAACGATAATGCAGACCAGCCCTGGCTGGCTCGTCTCGACTGGCGCGACACTGACCTTGCCGATCAGGACCCGCGAGACGATCTCGGCAAGTACCGCTACCGCCTCCTCGCCCCCTCGCTACGCCAGGCGATCATCGACGATGGTGGTCAGGCATTGGTCGACTCGGCTCTGCGTGACCTCTTTGCACCGACCGGCCAACCCCAACCGGTGGTCGACCCCTTCGGACTACTCGACCGCTGGCTGGGACAGCTTGATAAAAGCCCCATACAGCCTAGCAATGGCTTGCTGACCCTCACTAATGACAATCGGACCCATGCGCTGCTGGTCGGCCAACTGGCTCGCTCCCCTTACGATCTGGAGGCACAGCAAGCCCTGACAGATGCCATTGCCAGTTTCGAGCATCGTCATCCCGATGTTTCCTTGCTGCGCTCAGGGCTAGTCTTTCATGCCGCCGCCGGGGCACATCAGGCACGCCAGGAAATCACCACTATTGGCCTGGGCGCGCTGACCGGCTTGGTGGCCATCCTATGGTTCGTGTTCCGCTCGGTACGCGTGCTTGCCTATATGCTGTTGCCGCTAGCTGGCGGGGTGCTGTTCGCGCTGCCTCTTACGCTGCTCGTGTTCGGCCAGTTGCACCTGTTGACGCTGGCCTTCGGGGCCAGCCTGATCGGTATCGCCATCGATTATGCACTGCATGTACAGAGTCATCGCACCATTCAGAGCGTGCACTTTCGTTTGCGCCCGCTGCTGCCGGGCTTGACGCTGGGCCTTGTCTCCAGCCTGCTCGCCTATCTCGCCCAGGCGCTGACACCATTGCCGGGATTGCGCCAGATGGCCATGTTCGCCGCCATGGGCCTGCTGGGGGCATGGCTTACCGTGGTGCTATGGTTGCCACGCCTGACCACACCTGTGCATCCATTCACAGGCCGTCTGGCTCAGCGCCTGTGGCAGCTCACGATGCCGCGCAGGCGTCTGGCTCCCGCTCTGGCAATAAGCCTCGCGCTGGCACTTACCGGCATCGTCGGCTGGCAACTCAAGGCCGATGACAGCCTACGTCTACTCAACCCGTCGCCTGCCTGGTTACTCGAACAAGAGCGTCATGTGCAGCGACTGATGGGAAGCAACACCGGTGATCGCTACTTTCTGGTCACTGCCCCCAGCGAGGCCGAGGTGTTGGTCCGCCTGGCCGAGCTCGGCGACAACCTGGAGCAGTGGAAGGAAGATGACATCTCCCTGCGTTACACCAACCTGGCCGACAGCGTACCTCCGCCTGACGTTCAGCAGGCCAATCTGGCTCAGGTTCGCCAGCTTTATGGCGGCCCGCTATCGACGTTGTTCGAGCGCGCCGGGCTTTCTGCTCATCTAGCCGAAAAGGCACGTCAGCAACTGCAGAACGTACCCATCCTCGATGTGGCGACCTGGCTGGCAACGTCGGCCGGACAAGGCCAGGCCCGCCTGTGGCTCGGCAGTGTTTCAGATACGCCTGTCCGCTTTGCTGCCATGCTGCCGCTTGCCGATGTTGAGGCAAACGTCGTGCCGCGGCTCGAGAGGCTGGCGCAAACGCACGAAGGCATCTCCTACGTCGACCGCGTCGAGCGTCTTTCCGGTCTGCTGGGTGAGCTACGCACGCACATCGCCTGGTGGGTGATTGCCGCAGTGGCCGGGCTATCCTTACTACTGGCCTGGCGCTATCGTCGCCGAACATGGCGCGTGCTGACCCCGCCCTTGGGCGCCATTCTCGGGGTGCTTGCGGCGTATGCCCTGGCCGGCATTCCGCTCAATGTCTTCAGCCAGTTGGGGCTGCTGCTAGTGCTCGGCATTGGCCTCGATGCCGGTATCTTCAGCGTCGAACACGCGCATCGCGCCGAGACTTGGCTGGCCATCAGCCTGTCGACCCTTACCAGCCTGCTGGCCTTCGGGCTGCTGGCTTTCAGTGCCACGCCCGCCCTGCACTATCTTGGGCTGTCCTGTCTTGTCGGCCTGGCCCTGGTATGGCTGCTGGTTCCCTGGGTGCGGCCCTGCCATAGCTCTTTTGACAGCCACCTGGAAAGACAAGATGAAATCTGACATTGATGTCGACACCGACGTGGCGGTCATTGGTGCCGGCCCTGCCGGGGCCATGGCCGCTGCGCTATTGGTGCGCTGCGGCCTGAAGGTTCAGGTACTCGAGCGCAGTCATTTTCCACGCTTTTCGATCGGTGAGAGCCTGCTACCCCAATGCATGCATTACCTCGACGATGCGGGCCTGCTGACGGCCGTCGAGGCGGGCGGATTCCAGCCCAAGAATGGCGCTGTGTTCACCCGCCGCGATCACGAGGCGGTCATCGACTTTCGCGACAAGTTCACTGACGGTTGGGGTACCACCTATCAGGTCGAACGCGCCGACTTCGACCAGCGCCTGATCGAGGCGGCCGCCGCTCAGGGCGCCCGGGTCGCGTTCGGCGTTACGGTCACGTCGTTTCGCCCCGATCCACAGCGCCCCAGCCTGACGTACATCGACGAGAGTGGGCAAGAGACGACGCTGACAGCAGGTTTCGTACTCGATGCCAGCGGCTACGGCCGAGTTCTGGCCCGCCTGCTCGGACTCGGCCGTGACCCACGCCTTGAGACGCGCATGGCCTTGTTCGCCCATGTCGAGGAACAGATTCGTGAGCCGACCTTCGATCGTGACAAAATCCTGATCGGCGTCCATCCCGATGATGACTCGCTATGGTACTGGCTGATCCCTTTCGCCCATGGGCGAGCCTCGGTGGGAGTCGTCGGCAGTATGCAAGCCTTGAGCGCAGGGGGCGGCGATTCGGAGCGACGCTGGCAGCAGTTGATCGATGCCGAACCCCGCTTTAGCAAGCTGCTCCGCGGGGCCCGCACGACACGTCCGGTAGCCTCGCTACAGGGTTATTCAGCCGACGTGTCCCGCCTTCATGGGCCGGGGTATGCCCTGCTCGGCAACGCCGGGGAGTTCCTCGACCCAGTGTTCTCATCCGGTGTCACCATCGCCCTACGTTCAGCACACCAGGCGGCGCCACTAGTTGCGCGCCAGCTTCGCGGCGACACCATCGACTGGCACAATGAATTCGAGCGCCCCCTGCGCCAAGGCATCGAGACCTTTCGCGCCTTCGTGGAGGCCTGGTACGACGGTCGCTTGCCGTCGATCATCTTTCACGATGCGCATCCCGCCACTATCAAGCGAATGATCAGCTCGGTACTGGCCGGTTATGCCTGGGACACGGCTAACCCCTTCGTCAGCGGCGCCCAGAGGCGCCTGACCACACTGGCCGAACTCTGCGGTCACACTCAGGCCGTACCGGGAGAAAACCCATGACCGGAAAGCATGTCTTCTTGCGGCTCTGCCTGGGCGTACTCGGTATGGTTGCGCTAGGCCTGGCCGGCTGTTCGCTCGCACCGCCGGTATCGCCATCGCCGACATTCGACAGCGTACCTACCACCGCCACCCTCAAGCGTCGCTTGACCTTCATGCCCGACGACGACAGCCAGGCCCCACAGACACTGATCGGTCTGATTCGCATCGCTGAGCATGAATTGCGTGCTGTACTGCTGACACCTTACGGCCAGCGCCTTGTCACGCTGGTAAGCGATACCGGGGGCAGCCGTTACCTCGTCGGGGACGTGGCGCAGGAGACGGTGCAGGAAAAGCTCCCCCTGCCCGCCGACTGGCTTGCCTCGCGTCTGCAATGGAGCCTGTGGCCGGTCGCCGCGTTACGCGACGCTTTTGCCGGCAGCGACTGGTCAATTACCGTCAGCGACGGGGCCCGTGTCATCCGCCATCATGATAAGGTCATCGCCCGAATCACCCCGGCCTCGGTAAGCGCTGGCAGCACACGGGAGGTGCTGCTCGATGACCGCCAGGGCCGGTATCGTTTGCGCATCACCCCGCTCGAGGAGGCCGCGCCATGAACGAGCGTCATCCCCACATGCCCTGTCGCCTGTCATCTCCCGGTGTGGTCTGTAGTCTGGGTGATACGCACGACACCATTGCAGACGCCCTTTTCGAGGGTCGCCGCGGCCTGAGCGTGAGCGATGCCTACACGCCTGGCCGTCGCCTGCCTTTGGGTAGCGTCCTGAACGATTTGCCCGACGACCGCGACTGGCCGATCCATCAGCGCAGCCGCAACAACCGGCTGCTGGCAGCGGCGCTCGAACGCTTGGGAGATACCCTTAAGACTGTCTTGAGCCGCTACCCCCGGTCGCGGATCGGCGTAGTCATTGGCACCAGTACGTCGGGCATCGGCGAAACCGAACGTGCCCTGGCGCTAACCGGGCGTGACGCTCCGTTGCCTGAAAACTTTCGCTACGCCCATCAGGAACTCGGTGATCCGGCACGGTTCGTAGCTGAACGACTGGGGTTGGAAGGTCCCGTCTATGTGCTATCCACAGCCTGTAGTTCCAGCGCCCGTGCCTTGGCCAGCGCCCGCCGTCTGCTGCTGGCCGGCGAATGCGATGCGGTAATCACGGGCGGCGCCGATACGCTCTGCCGACTCACGATCAACGGCTTCGCCAGCCTCGAGGCGGTCAGCGATCATCCATGCCTGCCATTTTCTGCCAATCGTGACGGCATCAACCTCGGCGAGGCCGCGGCCCTGTTCGTGATGACCCGTGACCCCGGCGGCATTCAGCTCGAGGGCGTCGGCGAAAGCGCGGACGCCTACCACGTCTCTGCCCCGCGCCCCGACGGCAGCGGTGCCTTGGCCGCGATGCAGGCGGCCCTGCGCCAGGCCGGACGCAGGGCCGACCAGGTGGATTATCTCAATTTGCACGGTACCGGCACTCCGCACAACGACAGCATGGAAGCCAGGGCCATCCACGAGCTATTCGCATCCGCGCCGCCCTGCAGTTCCACCAAGGCGCTTACCGGCCATACCCTGGGAGCGGCCGGCGCTCTGGAAGCCGCTTTTTGCTGGCTGGCCCTGCATTACCAGCAACTGCCCCTGCACGTCTACGATGAGCAGTACGACCCCGCATTGCCGCCATTACCTCTGGTCACCAGGCCCGACGATGCCAAGCCGCGCCTGGCATTGAGCAACTCGTTCGCTTTCGGCGGCAACAATGCCGCTCTGCTGTTGGGGCGTATGGTATGACCCGCCTCACCTTGCCCAAGCTGCCCTGCCCGATCGCACCTTTCGTTCCCCATGCCCAAGGAATGTGCCTGCTCGATCGTATCGTCGAGGTCGGCGAGGAACATCTAGTCGCCGATGTGATGCCCGAAGCGCAGGATCTGTTCTGCATCGACGGCAGCATTCCTGCCTGGGTAGGCCTGGAGTGGATGGCTCAAGCGGTGGCGGCGTGGGCTGGCTGGCAAGCCGCAACACGTGGAGAGTCGCCCGCCGTGGGTTTTCTGGTCGGCACACGGCGATTCGAGGCCGCTGTCGACGCGTTCCCACTGGTACAACCTTACCGGGTATCGGTCAGCCTCGATTTTCGGGCTGACAACGGGCTGGGTCAGTTTCGTGGCGTGATAGAGAACGACACGACCCCATTGGCCGAAGGCAGCCTGACCATCTACGTGCCAACGCCATCGCATCCTGACAATCTTTCGACTTCGCGAGCGTCATCATGACCGACACCATCCTGGTTACCGGATCGAGCCGTGGCATCGGACGCGCCACCGCCCTGCGCCTGGCCCATGACGGCTACGATATCGTGCTGCACTGCCGGCGTAGCCGCGAGGCGGCGGAGGGCGTAGCAAGCGAGATTCGCGCTCTGGGACGCCAGGCACGTATCTTATGCTTCGACGTGACCGACAGGCGCGCCGCACATGAGGCGCTCGAGGCCGACACCGACAACCATGGCGCCTATTACGGTATCGTCTGCAATGCCGGCATTACCGCCGACGGCGCTTTCCCCGCACTGACCGATGATGCCTGGGACAGCGTCATTCATACCAACCTCGACGGCTTCTACAACGTGGTGAAGCCGCTGGTCATGCCCATGATCCGCCGCCGCGCCCCAGGGCGTATCGTGGTGATGTCGTCGGTCTCGGGCCTTATGGGCAACCGAGGCCAGGTCAACTACAGTGCCGCCAAGGCTGGCCTGATTGGTGCCGTAAAGGCGCTCGCGGTGGAGCTCGCCAAGCGTCGAATCACGGTCAACTGCGTGGCGCCGGGAATGATCGACACCGACATGACCGACGAGCGGGTCCGCGCGGAAGCGCTCAAGGTGATCCCCATGCAGCGCACCGGCACCAGTGAGGAAGTCGCTGGCGCGGTCAGTTTCCTGTGCTCCAGCGATGCCGCCTACATCACTCGCCAAGTGATCGCCGTCAATGGGGGGATGTGCTAGAGCGGCGATAAATGCGCCTGCGAAGTGCGCCCTCCCTCGGGTAGAATGCCCCGACCAAGCAAGCTCAGGACACCCTCATGAATCGACTGACTTGCGGCCTGCTTCTCGTGCTGATGCCCCTTGTTGCTCAGGCCGTAACACCGGAAGAATGGCAAACGTGGCAGGGCGATACGCCGGCCTTTCAGAGCCGGGTCGAGCAGAGTCGCTGGCTTCCCGAGGCTGAGATACGTGTTCACGCCGATGGCGAGATCCTGTTCACGCCGACGCAATCGCTGGCCTGGCACTGGGTCTCGCCTCAGCCCCGTATCGTCACGCTCGATGTCGCTGGCCAGTTTGCGGAACTGGCCACTGACGTACCCGCTCTTTCCCTTTCTCCTCTGGGCGAGATTACAGATGGCCTGCCCAAGGAACCTCAGGTTGCGCGCCTGCTGTTTCGACTTCTGCAGGGCGATCTCGCCACCCTGCGTGAGCGATACCACATGCTGTTCGAAGGCGAGCGCGAAGACTGGCAGCTGGTATTGCTACCTCGCGACCGCAGCGAGGACGCCCTCAAAAAAATTGCCGTCAAGGGTGGGGCCTTCATCGAATCGCTACGCTTCGTGGCCTCGGGCGGCAATGAATTGACGCTGGCATTGAGCAATTTCCAGCCACTGGTCGATGCTCAGGGCGCCCAACGGCTTCAGGAATCGCTGATCGCTGAAACCACCGCCAGTGCCAAAGAAGCCGCCGAGGGCAATACTGAAACTGGCGAAACCACTTCATCGCATAAAACCGCTTCGGATGGCTAACCAGGGCTAAGTTTTCAGGGCCAAGCGCCGATAACCGTTAGAGCGCGATCTATGTCAGCAAGACGTCGCTGTAACGAACCTGGAGAAGTCCGTGAGAATTGCGATCGTTATCGTTGTACTGGCGACGCTGGCGCTGGGCGCATCAGGCATTGCCGTCAGCGATCTGTCCTGGCCACTGTCATCCGATGCCCTGGTGTCGCTGGGGTTCTTTGCTCTAGCGCTGATAGTCGGCATGAGCGTACTGCTGTTACTGGTAGCCCTGGTTTCCCATCAAGGGCGCCAGCAACGCTCTCTGCTGGAAAGCCTCGATGCCCAGCGCCGCCAGCAGCGCAGCCTGGAAACCGCCCAGTTGATGGAACACTTTGTCCACCAAGCCGAGCTGCTGCTCGAAAAGGATAGCCTCGACCCCAACAAGCGCAGCGTTCAGCGCTGCCTCGCAGTCGATGCCCTGCGCGGCAATACGGGACGCGGCGATCCAAACTATCATCGACTGGGCCGATTGTTCGAGTGGCTGGCGGATGAGGCCGACGAGGCCAAGGGCGATGGCGCCCGAATGCGTCTGATCGATCCCGTGTTGCGTCAGTATGCGGAGATCGCCGAGCAACTGTGCCGCATCGGCGAAGTTGATGAGGAGCGGCTGGTCGCGTTCCTGCGCTTCCAGCCGCAACCACCCAGGCTTAGAGAAACCGAGGCTCAGTAACCCTCGACCACGGCCGTGACGGTGATTTCCACCTTGAGCTCGTCCGCCGGCATGGGGGCGGTCACGCAGGTCCGCGCCGGCGCATGCCCATCAGGAACCCAGGCGTCCCAAACCTCGTTCATGGCCGCGAAGTCGCCCCCCTCTTTCAGGTAGATCGTCGCCGTCAACAGGCGGCTACGGTCGGAGCCGATCTCCGCAAGCAACGCATCGACGCGTGCCAGCATGCTGCGTGTCTGCTCCTGAATGTCGCCGTGGCGGGCTTCGGGCCCTGCCACCTGGCCGCACAGATAGGCGACGCCGTTATGAATGACGGCTCGGCTCATACGAGCCTTGGTATCGTGACGCTGGATCATATTGGATTCCTGAATGATGATGGGTTAGCGAAGCAATAGCAGCGGAATATACGTGTTACGCAACATGCCTGTCGTGGTGCTGCCGACCAGCAGGTGGCGAATGCGCGAGTGGCCGTAGGCACCCATCACCAGCAGGTCGATGTCGTGTTCCTGCTGATAGGCATGCAAGGTCGGCTCGACTTCACCGGCACGAATCTCGCCACGGGCATCGACTCCTCCCTTCTCGAGCGTACGCACTGCCCAGTCCAGTTGCGCCTGGACATCTGCGATCTCCGCCCCCACCGTCACGACATGGCAGGTCATGCCTTGCAGAAAGGAGCTGGCCGCCAGCGTCTCGATGCCCTTGCAGGTGGTCTTGCTGCCATCGAAGGCGATCAGTACCCGCTCAGGTCGCTTGAATGCCTCGGGAACGACCAGAATCGGGCGATGCAGGGCGCGTACCACGCGCTCCAGGTTGGAACCGAGATGTTCGCTGGCCTTATGCGCTGCCTCGCCGCGTTTACCCATCACCAACAGACGGATTTCCGACTCCAGTTCGCTCAAGGTAGCGACCAGCTCGCCGTTGCGCTGACGCGCCTTGGCCGACTCGACCCCGTGCTCGATGGCGCGCTCACGCGCAGCCTCGAGCATCATGCGCCCCTGCTCCTGGGCCAGGCGCGCGCGCTTTTCATCCAACGAGGCAAGCTCCTCGAGCAGATGTTCGCGACTACCAAGGCCGATGCTGCCCGACAGGTCGCCCTCGTTGGGGGGCGGGTGGTTGTCCAGCACATGCAGGAAGGTCAGTGGCGCCTCGAGTCGCTGGCTGGCCCAGGTCGCATAGTCGCAGACGGCGGTGGCATAGCCGGAGCCATCGATGCATGCCGTTACGTGTTCGCTCATCGTGCTCATTCCTTCTTGTCGTCTCGCGTCGTTCTAGGATGCATGCCCGCATGCCGCCAGGGAATCCTAATGCCCCCCCATCATCTTCTCGACCGCCTCGGGCTTGTCGTGAACAGCGAACCGATCGACGATCGTCGCGCTGGCTTCGTTCAGCCCCACTATCTCGACCTCGGTGCCTTCGCGACGGAACTTGATCACCACCTTATCCAGCGCGCCTACAGCGGTAATGTCCCAGAAATGGGCCCGCGACAGATCAATGCGTACCCGCTCGAGGGTTTCCTTGAAGTCGAAGGCATCGACGAAGCGATCCGCTGAAGTGAAGAACACCTGACCGACGACCTGATAGTTACGGGCGCGCCCGTCATTGCTCATCTCGCTGCTAATGTAGAGTACCCGCCCCACCTTATTGGCAAAGAACAGCGAGGCCAGCAGTACCCCGACGAATACGCCTATAGCCAGGTTATGGGTGAGGACTACCACGACTACCGTAGCCAGCATGACGATGTTGGTGCTCATGGGGTGCTTCTTCAGGTCGCGCAGTGAATCCCAGCTGAACGTACCGATCGAGACCATGATCATCACCGCTACCAGTGCGGCCATGGGTATCTGCGATACCCAGTCACTGAGGAACACTACCATCAGCAGCAACACGACACCGGCGATCAGGGTCGACAGACGCGTACGACCACCGGATTTCACATTGATCACCGACTGGCCGATCATCGCGCAGCCGGCCATGCCGCCGAACAGACCGGCGCCGATGTTGGCCAGCCCTTGCCCCTTGCACTCACGGTTTTTGTCACTGGGAGTATCGGTCAACTCATCGACAATGGTTGCCGTCATCATCGACTCGAGCAAACCGACCACACTCAGCATGATCGCATAGGGGAAGATGATCATCATGGTTTCGAGGGTCAGCGGTACGTCCGGCCACAGGAAGACCGGCAGAGTATCGGGCAATTCGCCCATGTCGCCGACGGTACGGATGTCCATGCCGCTCATCATGTAAACGAGGGTCAGCACAACGATACACACCAGCGGAGACGGTACCGTCTTGCCGATCTTGGGCAGCAGCGGAAACAGGTAGATGATGCCAAGCCCTGCAGCGGTCATGGCATAGACATGCCAGGTCACGCCGATCAGTTCGGGCAGCTGGGCCATGAAAATCAAAATTGCCAGGGCATTGACGAAGCCGGTCACTACAGAGCGCGACACGAAGCGCATCAGCTCGCCCAGGCGCAGGTAGCCGGCAACGATCTGTAGCACGCCGGTCAACAGTGTGGCCGCGAGCAGGTACTCGAGACCATGCTCACGCACCAGGGTCACCATAAGTAGCGCCATGGCACCGGTGGCCGCCGAGATCATCGCCGGTCGCCCGCCGGCGAAGGCGGTGATCACAGCGATACAGAACGAGGCGTAGAGACCGACCTTGGGGTCGACCCCGGCAATGATGGAAAAAGCGATGGCCTCGGGTATCAACGCCAAGGCGACGACGATACCGGCAAGGGAATCGTTCTTGATATTGGAAAACCAGGTCTGTTGTAGGGAGCGGATCATTCTCGATTCCGTGATTGTCAGCCGTTCACGTTCCCGCTGTGAGCATGACGCCCACTGAAGGAAGAACACGAGGCTGGATTTCGAAAATAGGCAGGCACATGCGCTACCGTCGTAAAGCAGATTGACGCGCTGGCCATGAGCGGAGAATGACGAGACGAGCTCATGCCATCGCAGCATGCAGGGAGCATGCGGGGAGGGTCAGACGCTAGGGTGGACTGCAGCCAGTGTGGGATGAAGACATTGGGTTACGCTTCCGGTCATGAATATCATCGACGCATGCGACAAAAGTCGCGTTCGTCCAATCAACAAGTGGCGGATTCTAGCAGGTTTTACCCACCCCGTTCACGGCCGAGCGGCGGAACGGGCATCACTGGGCGATGAACCACCAGCCTGACGCTCCAGGCGGCGTTCGATCAGGCTTTTGCCCAGTAGCGTGCCCAGAACCACAGTGCCGCCGATAAACGCCAGTAATGAGGGCTGTTCCTCAAGGATCCACCACACCCACAGCGTCCCGGCCACAGTCTCGAGCAGCATCAACAAGCTGACGTCGGCTGCTGACAGATAGAGCGGCCCGCGCTGGATCAAAGTAAAGCCCAGAGGAAGCAGGACCAGGCAAAGTAACGCTAGCCAACCTGCCTGCGTCACTGACGGCAGCAGTATCCCGCCCATCATCGTCGCCATGGGCCAGGCCACGACAATGAGAAACAGTCCCGACACGGCCAGCATAGGACTCATGTCGATATCGGGGCGGGTTCGGCATAGGGTGAAATTCGCCGCCATCGAAACGGCCGAGAGCAGAGCGAAGGCATTGCCCAGCCACGAGCCGGGGCCGGCATCGTCAAGCACGATCAGCGACGTCCCCGCCAGGCACAGCAGAATCGACAGCCAGGTCCGCCACGGCAGCCGCTCATGCAGGAAGAAACGCGACAGCAAGGCGGCGATCAATGGCGTACCAGCCAGGATCATCAATACATTGCCGCCTTTGGTGTATTGATTGCCCAGCACGAAGCCAAGATTGGAAAGGCCGAAGAACACGGCCACTCCCAGTCCGGTGAGCCCACAACGTCGAAACATCGTACCGATGCGACGTCCGCTGCGCAGTAGCAGCACGATCAGCATACCCAGCGCAAACAGCGCACCTCGCCAGAACAGGACCTGACTGTCGGGCATTCCGACCAGCTTGATCAGCAGCGCATCGGGAGAAATGATCAGCGGGCCAGCCGCCGTCATCAGCAGGCCTTTCTGGCGCAAGGACAACGAAGAGAACGACAAGGACAACCTCTCGGTCGGCAACGATCAGCCGCTCAGCCTGAACGCATTTCATGCCGTAGGCAAGCCGGGCCGAGACTCAGCCCAGATCTGTGCCATCGCCGCCCTGTTCGGTACGCTGCGAGGAAGAAGGTGCCCGCTCCGACAGCGTTGTGCGAGCGCCCCCCTGTCCCATCGCCTTGAAAGCCTCCATGATGTCCATGGGCAGAGGGAACACGATTGTCGAAGAGTTACGGTTGCTCATGTCGCTCATGGTCTGCAGGTAGCGCAACTGAAGTGCTGCGCCATTCTCGGACATGACGTTGGCCGCCTCGACCAGTTTCTGTGACGCTTGCAGCTCGCCCTCGGCATGGATCACCTTGGCACGCCGCTCACGCTCGGCCTCGGCCTGGCGGGCGATGGCGCGAATCATGCTCTCGTCGAGATCGACATGCTTGATCTCGACATTGGCAACCTTGATGCCCCAATCCTCGGTCTGGGTATCGAGGATTTCCTGGATATCATTGTTGAGCCTGTCGCGCTCGGAGAGCATCTCGTCGAGATCATGCTTGCCGAGAACCGAGCGCAGCGTGGTCTGCGCCAATTGGCTGGTGGCAACGACGAAGTTCTCGACCTGAATGATGGCCTTTTCGGGGTCGACGACGCGGAAATAAAGCACGGCATTGACGCGCACAGTGACGTTGTCGCGGGAAATCACGTCCTGTTCCGGTACATCCATGGTGATGACCCGCAGATCGACCACCTCCATCTTCTGGATCAACGGAATAATAAAGAACAGCCCCGGTCCCTTTACCGCCTGGTAGCGTCCCAGGAAGAACACCACGCCTCGCTTGTACTCGGGCAGGATGCGGATCGAAGCCGCGATCAGCAGCACGACCAGCACGACGGGGACAAGATAGGAAATCATCATGGGCCACCTCCAAGCGACGCTTGCATGAGCGATGGTTAGCGGGTTACACCGACATTCTTACAGGATTAGCCAGAGCTGAACGGGGCGGATGCACTACCGAGCGGCATAACCTCGAGGGTCAAACCATCGACAGCGACGACCTTCAACTGCTGCCCCTTGTGCACCGGCTGGCGACTCCGCGCATTCCAACGCTCGCCGCGAAGGCGAACATGCCCGCGGCTAGTGAAATCCTCGAGTGCCACCGCCTCTGCACCCAGCAGCTCGTCTTGACCGGTACGCGGCCGTTTTCGCCGCATCCTGACGAAGCCGATCACCGCCCATAACATGAACCCGGACGCCACCAGGGCCACCCCCCCGATCAATGGCACCGACACCGCCATGTTGCGATCGTCCATCAGGATGACCGAGCCGACCACGAAGGCGACGATCCCCCCGATCCCCAGAATGCCGAAACTGGGCATCAATGCTTCACCGACGATCAGCCCCAGCCCCAGCAATACCAGGGCCAGGCCGGCATAATTGACCGGCAGTACCTGGAATGCGAACAACGCCAGCAGCAGGCAGATCGCGCCGATAACGCCCGGCACCATGGCACCGGGATTGATTAGTTCGAACAGGAGTCCATAGAAGCCGGCGATCATCAGCAGATAGGCGACATTGGGATCGGCGATGATCGACAGAAGCTCGGTTCGCCAGTCGGGCTCGACGCGCTCGAGAGTCAGCCCCGCGGTATCCAGAGTCAGCGTCCCGTCGCGCATGACCACCTCACGACCATCGATCTGCGCCAGCAGGTCTTCGATGTCGGTCGCCACCACATCGGCAACGTCCTGCTCCAGTGCCTGGCGCGCCGTGAGATTCACCGCCTCGCGCACGGCACGTTCAGCCCAGTCGGCGTTGCGCCCGTGGCGCTCGGCCAGGCTACGAATATAGGCCACGGCATCTTCGAGAACCTTGCGCTCCATTGCCGTATCACCCCGGCGTGGCTCGCTGGTCTCCGGATTATCGTTCCCGTCCTGCTCGGGTCCGGCCGGATCCTCGGAGCGCTCGTCGCCACCGCCGGGCGGGCCACCGCCACCAATGCGTACCGGTGTGGCCGATCCCAAATGGGTAGCTGGCGCCATGGCCGCTACATGGCTGGCCATCAGCAGGTAGGTACCGGCACTGGCGGCGCGGGCGCCCTGCGGCGCAACATAGACGACGACCGGAACGTCGGAAACGAGCATGGCCCCGATCATGTCGCGCATTGCCGCATCCAGGCCGCCGGGGGTATCCAGGCGCAGGATCACGAGTTCGGCATCCTGGGCCTGGGCGCGTTGCAATCCACGCTGGAAGTAATCACTGGTGGCCGGGCTGATACTGCCATCGATAGTCATGACCACTGCAGTCTGGCGCGTCTCCTGGGCGCCGGCCACCCAGGCCAGCAACGCTCCACAGATCAACGCGACTATCCAGCCGACACAACGCAAGGCGCTTGAAGCGCGGATGGGATTCAGCACGGCGACCTCCCGGCCAGGAAAATCCTGATCCTGCTACCACTGTAGCTTACTCCAGGGCATCGCCGTGTAGACTCAGATCAAGTCATTGATCCGAGGGACTGGTCCGACGTCGGCCGGGACTGTGCTGCCTCACCGGGACGATACGCCGGGACGCCAGGCTGGGCAGCGGTTGCTGGAAGGCCGGCCGGACCGTGTCCGTTGACGCAAAGCCGATCCGGGGTAACTTCCTCGATACATGTCGCGCCCAGCAGTGCCATGTTGCGGGCCACCTCATCCTGCATCAGGCGAATCGCATGCGAGACTCCCGCTTCTCCGGCATAGGCCGCCGCGTAGTTGAAGGGTCGCCCGATGAATACGAACTTCGCTCCCAGCGCCAGGGCCTTGAGCACATCGGTGCCACGCCGAAAGCCACTATCGACCATGACCGGTAGGTCGCCGACGGCGTCGACCACGGCCGGCAACGCCCGCAGCGCAGCGATGGTACTGTCTAGCTGGCGTCCGCCATGGTTGGAAACGATGATGCCATCAACCCCGGCATCGCGCGCCTTCCGGGCATCCTCGGGGTTCAGGATACCCTTGACGATCAGTTGTCCCGGCCAGATTCGCCGGACCAGCTCGAGGTACTGCCAGTTGAGATGGCTGCGGCCGGAGAAGTCACGGTTGACGTTCGTAGAAATGACCGGAATACCGCGCGTGGCGTAATTGTTCTCGAAATGCGGAATACCATGCTTGTAGAGCGTGCGCAGGAAAGTGCCAAACAGCCAGCGGGGCCGAATGAGCCCGTCGAACGCCAGGCGTAGGCTGGGTCGCAATGGCGAGGAAAAACCACTGCGCTTGTTGTTGTCACTGTTGGGCGGTACAGGATAGTCCACAGTGATGACCAGTTTACTGAAGCCTGCCTGCCTGACGCGCTCGATGAGTGCCTCGATGCCTGCCGGATCGCCGGGCAGGTAAGCCTGGAACCAGTCCGTCCCTCCCGTTGCTGCCACTTCCTCCATGGGAATCAGCGAGGTGCCACTGAGTATCATGGGAATACCGGCCCTGACCGCAGCCTGAGCCTGGACGATGTCGCCCCGGTAGGCCGAGAGCGCGCTGATGCCCATCGGTGCAATACCGAAGGGCGCACTGTATCGCTTGCCGAGCAGATCGGTCTCCAGCGATACCCGGGAGACATCGACCAATGCCCGCGGCACGAAGCAATAATCGTCGAAGGCGCTGCGGTTGGCTGACAGCGTCTTGCGATCCTCGGCGGCATTGGCCACATAACCGAAGATCGGACGCGGCAGATGGCGTCGCGCCGCCTTCTCGAAATCCTCGAAATTCAGTATCGACGCCAGGCGTCGAGAGCGTAAACCGGACATGGCAGGTCCCTGAGTCATTTCATGTGGCTAGCGAGCCGTGCCCTTGGCGCAACGCCCATGCTTCGGCATTGACCAGATCGTGAGGTTTCTCACCATCCAGTGCCTGGCACAGGTTATCAACGGCACAGCGCGCCATCGCATCACGTGTCTCGAAGGTCGCGGAGCCGACATGCGGCAGGGCCACGACATTCGACATCCTCGGCAGAGGCGAGTCGGCCGGCAGGGGCTCGCGTTCGTACACGTCGAGGCCGGCCCCGGCGATGACGCCTTCCTTCAAGGCGTGGACCAGCGCCGCCTCGTCGACGACACGGCCACGGGCGATATTGATCAGTATCGACGATGGCTTCATGCACCGCAGTTGATCGGCGCCGATGAGATATTCGGTCTGGGGCGTCAAAGGCACGGTCAGGCAGACGAAGTCCGACTCGCCGAGCAGCGTCTCGCAATCGCGGCGCTCGACGCCCCAGCGCGATTCGAATTCCGGCTTGGGTGAGGCGTGGGTATAACGCACCTGCATACCGAAGCCCAGCGCACGCCTGGCAATGGCCTGCCCGATGCGCCCCATCCCGACCAGACCCAGCGTCTTGCCATGCACGTCGTGGCCGAACTGTGCCTCGCTGACATGCTGTGTCCAGTGCCCCTGCCGAACGAAATCGGTCAATTCCACCAACCGTCGCGCCGTGGCCATGAGCAGCAGGAAGCCGGTATCGGCAGTGGTCTCGGTCAGTACGTCAGGGGTATTGGTCAACACGATGCCGCGTCGGTTCATCTCATCGACCGGCAGGTTGTCGTACCCCACCGAGATGGTGGCAACGGCTTCCAGATGCGGTGCATCGTCCAGCGTGCCTGGCGAGACCTGCAACTTGCCGCCAATCAGGCCATGCGCCTTGTGCAGCGCTTCCCGGTAAGCCATGGGGTCGTGATCGGGCTCCTCGAAATAGTCGACGTGGAACCGCTCTTGCAGCCGATCGAGATGCCATGGCTTCAACCGGCGCACGGCAACGACACGTTTGCTGTTCATGGGATTGCCCTCGATCAGTTGCCTGTCGGCACGCCGGGCATATCGAAGCCGATATCATCCAGACGCGAGAATAACGTCTGTCGCTGTTCGGCATTGAGTTCGACCAGCGGCGGGCGCGGGCGAGCCCAGCTATCCATGCCGCTATAGCGCGCCGTGGCCGCCTTGAGTGCCGGAATCATCGGCACGCTCTCGAAGATGCGCCGGGTACGGATCAGGGCCGCCTGCTGGTCGTCGGCATCGTCGTCCTGCCATTGCCTGGCCAGCGCCGCGATCGGTCCGGGATTGACATTGGCCGTGGCGCTGATGCATCCCGCCCCGCCGGCACGCAGCGTATCGAGCAGGAACGGCTCGCTGCCGGCATATACCTGGAAGCCGTCGGCACCGAAGCTATCAATCATCGCCTTGGTGTTGTCCCAGTCCCCCGAGCTGTCCTTCACGCCGACCACGGTGCCGGGATAGGCCGCGAGCAGCCGTTCGATCAGCGACAGCGAGATCGGTACCTGGGAGACCGGCGGAATGTGGTACAGGTAGATGCGCAACCGCTCATCCCCCACCCGCTCGATGACATCGGCAAAGTAACGGAACAGCCCTTCGTCGGAGACGCCCTTGTAGTAGAACGGCGGCAGCATCAGCACGCCTTCCACCCCCTTGTCCACGGCGTGCCGGGTCAATGCCACAGCGTCGGGAATCGCACAGCTGCCGGTTCCCGGCATCAGCCGTTCGGCAGGAATGCCGTCATCGATCAGTGCGTCCAGCAACTTGCACTTCTCGTCCACCGACAGCGAATTGGCCTCGGAATTGGTGCCGAACACGGCCAGGCCCACATCGTTGTCCAGCAGCCAGCGGCAATGCGCCACGAAGCGCGCTGTGTCCGGCGCAAGGTCCGCCGTGAATGGGGTAATGACCGGCGACCATACGCGCCCTGTATCGATACTCATCGTTGTTCCTCTTGTCTATTTTTCTCTATGGCTGCCAGCTCAGCCCCACGGTGCCTGGGCGTAACGGTCGAGCACGTCCGGATCGAAATCGAAGCCCAGCCCGGGCCGCTGCGGCAAGAGCAGCTGACCATCGACGAATTCCAGTTGATGGTCGATCAACTTTCGGAAGTTAAGTACCTGGTCATCGGCGAAGAACTCGACATAGGAGGCGTTGGGTGTCGAGGCGACGAGGTGCGCATGCAGATCATGGAACCAGTGCGGGCACAGATCGACGCCATAGCTGGCCGCCGTTGCTGCGATACGCCGGAATTCGCTGATGCCGCCGCATACCGCAGCATCGGTCTGTAGGATCATTGCCGCTTCCTTGTCGAGCAGCTCCTTGAAGCGCCAACGTCCTGCCTCGATCTCGCCAGTGGCGACCGGCACCGGGGTGCGTTCGGCCAGGCGGCGGTGGTTGTCGATGTCGTCGGGGCTGAACGGCTCCTCTATCCAGTACGGCGCGTAGGGCTCGGCCATGCGCATGAAAGCCAGCGCCGACGGCAGGTCCCGCCAGGCGTTGTTGGCGTCCAGCATGACGATGACGTCGTCGCCGACGGCTTCTCGCACCGCAGCCAGGCGCGCCTCCTCGCCTTTCAGGTCCTCGCGGCCAACCTTCATCTTTACGGCCTTGAAGCCCAGTGACACGTAGTGGCGCATCTCGTCAGCGAGTCTGTCGGGAGTTTTGCCGTCCAGGTAGTAGCCACCGCTGGCGTAGGCCGGCACGCTGTCGGTGTAAGCCCCCAGAAACTTGTAAAGTGGCAGGTTGGAGGCCCGGGCATTGCGATCCCACAAGGCGGTATCAAGGATGCTGATGGCCCGCATCACGGAACCGGTGCGGCCATGCAACAGGCTTTCCTGATACATCGCCTGCCACAGGCCTTCGACGTGATGGGCGTCCTGCCCCACCAACACCGGACGCAGCAGGTCGCGTACGGCGCGGGTTACTAGCTCGCCGGCATTGTTTCCACCGTAACAGAAGCCGATCCCGGTCACGCCGTCGTCCCCTGTCACCTTCACCAAGGCGTAGTCGCGCTTGAACACCTGGCGATTGGAGAAACTGGTAGGAGTATCGAGCGGTACGCTGACGGTTCTGGCCTGGACATCGGTAATACGTGTCATTGAAAAAGTCTCCTGAATCGGGGTCGATCAACCGTGTTTGAGGCGGCGCTTGAACGGCGCGCGTAACCAGCGGAACAAAGGAGTGGCCTGCAGGACCGAGATCAAGGCGATGCCCAATAGCACCACGGCGATCGGGCTTTCCAGGAAGACGCCGTAGCTGCCATTACCGATCAGCATCGACTGGTGGAAACCGTTTTCCATGACCGGGCCGAGAATCAGACCGATCACCATCGGCGCGGGTGATACATCGGCCTTCTTCAACCAGTAGCCGAACAGACCAAAGGCCAGCATCAATCCCACATCGAAGATCCGGTTGTTGATGGCGAACGAGCCGATGATGCACAGCGTAATGATGGCGCAGGCGACGAATCCATCGGGAATCTTGGTCACGCTGACGCTGGCCTTGGTAAACAGCAGCCCGACGATCAGCAGGGAGACAGTGGACAGCATGACCGCCCAGATCAGGGTGTAGGTGACATCGCCATGCTCGGTCAGCAGGTTGGGTCCGGGCAGAATGCCGTGCACCATCAGTGCACCCAGCAGGATCGCCGTGGAAGAACTGCCCGGGATGCCCAAGGCGATGGTGGGAATTAGCGCACCACCGACCACCGCATTGTTGGCCGCTTCGGGGGCGGCGACCCCGGCGATGTCGCCCTGGCCGAATCGGCTCTTGTCCTTGGCGAAGCGCTTGGCCTCGTTGTAGGCGAACCAACTGGCAGTATCACCGCCAGTACCGGGAATCAGGCCGGTAGCGATGCCAATACCTCCCGAGCGCAGAATATTGGGCATCAGCGCCTTCAGTTCGGCGAACCGCGGCACCAGCCGGTCGGTGATGCGACTGGCGACCTTATTGTCGCGATGTGCGTTCTCGATCAGCGTCAGCGCCTGGGGAATAGAGAACAGGCCGATCAGGGCAATGGTGAACTCGACGCCCGAGAACAGATTGATGTTATTGAAGGTCATGCGCGGTGTGGCCGTGGTCAGGTCCATCCCGATGATGCTGATCAATAGGCCCAGTGCACCGGAGAACAGCCCGTTGATGACCGACCCCTGGGCCAACGAACCGATGATGGTGATGCCCAGCACAGCGATGGCGAACAGTTCCACCGGGCCGAACTCGACGACCAGGCTGCCCAGCAACGGAGCTGCCAGCAGGAGCGCCGCACCGCTCATCAGCCCGCCGAAGAAGGATGCGAACAACGAAATACCCAGCGCCTTTCCGGCCTGGCCCTGCTGCGACAGCGGGTAGCCGTCGAGGACCGTTGCAGCAGCGGCCGGCGTGCCTGGTGTTTTCAACAGGATGGCAGCGATGGAACCGCCATAGGAGGCCCCGACGTAGATGGAGGCCAGCATGCTCAACCCGGTGGCAGGGTCGAAGGTGAACGTCAGCGGCAGCAGTAGGGCCAGCGCCATCGTCGCCGAGAGCCCCGGCATGGTACCAACGAATAGCCCCAGCAATGTGCCCCCGACGACAAAGGCAATATTTGTCAAGGTGAGGACATTGGTCAGCCCCGTCATGACTAGTGACGTATCCATATTCTTTACCTGAAGCGAGTGAGTGCAACGTCAGACGAATGACGGCAGCAACGGTATGGGAAGGCCGAGGAATGCGATAAATACCAGGCAAATGACCGTAACCAATACGGCAATACCGATGGCCGCCACCTTGAGCGATACGGTGCGAATCATCGCCAAGGTAGCCACCATGAACAGCACGGTAGCGATCAAATAGCCCAGCACATTTATGAGCGGAACATAAAGGACGGCCAGGGCGAAGACGAGGGCGGCAGAAACCTTTCCCCGCATGCGCCCCTTCTCTTCTTCGGTTGCTTGGGGCTCGTCTTCACCCACCGTGTCGGGCCCGCTGGCTATCTTCCTTTTCCAAATTTCGGACACCACCATGGCCAGAGACAGCAGCCCGACCGTCACTGAATAGATGAGGGGCATCTGTGCAGCCGCATCTGGATATTCCAGTGCATTCACATAGAACAACACAGCGACGCCTACTCCAGAGATACCCAGGAATACACGGCTAACGTTCATGACATACCCCTCTCTATTTCAAGCTATTTCGCCGGTTACTTCTGGGAATCGCTGGCTTCCATGTTCGCCCACATTTCCTTGACCTGACTTTCCACGTCTTGGAACATCTGGTCGTATTCCTGCCCCGTTACCAAGTCCACATTGAGAGCGCGCTTCTTGGCCTCAGCCAGGAACTCCTCATTGGTTGCGAGCTTGTCGAAGGCCGCGACCAGTTGCTTGCGTGCTTCCTCGGGAATACCGGCAGGCGCGCTATAGCCACGGGAGGAGCCGGCTACCACATCAATCCCCTGCTCCTTGAGGGTCGGGACGTCAGGCAAGATGTCGAGACGCTCGTTGGCCAGCACAGCCAGGGCGCGTAGGTTTCCTGCCTCGATCTGGTTGTAGACGGTACCCACATTGTTGAAGCTGGCATCGATCTTGCCGCCCATGGCTGCCGTTGCAGACGGGCTGTCGCCTTGGAAGGGCACTTTCTTGAACTCAATACCCGCCTTGTTCTCGACGAGCAATGTCGAGAAGTGGTCATCACCACCGACGCCAGAATTGCCGACTGTGACCGTTCCAGGTTTTTTCTCTGCGGCTTGCTTGAGGTCCGCAAATGTCTTGAAGGGGCTGTCATTGGAGACCACGATGATGGCCGGATCGGTGACGACATTGGCCAGTGGCGTGAAGTCATCCTGGCGGTAGGAGATGGCATCGTTCATGACGTAATTGGTCATCAGCATAGGCGTATTCGTCACGCTGATAACCGAGCCATCCTTGGGCGACTGGGTGGTAAGCCGTGTCCAAGCAATAGCGCCGGCTGCGCCAGGCAGATACTCGTTGACGAAATTCACTCCCAGGCTCTCGCTCAGGTAGGGCTGGACGAGTTGGGCCAGGGTGTCGCTGCCCCCACCAGGCTTGAATCCGATGAGCACCTTGACCTCCTCGGCTGCAGAGTAGTCAGCGCTCGCCATCATTGGGGTAATGGATACGGTTATTCCAGCAACGAGTGCGGCAGTTAGCGTTTTTAATCTCATTTCGGCGTCTCCAATTTGCATTGTATTTGTTGCGTGCCGTTTGAAACCTAGTATTCTTACAACAAAATTGTCAATAATTTTGTTAACCATAAAACTAAAGGCGAATGTCGCCTCACAAAGACAATTAACTCGATGCGAAGACGCGCTAACGCTCGATCAGGAGACGGTAATGACCAACAAGAAAGGCATGTCGACACGGCTGACCAATTACGGTGACGAAGGATTCTCTCTTTTCCTGCGCAAGGCTTTCATTAAGGGCATGGGATACACGGACGATGCGCTGTCACGCCCAGTTATTGGCATCGCCAATACATTCAGCGGATATAATGCCTGCCATGGCAACGTGAACGATCTTGTCGAGAGCGTTAAGCGTGGCGTGATGCTGGCCGGCGGCCTCCCGGTAGATTTTCCAACCATCTCGCTGCATGAATCCTTCGCACACCCCACCAGCATGTATCTGCGCAATCTCATGGCGCTGGATACCGAGGAAATGATCCGCGCCCAGCCCATGGACGCCGTTGTCCTGATTGGCGGCTGCGATAAGACGGTGCCGGCCCAGTTGATGGCTGCTGCCAGTGCCGGTATTCCGGCGATCCAACTGGTGACGGGGCCCATGCTGGTAGGCTCGCACCGAGGCACGAGGGTGGGCGCCTGTACTGACTGCCGGCGTTTCTGGGCCGCCTACCGTGCCGGGGAAGTCGATGATCAGGAAATCATCGAGGTCAATGATCAGTTGGTTCCTACCGTCGGGACCTGTTCGGTGATGGGAACGGCAAGCACCATGGCTTGCCTGGCCGAGGCCATGGGAATGATGCTACCCGGTAGCGCCGCAGCCCCGGCCGTCACGGCAGATCGACGCCGGATCGCCGAACTCACCGGCACCGAAGCGGTACGTATCGCAGCTGAGAAAGTCACTCCTGCACTGATTATGACTCCCCAGGCTTTCGAGAATGCAATGCGCGTCCTGCTGGCCCTGGGCGGCTCTACCAATGCCGTGGTCCACCTGGCCGCCATCGCCGGTCGTCTGGGGTTCGACTTAGACTTGGAGGCTTTCGACCGGCTGGGACGTGATACGCCTGTCCTCGTCGACCTCAAGCCTTCGGGGCAGCACTACATGGAGGATCTGCATCGTGCAGGTGGCCTCGCCGCCCTGCTGCGTCCCATCCGGCATCTTCTTCACGAGGATGCGATGACAATTAACGGCCGAACCCTCGGCGAGAATATCGACGCCACGCCAGAAATTATCGATCAACAAGTGGTGCGTCCTCACGACAACCCTATCTATCCGCAAGGTGGAATTGCTGTTCTGAGAGGCAATCTGGCCCCTAACGGCGCTATCATCAAGCAGTCTGCCGCTCATCCAGAATTAATGCAGCACACAGGCCGCGCCGTGGTCTTCAGTTCCATGGATGATCTGGCAAATCGAATCGACGACCCTGAGCTGGACGTCGCCCCTGACGACGTGCTGGTATTACAGAATATCGGACCCAAAGGCGCCCCCGGCATGCCCGAAGCTGGTTACTTGCCGATTCCTAAAAAGCTGGCCAGTCGCGGCGTCAAGGACATGGTACGTATCTCCGACGGACGCATGAGTGGCACCGCCGCAGGCACTGTCGTGTTGCACGTTTCTCCGGAAGCTGCCGCCGGTGGACCACTGGCTCTAGTCAGAAATGGCGACCTTATCCGCCTCGATACTCGGGCCAGGGAGCTGACCTTACTGGTAGATGACGCGGAGCTCGAGCGCCGCCGGCAATCGCTATCTCCGGCGCTAGTAACCCAAGAGGCCCTTGGCTATCGCCGTCTGTTCTTGGAAGAGATACTTCAGGCGGAGGAGGGTTGCGATTTTCGTTTCAGCCGTCCGCCCATGACTCAGTCCGTACCAAGATAGATGTAAAGTACGTTTCGCAGGCCGACCAGGGTCGGCCTGCCGTTTCCCGGAAGCTTGCAATGACACGAATGCCCTTGACCAACTCCGCCGAGCCAATGAGACAAGCCGCCAGTGTGGAAGATATCGTGGCCGCGCTCGAAGCAGATATCGTGATTGGCCGCCTGTTTCCCAAGGAGCGCCTGGTAGAGGAGGACCTCATGGTCCGCTTCGACTGCAAACGTCATATGGTCCGGCAGGCCCTCTTTCAGTTGGAAACCACGGGGCTAGTCGAACGCATTAAGAACCGAGGGGCCTTCGTAAAATCCTATACGCCCGAGGAAGTCGAAGCCATTTATGCGATGCGCGAGATACTGGAAATCGCCAGTGCCGAGCGCATTCCCATGCCTGCTCCCAAAACAGTGATGGCCGAACTGGAAGAAATCCAGCGCCACCATAACGAGGCCGTGGACCGTGGCGATCTGCCGGCCGTGTTCCACTACAACATCGCCTTTCATCGCACGTTGTTCGCCGCTTGTGGCAACCAATACCTGTCGGAAACGATCAACGAATATGCCCAGAAAGTCTATGCCATACGTTCGATCGGTACCTCAGACCAAGCAAGCGTTCAGCGTGCCCGCCAGGAGCATATCGCTATGATCGAGGCGCTCAAGGCTGGCGACAGGGACGAACTCATTCGGCTTTGCCGCAACCACTTGGGAATTTCCAAGGATCGCTATATCAACCTCTACAACATGCGCCTGGGTCATCGCTAAATACGCTACGCAGGCATCGCCAGGATGGCGGACGACCCCATATAGTGAACGTGCCGACACTCAGCATCATCATCCCTACCCTCAACGAGGCTGCGGCCATCGAGTCGCAGCTATCGTCGTTGCTGGGTCTGTGGGTGTGTGGCTGCGAAATCATCGTCGTCGACGGGGGCAGTACCGACGAGACTCGCCGACTCGCCGCGCCTTATGCCAGCCTTGTCATCACCAGCCGTCCCGGTCGAGCGGCTCAGATGAACGCCGGTGCGCGTGCCAGCCGAAGTGAGCGGTTGCTGTTCTTGCATGCCGACACGCGCCTGCCACGCCGAGCCGACAAACGAGTGCTTGCCGCCTTGGTCGATGGTCATGTGTGGGGACGGTTCGACATCCGCCTGGAAGGACATTCGCCTTGGCTATCGATGGTGTCACTTGGCATGAACCTGCGTTCACGGCTGACCGGCATAGCCACCGGCGACCAGGCTTTGTTCATGACGCGTGATGCCTTCGAGACAGTCGGCGGCTTTCCGGAACAGCCCCTGATGGAAGACATCGAGCTTTGTCGCCGCCTGAATCGACTTTCTCCGCCCGTATGCCTGCGAGAGCGTGTCGTCAGTTCGGGCCGGCGCTGGGAGGCCCAGGGGACCTGGCGTACCATCTTTCAGATGTGGCGGTTGCGCTACCGCTACTGGCGAGGCGTCGACAGCCGGACCCTGGCAGAGGAATATCATGACGTACGCTGACGCCGCGTTCCCCCTGGCGATTCTCGCCAAGGCCCCCATCCCCGGCCAGGCCAAGACACGTCTCATCCCGCAACTAGGTGCAGAAGGGGCCGCCGAGCTACATCGTCAGTTGGTCTGGCAGACGCTGGAAACTGTAGTAGCAACCACGCCCCCGGCTTCGATCACTCTATGGACTTCGCTGGCCCACCCAGGCTCACCGGAATATGCCTTTTTCGAGACCTGTCGCGAACGCTTCGGCATCCGGCTGTGTGAACAGCCAACCGGAGACCTGGGCCGGCGCATGTACGCCGCCTTGGCAGCCATGCCAAGTCCTGGCCTGGTAATTGGTAGCGATTGTCCGGTATTGACTCCCGATCTGCTGAAGCGTTGCCATGTCGCGCTGGAAACGGTGGAATGTGTCTTCCTGCCTGCCGAGGATGGCGGCTATGCGCTGGTCGGCTTGCGCCGTGCCAACCGCCAGATATTCGAGGGCGTCGACTGGGGAAGCGCTCGAGTCATGCAACAGACACGGGAGCATATCGACGCACTCGGCTGGCGGTGCGCCTGCCCTGCCGTGGTCTGGGATATCGATCGTCCCGAAGATCTGGCGCGCTGGCAAGCCTGGCACCAAGACTCTATCTGACCGGGTCACTTGCCCGCCGCTTCGTGCGCCATCTCACCCACCACGCCGGCCATGTCGTCCAGTGGCAGATCGCAGTCCTGCAAGCCGTGGCGTTCGGCCAGATAAGCCGGGGAATTCCACTCGATACGCGTCCCGTCATCGACCTTGCGAATCACCATCTTTTGCGGCAGGTCGAGCGCCGCACTTCCCTGGCACTGCAGCATCGGCGTGTCTACCTTGGGATTGCCAAAGATCACGGTCAACGTGGGCGGCAATTCCTGGCCGGCATCTACGGCCCCCTGGGCATGATCAATGACCGTGAACAGCGTCAAGCCACGCGATTCCAGGGCCTTGCGTAGCTTCGCCTCGACCTCGTTGACCGACTCCTGGCTGGTCACATGCTCGATACCTGGAAAGGGACCTTCAGTTGTTGCTGCCTGGGCAACGCCCAGCGTGAGGGTCAACAGCAGGGCGCTGAGCGATGCGCGGTGACCGGCTGGGATACGTAGTGTCATGACAGTTTCTCCATGAAATGGGTGGTCGCCGTATCAACCAGCATCGCCATTGAAGAAACGGCGGGTGCCACGCTGTGTCATGGCATCGGCAATGCGCCCCAGCCCCTGCCGATAGGCCGCGGTGCGCAGGGAGAACCGCTTTTCCTCGGCCAGGTCGAAGCAACGCGTGGCCTCACGGTCAATCCGTTCGGCCAGCCTTGCTTCGATCTCGTCGGCGGACCAGTAATCGCCGGTACGATTCTGGACCCATTCGTAGTAGCTGACGACCACCCCGCCGGCATTGGCCAGCACATCCGGCAGCACGGTGACGCCGCGCTCCTCGAGACGGGCATCGGCTCCCGAGGTTACCGGGCCATTGGCGATTTCCAGAATGCTGTCGGCGCGCACCCGGTCGACGTTGTTCTCGTCGATCTGATTTTCCATGGCTGCCAGCACCAGCACGTCGACATCGAGCGCCAGCAGATCCTCGTTGCTCATGTGCTCCACGCCGGATTCCTCGCACAGCGAGGACTCGCAGTACAGCATGCCCTTGAGTTCACGCGTGGCGTGCTTGTGCTCATGGATGGGGTCGGGGTCGAGCCCGTCACGCGACAGGATGGCACCTTTCGAGTCCGACAGTGCCACGATGCGGTAGCCACCCTGCCTGGCCAGGCGGGCAAAATGGTAGGCGGCATTGCCGAATCCCTGAACAGCAACGGTCATGTCCTGAGGTGTCTTGCCCTGGCGCTGCACCCACAGGTTCAACACCTGCAACGCTCCGCGCCCGGTCGCCGCCACGCGCCCTTCTGACCCGCCAAGGCCAAGCGGCTTGCCGGTAATCACCGCCGGTACCTGTCGGCGGGCGATCTGATCGTACTCGTCGGTCATCCAGCCCATCACGGTGGGATTGGTATTCACGTCGGGCGCAGGGATATCGCGGTCGGGGCCGATGATGTCGTGAATGGCGCGAATGTAGCCGCGAGACAGCCGTTCCAGTTCGAGACGCGACAGCTTCTTGGGATCGACGCATACGCCGCCCTTGGCCCCGCCGAACGGCAGACCGAGCACACTGCACTTGATCGCCATCCAGAAACCCAGCGCCGTGACTTCGTCTTCATCGACATCGGGATGAAAGCGGATGCCGCCCTTGGCCGGCCCCCGGGTGTCGTCGTACTGCACCCGCCAGCCCTGAAAAACACGCAGCGAACCGTCATCCATGCGAACGGGAACACTGACGCGAATGCTCAGCCTGGGTTGGGCAAGGCGCTGGCGCACATCCTCATCGGCATCGAGATCGTCATAGATCGCTTCCAGGCGCGACTGGGCATCGCCCAGTGTCGTTTCCAGCTCGGTCATGAACCGCTCCTTCGCGTCGAATATCGTACGTCCTGTCTTTCCGGTCAGGGCGTGCTGCAGCTGGCCCCAAAACGATAGCAACTGAAACAGCGGTGATGGCGTAGCATGACTCGGGTATCGAGACTGTCACGCAGGGTATCCACCGCATAATCGGGATCGTCATCCACTAACGTACAAGCGTAGACTTTTACGTGCCCCTGCTCCTTGACCAACATGCGGCTGTAGCTGCACATGAAATGCGCCCGACTTGTCTCTGTCGGGTACTTTTCCATGCATTTTTCTGTGATTTCAGGCGAATTGTCGTCGCTGCCCGGCGTGCCGAAATCGGGAAAGGCGGTGAACGCCAGATTGTCGGGCAGGCCTTCACGCCGAAAGATCGTTCGGAAAGCTGCCTCGACAGCCTCGGCGTTCTCATCGGTCGATTGCTGCCGAGCCACCGAAACCTCGAAGCCATGCTCGTGAAGCCAGCGAATGCCCTGCAACGCCTTGGCGAAGCTGCCTTCTCCCCGGTCTCGATCGTGACGCACCGGGTCGGGATGATCGAGACTGACCCGGAAGCGAATCGGAAATGGTTGTGACACCAGCGGTAACAGCTGATGAGTTCGACGCAGCAGCGGGTCGGTGGCATTGGTTAACACGAAGCAAGGACGACGCTCGCTGGCATAACGCAGGATATCGATAACCCCCTTGATGACGAAGGGCTCGCCGCCGGTGAAGGAAAACTGCTTCACGCCCAGTTCTACGGCTTCATCCAGAAAGGGCTGAACATCGGCAAGGCGCATGGCGTCGAGCCGGCCATCGCCCGGACGGGATCCTTCCAGGCAAAAGGGACATGACAGATTGCAGGCGGTACCGGTATGCAGCCACAGCTCATCGAGACGTTGAAAATCGACGTAGCCGCGCGGTTCCCCAGCCCGCGTGTGCGTCCATGCCCCGCGCAGTGCCTGGTAGGGCGTCGCATCGATAGCGGGGATTCTACCTTGCACAGACGCAGTATCTGGTAATGTCATGGATACACTCCCAAAGGTATCGATAACGACGATGGCCCGCGCGTTCGGCCAGGAAACGCGATAGCGTATAACCACTGACCAGCGGCAAGGATGGCCGTTCCATTACTTTCAAGGATGATGAAGGTGGTGCTTATTGAAACGTAACAAGCTTTTCCTGCTGCTTCTCGTGGGTCTGGGCATCGGCCTGTTTTTTGTCCTGGGCGGTGACGACCTGCTCGAACTCGGGTTCCTGCGTGACCAACTCGGCAACTTCCGTAACTGGTTCGACGACTCGCCCTGGCTGATGGCGGGTGGTTTTTTTCTGGTTTACGTGACCGCTGCAGGCTTGTCATTGCCAGGCGCCGCCCTTCTGACACTTTTATCAGGCGCGTTGTTCGGCCTGGGCAAGGGTCTGCTGATCGCCTCGTTTGCCAGTGCCATCGGTGCCACACTGGCCTTTCTCCTTTCCCGCACCCTGCTGCGTAGCATCATCGAGAGGCGCTTCAAAGGGGTGCTGGCTAAAGTTAATCGCGGCCTGGAAAGTGACGGACCGTTTTACCTGTTCAGTCTGCGCCTGGTCCCGATCTTCCCATTCTTCATGGTCAACCTGGCGATGGGCGTGACTCGCCTGAAAACGCGTACCTTCTATTGGGTCAGTCAACTGGGGATGTTGCCCGGCACTGCGGTGTACGCCAACGCCGGGAAGCAGTTGAGCGAGCTGGAATCACTCGAGGGGATCCTGTCGCCTGAACTGCTGTTATCGCTAATTCTGCTGGGTTTGTTTCCCTTGGTCGGCAAGAAGATCGTCGATGGCATGAACCTGCGTCGGCAGCGAAGCCGATATCCACGACCGCGCCGGTTCGACTATGACATCGTAGTGGTCGGTGCGGGCTCGGCCGGCCTGATGGCCAGTTATATCGCTAGCGCGGTCAAGGCCAAGGTGGCACTGGTCGAAAAGCGCCGCATGGGGGGCGACTGCCTGAATACCGGCTGTGTGCCTTCGAAGGCATTGATCCGTGCGGCACGAGCCGCTCACGAAGTGCGTACAGCCTCACGCTTCGGGATTCATGGCACAAACGGGTTCGGCGAGCCGCGTATCGACTTCGCCGCCGTCATGGCCCATGTTCATGACGCCATCGCCAAGGTCGCCCCGCATGACAGTGTTGAACGCTGCACTGGCCTAGGCATCGATGTGATCCCAGAAGAAGCCACTCTCGAATCGCCCTGGATGGTGCGAGCCGGCGAGCGCCGGCTCGCCGCGCGGCATATCATCATTGCTACCGGCGCCCGGCCGCGCCTGCCCGACCTGCCCGGGCTCGAACATGTCGACGTGCTGACATCGGAAAATCTCTGGACCCTGGAGTCCCTGCCCGAACGACTGGCGATCCTGGGTGGCGGCACCATCGGCTGCGAACTCGGCCAGACCTTCGCGCGCCTGGGCAGCAACGTCACCCTGGTCGAGGGCGAGGCTGGCCTGTTGGCCAGGGAAGACGATGACGTCAGCGATCTCGTCCAGCAGCGGTTGATCGCGGAAGGAGTCACTCTGCGCCTCGGCTCCCGCGCCGTAGGTGTGGAAACCAACGAGACGGGACAGCATGCCCTGATCGTCGAGCATGACGGCGAACGCAACAAGGTGCCCTTCGACCGGCTGCTGGTCTGTTTTGGCCGCCAGGCCAATGTCGAAGGGCTCGGCCTCGAATCGCTGGGCATCGTCACTACCGACCAGGGCACACTGGAAACCAACGAATGTCTGCGGACCCGTTGCCCCAGTGTCTGGGCATGTGGCGATGTCTGCGGCCCCTATCAGTTGACGCATGCCGGAGCGCACCAGGCCTGGCATGCTGCCGTTAATGCCTTGTTCGGCGACGTGAGGAGCTTCGCGGTCGACTATCGCGTCATTCCTGCCGTGACTTATACGCAGCCCGAGGTTGCCCGTGTCGGTCTCAATGAGCGTCAGGCACAGGCCGAAGGCATCGAGTACGAAGTGACGCATTACGCCTTGCGAGAAAACGACCGCGCCATCACCGAGGGTGCAACTGAGGGATTCGTCAAGATTTTGACCGAGCCCGGCAAGGATCGCATCCTGGGCGCCACGCTGGTCGGGGAAAATGCCGGGGAGTGGCTGGCCGAAATCACCTTGGCGATGAAGCACCGTATCGGGCTGAGCAAGTTACTGGGCACCGTACATCCCTACCCGACCCTGTCCGAAGCCAACAAGGCGGCAGCAGGACAATGGAAGAACGCTCACAAGCCCGAGCGTCTACTGCGCTGGCTGGGACGCTACTTCGCCTGGCGGCGCCACGACCGACAGCAATGATAAGCGGGGTAAGCTTCTTGTATACTGCGTGACGCGACCCCGCTGATCCAGCGCTGTATCAACACTGCTGCGCTAGTCGATCCAGCGTTGAATAGGCTCATGACGCTCACTTACTTCTTGTAAACTGCGCCTTTTCACCTGTTCTTGCCCTGGCTGGCCGCTGCTCGCGACGTTCCGACACCAACTGGGTCGTCTCCGCTTTCCATCGCTTATCCAAGAAGGAAACACCGATGTTCAAGGACACGCTGCGCAAGCTCATGCTCACCCTGGCTTTGGTCGCACCGGTGGCCGCCGCCGAGCCGCTGGTGTTTACCGCTATTCCCGATCAGGACGAAACCAAACTGCGCGAGCGTTTCCAGAAGGTCGCAGACTACCTGGCCGAAGAACTCGACACCGAGGTCCGCTTCGTGCCGGTGAAATCCTATGCCGCTGCCGTGACTGCCTTCCGAAACAATCAGGTCCAGTTGGCATGGTTCGGCGGGCTCTCCGGCGTTCAGGCGCGTCAGCTCGTCCCCGGTTCCGAGGCGCTGGCTCAAGGCGTCGAAGATGCCCAGTTCCGTACCTATTTCATTGCCCATGAAAGTACGGGACTAGAGGCCTCGGACCAACTGCCGGAGTCCATTCAAGGCATGACCTTCACCTTCGGCTCGAAGGGCTCAACCTCCGGACGCTTGATGCCCGAGTATTACATTCGCCAGCAGTTCGACGCCTCTCCCGAGGAGGTATTCAGCCGAGTCGGCTTCAGCGGCAACCATTCTCGCACCATCGATCTGGTCGAGTCGGGTACCTACCAGACCGGTGCGCTCAACTTCGCCGTATGGGAGAGCGAGGTCGCCGCCGGTAACGTGAATACCGATGCCGTCAAGGTGATCTGGGAAACGCCCACTTATGCCGACTATCAATGGACCATTCGCGGCGATGTCGATGAACGCTTCGGCGCGGGTTTCAAGGAGCGTGTTCGCAAGGCGCTGGTCAACATGGACGACCCGAAACTTCTCGCCAGCTTCCCCCGCGAGGGTTTCATCCCGGCCAGCAACGATGACTATCAGGGCATTCGCGATACTGCGCAGGCGCTGGATCTGATCGATTGATGACGGCTCTAGCTCTCGAGCGAATCAGTGCCGCTTATGGCGAACAGCGTGTCCTCGGCCCGCTGACGTTGCACGTCGCCCGTGGCGAGAAGGTCGCCTTGGTCGGCCATAGCGGCGCGGGCAAGTCCACGCTACTCAGTTTGTTGTACGACAAGCGGCGTCGAGATATCGCCCTGCTGCCTCAGGACCTGGGCCTGGTGCAGACGCTTAGTGTGTTTCACAACGTCTACATGGGTCGCCTGGCGGCCCATTCCACTCTCTACAACCTGGCCAACCTGATCCGGCCGTTGCCGAAAGAAGTCCACCGCGTGCGCCAAGTGCTCGAGACACTGGATATGGTCGACAAGCTATGGTCGCCGGCGGGTGAGCTCTCGGGAGGTCAACGCCAGCGCACCGCCATCGCACGTGCGCTCAATCAACCGGCCAGCGTGCTGCTTGCCGATGAGCCAGTGTCAGCGCTGGACGGGCCACGTGCAGAATCGGTCATGCAGGCCCTGACCCAGCATTTCGAGACCAGTGTGATCGCATTACATGACGTCGAGCTCGCTCTGCGCCACAGCACGCGCATCGTCGGCATTCGTGACGGCGGCATCGCCCTGGATAGAGCAAGTGAACGCCTCAGCACCGGCGACCTGCGCTTCCTTTATGACGTTTCCGCCCCGGCCGCCTGATGTTTCGCTCGTCGTCTGATACCGCCCATTCCGGCCTCCGCCGATCCGCGACGGTTCGCACCAGCCTCGGGTTTGTGGGCGTGGCATTGTTGTGTCTGGCAATCGCCGACATCCAGGTCACGACTGTAGCGCCATGGCGCGAGCTGGGAAGGCTGGTGATCGGCCTGGTCACGCCGGACTTCAGCGATCCTGCGTCGATCGGCACGGCGTTGATGCGTACGGTGGCCTTCGCCTTCGTCGGAGTCGCCCTGGGAGCATCGGCGGGGTTTCTGCTGGCACTGGTCTTCCATCTTCGAGCGGTGCGCACGCTCTGCGCCTTCGTGCGTGCCATTCATGAGCTTTTCTGGGCGTTGATCTTCCTGCAATTCTTCGGCCTGCATCCATTGACCGGAGTACTGGCGATTGCCCTGCCCTACGCTGGCGTGTTCGCCAAAGTCTATTCGGAGATTCTCGACGAAGCCGACCCACTGCCCATGCAGGTGGTACCGGCAGGTACGGGACTGATTTCCAGCTTCCTGTTCGCCCGCGTGCCTGACGCTTGGCAACACTTGGTCAGCTACACTGCCTACCGTCTGGAATGCGGCTTACGCTCCAGTGCGGTGCTCGGCTTCGTCGGCATGCCCACACTGGGCTTTGCGCTGCAGTCGTCGTTCGCGCAGGGTTATTATTCCGAGGTCGGCGCTTTGCTGCTGGTGTTCTTCGTGCTGATTGCCACCCTGCGCTTTTGGGTCCGCCCTTGGCTGGTGCCGCTTTACGTCGTTGTGTCCCCGTTCCTGCTCGGTAACGGCCTGCCGATCATGTGGGGCAACGTGACGCGCTTCTTCACCGAGGACATCGTGCCGGCGCCGCTACGCCATGGCGAAGGCTGGGCAGCCCTCTGGCACTGGTTCAGCGACCTGCTGCTCACCGAGGCCCTGCCCGGTTTATGGACCACCGTGGTGCTTACCCAGATTGCGCTGGTCGGCACCGGAGTCATTGCGCTGCTGACCTTTCCGTTGATCTCGCGGCACTTCACTACACGCCCCGGCAGCATGCTCGGTCACGTCGCACTGGTCGTGGCCCGCTCGACACCGGAATACCTGCTCGCCTACGTCCTGCTGCAGCTCTGGGGACCCTCGATGCTGCCCGCCATCGTGGCCCTGGCGCTTCACAACGGCGGCATCATCGGCCATCTGATCGGCCGACGCAGCAACGAGATGACGCTACGCCTCGACGCATCCCGCGGGGTCGACCGCTACGCCTACGAGATAGTGCCGCGTCTCTACGGGCCGTTCCTTGCCTTTCTCTTCTACCGCTGGGAAATCATCATGCGAGAGACGGCGATTCTGGGCATTCTGGGTATCGCCACATTGGGCTTTTATGTCGATAGCGCCATTCAGGAACTGCGCTTCGATCGTGCCCTGGTGCTGATCGTGATCACCGCCCTGCTCAACATTGGCGTCGACAGTGTGGCCCGCGCCCTGCGCCGTCGCCTGCGGCTACGTCACATGGTCAACTGCGAACCCTAGGGCGCGGCCGTCATGGCCTCTGCCAGCCGCCGGGAGGCGTCTCTCCTCGCCAAGGAGTGTCGTCTGAATGCGTTATCCGTTCGGCGATCAGCAGGGTCCCTGCTCCCCAGACAACATGAGCACAGAGCATCAGCCGGCGCCGGCTGGCCGGCTGCCGAGTAGCCGGCTCCAGTACGTTGAATGCCGGCACCCAGCCCAGATAGCTGGCAGCCCAGATCGCCATTCCATAGCCACTACCGTATACCACCGGATGCCGGACTGGCTCTCGAAGCACCAAGGGATACAGCGCACCGGTTGCTGCGCCATAGGCGAAGTGGGACAGCAGGCTCGACTCGATGAGTCGGTCTTCGTCCAAGTGCTGGTCGTACCCCATCTTGCCGGCAATGTTTTCGGTCACTTCACGCGGCGGGAGTGGATAGCGCGCTTCACGGGGTAGGCGCCGGTACAGGCTCTCCATGACGAGGGTCATGGGCACGGTAGCGAGCAGCCCACCGATCGCTCCGGCGAGATAACGGTTCATGCCTTCCTCCTTGATGGCAATTCTGCGCTAACCATAGCCACTTCATGGCCGGAAGGGAAAGTAACGGCCATGACGCGCCTGACTTCAGGACAGTCGATCCAACAACTCGTCGAGATCGCTCACCGTCAGGTCCGGCTCATCGCCCCAAGGGTCGAAAGGCGCTTCGGCGCTACGCCGCAGCCAGGCGGCATGCAGGCCTGCATGCTTGGCACCGATCACGTCGAAAGGGTTGCATGAAACCAGCCAGGTATCATTGGCCGCCGCTTCGACGCGAGCCCGTAAATGCGCGTAGACCGCCGGATCCGGCTTGAAACGCCGCACCTCCTCAACACTGACGATATCGTCGAAGTGCTTTAGGATGCCGGCGCCTTCGAGGAGTTTGGACACTGCCTGACGGCTGCCATTGGAAAACGCCACACAACGCACCTGGCGGCTATCGGCAATGCGCGCCACCGCGTCGGCGGCATCAGGGAAAGCCGGAAGTGTCGTATAGGTTTCCATCAGATGATCCTTGGCATGGTCGGAGAGTCGCGTCCCCATGGCCCGATCGACATACTCCAGTGCCTCGCGAGTGCACTGGGCAAAGTCGGCATAGGCCCCCATCAACCCACGGCGAAACGCATACTCGAGCTGCCGGTCACGCCAGCGCTGGGAAAAGACCCTCGCTTGATCCCCTACCTGGCTACTGAGTTCCTCGATGACACCGTGTGTGTCGATCAGTGTTCCATAGACATCGAAGGCCAACACTTTCTTCATGACAGGGCTCCAGTTGGTAAAACTCACCTACAAACTGACCATTTTCCCCGGTCCCGGCAAGCTTTCGCTATGCCGATATGACAAACGCAGGATATCCCCGCACAATATAATAGTTTTCGTTTCATCCATTTTCGCATGACCCTGCATCGGGGTTGACTCGAGGCACCAAGATGGCATTCAAGATCTACGTGGACGGACAGGAAGGCACTACCGGGCTGCGCCTGTTCGATTACCTCAACGGCCGCAACGATATCGAACTGCTGCGCATCGACAGCGACAAGCGCAAGGACGCTCGAGAACGCGCCCGGTTACTCAATGCCGCCGATGTCGCTTTTCTCTGCCTGCCTGACGACGCCTCACGCGAGGCTGTCGATATGCTGGAGAACCCCGATACCTGCCTGATAGATGCCAGCACCGCATTTCGCACGGCAGACGATTGGGTCTACGGGCTACCGGAGCTGGCCCCCGGGCAGCGTGAGCGCATCCAGACCAGCAAGCGCATCGCCAACCCCGGCTGCCATGCCAGCGCCTTCGTGCTGCTGACCCGGCCCTTGGTGGATGCTGGCCTTCTGCCTCCGGACTATCCGCTCTCGGCCTTCTCACTGACAGGTTACAGCGGTGGCGGCAAGACGCTGATCGCCGAGTATGAGAACGACACCGACAACCGCCTAGCTGCACCGCGCCCGTATGCCTTGCCGCTGGGCCATAAGCATTTACCGGAAATGCGTCTTCACGGCGGGCTGGCATCGGCGCCGGTGTTCAATCCTGTCGTCGGCCCGTTCCTCAAGGGACTGGCCGTGACAGTGCCCCTGCATGTGTCTCATCTGGCCCCAGGCGTCGATGCCGAAGCGATACGCGAGGCCTACCTCACGCACTACCAGGGCGAACGGTTCATCCAGATCATGCCACTCGACGATGCGGCCAATCTGGATAACGGCTTCTTCGATGTTCAGGGAGCCAACGACACCAACCGGGTCGATATCTTCGTGTTCGGTGGCGAAGAGCGCCTGGCCCTGGTTGCCCGGCTGGACAACCTCGGCAAGGGCGCGGCCGGCGCTGCTGTGCAATCAATGAACATTCACCTCGGCATGGACGAAGCCACCGGCCTGTAGTTTGTCCTTTCCGAGGGCCTTAATTACCTTGGAATTGAGGGAATGCCAGGGAATATTCGTTCATAGACAATACAAGGCAAGGATTGCCATATGTCAGGATCCAAGGACAAGGGTCGCCTACAAGTCGTTGACGCCGTCAGGGCCCTGGCCCTGTTCGGCGTACTGGTCATGAACCTGCGGGACATGTCGGGGTTGAACTTTTTAACGGCGGAAGCACTGGCCTCCCTGCAGGGCCCGGTCGACGAAGCCGTCGACTTTCTGCTGCATGTCGTTTTCGACGAGAAGTTCCTGTCCTCGTTCTCGTTTCTCTTCGGTTTGAGCTTTTATCTCCTTCTCGAACGCAAGTCGGACCAGCCGGGCTTTCTGGCCATGTACTTTCGCCGCTTGCTGGCCTTGGCCGGCTTCGGCCTGATCAATATCGCCTTCCTGTATTGGGCCGATATCTTGCTGGTCTATGCCGTATTCGGCACCACGCTAGTACTGATGGTGCGCCTGCCGCAATGGTTGCTGTTGAGTCTGTCAGCGGCGTTCCTGTTCGGCGCGCCGGTGGTCCTGGCCATGCTGGGTGCCGTACGCGGAGGCGAGGTCCAGACATCCACCGAACTCGATGCCCTGCAGACTTTCAGCCATCCTGCCTACTGGCCGGATGTCGCCCAAGGCCTGGGCCTGTACTTCGGTCTAGGAGCGTCGGGCAACCTGATCGAGCTGTGGGACCATACCAACGTCTACGGCATGTTGTTGCTGGGCCTGTGGGCCGGACGCGCGCAGATTCCGCATCGGGTCGAAGAAAACCGAACTTTACTGCGCAGCGTGGCCTCGATCTGTCTGCCGGTGGGCCTGTTGCTGAGCGTACTATGGGAAGTGATGCCCAACGGCAACCCTCTCACCACGGTGATGCGTATCGGTGCGCCGATATTGGCGGTGGGTTACATGTCGCTGGCCGCCCTGCTGCTCAGCCGCCCTGGAGCACAGAGCATGCGCACCTGGCTGGCGTCACCTGGACGTCTGGCCCTGACCAACTATCTCGCTTATGGCCTGGTCGGCCAGGTACTGTTCTATGGCTGGGGGCTGGGTTGGATCGGTAATCTCGGTTCTACCGAAATTCTGTTGCTGGCGGTCGCAATCTATACCGTGGCACTCGTGCTGAGTCGCCTCTGGCTGAAGCCGTTCAAGATGGGGCCTATGGAGTGGGTGTGGAGGTGCTTGACCAATCTTCGCCTTTCTCCTTTACGTCGTAAGTAAAAAGGGGCTGCGCTCGTTCATGCTGTGTTAAAAATCGGCTCAAGCGCTTCATTTACGCTAAGTAAACTCAGCGCCTTCGCCGCTTTTTGCCTTGCCTGAACCACGCTCGCCGCCTTTCTCGAGGGCGGCGATACTCCTTGCCTAAACGTTAGAGCTCGGCAACGGTGTCGGCGAACAGATTTCCTCGGCGGCCTGCTCGCTGCCGCCCGGCAGTACGCGGGCGAAGAAGCGGCAGACATTGAGGCCGGCAATGTTGCGGATGGTACGCTCGTCGAAGGGTTGCTCACGTTGACGCATCACCGCAGTGAGAATATCGAGATCACTGACGTCGAAGAACGGCGTCACCGAGCCGTCGTAGTCCGAGCCGAAAGCGACATGACGCCCCGGTTCCAGCCCCATCCTGTCGGCGACCTGCATGACGTGTTGCATGGCATCGGCGATATTCCAGACGCTGGGGCCAACGGCGTAAGGCCAGTAGCCGATGCCGATGATACCGCGATGCTCGAGCACGGATTCGATCTGCCGATCACTTAGGTTACGTGCCGGCCGGCAAGGATCCTCGCAACTGCCTTTGACCCCGGTGTGCGAGACCATGAATGGCTTACTGAGAATCCGCGCAGCATCGTCCATGCCCTTCTGGGAGATGTGCGCCACGTCTATGGCGATGCCCAGCTGCTCTGCGGTCTTCAGTGCACGTTCGCCCATCGCGGTCAGACCGTAACGCTCGCAGCCTTCCCCCGAGCCGGAAAGCGCATTGTCGAAGCGATGATTGGGCGCGAGCTGACGCACTCCGAGGTCGAACAGCTCCTGCATATCCTCTTCGACCCTCTGCAGGTCGTTCGGGCTGTTGCCGACCCAATGCCCCCCTTCGATACCCATCACAGCCCCCACGACCTGCGTCCCTGCCTGACGATCGGCCATTAGCTGACGCAGGTCGTCGACGTTGCGAATCAGGCGCAGTTCCGGCCCTTCTCCCTGCCTGGAGCGTTCAATGGCATTCTTGAGTCGCTCGATCTGATTGATGGCACGCTCGCGGGTACTAAAGGCCGGTCTTCCCTGCGACGCGGCCAGCAAAGCAGCCATATCGACACTACCACCACTGACGCACTTCTCGTCATTCTGATAGCGCTCGCGGCTACCGTACGGTAACGGGCTTTGAGTGACGATGGTGAAGGCCTGCAGCGCAACATTGCCCTCCACCAGGCGAGGCAGATCGACATGCCCCTGCCCGTTACGCTCCAACAGGTCGCGATTCCACTTCAAGGTATCGGCATGCAGGTCGGCAATGAACAATGACTCATGCAACGCCTTGTCTTCGGCCGTGGGTGCTGGCGCTTCGGGGTCGGCCGCAATGCGATTCATCAGTCGATCGTAGGTTTCCGCCCCGAATAGCCTTACTGCCCCCAGCAGCACCAGCAGGAACACCACGATAATGCCGCAACTGACCAATACACCTCTAAGCATGTCTCATCCTTGAGCCATATTTTCCATGTGTAGCATGTGTCTGCGCCAACCGGAAGCCGTCGTCCCGGCTGGCAAAGGTCCAGTCTACTGGGTCAAGCGGCTCAGGGCATAATTGGCTATTGCCGTATCCTGCACTCCGGTCCCGGTCAGGTCACAGACCGTGATGCTGGACGGCGAAACGCGCAGACGCTGCTTGTCGGCGATGACACGGCCCAGTTCGTAGATCTTGAAGGGTGGCTCGCCGCCTGCATACGCCTTGAGCTCGCCATTGTGCTCACTCTGGGCGCGTGTATCGCAGACGAAGGCATCGGCCCGGGTCATGGCGGATTCGTCGAGCTCGCGCTTTTCTGGGCTGTCCGAGCCCATCGCCGTGACATGTACGCCTTCCGGCAGATCCTGGGCAGTCAGGAGCGCTTCACGGGACGGCGTGGTGGTAACCACGATGTCCGCCTCGGCACAGGCGGCCTTGACGCTATCGTGCACGTTGACCGTCAAGCCCTGTGCCCGAAGGCGTTCCGCATAGGCTTCGGCCTGTTCGTGCCTGCGCGCCCAGACATCCAGGGTGTCTATGTCCCGGACCAGTTGCAGTGCCCGTACCTGCAGCTCGGCCTGCTCGCCAGCACCGAGTACGGCAACACGGCGGCTGTCATCGCGGGATAGATGCTTGGCAGCGATGGCCCCAGCCAGGGCGGTGCGCACCGCAGTCAGGTAGCCCTCATCGAACAGCACGGCATCGACCAGGCCTGTCTTGGCCGAGAACACCATCATCAGGCCATTGAGACTCGGTAGCCCGAGCTTGGGATTATCGAAGAAACCGGGACTGACCTTGATGGCGAAGCGCTCGAAGCCCCGAATGTGCGCTGTCTTGACGTCGACCTCGCCGTTGGACTCTTCGATGGCCATCGAAAGGATGGGTGGTTGAACTACCTCTCCGCGCCCCAGTGCCGCAAAGCCGGCTTCTACCGTGGCCAGGGCATCGTGGTCGATCTTGACCACCGCCTCTATGGCGTCGCGCTGATAAAGCTGCATGGCACTCTCCATGATCGTTTTCTTCGTGAATAAGCGATGAGATGTTCACCGTCCTGCGAGCGACCGGGCCCTGTCAAACGTGGCAAGGTCGACACCATTACCGGATACGATCAGGGCCACCTTCTGGCCGCGGATGTCCAGGCCGTGCTCGTCGATAGCCGCCAGACCGACGGCGGCCGCACCTTCGACCAGAATCTTCTCATGTTGGAGTAGATCGACCATGGCCCGGGCGATGGCACCTTCCGAGACCTGAACGTGATCGTCCATGACCTCACGCACCAAGGCGAACGTACAGACGTTATCGAGCCCGATACCGCCGCCCAGCGAATCGCCCAGGCTCGCGACTTCCTCTACATCCACCGGCTGGCCGGCCTGGAGGCTCTCCCACATCGCCGCCCCCTGCGACAGGCTCACGCCGGTAACCTGCACGCCCCGGCGAATGCCCTTGACGGCGGCGCCTATGCCGCCAAGCAGCCCCCCTCCCGACAAGCCGACAATGACTCGGTCCAGGGCGGGCTGATCCTCGAGCAGCTCTACCCCGATGGTACCCTGCCCGCTGGCGATCAGTGGATCATCGAAGGGCGGGACCAGTGTCATGCCCTGTTCATTGACGAGTCGCGCCACCTCCTGAAAAGCCTCATCCTGGCTACGCCCGACGCGGCGCACCTCGGCGCCCAGCGCCTCGATGGCATGTGCCTTGTTGGCTGGCACCAGCTCCGATAGGCAGACGACCGCCGGCACTCCCAGGCGGGCTGCCGCAAAGGCTACTGCGCGCCCATGATTGCCAGTGGATGCGGTAGTTACCCCACGCTGCAGGGCCTCGAGGCCATCGCGGTCCATCAATGCCGCGATCATGTTTGTCGCGCCGCGCAGCTTGAACGCCCCGCTGGGTTGCTGGTTCTCGAGCTTGAGGTAGACCTCGGCATCGAAACGCTCGGACAACGTCAACGACCGTACCAGCGGCGTTCGCGCCACTTGCCCCTGGATGCGCGCGCGTGCCTCGTAGATCGATGCCAGGGTCACTCCATGGCTGGGTGGGTTCATGGCTCCTCCGGAAACTGGTCGGCTCAACACAAACAGTAGCGCCGCAAAAGATTGCGGCGCCAAGGGTCGGGCTCAGGTTTTAAACATCAACGCTGGCTAGACGCTCAAACCTTGAAATCGCCCGATTTCGTTAATTCATCGGTTACCTTGTCCACCGCTCGCTTGGCCCGCGCCACGATGTCGTCTACTTCGTCGCGGCTGACCACCAGCGGCGGTGCAAAACCGAGGATGTCGCCATGTGGCATGGCCCGAGCGATCAGGTCCTGCTCCAACGCGGCAGCGCTAATGCGCGGCCCCACCTTTAATGCCGGGTCGAAGTGCTCGCGCTTGAGCTTGTTGGGCGAGAACTCCAACGAGGCCAGCAGCCCGACGCCGCGCACATCGCCAACCAGCGGATGTTCCGCAAAGGTCGCCTGCATCCGTTGCTGAAGATAGGCCCCGGTTTCGGCGGCATTCCGGGTCAGCCCCTCGCGCTCGATGATCGCCAGGTTGGCCAGTGCAGCGGCAGCGCCCAATGGATGACCGGAGTAGGTCCAACCGTGGCCGATCGGACCGTATTCACCGGTGCCCTGCTCAAGCACCTGCCACACCTTGTCGCCGACAATAACCCCGGACAGCGGCTGGTAGGCACTGGTCAGGCCCTTGGCCACGGTGATCAGATCAGGCTTCATGCCGTAGAAATGCGACCCGAAATCGGTACCGATACGTCCGAAGCCGCAGACCACCTCATCGGCGATGAGCAGCACGTCGTACTTGGCCAGCACCTGCTGGATCGCCTCCCAATAGCCTTCCGGCGGGGGCACGATCCCCCCGGTCCCGAGTACCGGCTCACCGATGAAAGCAGCCACGGTGTCCGGCCCTTCGGCGAGAATCATCTCCTCGAGCTTGAGCGCGCAGTGCTGTGCGAATTCACGTTCGCTCATGTTGGCCTGGGCATCGCTGCGCCGGTAGTAATACGGTGCCTCGGTGTGCCGGATGGTCTCGATAGGCAGATCGAAATGGTCGTGGAACGCCGCCAGACCGGTCAATGAACCAGAGGCGATGCCGGAGCCGTGATAACCGCGATTGCGCGAAATGACCTTCTTCTTGTGCGGCCGGCCCAGCACGTTGTTGTAATAGCGCACGATCTTCAACTGGGTCTCGTTGGCATCGGACCCCGACATGCCGTAGTAGACCTTGGACATTCCCATGCCGGCAAGCCCGATGATCTTCTCGGAGAGTTCGATCAACGGTTCGTTGGTGGAGCCTACATAGGTATGGTAATAGGACAGCTCCAGCGCCTGCTTGTAGATCGCCTCAGCCATCTCGGTGCGCCCATAGCCGATGTTCACGCAGTACAACCCGGCAAAGCCATCGATGAACTCGCGGCCCTCCTTGTCGACGATACGAATACCCTTACCACCGCTGATCACGCGGCCCGGGGCATCGCCGTGGGCAAAGTCGCGCAGGTGGGTAGACGCGTGAAAAGTAACCTTGCGGTCGCGATCGATCAGATCCTGATGGGCGCTCACAGCAGCCTCCTTAGTGAATATTATTAATTCGTTATTACAACTGAAACTGAGCGAGCAATGGCCAGGCCGGGACACGCTGTCTAGGCGAGTCACTGACGGAAAAGCGGAGTGGACTGAAGTCCCTGAGCATTTCAAGCCAGTGGCTCAACAACGCCTGGCCGAGCGCAGCCAGTGTCAATCAGCTTCCCGATACGGAGCCCAGGCCACCCAGGCAGTAATACTTCGTGTCGAGGAATTCCTCGATCCCCGCGGTGCCGCCTTCACGTCCCAGCCCGGACTGCTTCACGCCACCGAACGGAATGGGTGGGCCGGTCATCTTCACGGTATTGATCGACACCATGCCGTTCTGCAGGGCACGCAGCATCGTCCAGATGCGACGGATATCGTGAGTGAAGACATAGGCGGCCAGCCCATATTCGGTATCGTTGGCCATCTCGATGGCCTCTTCATCGGTCGAGTAACGCGTAACCCCGGCGACCGGCGCGAAGTTTTCCTCGCGCCAGATCTTCATTTCGGACGTGACGTCCGTAATCAGCGTCGGCATGAAGAAGTTGGGGCCCGGCGCCATGGACTGGTCGCCATGCACCAGAGTTGCCCCCCGCGACAGGGCATCATCGACAATGCTCGCCGCCTTTTCCACGGCGCGCCGGTGAATCAGCGGGCCGATATCGATCTCGCTGACCAAGCCATTGCCGACCTTGAGGGCCTTCATGCGCTCGGCAAAATACTCGACGAATTCATCGTGGACGTCTTCGTGCACCAGGATACGGTTGGCGGCCAGGCAATCCTGTCCTGCGGTCTGGAACTTGGCGGCCACGGCGGCGAAGGCGGCTTCCTTGGGATTGACGTCTGGGCCGACGATGAACGGTGCGTTGCCACCCAACTCAAGCGAGACCCGCTTGACGGTGCTGGCGGACTGCTCGAGCAACAGGCGCCCTACCGGGGTAGAACCGGTGAACGACAAGGCCTTGACGCGGTCCTCATGGCACAACACGTCGGAAACCTGTGCCGCATCGCCCAGCACCACATTGAATACGCCAGCGGGAATTCCCGCACGCTCGGCCAGCTCGGCCAGCGCCAGCGCAGAGAACGGGGTCTCGCTGGCCGGCTTGACGACCACGGTACAGCCGGCGGCCATCGCCGCGGCGGCCTTACGGGTGATCATTGCCAGCGGAAAGTTCCAAGGCGTGATCAGCGCAGCGACGCCGACCGGCTCCTTGATGGTGCCCAACGCCGCATTGGGGATGTGGCTGGGAATGGTCTGCCCAAAGGTGCGCTTGCCTTCTTCGGCAAACCAACGCACGAAACTGGCACCATACTCGACCTCGCCCCGTGCGTCCGGCAACGGCTTGCCCTGCTCCAGGGTCATGATGATGGCCAAGTCCTCGCGGTTGGCCTGTAGCAGGTCATACCAGGCGAGCAGCCGTTCGCAACGCTCGTCGGCCCGCAATGCACGCCACTGTACGAATGCCTGATCGGCAGCTTCCACCGCGGCACGGATCTGATGCGACTCGAGCAGCGGAATGTGGCCCAGCGTTTCTTCGGTCGCCGGATCGATCACGGCCTCTTCGCGACCGCCGTCACCATGGGTCCACTTGCCGTCGATGTAGGCATACTGGCGAAATAGACGCGGATCGTTGAGCTTCATGCTGCACCTCCCTGAAACACAGACACCGTTATCGGCTTGTCTTGATGTTCAGGGTACGCGCTCTACGCAACGGAGACTTTTTGTCCCCTCAGGGCGGAAGCCCGGTTTTTTTTGGAGTTGGGCACTGGCGATGAAGAATTTTCTGTGGGCCTGGCCTCATGAGGGGTGGCACCGCCGAGTGCCTCAGTCAGGCGCCTGGCCGCTCAGCAACTCGAGTCGGCTGCCTCGGTGACAGCAGATCAAGTTGAGGTCGCAGGCACGGGCAACCTCAACCGCCATCGCTGACGGGGAAGACAGGGTTGCCAGGGTGGTAATTCCCGCACGCACGGTTTTCTGGACCAATTCCAGGCTACAACGACTGGAAAGCAGTACCGCTCGGGGCCATTCTCCACTGCGCAGGCTGTCGCCGATGACACGATCGAGGGCATTGTGACGCCCGATGTCCACGCCTACCGACATTACCTCTCCGGAATCGTCCAACCCCAGCGCGCAATGCTGGCCACGGCGGGAATGATCCTTTAGCAGTGCCAGACCACGCTGCAATGCGACAGGAGATAACGGTGGTACGGTCCGCAGCCGCACCAGACCCGCCATGATCTGAGCCTCTTCCGCTGCGCCACACGCACCACAACTCGAGACTGAAGCCTCACGCGGAGCATGCTCGGCGGCCTGGGCAGCCAAGCGTGGGGGGACTGTCATGCGAATGGCCAAGCCGTGCCGCAGACGCGAACGCTCCAGCCGCTCGATCTGCTCGTATCGCTCGATCCACCCCGCCGTATAGGCATGGCCGATGGCCAACGCCTCAAGAGATTCGGGTGTGGCCAACAGGGTAGCCATGGCCGTGTCATTGAGGATCAGCGTGATCGGCAGCTCGCTGGGACCTTCGAATTCACGCAGCGGGCGCTGACGTTGGTCTTCATAACAGAGCCGAGCGGCCTCCTCATCGGAAGCAGCTGACTCGATAATGGGAGGAGAGGAACCAAGAGACATGACAGATCCATTGACGCGGTCTTCGTATCAGCTTACGGCCGAAAGTGCGGAGGCGCCAACCCGGAATAGACGCGACACGGCATTCACTCCGCATCGAACCCCAGCGGCGGCGACTGCTGTTTAACGGTCTTTGTCACGATGTAGGTGAAATAACGCTCGATACCGAGATCGGAGATCAACCAGTCGTCGATCAGGCGCTGGTAGGCGTCAATAGACTCGGCCTCGACCTTGACCAGGTAATCGACGCCCCCACCCACCGCCACACATTCGGTGACCTCGGGCGTGTCACGTACGGCCTGCTCGAATCGCGAAAAACTCTCGGCATTGTGCTGCTTGAGCTCGATCTGCATCCATACCGGGGTCAGCTTAAGCAGCACGCGCGAATTGATGCGTGCCGTATAGCCTTCGATGATGCCGGCCTTCTCCAGACGCCGCACACGTTCCCAGCACGGACTGACCGAGAGATTGATCGCCTCGGCCAGACGCGACTTGGTGATCCGGCCGTCCTTGGCCAGAATTTCCAATATTCTGAAATCGTAGCGGTCAAGCTTCATGGATTTCAGTCCAGCGAGTCGACGACTTCGGCAATCACTGCAATGGTATCGCCCATGTTGACCTGAGACGGGAAACGTCGGGCCACCAGTACACCGCTACGCTGGGCATGGTATTCCACAGGCATCGCACCGGTGCGGGTCATGTCGTAGACACGCGCGATCACGTCGCCCTTGGCGACCATCTCACCGAGCGTCACACTCAGTTCGAGCAGGCCGGTGTGCTCACTCTGCACATAGCAGGAGGCATCGGGCATATCGACATAGACCTGGGGCTGACCGGGACCTTCCAGTTCGCCATCGATCAACCCGTAGTGGATCAGGAAATTGCGTACACCACGCTCGGCGATCTCCATCCGTTCGGGTGTGGTGGTACCGCCACCGCCCAGTTCGGTGGCCACGAAGATCTTGCCCTGGCTTTCCACGGCAGTATCGAACAGCCGCGCGGCATCGAGTTCGAACATCATCATTGCAGTGGGTGCGCCGAACGCTTTGGCGCCTTCCAGCGCCTGGCGCTGCTGATCCTTGTTGTCGAGCAGGTGCGAGGCCGCGAACGGTATGATGTCCAGCGTCCGCCCCCCAGAGTGCAGATCGAGAACCACATCAACCAACGGCACCAGATAGCGTGTGAAGTAATCGGCGATCTGCTCGGTAACGGTACCGTTGGGATCGCCGGGAAAACTGCGGTTGAGGTTGCCGCCATCCATTGGTGACGTCCGCCGACCCACCTGGGCTGCCGGCACGTTCATCATCGGCACGATGATCACGCGACCATGCACATCTTCTGCCTTGAGGGTATTGGCCAGTTTGAGAAGCGCGGTGATTCCCTCGTATTCGTCGCCATGATTGCCCCCGGTGAGTAGCGCGCTGGGGCCTTCGCCATTCTTGACAACGGTGATCGGGATCATCACCGCGCCCCAGGCGGACTCATCGTTGGAAATCGGCAATTTGAGGAAGCCGTGCTGCACGCCATCGGCTTCGAAATCGACGGTGGCGGAAATTGGGCTGGGTCGCTTGCTCATGGTGCGGCTCCTGTCGTTCGGCAAACAGCCGACTCATTTGACGAATAGCTGACGCGGAAAGTTGGTCAATGTCTCGGCACCGGTATCGGTGATCAGGATGCTTTCGGTGATCTCGAGTCCCCAATCGTCCATCCACATGCCCGGCATGAAATGAAAGGTCATGCCCGGCTCGAGAATCGTCTCGTCGGAGGGACGCAGGCTCATGGTGCGCTCGCCCCAGTCCGGCGGGTAACTGATACCAATGGGATAGCCGCAACGCGCCCCACCCCGGTCGAAGCCGTATTTATCCATCGCCGCACCGAGTGCCATGGCGATGTCTGCACAGCGGTTGCCGGGCTTGGCCACGGCCAGGCCGTTCTCGATCCCCTCGAGCAGGGCTGACTCGCCACGGACGAATTCCTTGGGCGGGCGCCCCAGGAATACGGTACGCGACAGGGGGGCGTGATAGCGCTTGAAGCAGCCGGCGATCTCGAAGAAGGTCCCCTCACCTTCACGAAATGGCGTGTCATCCCAGGTCAGATGCGGCGCAGCAGCATCGGAGCCGGTCGGCAGCAACGGCACGATCGCAGGGTAGTCGCCGCCCAGAGGAACCCCCGCCTCGTCGGTGCAGCCCTCGATTCCCACACGGTAGATTTCCGACACCAGGCGGCTCTTGGGCAGACCGGGTTCGATCATCTCGAGAATTCGCGAATGCATGCCCTCGACGATACGCGCAGCAACCCGCATATAGGCGATTTCCTGGGGCGACTTGATCGCCCGGCACCAATTGACCAGCGCGTTGGCGTCCTGGAAGCGGGCGTGCGGCAGTTCCCTGACCAGGCTCTGATAGGCCTTGGCGGAAAAATAGTAGTTGTCCATTTCAAGGCCCACGACCCCAGTATGCCAACCGCGATCGGGCATGATCGACTGAGCCAGATACTCCATGGGGTGCATGTCCGGATTCTGGACATAATAGTCGGGGTAGTAGGTAATGTTATCGGGGTCGATCCAGCAGGTGCGCAGGGCACCGTTACTGTCCTGGCGCCGTCCATACCATACCGGCTCCCCTTCCAGACCCAGCAGTACGCATTGGTGAACGTAGAAGGACCAACCATCATAGCCGGTCAGCCAAGCCATGTTGGACGGGTCGCTGACAACCAGTACGTCGATGCCCCGACTGGCCATCGCCGTGCGTACCTTCATCAGGCGCTGGGCATATTCTTCACGCGTGAACGGCAGGGAAACCTTGATCATTCGGCCTCGCCCCAGAATGAAAATCGCAAAAACCGACCGCTCGCACGCCTGCGAGGGAAGTCGGACCGCTATTTTGGAAACCTGATGGTTAATGAACACTAACATTGTCATGATCATGAAAGATTGAAACCATGACAATTGCCTGCCAATGTCCTGATGCTGATACTAGCACCAACGCAGAGTCGGCCGTCAAAGGCTTTATTGAATCATGACAATTGACCTCACGCCCTACCTTTCACCGCAGGGCCCCAAGTACTTGGCCATTGCGCGTGCCTTATCCGAGGCGATCCGCCAGGGCGAGCTGACGCCGGGGACACGCCTTCCTCCACACCGACAGCTGGCCGAGGCGCTGGGCGTCAGCGTGCAGACGGTATCGCGGGCCTATGCCCAAGCCGAAAAGATGGGGCTGGTCCAGGCCCGGGTGGGTAGTGGAACGTGGATCAATATCCTCGATGACGCTCGAGAATCCGAATACTTGCGTGGCGGAGAGCCACGCCCGGAGGCGCCGCTGGTCGACCTGTCCATCGCCCACCCGGTGTGCCTGCCTACCCACCACCTGCGCTTTCGCGAGGCCTTGGCCGAACTCGCCGACCATGCATCGCCTGATGTAATCGCCGCCTGTCGCCCCATCGCCGGGTTGCCCTATCAGCGTGAGCGCGCCAACGTCTGGCTGCAAGACACTCTGGGTGTTCCCGGCGATGCTGAGACCCGCATTCTGTGCAACGGCGCCGCCCATGGCCTGATGCTAGCAATCGCCACCGTGGTCCAGCATGGCGATGTGGTGCTGACCGAAGCATTGACCGATCATGGCCTGATCGCCCTGTCGCGTACGCTGGGCTTTCAATTACGCGGCGTGACCATTGATGCCGAAGGCGTTGTCCCCGAGGCGCTGGACGCTGCTTGCCGGCGCTTCCAGCCACGGGCCGTGTGCCTGACGCCGACCCAGCTCAACCCCACCGGGGCGACCATGAGCCAGGCCCGGCGCGATGCCGTGGCGGCAGTCATCGCCCGGCATGGCGTATGGCTGATCGAGGATGACGTTCAGGCCCTGCTCGAGCCCCCCGGCCTGACGCCGCTGACTGCCCGGCTGCCACGCCAGAGCTTTCACGTCACCAGCCTGACCAAGGTGACCGTCCCGGGCCTGCGAGCCGGTTACCTGAGCGTACCGCATAGTCAGTTACACCATACCTTGCCTCGTTTGCGAGCTACCAGCTGGATGGCGACGCCGCTGGTCTTCGAACTCGCCAACCTATGGCTGAGCGATGGCACCGTAAACGCCATGGCCAGCGAACAGCGCCAACTGCTCGCCGAGCGCCAGCAGCTGGCGGCCCACTGCCTGCACGGCCACGAGTTCAGCGCGCGCGACTCCAGCCTGCATGTCTGGCTAGCGCTGCCCTCGGCCTGGCGTGCCGAAGAACTCCAACAACAGGCCGAACGTGAAGGCTTGTCGATCACCACGGCCCAGCCGTTCATGGTCGATCAATCACCGCCACCACGCCGAGTCCGCCTCAGCCTAGGGGCAGAGGCGGAAATGGCTCGATTAAGGTGGGGTCTGGAAACCCTGGCGCGCTTGCTGAACGAGGCGCCGCCCCCCATGCTGCAGATCGTTTACTGATTCTAAAGTCGTTAGGAGAAGAGAGATGCGCGTACTGGTCCACATCGACGAGGCCGAGACCTGGCGCGAGGCCTTGGCACAACGTTTGCCCGACGCCGAGATCGTCACCAGCAGCGACGACAGCGGTACCCCTGTGGATTATCTGGCAGTCTGGAAGCCGCCGGAATCCTTGCTGGAGAACCATCCCCACCTGAAGGGCATCGTTAACTTGGGGGCCGGAGTCGATGCGCTGCTCAACAACCCCGGCCTGCCCCGCGATGTGCCGATCGTCAAACTGCGTGATGCCGGCATGGGGCCCCTAATGGCCGACTATGTCCGCTATGGCGTGCTGCATTTCCAGCGCGATTTCGACCGCTATCGAATCCAGCAAACCGATGCGCAGTGGCGCGAACGCCCGCTGACCGACAAGGCTGACTGGCCGGTAGGCATTCTGGGTCTGGGGGCGATTGGCGCCCATGTAGCCTGTACACTGGCCGATGACGGATTTCCCGTGCATGGCTGGAGTCGCTCGCCCAAGGCCCTTGATGGCGTGACCTGCCACCATGGTGACGATGGCCTGGCGTCGCTGCTTGGCGCAGTCAATACACTGGTCACTTTGTTACCGGACACACCCAGTACGCGCCATATCATCAATGCTGACACCTTGGCGCAACTGCCCGCTGGCGCCAGTCTGGTCAATCCCGGGCGCGGCACGTTGGTCGATGAAGCTGCCCTGCTCGAGGCGCTGGGCGACGGGCCCGAGGAAGGCCGGCTGCGTGGAGCCCTGCTGGATGCCTTTCCCGAAGAACCCCTGCCAGCCAACAGTCCGCTCTGGTCACATCCTCGCGTACTGATCACGCCGCATATGGCAGCACCAACGCCTGTGCGCGACGCTGCCGATCAGGTCGCCGAGCTGATCCGCGCCATGGAGAACGGCGACCCCGTCGAGACCATCGACCCACAGGCCGGCTACTGAAGCCATAGTCGGTGAGACAGGAATCCGATAGCCGATCCCCGGGGGTCGGCTTTGTCTTGACGCCGCAAACGTGCTATTTCCCCCGCCAGTCCTCCCATCCACAGACCTGTACCCGAGCGTTTCATGCCGATACTGCACAGCATCGTTCACCTCATCGACAAGCAACCCGACGGCCAGCCAGCGACTCTGCATGGCCGGGACAGTGAATTGGCCGTTACGCCGGCGCTGGAAGACCTGCTGGAGTCGCTGAACGACAGCTATAACGGCAAGCCCAAGAGCTGGGGCTTTTTCAATGCCGATGCCGAGACCTACCCGTTCAGCGTGTGGCTTGCCCACTACCTGGATGGCGAGAAGGACTTCGTTGCCTTCAGCCGTCAGGCCGCGGAGCATTTGAAAACGTTGATGGAAGGCAACAACCTTTCGGTGGGTGGTCATGTCCTCTTCGTTCACTATCGCCACGGCGAGAGCGACTACCTGGCCATTGCCCTGCTCCACCATAGCGAGGGCGTCAGTGTCACCGAGTCCCTGGATGTCGCCCCGGCGCGCCAGTTGGATATGGGACAACTTCACCTGGCGGCACGTATCGATCTGTCCGACTGGCGGCGCGAGGATCCTTCACGACAGTATATTTCGTTCATCAAGGGCAAGGGCGGTAAACGCATCGCCGACTATTTCCGGGATTTCATCGGCCACGAGGAGGGTATCGACGCCTCCGGCGAGACGCGCACGCTACTCAAGGCTTTTAGCGACTATGTCGAGAGCGAGGACTTTGCCGAGGAGCAAGCCCGCGAGAAGACCGAAACATTGATCGACTATGCCAGCAATCAGGCGCGAAGCGGTCAGCCGATCACGCTGGACGAACTTTCCGAGCTGGTCGACGAGAGCCAGCCCAAGGCGTTCTACGACTACATTCGCAACAAGGATTACGGCTTGTCATCGGAAATTCCGCCCGACAAGCGCACCCTCCATCAGTTCCGCCGTTTTGCCGGGCGTGCCGGCGGGCTTTCGGTAAGCTTCGATACCCACCTGCTCGGCTCGCAGGTCGAGTACGATGAGGAAAACGACAAACTAACCATTCATAAGGTTCCGCCCGCACTACGCGATCAGATCAAACGTCGCAAAGAGTAGTGTACGTAACGCCATATCTGAACGGATAGGCGTTGCGCTCGTTAACAACAGCAACGGGCGCGCCTAGCGCCCAGCATAGTCACGTCGCCAAGTGTCGCTTCATAGAGAACGCCAAGCTTCACGTGTCTCCATGAGCATACACAGCAAGCTTTTGATTTGTATTAACTTTTACGAAAACGGTGTTTTACTGTCGCAAAATAGGAACATAACGGACACCTGGTCGCAGCCATTTGAGAGGCCATGGTAAAGCCGGCCAACCAACACCAACCACAAGGCACTGAAATAAAAGGGTTTATAAAAAACTGGCACCTAATTCGCTATATACTAGGACAGACAGGCAATCAACTTTCCCTTTTGTTGCCTGGGGCTTTGGCCCAGCAGTACCCTTCAGTTCCCTGCGTACCTTGGACCGCTCTGCGGTCCAATTTTTTATGCGCGTTATTCAGCGTTTTCTTCGCTCCCTCGCTTTTACCCACGCCTCTATTTCCGGCTCTCACTTCGTATCATCGTGCGTGCTTGCAAAAAATGACCCGAGCTCGCCGACCCGGGCCATATGCTGCCTTGTTTCAAGAGCAAACGCTTTATGACAGCAAAGCGTGAAACTGTCTGAGCCATTCCGGATGGGCCGGCCAAGCCGGCGCGGTAACCAGCTTGCCGCAGGTCACCGCCTGGGTTACCTCGAGATCGACGAAGCTGGCCCCCGCCAGACGTACCTCGGGAGCACATGCGGGATAGGCCGAGACACGCCGCCCTTCGAGCGACACCGCAGCGGCTAGCAGTTGCGCGCCATGGCAAATCGCCGCGACCGGCTTGTCGCTGGTCATGAAATGGCGCACGACCTCCAGTACTCGCTCATCAAGGCGCAGATACTCCGGCGCCCGTCCGCCCGGCACGACCAGCGCATCGTAAGCGCCAGGATCGATGTCGGCGAAAGTGGCGTTGAGCGCAAAGTTATGCCCCGGTTTTTCACTGTAGGTCTGGTCACCTTCAAAGTCATGAATGGCCGTCCTGACGCTCTCCCCCTCGCGCTTGTCAGGACAGATGGCATGCAACTCATGCCCCATGGCTTGCAGGGCCTGGAACGGCACCATGATCTCGTAATCTTCGACGAAGTCGCCGGCTAGCAGCAGTAGCTTGGCCATGACAGAAATCTCCAGGTGGGAAGGTAAGCGGTAAGCGAAACGGCTCGCACATGCAGCGTAGTGGGTTGCCAATGTACGCGCACGGAACGTTCTCAACGCACCGGCGTCCTACTCAGGGCATCTCGATACCCCCTGTTAGCTTCTGCCAGGAGTGACTAGTCATGGCCCGCCCGCAATGCCGATTCTTATTGGCTCAAGACCTGTTTCGAACCATCGGCCCATGGCTGCTATTGATGGCATGCTTGACACTGTCGAGCCTGGCCCATGCCAGCCCGACACCGTTCCAGGCCAGTTATGCGCTGCGCATCGACGGCTGGCCGGAAGCCACCATCAGCCATACGCTCTCGAAGCACGGGGCAACCTGGGAAAGCGAGATGCAGGTGGCCATCGCTATCGCTGAAGGCAGCGAACGAAGCCGCTTTCGTGTGCAGGAGAAGACGATCGACCCCCTGCAGTTCGTCAGTGGTTACCGAATGCTGGGGCTTGGCAAACGTTACAGCCTGTCGGCCGAGGACATGCGCGCCCTTCCCGATCGTCAGGCTGCTCTCTTCGAGCTGTCCCGCCAGGTGCGTTCGGCGCGATGCACGCATCCTCAAGTATCGCCATGCACGATTCGTTATCTCGATCACAAGGGCGATGAAGAAACACTCGACTATCGAATCGTGGCACATCCCGACGTCACGCTACCCGTCGGTGCCTTCCCCGGCATACGCATCGACGCCTGGGACCCCAGGAAGCGTGACCGGCACCTGATCATGACATTTCATGCCGACATCCCTGGCCTGTTGCTAGGCATGGAGTACCAGCGTGACGGTGAAACTACAAGCCGGCTCACTCTGACCAGGCTGGCCCTTACTGCAGACGATTAGTCCTCATGATGGGGCATCAACAGAACTTTCTGACAGTTGCACCCAGCGGACGCTAAAGTAACGCTCTTTTCCTTCAAGGAGCGAGGATGTTCTCCGGTCTGCTACTGATTCTGCTGCCCCTGGTACTGGGCTACCTGGTTCCGATACACGACAAGCGCCTGCAGACGGTCATCAATCGTGGCGTCAATCTTTCGGTGTACGCCATCCTCGGCCTGATGGGTGTCAGCCTGACCGGCCTGGACAATCTTGGCGAAGAACTGGCGCGCATGGGTGGCCAGGCCGCGTTGCTGTTTCTGGTCATTACCCCGGTCAACGTGGTGGCGCTGCTATGGCTGTCGCGCCGCAGCCGCTTGCATGTCGGCCAGTCGAGAGTGGTCGCCAACGCCCCGACCAGCAAGCTGGCTGCCCTGCAGGGCTCATTGCAACTGGCTGGCGTCGTGGCGCTGGGCGTGTTGCTCGGCGTAATGCTTTTCAGGCTTGGCCTGGGTGCGGCGCCGACCTACGCCGAACGACTCGCCGAATGGGTGCTCTATGCCTTGCTCGCGTTGATTGGCTGCCAACTGCGCAACTCGGGCATGCCACTCAAGCAGATATTGCTCAATCGTCATGGCCTGGCCATCGCTTCGACGGTCGCGGTGAGTTCGCTGTTTGCCGGCCTTCTCGCCGCCCCGCTACTCGGCCTGCGCTGGAACGAAGGTTTGGCCATGGCGGCCGGCTTCGGCTGGTATTCGCTATCGGGCATTCTGATCGGCGATCAGCTCGGTCCGGTACTCGGCGGTGTGGCATTCTTCAACGACCTGGCTCGCGAGTTGCTGGCCTTTCTACTAATCCCTTTGGTCATCCATCGTGCCACCCCGCTGGCCATCGGCTATGGCGGTGCAACCTCAATGGATTTCACACTGCCGGTCATCCAACAGCATGGCGGAGTCGCCTGCGTGCCCATTGCCGTGGTCAGTGGCTTCATTCTCTCGTTACTGTCGCCGCCGCTGATCCTTTTGCTGCTGACGCTCTAACCTTGCTTTCTACGCAACACTGCCGGCATGTCGACAGCGCGGCCGCCCATCATAGATTGCACGTTTCTTGCACATTTCATGAGCAATCCCTGCATGGCGTTGTCCGATAGTGGCCTGACTCACTGGAACAACGAGCCCACGCATGTCCGTACGTCACACGCCTTGTCTTTCCGTCTCATTGCGCCAGCAGGCAGGCCGTAGCCACTGGGGTGCGCTCGCGGCCCTGTTGGTTATCGCACTGGGCATCGGCATCGGTTACTGGCTGATCAGTCAGCCTCCCCGCGTCGAGCGCCGCGCCGCACCAGCCTCGCCCGCCCCGAGTGTCGAGGTCATCCGCCCCGAAACCGGCGCCGTTGCGCCCGACATCCAAGGCTATGGCAGAGTCATTGCCGCCCGGCAGACTGATATCGCCGCTCAGGTGGGCGGACGTCTGGTCGACTTCAGCGATGCCGCCGAGCCGGGCCGTGTGGTCGAGGATGGTGCCCCGCTGGCTACCCTGGATGTCAGCGATTATCAGTTGGCGGTACGCAGCGCCCAGGCCGCCCTCGACCAGGCCGAAGCCAACCTGGCCATTGAACGTGCCGAACAGATTCGCGCTCGGAGTGAATATGAATCCTTTGGACGCCAGCTATCCGCCGAACGACGTGCCCTGGTGCTGCGTGAACCCCAATTGAAAGTGGCACAGGCCACCGTGGATAGTGCTGAAGTGGATCTCGAGTCGGCACAACTCGACCTATCGCGTACTCAGATCAAGGCTCCCTACCGGGCCATGATTCAGGAGCGCCTGGCTGGCCCGGGCAGCGAGATTTCCGCCAACACCGCCGTACTCAGCCTGGTCGACGTGGAACACTTCTGGGTTCGCGTCTCGCTGCCCAGCGAGGAACTGACTTGGCTGGACACCGGCGAAGACGGCTCTCCCGGTGCCAGCGTTCGCCTGACCAGCCGAGGCTGGCCTGATGGCGTGTACCGTGAGGGCAAGGTATTTTCGGTGCTTCCCGATCTTGAAGAGAGCGGCCTGTTGGCCCAGGTACTGGTACGTGTCGATGATCCATTGGCATTGGAAAGCGACGCACCGGCATTGCGCTTGGGCGACGTGGTCAATGCCACCTTCGAGGCCACACCCCAGGATGGCCTGATCGCGCTGCCAACGCTGGCCCTACGCGACGACAGCCGGGTCTGGATCGCTGATGAAGACGGGCGCCTGCAGATACGCAATGTCAACGTGATCTATCGTGGCGAGGAACGCGCCCTGCTCGACGCCGACAGCTCGGCTCTGACATCAGGCCAACGTATCATTGTCAGCAATCTCGCTCAGGCGAGAGAAGGCATGCAGCTACGTGTCATTGGCGATGCCCAGGATACCGGTACCGCCACTACAGCCCCCCTTCCTCCAGCGAAAGGCAACACACCCGGCAACGCGGCCCCGCACACCGAGGGGGCTCGCTCATGATGCGCCATGGCCCGATCGCCTGGATGACCCGCCATGGCGTGGCACCGAATCTGCTGATGCTGGCGCTGTTGATCGGCGGGCTACTGGCCAGCCTGCATATCAAGAAAGAAGTCTTCCCTGATTTCACGCTGGAATCGGTAGCGATCAGTGTCAGCTATTCCGGCGCAACCCCCGAAGAAGTCGAACAGAGCCTCTTGCTGGCTATCGAGGCCGAACTGGCCGACATCGAGGGGATCGACGAAATCACTTCTACCGCCAGTGAGGGTAGTGGCAGCGTGCAGGTCGATCTATTGGACGGCGTCGACATCATGCGCGTCTATCAGGAGATTCAGCAGGCCATAGACTCCATTACCACCTTTCCCGATGCTGCCGACCCACCCCGCTTCAGCCTGGCGGGCCGTTCGCGAGGGGTGCTTGAACTGCAGTTACACGGCAATGTGGATGACCTGACCCTCAGCAAACTGGGCGAACAGGTCCGTACCGAACTGATGTCGGGCACTGACATCACCAAGGTAGAACTATCCGGTAACCGTGAGCGCGAAATACAGGTCCTGCTCGACGAAGAGGCCATTCGGCGCTACGGGCTCAGCCATGCTGACCTGGCCTCGCTGATCGCCGGCGAAGCGCTGGATCTGGCCGGTGGTAGTCTCGATACCCGTGACAGCGAGTGGTTGATTCGCTACCAGGGGCGCCGCGAGGGCGCTCAGGCGTTTGCCGATTTGCCGGTACGCAGTGCCACCAACGGTGGCGTGATTCGCCTTGGAGACATCGCCAAAGTGCGTGAGGGCTTGGCCGAGAGCGATCGCGAAGTGCTGTTCAATGGCGAGCCCGGCCTGACATTGGACATTTATCAGGTCGGCAACCAGACACCGTTGGGCATTTCCGAGACCGTGCGCGGCGAACTCGATCGGCTGCGTGCCGATCTGCCGGAAGGCGTATCGCTGACGCTGGGCTGGGACAGCTCGGAAATTTACCGCGAACGTCTCGACCTGCTGCTCAAGAACGCCTGGATGGGTCTGGCCCTGGTATTAGTGCTAATGGCGCTATTCCTCGAAGCTCGCCTGGCGTTCTGGGTCACCCTCGGCATCCCCACTGCCTTTCTCGGGGCCCTGCTGTTCCTGCCTTGGATGGGTGTCTCTATCAACATGATGTCGATGTTTGCCTTCATCATCGCGCTGGGCATCGTCGTCGATGATGCCATCATGGTCGGTGAGAACATCTACGCCTACCGTGAGCAAGGGCATTCGGTACGTGAGGCTGCAGTCCGCGGTGCACGCGAGATCGCCGTGCCGATCAGCTTTGCCGTGCTCTCGAACATCGTCGCCTTTCTGCCACTGCTCTACTTGCCGGGTTTTCTGGGCATGATCATGGCTGTTGTACCGCTGGTAGTGGTCACGGTGTTTCTAGTGTCCTGGCTGGAAGCCCTGTTCATTCTGCCTGCCCACTTGGCGCATAGCCGTGAGCGAAGCACCGTGCCCGCCTGGCAGCGCCCGCTGGAGCGAGTGCGCCTTTACATGCAGGGTGGTCTGCACCGCTTTACGCACCGTTCCTTCGAGCCCTTTCTGCAGCGCACGCTGGATCAGCGCGGCCTCACCGTGGCCATCGGCGTGGCGATTCTCTGCGTCGCGCTGGCTTACGCCATGAGCGGTCGGCTGGGATTCTCGCTGATGCCGCGCGTGGAGTCCGATCGCGTGCAGGCCAGCGTGACCCTGCCGGCAGGCAGCCCGATCGCCGAGGACCGGGCAGTACGTGATGTCCTGTTGGCCAGCGCTCAACGGCTTGCCGAGCGTGACGACGGGCCAGTCATTGAGAGCACAAGCACGCGTCTGAGCGGGGATAGTCTGGAAGTCCGCCTCGATCTGGCACCCGAGAGTTTGGCCACCTGGCCGCCTTCCCGCGTAGCGCGTGAATGGCGTCAGCTAAGCGGGGAGCTGAACGATGTACAGTCGATCCGTTTCGAGGCCGATGCGCGCGGACCGGGCAGTGGCGCCGCGCTCACCATCCGCCTGTCGCATTCGCAGAGCGCCGTGCTGGAAGACGCCGCAACGGCGCTCGCCAGTAGTCTCAATGGCTTTGATGGCGTCACCGAGATCGACAGCGGGATCGCCAACGGCAAGCCTCAGCTGTCGATCCGCCTGTCCCCAGAAGGACGCGCCCTCGGCCTGACGGGCACCGAGCTGGCCGCCCAGCTGCGCGGGCCACTTCAAGGCGCCACGGCGTTGGAACAGCAGCACGGTACCAGCGTTGTCAGTGTCGAAGTGCGCCTGCCACCGGAGGATCGCGACAGCCTTAGCGAGCTGGGGCGTTTGCCAGTCGTGACACCCGAAGGTGCCGAAGTGCCGCTGTCGCGGGTAGCTGAGATCGTGGCCGGACGCGCTTCCGCCGAACTGACGCGCATCGATGGGCGGCGCGTCATCAACGTTACCGCCGATGTCGCCGACGGGCCGCAGATCAACCGCATCATCAATACCCTGCAGACAGACGTCTATCCGGAACTACGACAGCGCTACCCAGGCCTGGATATCGGCGCCGGTGGCCGACAGGAGGAAACTGCAGACAATCTCGCCGCACTGAAGACCGCCATGTGGCTGACCCTGGCGGTGCTGTATGCACTGCTGGCGATCCCCTTCCGCAGCTACCTTCAGCCATTGCTGGTGATGGCGGCGATTCCGTTCGGTATTATCGGCGCCGTCATTGGGCACATGTTGATGGGCTTCGGGCTATCGGTGATCAGCCTGCTGGGCATGCTGGCGCTATCGGGTGTAGTGATCAACGATGCCTTGGTGTTGATCGACTACGCCAATCGACGCCGGCGCGAAGGGATGGGCCCGCGTGAAGCGATCGTTGCCGCCGCGACCCGTCGTCTGCGGCCGATCATGATGACGACGCTGACCACCTTCCTGGGATTGGCACCGATGATCTTCGAGACGTCGCGACAGGCACGCTTCATCATTCCCATGGCAGTTTCGCTGGGCTTCGGCATTCTGTTCGCCACGCTGATTCTACTCATTCTGGTGCCCTGCCTGTATCTGATACTCGAAAACCTGCGATCACGCCTGGGGCTAACAACCGCACCAGCCACGGAGGCCTCATGACGCGTTTTGCCAAGCCTGCTGTGTCGCGACTTGGACTCAAGTTGTTCGCGACGATCCTGATCGTCAACGTGCTGACCAGCGCCCTGATCTTTCTGTTCGTTTCGCGCAGCCTGGACCAGGGATTCATCGACTATCTGGAACGCGCACAGACCCAGCGTGCCGAGACACTGGCTACCGCACTGGGAGAAGAGTGGTCAGCGCGTGGCGGCTGGCAGTGGCTACAGGATAACGAGCGGGCCTGGTTCCGGCTGGTTCATCGCCAGCTCTGGCCCGACCGGGAGCGACCGCCACCGGGCCTTCAGCGGCAACTCGGCGATCCGCGTGACTTTCAGGTACGTGATGCCCAAGGTAATGTGGTCATCGGTCCGCCGCGCCGCGATGATGACGATGCCCGAACTCGCGAGCGTGGACGGCACGATCCGCTACGCATCCTGCCTATCGTCAGCCAGGGTCAACAGGTCGGCGAGCTGGTCTACCGGCCCCCGCGCGAACTCATGGCCCGCATGGACCGCATTTTTATCGAACGCCAGCAGCGCAACCTGTCGATCATTGTGGGTTCTCTGGCGCTGGCGTCCTTGTTGCTGGCCGGTGTGCTGAGCTGGTGGCTGGGCCGGCGCACGCGGGGCATGGCACTGGCGACTCGTCGCCTGACCGAAGGTGACTACAGCGTGCGTCTTGCCGAACGAGGCCATGATGAACTCTCACGCTTGGCCCATGATTTCAATGTTCTGGCCGAGACGCTGGAAGCCAACCGTCAGGCTCGCCAACGCTGGGTAGCGGATATCGCCCACGAGCTACGCACCCCATTGGCCGTACTGCATGGCGAAATCGAAGCGATGCAAGACGGAATCCGCCCCTTGGATGCCGACAGCCTGGGCTCTTTGGCTCAGGAGGTCGGCCAGTTGGAGCGACTGGTTCAGGACTTGCGTCTACTCGCGCAAAGCGATGCCGGCGCTTTGGACGTACGCCTGGAAAATCTGGACCTTGCCAAGGCACTTGGTGAACGTTTGGAAGATGCTCGCGGCTGGCTGGAAGGCGCCGGCATCACTCTCGACCTGACCATGCACGGCCCCGCGCCCGTCAGGGGCGACCTGCAGCGCCTGCATCAGCTATGGAATAATCTGCTAGGCAATACCCGCGCCTATACCGATGCGCCGGGACATTTGCGGGTCAGCCTGGACGTGATTGGTCACCAGGTGCGTATTCGCTGGGAAGATAGTGCACCGGGTGTCGAAGACGATGAACTTCCTCGCCTGACCGAGCGTCTTTACCGGGTCGAGGCCTCGCGTAACCGCCGCCTTGGGGGAAGCGGGCTGGGACTATCCATCGCGATGGCGTTGGTCCGGGCCCACGGGGGCGACATGCAGGTATCGCACTCGACACTGGGCGGCCTATGCTGGACGCTGAAATTCCCCCTGACAGGGGAATAGGAGAACCGAAGTGAGTGAGCACATTCTGATCGTAGAAGACGAACCAAAGATCGCCCGCGTGATTGCCGATTACCTGTCCGGCAACGGCTACATACCCCATCACCTCGCCCATGGCGACGACGTCATGCCATGGTTGCAGGACCGATCCGAAGGCACCCAGCCGGTACTGGTGCTGCTGGATCTGATGTTGCCCGGCACCGATGGACTGAGCCTGTGTCGGCAGATTCGTCAGCAGTGGCCTACCCTGCCCGTCATTATGCTGACGGCCCGTGTCGAGGAGGTCGACCGCCTGCTCGGATTGGAGCTGGGTGCCGACGACTATATCTGCAAGCCGTTCAGCCCGCGCGAGGTGGTCGCCAGGGTCAAGGCCGTGTTGCGCCGTGCTCGCGCTCCCGAGCAGGAACCCCAGCAGAGCGGGTCTTTAAATCAGCTGACCCTTGATCACGATGGCTGGCGTGCGCTGGCCGACGGGCGAGACATTGAACTGACCGCCGTCGAGTTCCAGTTGCTCAAGGTAATGATGGCCTCACCGGGACGAATCTTTTCCCGGGATCAGTTGATGGATCATATGTATCGGGATCACCGCATCGTTTCCGAACGCACTGTAGACAGTCACGTCAAGAAATTGCGCCGCAAGATAGCCGATATATGGCCCGATCGGGAGATCATTCGCTCGGTTTATGGCGTGGGCTATAAATACCAGCCCGAGGAGTGAGGTAGCCAGCGTGCACACAATGTGCACGCCAATACGCAAAGTCTGTCGATTCGCTTCACCTTTCCTGCACGCCCCCCGTCGATACTGACAGTGTCCACTCAAAGGAGACACCGTCATGAAACGACCGACATCTTCCGCCCTGCTCCTGGCCGCGCTGCTTTCCGCCGGTACCATTCAGCTGGCCAGCGCCTCGCCTAGTGACGCCCCGCACGCGTCAAAGGCTGAGTCCCACCTGGCCCAGCCCTTCGGGCCGCATGACCGTGTGGAAGCCCTGTTCGATAGCTGGAATCTGGATGACAGCCAGCGCGACGCTTTCAAGCAGGCCCAGCAGGAATACCGCGATCAGCGCCAAGCCCTGCGCAAACAGCATGAGCAGCGCCTGGCCGAGATTCTCGATGAAGACCAGTTGAAGGCACTGCATGCCATGCAACACCCCGGTCCCGATTCCGACCGCGGACCAGGCTTCGATCATGGCAAGCGGAACAAGGATCACGGTCACGGCGCCAGGATGCCGCATAAGCGCATGGTTGACCTCATCGACTCCCTTTACACCAGCTGGGGGCTGAGCGACGCACAGCGTACCGAACTGGCCAACGCGCGCGAGCAATTCATGGCCGAGGCCAAGGCACTTCGCGACCAGTCTTTCGACACTCGTACGGCCAAGCGCGAGGCCTTCCAGGCCCTGCGGAAACAGCATCGCCAAGCCATGGGCGACGTCCTGAGTGACGAGCAGATGGCAGTGTTCGACCAGTTGATGCCAACGCCCCGCCACCAGCCTGGCCCCGGCGAAGCCTGATCACTCCTTACCGTTCACCTTCGTTGCCCATCTTCGGATGGGCATTTTTTTGGGTCTCGTCGACATTTTCCCTCGACACTACGCTCGGTGACACCGACCTTCACTGCACTTCTTTCGGGAAAGCCCCAGTTGAATTACTGCCTCGAATGGCGTATTTTTATTAAACGTTCAATCAAAAATAAATTTACGTTTCGCTCAGCCGTTATCGCCAAGCTCCACTCCGCGTGCGCATGATCGTTGCCTCGGAGTTCACTTCGGATCAGCTTTTCCTCATGACCGCCTATTCAGCATCGTCTATCGGGTGGTCGTCAGTAAAAGCTGTTAGAAGGTAAGGGGCCGACAGGACGTCACACCGTAACGCTGATGACACTGCTGTGTTCACCAACAAACGGGGCTTCTATGACTTCGCAACCCAATGAGGAGGTCCATAACGACCGCCTCAATCCCGTCGTGTTCTACGGATCAGTGACCGGGATTGTGGTGTTTGCCTTATGGACCATGTTCTTCACCGAGTCAGCCAGTAGCGTCATATATGGCGTTCTGGGCTGGATCTCGAACACCTTTGGCTGGTACTACTTCGTTGCTGTCGTGGCCTATCTGGTCTTTGTGATCGGTATCGGGCTTTCTCGCTTCGGCAAGATCAAGCTGGGCCCAGAGCAGTCAAAGCCCGACTTCAACATGGCCTCCTGGGCCGCCATGCTGTTCTCCGCCGGCATCGGCATCGACCTGCTATTCTTTTGCATCGCCGAGCCGGTGACCCAGTTCCTGGCACCGCCCACCGGCGAGCCGAACACCGTGGCCGCGGCACGCCATGCCATGGAGCTGACCTTTCTGCATTGGGGGCTGTCGGGCTGGGGTATTTATACCTTGGTCGGCATGTCGCTAGCCTTCTTCAGCTATCGGCATAACCTGCCGTTGACCATACGTTCGGCGCTCTACCCGATCTTCGGTAAGCGTATCGAGGGGCCTATCGGTCATGCCGTGGATATCGCCGCCGTGCTGGGGACCGTATTCGGCATCGCCACCAGCCTGGGCATTGGCGTTATCCAGCTGAATTTCGGACTTAACTATATGTTCGATATTCCGGAGAACACCATGATCCAGGCAGTCCTGGTCATCATGATCGTGTTCTTCGCCACCGTGTCTGCAGTGACCGGGGTCGAGAAAGGCATACGTCGCCTGTCCGAGTTCAACATGCTGCTGGCCCTGGTGCTGTTGCTGTTCGTGCTCTTCACCGGCAAGACGTTGTTCCTGCTCAATGCGCTGGTCATGAACATCGGTGACTATTTTTCGAACTTCATTGACCTGTCGATGAATACCTATGCTTTCGATCCCCCCACTGACTGGCTCAATGGTTGGACGATCTTCTTCTGGGCCTGGTGGATTGCCTGGGGCCCGTTTGTCGGCCTGTTCCTGGCACGCATCTCGCGCGGCCGTACCATCCGTGAGTTCGTTGCTGGCACGCTGATACTGCCGCTCGCCTTCATGATGGCGTGGATGTCGATCATGGGTAACAGCGCTATTGATCTGGTGATGCAGGGCGCCTCCGAGTTTGGCGAGGTAGCGATGAATACGCCGGAGTCCTCCATCTACCTGTTCCTGGAAAACCTGCCATGGACAGGGGTAACCACGCTGGTGGTGACAATTCTGGCCATCGTGTTCTTCGTGACGTCGGGCGACTCGGGAGCATTGGTCCTTTCGAACTTCACCTCGATCCTCAAGGACGTCAATCGCGACGCCCCAATCTGGATGCGTATCCTGTGGGCCATGGTGATCGGCGTACTGACGTTGGCCCTGTTGATGGCAGGGGGATTGTCCGCCTTGCAGAGCGCGGTAGTGATCACCGGTCTGCCCTTCTCCATCGTGCTGTTCTTCGTCATGGCAGGCCTTTTGAAGGCGCTGAAGGTCGAAGGCATCAAGGAGGACAGTCATCGCGCCAGCCTGGCCGGTAGCCTGTCGAGCCGCTCCACCAATGTCGAGCGTGGCCAGCGGAGCTGGACGCAGCGCCTATCACGCGCCATGAGCTTCCCGAGCCATCGCCAGACTCGCCGGTTCATGGATGAGGTGGCCAAACCAGCAATGCAGGACGTCCGTCAGGCTCTCTCTCAACAGGGCGTGGAGGCCAGCATTCACGAGGGTGAAGGCGATAATGAACACTTGGCGTTGAGCGCTCCGCTCGCCGATGAGCAGGACTTCACTTATCAGCTATGGCCGCGCCGGTTCTCGACGCCCTCATTCGCGATCCGTGCCCAGCATTCAAATGCCGACTACTACCGTCTGGAGGTTTACCTGCTGGAAGGTAGCCAGGGCTACGACCTGATGGGCTACACCAAGGAGCAGGTGATCGAGGATATCCTCGACCAATACGAACGTCACTTGAACTTCCTGCACATGAACCGGGAAGCCCCCGGCAATACGAGCATGCCGGACGATAGTTACCACCCCCCGGCCTGACGCAGACGCCCACCGCATGCGGTGGGCGTCTTTGGGTTTGCAAACTGACTGCCCACCGGTATCTCCGGTGGGCAGTTTCTTATCTCGACCGTGCTATTCGCGTATTGCGCGCCTGGCTCGGCCTGGCATGACGCCTTGAGTAACGCGGCAGGCAGTCCTTGAGTTTGGCTCGTCCCCCTTCTCAGAAGATGCCAGCCCCGAGGATGGTACCCCGCCGACAAACCCGGCACTAAGCCGCTCAGCAACTTTGGGAGTGAACCCTTGGGCCGCGCGACGGCAAGCTAGCGGATCTTCGCGTTAGCTGTAAGCAGAAGCCACATAGCGATAAGCGCTCCGATGTTACTCATCGGATTCTGTCCAGGTTTCGCCCTGATCTTCGCTGCGCATGAGTTCGCCTTCTGCATCCAAGGCATAGAGCGTTCCCTCTGGTGTCAGGGCCAGCGCCACTTTATCTTCGCCCTCACTGGCTACCGGCTGCCATTGTTGGCCGCCATTATCGCTACGGAACAGGCCCTGCTCTGCACTCACGAAAACCTGTTGAGGTGCATTGACGTCGTATGTCACGTCATAGACCTTGCCAGCATCGAGATCACCGCTCAGGCGCCACCCACAGAAACAGTCCATGGAGAGGCGTACAGCATCGTCAGAAACTGCATAGAGCCAACCGGTTTGCATGCTGCCTTCCATATCGGAGTGTACGAGGCGCCGTATGGTCTGGGTCGGTCCGCTGTCCATTTTCTTCCACGTCTTGCCAGCGTCATCGCTCTGATAGAGTCCATCGTCAGCTATCACGGTATACAGCGTTTCCGGCTGATTACGATGAACCGCAAGGGCAATGGCGTTCTGGCTGGGCAAGCCATCGTTAAGGGCTTGCCAGGATTCACCATTGTCTTCGCTACGCTGCACCCCAATAACGGGGCCGGCAATATAAAGCACATTACCGTCCTCTGCCGTCGCAGCCGCCGTCATTAACGTTCCCTTCTCTGCGACAGCCGGTAGAGCGATTTCCTGCCAAGTCTTGCCACCGTTCTCGCTCTGCGAAAGCCCGTTGTCCTCCACTTTGAGCAACCGATTGCCTGCCTGGTCATAACTCAGCGAAGGAAGCACTGTCTCGGCAGCCATCACCCCACCCGCTGCGCTCAGGCTGGCCATCGCGAAACCTGCCAACGATACGGCACGTAAGAAGTGGTTCACTGTTTTGCGCATAAAATGTCCTTGAAGTATGTCAACCAATGGAGCCTAGTGCAGGGAATGTCGCCAAGAGCCAGTAGGACAACGCGGTCAGCTGTCCGGTGACCATCAAACCACCCATGCCTACCATGATGAGGCCCGCCATGATATGCATGGGCCGCCCCCAGCGACGCAAAAGCTTTTGATGCTGAAGGAATCGATCAAGCGAGATGGCCGTGAGAAGAAAAGGAATACCAAGGCCCAGCGAATAAACAGCGAGAAGCGCCAAGCCACTAGAGACGTTAGCTGTCGAAGCGCTAACGGTAAGGATAGCGCCCAGAATAGGGCCGATACAGGGCGTCCAGCCGAACGCGAAAGCGACGCCTAGCAGATAAGCTGCGCCGGGACCGCCACCTTCATCCTTGAGCCTTCCTATGAAGCGCCACTCCCGTTGCAGCCACTGCAGCGGAAGCATGCCGGTCATCAATGTTCCAAACAGGATAACAATGACGCCGCCTATTAGGTTCGCTTCCTGACGGTAGGTCAGGAGTAAGCGACCAATAGCCGTGGCGCTGGCTCCCAGAATTAGAAATATCGTGGAGAACCCAAGCACGAACCATATCGACTGGGTCAGTACCCTGAGTCGCTCATGCCGATTCGCCTCCTGAATCTGACCCAGCGAGCGCCCGGCCACGAAGGAGAGGTAGCCGGGCACCAGTGGCAGGACACAAGGAGAGACAAAAGAGATCAGGCCTGCTAGAAACGCCGTCAGCAGGCCAATGTTGGCGACTTCGAGCATGCTTCAGCTGTGTGCTAGACCGTTTCCTTGGAGGATGCAGGAGCCCCCTCAGCGTGGGCCTGCTGCGTTACCGCTTCACTCTTTGTAGCAGACTCGTCTTTCTTGTCCTTCTTGCAGTTCATCAGGCACATCACTCCACACATGAGCAGACACGGCAAGAGAGTCACCAGCATCGGGGCAATGCCAAGTATGACCAGTTGATCCCACCCCATGGCGAGGCCACCGGCCACGATTACAGCACCCAGGATCCACAAGCGACGCGGGCCTGACACCAAGCTTTTCAACCCCGAGTGCTCTTGACCTTGATTAGATTTGTTTCCGCCACAGCAGTTCATAGTGATGCCTCTTTCGAAAGTCGAATGGTTTCTTTGAGAAACTCGGTCATTTCCGGGCTGTCCCATTCTGTTGCCCCTACTAGGCGCCCGATCTCGTTCCCATGGGGGTCTATCAATAACGTCGTCGGAATTCCCACAGCCCCAAGTTGGGCCCCGGCCATGCCGGTGGTGTCGATATATTGGCGAAGGTGCTCGATACCCACGTCTTCATAAAAATCCTGTACGACCTCGATCCCCTTGCGATCGATCGACAGGGCGACAACCTCGAAGTCCTCCCCGCTCAACGCAGCCTGTAATGCATCCAGCGTTGGCATTTCTTCACGGCAGGGGCCGCACCATGTCGCCCAGATGTTTAACAGCACTGTCCGGCCCTGGAAATCGGCAAGGGTCAGTGGCTTACCCTTGCCATCTTCGAAAGCCAACTCAGGCAAGTCGCGTGGGCTTTCCCAAATCATGAACCCTTGTGGGCCGACGCCTTGGGGGGGGCTGGCAACAGCGGTTGATGCCACAGCCATCAGACACATGATTGCCACGGTTCGCTTGAAAGAAACCAGTCTCATAGCTGTCCATTGCTAGCGTTAGTAGGTAGCGTAAACTTCAGGCGAATCGGTTGGCTGAAAGGCCAAAGTATAGACTTCGATAGGACCTTGTTTTTCGCCTCCCATGCCCGGTGATCCCAGGGGCATTCCGGGTACGCTCAAGCCTTTGATGAAAGGCTTCTCTTCCAGCACCTGCTGGATGCTTTCGACATTGACATGCCCTTCGAAGGCATAGTTATCGATCAGCGTAGAGTGACAACCATAAAGCTTTTCAGGAACATTGTGCTCCGCCTTAATCTTTGACAAGTCGTTGGTTTCTACAACCTCGACATCGAAGCCGTTTTCTTTAAGATACTCGGCATGCCCGGCACAGCATCCGCAGTTCGGATTTTTGTAGAGAGTAGCCGACATCTCTGCAGCAAGACCCGACAGGGGAAAAACCATCAAGGCAGTAAAAGCCAGTTTTTTGAAGTGTTTCATTGATAACTCTCTAACGGTTTTAATACTTGTCCAACGCTAACTAGATAGCGAAATAGACATATTCTCGAGATAGTGACGCACCTTATCCCAAACGCCATAGGACAAGGAGTCCGGGCCTTTTACCAATACCTTGGCGTAAGAAACCAAGTGCTCCGGCTCAAACTTAAGGCCATGGAAACGTGCCCGCATTTGCCCTGACTGATCAATAACATGCGTAACGACACCATGGGCCTGAACACCGTCAGCGACAGGGTCGAACCTGAGCCCATAAGACTCGGCAATTTGACGCGTCGTTCCGGCAATCTCTGTTTCATTACGGTAAAGAAAATGCCAATTGGCAGGTTCTAGCTCGAAATTCTTAACATAGGCTTGCAAACGGGTGCGTGTGCCTTCGGTATCTTCGGTGTCTGTCGCAACCGTGATAAACTCGACGTTGTCCTGCAAGTCCGCATCGCTAATCTGGTCTTGTACCTCAGCAAGCAAGTTCATATGCAGAGGACATGCGTTTGCGCATCGCGTATAGATAAAGTTGAGTACGACGACCTTATCCTGAAAATTCGTTAAGGAAACTATGTTACCGCGGGAATCAGCCAAGGAAAATTCCGGGGCTGGGCGGTCAACGAACTGTACGTAATTCTCCTGCTTTTGGATTGCTTTTTCGGCATCCTGAAGCGAGTGAGCAAGCAAAGGAGAGCTGACAAAAATAAAGAGAGCGAATAACGGAAAACACCGTTTTTGACTCATATATGTCTCCTCGGCTTGGCCAAGCGTGAAAGGAGGCTGCTCCAGACCGCAATGGCGCAGCCTCTTGCGTGTTAAACGCTAGTCTTGGCTTCTTCAGCCTGCTTCTGCTGCATCGTCTCCATCATGGCACTGCACTTTTCCATCATGGAATGCATCTGTCCCATCATGTTTCCATGCATGCCGCCCTCACCCATCATGTTGCCCTCGCCCATCATGTTGCCTTGCATGCCGTTGGGCTGTGCCTCTTCTTTTTGCGCGTTTTCCTGCGCGAAGAGAGAACCTGCACCGAAGGTGCCCACAGTGATAACGGCAGCGGTGAGCATTACGTTGCGTATCTTTCGCATGATGTTGTCCCTCGTATCGGACTCGAAGCTATGTTTTTCACATGTTGCTGTCTTGGCGCCGTGTAGTGCCTAGAGTTGTTGGGCTGTGACTCTTGGCGGTGCACGCTTACCAGTCCAGCAGAATTACTCTAGAACCTATGGCCTAGCTGTAGGTCAAGGGCCAACCCATTGGCTATACACCTTTCCAAGCCACCATGTCTTCAATGAACCATATCCTTAAAGGTAACTTTAAGGTCAAGCCTTTCTTTCCTGCGCTTTCTACCCAACACCTCTTGACCTTGGGGTGGCCCGAGCCTTCTAAACTTTTCGGGTTTCAGTGCAGGGGAGGCCACATATGAAAGTCAGCGAACTCGCCCAGGTAGGCGGGGTAACGGCGGAAACCGTGCGCTATTACACACGTGAGGGTTTGTTACGGCCGCATCGTGATCCCCAAAATGGTTATCAACTCTACGACAGCGAGTCAGTTAGGAAGCTATGCTTTATTCAGTGCTTCCGCATGCTGGGCTTCAGCCTTGGGGAAATTAGAGGCCTGCTAGCCGAGGCCATGCAGGAAGGCACTCCCAGCCCCAACACTTACGCTACCTTGGCTGAACAACTTCCCCAGATCCATGCGCGCATTCAAGAACTGCAGGCGTTGTCCAGGCGAATGGATCAGGCTATGGAGTCTTGGCAGGATATTCCAGATGGCTTGCCTACTGGCCATCTCGTCAGCCGGCTCCTAGACGACTTGTCTCAACCTGTCATTGTTTAGCTCTTCCCGACGTAGGCAGCACTTATCGGTAGAGCCAGCATTGCGAGTCAACACTGCCCCGGATACTGGCCCTGCAACCGATAGGAGCTGACATGAGGCGTTATAAAGGCCATAGGCTCTCACACAAGTCCCAGTAGTTATTGGCCCGAGGCAAAAGTGGCAGGAGCGGAGCCAGCGAATGCCTGCAGCTCTGTTTGAGCTTGTGGGTAGCAGAGCCCTTCGTCCGAACAACCCTGAAACGTCACCATTGTGGTCAACGGGCCAATATCCTCGCTTTCCGAGGCGATAGGAGCACTGAGCACGACCTTGTCATAGAAGACGTGTATCTTGCCCAGTTGTGGGTGATCGACAGGCTCCCCCGGGGGAACTTCCAACTCGCCGAAACTGACTGAAGGGTCGCGGCTTTCTAATGCAAACTGGTGTCGATGCAGATAGTAGCCGGGGGCATTCTTAAACCCAACGAATAGCCTTCCATCGCTTCGCCATGCCCTGGCCTGGAAGGCTTCTTTAACCGGGAGAAACTTGCCCAGGAAAAGGGGCTCGGAGCTCTGGGCCTTGCCACTGCCCAGCGGCAGAGTCTCGCTAGCATATGTTTGGGTAAATGCAGCCAGCACAATGATGAAGGAAAGAAGATACTTTCTTAGGTGCGTTCTCATGAGGTAACTACCTTGCTTGCATCATCTACCGGCTGGTTTCTAGCCCAGGCCATCAAGATCAAGCCGACGGCAATCATGGGTAAACTCAGCAGTTGCCCCATGGTCAGCCAATCAAAAGCAATGAACCCCAACTGGGGGTCCGGTTGGCGCACAAACTCCACGGCAAAGCGGAAAACACCGTAGAGCAACAAGAACAGGCCGGATGTCATGCCACGCTGACGTGGTCGGCTGGAAAACCACCACAAGATAATGAACATGACGATGCCCTCCAGAGCGAACTCATACAGCGCAGAAGGGTGGCGTGGTTCTGCTCCCAACCCCATCATGGGAGGCCATACCATCGCCCAAGGCACATCGCTAACACGGCCAGGCAATTCGTGATTGATAAAATTCCCGATACGCCCGGCGCCCAGGCCGATCGGTACTAATGGTGCTATGAAGTCAGTCAGCTGAAAGAAAGCCAGCCGGTGTTTGCGTGCAAACAACCAGGCTGCAGCCAGTACACCAACTAGACCGCCATGGAAACTCATTCCCCCTTCCCAAATCTTGAATAGCCACATGGGATTGGCAAGCCACTGTTCAAAACCGTAGACCAGGACGTAGCCAACACGACCTCCTACAATGATGCCGAGCGCACCGTAGAAGATCAGGTCACCGATGTCATCATGACTCAACCCGATGCGGGAGGCCCGACGACGCCCTAGCCACCAGGCGGCTATCAACCCGATCACGTACATGAGGCCGTACCAATGGACCTGCACCGGCCCGACAGCGATGGCTACAGGGTCGATCGAAGGATACTGAAGCATGAATCCTACCTTTTAGATTAGCTTGCCCATTGATCGCAGGGCTTATGCTTGGGAGGGGATACGGTATGAATACAGCACCAAGAGCGCTCTATCGCTGAGCATGGTGCGCATCAATCTCGCTAGCGGAGTGGCCTTTAACCTGTCGAATCTCGAACGCTTCTTTCAACTTCCTGCATAACCTTCTCGACATCGTCTGGGGTGATATACCCGGTATGCTTGTAGTGAATGATCCCATCGGCGTCGACGAGAAAAGTTTCTGGCACGCCATATACACCAAGATCGAAGCCCAAGTCGCCATTGGGATCGAAGATGTTGACTTCGAAAGGATTGCCGAACGTGTCGAGAAATTCCCGCCCCTTGGTCCGGGTATCCTTGTAATTGATACCGACCAGCCTGACGCCACGCTCGGCCAGCATTAGCAGCTGAGGCATCTCTTCCTTGCAGGTAGGACACCACTCGGCCCAGACATTGACCAACGTGACTTCTCCCCGCAATAGCGACTCATCGACGCGAGCGTCAGGATCTTCCAGCGTTGACAATGTAAAGGTGGGAAACTCCTGGGACAGCAGCGCCGAATCACGAGCACTGGGATCCATCGCCAGACCACGGTAGAAGAAGAAACCCAGCCCCAGGAAGATGAGTAAAGGCAACAGCAACAGCAGTCGGCGTTTCACGCATAGCCTCGCGGATTCAAAATGTCACTTCAGTGATGAGTGCCCTTGGTAGGCACTCCATTGTTGCTGTTCAGGCATGACGCACCTGCCTTGCTTGAGAGCCAGGCCTAGGTCCTGTTGGGAGCCTAGGGCTGTTTGGCTGAAAGCGACGCAGTCGTAGCGAATTTGCCAGAACGAAGATACTGGAAAGGCTCATGGCCGCTGCCGCCAATATCGGGTTGAGCAGGAAGCCGGTGAACGGATACAACGCACCTGCCGCTACCGGAATCAGTGCCACGTTGTAGCCATAAGCCCAGGCAAAGTTGGAAAGAATCGTCCTGCGGGTGCGCTTGGACAGTGCCGTGGCATTGACGATGCCTCTCAGATCGCCACGCATGAGCACGACGTCACCGGCCTCAATCGCAATATCGGTACCCGTGCCAATAGCAATGCCTACGTTAGCCTGCGCCAATGCCGGCGCATCGTTGATACCATCGCCAACGAATGCGGTGTTGTGGCCTTCAGCCTGCAGCCGCTTGATCTCATTTGCCTTCTGATCCGGCAACACTTCGGCGAGCACCTGCTGAATCCCCACCTGCCTGGCGATAGCCTTGGCCGTGGCGCGGTTATCGCCGGTCAGCATGGCCACATTCAGGCCCTGTGCCTTGAGTGACTCGATAGCCTCAACCGAGCCCTCCTTGAGCGGGTCGGCAACAGCAATAATAGCTGCAAGCTTGCCATCGATTGCTGCGTACAGCGGGCTCTTGGCCTCTCTGGCAAGCGCCACGGCACGCCCTTCCGCCTTGCCTAGCTCAATGCCAAGCAGGCTCATATAACGGTCAGCTCCCACATTGAGCTTATGGCCGTCGACCTCGGCTTCGATGCCAAAACCAGGCTCAGCCTGGAAGCGGCTGATGGATGGCAGGTCCAGGCCCCGACCTTGGGCGCCACGTACAATCGCTTCGGCAATAGGATGCTCACTTTGCGCTTCGACTGCGGCGACCCATCGGAGCACTTCATTCTCTTGCCCTTCGAGCACAACGAAGTCCGTCAGTTCGGGGCGTCCCCTCGTCAACGTGCCGGTCTTATCCAATACGATCGTGTCTACCTTGGCCAGCGTCTCCAGTGCTGCCCCTTTACGAAACAGCACTCCCATCTCGGCCCCTTTTCCAGTCCCCACCATGATTGCGGTAGGCGTCGCCAGGCCCATGGCACAGGGACAGGCAATCAACAGCACGCTGACTGTAGTGACAAAAGCGAAAGCCAGCGCGGGCGTTGGGCCGAAACCGAGCCACACAGCAAACGTGATCATTGCAATCACGAGTACGACCGGCACGAAGATTCCAGCAATCTTGTCGGCCAGCTTCTGGATCGGCGGCTTTTCCGCCTGGGCCGATTCCACCATCTTGACGATTTGCGACAACACCGTGTCAGTACCGACCCGGACAGCACGGAACGTCAGCGCCCCGTTCTTGTTGATCGTTCCGCCAACTACCTCACTATCTTTCTGCTTGGCAACCGGCACCGGCTCGCCGCTGATCATCGATTCATCGACATAGGAGTGTCCCTCCTCGACGATGCCATCGACGGGGATACGTTCACCTGGACGAGTCTGGATACGGTCTCCCGGAACAACGGCCTCGATCAGCACTTCAACCATGTCATTGCCGCGGATAACGCGGGCCGTCTTTGCCTGTAGCTGCAGAAGCTTCTTGATCGCCTCGGAGGTGCGGCCCTTGGCAACATGCTCGAAGTAGCGACCCAGTAGAATGAGGGTAACGATGACCGCGGCCGCCTCGAAGTAGCTCTCGGCGGTCCCCGCCGGGAAAAAGCCGGGAATCAGGAGTGCAGCCACAGAATAGAAATAGGCGGCACTCGAACCGATCATGACCAGGCTGTTCATCCCCGGGTTCGCATGTCGCAGTTCCGCGAAGCCTGCCCGATAGAAGCGGGCCCCGGCATAGAACTGGACCGGGGTAGTCAGCAACCACTCGATGCCCATCCAACCACGGTGCGGCATGATGCTGGTGAAGATTGCTTCCAGCGCAGGAATCATCTTGCCCATGGCAATAATCACGACAGGAATCGTGAATGCAGCCGCAATCAGCACCTTGTTGCGAAGCTGGATACCTTCCCGATCCTCTCGCTCGGTCTGCGCGTTCTCAGTCTGATCCTGCGGCTCATAGCCGGCATCGCGAATGGCATGCTGGATGCGCGGTAGTGTCACCGCATCAGGCAGGAAACGCACGAATGCCTTTTGCGTAGTGAGGTTCACACTGGACTGGATAATGCCTGGCAGCTTCTCGATGGTGCGCTCAACCCGCGAGACACAGGAACCGCAGGTCATCCCGATAATAGGAATCTCCGCGGTTTCGATTACCGGCTGGTAGCCGGCCTCTTCAACGGCATGGGCTATTTGGCTGGGGTTGGCACGCTCTTCGAAGACAACCGTAGCCTTTTCGGTCGCAAGATTCACTTGCGCATCAGAAACGCCCGGCTGCTTCATGAGGGCGCGTTCCACACGTCCGACGCAAGAGGCACAGGACATTCCCCGTATGATGATATCGACACGCTCGGCCATGCAGAACTCCTGACAGCATCGCTCATTGAGAAGGCTCAGATGGCTGGCGATCGTTCCGCCAGGCCAGAAGGCTGGATAGAGAGGCTTACTTGCCGTCAGTGATCGCTTCGACAATGGGACACCCTTCCTGCATGGGCCCCTCACCGGAACACTCTGAGAGCGTTTTCGTAAGCACCGACTCGATTCTTGAAAGGTGTTTGATCTGTTCTCGAATTTTGGTCAACTTCTCTTCGGCAATCCGCTTGGCTTGTGCCCGGTCACCGTTGGCATCCTGCAGGATCAGCAACTCGCGAATTTCGTCGAGTGTAAAACCCCATTGCTTGGCCTCAAGAATGAACTGCAACCTAGCCACATGCTCCTCGGGGTAGCGGCGATAGTTTGACTCCGTTCGCTGGGGTTTCGGCATGAGCTGCTCTTGCTCGTAATAGCGAATTGCCTGAGGGGCAATGCCGCAGCGCTCGGCCAGCTGCCCGATACTGTAGGTTTTCATCAGTATGTCCTCAGCGAAACTGTGGGCGGCCCAGTACAACTGAGCCACCTAACGACTCGTCAAGTTATCTGGGCTGGCGTACCACACGCAGATACGGTGTCTGCTCATCCCAGCCCTCAGGAAAGCGCTCTTTGGCTTCCTCGTCCGAGAGGGAGGGAACGATAATGACGTCTTCGCCGTTCTGCCAGTCGACGGGAGTGGCCACCTTGTGCGTGTCGGTCAGCTGAAGTGAGTCGATAACACGCAGAATCTCATCGACGTTGCGCCCGGTGCTGGGCGGGTAAGTCAACATCAGGCGTATCTTCTTGCTGGGGTCGATGATGAACACGGTGCGCACTGTCACCTTGGGATCGGCCTTGGGATGAATCATCCCGTAAAGCTCTGCAACCACTCGGTCATCGTCAGCCAGTAGCGGATAGTTGAGGGACGCACCTTGGGTAGTCTCGATATCCTTGGCCCAGCCGGTATGTGATTCCAGTGGGTCGACGGAAACGCCGATCAGCTTGGCGCCACGCTTGTCGAACTCGCTCTTACGCTTGGCAAATGCGCCAAGCTCTGTCGTGCAGACAGGGGTATAATCGGCCGGGTGGGAAAACAGTACGGCCCAACTATCACCAAGCCACTCGTGGAAGCTAACGGTGCCTTCCGTGGACGCCACCGTAAAATCGGGCGCTACTTCTCCAAGCTGCAATGTCATCACGCTATCCTTACGTTGGGGTTGGATGATGCATTGCCTACGATAGCCTTAAAGTGAACTTTAAGGTCAACCCCTCCTTCAGCGCTTAGCATCCTTGCAACCAAGGGACCCTTGACCTCCGGGTGGAGCTTAGGTCTTATGCTAGCGTGCGTATGCAGCCATTAGCCATTTCGCTCGGCCGATGCGCATTTCCCCATTGCTCAGGAAGTCGTAGCTTGGACTCGCTCTCGTCTATTGGTTTGGTTGGCGCTTTTGCTGGAGGGTTGATCTCCTTCTTCTCTCCCTGCACGTTGCCACTCCTGCCGGGCTATCTTTCTGTCGTCACTGGCGGCAGCGTCAACAAACGGGACAAGAAGGTCGAAGCGCTGATACTCAGTGTCTTCTTTGTGACAGGCTTTACGCTGGTATTCATTATATTAGGGCTAGGCGCCAGTTCGCTCAGTCAACTCCTGCGTGGCTACCGCCAGGAACTCAACTGGATTACAGGCTCGGTTGTCATCTTGCTGGGGATCTTCATGACGGGCCTGCTCAATCTGCCAGTCTTCCAGCGCACTCTGCAGTTCAATCCCAGATTCCAAGGGGGTTCCCCCCTGTCGGCTACGGCGTTTGGCATAGCATTCGCTATCGGCTGGACGCCCTGTATCGGCCCCATCCTCGGTGCGATTCTGATGGCCACCTCCAATGCTGCCAATGCACAGCACGGTATGATCTATCTGGGCATGTACTCTGCCGGAATGGCACTGCCCTTTCTGGCAAGTACGCTCTGCATCAACAGCCTCAGCCGCCATAGCAAGAAACTTGGCAAATGGAGCGCCTATACCCGTCCGATTGCCGGCACAATCCTGATTCTTATGGGAATAGCCATCGTTTCAGGGACCATGACCCGCTTATCCAGCGTTATGGTTGATTTGTTTCCTTCCCTGGCAACGCTGGGGTAGCCAAGGCCGGCTTGGGTCTGGCCACACTGCAAGTCCGGATTGAATATCAGTTCATCAGCGCCACCTTCCGTAGTGCCGCTACCTGCCCTGTCGTTGCATACACTCGGTGTAGTTAACCTACAACGGCCCATGCATCTAATGGCGCTTTGTAGGACGTCTCGCCCTGGCCCATAGTGAAATCACGGCGCAAGGCAGGGTATCGCTACCCAGGTACACTGACCTGATGCCCGGCTACAACCTGAGCGCCATAGGTTTTTTGATCCAGGCGCCAGGAGCGAAGGTCTTGGAACGCTTATGACCCTGCGGCAGTGCAGCCCTGAAGGCCTACCCGGCCCGGCATGCAGCCAAGGCACCAGAAGTCATCGGAGACAGCCCAAACGGTATTTCCCAAGGTAATAATGACCTTGCAAGAGGATGGAACCATGAACTGCACCCAACTGACCCAGCAAGCCGACCTTATCGCCAGCACCTTCAGCAAGCAGGACCTTGCCAAGGTGGTGATTGCCCTGAAAGCCAGCGGCCACTCCCTGCAGCATGCTGTCGAGGTACTCGACACGATCAACGCTTGTCAGGGCTACACCCTCGACCAGGCCTGGGAAGAAGTGCTCACCGGCGAGACTCGTGTTATGACTATTAACGACGACTGATGTATCTGCTTGGCATGGGCGGCTCACCCTTGGCCAACAGAATGCCGAGGGTGAGCCATGAGCGACGTCATTGACTTGCTCGTCTCGACAGCATGAAAAGGCTCAGAAAGCGTCCTCCCTGATGCCGCGCCTTTCCTTGGAAAGCCACGATGGGTGGCCGCCCGATACCGAATATATTGCGCACCAGAATCACCGCCGGTTCATCGAAACGCGTCACGGTGAAAATCAGCCAAGCTAACTACATCGCTAATGCCTGGCTCTTCGATTTCAGGAGGATCCCCACCCGCCAGGACCTCCAGAACGGTCCGGACCCCGCGCGCCAATGATTCAAGATGGTAGCCACCTTCCAGCACCATGGCTAAACGCCCGCCACAATGCTTATCCGCCAACTCCTGTACGATGCCCGTCAGTGCGCCAAAGCCGCTATAGCTCAAGTTCATGCATAGATCCAGACGGTGCATGTCGAAGCCCGCAGAGACCAGGATCAGATCCGGCTTGAACCACTCCACCGCTGGAACCAGTATCTCGCGGTAAGCCCTGACCAGCGTCGGGTCGCCGCAACCGGCCGGTAGGGGCACGTTAACGGTCAGCCCCTCACCCAAGCCCACGCCGATCTCTTCCTTGTTACCGGAGCCCGGATAGAAGGGCGCTGCTCGATGAGTATCGAAGAACAGTACATTTGGCGAAGCCCAGAAAATGTCCTGGGTTCCATTACCATGATGGACATCCCAGTCGATGATCAATACCCGCTCGCAGCCAAGCTCAGCTTGGGCATGGGCTGCAGCCACCGCAACGTTATTGAACAGGCAGAAGCCTCGCGCACGTACCGAATCCGCATGATGGCCCGGGGGGCGACAAAGGGCGAAAGCGCTGCCGGCACGCCCCTCCATGACCGCCTCGACCGCAGCAATGGCCGAGCCCGCAGCCACTTCGGCGGCAGCGACACTGCCTGGAGAAACCGCGGTGGTATCGACATCCAGCCATGCCTGCTTACCACGCAGAGCATAGATATTCTCGACGTAAGAGGTGATGTGCACCCTGCCAAGCTGGTCTTCTGTGGCAGGCCTGCCCGTCTCATAACGAACGCCGGGCACGGGCTCGCGCATCAATAAGTCGGTAATAGCCTGTAACCGTCCTGGATGCTCCGGGTAGCTCCACTTGATCACGGCGCCTTCGAAAAGCCCTCCGAGAATCGCCTGTACACGGCTATCCAGTTTTCCGGGCTGGAAAGGCTCCTCGGCGTTAGGCCGATGTGCCAGCATACGTTCGTCGTGAATGACGAGTACATCGCGCTCACCGATCAAAAGCAAACCCTCTATGGAAGCGATGAAAGATAGCTTTGCTCCATCTTCAGGGTAGTCGAGACGTTAGCTACGCGAAGCGAATTTGGCCTAGCATCCATTACGATAATTCCAGAGGCGAGGGAACAGCACGAATTGAACGCCCCTTCCGCTGGAGAGGATACATAGTCGGGAACTCTCTTGCCCGATCCAGATCGTCTGAAACCAGGCTCCTTGTTGTTTCATGCGTTTAGTAATGAAAAATAGATGATTTTGACATTCACCTTAAAGATGACGGCGTTTAATTTTCATTCTTATATTTGTAACCTCCTGTGGCAAAAACCACGTGCATCATTCATTCCATAGATTCCGGTTCACTCTGGTTCGTTAACATTGCTACCGCAGATGCCCCCCCTGTCGCTACACCCCGTATGCGTGAGCCTCCCTGCCCGAACCACTCATCTCGCCCAAGGCGCGCTGCAATCCAGCGCTACCTATGGCAAGGGCCAGACAGTCCTCAGTGATCCCCAACGCCGCATTGGTGAATGGCCCGAAACTGCCGTAGCGGCTACGCAAACTGGCACCGACTTTCGCCGACACGCAGGCGGCCGTTGCACCTGCCAGCGCCGGGAGCAGAATCGGTTGCCGCCGTGCACTGGCAAGAGCCGCTGCGGTCATTCCGCCCGATACTGCACGCACCATCATGGAGGCACTGATCGTACGATCCGGAGCGAAGGGCAACTTGTCGCCTACCAGTTCACCGACTGCCAGCGGTATTAGCAAGTAGCGCGTTTGCTGCGCTGCCAGCGTACGGGCGGGCTCGTCGGCATTATTGGCATCCGGGTGCTTGGCGAGAGCCCGGCTGGTCATCGTTGGCGCGAGCATACTACGCATGCCGGCTACCGCCCCAAGGGCCAACGCGCCCCATAACAGACTGCTCGACCTTTTCATGCTCATGTCTCCAGATAACCGAATGACTCGACCGTCACTGATAATGCTGAGTATATTTCCAGAAAAATTCAGACAAATGGAAAACTTACAGCACATGGATGAAGATTTTATACCCCAGCCTTACGGTGCCTTTAGATCCTTTTATATACAAGCGCCGCCTTACCCTCGGTTAGCGATTTACTATAGAAGCACAACCATAATTTTTAAACTTACTTTAATTAGCTAACTCTAACTTTATTCCTGCTCGATTTTTTCAATCAACTACACTATCTATGCAGAGCTATCTTTCGAGACCACACCGACAGGCAAAGCAGGAAAGCTGTGCCTGTTTATGGATGCAGGGATCAGACTTGGAGATCAAATGGCTGAGCACATTACACTGATCTTGTCAGGGGGAAACGCTCTCGGCGCCTATCAGGGCGGCGCTTATGAAACGCTGCACGAAAGAGGCTTTCACGCCGATAAAATCTTTGCTGTCTCTACCGGAGCGGTCAACGCGGCACTAATCGCCGGCAATCCTCCGGAAAAACGTGTCAGCGTCCTTCGCAGCTTCTGGGATGCCGCAGCGCAAGACGGGCCCTGGGCTTTTCGGCCAACCTGGCCAACCACGTGGGACAGTAAACGGACACGTGCGCTGCAGAGTCTTTTCCTCGGCAGTCCTGCCTTCTATCGCGCACGCTTTCCAGGCGCCTTGTCAATGTTACCTGGAATGCCCACCGATACCGGCCTCTACGACCTCGCGCCCTTGCGCAAAACCCTGGAGCAGGCGGTCGATTTTGATCGGCTGAATGATGGACAGACAAGGCTGGTCATCGTGGCTGTGGATGCCAACAGCGGAGAGGAGGTGCGTTTCGATACTGCCAAGACGACAATCGAGGTTGATCATTTGTTGGCGAGTTGCGGATTTATTCCCTTTTTCCCACCGACACGCATCAATGATCGAGTCGTGGTGGATGGAGGCATGGCCTCAAATCTCCCACTAGAGGCTGCCTTGGACGAGCCGGTTGCGGATGACCGGTTGTGCGTTGCACTGGATCTGTTTCGACGCCTTGGGCCCGACTTCAGGACCGTTGGGCAAGCGATGGACCGGCAATTGGAATTGCTCCTTTCGGCCCAGAGCTGGAGCGCACTGCAATATCTGCGTCAACGCCACGAGTTGCGTCGCCAGTTGCGGCTACTTGGCAGCCGAATTCCGGAACATCAGCGAGGAGATCCCAGCCTGGCGACAGCCTTGGCGGAAGCAGCACAAACCGAAGGTGCGACCACGCTGCTCATGCTCAGCCACGCTGGCGTGCCTAACGATACCGAAATGAGGGCTTTCGATTTCTCACGCCCTTCCCTGACCGAACGATGGAAAGCTGGTCGCTCGGATATGATTCAAGCCCTGGAGACCCTGGGCTCCCAGCGTGCTGCCCCGGGTGAGTTCGCCGTGCATGCTTTCAATGGAAACGAAACTGAGAACGCCAGCATTGATTCGGCGTAACCCTGACTATGGGGAGAATCACATTGCTTGTCTTCATGCCTGGCCAAGGCATTTGAGACGCCGTTTGCTACTTGGGTTCCGTCTGGATTTCCGTTCTTCTGGCTTAACCTGCGTTGTCTATGACCAGATGCCTTTTCCGCTCTTCCTTCGCCAAACCTCTGGCATATTGATGTATCTCTGCCACCCTTAACCTATTCCATAGGGGGACGAGTGATGGATAGCCAAGTTTGGTAAAACCAAGACACCCCCTGTGTTTACAATCCTGAAGCCGAGGTATCTCGATCTGAGGGTACGAGTCGGCGCAATCTCAAGTGGTGTAGTCTATGAGCGAGCGGCAAGAACCTGCCGACCTGGAGCAAATGCTGGAACGGATCAGCCAAGCCGAGAAGCACAAGGGCGATCAAGTCTCGGTCGGCGATGTCGTATCAGAAGTTGGGCGCAGATCGTTTGGTCCGCTTCTATTAGTGGCCGGTATTATTACCGTAATGCCAATCGTTGGTGATATTCCGGGCGTACCTACAATCATGGCGCTATTCGTATTGATTGTAGCCGGCCAGTTACTTATCCGCCGTGAATTCTTCTGGTTGCCACATTCGCTGCTCAAGCGTTCTGTGTCGCAAGACAAGCTCGGCAAGGCCTTGAAGTGGATGCGCCCACCCGCGCGATTTATCGACCGTTTCCTTAGGCCACGCCTGACGACGTTCACCCATGGAGCAGGTATCTATGCCATTGCTGCTGTATGTATTGTCATAGCACTTTCCATGCCACCAATGGAGGTAGTGCCCTTTACTGCTAATGGGGCAGGGTTGGCCCTCACTCTGTTTGGTCTTTCTCTCATGGCTAATGATGGCTTGCTGGCATTGCTGGCTTTCATCGCCACTGCGGTAACTCTTGGATTCGTACTTTATGGCTTGGTTTAGACCCAAGCCTTGAATCGTACGATGGCCTGACAGCACTGGAAGCCACAACATTACGTGTCCTCCAGAATGATCGGCTCTCGTAGGCATGTTCGCCTGGACAGGCTCCTTTCTTACCTGCTCTGACTCAGGGATGCCGTATCAAGGCGTTCCCTGCGGATCGCTGATGCCTTGGAGTATATAATGCCTAGCGATGCCGATGTGGTAGTCGACGGCCGCCTCGCAGCGGGCAGGATCGCCGCTAGCCAAGGCCTCGATCAGGCGCCAGTGGCTGGTGGAGATGCTGCCGGGGTCGGAATGAGTGATCCCTATCAACGCCATGCAAAGCCGTAACTCATGGGCGAGATCGTTGAACGTCTTTAGCAGGCGACTGTTACCCGCCATCTCGAAGATCATGCGATGAAAGCGTATATCTTCTTCGATTTTGCGATTGTCCTCGCTATCCCTGGCCACGTCGCACATGACTTCCACCTGACGATTCAAGGTCATATGCATCTCGGGAGAAAAGGACGCAACCAGAAGGCGGAAAGCATGACGTTCGAGGCACAGGCGAAGGTCGAACACATCGGCCAAGTCAGCGCGGTCCAGTTCACGAACGAAAAACCCCCGCCCAGGACGCGACACCAGAAAACCACGGCTTTCGAGGAGACGGGCCGCCTCGCGCAGAGGCGCACGGCTGATTCCCATATCTCGGGAGAGCTGCATTTCGGATAAGCGCTCACCCGGCTTGAAGCGACGGTCAATGATGGCCTCAGTCAGCACGTCGGCCACCTGGTCAACCAGATTGCGCTGACGCAAGTTGGGTAAAGTCACACCGCGCTTGGCATCCATGAGGTTCGCGCTGCCTTTGCTGCCCTGTGTTGTTTTTGGCTCATTTATCAACACTAAGCGGCGTTTTTCTGTTTGTCGACTGCCAATGTCGACTGTCGACAGCTTTGTCAAGCGCTGCTATGGTCAAAATGTCTTCTTCATCACGAACGCTGCCGGCACTGCCAAGGTACTTCCAGGCACTGAAGTCCTTCTAGCCGGCAAGCAACTCCAAGAACAACGGAAAAGAAGAGTACAATGAAAGCACCTCTCGCCTGTGCAGTCGCCGCGTGTGGCCTAGCCACCCTTCCCGCCATGGCCGATCCGCAACCCGGCGGCGTCATCGATACCATTATCCAGCCGGAACCGCCCGGCCTGGTACTGGGCATGATCCAGAATGCCCCGACCCGCACCGTGGCCGGCAATATCTACGAAGGGCTTCTACGCTACGACACCGACCTCAATCCCATACCCCAACTCGCGGAATCCTGGGAAGAGAGCGATGATGGGCTGACCTATACCTTCCACCTGCGCAAAGGGGTGACCTGGCACGACGGCGAACCGTTCACTGCCGAGGACGTGGTGTTCTCGGCCGATGTTTTCCATCGCGATCTTAACCCCAGCGCCCGTGCCGTGCTCCAGCATGTCGAAAGCATCGAGGCCACGGACGATCACACCGTAGTGTTTACGCTCAAGCAGCCATTCGGACCGTTCCTACTCTCGTTCGAGGCGGGCACTTTCACCATGGTGCCCAAGCACATCTACGAGGGCACCGAGTTCCGCGACAACGAGGCCAACAATCAGCCTGTCGGCACCGGGCCGTTCAAGTTCGAGAACTGGGACCGCGGCACGGTGATCGAGCTGGTCAAGAATGAGGATTACTACGAAGAGGGGCTTCCCTATCTCGATGGCGTGAACTGGCACATTATACCGGATGGTGCCTCCCGCGCCGTGGCATATGAAAACGGTACGGTCGATGTCCTGCCTTATGGCACGGTCGAGAATTTCGATGTGCCGCGCCTGGCCGAGATGGAAAATACTTGTATGACCCAGGAGGGCCACGAGTATTTCAGCCCCTTCGCCATGCTCTGGATGAACAACCGTGAAGGTCCCACAGCCGACAAGCGCTTCCGGCAGGCGGTCATGTACGCCATGGACCGCGAGTTCGCCCGCGATGTACTGTGGAATGGCCTCGGTAACGTGCCGCTGTCAGCCTTCGGTTCCAATGCCAAGTTCCAGAACGAAGATCTCGAGCCCTACGACCACGACCCAGAGAAGGCACGCGAACTGCTCGACGAAATGGGCTACGACGGCGAGGAAGTGACGCTGCTGCCGCTACCCTATGGCGAGACTTGGACCCGCTGGGCCGAAGCCGTCAAGCAGAACCTTTCCGAAGTCGGCATCAACGTGCGTACCGAAGCCACTGACGTAGGCGGCTGGAACCAGCGCCTGGGCGAGTGGGACTACGACCTGGCATTTACCTACCTTTACCAGTACGGCGATCCCGCCCTGGGTATCTCGCGGACCTATCTCTCCAGCAATATCGAGAAAGGCTCGCCCTGGAATAACGTCGAAGGCTATGAAAACGAGCGCGTCGACGAATTGTTCAACGAAGCGGCTACGGCCTACCCTGAAGCGAAGCGCGAGGCGCTCTACCACGAGGTGCAGGAGATCCTGCATGAGGATGTTCCCGTCGGCTGGCTGCTCGAACTCGGCTTCCCCACTATTTACCGCTGCAATATCAAAAACCTGGTGACTTCAGGCGTCGGCGTTAACGACGGCTTCAAGGACGCCTGGATCGAGAAATGATCCGTCACGGAGGGGCGCACAAGCGCCTCTCCGTGGTTTCGGTAGGGTTTCGAGGTTTATCGCATGGTTTATGCTCGCCTGATCGCGATGCGGCTGCTCAAGGCCGTGATCGTCTTGTTCCTGATTATTGTATTCAACTTTTTCCTGATCCAACTGGCGCCCGGGGATCCCGCGGCTATCCTGGCCGGCGAGGCCGGTGCCACGGATGAGGCATTCCTGCGCCAGTTGCGTGAACAGTTTGGGCTCGACCAGCCGTTATACGTCCAGCTTTGGCATTATGTTTCGGGGATTGCCACGCTCGATTTTGGCTATTCCTACCGGCAACAGATGCCAGTGCTCGACCTGATCCTGGAGCGCCTCCCCGCCACCCTGCTGTTGACCGGTACCGCATTCGTGCTGTCGCTGGCACTGGGCATTTTCGCCGGCTCCATGGCAGCCGCCCGGGTCAAGAAGATTTCAGGCTCGGTGATCATGGCTCTGGCTCTGGTCTTTTATGCCACCCCGCTGTTCTGGGTCGCGCTCATGGCGGTATTGCTGTTCTCGGTCTATCTCGACTGGCTGCCCGCCTACGGAATGTTCACCGTGGGTGCACACTATACCGGCATGGCCCATATCCTGGATGTCGCCAAGCACCTGATATTGCCGGCATCGACCCTGGCACTGTTCTTCATGGCTATTTACACCCGCATGACCCGCGCCTCGATGCTCGAGGCCAGCCAGCAGGACTACGTCAAAACGGCCCGCGCCAAGGGACTCAAAGACCGCGTGATCCAGCGCCGACACATCCTGCGCAATGCCCTGCTACCGATCATCACCCTGGCCGGCCTGCAAGCCGGGCAAATGGTCGGTGGTGCCATTCTTACCGAAACCGTGTTCGCTTGGCCGGGCATCGGACGGTTGATGTACGAGGCACTGATGCAGCGTGACTACAATCTTCTCCTCGGCATATTCTTCTTCTCCGCCGCACTGGTCATCGTCTTCAACATTTTTACCGACCTGGTCTATCGCCTCGCCGATCCGCGTATCAAGGAGGCGTCATGAGCTTTTTTGCCCGCTTCGCACAAAACCGTGGCGCACTGATCGGACTCATCATTCTGGCCCTGATCATTGCCATGGCAATATTGGCACCGCTTCTCTTTCCCGAGTCGCCCTGGCGCATGGTGCAGCGCCCCTTCCTGCCCCCTTTCGAAGTCGACGGCTTCGTGCTGGGCACCGATACCATGGGCCGCAACGTCGCCGCCGGGCTGATGCATGGCGCCTGGGTATCGTTGTTGATCGGTCTGGTGTCGACCAGCGTGGCACTGATAATCGGCGTGCCACTGGGGGCCGTGGCCGGCTATTACGGTGGGCTGGTCGACGATGCCCTAATGCGCTTCACCGAATTCTTCCAGACCATTCCCAACTTCGCGCTGGCGATCGTGCTCGTCGCCATCATGCAGCCCAGCGTGACCTCCATTGTGCTTGCCATCGCCATCGTCAGCTGGCCCCCCGTGGCGCGCCTGGTACGAGCCGAGTTCATGTCGCTGCGAAACCGGGAATACGTCGAGGCGGCACGGCTCGTCGGACAGGGCAACACCACCATCATTCTGAAGCAAATCCTGCCCAACACCCTTTCACCGATCATCGTGTTGGCCTCGCTGATGGTGGCTACGGCAATCCTGCTGGAATCGGCGCTGTCATTCCTGGGCCTGGGCGACCCCAACGTGATGTCCTGGGGATACATGATCGGCGCGGCACGCACGGTGATTCGTCAGGCCTGGTGGCTGAGCTTCTTCCCGGGCATGGCGATCCTGCTCACCGTGCTGGCCCTGAATCTGGTCGGCGAAGGGCTCGATGATGCCCTGAATCCCAAGCTTGCCCGTGAACGCCAGTAGGGGAACCTCATGACCGATACCGTACTGAGCATTCGCAACCTGACCCTGGCACTACCCAAGGGGGCCGATCGGCGCTATGCGGCTGAAAATGTCACCTATGATGTCGCTAAAGGCGAGATCATGTGCGTGGTCGGCGAGTCCGGCTCCGGCAAGTCGATGGCCGCCAACGCAGTGATGGGTCTGCTGCCCAAAGGGGTTCGGCCAACGGATGGTGAGATCCTGTTCCACGGCGAAGACCTGTTGAAACTCGATGAAAAGCGCCACCGGGAGCTTCGAGGCCTGCGCATCGGAATGATCTTCCAAGAGCCGATGACGGCGCTGAATCCGCTGATGCGGGCCGGCGACCAGATTGCCGAAGTCTTCGAGGCCCACGGGTTATATAACGCCAAGGAGCGCCAGCAAAAAGCCTTGTCGCTGCTAGAGGAAGTCGGCATTCCGCAGCCCGAAAAAGCGATTCGCGCCTACCCCTTCGAGCTGTCAGGCGGCCAGCGCCAGCGCGTGATGATCGCCATGGCCTTGGCCTTGGAGCCGGAATTGCTGATCGCCGACGAGCCCACCACGGCGCTGGACGTGACCACCCAGGCACAGATTCTCGAGTTGATCCGCGATCTTCAGCAGCGCCGCAACATGGCAGTGATGTTCATCACCCACGACTTCGGCGTGGTGGCCGAGATCGCCACCCGCGTTTGTGTCATGCGGCTAGGTAAGGTCGTCGAGTTGGGGCTGGCCAGCGACATATTGGGCAACCCACAACACGAATATACCCGCTCGCTCATTGACGCCATTCCCAGCAATGCCGTGCCCCCTGCACGCGACGTCCGCGATCCCGCCCCCCTGCTCGAGGTGCGCCAGCTCAACAAGGTATTCCGCTCGCGTGGCGGCCTGTTCAAGCCCTCGCGTGAAGTCGTTGCGCTGAATGACGTGTCGTTCACGCTCGACCGCGGCGAGACCGTAGGAATCGTGGGTGAATCCGGCTCCGGCAAATCGACCATGGGCCGTTGCGTGGTCCGTCTCGAACGCCCCGATAGCGGCGAGCTGCTGCTCGATGGCGTCAACCTGAGCGCTCTCAAGGGTGATGCCCTGCGTCGCGAACGCAAGCGGGTACAGATGGTATTCCAGGACCCCTACGCCTCGCTCAACCCGCGAACCCGGGTCGGCCTGGCCATCGCCCAGGGCCCGATAGCCAATGGCGTGCCACGCCAGGAGGCCCTCAAGCAAGCCGGCGACCTGCTCGACCTGGTGGGGCTGGGGGCCGCTGCTGCCGAGCGCTTTCCCCACGAATTCTCCGGCGGCCAGCGCCAGCGTATCGGTATCGCCCGCGCCCTGGCCCTGAACCCCGAGCTGATCGTCGCCGATGAAGCCGTGTCCGCCCTGGATGTATCGATCCAGGCTCAGATCCTGGAACTGCTCGAGGACCTTAAACGGAAGCTATCGCTGTCGCTGCTGTTCATCACCCATGACCTGCGGGTAGCCGCACAGGTCTGTGATCGAATCATCGTGATGCAGCACGGGCGCATCGTCGAACAGGGCACAGCACAGGAAGTCTTCCTCTCCCCCCGTGAGGCCTACACTCGCGAGCTGCTCGACGCGATACCCGGCCGCGCCCATGAAGCGGCCGCGGTGTAGCGGCCGCGGTGTAGCGGCCGCGGTGTAGCGGCCGCGGTGTAGCGGCCGCGGTGTAGCGGCCGCGGTGTTGCGGCTGCCTAACAGGTAAAGGACATTGATGGACGCGTTATTGACCGACATCCAAGCCATTGTCGACCCCAGCGGACTCATCCGTGGTGAGGCCGTCGGCCAGCGCATCAACGACTGGCTTAGCGGCGCCCCCTGTCGCGCCACTGCCATTGTGAGACCGACCGACACCCAGCAGCTTGCTGCAGTGATGCGCTGTTGCCATGCCGCAGGCCAGCCGGTCGTGACCCAGGGCGGCATGACCGGATTGGTCCACGGCGGTCAGGCCGGCCGGGACGAATTGGTGATTTCACTGGAGCGCATGACGGCAGTGGAAACCCTGGACCCGTTGGATGGTACCTTGACGGTCCAGGCCGGGGCGCCTCTGGAAATTGTACAGCAGGCTGCCGCGTCACAGGGCTGGCATTTTCCGCTCGATCTCGGCGCCCGGGGGTCGTGCACCATCGGCGGCAATATCTCGACCAACGCCGGCGGCAACCGGGTAATCCGCCACGGCATGATGCGCCAGCACGTGCTTGGCCTGGAGGCGGTGCTCGCCGACGGTACCGTCATCAGTTCGCTCAACCGCATGCTCAAGAACAATGCCGGCTATGACGTCAAGCAGCTCTTCATCGGCAGTGAGGGTACCTTGGGTATCGTGACCCGTGCCGTATTGCGACTGCAACGTCCCACTACCAGCGAAAACACGGCACTGCTCGCCGTACCAGGCTTCGAGGCGTTGACGAGCATCCTCAATGGTCTGCGGCAACGGCTGGGCGCCAACCTCACCGCCTGCGAGGTCATGTGGCAATCGCATTATCGCCTACTGACCGAAGAACTCGGTCGCCATACGCCACCGCTTTCTGCCGACTCGCCCTATTATCTCCTCGTTGAGGCTCAGGGGATCGATCAGCAACACGACGAACAATTGTTCAGCGCAGCCCTGAAAGACTTTTTCGAGGCGGGCTGGGTAAGTGATGCGGTGATGGCTCACTCAGGCGCGCAGCGTCAGGCCCTGTGGGCGATCCGCGAGGATATCGAGGGGTTGATCCAGGCCTTGCGCCCTTTGTTCGCCTTCGATGTCAGCCTGCCCATCGGCAGCATGCCGGGCTATGTCGAGACACTTGAATGCGAACTTGCGGCAGTCCGCCCCGGTAGCCGCCTGGTTGTGTTCGGCCATATCGGCGATGGCAATCTGCATCTCTCCATCAACGCCGGCAGTGACGATGCCGACACCCGACAGGCCGTCGAGCGACTGGTGTACGGCCCGTTGGCCGCCTTGGGAGGCTCGGTCTCGGCCGAGCATGGTATCGGTCTCGAAAAGCGCGACTACCTCGCCCTGTGCCGAAGTCCCGAGGAAATCGCGCTGATGCATACGCTCAAGCAGGCCCTCGATCCCAAGGGGCTGCTCAATCGGCACAAAGTGCTACCTTTCATCGCCTGCTCTCGTCAGGAGGAGTCCACATAACCGTCACGCTCACGGCGTCCAGCGACGTCGACAGCCCCAACTCGGTCGCCGACCAACTCAACAGCGACTGCACGAGACGATAGGAGCAACGCTCAAGCCAAGGCGCCTTGCAGCCTCGGAAGAAGCGCTGAAACCATCCCCAGAATCTTAGAGCTCACATTGCGGAAATCTGTAGGAGAAGTGCCTGGTAACGTCGCCGGTCCCCGCTAAATTCATGGGACGTGACATGCCAATTGCCGTTCGGAAATGACTTGGATACCGTGTCGTTGCAGCAAGGCGGCAGTAACGCCGTTCCCCGCCACAGCCTTGCCATCGAAACGACCATCATAGATCAGAGAACTGCCGCATGAGGGGCTGTATTCCTTGAGCACAACCTTGGTCGCCTTCAGCGACTGCGCCTTCTCCAGGGTGCGATAGGCTCCTTCGAGAAAGGCCGCTGTTACATCAATACCTGATTGCGTCATGACCCTGGCAGTTCCATCAAGAACATCCTGTCCATGGCCGCCCACGATCTCTGCGGGCTCGCGCGGTGTTGTAAGGCCACCGAGCATTTCCGGACACACCATGATTGCTCTACCCTCGGCAACGAGCCGGCGCACTGTTTCATCCAGCTTGTTCGATGCGTCGTATCTGACATTCAATCCAGCCAAACACGCACTGACCAAAAGCATGGATTTTTCCTCCGGTTCTCAATCAGGGACGCAATAGCAACACAGCTGCAGCGAATAGCGATAACAGCACCAGTGACACCAAGGTGCCGCTAGCTATGGCCTGTGCGGACCTACCGGTGCCTCGATAATAGGTTTCCAGTACCACGGTATTCGCTGCTGGGGGGAGTAAAGGCAGAATGAACAGTACCGCCACATTAGAGGCGATCAACTCGATCCCCAGTTCACTGCAGCCCCAGACGAACATCCCGACGATCATTGCCCCCAGACCAGCCCGCAACAGCGACACCGGCACGGCTGCCCGCAAGCTGGCCAATGTCATTTTGGAACAATATAGCCAGATGCCGAGCGTGCACATCCCGGCAATCGTCATGAGCTGCTTGGCCAGTTCATAGGCCACCGCCAGCCAGGAAGCGTCAGCCAGATCGAACGGCGACATATGCAGAAGCAGGCCCGAGAAGACGGCCAACACCGGTGGCGAGGACACTGTGTTGCGAATCATGTCTCGCCCACTGGCCTCGTCCTGCATGGCCAACACACAGGCGATATTGCCGAAAACCGACCCGCCGATGTAGGCCGCAATAATGATCCGGCTGGCGGCGTCACCGAAAATGGCGATGGCTAACGGCAAGCCCAACCATCCAATATTGAGATAACTGAACGTCAGTGATCGCAACTTGTCCCGCCAGAAGACCTGCCCGAGGAGAAACAGCACGCCGCAGAAAATGAAACAGAAAATGGCGAGCAGTGCCGTGCCAGCCTGGTAGGTCAGCAGGTTATAGGCGATGACAAAGGGAATGAGTATCCGGGTGAGGATAGCCGATAGCCCTGTCCTCGCACTGGGTATAAACCGGCCGACAACCAGGCCGCCGAGCATGTACAACAGAGGATAAATGACCGTCATGGCGCCATCTTCTTTATGTATGCGCTAGCTATACCATGTAGACGGCGTACCGTGTCGTTTTTAATAGCTATAACGCCATCGCCCCGCAGAGCGGGGCGATGGCGATAAAAGGCAGCGGCCATGTCGGAGTGCGGCCGTTTTCAGCCTCCTACCCCGGCACGCAACACCACACAATCCATACCTTGGCTGGCCAGCTGTTGGCAGGAGCGGCGCGCCTGCTCCTCTTCCAGATCGATCAGGCGAGCACGATACATTTGACGCGCGCCGTCGGCAGGTACCACCGAGACACGCGTATTGGTGAGCTCACTTCTCAGCGCGGTCGCCGCCTGATTGGCACGGACCTGTGCGCCATCGCGGTTACTGAAAGCACCTACCTGAACCATCCAGCCAGTCGTATCGGGATGATCCATGCTGGCCATCAGGGTACGAATCGGATCGTCCTGAGCATCCCCCTGGGCCACGGCGGCAGCCTCGGCAGCGGCCGGAGCGGATGGGCGTGCCACCGTTGCTGCCACGCTGCGGGCTTTCGGCGCTGCGGCCAACGCGATCGCTTCGCCAGTACCGAATACATCTGTCTTGGCGATCCAATCGCCACGGGTCAATAGGGACGCCCTTACGAAGCCCCTGTCGAGAAGATCCGCCATATGGGCATCGCGTGACTTTGCAGTAAAGCCACCCATGACGACCGAGACGATGCGGCGTCCGTCTCGTACCGCCGAGGTCGCCACGTTGAAACCCGACGCCCGGATATAACCGGTCTTTAGACCATCGGCACCGGTATAATCATCCAACAGTCGATTGTGCCCCTTGTAGGTCTTGCCTCGATAGGCAAAGTGCGTGCGCGAGAAATAGCCGTAAAACCGAGGAAAGTCACGCATCAGATGCATGGATAGCGTGGCCATGTCCCGGGCTGTGGTCACTTGCGCGTCGTCCGGCAAGCCCGAGGCATTGCGGAACGTGGTCGAGGTCATTCCCATTGCCCTGGCCTTGGCAGTCATGCGTTCGGCAAATGCTCGCTCGGAGCCTGCCAGGCTCTCTGCCACCACCGCCGCGACGTCGTTCGCCGAGCGAACGACCAAGGCCAGGATCGCCTCCTCGACGGCAATCGTCTGCCCGGGTCGTACCCAGAGCTTGGAAGGTGGCTGAGCGGCGGCATGCGCCGATACCGGCAGTTGGGATTCCATCGTCAACCGCCCGCTTTCGACTGCCTCGAACAAGAGGTAAAGCGTCATCATCTTGGTTAATGACGCAGGGTAACGCGCGGCATCGGCATGTTCGGAGGATAATACTTCGCCACTCTGGGCATCGATAACGATGGAGGCGTATCGTGGATTGGCCTGCACTTGCGAAGCAAACAGCGACAAGCCAGAAACGAGCATACAGAAAATAAACACCACGTGGCTGCGCGGCGTGGCGATAGAAGGATTAGGCGCCATGATCGTTCCCTGCGAATATTAGTTATATTGGTATTAATCAAAAAAATACAATTTCAGTAAGTCTACCCTGGCTATCGGTGAGCAAAGAGTCGGTTAACGCCGATTTTTATCGTTATTATTGGCGAGCGATACGGCTACTGTACAGCGTTATCATCGCCAACGCTTTGCTCCACGGCGCCCCGTTTCTGCATCCAGCGCGCGACGATCCAGCATAGCGAAGCCCATGCCGCGCCTGCCGTCCAGCCAGCCAGCACATCGGTGGGCCAGTGGACGCCCAGATAGACACGACTGATCCCCACCAGCACTGTAATCAGGATCGCTACCAGAAGTAGGTAGGCTTTCAATCGGCGCTTCGGCTGCATGCGGATCAGCAGCGCTGCCAGAGTCAGGTAGGTGACGGCCGCCATCATCGAATGGCCGCTGGGAAAGCTCGCGGTATATACGATTGAACCGTGCGAGACCAGGTCGGGTCGGGGCCGATCGAAGCCCATCTTCAGCAGCGTACTCATCAACCATCCACCGCTTACCGATACCAGCATGAACAGCGCTGCATGGTAATAACGTGAAAGTAACAGGTACCCCAGCGAAAATGTAGAGATGATGACTAGCACGGCCACACCGCCCAGTGCAGTAAAGTCGCGTCCCATTTCTTCGGCCCAGCCTGGACCGATCGGATCCGACAGGTCCGTGGCAGTACGAAAGGCCAGCAATAACCTTTCGTCGAGGTTTCGTGTCTCACCTTCCATGACCGTATCGGCCAGCTCAACGAAGCCCCAGAAACCGCCCGAGACAATGAGGACGCAAAGCAGGACCGGCAACTCATGCCGCCCCAGCCAAAATAGGAAGTCATACGGTTTCTGCAAGAACTGGCGCTTATCCCTAGCTGATTCCATTCCGCCACATCCTGTTCATCGGTTATTACTGCTGTATATCAGCTTATCATCCCTGCAGGGTACCCGGCGATATGCACTATATTCTGTTTGACTTGGTCATAGTGCGATAACTGCTGGTCACGTTATTAATCAATTCATTAATAACGCCATATTGATAGAAAACATCTATAATTTCTGTGCGGATCTCTCCGTAAAATCCTCTGTTCCATTGCATGCACAGCTATGCTGCAAATAACCGCCTATTCTTTTCTTCATTCGACGCTGGAGCCTTCATGGATGACGACACCTTGCTCGATTGCCTTATCATTGGAGCCGGCCCGGCCGGTTTGACGGCAGGCATCAATCTGAGCCGCTTCTACCGGACGATTCGTATCATCGATGCAGGTTACAGTCGTGCCTCGCTTATTCCCTGTAGCCACAATTATCCCGGCTATCCGGATGGCATCGGAGGCAACGAGTTGTTGGATCAGTTGCGAACGCAACTTCGGGTCAACGGTGGCAGCGTGAGTTCGGGAACCGTACTGCGACTGCAGCGCACGGAAGACGGTTTGTTCCTCGCCCATACTGATAGCGAGGTTATCCACGCCCGCACAGTCCTGCTGGCTACAGGTGTAGTCGATATCGACCCTGAGCTGGAGGGCTTCCAGGCGGTCAAGGAGCAGGGATTGATTCGTTACTGCCCTATCTGCGACGGCTTCGAGTTCAGCAATGAATGCATCGGTATCATCGCTCGAAACGAGCACGGCGTGCGTGAGTCAGTTTTCATCAAGCGCTTCAGCGCCAACCTGACGATGATCGACATCGACAATGGCGCCTTCCTTGATCAGCGTGCGACAGATCAGTTGGCGAACGAGGATATTTCACTGGTCCAGGGTCTCATCCAGCGCCTCTCGACCGACGACCAGCAGCTTATTCATGTTCATATGGTGGATGGCCGCACATATACCTTCGATGTGCTCTATTGTGCGCTTGGCACTCGGGTGCGGAGCGACCTTAGCCGTGGACTCGGGGCTCGACGCAATTCGGATGACTATCTGATCGTCGACGAGCACATGCAGACCGGGGTCGAAGGGCTCTATGCTGCCGGCGACATGACCAACCGACTGAGTCAGATCACCGTCGCTACCGGGCAGGCCGCCATTGCCGCGACTGCAATTCACAACCGGCTACAGCACCGATAGCCGAGAAAGGCCAGAAACGAAGTGGGGCATACGAAGTATCGTATGCCCCATCGTAGTCAAGAACAGCTCAAGACATGATTGACTCGAGGCCAATCATGAGTGGCTTAGAAGAACCCAAGCGGATTGGTGTCATAACTCACCAATAGGTTCTTGGTCTGCTGGTAATGCTCCAGCGCCATCTTGTGGGTTTCGCGACCGACCCCCGACTTCTTGTAACCCCCGAAGGCGGCATGTGCCGGATACTGGTGGTAGCAGTTGGTCCATACGCGGCCGGCCTGGATGCCCCGTCCCATGCGGAAGGCGAGATTGATGTCCCGGGTCCACACGCCAGCGCCAAGTCCAAACTCGGTATCGTTGGCAATCGCCAGCGCTTCCGCCTCGTCCTTGAAGGTGGTGACGGCGACTACCGGTCCGAAGATCTCTTCCTGGAAGACGCGCATCTTGTTGTTGCCCTTGAGCAGCGTCGGTTGGATATAGAAGCCTTTGTCGTAGGCAGGATCGAAGCTTTCCTTGCCTCCCCCGGTCAGGAACTCGGCCCCTTCTTCACGCGCCACATCCATGTAGGACATGATTTTATCGTACTGTTCCTGAGACGCCTGGGCCCCGACCTGAACATCGGTATCCAGCGGATTGCCGCGCTTGATGAGCTTGGTGCGCTCGAGTACACGCGACATGAAAGCGTCGTACATGCTTTCCTGAATCAACGCACGTGACGGACAGGTACAAACTTCACCCTGGTTGAAGAAGGCCAGCACCATGCCTTCCGCTGCCTTGTCGATGAATTCCGGCTCGGCGTTGAGGATATCGGCGAAGTAGATGTTGGGGGACTTGCCACCCAGCTCGACGGTCGACGGGATGATGTTTTCAGCTGCGCACTTGAGGATGTGCGACCCCACAGGCGTGGACCCGGTAAAGGCAATCTTGGCGATTCGCTTGCTGGTAGCCAGCGCTTGTCCGGCCTCGGCACCGTAGCCGTTGACGATATTCAGCACGCCAGGCGGCAACAGGTCGCCGATCAGTTCGACAACCTTGAGGATTGACGCTGGGGTCTGTTCGGCGGGCTTGAGTACTACACAATTGCCCGCGGCCAGTGCCGGACCAAGCTTCCAGCATGCCATCAGGATCGGAAAGTTCCAGGGAATGATCTGGCCCACTACGCCAAGCGGTTCATGAAAATGGTAGGCCACGGTGTTGGCATCGATGTCCGCCGCCGTACCCTCCTGGGCGCGGATACACCCCGCAAAATAGCGGAAGTGATCGACGGCCAGCGGAATGTCGGCATTCAGCGTTTCACGCACCGCCTTGCCGTTATCCCAGGTCTCGGCAACGGCAAGCATCTCCAGGTTCTGTTCGATGCGATCGGCGATCTTTAGCAGGATATTGCTGCGCTCCTGAGCCGATGTCCGGCCCCAGGCCGGAGCCGCCTTGTGCGCAGCATCCAGTGCCAGGTCGATGTCCTCGGCAGTCGAACGAGGAATCTCACAGATCACCTCGCCATTGACCGGGCTGATGTTCTCGAAATACTGGCCCTTGACCGGCGCGACGAACTCACCACCGATGTAGTTGCCGTAACGCTTCTCGAAACTGACGATGGCGTCGGCACTGCCGGGATTGGCATAGATCATGAAGGCATGCTCCTCTGTTGTTGATCTTCTTAGACCCGGCAGAGAGGTCACGACATGTCGCGCACCGTCATGACCGAGTCCACCTTTGAGAGTAGCGAAACCTTCAAGTTACAGATGGTTTACCGTAGCATTCTTTGGTCGTAGTCCTGAATAACTGCACGTTGGACGAGTGACCCCATGCGTGAAGTTCAGATGTGCGGAGCCGTTGTTGAGCTCAACCAGCTCCGCCATCAGGGGCTCACTGAAAGCTACCGGCACGTTACCTGCATGCCCCTTTGATACGGAATGCCAGTCATACCCAAGCAATGAACTGGTGGTATAGCGGAATGCCAACCAACACATTGAACGGGAACGTAACCCCCAGTGAAGCGAGCATTGCCAAGCCGATATTGGCCTCGGGAACTGCCGTTCGCATGGCCGCAGGAGCGGCAATGTACGATGCACTTGCGGTAAGAGTGGCGAGTATCAGCATCGAGCCGTCGGGCAAACCGAGCAGTGCACCCATAACGATACCTGTCAGAGCGAGAACTGGCGGAGCCATCAATGCGAATGTCAGCAAGCGCCAATGTTTCCACGGCAATGGTCGTAGGGTTTCAGCAGCCGTCAGCCCCATCTCGAGCAGGAACAGAGCCAGAACACCATGGAACGCAGATGTATAGAGGTCGGTAACTGAGGCTCCCTGCATCGGGCCATAGAGCGTTCCGATAATCACACCGCCAGCAAGCAGAATCACCCCGCGGTTGGTCAAGGTCTCATGCCATAACCCTGACATGATTGCTTCCTTGTTACGCTCCCCCTGATATCGGCGGTACAGGGCAATGCCGACCATGATCGCAGGAAGCTCCATCATCACGAGATACAACGTCGTCTCGGCCCCGGCTGTTAACCCCTTGCTTTCTACATAGGCCAGCACTACGGCAAAGGTTCCTGCACTAACGGAACCATAATGTGCGGCCAGGCTGGCGCTGTCAGCGGCATTCAAACGAACCATCTTTCGAAGCAGCGGTGCTAACGCCAACGGAATCAGGCCACCCAACGCAGCAACACCCAAGAGGTCGGGAACCAGGTTCCAGTTCAGGTTGCCATACAGCGCCATCCCCCCCTTGAGCCCTATCGTCAGCATCAGCAATAGGCTGAGGGTGTCGTAGGCGGCGCGGGGAATGGTCAGGTTGGATTTAACCAGGCCAGCAGCCAGGCCCAGCAAAAAAAACATAACAATGATGTCAGGCATTTAGGTTTCTTCTGGTTTATCAAAATCAGGCGAGATTGTGCACAGCCTTGGTATTGATAACAAATCCTACAGCCGCCGTTGCCCCAAAGCCGACGTTACGCGATCTGGACACTCCGGAACCGATCACCTGTTATTGGCTGTTAATCCTGCATCGCGAGCACCGGCTTCCTTATGCCGCATTGGGCTTTCTGCGCTTCGCCGAACAAGTCATCCAGGAGTATTTCGAACCTCGTTGGATATGTAACGAAATCGATGCTCTGCTTGCAGGCCTCGAAAACTAGCGCTATGCCCTGCGCTGGCGCATGATCCGGCGTGGGCGGTCAGCCGGTGCATTCAACCAGGGCGACAGTAGACGCGTCGATAGCGGGATGAACAAGAACACCATGACCGGCGTCAGCATTAGCGTACTGGCCAGCACGCGAGGCACCAAGGGCAAGCCAGCCAGGGCATCGCCAAACAGCCATTGAAAGGCCAGCGACACCGGGAAGAACGCCAACCAGATTGCGATTGCCTGCTTCCAGCGCGGCGGTGTGCGCCCCTGGCCATCGCGGAACCAGCTTCCCAGCCCGGTGGCGCGATGTTCGTGCGGCGCTTCGAATAGTCCGTATCCACGCTCAAGCCAAGCCCGCCGGGAGGCGGAGTGCTCCCAGGCAACAAGCGCAGCGTCATCGGCGAAACGGAAAACGATCTGGTACTCATCGTCGCCGGGCGGTGGCGCCAGCACGCCGGAGCCTAGGTAACCGCCGAAGTCGGAGGCCAGTTCACGGCCCTCGTCGAGCCAAGTCATGAAGTCGCGATAGCGTCCGCGGGCGACGCGGCGCGCCACCATCAGGGTGACGGGTTGGGCAGACATTGTGTATCTCCTGTTCGCTTTCGACTACCCGGGTAGGGCCTGACGAAAAGGACACGGGCCCGGGTAAGGGTCCATGCCATGAAGGCTGCAAAAACTACTCCAACTCCGCCGGCAATGCCAGCGCCTCCTCACTATCCGATGGATAACGGCAAATAAAAAAACGCCACCGGGATACCGGTGGCGTTGAAGACTCATGACACGCCGTTCAGGCCTGACTGGTAGCTCCCACGGCCACTTCCTCGCCATGACGCTTGATTGCGGCATAGCCCAGTCCGGTAATCAACGATCCCGCGACGATGGCCAGCAGGTAGAGCATGACCGGCGTAATGGCGTTGGGAATCAACAGTACGAAGATGCCGCCATGCGGCGCCATCAGCTTAGCGCCAAACAGCATGGATAGTGCTCCGGTCACCGCCCCGCCGATCATGCTGGCGGGAATCACGCGCAGCGGATCCTTCGCCGCAAACGGGATAGCACCTTCACTGATGAAGCACAGGCCCAATACGAACGAGGCCTTGCCCGCTTCACGCTCCGGCTCGGAGAACTTCTTGCGCGCCACGAAACTGGCTATTCCCATACCCAGCGCCGGTACCATGCCAGCGGCCATGATCGCCGCCATGGGCGCGTAGGTTTCGGAAGCCAGCAGGCCGACCCCGAAAGTATAGGCGGCCTTGTTGACAGGCCCGCCGAGGTCGAAACACATCATCGCGCCAAGCAGCATGCCGAGCAGCACGGCGTTGGTCGAGCCCATGTTCTCGAGAAACGTCGTCAATGCCGCGAGAATGCCGGCCACCGGCTCGCCGACGATGTAGATCATCACCAGGCCTGTCACCAGGCTAGCGATCAGCGGAATGATCAGGATCGGCTTGAGCGACTCGACACTTGCCGGCAGCTTGAAATACTTGATTACGACCATGGCGGTATAACCGGCGAGGAAGCCGGCGAGGATACCGCCGATGAAGCCCGAGCCGATGTCCGCGGCGAGCCAGCCACCGATCATGCCCGGCGCAATACCCGGCCGGTCAGCGATGGAATAGGCGATGTAGCCGGCGAGTACCGGAATCATCAGCTTGAAGGCACTGCCTCCGCCGATCTGCATCAATGCAGCGGCCAATGAGCCCTCTTCCTTGAACGCTTCGATACCGAACACGAACGACAGCGCGATCAGCAGGCCACCTGCAACCACCATCGGCAGCATGAACGAAACGCCGGTGAGCAGATGCTTGTAAACCCCTTTTTCCTTTACGCTCTTCTTGCGCTCGCCCCCGCCGGACGCCGCGCCCTGGTTTTCAACCTCGGCCTCGGCCAGTGCCGCCTCGATGGTCGGCTTGGGCTTCTTCAGTGCGCTACCGGTGGACGTGCGCCAGATGCGCTTGCCCGCAAAACGCGTCGGGTCGACCTCGATATCGCAGGCCAGGATGACCACGTCGGCGTCACGGATCTCCTCGTCGCTGAGCTCGTTCTGAGCCCCCACGGAGCCCTGGGTCTCGACGCGGATCTGGTGGCCCAGCGAACGCCCGGCCTCGGCCAATGCCTCGGCTGCCATGAAGGTATGCGCTACCCCGGTGGGGCACGCCGTGACGGCAACGATTCTCTTCTGACCAGCGTTCGCGGCAGCCTCGGCCGATGCAATGGGCGCCTCAGCCGGCGGGGTGTACTCGCGTGCCTCCCGGTTGGCCCGGTCTAGGAAACCGGCCGGATCCGGCAATGCCTGGGCGATAGAAGCCTGGAACAGACGCTTGCCGGCAAAGCGCTGCGGATCGGGCACGTGATCGGCGGCGACGACGATCAGCTCGGCCGTATCGATGTCGGCCTGGCTGACCGGTTTGGGCGGCTCGAGCTCACCATGCATTTCCACGCTCGGCTGCCAGCCACGGCGGCGAGCGGCCTGCTCGAGACGGCGGGCGGCAAGAAAGGTCGTGGCCATGCCACTCGGGCAGGCGGTAATCAGGATCACATTCATGGGCGCTCCCCTGCGGTATCGTCGAGTCGACGCACATGCGTCTGTTGTTGGAGATCATCGAAGTCGGCCGCGGCTGGGTCCCCCACGCCGACATGACGCACGGATTCGGCGGATAGCGCCGTAGCCAGTTGCAAGGCGCGCTCGGGCGCGAGACCTTCCAGTACGCCATGCAGCATGCCGGCAACCAGCGTATCCCCCGCACCGACGGTACTCACCACCGTCATTATTGGAGGCGTGGCCAGCCAGGCCCCGCGCCGGCTGACCCACAGCACACCCTCACCGCCCGCGGAAATCAGTGCCTCGTCGACGCCTTCGGCATGCAGGCGACGGGCAGCACGCAGTCGGGCCGACTCGCTGTCCAGAGACTCGCCCGCCCACTGGGCGAGCTCCTGCTCGTTGGGTTTGACAGCTGTAGGCCGGGTCTCGATGGCCCGCTGCAGTGCCGGACCACTGGTGTCGACCCATACCGGCAGGCCATGCCGCTGTAGACATTCGATCAACATGGCCAGGTCATTGGCGGTGACACCAGGTGGCAGACTGCCAGCGATGACCACGGCATCCAGGCGATGGTTTAGGTCGCTGGCGCGGGACTCAAGGATATCGAGCAATTGCCCTACCTCCTCTACCCCTACCTGCAGCCCCGGGCCGTTGATATCGGTAATCCGACCGTCATGCTCGGCTACCTTGGCGTTGATGCGGGTCTCGCCGGGTACACGCAGGAAGCTGTCGGTTACGCCTAGATCGGCGAAGGCCCGTACGAAAGGAGCGTCGTTGGCCGCACCGAGAAAACCGGAAACCACCACGTCGTGACCCAGCGCCACCAGAACGCGGGCCACGTTGACGCCCTTGCCCGCCGCATCCAGGCGCGTCGACTCGGTACGATTGACGTGGCCCAAGGCCAGCTGCGGCAGGCGGACTGCCAAATCCAACGCCGGATTGAGGCTGATCGTCAGGATACGGGCCATTACAGCGCCTCCAGAGCTTCACGCACGGCTTCTGCAGTGGCCTGTCCCAGTGCCAGCTCGGCCTGACGACGCGCCTCGGACAAGTCGAACTCGCGCAGACGTGCCTTGACCATAGGCACCTGGCGCAGCGAGACAGACAATTCATCGACCCCCAGCCCGACCAATACCGGAACCGCCTGAGCGTCGCTGGCCAGCTCACCGCACACGCCGACCCACTTGCCCTTGGCGTGGGCGGCAATGACGGTCATCTGGATCAATCGCAGCACCGCCGGATGCAGGCCGTCGGATTGCGCGGAAAGCTCGGGATGGCCACGGTCGATGGCCAGGGTGTACTGGGTCAGGTCGTTGGTGCCGATGGAGAAGAAGTCGACCTCCTCGGCGAGGCTCGGCGCCAGCAGCGCGCAGGACGGGATTTCGATCATTACGCCGAGTTGCACGTCCGGCGCCTGGATCTCACGCTGCAGACGGTCGAGGATAGCCTTGGCTGCACGGAACTCGCCGATGTCCTTGACCATCGGCAGCATGATGCGCAGCGGCTTGTCACCGGCAGCGATCAGCAATGCGCGCAGCTGGGTCTCGAGAATATCGGGTCGGGTCAGCGCCAGGCGAATGCCGCGCAGGCCGAGGAAAGGATTATCCTCCTGGGGCAGTGGCCAGTACGGGAGCGGCTTGTCGCCGCCAACGTCCAGCGTCCGCGCAACCAGCGGCCGACCACCGAGCGCGTCGATGGCTTCGCGATATTCGGCGATCTGGGTGTCCAAGTTCGGTGCATCGGCATGCGCCATGAACACGAACTCCGTACGCAGCAGGCCGACGCCCTCGGCCCCGTACTCGACGGCATCGGCGGCATGGGCGGTGTTGCCCAGGTTAGCGGCAACCTCGACGCGGTGCCCATCGCGCGTGCGCCCCTCATCGAAGCGGGCGGCATAGGCCGCCTTCTGGCGCGCCTCGTGCTCTTTGAGACGCAGCTCAGCACGATCCAAGCGCTCACGCGTTGGTGCAGGAATCACCCGACCGCGCTCGCCATCGAGGATCAACTCGGTGCCGTCGGTCAGCGTCATGATGCGTTCGCCGGCGCCAACCACTGCGGGGATGCCCAGCGCTCGTGCCAGGATTGCGCTATGCGAGGTTGCCCCGCCACGCGCAGTGAGCAGGCCACGAACCTTGGCGGTGTCCAAACGCGCCACGTCGGACGGGCCGATATCGTCCATGACCAGGATATAGGGCGTGTCAGGCGGTGTCGGCAACTCCACGCCACACAGGATGCCCAGTACGCGCCGTCCCACATCACGTAAATCGGCGGCGCGCTCGGCCAGCAGCCGATCGGCAAGCATCTCCTGGGCACGGGCGGCAGTGTCCACGCTACGCCACCAGGCCGCCTCGGCGGACAACCCTTCGTCGATACCTTCATGGGCAGACTCGCGAAGCTCGGGGTCTTCCAGCATCTCTTCATGCATGGAGAGGATTTCCGCCACCTCGCCGCCCTGCGCACGCCGGATCAGTGCCTCAAGCTGCTCGGCTGCAGCCTGCAAGGCGTGCCCCAGCCGCGCCTTCTGCGCCGAGGCATCGCCGCCGCGCGTCCCGTCGAGATCGCGAGCACGCTCAGGATACTCGAAACGCGGCGTGCGCATGACAAAGACCGTGCCGATGGCCAACCCCGGCGCCGCCGGCACAGCGGGATGTGGGGTATCGGCGTCGAGTGGCTCAAGTTCGACCGGGGCCGGGCGGTATTCCTCGATCTCGCTGCGCTCGTCCAGCGGCGTGACCTTCTCCCCCAACCCACCACGTACCGCCTCGACCATTGCCTGCAGCGCCTCGACGGCACCGTCGCCCTCGGCAGAGAACACCAGCGTCTGCCCGCGCCGTGCGCCAAGGCCGATGACCTTGGTCAGGCTCGCGGCGGACACTGTCTCGGCGCCTCCCTCGAGCAGTCGTACCTTGATCGGCATGCCCTGATTGCGTGCCACCTGGACCAGTTGTTTGGCTGGACGCGCATGCAGACCGTGGGCATTGAGCACACGGACACGTACGGTCTCGGCACTGGCACTCTCGCCAGCCAGGCGTGCCAGCACGGTGGCGGCATCGGCATCAGTCAGCGCTTCGCCATCGCCACTGTCGAGTAGCTCGGCAATACGCTCGAGCAAGCCGAGATGGGCTTCGCCCTGCGCGGCCAGGCAGAAAACACCGTTAACGGCCCCCTTCGGGCCGATGAAAGCTGCTTCGGGCGTGGCCAGTGACAATGCCGGAGTAGCCACTCCCTGGGCGCTGCTGGCCAGCCATAGACCCTGCCCCAGTGCGACCGGCTCCTGCTCGACGATGGCGGTAACGAACTCGGCGTTGACGCAACCGGCCTGGCGTAGCCGTGCGGCGCCGGCCAGGGCCAATTCGAAGCGATCCTTGGCCGGGAAGTTAAGACACAGGGTGTCTATATCGACCCGGGCCACCACGGGGGCCTTGGAAAGCTCGGCGATGACATCGGCGCGGGTTCCGGCCTTGGCAAGACGCTCCGGCACACCCTCTCGATCGAGGACATGGGTCAAGGCACGCAGAATATCCAGGTGCTCGTCACTCTGGGCGGCAATAGTGACCAGCACGTGGACACGGTTGCCGTCGTGCCATTCCACCCCTTGGGGAAACTGAAGCACCCTCACTCCGGTGCTAAGCACTTGGTCACGGCTGGCCGGCGTGCCATGCGGAATGGCAATGGCGTTGCCCAGGTAAGTCGAGGACTGCGCCTCGCGGTCATGCAGTCCCTGGCGATAATCCGGCGTGGCTCGGCCGGCCTCGGCCAGCGACGCGGCGGCCTGGTCCAGGGCGTCTCGCCAGTCGGATGCGTGGCAATCGAGCAGGACGTCGTCCTGATGAAGCGTGAGCATGGAGCCTCCTTTCAGCCTTCCCAGCGATTGAAACGGAACGCTGAATCGTGTCACCTTTAATTAATTGCAATGCTGAAACGAGACAGCCAATTAATCAAGCACTAGTAGCATCGACCTTAGCAGGGGATACCGTTCCCCAGCGCTACCGTAGAATTGAATGACTTAACCAGACCTGCCTCACCGTAATACAAGGAAACGCCATGACGCTTGCCGAAATCGCCCACCTCGCCGGGGTCTCGCGCACCACTGCCAGCTATGTGATCAATGGCAAGGCCGCGGAACGCCGCATTAGCCGCGAAACGGTGGAGCGCGTCATGGCAGTCGTCGAGCGCCACCACTACCGGGTCGATGCCCAGGCCGCCGCACTGCGACGTGGCCAGAGCCGCACCCTGGGCCTGATCATCCCCGATCTGGAAAATGCCAGCTATGCCCGCCTGGCCAAGCGCCTGGAGCGCGGCGCCCGGGAAAAAGGCTATCAGCTGCTCATTGCCGGCTCGGACGACGATCCCGATACCGAACGCGAGCTGGCCAGGGCGCTACGCGCCCAACGATGCCAGGCGTTGATCGTCGCCAGCAGCCTGGCCCCGAACGATCCCTTCTATGTTGATATCATGAATGGTGGGCTGCCGATCATCGCCATCGACCGCAAACTGGACCCGACACGTTTCGTCTGCATCATCAGCCAGAACGCCGCCGCCGCCGAAGCGCTGACCCGATCCGTGCTGACACCGGAAGTTCGGCGTATCGCCTGGTTCGATGCCGTCGATGAGCTTTCGATTACCCGCGAACGACGCCAGGGATTTCGCCAGGCCCTGGCAGATACGAAAGCCACACCGCTGATCCAGACCGCCAAGCGCTATGATCGCAGCGAAGGTGCGGCACTGATGCGTCAGTTACTCGATGTGCATGGCCTGCCCGATGCCTTGGTCACAGCCTCCTACACCCTGCTCGACGGCGCATTTGATGTGCTGCTGGAAAACGGCGGTCTGCCTGAACCTCTGCGCCTGGCGACCTTCGGTGACGATCGCCTGCTCGACTTCCTGCCCCTGCCGGTCAACTCGCTGCCGCAGGATCATGCCCGTATCGCCGACCTTACGCTGGCACGGGCGCTGGCCGCAGCCCAGGGTGAGTATTGCCCCGGCAGCGACATCGTCGAGCGATCCCTGCGTTATCGGCGCGCGGCATCGTGAACGCCCGGTTGGAAAAAAGCCCTGCCCCTGACCACGCTGTGCACTAGGACATGACATACGAACATGTGGGAGCGTTGCCGAGCCCACAAGGAGGTCACGATGTCGGAAGTTCCTTTCACCAATCGTCGCGCGGCCGGCCAGGCGCTCGCCGACCGGCTGAAAGCGCGCGCCGGTCAGGACAACGTACTGGTGCTGGCCCTACCCCGAGGCGGTGTTCCGGTGGCGGCGGAAGTTGCCCGCGCCTTGGACGCCCCGCTTGACGTCATGGTGGTGCGCAAGCTGGGCATGCCAGGCCATGAAGAGTTTGCGATGGGCGCCATTGCCAGTGGCGGTGTCACGGTGCTGGATGAGTCGCTGCTGCAGCGCCTGCGCCTTGACGAAGACAGCCTGCAGGCCGTTATCGACAAGGAGAATCGTGAGCTGGCACGTCGCGAGTTGGCCTACCGTGGCGAGCGCCCTTATCCAGACTTGCAGGGCAAGGAAGTCATTCTGGTCGATGACGGCATTGCCACGGGGGCGAGTATGCGCGCCGCCATTCAGGCCGTTAACCAATTGGGCGCCAAGCATTGCACCCTGGCTGTTCCTGTTGCTCCCAGCGAGACGTTGGAAGGCTTAGCCAACGATGTCGACGAGATCGTGTGTGTCGCGACGCCGGAGCCCTTTCGTGCCGTCGGTCAGTGGTACGTGGAATTTGGCCAGACCAGTGATGACGAGGTCAGTAGCTGCCTGAGCGATCCCACGCTGCGTACCCGCGATACAGACGCATAGCCGCCAGATTCTTGGTCAACTCTCGCGGGGCGGGTTATGCTGCGTACCCTATGCAAACCGCCCCGCTCAGCGCCGGCAACAATATGGCGACACTTAATACTCTGCCAGACGTACTTGCCGGCCCCATATTGCGCCGTATCGAACCCGGCCGCATGGCGCTTTGGCTGGCCACCAGCCGTCAGCTGTCGTTGAGCATGGCGCTGTATCCCGATAGCGAGTCTGCCCGTCATTTCGCCCTCGATGCTCACTGCGAGTGCGTTCCTCTGGGTGCTCATGCCTACGTCTATCTCATCGACATTGAGCTGACCTCCCCTTTAGCAAGCGATGTCCTGATCGGTTACGACCTGTTCATTCGCAGTGAGCAAGGCAGAGAGACGGGCATCGCTTCCTGGGCCCCGCACCTTCTGTATCCCGGCGAGACACACCCTTCTTTTGTGATCAAGTCGAGACTAGATAGCCTGCTGCATGGCTCCTGTCGCAAACCGCATCATGTTTCAAAGGATGGCCTGGCACGCGCCGATGCCTGGCTGGAAGAGCGGCGCCTCGACGCCGCCGAACGCCCCGCTCTGCTGCTATTGACCGGAGATCAAATCTACGCCGACGACGTTGCCGGCCCCATGCTGTCAGCCATTCACGAGTTGATCCGGCGCCTCGGTCTGGTTGGAGAACGCCTGGAAGGCGCCGTAGTGGAGGACAGCGAGGCACTCTACGCTGCCGAGTCGACCTATTATCGGCGTGAGCAGTTGCTTCCGGCATTCGAGTCCAACGAAGCGCTGCGAGAGCGTTTTTTTGGCGGGGTCGAGAAACCCATCTTCACATCGGCCAATGCCGCCAATCACCTGATCACCTTTGCCGAAGTCGTTGCCATGTACCTGCTGGTCTGGTCGCCGCAGCCGTGGCGGCTGATCAATTGCCAGGCCCCGCCGCTGGACGAGACATGTGCCGTACGCTTCGCCGCCGAGCGCGACATTATCGATGACTTCGTGGCCGAGCTGCCCGCCGCGGCCCGCCTGCTGGCCCAGGTTCCGACGTTGATGATATTCGACGACCATGACGTCACCGACGATTGGAACTTGACTGCCGCCTGGGAGGAAAGCGCCTACGGCCATCCGTTCTCGCGTCGCATTATCGGCAATGCCTTACTCGCCTATCTGCTGTTTCAGGGCTGGGGTAACGCTCCCGACACGCTGGCTGCGCCCCTATCTCGGTTGCGTCAGTTGCTGGATGAACGAATCGACGGCTACCTGCCAACCCTGCGTCAGGATCAGGTCATCGGAGAATTGCTGCGTTTCGAGGGCTGGGGATACGTTCTGCCCACCTCGCCTCGGCTAATCGTACTGGATACCCGCACCCGGCGCTGGCGCAGCGAACGCCACCGACATCGTCCCTCAGGTCTCATGGACTGGGAGGCGCTCAGCGAGCTGCAACAGGACCTGCTCGGCGAGCGCTCGGTGATCATCGTCTCACCTGCGCCAATGTTCGGGGTCAAACTGATCGAAGGTGTCCAGCGTATCTTCAGTTGGGCGGGCAAGCCGCTGCTGGTGGATGCCGAGAACTGGATGGCGCATCGCGGCGCCGCTAGCGTCATGCTGAACATCTTTCGGCACACGCGGACACCACAGAGTTATGTCATCCTCTCGGGGGACGTGCATTATTCGTTCGTCTACGATATACGCATACGCCATCGTGAACATGGTCCGAACATCTGGCAGATCACCAGTAGCGGTGTGAAAAACGAATTTCCCGACACGCTGCTGGACTGGTTCGACAGGCTCAACCGCTGGCTTTACGCGCCTTGGTCCCCCTTGAACTGGTTCACCAAGCGGCGGCGCATGCATGTTCAACCCAGAGTGCCGGATCACGCCAAGGCGGGCGAACGCTTATGGAACGGAGCCGGCATTGGTCATGTCACGTTTGATCGTACGGGATGCCCCATAGATATCCAGCAGCTGGATACCGACGGGCAGACAATACGCTTTCTTCCCGATCCTGACTCTCGGCTCATGATGAGTACATCGAAGAAAATCAAAGTCGGTTCTGACACGCCCCGAGGATAGTCATTGGGGCAACACCGAGGTACCGGCTTCCAGTTCCGTCAGACTGCGCTCGATATAGTCCTTGAGGGTCGCCACATGCCGCTCTCGCTCGGTTCGCGACAATCGTTGGCCACGCAACTCGAGCTCTTCGGCCAAGTCAGCCACCGCCTTGAGCCCAAGGCCACTCGACTCCCCCTTGATAAGATGAGCTTGGTGCACCAGCTCCTTGTCATCATCCTTGGCCAAGGCTGTATCAAGGGCGGCAAAGCGTCCGGGCGTCTGGTCGCGGTATAGGGTCAGTAAGTCACGCAACATGGCCAGGCCCAGGGAATACTCGAGCTCGCGCAGCAGCGCATAATCGATCGTGCCGGTATCGTTCGCTCGACGCGGCGGAGCATCGTCCGGCACTGGCTGGCCCAGGTGGCGGGCCAATACCATCCCCAAACTATCGGGCATGATCGGCTTGGTCAGATAGTCATTCATGCCGGCAGCCTGCGCCTTGGCCTGCTCGCCACCAAGGGCACTGGCAGTCATGGCGATGATAGGGACTTGTGCCAGACGCTCATCGGTCGCGCGGATCTGGCGCGTTGCCTCGAAGCCATCCATTCCCGGCATCTGCATATCCATGAAAATTATGGCGTAATCCTGCTTCCGAGCCATGTCGACTGCCTCGGCGCCATTGGCAGCGAGATCGACCCGATGACCGAAGCGTTCCAGCATGGCAACGGCCACCTGCTGGTTGACCGGGTTGTCTTCGGCAACCAACAAACGCTCGCACTTTTGCATGCCGCCTTGGCTATCCAGCGTAAAAAAAGCCCTCGATTGTTGCGGCACGGACTCAGGCGGGGCCTCTTTGAGTGGCAACTCGAACCAGAACCGGCTGCCCTCGCCTTCGCGGCTATCGAAGCCGATCTTGCCCCCCATCGCTTCGACCAGGCGTTTGCAAATGGCCAGCCCCAGCCCCGAGCCACCAAAACGTCGCGCGGTCGAGGCATCGCCTTGGCGAAACGGCTCGAATAACCCTTCGCGCTGCTCAAGCGGGATACCGCATCCGGTATCGCTGACTTCGAAATGTACGCCACCGCTCGACGCCCGCCAGACGTTGAGTTCCACCTGGCCTTCCATCGTGAACTTGAAGGCATTCGACAGCAGGTTGAGCAGCACCTGACGTATCCGGCTTGAATCCCCGATCAGGCAGGGCGGCAATTGTGGATCTATATCATGAGCCAGACGCAGCATTCCGCCTTCGAGACGTGGCGCGAACAGCGCCAGCACACCATCGGTGGTATCGCGCAGATGAAAGACCGTATGCTCGAGTTCCAGGCGTCCGGCCTCGATCTTCGAGAAATCCAGAATATCGTTTATCAGACTGAGCAGAATTTCCGCGCTTTCATGAATGGTACGCGCATAACGCCGTGACTGCGGGTCGCCTTGGCGATCCAGGAGCAGTGCACTCATGCCGATCACGCCATTCAATGGGGTGCGTACCTCGTGGCTGACCGTGGCCAGAAAATCCGACTTGGCCCGGCTGGCCGATTCGGCCTTGCGGGCAGTGATCTCCAGTTCGCGGCTCAACGTTTCCATGGCTTGCCGCGAGGCCTCGTTGTCGCGTGCCTCCTGAAACAGGAAACGGATGATGACCAGTGCCGTGAGGCTCTTGAAGATGATCAGCGCCAGCAATAACCCATAAAGCTTGAGCAGGGTTTTCCGCTCATGAGTCTTGGATTCGGCCAGATACTCGTTGATGGCAATGACCAGGCGCTGGGAGCTGTCACCAAGCGTGGCCAGGCTGGACTGAAGAAGGTCAATGTCCGCCGGGTCCAAGGCGCCCACGCTAGTAATTGTCCTGTCGATAGACTCGACCTGACCGAAGATGCGCGGCAGTACCTCGTTGACACTATCGATGGTGCGGAACAGTTCTGCGACCTGCCCCGTCCGCAGCAGGTTGGTGCGACTGTATAGCAGCTCGAACCCCAGCTGGATATCGGCCAGGTCATCCTCCGAACCTGGTTCGCTTTGCAGCAACCGGCTACGCAGCTCGACGGCTTCACGGTCCAGCTTGTAAGCCGCCCAGGCAGCATCGCCACCGACACTCTGGGTAAGACTGTTCTGGCGCCAGGCAATCAGACTGACGACACCGATTGCCGCCGTGAAAAAGAGCACGGCGGCAATGGCACCTAATTTCAAGCGGAGCGGATAATGCACATCAGGTCTCTATCAAGGCTGCTTGCTGGCCCGCTATTCCACGCGGATGCTGCTCACCTGCCAGACAGAACGGAACCGGTACGTTTCATTGAGCAGATCGGGGTTCTCGTCAAAAGGGTACAGTACGAATATCGGGCCGAAATCGCGAACAGGCATACGTTCCCCATCCCTTTCGACCGCCAGGATGACATCATGGCTCCGAAGGTCCGCGATTGGCACATCGGCCACGAATTCGTTGAGCGCCTTGACCTTGAGAAGGTCACCCTGTGCTCCAACGGCGTCAAGCAAATCCCGCCCCAACGGGCCGGCAAAACGTGACATGCCTTCCGTCCAGGGAGTGTGAGTCTCGATTACGTGCATACCCAGCGCCTCGAGCATGGCGTAATCGAAGTGCGCTTCATCGCCAACATTGGTCTGGGTAATTTTCCCGGTCACCTTGAGAACGGCCTGCCCTTCGGGCATGGGCAAGGTGTCGGCCCACAATAAACGTAACGGCAGAACCCAGGCCAGAACTAACAGCGCTATACGGGAAGTGAGCATGTCGAGCGTCTCTAGGTGATGGGCCAGGCGGACAAGCGCAATACTTGCCGGCTCCTTGAACTCATCTTGGTCTTCCCTGTGCAGTCTGCCCTCTGCCGGCAGGCGCAAGGGTACCCCAGCTTATATAAAAGTTCAGTGAATCAGCTTCTACGATATAAAAACGTTCAATCAATGCTGCTTTTCATTCTTTGTCGGCACGGACACCACCATCCCCCAAACATGAATGGAGGCTACCTGCCAGACGGAACGAAAGCGGATCTGCTCAGTAAGCAGCTCGGGCTTCTGGTCGAAGGGATAGACGACAATGATGGGCCCCCGGTCGCGGACACGAAGCCGTTCACCGTTTTTCTTAAGCGCCAGGATGACGTCATGCTGGTAAAAATCACTGACCGGCACCTCCGCGACATACCCATCGAGTGCTTGCACCATGAGCTGACTGCCATGCGCATCAACCGCCTCGAGCAGGTTTCTCCCCGAAGGCCCTTCGAAGCGAACCAGGCCTTCCGTCCAAGGCGTGTGCGTAACGATCTCGTGCATGCCCATTGCCATGAGCATGGCGTAGTCGAAATGTGCCTCATCGCCATGATTGGTCTGTGAAATGCTTCCCGATACCTTGAGAAGGACAGGCCCTTGAGGCTGTGGAAGCTCGGCGTCCGCCCACGCTGTGCCGATGAATACCTGCAGCAATAACGAAGTCAATAACCCGCGCAACGAAAGCATTCATACACTCGGTCGATCCGGACATGCCTACCACTATAGTCTTCAAGACTTTAGTGTCGACAGACGAGCCTAACCATGCTGAGCGCATGAGGCTATGTAAAAATACAGGATATTTCGATGAAGCCTGCCTCGCATGGCTAGGCGCCTGGACAAGTCATCGCGGAGGAAGCGAATTCCAACACGTCTACCTCGTTGCCTAGAGTGATTAACCCTTCGTTGAGGGCGATCAGGTTCTGCCCGAAGTAGACCTTGCCTCCTGGGCCGCGCCGATAATTGGCCAAGGTACGTAGCGGCTCACCGCGTGCCTGGAACTGCCCGGTTGACGGATCGACAGTGACCATGGCGCAACGCGAACATGGCGCGTCAACGAGAAACTCTACCTCACCGATGCGAATGCGTTTCCAGCTGTCCTCGGCATAAGGCTGAGTACCGGCAACCACGAGATTGGGACGAAACTGCGCCATTCGCTGCGGGATTCCCATTCTCTGATTGAGGTCGTCCAGCGAGGCTTGAGAGATCAGCATCAATGGGTAACCATCGGCAAAGCCCACACGACGCTCGATCGTTGTCCGATAACGCGGCGAGCGTCTTCCTATCCATAGCAACCTTACCGCCTCCCCTGCTGCTCGACTGAACCAGTCATCCAGTGCAGCGGTAGTGGTCAAGGCATCGAAAGGATCATCCCATACCTGAGTGGCGAAAGGTCTTCCTTCGAACTCCGCTTCACGAACGCGGGTCTCGCCCAACTCCGGATGGCTAACATCAAGCCCGCCCGATACCGGCGTAGCTACCACTCGCTGCAACCGAGGGTGGGTGCGCGCCGTCAGGAATGTGCCATCTGGCTTGGCGAGCATATACCGGCGATCCCCCTCGAGCCCTTCCTCCTTGACCGTCATGCTGTCGAGCGCCTGACCGGCAGTGGATTTGATGGGATAGCGATAGAGTCCCGATAGGGCGGGCATAGAAGGCATACTGATTTTCCTGGCTGGGTAGCGCGGCGGAACCGCGCCTTACAAGGTAGCGAGGCACTGGGCAGCTATTGTGAAGAAGGCGCTTCTTCGGGCTGGATCTGGATCTCCTGGCCACGCTGCACATCCTGCTCTTCAGCAGCCTTGAACTGCTCTTCCAGTTCCTTTTCTGCCTCTCTGAAGCGCCTCTCGGTCTCTTTCAGCGCCTCGCTGACATCGTCTTCCGTGTTCTCCCAGGATTCATCGGCCAGGCGCTCACCTTCATCGGGCACGCTCCCATTATCGGTTGTCTGCCCGGTACCTTCCTCCGCCTGACCGGGGCCAACATCCGCAGACGCGGAGGACGTCACTTCGTCATTCTCTTGCGTCGAGCCTTCGCCCTGAGCCGCACCATCGGCAGACGCAGTGCCAGGCTGGCCTTCCTCAGTGTCAGTCTGAGCTGGGGTACTGCGCGCTTCGCGCTCCCCACCATTTGACGCCTCGCTTGTAGGCGGATTGGTCTCGCCGGGGCTCTGCTCAGGCTGGGCTTCCTCGCCTCCGTCGCAAGCCGCCAGACCTAAAGTCAATGTCAGGGCGGCTACCGTCGGTATCCAAGGCGCTCTGGCCATCATTATCACTCCTCATTGAAGGATCTGCCTTGCATGGTGGCGACATTCCAGCAAACCGCATTTGCAGGCGCAAGGAAACGAAGTCGCCGCAAGGTCTGATTACTCGCCGATATCTTCATTCCAGACATCGGGATGACGGGCGATGAAGGTGTTCATCAGTTCACGGCATTCGATGCTATCCAGCACCTCAAGGGTGATGCCGTGCTGACGCAGATTGTCTTCAGCCCCCATGAAGGTACGGTTTTCACCGATAACGACACGCGGTATTCCGTACAGAAGGATTGCCCCGCTACACATGGGACACGGAGATAACGTCGTATAAAGCACCGAGTCACGATAGACGGATGCAGGCTGGCGTCCGGCGTTTTCCAAGGCATCCATTTCCCCGTGCAACACGACGCTGCCACGCTGCTGCCGCTGGTTATGGCCTCGGCCAATGATGCGGCCTTGATGTACCAGGACCGAGCCGATAGGAACTCCGCCTTCTTCGAGTCCTTGTCGGGCCTCGGCGATTGCGGCCTTCATGAATTCGTCCAAGGACGTCTCCTCAGTGTCGGGATGATGATGAAAGTAACGGGCAGTCGGACTGTACCAGCAGCTTGAGGGCACGCGGTTCCAGCTTGACCTCGAACGTCTTCAGCTGCCTGGGCTCGCCATCCAGATTGAGCGGGAAGGCGCTATCACCCTGAAAGGAGAGCCGCGAGGTATGCACCGTGCGCACGAACTCGCCATCTTCCGGAATCCTTTCCAGCTCCGCAAGAAGCTGGCGCATTTCGGAAAGCGACGAAAAATGACGCACGAGTAGCACATTCAGCAAGCCATCATCGAGCTTGGCATCGGGTGCAAGCTTTTGGCCTCCGCCCGCTTGAACACCGTTGCCGATTGCAAGCAGGAACAAGGGACCCTCGAACTCCCCTTCCGGCCAGCTCAGATGGCCACTATAGGGCTGGTAGTGCCAGAGCTTGAGCATACCCATCAATGAATAGGCGCCACCGCCAAGCAAACGCTTGAGAGACACCGGCGTCGACGTAGTAATTTCGGCACCGAAGCCACCCGAGGCCATATTGATGAAGTAATCGGCGCCCAGATGCGCCACATCCACAGCCCGGGAAGAGACAGTCAGCGCCGTGTGCAGGGCCTGGTGCGGATCCATGGGCAAGCAAACCCCATGGGCAAAGTCGTTGGCACTCCCCAGTGGAAGAATGCCCAGCGCAGGCCGGTGCGCTTCGTCCAGGTGCATCAACCCGTTAACGATTTCGTTGACACTACCATCGCCACCACCCGCAATGAGGCGTAATACTCCCTCTTGCGCAGCCTCCTCGACGAAACGCAAGGCGTCACCGGTTTCCCAGGTGATACGCACCTGCAGGTCGCATCCTGCTTCGCGCATGGCGGAGACCGCCTCACGCACTTCGGGCTCTTGGGCGACCTTGCCATTGAGAATCAGGCGAGCACTCCTTGCCATCGCGTCGGCCATGCATCGTTTCCTTGTCCAGCCTGCCTTGGTCTGGCTATACCATCGCCTGTCACCCGGGAAATCGCAAGATAGACTCTATTGGGCTAACTCAGGCCACAGCCAGCCTAAATTCCAGAATGGTCCTGGATTCACGCAAACTCGCCGCCAACTTCACCAGGTTATCCTTATCATGAGTTTGTAAAACCATATGATAACGGTATATTTTGCCGCGTTCAGCCAAGCGGTAACTCATCGTCTTGATGACACAGCCATGCCTGGCGATCATCTCCCTGACTTCGCTCTCATCATCTACGGATTCGATGGGATAGCTGATGACATGGTCGGCATAGAACTCGTTGGGCAGGTGACCTTCGACCCATCGGAATAAGGATAGCGTTATCAAGGTGACCACCGTCACGATGACAGCCGGGTAGAGAAACCCAATACCAAACAGGATGCCCAGTGCCGATGTGATCCAAATCGAGGCGGCGGTGGTCAACCCATGCACCGTCAAGCCCTCCTTGAAGATAACACCGGCTCCCAGAAAGCCGATACCGGTCATGATCCCTTGCGCCATGCGGGTCGGGTCGGTCTGAATGGCGGAGTCGGGGAGCATCCCCCCCACCCATTCTGCCTGGTGCGTAGAAACCAGCATCAGCAGTGCCGAAGCGACACAGACCAGCGCATGGGTACGAAACCCGGCCGGACGACCATGGTAGCTGCGCTCCAGGCCGATCAGGCTGCCCGCCAGCCAGGCGGTCCCCAAGTTGATGAGTATCGAGACCATTCCTTCAGACATAAGCCCTCCTTAGCTTGAGCATGTCTTACTTAATCATAATCGGAAACGGCTGACATCTTGCGCGAGTGGCTGAACTTAGCCACATTCAACCGAACCACTCTCAAGGATGAGGTTGTGCCATGACGCCCCAAGATGATTCACAGACCCTTGGACAGGACGCCAAACGAGTCAAAGAATCGCCCGCCGAAGCCGCGGGTGTGCACAAGGCCATACGCGAAGGCGGCGAGAAGGAACTCTCTCGAACGGCATCAGCACTGTTCTGGTCTGCTGTCGCCGCAGGATTATCGATCAGCTTCTCGATGGTCACCATGGGGCTACTGCGCGCCCACCTGCCTGATACCGAGGTGGCGTTTCTCGTGGAATGTTTTGGCTATACCGTCGGTTTTCTAGTCATTGGTCTTGCCAAGCAGCAGCTGTTTACCGAAAACACGCTGACGGCTGTCCTGCCGATCATGACCTCCCCCAACTTCACCAACCTGGCCAAGATGCTGCGTCTCTGGGTCGTTGTTTTGATAGGAAACCTTGTCGGCGTGGCCGTGTTTGCCTATGCCATTCAGGCCCTACCGATCCTGGACCCCAAAACGCATGAGGCCTTTGTCAGCCTGGGCGAGGATGTGCTGATCAACACCAAGGGGGAGATGTTCGCCAAGGGCATCGTGGCCGGCTGGATTATCGCCACAATGGTCTGGCTGATGCCCGCCGCTGACCAGGCCAAGATCTGGGTAATCATCATCATGACCTATCTGGTCGCCTTGGGTGAGTTCACGCATATCATTGTCGGCTCAACCGAGATCCTGTTTCTGGTCTTCGATGGCCAAGCCTCATGGTCGGAATATCTTTTCCATTTCATGTTCCCGGTGCTGGCCGGCAACGTCATTGGCGGAACGTTCATCTTCGCCCTGATCAGTCATGCCCAGATTCGTAGTGACAAACCGCCCCGTTAATTCGCGAAATACCGCCCAGGCGGGAGTCGACCACCTTCAGAATTGGTCGACACAAGGAGCAAGGAGGACAGGATGCAACTCGACGGTAGCTGCCACTGTGGCGCAGTGCGTTTCAGCGTGGAAGCCGATGCGCCCTACCCTTTCAATCTTTGTTACTGCAGTATCTGCCGCAAGACCGCCGGCACCGGTGGATTCGCCATCAATCTCGGCGCACGTACCGAGACCATGGAGGTCCATGGCGAGGAACACATCAGCATCTACCGAGCCCGCATGGAGGACGGCTCGACCAGCAGCGCCGAGCGCCGTTTCTGTCGCGAGTGCGGCACCGCGCTTTGGCTATGGTCTCCTGAGCGGCCGGAACTCGTACATCCCCATGCCGGCGCCATCGACACTCCGCTGCCGCTCCCGCCAGAGCATACCCACATGATGCTGGGCTCCAGGCCCGATTGGGTGTTGTTTCGCCCCGACGATCAGGACCGCTGCTTTCAGGAGTACCCCGACGAATCACTGGCACAGTGGCACGAGCGCGTCGCCACCCCATGATGCCGGTGGCAGTGATTGAGGGCACCTGAACGATATCGGCCGCCCATGGGCGGCCGATGTTTGTCCGTGACGGCAAGTGTGGCCCGGAAGTGGTTCAGGCCTGTACCGCCTCACCTGTCGCTATCTCGTTCAGGGCCTGCGCCGCTCCAGCGCGGTTTAGCGCAGAAAGCACCGCCTTGAGCGAGGCACTGACAGTATCCCCATCCTCGGCCATGCCACTTATACGCGTACCGTCCACGTTGAGCTGCACGAAGGCAATGGCCACCGCATCGCTTCCCTCGCCCAAGGCGTGTTCGCCATAGTCGACGACATTGACGCGTTGTCCGGTATGCCGCTGCCAGGCATCCATGAACGCTGAGATCGCACCATTCCCCTGGCCACTCAAGGTCATGCTTGCCTGGTCATGGCGCAAGGTGACAGACAGGCACTCTGCGTCATCCCGATCCAGCCGATAGCCTTTGAGAGTCACCGGCGCAGCGCACATGAAGGTATCGAGCAAGATGTCGCGAATCGTCTGGCTGGAAAGCTCGCCCGTTACCTGCTCGCTGGCCTGCTGGACATGCGGCGCCAACTCCAGGGTCATCCAGCGCGGCAAACTGATACCGAAATCGCGCTCGAGCAGGAATGCCATGCCCCCCTTACCCGACTGGCTGTTGACGCGAATCACCGCCTGGAAATCACGGCCAAGATCCTGAGGATCAATGGGCAGATACGCCACCTGCCAGGCTTCGTCGGCCTGCTGCTTATGCAGGCACTTGCGAATGGCGTCCTGATGGCTCCCAGAGAAGGCGGTATAAACCAGCTCGCCAATCCAGGGGTGGCGTGGATGTACCGGTAGCCCAGTGCACTCGGTGCATACCTGAATGATTTCGTCGGGGTTCGACAGGTCGAGCTGGGGGTCGATGCCCTGACTGTAGAGGTTCATCGCCAGGGTGACGATATCCATGTTGCCGGTGCGCTCACCGTTGCCCAGCAGCGTACCCTCGACACGATCGGCCCCGGCCAGCAGGCCCAGTTCGGCGGCAGCTGCTGCGCCCCCACGGTCGTTATGGGTGTGCAGCGAAATGATCGCGCTATCGCGATTGCTCAGATGGGTAATGAAATATTCTATCTGGTCGGCGAAATGGTTGACCGGCCCGACCTCGACAGTGGCCGGCAGGTTGAGGATACAGGGCTTTTCCGGCGTAGGCTGCCAGATCGACATGACCGCCTCGCAGATCGCTACCGAGAAATCCACTTCGGTACTCGTGAAACTCTCGGGGGAATACTGAAAGGTCCACTGCGTGTCGGGATAGCGCGCCGCATACTCCTGTACCCAGCGAGCGCCCTGCTCGGCAATGGTGATAATTCCCTCGCGATCCTGCTCGAATACCCGCTCGCGTTGAACCTTGGACGTGGAGTTGTATACGTGCACGATGGCGCGCTCCACGCCCTCCAGTGCCGCGAAGGTTCTTTCGATGAGGTGTTCACGGGCCTGCACGAGCACCTGGATATGGACATCCTCGGGTATCTGATTGTCCTCGATCAGCCAGCGCACGAAATCGTAATCGTGCTGACTGGCCGCAGGAAAGCCGACTTCAATCTCCTTGAGCCCGACCTTGACCAGCAGCGCCCAGAGACGCTTCTTCTGCTCGACAGTCATCGGCTCGAGTAGCGCCTGGTTGCCGTCGCGCAGGTCCACGCTAGCCCAGATCGGAGCCCGGCTCAGGGTCCGGGAAGGCCACTGGCGATGGGTCAGCGGTACCGGCTCGGCCGGCACGTACTTACGATGATCGAAGGCGCGGGAGAGTGAAGCCATGGTTGACGGTCCTTGCGATGTCCGGCGCCGTGGATGCGCCCTGGTTGTCGAAGTTGCCATTGCCGCCTTGTGAGCGACGCCAGGCCCACCTCTTGTGGAGACGGCCCCGGACAGCATGTCGATCGCTGGTGGCGATGATTACTAGCTTAAACCTGGCGCCAGGGTCAGTGATTGCGAAGTTGGGCTGCAGCCGCGCATAATTCGGCAGCATATGCTAAAAAATCCCAATAATGACACCAAAGATTGCCCAATATGACTTTCCAGCACATTTCCCCTGCGCTTGACCGTTATGATCGCCGCATCCTCGATATCCTTCAGCACGATGGGCGACTCAGCAATCAGGAACTGGCCGAACGCATCGGGCTGTCTCCCTCGCCTTGCCTCAGGCGCGTACGAGCTTTGGAACAGAGCGGACTGATCACGGGCTATCGCGCCATCGTTGACAGCAAGCGCCTGGGTTACAGTCTGATGGCATTGCTGCATATCTCCATGGACCGACACACCCCGGAGCGCTTCGCAAATTTCGAGAAGAAAGTCGCGGCACTGCCACAGGTCCTGGAGTGCTTGTTGATCACTGGGCAGGAAGCCGATTACCAGCTCAAGGTTGTGGTCAAGGATATGGACGACTATCAGGATCTGCTGCTCAACCGCATCACACGTATCGAGGGCGTCAGCGGGGCCCATTCGAGTTTCGTGCTGCGCCGCGTGATCGATAACCCGGCGGTGCCGGTTGAATAACGAGGCCCCAGCGTCCATTCACAACGTAACCAGTGCTATCGTTACGTTTCACATTTACCGCGATTTGGAACCCCTATGACATCCAAGGTTTATTGCATCGCCAGCTTCAAACCCAAGCCTGGCAAGGAAGAAGCCGTTTTCAAGGCGTTGCAGGCTCTTGAGCCTAACGCCCATCGTGAAGACGCCTGCCTGCATTACACCGTGACTCGACACATCGACAACCCTTTTGCCCAAGGGAGCAGCTACCCGATCGTGTTCCACGAGATATGGGCCAACCGGGAGGCCTTCGAGGCACATTGCCAACGCGCGGAAATTCGCAGCTTTTTTGCCAAGCATCTGGAAGCTGAGGACGGTGACATTGAGGACGCCAACGTGTGCGTTTATACCGACGAGCCGATCGACTTCGACGCGCCGCAGATCTGACACAAGCCAAGGCCATAAAAAACGCCGTAGCTTATAGCCACGGCGTTCTCATTGCTTGAGGCGGGAGATCACGCGAAGGTATTGATGCGTGTTCCGACAGTGCCGGTCGATGCCAGCGAGTCCTTCGGCGCGGCCGATTCCATGATTTCAGAAACCTGATTAGCCTGAGTGTCCAGGGACTCCTTGAGCAGGTCCATCTGAGACTGCTGGCCGGCATTGAATTGCTGCAGGGCCAAAGCCATGCCTACGGTTGCATTGACTGACGTATCCACGTGGCAAACCTCGCTCATGTTAGTGAAGCCTGAACCTACCATCCCCCTTTCTGCATGACGAGTTGGGGGCATCAACGCGTACCGTGGCGAAACAAAATCAGGCAATAAGTGATTCTGGGGATCACGTTCCCTGCACTTATACTGGGATCATTATTTTTCATTCAGGGCCATGTCCAGCGCCGCCGCAACATGCAGCGTCGTGGTGTCATAAAGCCCCACGGTTGTATCGGGCGGCTGAACCAGCATGCCGATCTCAGTACAGCCCAGAATCACGCCTTCGGCCCCGCGCTGAGCGAGATCGTTGATAATCGAGAGGAAGCGGTCCCTAGAGGCGCCGACGACCTTGCCATGCACAAGCTCGTTGAAGATCACCTCATGGATGAAGTCACGGTCTTCCCGTTGGGGCGTGATGACCTCGATACCGAATCTGGACTGAATGCGATCGCGATAAAACGCTTGCTCCATGGTAAACCGAGTCCCCAACAGACCAATGCGACGTAGGCCATCGCGCTGCAGAGCCAAGCCTGTCGCATCAGCAATGTGCAGCAGAGGGATATCGATCGTCGCTTCGATCGCGTCTGCCACGCGATGCATGGTGTTTGTAGCTATCAGCAGGAAATCTGCCCCAGCCGCTTGGGCCTGGCGTGCCGAACTGGCCAGATAGCGGCCGGCCGCATCCCAGTCACCAGCACGCTGAAGCGCTTCGACCTCGGCAAAATCGACACTTATCAGGCAGATCGAGGCGGAATGATAGCCACCGAGCCTATCTCGGACGCCTTCGTTCAGGCCCCGGTAGTAGCTTTGCGTCGACTCCCAGCTCATTCCACCCAAGATTCCGATGGTCTTCATGCTGCCTGCCTCCCTGTATGCGCTTAGGTCATCTTCGTGCATTTTCGCATTTACGAAAACGGGCAGGGCCTTCCCTGCCCTACCCGTTTTTCTGATTGGCCACGACCGCATCCTGCGGCCGCGGCCTGGCTAAGCCAAGGTGGCTCCACATGCGGGACACACTTTCAAAGGTGTCTCCACCTTCTCCAGGGCGTCTTCGTTCCGGGGGGCCACCATCGGGACGTTGGTCTCCGTGGTTTTCGGGTGCAGCGGACGCACGATGCCCTGATCCACGTAAAGGCCGATATCCCTGAGCAAATGATCGTCGAGATGGGCCAACGTCCGATAGTTGCTCCGATGACGATGGGCGATGGTCACTGCCTTGCGTATGCGTGCGAACCAGCCTGCGATATTCATGTCTCCGTCTCCTTAGCAGGAGGCCGGGACCTTAGCGGAGCAAGAGCTGGGTCATGCTGGGGAGACTCGGGCCGCGGTAAGATCCGCGGCCGAAGGAACTGATGTCAGGCGACGCGCGGACAGGCGAAGAATCGCAGCGCATGATTATTCATGCGTACGGAATCGAACACTGCCGGCGCCCACATCAGTTGGGTCATGGAAAGTCTTCCTATGTCGTTCAATGCCAGCTAATTCAGCCGACACTTTCATTAAAGATGCCATTGTGCAGCGCGTCAAATCGCTGGCGGTCGCGATCGGAACGCCAACGCACTACCATAGCAACCCTTCACTTGCGATGGACACTTGGCATGAAATACCTTGGCGCCCATGTCAGCGCAGCCGGCGGTGCTGCCCAGGCGGTCATCAGGGCCCACGAGATCGGGGCCAACGCCTTTGCACTATTTACCAAGAATCAGCGTCAGTGGCGTGCCAAGCCGCTAAGCGACGAGGCTATCGCCTCGTTCAAGACGGCCTGCCAACGCTACGGATTCGGTCCCGGGCAGATCCTTCCGCATGACAGCTACCTGATCAACCTGGGCCACCCCGATACTTTAGCGCTGAACAAGAGCCGGGAAGCGTTTCTCGACGAGTTCCAGCGCTGTGAACAGCTCGGCCTCACTTTGCTGAACTTTCATCCCGGTAGCCACTTGCGCAAGATTTCCGAGCGCGAATGTCTCAAGCGCATTGCCGAATCGATCAATGAGGCGCTGTCACAGACAAGGCATGTCACCGCCGTGATCGAGAATACCGCTGGGCAAGGCACCAACCTCGGCTATCGTTTCGAACATCTCGCCGAGATCATCGATCAGGTCGACGACAAGACGCGTGTTGGCGTCTGTATCGATACTTGCCATGCCTTTGCGGCGGGCTACGACCTGCGTACGCACGAGGCGACACTGGCCACACTCGATGAGTTCGGCGCGGTAGTTGGCTTCGAGTACTTACGCGGCATGCACCTGAACGATGCCAAGAGCGCCTTTGGCAGTCGGGTCGACCGTCACCATTGTCTTGGCGAAGGCAATATCGGCCTGGCCGCATTTGCCACGCTTATGCGCGATCCACGCCTCGATGGAATTCCACTTATCCTTGAAACCATCGAGCCGTCTCGATGGTCGGAAGAAATCAATTGGTTGCGTGCACAGCAGCGGCAACCGGTTGACCTCGCTCCCAGCCACTAAGGTTCGTTCATGGTTGCCAACGGTTTCTTCAACTGGCTCGGCGAAAGCCTCGGCGATGCGATTCGCCTCATCGTCGACGCCCTGTCTGGCTTCTTTGCCGGCATCGGCATTGCCGTTCATGACTTTATCGAGGGCCTGACCGGCTCCCTGGGCATGAATGCTTCGTTGTTCGGCCTGGTCGTCCTGATCATTGGCTTGGGACTACTCTACAAGGGGATACGCGCCCTGCTGCAGCGCTCATTTCTGGCCGGGGCCCTGTGGATGCTGCTCGGCCTGCTGGTGCTTAGCTGGTTGATCGCCTGAAGCCACGAATCTGACGTTACACATTGTCATGGCCTTATCTGGCTGATTACATGCACATGAACATTCGACCATAAGACGACAGGAGATGAACATCATGTTGAAGCGCTTCAAACTGCCACTCCGGGCCCTGGCCTGCCTCGCCGCATTGACAATGGCACCTGCCGCATTGGCACAGCAGCCGACCGCCCCCAACATGACCACCGAACAGTTTCAGGATTGGGAAGTACGCTGCCCCCAGGATACGGCGGCCCAAGGGGCATGTACCATGACGCAGTTGGTCAACAACCCCGATGGTAGCCAGCCGCTGATGCGGGTAGTCATGGCCTATCCGCCCGAGATCGACACGGCAGCCATGGCGTTCTTCCTGCCATTGGGCACACGCCTGGCGCCTGGGTTGCAGCTCAGCGTCGATAATGGCGAGCCGATCACCTTCCCCTTCCAGGTGTGCATGGAGCAGGGCTGCCGAGCGGACTTGCCCCTTCGCCCCGAGCTGATGCAACAACTGCGTAGTGGCAGCTCAGCTACCCTCAGCCTGATCGGTCCACGCGGCAATCGCATGAATCTTGATATCTCGTTGATAGGTTTCACCAACGCCAGCGAGCGTATCCAGCGTTAAGTGGTTCATGCGACGCAAAACGGGCCGCTCATGAGCGGCCCGTTTTGCGTTGTTGCTGACGTCTCGATCCTCCTGGATCAGTTGGCAAGCGCCTTCTCGACGACCTCATAGACGTTGGGTGATAGGTCTTCGGCACGAATACGCTCGAGTTCCGCCTTCATCAGTGCCTGGCGTTGCTCGTCGAAACGCTGCCAGCGCGTCAGAGGGGTGATAATGCGAGCAGCGATTTCGGGGTTGAGCCGGTTGAGCTCGATGACTACATCGGACAGTAGCTTGTAGCCCTCGCCGTCGAGACGATGAAAGTTGACCCGGTTCTGACCGACGAAAGCCCCGATCAGCGCACGCACCCGGTTGGGATTCTTGAGCGAGAACGCCGGGTGGTCCATCAGGTATTTGACCCGATCCAGAGCATCCGACTGGGGTCGAGTGACCTGCACGCTGAACCACTGATCCATGACCAGCGGGTCGTGGGCCCACTTCTCACCGAAGGCACGCAGTGCTGGGTCGGCGATATCGCCACGTGAGCTATGCACCAGCAGGGTCAAGGCCGCACGCACATCGGTCATGTTGTGCTGGGCCTCGAACTGTTGACGGGCCAGTTCCACACCCTCCTCGTCCTCGATGCTCATCAGGTAGGACAGCGCTACGTTCTTGAGGCTACGCTGGGCGATCTGCTCCGCATCCGGGGCGTAGGGAGCGTCGGACTGGTTGGCCCGGTAGAGCGACAGGAATTCATCACGCAGGGAGACGGCCAACCACTGCTTGACGAAGTTGCGCGCCGCATGGATGGCGTCAACATCGACCATCGGCTGCTGTTCAGCGATGTACGCCTCGGACGGCAGCGTCAGCATCTCGGCCAGCACCGCCTTGTCGTCGCTGGGCTCGTTCAGCAGGCTGCGGAAAGCCTCGGTCACGCGCGGGTCCATGACTTTCTCGACGCCGTTGCGGTGGGCGGCAATCAAGTCGTCCAGCGCCAGCATGGCCAGGCGCTGACCGGCATCCCAGCGGTTGAAACCGTCGGAGTCGTTCTGCAACAAGAACGCCAGGTCCTCACGACCGTAGGGGAAGCGCAGCTTGACCGGCGCCGAAAATCCACGCAGTAGTGAGGGCACCGGTGCCTCGGCGACGTTGGTGAACACGAAGGTCTGCTCGTCCTCACGCAGGTGAAGCACTCCGTCCTTACCCAGGTTTTCCTTACCCTCGGGGCCTTCAAGCGTCAGTGTCAGGTCTTCGCCTGACTTGGTACCCACGAGACCCACACGCACGGGAATGTGCAGCGGCTGCTTGTCGGGTTGGCCAGGCGTGGCTGGAGTACGCTGACGCAGCGTCAGGCGGTATTCGCCATTGGCGTAGTCGTACTCTCCGTGAGCGTCGATTTCCGGCGTGCCGGCCTGCGAGTACCAGCGCATGAACTGGTCGAGATCGAGCCCAGAGACTTCGGCCATGCAGCCGACAAAGTCCTCGATGGTCACTGCCTGACCGTCAAAGCGCTCGAAATATAGATCCGAGCCCTTGCGGAAGGTGTCCCAGCCAAGCAGGTTGCGCAGCATGCGTACGATCTCCGAGCCCTTCTCATAGATGGTCAGGGTGTAGAAATTGGAGATCTCGATGTAATGATCCGGACGCACCGGATGCGCGGTGGGGCCGGCATCTTCAGCGAACTGCGCAGTACGCAGGAAAGAAACGTCCTGGATACGCTTGACCGGTGCCGAGTTCACGTCGGCAGAGAAGCTCTGGTCGCGAAAGACCGTGAAGCCTTCCTTGAGCGAGAGCTGGAACCAGTCGCGGCATGTCACTCGGTTGCCCGACCAATTGTGGAAGTACTCGTGGGCAACCACACCCTCGACACGCTGGAAGGCGCCATCGGTGGCAGTCTGCGGGTGGGTCAGTACCGCCGCCGAGTTGAAGATATTGAGCCCCTTGTTCTCCATCGCGCCCATATTGAAGTCATTGACGGCGACGATCATGAACAGGTCGAGGTCGTACTCGCGACCGTAGGTTTCCTCGTCCCACTTCATCGAGGCCTTGAGCGAGCGCATGGCGTGCTCGGTCTTGTCGAGGTTTTCCGACTCAACCCAGAGCTGCAGGGTCACGTCGCGGCCGCTCATGGTGGTGAAGTGATCCTCGACCTTTTCGAGCTGACCGGCCACCAGGGCGAACAGATAGCTCGGCTTGGGATGTGGGTCTTCCCAGGTCACGAAGTGCTTGCCGTTCGGCAACTCGCCACGCTCCACCGGATTACCGTTGGACAAGAGTACCGGCAACTGTTCGCGATCGCCGATCACCGTAGTGGAGAAGGTCGCCATGACGTCGGGGCGATCCAGATAATAGGTAATTCGGCGGAACCCTTCGGCCTCGCACTGAGTACAGAACATGCCGTTGGACAGGTAGAGCCCTTCGAGTGCCGTGTTGGCCTGAGGATCGATCACGACCACGGTTTCCAGGCGCAAACGATCGGGTGCCTCAGGGATGGTCAACGTCGCATCGTCAACCTGGTATTCGCCTTCCTGCAATTCCTGCCCATCGATGGCAATGTGCTTGAGAGAGAGTTTTTCGCCATGCAGCGTCAGAGGCAGACCGGGCTCGCTATCGGGATGACGCTCCAGATGCAGGGCGGCATGCACTTGGGTGTCGGTAGCCGACAGGTCGAACTTCAGCTCGGTATGCGTGACCCGATAGGCTGGCGGACGATAGTCCTTGAGATAGACCGGCTGCGGCTGAGCGTCGACCGGCTTGATTTCGGCTTGTTCGGAAACGCGCGTATCGGACATGGATCGGGAACTCCTGTACAAGATGACCGACATTGTACGGTGCCCAGGGCAGGAGTCTCAAAGCCGCACGAGAATGCAACGGACGAGCCGTTGCCCACGCCAGCTAGCGCCCCATGCGTTGCGCGGACAACCGCTCTTCCCGCATCTGCCGGGATGGGGTGTCGTCTCGCGACGCTCCCTGGTCCGGCTCGGGCCTCGTTGCGATCCATACGGCCAGCAACAGCAGCCCGGCAATCAACGCCCCGCGCAGTGCCAAGGAGTCCAGAGTGATTGCCAAGACAGCGCAGGACACCAACAGCATCACCACGGCCAGAACCTTGGCATGCCGGGGAATGGCATGCTCATGCTCCCAAGCCTCGATCGGCGGTCCGAAGCGCGGATGACAACGAATCCACTGGGCGAATCGGGGCGAACCTCGAGAAGCCAACCAGACGGCCAGCAGCATGAAACAGGTCGTGGGCAATAACGGCAGAAACATTCCCACGATACCCAGAAAGAAGCTGAGTGCGGCGAGACAGGCGAAGACGAGCTGTCTTGTCTTTGACATTCGTTTATCTCCTGTCGCGCTTGCGAGTTTTGAAACGAGGGCCGTCGAACCCACTTTGGGACGCGCCTGGCTGGGCATGGGCCCGACGGCCACTGCCATTAGACTGTACGGTGCCGGTCAACGGAAATCATTTAACCCTATGACTAGACTAGGCAAGCTTAATAGCCACGTCACTCATGTCTTACGCGACCCTGCCCATCGACGACTGTTCGCGAACGGTAAACGGTCTCTTGCCTGAAAGCGGCTGGCGTTTCGCTGTGTAACCGCTAGGCTATCTTCACGATTGGAGACCAACATGCGCAACGTACTTTTCCTATCCCACGGGTCGCCGAGCCTGGTCATCACAGAGCATCCCGCCCGGGATTTCTTTGTCGACCTGGGACGACAACTGCCACACCCTCGTGGGGCTCTGGTCATCTCGGCCCATTATGAAACATCGACACTGGCCCTTGGCGGGGCCGCGCGCCCCACCACGCTGCATGACTTCTACGGTTTTCCGGAGGTCATGTACCAACAGCGCTACCCGGCTGAAGGGCTACCCGACATGGCTCGCCAGCTTGCAGCGGAACTCGGCGCCAGCGGCTTGGACGTCGAGGTCGAGCCACGCCGTCCTCTGGATCATGGCGTGTGGTCCCCGCTCTCACTGATCTGGCCGCAGGCTGATATCCCCCTGTTACCGGTTAGTGTCCCGATGGCACTGGCCGACAATGATCGCCTAGCCCTGGCAGCCCAGCTCGGCCAGTTCGCCGAACGCCATGAATTATGGCTGATCGGCTCGGGGGCCGCGACGCACAACCTGGGCGATCGCAAGCCCGCCGAGGCCGAGCCGGATCCCTGGGCACGGGAATTTCACGCCTGGGCTCGCGACGTGGCCGAGCGAGGAGACCTGAACGCCTTGGCAAACTGGCGCTTGCAGGCACCTCATGCCACCTACGCCCACCCCACTCCGGAACACTTCCTGCCACTGCTTATGACGGTCGGCGCCCTCGAAGGCCAGCCGATGAAAGCACTCCATGAAAGCTTCATGTTCGGCAATCTGAGCATGCTATGCCTGGCCGACCTCGACACGGCAAGGTGGGTAAAACGCGAGCACGACGCCGGAGCAGCAGCCTGACCCCGGCCAAGGCACACGACCGACCTAATCGCGGAAATTATTGAATTGTAGCGGCATATCGATGGACTCGTCGCTCTTCAGTAGAGCGATGGCCTGTTGCAGGTCGTCGCGTTTCTTGCCGGTCACGCGCACTTTGTCACCCTGGATCTGCGCCTGGACCTTGATCTTGGCATCCTTGAGCGTCTTGACGATCTGCTTGGCCAGCGGTTGCTCTATACCCTGACGCAGCACGATTTCCTGACGGGCACGCACACCACCCGTGTCGACATCCTTTTCTTCCAGACAGCCGACATCGATCCCCCGGGCGATCATGCGCCCCTTGAGGATGTCGAGCATCTGGCGCAGTTGGAAATCGGCATCAGCCTCCATCTGGACGCTGTCGCCTTCCTGGCGAAAGCTGGCGGTCACGCCCCGGAAATCGAAGCGGGTGTCCAGCTCGCGATTGGCCTGGTCCACGGCATTGGTGACTTCATGCTTATCGAGTTCGGAAACGATATCGAAGGAGGGCATGGGAAAGCTCCGCAATGACTGTCGAGACCGGGCATGCTAGCCCAGCCCGGGCGGTGGTGCACCCGCAATTTGGTTGCCGGGGTCTTTCATTCCGCCATGCAGAGCGGCTCCACGACCAGCGGCTTGTCCATTTGCCAGGCAGCGCAGCCATCGATGTAGTAATCGTCCAGCCAACGACGAGGCAGAAAGCCCATGCGCCGATACAACCCCATGGCGACCCGGTTGTCGGCACGCACTTCCAGGCTCAGCTTGAGCATGTCACGCTCGAGCGCCTCCTGTTCGAGCGTTTCCAGCAACCGGCGTCCCAGGCCTCCACCACGCGCGTCGGGATGAACGCAGAACGAGTAGAGCCGGGCTATGCGGCTGTTGCGACGAAACAGAAGCGTACCGTAACCCCGTAGTGCCCCGCCCTCGGCTACTGCCAACCAGGTTACGGCATTGGCGCGGGTAAGCAGGTGCGTCAGTTGGCGGCGGCTGAATCGATCCCCCTCGAAACAGTCGAGTTCAAGTTGGCACAGCGCGACAAGGTCGTTCGGTGTCGCAGGTCGGAGGACGGGATAGGACGTCGCAGTCATGACTCGTTTTCCTGAATGAACGACGGCATTCTGAGTCGGCCGATGGCATGTGTCATTGGCATTGGGCATGAATTTATTTCACGCTATCTAGTTGTTGAAGCGGGTTTCGGTCAAGGGCATTCTAGGCCTGCCTGAAGCCCATAGCGGCCCTTTGGCATATTTTTCTTCTCATGGCAGGAAGCTTGCTCATGTCGCCATTGCGCATCGTTGTCGACCGTGTTTCCGACTGGCGCCCCTATTACCCTACCGACGACCTGATCACTGCGGCCGACTATCTGGCCCAGGGCACCAATGGCGAGCAGGATGCCACGACGAACGTCATCAATCTGTGTGGCGGTCTCGATTATCTCGAAACCGGCTATTACGTGTCGCTGCTGGCCCAGGCACGCGGACAGCGCGTACTGCCCAGCGTGGAGACCCTCAACCAGCTATCACGCAAGGCGCTGGTCGATCTACAGCTTGAGTCACTAGCTCCGCTGATGGATGAGCTGGCACGCCGTGGCGCCTTGGAGGGTGATGCGTTCACACTGCGCGTGATGTTCGGGGAGTGTCTCGAGGCAGGCCTGGGCAAGCTGGCCCGGCGCCTCTTCGAGCGCCTGCCCTGCCCTCTACTCGAGGCGCGCTTCCAGCGCCGCCAGGGTCTGTGGCGGCTGGCGCGGCTCAAGCCGTTGGCGCTGACCTCGCTGAGCGTCGAGGAGCAGGATCTTTTCGCAGCGGCATTGAACCGTCATTCGCGCAAGGTCTGGCGTACGCCCAAGGCACGCCGACGCTATCGCTATGACCTGGCGATGCTGGTCGATCCCAAGGAAGCCTTGCCGCCGAGCAACAAGAGTGCCATCAAGCAGTTCATTCGTGCAGGCCGGCGCCTGGGTATCGATGTGTCGCTGATCACCAAGCGCGACGAAGGACGCCTGGCCGAGTTCGATGCCTTGTTCATCCGCGAGACCACTAGCCTGGATCACCATACCTACCGCATGGCCAAGCGCGCCGAGCACGAAGGGCTGGTAGTCATCGACGATCCGCGCTCCATTCTGCGCTGTACCAACAAGGTCTATCTTCACGAACTGCTCAATGCCAAGGGCGTGCCGGCGCCGGGCGGCATGCTGCTCTATCGCGACGACCTCAAGCGCCTGCCCCAGAAAGCCGACGGCCTGCAGTTTCCTATGGTACTCAAGGTGCCTGACGGCGCCTTCTCGCGCGGGGTGGTCAAAATACAATCCGTGGAGCAACTGGCCCAGGAAGCCGAGCGCCTGTTTCAGTCCTCGGCGCTGTTATTGCTTCAGGAATGGCTCCCCACCGAGTTCGACTGGCGCATCGGCGTGCTCGACGGTGAGGTGCTGTTCGCCAGCCGCTACTACATGGCACGCGGACACTGGCAGATCTATGACCATTCGCGTGGCAAAACGCGTAGTGGTGGCTTCACGACCCATGACCCCAAAGACGCGCCCAAGCCTGTGGTCAAGGCGGCGCTCAAGGCCACCCGCCTGATCGGTGACGGCCTGTATGGCGTGGATCTCAAGCAGATCGGGGACCGGGTGGTGGTCATCGAGGTCAACGACAACCCCAATCTGGACGCCGGCGTGGAGGACGTGGTGCTGGGGTCCCGTCTCTATTCGAAAGTGATGGAAGTATTTCTGGCGCGAATGGAAGAACGCCGGCGCCACGCGGGTTGAAAGCGACGCGCCGAGTGGCGCGTCAATTCAGGACGAAGCGTACTTGGCCAGGAATTCTTCGCCCGTGAGCCGTGGAGTATCATTGGCGAGTTCGTAATAGGCGGGTTTTTCGTCGATGAATATCTGCTGACGCAGGGTCAGTGCCTGATCTTCCAATAGGCCCGCCGGAATCGCATACCAGGGTTTGTCCTTGAGTCGATAGAACAGGTGGGTTCCGCAACGGCTGCAGAAGCCTCTCTGGGCCCACTCCGACGAGTCATAGACGGAAACATGCTCCTCGCCCTGGAATGTCACGTCACCATCGCACTCGACGGCAAACAAGGGACCCCCAGCCCAGGTTCGGCACATGCGGCAGTGGCAGGCATCGACATGCTGACCTAACCCGTGCGCCACCAGCGTTACAGCACCGCAAAGACACTGCCCTCTCCCCCTCGCGACTGGCATGGCTTTCTCCTTGTCAATGAAGGTTAAGAGTTAATAGCATCCGGTCTCGAAATGCGCCAATGAACCGGCGACGTGTTATACGAGACACGCCGCCGTGTTCAGCCTTGTCAGCTTACAGCGGCTGATCCGCATCCTCCCCGGCCGCAAGCCACTCGTCGACCAGCGGGCGATTTTCATCGATCCATTGGCGTGCGCCTTCCTCCGGATCACCGGCTTCCTCGATCTTCGCCATCAGGCTACCCAGCGAGTCGTCGTCCATCTGCCAGGCATCGAGTACGGTTGTCAGCCAAGGGTCGTCTTCGGCAAAGCCCTTGCGCGAGAACCAATGGATGGCCTCTTCGTCGCCATAAACGTTCTTGGGGTCGTCGAGATACTTGAGATCGTACTCGGCAAACGCCCAATGTGGGCTCCATAGCGTTACGACCATGGGCTCCTGGCGCTGGTAGGCGTCGTCCAGTGCCGCCATCATGGCAACCTCGGAACTGCTGAGCTGCCGCATCGGCAGCTCATAGGCCTCGATGGCGTCTTCGGTAAGCGAGGAGATCGACGAGCCGGGGTCGATCCCCACGATGGTGGGTTGTCCCTGGTATTCGAAGGTCTCACCCTGGCCGGCCAGATCGGCAATGCTGTCGGCATTTACATAGCCCGGCACGACCAGCCCCATGCCAGCGCCTTGGTACCAGACATCATGGATGTCGAGCCGATCCTTATGGGGCTCGATATAGCTGGCATCCGTGGCCGGCAGCCAGGTTTCCAGCGAGATATCCATGTCGCCGCTGGCCACACCGCTGAAAGCGACACTCTTACCGACATTGGAAAGAACGACGTCGTAGTTGTACGGCGTCTCCTCGAGCAACAGCTTCCACATGTTGGCGACGGCAATGTTCTCGGCCCAGTTCAGGGTGCCGATGGTCAGCGACCTGTTGTCCTGCGCCTGCGTACTGAGACTCGCCGCGATCAGACCGGCGGCGAGGAAGGCTTGCGTTGTCCTTGGCATGATGTCTCCTCACGGGGTTGCTGTTTCAACATACCACGTCTCGCGTGACATCATTCCACGGCGACTTCGTAGCCGGTGTACTTACGAAGATTGATCACCCCGGTATCGAACATAAGATACTGTCCCTTGAGCCCCATCAGGGTTCCCCCAACCGTCGGCGTCTTGTCGAGGTTGTGCGAGACGACCTTGGTCGGCGCTTGGAGGACCGGGTAATCCAGCGTCACCGGCTCGGCATCCAGCACGCGCAAACTGTCCACGCCGAAGCGTTCACGCAAGCCACGCAAGCCACTATCCAGCGACGCCAGCAGGCGGTCTCGTTCGGCACCCAAGTCAATGGAATCGACCTGGCCTTTGAGCATGGCGCGCCAGTTGGTGCGATCAGCGACCTGTTCCTTGAACAGCATCTCGACGAAGCCAGACTGCTGGCGGGTATCGACTTCGAGAATCGGCAAGGCCTGGACCGCCCCCTGATCCAGCCAACGGGTCGGTAGCTGGGTCTTCCGCGTGATGCCGACCTTAAGGCCTGACGAATTGGCGAGATAGACCACATGTGGCTGCAGGCAGTGGCGTTCGCCCCACTCCGGCTCGCGACAGGTCCCTTGGTCGAAGTGGCAGGTCTCGGGCTTGACGATGCAGGTGTCGCATTGCGCCAGTCGCTTGAAGCAGGGGTAACAGTAGCCCTGACCGAAGCTCTTGCGGGTCGCGCGACCGCAGTGGGTACAGGCAATCGCCCCGGTATGCGTCAAATGTAATGTCTTGCCGAGCCGGGCATTGAGATCGAGCCGATGCTCACCGGCACGTAGCGTATACCGCACCGGCGCGTCTGCCGGCCCGGGCTCGATGTGCATCTTGGTCAGGCAACCGCGTAGCGGCGTGATCAGTTCACCCACTTGATGCTGTCCCCTTCGTCCGTTCCCTCCTGGCTGCTGCAGCTCTGCGGCTGCAGGTAACCGACACGCTGATCCTCGGGCACGTTGTGCTCGATCTCATAGCGCATCACGGCTTCCAGGCACAACTCTGTCTGCTCGGACGTCAGGAGTCGGCCATCAGGCCACTTGCGTAGCGCTACCGCCTGTTTCAGGCTCTGGTAGATGTCCGGCGTCATCTGCTGGATCATGCGATCAAAAGTCATCTCACTCATCGTTTCTCTCCGGAGGTCCGGTCTTAATATTTTCTTGCTCGGCTGCTAGCAATCCAGCCCGTCAATAAACCAACCAGCAGGCCACCCAGGTGCGCCTCGTTGGCCACGTTACCGAAACCAATCGGCTCGGCGAAGTCGGTCATGGTGAATACCATCCAGCCAAGCATGAACACCACCAGCATCTGCGGCACAAAGAAGCCGCTGCGCGGTGCACGACGCGACATCAGCCAGACATAACCGAGCAGCGCGTAGTCGACGCCGGACATGCCACCGAACAGAACCGTTCCCGTGGCGTACTGAGCCAGGTTGGATGCCAGCGCGCTGAGCATCACGATGCCCAGCAGGCGCCATGAACCTTGCAATGCCTCGATCTGGCGTCCGAAATACCACAGCCACAGCATGTTGAAGATCAGGTGCATCCAGCCGAAGTGCAGGAAGGCCGGCGATACCAGTCGCCAGATCTGCCCGGAGGCCAGCGTGTCGCCTAGCGTGCCGACACTCAGGGTATTACCCACCACACCGAGTGGCGTGATAGTCATGGCGGCAATTACTAAATCGCCCAGAATTGCCATGATCGCGAACACCGCCAGACACAGGCCGATCAGCATGATCGCTACGGGAGCTTCGGCCAATGGGCTCTGCCGCCAGTTGCGTCGGGTTCGTCGCTTCCCGTCGGAGATCTGCAGAGGCTCGCCGCGTTCCCACCGTGTGAGCAATTGCAGCAGCTCCTGATGCTGCTTCGGGTCGGCAAGCCACAGAACCTGGACGTTACCCTCTTCTGTGAAGCGGTGGCCGATTCGCTCGGCCCATAACGCCTTGCGCAATGCTCGCGTATCGATGTCACGCGGCATTTCCAGCACCTTATACATGATGGCTCCTCATCCCGGTGGAAAGCCGCGCCCCATAAACCGCACGCAAAGAAAAGTCCGGCGGAGGGGACCGCCGGACAATGAGCAAGGGATCATTCAAGGGAACACCTACTCTGAAAGCCAATACCCACACAAGTTTCGTGCCGATGAAAAAAATTGCGTAATAAATTGTAAAACCCATCACCATCAGGCTGCAGCCCCGCATGACATGCCAATGGCGCTTCCCAGCGTTTCCCGGCCGCTCAATCCAAGTCGATTTCCCAGGGGCGCGGCCTGGCCTGCTCCTCCCGGGGAACGCGAATCCAGACGAACTTGTCAGCATTGAGTTCACACTCGCCGTCCCAGCGGTAGGCCACCAAACGGCCGAACTTCACGGCACTATAGTCCAGGCAGGCGATGTTAGGCGCTGGCAGGGCTGGAATCCCCTCGCACCAATAATGCCCCACGAACAGCGGAGGCTCGTCGAGGCCATAGTAGGACAACCGGGCCCGTTCCCGATCGGACAGTACGCGATCTTCCAAATCGCCAGGCAGATTGTCTGGTTGGAAGATCACGTCACCATAGGTACGCGGCGAAGCCGCCCAAAAATGCGCGCGAAAGGTTCGCCGCGTAAATCCATCCCCGGAATGGATTTCGACACCTTCGGGCAGGGAGATGTGCGTGCCTCGAGTCAGACGCTCGAGCACTTTGTAGGCGAAACTCTCGGGGCGTACGGATTCGTGCAGAAAATCTTCGTCGATGCGCGCCTCGGGATAGCGAGCAAGGAACCGTTCGATCAGTGGTGCATCCCAGCAGGCATGCACCACTCGCAGGCCATCCCTCTCGAGCAATAAAGGAATATCCATGAACCAGGCCAGCGTGTCTTCCCACTCGGCAGGATGATCACGATACTGCTCGAAGGTTTCCTGAATGATTCGGTTGTGACGTGGGGTATGTTCACGCAGCCACTCGCAACCCGATCCATCGCGGCAACGCCGGGTATAAGTCAGCGCGTTGGCTTCATGATTGCCCATGACGATGAAGGCTTCACCCGACTCCACCATGCGCCGGGCAATGGTAACTGCCAGCCGGATGCGCGGCCCACGATCGATCAGATCTCCCAGGAAGATGACCTTGCGGCGAGGATGCCGATAGACGCCATCGCGCTGGTGATAGTCCATCTTTTCCAGCAATGCCGCCAAGGTTGCGCCACAGCCATGCACGTCGCCGATCAGATCATACCCTTCGATACCGCCGGTCATGCTCATGTCATTCCCCTAGCCGGCTACTCCAGCCCAGCTTGCTGCGACAGATTTCGAAGTAATTGTGCCCGCGCGGGTGGATCAGCTTTAGCCGCTGGGGCTTACGGCGTACGTGAAGAATATCGCCCGGCTTGGACACGACCTGAGTCTGGCCGTCGCAACTGACATGGGGATAGGCTTCATTGGTCTCGCCGATGTGCACCATGATCTCGCTGGAAGCATCGACGACAATCGGTCGGCTCGACAACGTATGCGGGAACATTGGCACCAGGGTGATGGCCTCGAGCTTGGGATGAACGATCGGGCCGCCCCCGGAAAGAGCGTAGGCAGTCGAACCGGTGGGCGTGGCGATGATCAGGCCATCCGAGCGCTGGCTATAGACGAACTGGCCGTTGACGAACAGTTCGAACTCGATCATGCGCGCGGCCTTGCCGGGATGGATCACTACGTCATTGAGACCGTCAGCGGTACCGACCAGATTGCCGTGACGGAAGACCTCGGCATCGAGCAGGAAACGCTCCTCGACATCGTATTCGCCGGCAAGCACTTCTCCGACCCGCGCCTCGACCTCATCGGGCGAGATATCGGTGAGAAAACCCAGACGCCCGCGGTTGATACCCAACACTGGCGTACCTGTACGACACAGCGCGCGACCGGCCCCCAGCATACTGCCATCACCGCCGACCACGATGACCAGATCGCATATATCACCGAGCAGGCGACGGCTCGCTTCCTGCTGGCCGTGGTCGAGCAGCACCGTAGCGGTTCGATCCTCGAGTATGACATGGTAGTCATTGGCATTGAGGAAACGAATCAAGCGCTTGAGCGTGTCAACGACCTTGGCGCTACCGAGACGGCCAATCAGTCCGATGTTCTTGAAGGATGCCATGGGCGCTCCACTCCCCATCTAGGCCGGCCATTATGCGGGCTGAGCCGGGCACGGGCAAACCGACCCGCCATTGTCTGCGCTATCGCCCTGCCTGACCATGAAAGCAATGGTACGGCCTGTCCAAACTTCTGACCGCCGAGGGAACTGAATGCCTGATAACGATACCCCAGATGACCATAGCGACCTGAACCGGTTGAACCACCCTCAGGTTCGCGATCTGGCCTGGCTGCTACAAGCGCCGGATCTGCTGGATACCCCCTTTCCCGGCCGCCCCTCGCTGTCTAATCTCGGGCTGGAGGACCCCGACGAGCGATGCAGTTGGCTGAACAGCCTGGAGCAGGATCCGCAGGCCCTCGAGACCGTTACCGGCCCGCGCCTAGCGGGACGCCTGGGCCTTTATCATGAAGCACTATGGCATTTCCTGCTGGCTTACGCTCCCGGCACACGCTTACTAGCGCATAACCTGCCGGTGCGTGACGGCAAGCGCACCCTTGGCGAGATCGATGTGCTCTACCACATCCGAAACGACCCGCACCCGATTCATCTCGAACTGGCCGTCAAATATTATCTGGGCTTGCCGGAAGGCCCTGGAGCGCCTGACAGCCAGGCGCGCTGGATCGGCCCGGGGTGTGCCGACTCGTTGGCGATAAAGCGCCAACGAACGATCACCAGCCAGTTGCCACTGAGCCACACGCCGGAGGCCCAGGCCGTGCTGGCGACGTATACCGGCCTGTTACCTCAACAACGTCTTGCCATGCCCGGCGTACTCTTTCAGCCTTGGGCACCGGACACGACATTTGATTTACCGGCCCCGCGGGAAGCGACCCCTGACACGCTGACGGGAGACTGGCTGCCTATCACTGACTGGCTCAGGTATATGGACAATCGCCAACATTGGCGAGGCGCCTTCTTGAACAAGCCCTACTGGCTGGCCCCACCACGGGCAGAGGGGCTGGACGATACGACAACACTGACACAGGCGCTGACAGCGCATTTCTCGCAACGACGAACCCCACGCCAATTGATACTGCGAGGGCCCGCCGGCCTTTGGCGGCGTGTATTCGTGGTCGACGACACCTGGCCGACAGCGGTTCCGCTTCCCATCTAGCGATGTGTCGTCGATACTGCCAGCGTGTTATGCAGTTGCCGCCCGGCGACGTTTGACAAACCACTCGTTAAACAACAACGAAGCCACGATGATCGCGCCACCCAGGGCAAGGCGCAGCAGATCGGCATCACGATTCCAGATCAGCAGGTTGACCAGCAATCCAGCCGGGACCAGGGCATTGTTCATGATTGCCAATGCACCGGCATCGACGAGCGTGGCCCCCTTGTTCCATAGGAAATAGCCAACTCCCGATGCCACCAGGCCCAGCCAGGCCAGCACCCCCCACTGGACAGTGGTAGTCGGCAATTTTGCCGTAGAGCCGAAGATCGCAAAGGCAATGATCACCAGCGCCAGCGCTCCCAGGTAGAACCAGCCAAACACGCTGCGCTGGGGTAGCTCGCGGGGCAGCCCCGCTGCCAGATGCCGGTAGGCAACCTGGCCGCCGGCAAAGCACAGGTTGGCACCTTGCACGACCAGAAAGCCCAGCCAGAAATTGCTGTTGATGCCCTCGTAGCGAATCACCGCCGCCCCGATCACCGCCAGCAGCGCCGTGAGCAGGTAGAATGGCGAGAAGCGCTTGGCCATGGCATCGTCGATCAGTGTCACGTACAACGGGGTGAAGATGGTGAATAGCAGCACCTCGGGTACCGATAGCAGCAGGAATGACTGATAGAAGAAGATGTACATCAGCCCAAGCTGGATCGCCCCAATCCCCATCAATGCCAACTTCAGTCCGTTACTGAGGGAAGAAGGTCGCAAGAATGGCAGGAATAGCAGGCTGGCCAGTGCAATGCGCACCAGTACCGCAAAATAACTATCGACTTGGCCGGCCAGGTAGGCGCCAATCAATGAGAAGGAAAAGGCCCACAGGGCCGTGACACCAATCAGGTAGGACATGGTAGATCAACCGAGTATTGCTGGAGCGCAGGCGCGCATTTTACAGCTCCGCCGCCACTTGTCATCCCTTGTCAGCGTTAGCTTTCGCTCGCGCTCGGGGCCTCATTCGCAGTGCCACTGGTCTGGGCAGGGAAACGGTCAGATCCAGGTAGCGCAAGCCGAAGACGATAGCCTGCTCATACATGAAAGCGGTCACTTCCAATTGGACATACCGGCACCGTCATACGAGCATAGACCAGTCGCGTCTGAGCCCCGCCCGATCCCGTTTCGTAACGTCTTTCGCTGGCGATTCTTCGAAGACCGAGTCTCGCTTTCCCATGAGCGACGCGGCGCCGAGTCCGCGGTCTGGCTGTTCGATCTGGTAGCCGCGCCGGGAGCGACCGACCTGATATCGCACCGGCCACATTTGTGCATCGATGACCACTACCTGGCGAAGCTGGCGTTCGAACCTGATGGATTCAACCTCACCTGGAGGATTACGGGTCCCCGCAAGGATGAACAAATCCATTATCGCTACCGCAGCGCGTGAAAATAAGGCAGCGCATATAGACACAGCGGCGCTCAGGCGCCGCTGTGTCTCGGTAACAGTCCAAGGACATGCTGAACTAGTCGTACTTCACGATGACCCAGATCGCATGAATGATCCCCGGAATGTAGCCCAGGATGGTCAACAGGATGTTGAGCCAGAAGTGCATGCCAAACCCAACCTGCAGGAATACACCAACCGGTGGCAGGATTATGGCGAGAATGATACGAAGAACGTCCATCCAAACCTCCTTGTCATTACGCTAAAATTGCATTAACAGCGCTTCACGACGACTCGTCATCATCATGGTGATGGGCACGTCGATCGATTTTCTGGGTAATGCTGTCGGAATTTTCGGCCAGCTGGTCGTGATAGCGCTCCCAGTCCTCCCAGTCGTAGGGCGTACCACTGCGAGGGCGATGGCTTCCAGCCTCCCTCGCGCGAGACCATGCCAGCTCTTCCAAAGTCTGGGGTCTGTCTTCTTCCTTGTCCAGCTCGATACCCTGTTTGGCCAGGTAATCACGTGCGTTCATTCGGTACCTCCCTCAAGCGCCACGGTAACCCAAGTAGATCAAGAGGCGCTTGTAAGCACTGTACTAGTATGGCTTTCGAATCTATTTACCCCCGACTCCTCCCGCCAGGCCTATTGAGCCCCGTCAAGACGTCGCTTTCCCATGAATGCTGTTTCTTGGATTTCCTTCATGCCATGAGGTTCCTGTCGTGTAGTAAGCCATCGCCTCCCAGGCAGTGGCACGTCGCCGGACATCGCTGAGGATCGCCCGCTCGGCACTGCAAATGACCCACGTCAGGCTGGGCTATGCTGAGATGGAGAAGCGCCAGAGTGGCTGTGTTGCCTGATCGTGGTCCCGACTCGACATGCCGTTACATCGACCGGCCATCGAGCGAGCGCCGCGCAAGGTGATGAGCAAGCCCAATGCAGCCTGCAGCTAGAGCACGGCGCTTCTCAAGCGCTGCATGGAATGCAGCCTGGCAACATCATTATGCCGGCCGGGCCAGGGACGGTGCCATCGCCAACGTGGCAGAAGGAACACGATCATGAACAAGGCACCGGTGACTGTCAGCGAGATCATGTCAAAGGATTGTTTCAGGGTAACGGGAGGTACCTCGGTGGCCTCTCTGGTGGATGGCCTTGCCCTGCATCGATTGCCAGGCGCCCCCGTGGTCGATGAGCACGACCATCTGGTGGGTTTTATCTCCGAGCAGGATGTACTCGGCAAGCTGTTGGATAGCACCTATCACTGTGGCGAACCGGCGCTGGTTCGCGAACTGATGCGTCACGAGGTACTTTCGGTTTCGCCTGGCAAGAGCATCGTCGATCTGGCCCAGGAAATGCTGGGTCAGAAGCCCAAGATATATCCGGTCGTGGACCGTGAGCGCCTGGTGGGGATCGTCACGCGTCGCGACATTCTGGGGGCGCTTTCGTCGATGCGAGGCAGCTGATCCCGTTTCATGCCGCATAAAAAAACGCCGCATCGAAGATGCGGCGATAAAAGATCGATTACAGTAAGCAAAAACACACGCCTCAGCGACTGCTGAAAAACTGTGCTTGCAACCTTATGACTCCCCCGCTTCGAAAATTCTCCCTGAATCGAAAAAAATTTCTCGGACCGTACCTGCCTGCGCTTGTCGACAACCAACTTTACTCATGCAGCCCCTACCCGACAGCTTGCCAGACTGGCCGACGATTCATTATGATCTCTCTGCCGAGCGGGTATAGCTCAGTTGGTAGAGCATCAGCTTCCCAAGCTGAGGGTCGAGGGTTCGAATCCCTTTGCCCGCTCCATGATTTTCCAATCCCGATGTTATTGCCACATGTCCTGTAGTGGCGCTTTCTAAAGCAGAACCTGCATTCTGACCTGCGTTGCCGATTCGCTCGGTAGACTACACTTCATGTTCATTTCATCGGGTGATGAGACAGGTTTCAACGTCGAAGATCCATCGCAAAGGAGCGCATCATGGAGCTGGATATCGTCGACCCCCCCATTGAGCGTGCCAAGAACCTGGGGCCAGGCGACCAAGCCGAAGCCCGCAGCGGGAACCAGTCCTTCGATCTGGAAATCGTCGATAAACGTCCCGATGGCAGCTTCGAGGTTCTGGTCAACGAGACGCATGCCGAGCCTGACGAACGTCTAGAAGACATGATCGGCAAACGCATCACTGCCCAGTGGTTCAATTTCATTCGAGTCAGACCCCAAGGCGAAGCCTGGGATGACGGGTTGTCCTTTCCGGACGAAAAAGCCGATCAACTCTAGCTCCCGTTACCAAGGACACCGACCTCCAAGGCTCATGGCTCTGCTAGAAACGACAAGGGTGGCGAATTATCGCCACCCTTGTCGTCAAGAATCCCGGAGATGCTTATCCATCAGTAGCGCCCGTCATTCGGGGCCGGGGTCCGCATCCTTCTCTTTGCTCCACGTTTCATGGTTGGATCGCTTCATGCTTTCCACCTCATATTGAGCGTCCTCGTAGGAATCGAAGACACCCAACGGCGTTCCCGTATCACTGTCATAGACTTCGTAACGGGTTTCTCCGTCACCATCGGGCTCCCGCAGTTCGCGGATTTCCAATGCGCTATCGATCATGGGCTCCTCCTTGTCTGACACTAGCCATCGGTGGCATCCCCTGAGACATCGGTGATGACAGCCTGTTCCTGTCCATCGCCGGATGGCAAGCCTGCCACACCGTAAGTACCCATGGCCTGAAGGCGCAGGTTGCGCACGGTAACGCTGGCAATGTGAAGCGAGTAACGCCCCTTGGCTATAGAGGTAAACGACTACAGATTTCCCGGTTGGCACGTAGTGCCTCGGGATAGGAGGGATAGCGGTCAACCTCCTTGACTTCGCCGCCGGTCGTCTCGACAAGCGCCCAATAATCCGGCTGCTTGAGGCGGCCACGACGGGTATCGGCAATCGGCGTGATCTTGAAGCTACGCTTGGCCATGAAGAATCTCCTTTTTCTTTAAAGCCACTCTTCCAGCATGGTCAATTCTTCAGCGCAGGAAAACAAAATTTAACTCATCAAAAACAATTCCATAATGAAAAAAAGGCATAGCCCCACGTCAGACGATTGGAGCGTTAACGCCAGTTCAAGAATTTCGGTAGGCTATGCAGCTTGGACACCAACAGCTCATAACCATAAGGCAAGCATTGCCATGCAAAGAACGCTTCGCTCACTGGCCCTGGCCAGCCTTCCTCTGCTCACCGCCCTGTCCGCTTCCGCATTCGCTGTACCGGAAGGCAAGACGGAATGTATTGCCCCCGCCAAGCCCGGCGGCGGATGGGACTTCACGTGCCGTAGTGTGGCGCGCACCTTGCAGGAACTCGATTTAATACCTGCCGGCATGCAGACCATCAACATCGCCGGAGCCAGCGGCGGTGTTGCCTTCAGCCATGTGCTTGCCAAGCGCCAAGGCGACGAGGACACGATCGTGGCGGCATCCACCGCCACCACGACGCGCCTCGCCCAGCGCCGCTATGCTCAAGGCAGCGCTGATCAAGTCCGCTGGGCAGCAGCCTTGGGTGCGGACTACGGCATTATTGCGGTTGCCGAGGATGCTCCCTATGCCACATTCACAGAGCTTCTCGACGCCCTCGCGCAGGACCCCGGCAGTGTCAGCTTCTCCGGCGGTGATGTAGCCGGTGGGTTCGATCACCTGAAAGTGCTCATGTCCGCCCGCGAAGCCGGGATCGAGAAGCTCAGAGATATCAAGTATCTCGCTTTCGACTCAGGTAGCGTCGCCATTACCCAACTTCTCGGTGGTCATATCGACGCCTTTACCGGCGATCTATCCGAGGCCCTGGGCTTCGTGGAAAGCGGTGACCTGCGTCTGCTGGCCGTGTTTTCCGAAGAGCGCCTGCCCGGTGAGTTTTCCGATATCCCTACGGCCCGCGAGCAGGGCATCGACGTGATTGCCCCCAACTGGCGCGGCTTCTATCTACCAGGGGGCGTATCGGATGCCAGCTATCAGTGGTGGGTCGATAAGTTCGAAACTCTCTACGCGTCAGAGGAGTGGAAAGACGTCATGCAGCAGAACGGCCTGTTGCCCTTCCATAAGTCGGGTGACGCCATGACCCAGTTTGTCGACCAGCAGGTACAGGACATCCGCGAGTTGTCGGACACCCTGGGCCTGGTCAAGTAACCATGGCGCTGGGCCTTTATCTCGTCGTCGTACTGATCTGCCTGTTGGTGGTCGGCGGCACCGTGGGGTTGTTGATGATGGTACGGACCCCACGCTACCGCACCGAGCCCGATCACTTGCTAAAACTCTTCGACCGAGTCCTGGCCGGACAGTCGACGGAATCAGAGTGGCATGCGATCGTCGGCTATCCGATTCGTCACGATGCTTTCCTTGAAGGCGTGCGGCGCAAGGCCCAGCAGATCATGGATGAGCACGGCCGCCCCTGGCAGGTCGCCCAGGGCGGCTCGCTGCTGTCTCGCAGCGGCCGGGAAGAACTCCAGACAATACGTAACCAGCTTGCGTCTCGCATCATAGACCAGGAGGGCAAGCGGGAATTCTAACCATTTCGCTTCCCGTCATGATGGTCGGATCGTTATAGTAGTGTCAGCTGTCGTTATGAGGTTACGACATGACCAGTGCCATTCGCCTGACACCACTCGACAATGCCATCAAGCACCACGATCACGACTTCCACCAGATCGTGATCGGCCTGGATGGACACGCCGAGTTCGAGATCGAAGGTCTGGGCGGCTGTATCGCCCCCCTGACCGGCTGCATCGTGCCGGCCAACCATGTGCATTATTATGAAGGCATCGGCACCAATCGGCAGTTGATCTTCGACCTGCCCGATAACGCCCCTTCACTATCGGGCTCCCAACGCGAACTGGCCCGACTGTTTGACGCGCCCCGCTTCTTTGCCCTAGACGATCCCCTTCGCCTCTACCTGAATTTTCTGGTCCAAGAACTTTCCCTGCCCCGGCATGCTCAGGGCGACTTGCTAGCGGCCACCTTCCTCGGCTGCCTTCACTCGCGACTGCATGTAGCGCCACCTCCCTCGCGCCGTCTCGATCTTGATGGCCTGGATCGTTTCATCCAGAACAATCTCGAAAAGCGTCTGACTGTTGCCGACCTGGCCAGCCAGGCCTGCTTGAGCGAAGCCCACTTCAGCGAATGCTTCCGTGAGCAGACCGGCGTCACCCCTTACCAGTATCTGCTACGCCAGCGCCTGGCAGCCGCCCGCTATTGGCTCACCACCTCGATGCTGCCCCTCAGCGAGGTCGCGGCACGCACCGGGTTCGCTAGCCAAAGCGCTCTGTCGCACGCCTTCCGCCGCGCCTTCGATTATTCGCCGGGGCAACTTCGGCGCAATCCTCAACTGAGCCTGTCCCGGAACGCCCCCCTTCTTGACGCCGGTAGCAATACTTAGACCAACGTCGCAATTTTCTTGGATTTGTCACCAAGTCCCGAGGTTTTGACAAATCCAGCCGAGAAATTGGCAAGACGCAGCGGCCTCCCCCACCCTACATTCATGACATTCTGAAAACGCCTTATATCTTGGGAAAGCGCTGCCCGGCCATTTCTCGCCGCCCCCGAGCCTGCCCAAGACCTGACTGATGGGGTCGCAACAATGCTAAACGCCAAGACTATGCTGGATGCCAACACCTGGCAGCAGGATCCAGAGGCGCTGCTCAAGCAACTCAGCGAGCATTACATCGTCGATGAAGACGCCTACGTAGGCGAACTCGTCTCCCTGTTGCAGGCGGACGAAGATGACTTCAAGCGCATCGCCACCAAGACCGCCGAACTGGTCCGCGAAGTGCGCGAGATGGACACCGCCGTAGACTCCATCGATGAGCTGCTTCAACAGTACAGCCTGGACACGCATGAAGGGCTGATGCTGATGTGCCTGGCAGAAGCCATGCTGCGCATCCCGGACAAGTCCACGGCGGACGCCCTAATCGAAGACAAGTTGGGCCCTGCCGATTGGAAGTCTCACCTTGGGCAGAGTGAATCCTGGTTCGTCAATGCCTCGACCTGGGGCCTGCTGATGACCGGTCGCGTCATCCAGATGGACAAGCCGCGCGACGGCAAGCCAGCCAACTTCATCAACCGCCTGACAAATCGCATGGGTGAGCCGGTCATCCGTAGCGCCATGTACCAGGCCATGAAGATCATGGGACGCCAGTTTGTCCTTGGGCGCACCATCGACGAGGCGCTCAAACGCTCCAAGCCCCTCTTCGACAAGGGCTATACCTACTCCTATGACATGCTGGGCGAGGCGGCCCGTACCCGCCCCGATGCCAAGCGCTATTTCGACGACTACGCTAGCGCCATTGAGCGTGTCGGTGCCACCAGCCGCTCCCTGGGTGACAAAACACCCTCTCCCTCCATTTCGATCAAGCTATCGGCGCTGCATCCTCGCTATGAGTTCGGTCGCCGCAGCCAAGTGCTGGAAGAGCTTGTCGGTACCGTCAAGGAGCTGGCGGCGCTGGCCCGCAAGAACGATGTTGCCATCACCATCGATGCCGAGGAAGTCGATCGCCTCGAGCTGTCCTTGGAAGTCTTCCGCGCCGTTTACGAAAGCGACGTCTGCAAGGGCTGGGGGCACTTCGGATTGGTCGTACAGGCGTACTCCAAGCGTGCGCTGCCGGCGCTTCACTATCTGAACCGGCTGGCCGACATGCAGGGCGACGAGATTCCGCTGCGTCTGGTCAAAGGGGCCTACTGGGACACCGAAGTCAAGGAATCCCAGCAGCTTGGCGTCGATGGCTATCCGGTCTTCACCCGCAAGGTGAACACTGACGTCGCCTATCTGGTCTGCGCCAACTTCTTGCTGTCCGAGAACACGCGTGGCCGCATTTTCCCTCAGTTCGCCACTCATAACGCACATACCATCACGGCGATTCTGGAGTTGGCCAACGATGTCGATAGAGCCTTCGAGTTCCAGCGTTTGCATGGCATGGGCGAGGCCCTCTACGACGCGGCATTGAAACGCGCTCCTCAAGGCACGTATTGCCGTATCTACGCCCCGGTAGGCGCCCACAAGGACCTGCTGCCGTACCTGGTCCGCCGACTGCTCGAGAATGGCGCGAACTCGTCGTTCGTCCACCAGCTCGTCGATCCGCGCGTCCCGGTCGAGTCGCTGTGCATTCATCCCGCAGAAACCTTGAAGCAGTACGCCACTTACGCCAACCCGAAGATTCCGCTGCCCAAGGATATCTACGGCCCGACACGCAAGAACTCGAAGGGAGTGAACTTGAACATCCGAAGCCAGTACCAGCCTCTCGTCGACGAGATGGCCAAATTCATGGACAAGGAGCATCACGTCAAGCCGCTGCTGGCCTTCGACGTCCCCGACTCGCCATCCGATCGCCATGAGGTTCGCAGCCCGTACGACACACGCCAACTGGTGGGCAGCGTACAGTGGACCAATAAAGAGCAGGCGAAGAAGGCTGTGGATGCCGCATGGGCCGCCTTCCCACGCTGGCAGGCCACGCCGGTCGAGGAACGTGCACAAATTCTCGAGCGCTTCGCCGATGGCATGGAAAATCATCTCGCCGAGCTGATGACGCTGTGCTCACGTGAAGGCGGCAAGCTACTGACCGATGGCGTCGACGAGATCCGCGAGGCCGTGGACTTCTGCCGATACTACGCCAACCGGGCCCGCGATTTGTTCGGTGAAGCGACGCCGTTACCCGGGCCCACCGGCGAATCCAATGAACTCTACATGACCGGCAAGGGCGTGTTTGCCTGCATTAGTCCCTGGAATTTCCCGGTAGCGATCTTCTGCGGTCAGATGGTAGCTTCAGCTGTTTCTGGCAACTGTGTGCTGGCCAAGCCCGCCGAGCAGACCTCGCTCGTCGCTCACCGTGTGGTCGAGCTGCTCTATGAAGCCGGCATGCCGCGCGACGTCGTCCAGCTGTTGCCGGGCGATGGCCCTACGGTGGGCAGCGTGCTGTCCTCGGACCGCCGAATTACCGGAGTGGCATTCACGGGTTCCACTGACACCGCCCACATCATCAACCGTGCCCTGGCAGCGCGTGAGCAGTCGGCCATCGCTACATTGATCGCCGAGACGGGCGGCCTCAATGCAATGATCGTTGATTCTACCGCCCTGCCGGAGCAGGTGGTTGCGGACGTGGTACGCTCATCCTTCCAGAGTGCCGGCCAGCGCTGCTCGGCCCTGCGCATGCTTTACCTCCAGGAAGACGTAGCCGACCGCATCATTGAAGTGCTCAAGGGTGCCATGGACGAACTCAGCGTCGGTGATCCTCGTGATCTGGGGACCGATGTCGGCCCAGTCATCGACGAAGATGCACGCAAGGGCCTGCAAGCACACATCGAGCGCATGAAGGGCGAGGGTCGCCTGATCGCCGAGACCAAGCTCAACCCCGAACAGACCGGCGACGGCACCTTCGTGGCGCCGACTGCGTTCGAAGTCGAGGGCATTCAGACACTGGAAACCGAACAGTTCGGCCCGATCCTGCATATTGCCCGTTACAAGGCCAGCGAGCTGGATCAGGTGATCGACACCATCAACGGCAAGGGCTATGGCCTGACGTTTGGTGTCCACAGCCGCAACGAATCCTTCGCCAAGGCCATCAGCGAGAAAATTCGTGCGGGCAATGTGTACGTAAACCGTAATATCATCGGCGCCGTTGTCGGCGTACAACCTTTCGGCGGCCAGGGCTTGTCGGGTACCGGCCCCAAGGCGGGTGGTCCGCATTACCTGCTGAGCTTTGCCACCGAAAAGACCCGCACCGTCAACACTGCCGCCCTGGGCGGCAACGCGTCCCTGCTGGCTCTGGGCGACGACTGAGTCAACAGCAGGCCGTCTGGCGAGGGCCCACCGGCCCTCGTCGTGCTGCGTTGATGGCCAGGCACCGTTACGGTCACATCGTTAAGGCGGGAGCGTACGAAAGGCTCCTGAGAGAGGCACAATTGTCTCCATGGGCGTTTCGACGCTCGACAAAAACAAACGGATAGGACGACATTACCATGGTCGAAAATAACATCATCATAGGCATAACCTTTGCCCTATATCTCGGCTTGATGCTCTACATTGGCGTACTTGCCTGGAAACGCACCTCGGATCTTTCCGATTACATCCTGGGGGGTCGCTCACTTGGCCCCTGGACCTCGGCGATCTCCGCCGGCGCCTCGGACATGTCAGGATGGCTGCTGCTCGGTCTACCCGGCGCTGCTTACATCAGCGGCCTATCGGCCAGTTGGATCGCCATCGGGTTGTTGGCCGGTACTTGGCTGAACTGGCTGATCGTCGCCCGCCGGCTGCGGGTCTATAGCTTCCGCGCCAGTGACTCGCTGACCCTGCCTGATTTCTTCGCCAAGCGCTTCCGCGATCGCACTCATCTGCTGCGTGTCGTCTCGGCGATTTTCATCCTGCTGTTTTTCCTTTTCTATACCAGCTCGGGCCTGGTGGCCGGCGGCAAACTGTTCGAGACCGTGTTCGGCTTCGACTATCGCATCGCCATGACGGTCGGCACGCTGGCCATCATTTCCTACACGTTCTTCGGCGGCTTCCTGGCGGTCTCCTGGACTGACTTGATCCAGGGCCTGATGATGGCCGTAGCGCTGCTCATCGTCCCGGTCATAGCGCTGACCGAGCTGGGCGGGTTCGCCAGCAGCGGCTCGCAGATCCTCGCCGAGAACCCGGACATGTTGAAGTGGTTTACCGATGCCTCCACCGGCGAAGCATTGACGGCGGTCGGTATCATCAGCTCGCTGGCGTGGGGCCTGGGCTACTTCGGCCAACCGCACATCCTGGCACGCTTCGCAGCCATCCGTAGCGAGAAGGACATTCCGACCGCGCGTCGCATCGCCGTGACCTGGTCTGGCCTAACGCTGATTTGTGCCGTGGCAGTTGGTCTGCTGGGCCTGGTCTATGTCTCGCGCGACTTGGGCGACGGTGAAACGATCTTCATGGTCATGGTCAACGCTATCTTCCATCCGGTCATTGCCGGCGTGCTACTAGCTGCCATCCTTGCCGCCGTCATGTCCACAGCCGATTCCCAGCTGCTGGTATCTTCCTCGGCACTCACTGACGACTTCTACAAGGCCCTGTTCCGTAAGAATGCCACGGAAAACGAGCTGGTCTGGGTCGGTCGTTTTTCGGTGGTTGGCATTGCCCTCGTCGCCTATCTGCTGGCACTCAACCCCGATTCCACGGTATTGAGTCTGGTGTCTTATGCCTGGGCCGGCTTCGGTGCAGCTTTCGGTCCGGCCCTGATCATGGCGCTGTTCTGGCGTCGCATGAACCAGTGGGGCGCACTGGCCGGCATTCTCGTCGGAGGGATTACGGTCGTAGTGTGGAGTAAGGTTTCCGGAGGTATCTTCGATCTCTACGAGATCGTGCCGGGCGTCATCTTCGCTTATATCGCCATTGTCGTGGTCAGCTTGGTGACCGGCGAACCTTCCCGTGAAATTATCGAGGAATTTGATAGCCTCAAGAACGCCTGATCCGGGCGGGTTCCACCAACAGGCTGCCCTTGGGCGGCCTGTTGTCGTTTTGGCCATTAGCTGCGAATGAGCAGGACCATGAGCAGCATCAACATCAGCCCCCAGCACAGCGGTGCACCAAGCAGCCTGGCCGACCAGCCCGGTCGTACCAGCCCCATGCCATGGAAGAACCCTGCCCCCACAGCCCAAACGCCAAGCAGCCAGACAGGGAGACGCCAGCCCAATGGCAACGCCCTGATCAGTTGGGGCTCCAGCAGAAGCCAAAGTGCCAGTAGCGATGCCGCACCCAGCGACAGCAGTTGTGCGCCTTGCCCCAGCCTGTGATTCGCCTTTTCCATGCTCTCGTCTCCGCAGCGATATTCTTTTAGTAAAGCGCTTGCAGGGCGAAAATGCGAAGCCACCCCATCCTCGCTGGTATAGCTTCGAGCACAGCTATTAGGTAGATAACGAAAATTTACAAGACAAGTCGAACAGCGTTTCCTATACTTGGGCACACAATAAGAAACAGCGTTTTCTTATCAATATCGATGTCTCCCGCTGCAAAAATAGCGGGTTAAACATCAAAGGAGGTTGCCATGATTCGGAACAAACTGCTTCTTGCTGCCATCGTTGCAGGCGGTACCGTAACTGTTTCCCAGGCGGCACTCGCCTACGAAGCCGGAGATTTCCTGTTGCGTGGCGATATCGCCAAGACTAGCCCCGAAGGCGATGCTTCCGACAATATCGAGTCGGAAAACGGCTTTGTCGGTAGCTTGGGTTACATGCTGCACGACAAGGTAGGCGTAACGCTGGGCAGCAGCGAAGAGTTCGAGCATGAACTATCCGCTGGCACCTATGAAGGTTCCTTCGAGCAACAGCCCATCGACCTGATGGTCCAGTACTACCCGTTGGGCGGCCTGGATGCCCGTGTTCAGCCGTACGTCGGGGTTGGCGCGAACTACACGCGCTTCTCCGGTGAGAGCGATGGCCTGAACATCGACAACACTTGGGCAGCCAAAGGTGAACTGGGTGTCGATCTGTTCGTCACCAAGAACTTTGCCTTCAATGGTTTTGCGTCCTACACAGATCTGGATGCGGATTACAGCCTCAACGGAGTAAGCGACGAGGCAGACGTGGATCCGGTCACTGTGGGTGGCGGTGTCACCTTCCGCTTCTGATCGTCACGAGATTTGAGCGCAATCAACGCCGGGCCGATTGGCCCGGCGTTGTCGTTTCTGATACGTCTATTGCCTTGCTCTGAGTCGATAAATAATCAACGTGCAGAAAAGCGCGACAGTCCCAGCACAGCCAAGGTGGCATCACACAACCCGCTCACGGTTTCGGTTTCAGCAAGGCGTGCATGGTAGTCCCGGGACAGGAAGGGTTTGCCCGCCAACAAGTGGTCCAGATACTCGCGGGCCGGCTTCAGTGACGGCCGGGTCCGCTCGGGCACGGCAATGTACACCCAGGCTTCGATTTCCCCCTCTGGCGTATGGATGGGTCGACGTTGGCGAAAATAATCCTTGGGTACGCCCTCGAACGGGTCCATCAGTTCAATCTGGGCCGGCTCGAGCAGCTCGAATAGCACCCCTTCGACCCGCTCACCGGGGCGGGAGGTAACGTTGGCATGAGCAATGCCGGGAATACGTGACGCCTTATCGAACGTCAACACATAATCCATGAGCGTCCCGGACAAGGCCCTGCGCGTTTCGCCAATCCGGGCGGCCACGCGCTCGACATTCATGTTGCTACCGTAAGCGAAGTAATATGGCATCAGGCCTCCGTGACGATCCGGTCTACTTCGGCAACAGCCTCGACGACCAGCTGCCGCGTGCTGGGCCTGGCATTCTGCAGGTAGGCCTCGGCAGCGGGAGCGACATCGCAGGTAGCCGGCAAGGAACCCTTGGCGTCGACCAGAGCCTGTAAGCGCGCGATGAACACATAACGCAGCCACTGGGGCAGTTCCATGGTATCGACGCAGAAGGGCTCACGACTGTCGAAGGCCTCGGCTTCGGGGCGTGGTGTATTCCATAGATCCACGCTGCGCAGCGTGGACTCCAACTGTGACAAGGCCTGATCAAGTTCGGCGTGTGGTGTCATGAATATCCTCGAAAATCATTGACTGACGTGCATTATCCTTACCCTGACCGGCACTGGCCAGGCAGGTTTCCGGTGATGTGCAATGCTGGCTATCTACAATGCCGTTGTGGCAGTGAAGTGCATAATTCACAGAATGACTGAAAGAGCCTGTGGATAACCTTGGGAAAGATGGCGTCCGCCCACGCTCGACGCCAGTTAGGCAGAATCGATCAAAACTTGACCAAGCCACGACTGCAGGGGCTGGAAAGGTCAAGTACGACGCGCTACAGTGCGCGACCGGATCTTGAGGAAGACATGCAACCGATTCTCTCGCTTAGTGATTTCTTTGCCCGCACTGGGGCACAAGCGCTCTTCTATACCATGGGTCGCCAGGTCGCGCCCTGCGCGGCAGAGACCCTGGCCGCATTCGAGCGCAGTGAGCTCGCCTGGCCACGCCCTTGGCTGGGGCGTGCCCAACTAGCCTGTGTGTTTAAACTAGGCGATGAGCCGCTGATCTGGTTTCTGTCACTCCCTCTCGACGAGCAGGGCATGATCGATCCCGCCCCACGCGATGCATTTCTTCAGCGGTTACTGGAGACGCTGGGCCGAACGGCACAGCAGATGGACGCTGCCGATACCCAGCGGATCGACAATCTCATGCAGGACAACCCGCTGGCGTTTACCCCCGATCTAACCCAGCGTGCCGTGCTACATGCCCGAGCGAGCGCTAACCTGGGCCTGCCCGCCAGCGAACATCTGGAACTGGCCGAGTCTTACCTCAGCGGCCAGCTCGAGGCCGAGCAGTGGCAGGCGCTGGGGTTGCAGGGGTTGGCCGATTTCACCATTCGCCATGACTTCGACCAGGCACAAGCGCTCGCCCACCACCTGGCTGCGCTACCGGTGGACGTTTTGCGTCCGCTGTGCCACTGTCTGGAACATATCGAACCATCACCAGCCTTGACCCAGGCGTTTATTAACCGTGGCGAAACTGCTGCCTCCCAAGGCGACATCGAGACGTTCTGCGCATGCGTACGTGCCGTCGGTCAAGGGGAGCGTGAGAGCGTCGGGCCCTGGTACGATGCGCTGCTGGATGATACTGCAGCTTGCAGCCCCGACCTCCTGGCCGCCATCGCGGCACGTGGCTGGGCGCAACTGGAAGATGCTGAGCGTTTGCCGCGCTTTATCGAAGCCTTGGCGGCCGATGGGCGAACCGGCTTCGCCGCCGTGGTTCGCGACCTGGCGCTGATTCCCAGGCTACGCCTGCCGTTGCTGCTGAGTCTGCGCCAAGCATCACCGGACTCCGCCACTGGACGGCGTCTGGCCGGTCTGGCCAAACCGAACTGATTCGCTGAGTCGAGCCTCATTACGATGAAAGCATTGCCTTACCATGCCAAGGCGGTCATTGGCCGTCGCGAGATGGTCACGCTGCCAGAACTGGGACTGACTCTCTGCTGCAAGGCCGACACAGGTGCACGCACCTCAGCCTTGCATGCCGAAGATATCGAGACTTACGAGGAGGACGGCCACGTCTGGGTCAGTTTCGTGACACGCGGAGGTGGCCCGAATAGTCCTCCTCACCCCGTGCGTATGCATCTTCATGATCGACGGAAGGTGACCAGCTCCAACGGTCAGGCGCAGTGGCGCTTCGTGATTCGTACCCAGTTACTGCTCGGAGAGCTGGACTTCCCGGTCGAGCTAACGCTCACGGACCGCAGCAGTATGCGCCACCCCATGCTACTGGGACGACGAGCCATGCGCCGCCTTCTGGTCGCCCCCGGCACCGCCTTTCTGCACGGCGAACCCTGACCCATACCCACTCCCGCATCACCGGGCCGGAGAACGTAATGCATATCGCTCTATTGTCGCGTAATCGCAACCTGTACTCCACCCGCCGCCTGATCGAGGCGGGGGAACGCCGGGGTCACAGCGTACGCGTTGTGGATACCTTGCGCTGCTACATGAACATTGCCTCGCACCGCCCTTCCATTCACTACAAGGGCGAGGAGCTAGAGCATTTCGATGCAGTCATACCGCGTATCGGCGCTTCGGTCACATTTTATGGCTGTGCCGTGCTGCGTCAGTTCGAGATGATGGGCACCTATGTTCTCAATGACTCGGTCGCCATCACCCGCTCGCGCGACAAGCTCCGCTCTCTCCAACTGCTGTCGCGCAAGGGGCTAGGCCTTCCGATCACCGGTTTTGCCCATTCCCCCGATGACATTCCCGATCTCATCACCATGGTCAAGGGCGCGCCGCTGGTCATCAAACTGCTGGAGGGTACGCAGGGCATCGGCGTGGTTCTGGCGGAAACCAACCAGGCAGCCGAATCGGTGATCCAGGCGTTCATGGGCATGAAGGCCAATATCATGGTGCAGGAATACATCAAGGAAGCCAAAGGTGCCGACATCCGCTGCCTCGTGGTAGGCGACAAGGTAGTGGCCTCAATGAAACGTCAGGCTGCTGAGGGTGAGTTTCGCTCCAACCTGCATCGCGGCGGAAGTGCCAGCTTGATTCGCATCACCCCCGAAGAACGCTCCACAGCCACTCGCGCCGCCAAGGCCATGGGGCTGACGGTGGCTGGCGTGGACCTGTTGCGCTCCAATCACGGACCGGTAATCATGGAAGTCAACTCTTCGCCCGGCCTGCAAGGGATCGAAACCGCCACGGGCAAAGACATCGCCGGGCTGATCATCGAACATCTCGAAAAGCAAGCTAGTGCACCACGCAAAGCTCCCAACAAGGCACCTCCCAAGCCAAAGGGGTGAGTTTGGTATAGCAATAGTGCAAAACGAGAACAACAATAGTGGAAACACACAATTTCTTTGTGCTGGGGGTAGAAAAACACTGTTCTCCCCCGCACAATCTGCGTCACCGGAGGAGGTGACCGCTCATGTTTCTCGATAATCGCCAAGTGGCGATGGATAGCGTGCTGGAAGCGCTGGCCGATAGCCTGGACTATTTTCAGGACAACTTCGAACGCCTGCGCCCTTCATTGCGCGACGCCCTGAAACCGCATTATGAACAGCGCGGCAAGGACATGCGCGAGCTTCAGACCTTGGCCAAGCAGCATCTGAACCTGCTACCCCGAGATGCCGATGTCGAGCGGGACGACTACCTCTGGTTATGGAGTCGGCTAAAGAGCTTCGTGGGTGACGACAGCCAAGTGCTTGTCAACGAATTGCTTGAGCAGGAACGCGTGCTCATGCAGGCTCTGGCGACCCTGCATACGCACCCTTTACCCGACCCCATCGAGCCGGTAATCGAGCGCTGCTGGAAAGGCTGCCGCGCCCTGATCCGTGAACTCTACCGACTGCAGAAGCCCAAGCACCGGCGCTGATCGCCGCTGCCGGCTCTCTGCATCATCCTCACTGTCGCCAGTCGAGAGGAAACAACAACAGGTTGATATCCTCGGGCGACTGGCATGCCAGGGCTGAAGCCACATGGTCGAGCCTTGGGTCATCGTATGCATTTGACGCCGCGAGCATATTGACCAACGCATCGCTGGCTTCGAACCCATGCAGTTCCTTGTATGGCCACGAGCTCTTACTGGCGTGGACGGCTACGAACTCGAAGCCTTCCTTAAGCGAGCGCTCCCGGGCTTCATATCCCCAGATAACCTCTCCTAGCCTTTCACCATATCGACCAAGCAGCTGGTAGGCCTCGAGATTGAAGTTGGTGTAATGCCAAGGGCGCGTACGATTCAGCTCCTCTTTCTGCTTGCCTTGGTCATCGAAGTGCTCGGTGATTCGCTCGTGAGTCACCTTCAACTGCTGACGAGCAATATTCTCCTGACCGGTAAACAACGCGAAAGCCACTACTTGAGCGTCATACCACGTGCCATGGTTGTTATCAGCCTCACCCTCTTCGATACCATTCTTGCTGGTCAACAACCAGTTCAGGAACTGACGATACCAGTCATGAATTGCGGCAGTTTCCGAGGTAGTGAGTACTTTCCCCGCACGAATCAACTCGATGGCGTCCGCGACGCGGATCAGCACCCGGCTGTCGATGATGCCGATATCGCGTCCATCCACTCGGCCCGGAATGGCTTGGGCGTAGCGCATATTCGGACTCATCCGCGTCTCGGGATCAACGAACCAGCTGATGACCTGCTGCGCCGCCTTCTCGGCATACTTGCGCTGGCCGGTGTAGTAATACGCCAAACCCAACGCATGTACATCCGTTGAAAAATCGATCATACGCTGCTTGTCGGTCGCATTACTTTTGGTAGCCTCGTTGTACTCCCCATCGCGTCGGACGTAAGGCAGTCCGCTCTCGGTATCGGGATTAGGCCACCAATAGGGGGCGAAGCTGAAATAATCATGCCGGTTGCCGCTGACAGGTAGCTGTGTCTTGTCAGTGACCGAATACAATGGGGCTTTCAGGGCTTCGTTAGCTTCCTTGAGCAACTTCTGATACGCAGGCATGATCTCGGGCTGTTGGCGATCTACCGCTTCGCGTCAGGCTGTCAGGAAACCTGGCGAGTAGGTCAGCCATCCGGATTCGGATGCCTACGCCGGGATGACAGGCAGACTAGAATAGGGGGATAAAACATGTGCGCATTGCAGGCTCCTTCCCTGGCGGTGACGACACGATGAGATAAGTGATAGGAACCGTTCTGTACAATCCATGTTTAGAACGTCAGGTCGAACTACCGATTCGCCGGTACGATATGCAGGGGCTCCCGCGGGCCAAGGAAATAAGGCTTGCGCCCCCAGAGGTAGAGATCTCCCAGTGTTGCCACGCGTGCCAGCCACTCTCTGACATGCAGTTGCCAGACACCGCTCACAGCGGGAGTTGGCGCAGCACACCCCATTGCTTCGATGCCCAGGGCATCGGCAATGAACAATGCTCGTGGTAAGTGCCAGTCTTGAGTAATGAGTAGCGTACGCGAGACACCGAATATCTCCCGTGCTCGAATCAAGGTATCGAAAGTGCTGAAGCCGGCATAGTCGAGGGTCATGTCAATGTCGCGTACATTACTGGCACGCAAGTCACGCCACATGGTTACGGGTTCATTGTAAAAGCGTGTGCGATTATCGCCGGAGAGCAGAAGGTGCTGGACCCGTTGGGTCCGAAGCAATTGGGACGCGGCGCCTAGACGCGCCGAATACAATGGATTGCGACCACCACCTCGAGCCCAATAGGACGTACCGAAGACGATCCCCACGGGTTCAGTAGCACAAAGGAGTAAGTCAGTCTCGATGCGGTCCTGAGTTCTTGCCAGAATCCAAGTATTGGCCGCCAAGACGACGCCGATGGCAAGCAGGGCCAGCACGGTCAGGATCACGATCAGTCTTTTTGCAAAGAGAGCCACGGCCGGCCGCATCGCAACATTCGCTCCTGCATGCGGCTCGGTTCGACGGAGAGCCGGGAATGTCTGGGATTATTGTTTCGTGCTAGCAGGCAAAGCGCCACTGAAGCCATGATACAGAAGCACGAGATCACCGGACACTATCATGTACTTAGAACATGCCCAGTTCCAGGCGGGCTTCTTCTGTCATCATGTCGCGGCTCCACGGTGGGTCGAAGACGGTCTCGACATGAACCTTGGCTATCTGGGGCGCTCCCAGAATCTTGCGCCGGGCGTCTTCAGCGATGACGTCCCCCATGCCGCAACCTGGTGCCGTCAACGTCATACGGATGGTAACAATACGCTCACCGGACAGCAGGCGTTCGAGGCGACAGCCGTAGACCAACCCCAGATCGACGATATTGACCGGTATTTCCGGGTCAAAGCAGGTCCGCAACTGGTCCCAGACGAATTGTTCGATGGCCTCTTCGCTTGCGTCCTCGGGCAACGTCGGCCGCGGCACGGGCTCGAGCCCAAGAGCATCCAGATCACTGCCCTCGATCAGGAATAGACGCCCTTCGTAAGCCACACTGACGGTACTGCCCTTCGCCTGCATCACTGACACGACGCTGTCTTCCGTCAGTGTCACGCTCTTGCCGAAGGGAATCGAAATGGCATCGACATCCCGCTGGAGGGGCATTTCCTGCCCCTTGTAAAGCCCATCAAGTTGCTGCATTGGTATCCTTCGCCTTGCCTTGTCTCACCGGCACTTACCGAACCATTGCCACCACACGTTGCAATGCTTCAACAAAAGTGTCGACTTCTTCTCGCGTATTGTATGCGGCAAACGATGCCCGGCAGGTCGCATCGACACCGAAGTGATGCAGCAGCGGTTGGGCACAATGGTTACCAGTCCGAACCGCCACGCCAAGCTGGTCGATCAATAGACCGATATCTTGGGCATGTGCACCATCAACCACGAAGGAAATGACCCCAGCCTTACGCGGAGCCGTTCCCAGAATGCGCAGCCCATCGACCTCTGCTAGACGCTCATTCGCATGCGCCAGCAACTGCTGCTCCCAGGCGCCGATACGGGCGATACCGATATCCGCCACCCACTCCAGAGCGCGCCCCATGGCGATGACATTGGCGATCGGCGGCGTGCCGGCCTCGAATTTGTGAGGAATATCGGCATAGGTCGTTCCGGCATCGAAAGATACCGTCTTGATCATCTCGCCGCCGCCCTGCCAGGGTGGCATGGCCTCGAGTAGCGCCGCCTTTCCATAAAGGGCACCGACCCCGGTCGGCCCATAGACCTTATGGCCAGAGAAGGCATAGAAATCGGCATCGATTGCCTGGACGTCAACCGGCTCGTGAGGGATCGCCTGGGCACCATCGATCAGGATCAACGCTCCGTGATCGTGCGCAATGGCCGCCATTTCCTTTACAGGATTGATGGTGCCAAACGCATTGGAAATATGGTTGACCGCTACCAGGCGAGTTCGCTCATTGAACAGGCTGCGATAAGCCGCCATGTCCAGCGCACCACGCTCGTCGACCGGGATCATGCGGATGCGAAACCCCACCTGCTCAGCCAGCAACTGCCAGGGCACAATGTTGGAATGATGTTCAAGCTGCGATATTAACACCTCATCACCGGGCTTGAGGTTGTTGCGGCCCCAGCTGTTGACGACCAGGTTGATGGCTTCGGTCGTTCCCCGTGTAAAGACGATCTCGCGCCGATCCGCCGCGCCAGTGAAACCACGCACGATCTCACGCGCCTGCTCATAGGCTGCCGTAGCCTCATCCGCCAGGGTATGCAGCCCACGATGGATATTGGCATTATAGTGCCGGTAATAATGATCTAGCGTCTCGATGACCTGACGTGGCGTCTGGCTCGTTGCCGCATTGTCGAGATAGACGAGCGGCTTGCCGTGCACCTGGCGCGCCAGAATCGGGAAATCCCGGCGCACCTGTTCGACATCAAGGGAAAGATCGGCCAACACGGTCATGGTTCATTCCTCCCCGAGCCCGGTATCGTGCACTTCGTTGAGTGACGCGTCGACCAGTTCGGTGAGATTGAAGCGCTCCGGTAATTTCCCAGCCACGGTTCGCTCGACCCGCTCGGCAATCGCATCCACGGTCACTTGCTCCATGACCTCGCCAGCAAACGCCAGCGTCAACAGGCCACGAGCCGTCTGTTCATTGATACCTCGTGTTCGCAATGCAAACACCGCCTTCTCGTCGAGCTGACCGGTCGTGGTGCCATGCGAGCACTTGACGTCGTCGGCATAGATCTCCAATTCCGGCTTGGCATCGATCTCGGCGCGGTCGGAGAGCAGCAGGTTGGCGTTGCTCTGATACGCCTCGATCTTCTGGCTATCGCGCTTGACGATTACCTTGCCATTAAATACGCCACGCGCCCGATCCCCCAGGATGCCTTTGTAGTTCTCATTGGAGAACGTCGTCGGTGCGTTATGGTTAACCAGAGTGTGGTTATCCACGTGTTGCCGACCCTGGGCGAAGAACAGTCCAAGATAACTGGCCTCGGCGCCCTGGGCGTTGAGGTCAGACACCAAGTCGTTGCGCACCAGAGCGCCACCCAGGTTGATGTTGAACGAGGTGAAGCGGCTGTCGCGTCCTTGATCAACATGCAGGCTGGCGATATGGAAGTCGCCTAGCGGCGCTTCCTGCAGCTTGTAGTGGTTAAGAATGGCACCGCGCTCGAGCAGGATCTCGCCGACCACATTCGTGAAATTGGCAGCATCGGCTTCACCCACGTAATGCTCCACCACCGTCGCCTGGCTGCGTGCCCCCGCCTGGACGAGCACTCGCGGATGACTCATGACCGCTGCGTCATTGGCGCGTGACAGGAACTGCAGGACGATCGGCAGCTCGACGACGGTACCCGGTGCCAATCGGATCACGGCGCCTTCTTCGGTAAAGGCGGTGTTCAACGCCGAAAACGGCGAAAACTCCACGCCGGTCAGACGACCCAGCGCTCCCCCTACGGCTTCGTGATTGTCTGCCAAGGCCTGCGACAGTGGCTCGACGCTTGCCCCGCTCGGTAGCGCCGACAGGTCGGAGAGTTCGGCGGAAAACAGGCCATCGACGAAGGTCAGGCGAATGGCCTCGATCGGCAGGGTCAGGGCCGCCGCTGCCGCCTTGGAGAACGCCGCATCGCGAGCGAGAGCGAAATCGCCCTCACCGATACGCCGTACGTCAGTATATTTCCAGGCCTCATCTCGCCGGGTGGGAAACCCAAGCGCTTCAAAGCGTGCTGCAGCGGCCTGACGACGCGCCACAATCCAGGTCGGCTCTGGCAGGGATGCTGCCTGGCGTTCGCTGACACGCTCCTCGAGACGGTTCAAAAAGGTTTGGGCTCCACTCATGCCGCAGATTCCTCCGTTACCCATTCGTAACCGCGCGATTCCAGTTCCAGAGCCAAGGTCTTGTCACCGGACTTGACGATACGACCATCGACCAGCACATGAACGTAATCGGGCTCGATGTAATCGAGCAGGCGCTGATAGTGGGTCACCATGAGAATGGCACGCTCGGAATCACGCAGGGAATTGACCCCTTCCGCGACAACTTTCATGGCGTCGATATCGAGGCCGGAGTCGATTTCATCGAGCATCGCCAACTTCGGCTGCAACACCAGCATCTGCAGAATCTCGTTGCGCTTTTTCTCGCCCCCCGAAAAACCTTCATTGACGGCGCGCTGCAGGAAGCTGGGGTCCATCTTCATGTAAGCCAGCTTTTCCCTAACCAGTTTCATGAATTCAGGCGCCGGCATTTCGCCTTCGCCACGCGCTGCCCGTTGCGCGTTGAGGGCCGCCTTGAGCAGGTAGACGTTCTTGACGCCTGGAATCTCGACCGGGTACTGAAAACCGAGCAACAAGCCAGCCTGGGCGCGTTCCTCGATTTCCATTTCCAGTACATCCTGGCCCTCGAAAGTGATTGACCCAGAAGTCACTTCGTACCCCTCGTTACCGGCGATAACCGCCGACAAGGTCGACTTGCCCGCCCCGTTGGGCCCCATGATGGCGTGGACCTCACCGGGATTGACGGTCAGGCTCAGCCCCTTGAGGATTTCCTTCCCTTCCACCGTGACGTGCAGATCTTTGACTTCGAGCATGTTTTGCCACCTTGAAATTCGAATTCGCGAGGCCGCTATCGCGTCCTCTCTAAAATTTTCGTGAAACGAGCCAGCCGTTTCTTAACCCACCGCACCTTCGAGCGTCACGTTCAGCAAGGCCTCGGCCTCGACGGCAAACTCCATCGGCAACTCCTGGAACACATCCTTACAGAAGCCGTTGACGATCATGTTGACCGCGTCTTCTTCGGAAATTCCACGCTGCCGGCAATAGAACAACTGGTCCTCACCGATTTTCGAGGTCGTTGCTTCGTGCTCGACGGTCGCGCTGCTATTGCCGATCTCCTGGTACGGGAAGGTATGCGCGCCACAGCGATCGCCGATCAATAGCGAGTCACACTGAGTGAAATTGCGCGCGCCCTTGGCCCGCGGCCCGATCTTGACGAGCCCACGATAGGCCTGTTCGCTGTTACCGGCAGCGATGCCCTTGGAGACGATGGTCGACTTGGTGCCCTCACCTATGTGGATCATCTTGGTCCCGGTATCGGCCTGCTGGCGCCCGTTGGTCACGGCAACGGAATAGAATTCACCGACGCTATCCTTGCCACGCAAGACGCAGGACGGATATTTCCAGGTAATCGCTGAGCCGGTTTCGACCTGTGTCCATGACACCTTGGATCGGTCGCCGCGGCAATCGGCACGCTTGGTAACGAAATTATAGATACCGCCACGCCCTTCCTCGTCACCGGGATACCAGTTCTGCACGGTGGAGTACTTGATGTAGGCATCTTCCAGCGCTACCAGCTCAACGACAGCGGCATGCAACTGGTTCTCGTCACGCATCGGTGCGGTGCAGCCTTCCAGGTAAGAGACCTGCGCCTGTTTTTCACAGATGATCAGGGTCCGCTCGAACTGGCCTGTATTGGCGGCGTTGATGCGGAAATACGTTGATAGCTCCATGGGGCAGGTCACGCCCTCAGGAACGTAGACGAACGAGCCATCCGTGAACACGGCTGAGTTGAGAGCGGCGAAATAGTTGTCGGCCTTGGGCACCACCGTACCAAGATACTGCTTGATCAGTTCCGGGTAGTCGCGGATGGCTTCTGAGATCGAGCAGAAGATGACACCAGCCTCGCCCAATTTTTCCTTGAAGGTAGTGGTTACCGATACAGAGTCGAATACAGCGTCGACGGCAACCCCGGCCAGAGCGGCGCGCTCATGTAGCGGAATACCCAGTTTCTCGTAGGTTTCGAGCAGCTTGGGGTCGACTTCATCAAGGCTCTTGGGGGCATCGTCCTTGGATTTCGGCGCACTGAAATAGGAAATTGCCTGATAATCGATAGGCGGATAATTCAGGTGCGCCCAAGACGGTGCCTTCATCTTCAACCACTGCTGATAGGCATCCAGGCGCCACTCAAGCATCCACTCTGGCTCGCCTTTCTTCTGGGAGATGAAAGCGATCACGCTCTCATCTAGACCGGGCGGTACGGTCTCGCTTTCGATGTCGGTCACGAACCCTTGGGTATACTCGCGACGGACAAGCTGTTCCATTTCCTCGGTAGCCATGGTCTCTTCCTCCGGGCCGTGTACTGATGAACCCTTGTTCAAGCTAAATGACGGCGCTCAACCCTCGGCCGAAACGGCCAGAGAAACGCTCTGTATAGGAAGCTGCACGGGCAGCTTGATCGGTGTTGTCTGTGCCAGATGAGCCAGCGTGACACTATCGAGCAACGTACGAATCGCCAGGGAGACACGCTGCCAGTTGTCTGCGACGCCACAGCTTCCTGCCAGGTCACAACCTCCACCGGCATGACTGCAGTCAGTCATGGCCACCGGCCCCTCGATGGCCGCGATGATGTCACTCGCGGTAATCTGGTGCGCTGGCCGGGCCAAGCGATATCCCCCCTGAACGCCTCGCTGGGAGACCAGCAATCCAGCTCGCACGAGCATCTTCAACGTCTTGCTTACCGTGGGGTGGGGCAAATTAACCGCCTCTGCCAGCTCGGCCGCTGCATAGGATTGCTCCGGCTGCCTGGCAATCTGCGCCATCACGACGGCGGCGTAATCAGTTAGCTTGGACAGCTTCAACATGCCTGAACTCCAGCCAACAAAAGAATGAGGACCATTTTAGTCCTCATTAAAAACATTGTGAAGGGACCTTCTCGATTGAAGTTTTCTAGCCGGCAAATAGACAATAACGATTATCATTAACAGAGACAAAGCGTCTTGTTACATTGCTGCAGCGCACCAAGCCCCGAGTGTCGCTAAAGGGAGACGGTTAAGTTACTGTAGGGTCGGCTAAATAAGACATTTGACGCATGGAGTTAAGGTCTCTAGGCTAAGCTACAAAGCTATAGCCAAGAAGACAAACGTAAACACTTTGAAACTGGCTGCAAGAATTCTGTAAGATTCTATATTGTCTGGGTTTTCACCTATCGAGGATGGATTACCTCACCGGTAGACTTAGACTTGGATAGCGAACACTGTTAAAAAACGTTTCACCCCTCAAATACCAAGGAGCGGTATTCATGAAAATCACCATTTTCGGTTCTGGCTATGTTGGTCTCGTCACAGGTACCTGTCTGGCGGATGTCGGCCATGACGTCATGTGTGTCGATGTCGATGAGGACAAGATTGCCCGGCTCAACAATGGTGAAGTACCCATTTACGAGCCCGGTCTTGAGCCTATGCTCAAGAAGAACATGGAAGCCGGTCGCCTCCAGTTCACGACCGATGCAGCCAAAGCGGTCAAATACGGCAAACTTCAGTTCATTGCTGTCGGCACCCCACCCGACGAAGATGGCAGTGCTGATCTGAAATACGTCCTCAAGGTGGCGGAAACCATCGCCACGCACATGGACGAGTATAAAGTCATCGTCGACAAGTCCACGGTACCCGTCGGCACCGCCGATAGGGTCAGCGCTACCGTTCGCGCCACCCTCAAGGATCGAGGGGCCAATCTTGAGTTCGATGTCTGCTCGAACCCTGAATTTCTCAAGGAAGGTGCTGCGGTCGAGGACTTTTCCAAGGGTGCCCGCATTATCGTTGGCACCGATTCCGATCGCGTCAAGAAGACGATGCGGGAGTGCTATGCGCCCTACAACCGCAACCATGAAAAGCTCATGTTCATGGACGTGCGCAGCGCGGAGCTGACCAAGTATGCCGCCAACGCCATGCTTGCGACCAAGATCAGCTTCATGAACGAAGTCGCCAACCTGGCGGAAAGCCTGGGTGCCGATATTGAGCAGGTTCGTCACGGCATCGGTAGTGACCCTCGCATCGGCTATCACTTTATATACCCCGGCTGCGGCTACGGCGGCTCTTGTTTCCCCAAGGATGTCCAGGCATTGGCCCGCACCGCTGGTGACGTCGGTTACGAGGCAGAGCTGCTAAATGCCGTCGAGGCGGTCAACAAGCGCCAGAAAGGCAGACTGTTCCAGAAGCTGTCTCAAGCTTTCGATGGCGATCTCAAGGGCAAGACTATTGCCTTGTGGGGCCTAGCCTTCAAGCCGAACACCGACGACATGCGCGAGGCCCCCAGCCGCACGTTGATGGAAGCCTTGTGGGACGCTGGTGCCAAGGTTCAAGCTTTCGATCCGGAAGCCGCCAAGGAATGTCGTCGTATCTATGGCGATCGTGACGACCTGATTATTACTGAAAAGCGCGACGATACTCTGGAAGGTGCCGATGCACTGGTCATCTGCACAGAGTGGAAAGCCTTCCGCGCCGTCGACTTCGACCATATCAAGCAGAAGTTGAGCACTCCGGTCATTGTCGACGGCAGGAACCTTTTCGATCCGGAAAGTGTCAAGGCGGCAGGTTTCCTCTATTATGCCATGGGTCGTGGCGACTCGCTCAAGCAGGATGCCACGCCCAAGCAGAGCGAATCCTTGCTCAAAAGCACTGCCTGATCGCTAAGCTGACCTAGCTACCCGTGGGGTAGGCCTGTCATGGCGACGATACGCAAGCCGGGTTTATTGTTAATGCGAGCTTCCCTTTTCCAAGGGAAGCCCTCGGCTTGCGTATTTATCTGACTTGTCATGCTAGCGGTCCTATTGCCTGTAAATGAGCAGGCAGTTATTTGACTTAGCGGATTTCAAATAAGAAATCGTTAAATCAATTAACCGATATACAGATGATAGGAACTTCATCTGTTTACAACTCAACGATGTCGATATCGGCGCGAGGAAGCCGTATGCGCTTTTCCTCTGTCGCGATCAAGGATGGTTCGACATGCAAAACTTTAAATCCGATGCTACCCGGGCCAGTTGGGTTACGGAGCTGACGACCTTTCTCTTTGGCGCAGCGCTACTGACCATTCTGGTCTTCGAACTGCCGCCTGAAGTTTTTTCACCTGAATCGAAAAGCTTCATTCTCGCTATCGGCCTTATCGGCGCTTGGCGCTACTCCTGGTGGTTCATTCAGGCAATACGCTCCGTCTGGTACAACCGCAAGGTGTTTCCTGAACTGCGCGCCAAGGCCGATGCCGTCGGCGAGGTGGAAAAACCGGATCACCTCTATGTCTTGTGCACTTCCTTTCGCATCGAAGCCGAAGTGAGCTTTGCTGTCTACGACGCACTCGTCAGGGATGCGCACGACTACGGTGTTCCCACGACCATCTTTGCCGCCATTTCCGATCGCAGTGACATCGATGTTATCGAGCACGTCATGGCCGAGAATGGCTGGCCGGCCAACGTCGAAATCAGTTACATGTTCCAGAAGGGGGACGGCAAGCGTTCAGCCATGGCCGAAGTGCTACGCGCCATTTCTCGTCGTCTGCCGTCTCACCGCTCGCTTCTCGTTTCGATGGATGGCGACATCCAGATCGAGCCGGGCACTCTTGAACGTTCACTGTCGTTCTTCCTGGCCAACGATGAGCTTGGAGCATTGACGACCAACAATCGGGCCATCGTCAATGGTGGCGATGTCACCAAGGAATGGTACGACCTGCGCTACGCGCAGCGTCACTTGGTGATGAGCTCGATGTCGATCTCGGAGCGTCTTCTCGTCCTGACCGGACGCTATAGCGCCTTTCGCGCCGAACTGGCTACCGACCCTGAGTTTATCGAGCTGGTCGAGAACGATCACGTCGAGCACTGGCGTTTCGGGAACTTCAAGTTTCTTTCCGGTGATGACAAGTCAACCTGGTACTGGTTGATGAAGAACAACTGGAAAATGCTTTACATTCCCGATGTCTACGTCTCCGGTTTCGAGGAGTTGCCCGATCGCGACCGCTTCTTCAAATCGACTATCGATCTGATGCGTCGCTGGTTCGGTAACATGCTGCGTACCAGCGGACGCGCCATTGCCCTTGGCCCCCGCTCGATGGGCATGTTCACTTGGTGGAGTCTGGTCGACCAACGGCTCTCGATGTGGACGACACTGATCGGACCTACCGTGGCGATCTTGTTGACCCTGTTCGTGCGCCCCTCGTTCATATTCGCTTACGCGCTCTGGATCCTTTTCACCCGCAGTATCGCCACAACCGTATTGGCTATGCAGCGGGGTCGCTTCAGCCTGCTCTGGGTGCCTTTGCTCTATTACAACCAGATTGGCGGTGCCTTGCTGAAAACCTACGTCAGCTTTCGCTTCAATCGTCAAAAGTGGTCTCGTCAGGGCATCTCTGCCGGAGAGCCCAACGATCCCAAGGCCGCACGTCGTCAGCGTCATATGGGACACGTCATTCATGGAATCTATGCAGGCACCATGCTGCTGGTTCTTTCCATCGCTGTTGGCGTATTGGCACCGCCCGATCAGACCGCCCTCGCCGTCCTTAAAGATGAAAGCGGGTTCCTGTCGAACGAGGAGACTGTTGAGGGTGATAGCTACTGGATTGCGCTGGCACTGACAGACGTACCCATGGATGGCCAGGTACAACTGCCGGCAGGCGTCATGTTCCTGGACGCTTCTCTACCTGAAGAGTTGAGCAAGATCGAGTCGATTCGTGCCACCAGCATGGCGGGTTATGACGGCAAGCAAGCCACGACCCTGCTGGTTGCGCCTGCAATTGCTGAACAAGTTCGTGACTCACGTAACCGTCCACTGAGCGAAATCGGCAGCATGACGTGTGGACAAAACGATGGCTGCACCCTGGTAACGCAGGAGCGCCCCATAACGCTGACCAACATGGAAGTAAGGCTTCGTTCCGCCGAGGCGTAACGTACCGGGTCAGTAGATTCGTAAATGGAGAATGACAGTTATGGCCGACGAGCATATCCCCAACGTTGACCACAATCGTAGCGAACCCACGTTGGGCAGTTCGCGCAAGACACGAAGCAACCCCGGAGTTGGTTCGAGCAATGGCTCGAGCGGGCAGCTATCTCATGAACGTCGTGACGAGCGCCGTCATGTCCGTATCGAAGCCCCTTTCCAGGTCAAGCTGGAAGACGGGCGCAGCCTACCGGGTCACGACCTGTCGCTGGGTGGGTTCTCGATCCACAGCGACAAGCCCTTTGAAGAGGGCTATGTCGCCTCGATGTCGCTGCTGCTAATGGCAGGCGCTGCCGAGCTGATCGTGCCTGTCACGGCCCGTGCGTTGCGCAACCAGCCCGAGCGCAAGGGCAATAGCCATGAGACTGCCTTCGAAATCACCAAGATCGATCAGCGTCATCGTGAGCTGCTGCGCCGAGTCATCCGCTCCCATCTTAGCGGGCGCTATGCAGCCATTGAAGATCTTATCGAGAAGGAAGATCCTCAAACGCCGCGCAAGCGCAACACGCGTGCGGTCGCGGCCCAGGCAAGCAAGCCCAAGAAGCCTTGGGGACGTTATTCCCTGCTGCTTCTTGCCGGTCTGACGCTGATCGCCGTGGCTGCCGCCACCGCCTACCGCAACTTCATGCTCATCGAGCCCAGCTTCGCAGCGGTGACCGCCCCACGCGTGGATATTCGGGCTCCCGGACCGGGTATTCTTGCGGAGCATAATCTTCAGGCCGGGGACAAGGTCACCCGCGATCAGAAGCTGACGGAAGTCAACAATAGTGATCTACAGACCCAGCTCATCCTGGCCAAGGCCTCTTACACCTATAACCAGCAACTGATCGAGAACATGCGCGAGGCGATCGAGGCACCGGGGAGCACCAACGTCACCATGCCTGAATCGACGAGCCCTTCAGGGGGCGAGCCCTCCAGTTATGAAAGCGTGTCGCCGCAAGTCGCACGAGCCCGTATCGAGCAATTCGAAACGGCCCGTGACTTTGAAAGTTCGCGCATCGACGCTCTGGAAGCCCGCGTAGCCGCCAATACCATTTACAGCCCCTGCGACTGTCAGGTGGCCTGGGCACTGAGTAGTGCCGGCGGGACCTGGATCAATGAAAGCGAGCGCATCATGACGCTGCTGCGTACCGGGCCCAACGACATTATGGCGGAAGCACTGGTTCACATGAGCGACATCGCCCGGATCGAACCACACCAGAAAGCTTATATCGCCTTGCCCAATGCCTCCGAACCCATCGAGGCCACAGTGCGCACCATCGCGCTGGATGTCGAGAGTCAGCCGCGCGCCGGCTTCCCCAAGTGGGTACGCCAGCAGCAGAACGTTGCCAGTGTTCTTCTGGTACCCGAGAAGCCGCTACCTGCAAGTGCCGTTGGGGTCCCTGTCGACGTACGCTTCTCTGAGGTTCCCCTGGTGGATGCCACGGCCGAATGGGTTTGGCAAGGCGGCCGTGCCATCTATCAGCAGGCGACGGACTTGCTCGAGGCCGTTCTGCCTTCCGATGGCGGCGCAACAGGTACCGAGGTCAGCGAGACCACCGAGACCGGCCAGGCAGCAAACGATACAACGAGCCCCGGCATCAGCGGCAACGCCACCAGCGACAGCGCAACGACCGTCAACGCCAGCGAGAGCGAGAGCGTCGAAGACGACACCGCAGCACTGAGCGAGACCTGAGGGTCAAATACTCAGAGCCGCCGTCTAGAGACACAGCAAGGAGTTCGACATGTCGACACCGAACGCTGACAGCCAACACACGGATTCGACTCGCTGGGGAACCAAGCGTCGGGCGACCCTCAATGTACTTGCCGCGAGCCTGCTCGCGGCATCTCCCCTTGCCTTGCAGGCCGACGAGGAGAAAGACAAGAAAGACGAGATCCAACTTACCGAGCCGCAGGTTGCCGCCTGTTCCACGCGCTACGAACTCGTCGCCGACCCCGCCCCACCCCCGTATGCCAAGGATGGCAAGGAAGCCGTACGTATCGGTTATGGCACCAATGACGACTGGGGTACCAAGAAGAATGTCGAAGTCCTGTCGCCTCAGGAAGCCGGGCTAGGTGAAACGGCACTACGTGTTCATTATCCGGCAGGCACCTCGGCGCCCAGCGATCAAGGCGAAGGGGGGGCTGGCTTCTATGCGACGATAAATCAGCTTTCCCGCGCCGAACGTGCCTGCCTGCAATATAAGGTACGTTTCGAGCCTGGATTCGATTTCGTCAAGGGCGGGAAGCTGCCAGGCCTCTATGGCGGCAATGCACCGAGTGGAGGTGATGAGGTCACCGGCGAAAAAGGCTTCTCCATGCGTTTCATGTGGCGCGAGGAGGGCAAGGGCGAACTCTACGAGTACGTCGTGAAGGACGAGGAGTATGGTCAATCGGTGGGCCGAGGCCGCTGGACCTTTCCTACCGGTGAGTGGGTCACTATCGAGCAGGAACTCATCCTGAACGATCCCGGCCGGAATAATGGCATCGCCCGAGTCTGGATCGATGGCAAGCCGATCCTTGAGCAGCGCAACATTACCTACCGTCTCGATGACGATATTTATGTCGATGGATTGATGTTCTCGACTTTCTTCGGCGGACACGGCAAGGAGTGGCGCACACCGAAGGATCAGATAGCCGACTTCGCCGATTTCCGCTTTTATCGACAGCGGGGCTGATAACCGAAAGAACAATACCGCACGTCATGCACACAACATAAAGAAGTCGTTATGACATTACGTACGCAGAAGACCAGCCTTGGCCTGGTAATAGGGTTACTGTTTCTTGTCGGCATCGCGCCGGCCTTGGGTATGACCTTCGAAGAGCGGCAGAAACTGGATCTTTCAGCCTACACGGTGACGGACCCCGATGCATCGTACTTCGATATGCGACAACGGATGGCGCTGTTAGAAGACACGGGAAATCCACTACTGATGCAACTCGCTCATAAACTCTCCTACGGTGTCAGTTGCCAGCAGATGCTGGATATCCCGCCACTCGAAAAGAAGATCCGCATTCCGGGCTTTTATCCAAGTCCGGATGAGTGGCGGTTTGCCGTGAAGCCACTCACCGAGTTTGAGGACGTGGTATCCAGGCTGGCTGGCACCTACGTGGCGACAGGGGATGATTACTATGCCCAATGCCTGGTCAAATTCCTGAATCACTGGGCCGAGAACGATGCGTTGATGGACTTCTTTTATACTTGGCAACAGCCACAAGCCTGGTTCTCGACAGAGTCCATGATTTTCTCGGCGGCCATGGCTTATTCGGTCGTTCGGCCTTCGGTGGAAGGTATGGACGAGCAGACACAGCGCATCGACGACTGGCTCAGCCGACTTGCTTACCAGCACTCGGCCATCCCCGGGCACCAAAGTAGCTGCTGTAACAACCATTTCTATCGGCGAGCCCTGTATGCAACGATGGTCGGCGTACTGACCGATGATGATGAGTTATTCCGCTTCGGTGTCAGTGCGATTTACTCCGCTCTTAGTGACCTGACATCAGAAGGCGCCCTCAAACTGGAAATGCAGCGTGGGCGCCGAGCCAGCCACTACCAGAACTATGCCCTGCTCTATCTGATTCCGAATCTGCAGATCATCGCTCGACAGGGCTATGACGTTTTCAACCTGCAGGTCAATGGCCACACCATCCATGATGCGGTCGATTTCGCCCTGGACACGTTCGAGGACCCTTCGGCACTTGGCGATATGGCCCCCCATGAGCAGTACAAGGGTTTCTTTCAGGACGACCAATACTTCGCCTGGATGGAAATGTACCAATCACGCTTTCAGAGCCCGAGAATTGCCGAGTTCATCAGGTCCTATCGTCCCGTCTATAACCGGGGCGCGGGAGGCTATGTGACGCTCTATTTCATGGATCCGCAAGCCCAGCAGCACGAGATTGTGCAGAGCCGCAGAGAACAACAGAAAGAGCAGGTCTGGAGAAGAACGGCGGGATAACACGTCGACGATGCCGCAACCAGGGAACCGTTGCCGAAATGATTTCAACCCCCATCTGACTACGGTAGATAGTGATGTTTTTGCCAAATGGACTTAGCAACACACTGAGGGGCATGAGCCACTCGCTTGTGGCCTGTCTCGCTCTGGTGGCAACACTCTCCGAGGCCGAGGCCATGTCGCTGGAGGAGCGTCGGGCTCTCGATCTGTCCGAGTACACCGTGACGGATCCCAACGCCTCGTACTTTGATGTGCATGAGCGCATGGCGCTGCTCAGCCAGACCGATAATCCCATGTTGGTGCAACAGGCCTCGCAACTGGCGAGTGGCCCCAGTTGTCGGGAGCTTCTGGCCATTCCCCCTTTGGACGATCAGATCCGCATTCCCGGTTTCTATCCCAACCCCGATGAGTGGAAGGTCCTCTCGCAACCTCTGTTCCAGTTCGAGAATACCGTTGCCAAGCTGGCTGGTGCTTATGTGGCCAGCGAAGACATTTATTATGCCGAATGCCTGGTCAAGTTCCTTGATCGCTGGGCTCAGGCTGACGCCTTGATGGACTTCTATTACGAACCTGCGCAGCCTCAAGCCTGGTTTGCGACCGAATCGATGATTTTCGCTGCAGCCATGGCTTATTCGGTTGCTCGTCCCGATGTCAAGGACATGGACGAGGAAATCGCTCGTGTCGACGACTGGCTGAACCGCCTGGCACATCAGCATGCCGGCATTCCCGGCCTGCCGGAAAACAGCTGTTGCAACAATCACTTCTATCGCCGTGCCCTTTATGCCACGACAGTAGGCATCCTGACGCAGGATAACGAGCTTTTCCGCTTTGGAGTGAGCGCCATCTACTCGGCACTCAGCGATCTGACCAAGGAAGGTGCTTTCCGGCTGGAAATGAAACGTGGGCGCCGTGCAAGCCACTATCAGAACTACGCCCTGCTCTACCTGATTCCCAATATGCAGCTCATCGCCCGGCAGGGTTATGACATTTTTAATTTGGAAATCAATGGCCACACCATCCACGATGCAGTCAGCTTTGCCCTGGACATTTTCGAAGACCCTACCCAACTGGGCGACATGGCCCCCCATGAGCAGTATCGTGGCTTTTTCCAGGATGATCAGTACTTTTCCTGGTTGGAAATCTATCAGTCGCGTTTCGACGAACCACGTATCTCTGAATTGCTGAAGCCGATGCGCCCGGTATTCAACCGTGGTGCAGGGGGACATGTCACCCTGTATTTCATGCATCCCGACGAACAGCAGCATGAGGTCATAAAACAAACCCAAGAACGCATGGCCGAACTGCAGGAAACGGCCCAATGACACGTCGGTGCGCCGCTATTGCGATTCAACAGCCATGGAGGGCAACTTGATGTCTGTCAATGTGACGTTGCGCTGGTCGAAGCGGCATGTAAAGGTCCATCAATGCCTGCTCGCCGCCACTTCAGCGATGTTGCTTGGCGGTTGTGCCACGGAGAGAGGGCACTCGCTGGCGCTCGATACCGGGTCAATCGATCCAGCCTATCAGGACTGGTTCGATGGCGGTGCTCCCGCAGACATGGACTCCATGGACTGGGGGCGCATCGATTTCGCTCGTCAAGCCGCAGAAGCAGGCAATGCTCAGCGGGCGGAGGGGTTGCTGGAGTCCCTGATGAACGAGGGCTTCCCTCCCGCCTACTACGAGATGGGCAAACTGTATGAAGAGGGTCTGGGCGTGGCACCTGACCCGGCCAGGGCAGCCGATTACTACGGGCAGGCGCTACGTCGCCCCTCCCCTATCCTTGGCAATGCGTCCCTGCGTCTTGGCCGCCTCTACCGGGACGGTCGCGGCGTCGAGCGGGATGACAACCTTGCCTACCAGCTCTTCCGTCAGGCAGTGAGTGAAGACACCGGTCCCAACGCCAACGTTGCCCTCGCAGAAATGCTTGTCGAAGGGCGCGGTACGGCACGTGACACACAGCGCGCCTCCGCACTCTATTCGCAGGCAGCGGCTCGGGGTAATGCTCAGGCACTACAGGCCTTGGCCAAGGCTTATGCCCGGGGCGGCTGGCTGGAACGAGACCCTGCGCTCGCCAGCGACTACGCCGAGCGCTATGCACAAACCCTCAAGGCTCGGGCACGTCAAGGTGACACCGATGCCATGGCGGCATTAGCCAGGCTCTATGATCGGGATGGCCTGCTGGGTCCACAATCCGAGCAGCACCGACATTGGTTGATGCGGGCAGCCCACGCCGGCCATACCGGCTCAATGGGCAAGGCCGGACAGATCCTGCTCAAAGAAGGTAGCACTGAGCAGGGACTGGCCATGCTGCGCCAATCCGCCCAGGCGGGTGATGTCTATGCCATGGAGGATCTGGGTGAAGCCCTGATAGAACGTGCCCCCAAGCGGGCCAGGCAATGGCTATCGACCGCAGCCGACAGGGGATCTGCCAACGCCGCAGCAACGCTAGGCCGCGCCTATCTGCACGGCTCCGGGCTCGGCGTGGACAAGGCACGCGCAGCCCACTGGCTGGCGCAAGCCTCGCGAGGCGGGCACGCCGGAGCCGCGGCCGAGTTGGGACGTATGTACTTAAGCGGTGACGGTGTCGAGCAGGACCCGGCCAAGGGAGCCGAGTATCTACAGGCTGCGGCAGAACGGGGCCACAACGGAGCGCGCGCCGATCTGGGCGAGCTACTTCTGACCGGCAAGGGAATCCCTGCCGATCCCGATAGGGCAGCAGCCCTTCTCAAGACCGCAGCAAGATCGGGGCATACCGGCGCGGCTCGCGTGCTTGGCAATGCCTATCTCGAAGGTACCGGCCTCGCCCACGACCCCCAGCAAGCCGAGCAATGGCTGACCCAGGCAGCGGAGAGTGGACATGTGCCTTCACGCTATCGGCTCGGTTATGCCTATCTATTGGGAGAAAACGGTTTTACCAGGGACGTGCAGCGTGGTGAGCAACTCCTTCTCAGTGCCGCCAAGCAAGGTCATTCCGGCGCCCAGGTCGCTCTGGGGCGGGAGTATCTCAAGGGCGACCTGCTCGCTCAAAACCGCCAGCAAGGCACCGAACTGCTTTACCAAGCTGCGCAGCAAGGCCATCCCTCGGCGCGCCTGACACTGGCCAAGGCCTACCTATGGGCCAACGGTCTTGAGAACGCCAACCAGCAGCAAGCACTGTTATGGCTCGATACCGTACTCGATGACGATAGCCAGTTCGCATTGGAAACCATGCGCCAATTATTGACCAAGGCGGATGACGAGGCATTGGCAAATGCCATGCTTTGAATGGACAGGCAGGGAATGCCAGTCTTCGTATCGCCTTGCATCAGGAGATGATAGCTAATGAAAGGTCCGACGCTACTGAACGTAACCCGCTCGGAAGGAACCGCGAAATTACTGGTAACCGCGACCGCCCTACTCTGGCTGGGCGGTTGCGCAACGGGAGGAGGCAGCAGCGTACAGACCAGCGGCCTCCCGGAACCGGCAGTCGACTCCAGGTATAGCGACTGGTTCGACGGCGGTCTTCCTCCCGACATGGATTCCATGGACTGGGGCCGTATCGACATGGCCAGCCAAGCCGTCGAAAGCGGCAATACACGGGATGGTATTGCTCAGTTACAAGCCTTGGCGGAGCAGGGCTATCGCCCAGCTTACTATGAACTGGCGAAGGTCTATGACCAAGGACTGGGCGTGGCTCGTGACCCCGCCAAGGCGGCTGAACTCTATGGCGAGGCCATTCGAGATCCCTCGCCTATCCAGGGCTATGCTTCGCTCAACCTGGCTCGGCTCTATCTGGCAGGCGACGGTGTGGCGCGTGACGAAACGCTTGCCTACCGCCTGGTCAAGCAAGCCGTCGAGACCGGCACCGGCGAAAGCGCCGAAGACATGATGGGGGACATGCTAGCCCAGGGCCAAGGCGTTCCCGCCGATCCTGCCGTGGCCATCAAGTTCTACGAGAGCGCCGCAGAGCAGAACCATGAAGGCGCCTTGCGCGCATTGGCTGAAGCCTATAGCGAAAATGGCTGGTATCAGCAGAACCCCAACCAGTCACGTACCTATGCCCGCCGCTACGCAGGCATCCTGGAGAAGAAAGCCAACGCCGGCGATGTCGGTGCAATGGTCAACCTGGCCTCGCTGTATTCGCAGAACGGCCTGCTCGAACCCGATCCCGAGAAGCGTCGCCAGTGGCTGATGCGTGCCGCGGACTCCGGTAACCCGGAAGCGCTGGCGGAAACCGGAGAAATGTTGCTGTCCTCCGGCGATACCCAGCGTGGACTGGACCTGCTGAGACAGGCGGCGAACGCCGGCGATGTCGAAGCCATGGAGCATCTCGGCAATGCCCTGCTGGGGGAGGATGGCATCAGTGCCGACCCGAGCCAGGCCGAGCATTGGCTAAGCAAGGCGGCTGACCAAGGCTCTACCTATGCCCAGGTCATACTGGGCCGCGCCTACCTTGAGGGTGACGTGCTGCCGGCCCAACCAAACCGAGGTATCGACTTGCTCGAGCAGGCCGCTCAGAAAAACGATCCATTGGCGCTGGCCGTGCTCGGTGACATCTACCTCGACGCTGAAAATGGCCCGGCCCAGCCCCAACGCGCCATTGACTATCTACAGCGCGGCCATGAAGCGGGCAGCAGCTATGCTACGGCAATGCTCGGCGAAGCCTACCTGAAAGGCAATGGAGTCGCCCCGGATGGGGTGCGTGCCGTGCAGTTACTCAAGGAAGCCTCGGAGGCAGGCCAGGTTTTCGCGTCGCGCCTGCTCGGTGAAGCCTACCTTGAAGGAGAGGTACTCAACAGCGACCTCATCAAGGCGGAGCAGTTGCTGAAACAGGCCGCCGAGGCCGGTGACACCACTGCCATGACCAAGCTAGGCGTCGCCTATCTCGACGGCCCACTGCAGGAGACCGAGCCGGGACAGGCCATACGCCTGCTCGAAACCGCTGCCGAAAGCGGGGACGCCTACGCCATGGTCGAACTAGGCCGCGCCTATCGCAAAGGCAACCTGGTCACCACAGATCTCGCTCAGTCGGAATACTGGCTCAAGCGTGCACAGCAAGCAGGTCACGACTCTGCAGCCGAAGCACTCTCACGAACCTATCGTGCGCGTGGCGAAGGCGGTGATATCGAATCGCTCAAACGTGCCGCGGAACTGGGCGATCCCTCGGCAATGGCCGATCTGGGGCGTGCCTATCTCGATGGCTCGGGAGTGGGCCAGAATTACCGTCAGGCCCGGCTCTGGCTGGAGCGCGCCTATGACGAGGGCCATGCCGGTGCTGCCGCCACCCTGGGCGACATGTATCTCGAGGGGAAAGGCGTCAAGCAGAACACTACACATGGCGTCAATTACCTGAAGAGTGCCGTGGCTCGAGGTAATGCCGGTGCACGCCGCGACCTGGGCCGCATTTTCCTCGAGGGCCGCTTGGTGCCGGCCGAACCTGAGCGTGGCCTGGAATTGCTTCGCCAGGCTGCGGCAAGGGGCGATGGCGCGGCAGGCCTGACGCTCGGCGAGGCCTATCTGGAAGGCGATACAGTCGAGCAGGACATCGACACAGCCATACGCTATCTGACCCAGGCTGCCGAGCAGGGCAACCCGCATGCGGCGAAGACATTGGGCGAAACTTACCTGAAGGGCGAAGTCGTCGAACAAAATCCCCAGCTTGCCGAGAAATGGCTCACTCGGTCTGCCAATGCCGGCGTCGCCTGGTCCAAGTCCATTCTGGGTCGTGCCCTGCTTTATGGCATGTCAGGCCTCGAGAAGGACGTCGAACGCGGCCGGCAACTAATGATCGAGGCGGCAGAGTCCGGCCATCCAGGCGCCCAAGCAGCGCTGGGCCGCGAGTACCTGGCCGGCGAGGCGCTTGAAATGGACACCAACGGTGGTGCCGAGTGGTTATATAAGGCAGCGAGTCAGGGTCACTCCACCGCTCGCCTGGCACTGGCCAAGGCATACCTATGGGCCAATGGGCTGGAGGGTGCCAACCAACAGCAAGCGCTATTGTGGTTGGACAAGGTCATTGACGGTGACAGCCAGATTGCCCTGCAGACCATGCGCGACCTGCTTGAGGACGAGAAAGCCGTCGAGGCCATCCAAAGGGCGGCAGCTGAAGAAACCGACGTAGCGGAGAGCTGAGTTTACCTTCCGCCTTTACGCAGAAAGCCGGCGCCAAGCGCCGGCTTTCTGTTTGAGCTCATCGCTCAAGAAGCTACGCCCAAAGTCACCCCGTAAACGGGTTGCGCAGCACGATCGTCTCGTTACGGTCTGGACCGGTGGAGATGATATCGATGGATGTGCCGGTCTGTTCTTCGAGGAAACTGATATATGCTCGTGCGTTCTTGGGCAGATCCTCGATACGCTTGATACCCAGTGTCGACTCGCTCCACCCCGGTAAATCTTCGTAGAGCGGCTCAAGGGCCTCGTAGCCCTCGGAGTCGACTGGCGTATCCAAGCGTTCGCCGTCCTTGCTGCGATACCCGACACAGACCCGAATGTTTTCCAGACCATCAAGCACATCGAGCTTGGTCAAGCAGATACCGGAAACCGAGTTGATCTGCACGGCATGGCGCAGGGCCACAGCATCGAACCAGCCACAGCGGCGTGGCCGTCCGGTAGTCGCGCCGAACTCATGACCCCGTTCGGCCAAATGGCGGCCAAACTCATCGAACAGCTCAGTGGGAAACGGCCCGGAGCCGACACGCGTTGTGTAGGCTTTGGTGATGCCGAGCACGTAATCCAGATACAGCGGCCCGACACCGGAGCCGGTGGCCGTCCCGCCAGCAGTGGTATTGGAGCTAGTCACGTAGGGGTAGGTGCCGTGATCGATATCCAACAGCGAGCCCTGCGCACCTTCAAACAGGATATTTTCGCCACGCTTGCGGATATCGTGGACCAAGCTGACAGCATCGCAGACCATCGGGCGAAGTTCTTCGGCCATCTCCATGGCTTCATCGAAGACCTTCTGGAAATCGACCGGTTCCTCGCGATGATATTCCTTCAGTACGAAGTTATGGTACTGAAGCACCTCACCCAACTTGGAAGCAAAGCGTTCGCGGTGCAGCAGGTCACCCAAGCGCAGGCCTCGGCGCGCCACCTTGTCCTCATAGGCTGGCCCGATGCCTCGCCCGGTAGTACCGATCTTGGCCACGCCACGCTCTTTTTCACGCGCCTGGTCAAGGCGCACGTGATAGGAAAGAATCAGCGGACAGGCCGGCGACAGACGCAAACGTTTGCGTACCGGCACGCCCTTGGCCTCGAGCTCTCGGATTTCCTTGATCAGTGCCTCGGGGGACAACACTACACCGTTGCCGATCACACAGGTCTTGTCTTCGCGCAGAATGCCCGAAGGAATCAGGTGAAGTACCGTCTTCTCGCCGTCGATGACTAGCGTATGGCCAGCATTGTGCCCGCCCTGAAAACGTACGACCGCCGATGCCGACTCGGTCAGCAAATCGACGACCTTACCCTTGCCTTCGTCACCCCACTGGGTGCCCAGTACGACTACGTTCTTGCCCATCACTCTCGTCTCTTGAACTAGAAAACCGCCAATCGGGCCTTACGGGCGGAGCATCGGCGCCGCTCGTCATATTATGTCAGTGGTGAAACCTGCCAATCGTCACCCATGCGCACGAGCTGACGATTGCAGCGGTGCTCAGCGGGACCGGTCTGCTGATCGGGTAGCGCCTGCACGACACGCTCACCGGCACTGCGTAGACGCGCGATCACTGCATTGAGCTGCTGCGCTTCGCTACTCGAAGCTGCCAGCGACGGAGCCCAGATACCATCATTCTGGGGAGCTTGCTCCACCAGAGTGGCCAGCAGCTTGAGGTCCATCGAGAAGCCGGTGGCCGGCCGGGCACGACCAAAGGCACGCCCAGTATCATCGTAGCGTCCTCCTTTAGCCAACGCCTGTCCATACCCTGGCACATAAGCGGCGAACATCATGCCCGTGTGGTACTGATAGCCCCGCAGGTCGGCGAGATCCACGTATAGCGTGACATCGGGATAGTCCCGCTTGACTCCCTCACACAATGCCTGCAGCTGATCGAGCGCTTCAGCCACCTCTGCCGGCGCTTCAATCAGCGCAGTGCGAGCCGCTTCGAGTATGTCACCCCCCCCGTGCAGATTCACCAGTGCGGAAAACATGTCTGCCAGCCCCGCATCATCGACATGCGCCGCAACCAGCGCATTCACCTCGCTGGGCGACTTGCGCTCGATAGCCTCGAACATGGCCCGACGGGCATCGCCCTGAAGATTGGCAGCCTGGACCAGCGTCCGGTAGATGCCAATATGACCCAATGCCAGGTGAATCTCCGAGGCGCCGGCCGTAGTCAGGCTAGACAGGGCCAAACGCAGAATTTCCAGGTCGGCTTCGAGACCGGCATGACCGAACAACTCCACACCCACCTGAACCGGGCTACGCCCTCCCTGATGCTGGTCGGCCTTGGCCCGCAGTACATGGCTGCAATAGCATAATCGCGCCGGCCCTTGGCGTTTCAGAGAATGCGCGTCCATACGGGCTACCTGCGGCGTCACGTCGGCACTGGCGCCCATCAGGCGGCCAGTGAGCTGGTCGGTGAGCTTGAAGGTCTGAAGGTCGAGGTCGGTTCCGGTCCCGGTCAGCAAGGAGTCCAGAAACTCAACCGGCGGCGGCATAACCAAGTCGTAACCCCAGCGATAATACAGATCGAGAAGCGCGCGACGTAGCGCCTCCATGCGGGTCGCCTGCGGGGGGAGCACCTCGTCCATGCCGTCGGGAAGCAGCCAGCGGTCTGCGATGGTCATTTGCCCTGTCCTGCCAGAAATGAATGGCGCACAAAAAAACCGGGCCACGCCCGGTTAGAGGATTCTATCACGTTTGCTCTCCGGGTGTACCCCGGAGAGCCTTGGCATCATTGGCCTGCGTTCTGGCCCTGCTCCGGACGCGCACTTTCAAGATAGCGGAAGAAATCGCTATCCGGCTCCAGAACCAGCAAGTCATCCTTGCCATCGAAGCTGTCGCGATAGGCGTTCAGGCTGCGATAGAAGCGGAAGAACTCAGCGTCTTGCTCATATGACTGGGAGTAGATTGCCGCCGCTTCGGCATCGCCCTGGCCACTCAAAGTCTGGGCCTTGGCCTGAGCTTCGGCGATCAGAACCTGCCTACGCCGATCGGCATTGGCGCGAATCTTCTCGGCCTGCTCCTGCCCCTGAGCACGATACTCGCGAGCCTCGCGCTGACGCTCGGTACGCATGCGATCGTAGACCGCCTGGGTGACTTGATCAGGCAAATCGATCCGCTTGATGCGGATATCGATGATAGCCACCCCCAGCTCCTCCCGCAGCAGCTCGTTGAGCTGCTCGGTGGGTTCCGCCATCAGAGCATCCCGCTTCTCGGCGATGATTTCCTGCAGCTCAAGCCGACCGAACTGGTTACGCAGACTCTCGTCCACGCGAGGCATGATCAAGCGCTCTGCGGTCTGCTCATTGCCGGTCGTCGCCTCGTAGTAACGAGTAGGATTGACAACTTTCCACATCACATACGAATCGACGATCACCGCCTTCTGTTCCAGGGTCAGGTAACGGCTGGTGTCCGTGTCCAGCGTAAGTACCCGGGTATCGAAGGTCCGGACGGTCTGGACGAACGGGATCTTGAAATGCAGACCCGGCTGGATGTTCTCCTCGATGATTTCACCGAAGCGAAGCTTCACGGCACGCTCAGTCTCGTCGACGATGTAGAGGCTGCTGCTGCCGACCCAGGCAACCACGGCAAGGCCGGCAACGATGACCAGGGAACGATTATTGATCATTGACGGCCCTCCCTACGGATACCACTGTTGTTCTGCTGCTGGCTGTTACCGCTGTTCAGGCGCTCGAGGATACGCGGATCCACGCCCGCCTGGCTCTGGTCCTGGTCGCCATTACCGGATTCGGTATCCTGACTGCCCTGGCTTAGTCCCAATTTCTCCAGCGGCAACACCATCAGCGGACTGTTCGAGCTGACATCGACCAATACCTTGCTGGTATTGCTGAGCACGTCGGACAGCGCCTCGATGTACATGCGGTCACGCATGATCTGCGGCGAGTTCTGATACTCGGACAGCAGAGAGTTGAAGCGGTTGGTATTACCCTGGGCCTCAGCAACCACCGACTCCCGATAGCCTTGCGCCTGCTCGATCATGCGCTGAGCCTCACCCTGGGCTACCGGAATGATGGCATTGGCGTAACCGATGGCTTCGTTGATAGAGCGCTGCCGATCCTCCCGGGCCTTGATGACATCGTCAAAGGCCTCCTGAACGGCATCCGGCGCAGCCGTCGATTCTACGTTAACGGCCTGAACAGTTACCCCTGTTCCATAAGCGTTGAGGTAGTTTTGCAAGCGTGTCGATACCGTATCCGCCAGCAGTTCACGCCCGGATGTCAGGATCAGCTGCATCTCTGTGCCACCGACCACATGACGCAGCGCTGAGTCCAACGCGTTCTCGATACTGAGTTCAGGGTTGCGCACGTTGAGGACGAATTCGCCCGGGTCGGTCACGCGGTACTGCACCGACATGTCAACCTCGACGATATTCTCGTCTTGGGTCAGCATCGATTTGGTTTGCGAGATGGAACGAACGCGCGTGACGTTGACCATGCGCACATCGTCAATGAACGGTGGATTCCAGTGCAGGCCGGGAGTTACCACGTTCTGCATCTTGCCGAAGCGCAGCACGACACCACGCTCGGACTGGTCAACGAGATAGAAACCGGACGCGGCCCAAATCGCCACGGCAATGATGATCACCAGCGCCGGCAGCGTAAAGGTACTGCGCTTGCCGCCACCGCCACCGCCACCGGATTCACCCCGACCGCCCCGTTTGCCACGGCCACCGCCGAGCATGTTGTTGAGCTTGTCCTGGAACTTCTTCAGGGCTTCATCGAGATCGGGCGGGCCCTGGTTATTGCCGCCACCACCGCTACCGTTGCCGCCGCTACCGCGCCGACCACCACCACTCCACGGGTCGTGCTGGTTGCCACCACCACCAGGCTCATTCCAAGCCATACGTTGTCTCCACTCAGCGTAAATTGCGACATGCGTTGATCAGGTGCGCACGACCGATCGAGGCCATCAGCATCGATCGATCATCGCCGGGCCTCGTCGGCCCACACCGGCGACGCTTCCATGTCCTCCGGCGCTAGATAGTCCTCTGCTTTCTCACCCAGTCGAGCAAGCAACTGCATGAAATCACGCCGCGGCAGGCGAACGTTCAACAGGGTATTGCCCTGATCGTCGAACGTCTCTTCGCGCACGGCACCCAGCTCATGCAAACCGGCACGTAGTCTACCCTGCTCGGGAGATAACGTCAGACTGGCCTCTATCACATTCTCGGCGAGACGCTCCGAGAGCGCTTCAGCCAGTAGGTCGAGCCCAAGCCCCTGCTGAGCCGAAAGCCAGACGACTTCAGGGATTCCGTTGCCGTCACGTTCGATACGAGGCGCACTGTCAAGTAGATCGATCTTGTTCATGACTCGCAAGCAAGGCACCTCATCGGCGCCGATTTCCGCGAGCACACCTTCTACCTCGGCAATATTCATCTCGCGATCGGGATCGGCAGCATCGATGACATGTACCAGCAACGAGGCTTCGGCCGCCTCCTGCAGAGTGGCCTGAAACGCCTCTACCAGCTTGTGAGGCAGATGGCGAATGAAACCAACCGTGTCGGCCAGCACCACCGGGCCGACATCGGCAATTTCCAGGCGCCGCAATGTGGGATCGAGGGTGGCAAACAACTGATTCGCGGCATAGACCTCAGACGAAGTCAGCGCATTGAACAGTGTCGATTTGCCGGCATTCGTGTAGCCAACCAGCGAAACACTGGGAATCTCGGCACGTGAGCGAGCACGACGGTTCTGCTCGCGCTGGCTGCGGACCTTGTCGAGACGCTTGTGAATGGACTTGATGCGTGCGCGCAGCAGCCGACGGTCTGTCTCTAGCTGGGTTTCCCCAGGCCCACGCAGGCCTATCCCCCCTTTCTGGCGCTCAAGGTGGGTCCAGCCGCGTACCAAACGGGTGGACATATATTCGAGCTGGGCCAATTCGACCTGCAGCTTACCCTCGTGGGTACGTGCACGTTGCGCGAAGATATCCAGGATCAGCCCAGTACGATCGAGGATACGACACTTGAGCGAGCGCTCGAGGTTACGCTCCTGAGATGGACTGAGCGCATGATTGAATATAACCAACTCGGCTTGGTGGACAGCCAACAGCTCGCGCAGCTCTTCCACCTTGCCGCTGCCTATGAAGGCACGTGGATCGGGCTTACGCCGGCTCCCCTGCATGAGGGTTGCCGGCTCAGCCCCTGCGGAGCGCACCAGCTCCAGGAACTCGCCTGGATCTTCGCGCTCCTGTTCGTCCTGAAAATCGATATGGACGAGTACCGCCGTCTCTCCGGCGTCGGGACGTTCAAAAAACAATCAAGGCCTCTTATCAGCTTTCTTGGGAAGCTGCATTGGGGTCCTGTGCAGGCAACCGTACGTTACGGGAAGGTACCACAGTCGAAATGGCATGCTTATACACCATTTGGCTGACTGTATTGCGCAACAGGATCACGAACTGGTCGAAGGATTCGATCTGCCCCTGCAGCTTGATCCCATTGACCAGAAAAATGGACACCGGGATGCGCTCCTTGCGCAGGATGTTCAGATACGGGTCTTGAAGGGACTGCCCTTTGGACATTTTGCTCTCCCTAACTGTCTCTATAATGTTGATGTCTTTTTATCGATTCGCCTGGGGCATGTGCCCTTGGGGCCACGTATGCGCAGCGTAGCATCGTTCCGCCACACGAAGCCCTTATCTTACGCTAAGAGCGCCAGGGGCGCACGAGATTCAATATCTCTTCGAGCGGTGCGCTTCCCAGGGAATCAACCCAGTGAAGCGCCGGCCAGCTACGCAGCCAGGTGATCTGCCGCTTGGCCAGTTGTCTAGTGGCGACGATTCCCTTGAACTTCAAGTCCTCCTCGCCGTAGGCACCATCCAGATACTGCCACGCTTGACGATAGCCTACGCTTTTCATCGACGGTAGCCCTGGATGCAGGTCTCCCCGCTGCTTGAGCCCGGCGACCTCGTCGATGAAACCTGCCCTGAGCATCATCGTGAAACGCCGAGCAATGCGCTCATGCAGTACATGCCGATCAGCCGGAGCAAGCCCTATGGACAACGTGCGCCAAGGAAAGGTTTCCCGAGCCTGCTCACGCCACAGCTCACTCATGGGACGCCCCGTGATGCGCTGGACCTCCAACGCCCGCATCAGCCGCTGTGGATCGTTGGGATGTATACGCGCAGCCGAATCGGGATCGACCTTGCAGAGATGATCATGCAAGGCCTGCATCCCGTCACGGGCCGTCCACGCCTCGAGTTCGGCACGCACCTTGCTATCGGCCTCGGGCAGGCTGCCGATGCCACCCACCAAGCTTTTATAGTAAAGCATGGTGCCTCCAACCAGCAGCGGGATATTGCCACGTGCGCTGATCCGGCACATTTCGCCTCGTGCATCGTCGCGAAATTGGGCCGCCGAGTAGGGTTCGGCAGGATCCCGGATATCGATCAGCCGATGTGGAGCCCGCGCCAGTTCCTCGGGCGAAGGCTTGGCGGTGCCGATGTCCATGCCGCGATAAACCATGGCCGAATCGACACTGATCAGCTCGGCACCTAGCCGCTCGTGCAGCGCCATGGCCAGGTCGGTTTTCCCAGAGGCCGTCGGGCCCATGAGGAAGATGGCGAGAGGCCGGGTATCCGTGTGCATCGCTTCCTTATTGCTCATTGACCGCGCAGGAAAAGCTTGTCGAGTTCCTGCATCGACATCTCGGTCCAGGTGGGGCGCCCATGGTTGCACTGGCCGCTGCGCTCGGTGCGTTCCATGTCGCGTAGCAAAGCATTCATCTCCGCAAGCGTTAAGCGCCGGTTGGCACGCACACTACCATGGCAGGCCATGGTCGCCAGCAGTGCATTGATATGTGCCTCGATGCGGTCGGAATGGCCGTAGCGGTCCAGATCGGCGAGCATGTCACGGATCAGCGGCTCGACATCAGCCTGGGCCAGCAGTACCGGCACCTGACGAACCAGCAGCGTCTCGGGACCAGCCACATCAAGCTCCACCCCTAGACGAGAGAACGCATCGCGGCACCGCTCGGCAGTTTCCACCTCGCCGGGGCTGGCCGCGAGCGATACCGGAACCAATAAGGGCTGGGCTTCCAGACGCCCTTCGTAGTCGACGCTGCCATGTACCTGCTGCTTCATAACCTCGTAGGTAATCCGCTCGTGGGCAGCGTGCATATCGACCACCACCAGGCCACGCGCCGTCTGGGATAGTATGTACACCCCATGCAACTGGGCAATTGCGTAGCCCAGCGGTGGAGCCTGAGTCAGGTCCTCCTCGGGCATCGCACGCGCGCTCGTCGTGGGCAATGTAGTTACCGAAGGCGCATCGCTATGCCGCTCCTGCCAGGCGACGGCGGCTTCAGCCCCACCCGGAGCCGGTGGCTGCGGTGTCAGCAAGGCCTCCTCATGGTCAGGATGCAGGGCCCGATAGCCGGCCATGAATTCGCGGACCCGAGCAGCGCCAGGTCGAGAATCGTTGCCGGTCTTCGAGCCGTCACGACCAGGATATAGCGCCATGGGCTGCTGTTGCCAGCGGGCTTGGCTGGCCGCTTCCTGGCTTGTCGATGAATCAGCCTGCGAAACAGTCACATCGTTCGCGTCCGCGGTATCCGCCGCGCCGCCGCTCTGACCAGCAGCAGTGTCGTGGGTTACCTCGTTGGGACGAACCTCGGCCAAGGCCCGGTGCAGGCTCGAGAACAGGAAGTCATGGACCAGCCGGCCATCGCGAAACCGCACTTCGTGCTTGGTGGGGTGGACGTTGACATCGACCACGGTGGGATCGAGCTCAAGATACAACACAAAGGCAGGATGCCTGCCGTGGAAAAGCACGTCGCGATAGGCCTGGCGTATGGCATGAGCGACCAGACGATCACGTACCACGCGACCATTGACGAAGAAATATTGCTGGTCGGCCTGGGCCCGCGAATGGGTCGGCAGACCGACCCAGCCCCACAGTCGCAACCCCGACGCCTCAATGTCCAGATGCAACGCATTATCGAGAAACTTGCCACTCAGCAAGGCATTGATGCGTCGCTCGCCTGACGCGGCATCCATGGCCGGGCGCAACTGGTGAATGGTCTTCTGGTTGTGCCTGAGTGTCCAGCCGATGTCGTAGCGCGACAGGGCAAGGCGCCGAAACGCTTCTTCGACATGGCCGAACTCGGTTTTCTCGGTGCGTAGAAACTTGCGGCGCGCCGGGGTATTGAAGAACAAGTCACGCACCGTCACCGACGTGCCGCGCGGATGCGGTGCCGGAGAGACCCGCGGTTCCATTTGGCGGCCTTCGGCCACTACGCGCCAGCCGGCCGTAGGATCATCGTCGATATTGGAGATCAACTCCAAGCGCGACACCGAGCTGATCGAGGCTAGTGCTTCGCCCCGGAACCCCAGGCTGGCGACTCCCTCCAGGTCTTCCAGCGACTCGATCTTGCTGGTGGCGTGACGCGACAGAGCCAACGGCAGGTCTTCCTCGGCGATACCGCTGCCATCGTCGCGAATCTTGATCAAACGCGCCCCACCGGCTTCCAGCTCAACCTCGATCCGCCGGCTGCCTGCATCGATGGCATTCTCGATCAGTTCCTTGACCACAGATGACGGCCGTTCGACCACCTCTCCGGCAGCGATCTGGTTGGCCAGGCGCGGATTGAGTATCTGTATGCGTTGTGTCTGCGTCATCGCCTTACCATTAATGGCCCTGCAATAGCCCCTGTCATCGTCGTTGCCACTATGCGGAATTAGCCCCGAGGAATCCGTAACACCTGGCCGACACGAATCACATCACCGTTGATCTCATTGGCTTGCTTGAGCGTCTGCAACGGTACCTCGTGACGCGAGGCAATTTCCGACAAGGTATCGCCGGGCTGAATGCGATATTCGTTGGACGGACCGCCACGCTGCTGATCGCGCTGCCAGGCCAACAGGCTGGCTGGCGGGGGGTTGCGCTGGTAATGAGCATTGATGCCGGTGAAGATCGCCTTGGCCAGCGATTGCTGATAACTCGCATCGCGCAGACGCTTTTCTTCCTGCGGGTTTGAGATGAACCCCGTCTCGATCAGCAGCGAGGGGATGTCCGGCGACTTGAGCACCACGAATCCCGCCTGCTCAACCCGCGACTTGTGCAGATGGTTGATCTGGCCGAGTTGATCGAGCACCTGGCCACCCACAGCCAAGGAGTCGTTGAGGGTCGCAGTCATGGTCAGGTCGAGCAGCACGCCCCGTAGCACTTCGTCCTTGTCAGCCAAATTGAGACTACCATCCACACCGCCGATCAGGTCCGAGCGGTTCTCGCTGGTAGCCAACCACTTGGCAGTCTCGGACGTGGCACCACTCTGCGACAGGGCAAATACCGAGCTGCCTTTGGGACGCGGGCTCTTGAAGGCATCGGCATGAATCGAGACGAAAAAGTCAGCCTTCTGGTCACGTGCCAGCAATGTACGCTGGCGCAGGCCAACATAATAATCGCCATCGCGGATCATGACCGCCTTGTAACCGGGCGTGCCCTGGATGGTCGACTCGAGCCGGCGAGCTATCTGCAAAACGACATCTTTTTCACGGGTGCCGCTGGGCCCGATGGCGCCGGGATCTTCACCGCCGTGGCCGGCATCGATGGCAATAATGATGTCTCGCTTGGGATGAGGTTGAGCTTTTTCGCGGGCCAGAGACGCCTGTTTCTGTGCAGCGTTACCGCCACCCTGCGCGCCTGCCAGTGCCCGATCCACGGCTATTTCCTGCTCGCGAATCTTGGCTTCGATGGGATCGATCGGATTATCGACGGCACTTGCTCCCGGATACTCCAGATCCACCACCAAGCGGTGGCCATACTGATCATTGGGCGCCAATGTGAAATGCTTGGGCTCGACGTTACGGCTGAGATCGAGCACGACACGCAAATCATCCCCGTGTCGAGTTCCCGTACGAATCTTGCTGACAGCGCTCCCGCCCAGGTCCAGCGTGTCGGGATCCAGGGTCATTCGACTATCGGCCAGATCGATGACCAGACGGTCGGGATTATCTAAAGAAAAGACTTTGGCATCGGTCGGAGCAGATAGATCGAAGACCAGTCGGGCATGGTCAGGCGCAGCCCAGATACGCAAGTTCTGAACATCACTCGCCATTCCCAGGGCAGGCAACAGAGTCGCCGTGACCCCAAAAAACAGAGTGGCTAGCCGTCGCAGTGGCCGGTGAGAAGCACGACACAGGCGGTACGTTAGCCGATTCACACACATCATAACGTTAGCTGTCGCCCTTTTCGGAAAGGATGCTGTTCAGTCGGGAAAGGACATGATCGCCATAGGGCGTGCTTGCCATCACGCTGGCCTCACGCCCCGCACCCACTACCGATAGCGTCACGGTCAGGTCGGACATGGGAAGCCACCCCTCGCCACGGCTAGGCCACTCGACCAGACACAGGCTGTCTTCGGAGAAAAGCTCACGGGCCCCGATGAACTCGAGCTCCTCGGGATCCCCCAGGCGGTAAAGATCAAAATGGTGAATCTGTGTCTCGCCCAGATCATAAGGCTCCACCAGGGTATAGGTCGGACTCTTGACCGCGCCCTGGTATCCGTAGGCACGCAGGATACCGCGCGACAGAGTGGTCTTGCCCGCCCCCAGCTCTCCCTGAAGGAAGATACACCCACGCCCATTCAGGGCATGGCCCAGTGTCTCCCCAAAGGCGACCTGTGAGGCTTCGTCACGCAGAGATAGGTGCATGCTTTCGCTCAAGAAGAGTGACCGTTATCGAGATTCATCAAGATACGCGCATAGGATGCCAGATCACCCGCCAGCAGGCCACGCTCCCCTTCCTTTTGTGCTGCCAAATCAGCGGCGAGGGCATGTAGCGTCACCCCAGTACGAGCCGCTTGCTCCAGGGGCAGTCCTTGAGCGATGAGTGAACCCAACATTCCCGAAAGGACATCTCCGGTTCCACCACTGGCCATGCCCGGATTGCCGTAGGGGCAGACACCGATGCCCATAGGTCCCGCCACCAACGTACCCGCCCCCTTGAGTACGATCGCGCCATGCCGGCGCTGCTGCAAGTCACGCACGGCGCTCAACCGATCCCCTTCTATCGCTGCGCTACTACTTTCGAGTAGCCGCCCTGCTTCGCCAGGATGTGGGGTAAGCAGCCAATCGTCACGCTGCAGGTCGGGCCAGTACAGGGCAAGCAGATTGAGGCCGTCAGCATCGATAACCAAGGGCTTGCCGGAATCCAGCGCCACCTGAAGCATTCCTTGCCCCCAGGCATCCTTGCCTAACCCCGGACCGACCACGATGACATCGGCCATGTCGACCAGCGGCTCGGCATCGGAGACACCCCTGACGCCACGCGCCATGATCTCGGGGGTGCGTATCAGGCTCGCCCCGACATGCTCCGGTGCCGTCGCCAGGCTGACCTTTCCGGCGCCCAGCCGTGCTCCCGCCTCGCTGGCCAACAAGGCTGCGCCACCGAAGCCAGGCGCCCCGCCAATCACCAATAGGTGACCATGATTGCCCTTATGGCTGGTGCGGCGCCGTGGCGGAAAAGCCTCCCGTACCAGCCCGGCATCGAGTAGATCGGCTTGTGGTTCAATATCGCCCTGCGCCTGCGGCTCGATGCCAAGCGCACGATACACGACGCGTCCGACGTGATCGCCCGCCTTGCCGGTATGCAAGCCGAACTTGTCGGCGATGAACGTCACCGTGACATCGGCGTCGACGGCCGCACCCAGCACGCTGCCGGTGTCTGCCGATAGCCCCGAAGGCACATCTACAGCCAGTACTGGCAGCCCGCTGTCGTTGATGGCAGCAATGGCCGATGCGAATGGCTCACGTACCTCGCCTCCCAGGCCGGTGCCCAGCAAGGCATCGACGACTACCTCCCCGGGCAGCGCCATGCCGTCCTGCCAAGACTGAGCGTTCAGGGCTTCTGCTGTTGCCATGGCATAGGCGCGGGCAGCGTCTCCCTTGAGGTTCTCCGGCGAACGTACGGCAATCAGTGACACCTCAAGACCATCCCGCGCCGCCAGGGCGGCAATTATGTAACCGTCTCCGGCATTGTTGCCTGCTCCGCACACGACGCATACATGCCGGGCCAAGGGCCAGTGTTGGCGTAGCTGCTGGTAGGCGGCCAATGCAGCCCGCTGCATCAGGACAAAGCCGTCGCCCGCTTCCTGCGACGCAATGATACGCCGATCGATTTCCCTGACCTGGGCGGCGAGGTAGAGGGGGTGGCGGTAGCCTCGCGACATGAGCTCCTCCGGTGTGACGTAGACTGTGTTCTAGTGTAGTGTGGCGCCTCTTCACTACTTGCCTTGCTGTTCCGCTTCCTGCGTTCTTCCTCACTCATGATGACACGTCAATCCGTTAAAGACGGCGACTCCCTGGATCTTTCCGGTCTGGCCGAACGTATCCACGAATGGGGCCGCGAACTGGGCTTCCAGCAGATCGGCATCACCGATACCGATCTGGCAACGCATGAGCGTTATCTGGAACGCTGGTTGGCGGCAGGACATCATGGCGAGATGGGCTTCATGGCCAAACACGGCAGCAAACGCACGCGACCGGCCGAGCTAGTCCCCGGCACGTTGCGAGTGATCAGCGCTCGCATGGATTACTTGCCACCCGAAGTCGAAACTACCAAGGTCCTCGGCCAGGCAGACAAGGCCTACGTGTCGCGCTATGCGCTGGGGCGTGATTACCACAAGCTGATACGCAAGCGTCTGGCATCGCTGGCCAAGCGCATCGAGGACGAGGTCGGCCCCTTCGGTTATCGGGCATTCGTCGATTCAGCACCGGTCATGGAGCGCGCCCTGGCGCAAAAGGCCGGCCTGGGCTGGTTCGGCAAGAACTCGATGCTGCTGCACCCCAGGTCCGGCTCGTTGTTCTTTCTCGGTGAGCTTTACACTGACCTGCCCTTGCCCATCGACGCCCCCTTCGACAGCGAGCACTGCGGCAAGTGCAACCAATGCCGTACCGCCTGCCCCACAGGCGCGATCATCGATGACAAGGTCGTCGACTCACGGCGCTGCATTTCCTACCTGACCATCGAGTTGCATGGCAGCATTCCCGAGGAATATCGCGAGGCAATGGGCAACCGTGTATACGGCTGCGATGACTGCCAACTCGTCTGCCCCTTCACCCGCTTTACTCGCGCCAGCCATGAGGAAGATTTCGCTCCGCGCCACGACCTGGACCGCGCAGAACTGGTGCGCCTGTTCGGCTGGGGCGAGGAGGAATTTCTGATGCGTACCGAAGGCAGTGCCATTCGCCGCATCGGCTATGAGCGTTGGTTACGCAACCTAGCCGTTGGACTAGGTAACGCGCCGTGGAGCGAAGCGGTGGAGGCCGCACTACGTGCTCGCCTGCCCTACCCCTCCGACCTGGTTCGTGAGCACGTGCGCTGGGCACTTGCCAGGCAACACGGCAAGCGCCAGCGATTGATTGCGGTCAGTCCTAACCACTAAGAGCGTTGGGACAAGTTACTACGCGTCTCCTGTCTTGCCTTCATCCAGGCGCAGGAAGGTACGGCGATAATGTGCCAGTTCGCTAACTGATTCGTGGATGTCATCCAAGGCACGGTGTGTGTTTCGTTTCTCGAAACCTTTCAGTGCGTCGGGATTCCAGCGCTTGGCCAGCTCCTTGATGGTGGACACGTCCAGGTTGCGATAGTGGAAGAAGTCATGCAGGGCTGGCATCTCACGCTCGAGAAAGCGCCGGTCCTGATGCACGCTGTTGCCACATACTGGTGAGCTTCCAGGCACTACGTAGCGGGCCAGAAATTCCAACGTCAGACGTTCGGCCTCAGCGGTGCCGATCTTGCTGGACTTGACCCGATCGATCAGCCCCGACTCGCCATGGGTACGTGTATTCCACTCATCCATGGCCGCCAACAGGCTATCAGGCTGCTTGACCGCCAGCACCGGGCCTTCGTCAATCAGGTTCAGCTCGCCATCGGTAACCAGCGTCGCCACTTCGATGATCCGCTCCTTGTTGGGATCGAGGCCGGTCATTTCCAGATCGATCCAGACCAATAGATCCTTGCGTGGCGCGTCGGACTGTTCGGGCATGCGGCACTCCTGTCTTAGACTATAAAAAAATACCAGTATCGATCGGCGTCCTTGGGCGGACATGGCGGATCGCGCTGGGTACAATACGTCCATTGTACGCCCAGCCGAGGTTGCATGAGCAAACGTAAGCTGTCGCGCCAACAACGTTGGCGTGTTGAGAAGATCCAGGCCGAGCGCGCCGTCCGTGCCGAAAAGCAGGCCGCGCGTGAAGACTACGCGTTGGAAGCCGGGGAATACGGTCCCGAGATTCCCGGCCGGGTTATCGCTCACTTCGGACGGACTCTCGATGTCCAGGCGCCCGAAGACACCGAAAACCATCGCTGTCATTTGCGGGCCAATCTCGAAGGTCTGGTTACTGGCGACCGGGTAATCTGGCGCCAGGCGCAAGATGGCAGCGGTGTAGTCGTGGCCAGGGATACGCGCGACAACGTACTCGAGCGCCCCGATCCGCGTGGCCAACTGAAGCCGGTCGCCGCTAACATCGATCAGATACTGATCGTCTTCGCTGCCGAACCCGCTCCCTTCGCCAACCTGATCGATCGTTACCTGGTCGCGGCCGAGGCCACCGACATTACGCCGGTACTGGTTCTCAACAAGGTCGACTTACTGCCTGAGGGTGGCGGTGAATTGGGCGCCCTGCTAGAGCGATACGCCGCCCTGGGTTATGCCGTGGTACGTGCCACTACCCAGACCGCACAGGGCCTGGATGACTTGCATGCCAAGCTGCGGGACAAGACGTCCGTGTTTGTAGGGCAGAGCGGAGTTGGCAAGTCTTCACTCATAGACCGGCTATTGCCGGATGAGGCCCTGCGTATCGGTGCGCTCTCCGAGGATTCGCGCAAAGGGACACATACCACCACCACGGCCCGCCTCTATCGGCTGCCCATCGGTGGAGAGTTGATCGATTCGCCGGGGATTCGTGAGTTTGGGCTCACTCACCTCGACGAGCAGCAAGTCACGGAAGGCTTTGTCGAGTTCCGTGACGTGCTGGGCCACTGCCGTTTCCGCGATTGCCGTCATCGGGATGAGCCTGGGTGTGCCCTGCTCGAGGCGGTAGCCCAGGGCGACATCGCCAAAGAGCGTTTTGCCAGCTATCGGCGCATTCTGGACAGCCTGAACTCGTAGTTAGTGAGCCTCTTCATTCGCGAGAACCGCCCGGGTTGTGCCATGATCGGTGCCAATACCGAGTGTCCGCGTAAGGAGAGTCATCCATGAGCTCTGAATCCAACCTCCTGCCGCTGATCGTCGAGCCGGACCAACTGGCCGAGGTCATCGACGATCCCCAGGTACTGATTATCGATGTGCCACTCAAGGCGGACAGCTACACGGCAGGCCACGTGCCCGGTGCAGTCTTCCTGGACCATCGCCGCCTACTGCGTGGTGACGGGGAGGTTCCCAATGACGTTCCCGAGGAAGACGCCCTATCGGCCCTGTTTTCCTCGCTCGGCCTGACCCGGGACACCCATGTGGTGGCCTATGATGATGAAGGCGGCGGCTGGGCCGGGCGTCTACTCTGGACCCTCGAGCTGATTGGACATACCCGCTATTCCTACCTGAACGGCGGTATTCATGCCTGGCGTGCCGAGGGACTGCCCGTATCAACGGAAGATCACGTACCGGAGCCCAGCGATTATCAGGCAGAGTTTCTTCATCCTCAGGTTCTGATCGAACGGGAGGAACTTGCCGAGCGCCTGAATGACAAGCACCTAGCAATCTGGGACGCGCGATCTCCCGAGGAATACCGGGGAGAGAAAGGCAAGAATAAGCACCTGGGTCATATCCCCCGCGCCATCAACATGGAGTGGACTGATGCCATGGATCGCGAACGCCAACTACGCATTCGTGACTATGCCGAACTGATCACCGAACTCGAGGCTCAGGGGCTCACGCCTGATATGGAAGTGATTACTCACTGCCAAAGTCATCACCGCAGCGGATTCACCTGGCTGGTCGGCAAGGCCCTGGGCTTCGACAGGATGCGTGCTTACGCTGGATCCTGGCAGGAATGGGGCAATCGCGACGATACGCCGATCGAAAAGTAGCGAAAACAGACACTGCAGGCTTGCCGACACCGCCTCGGCAAACGCTGTATCAACTTGTCTCTTAGGCCCGCTACGACTATGGTGGCGGGCTGTTTCACTATGGATTCCGAACCGTGGATCGCGATCAGCTGTTTTCCCTCATCCAGTACCCGCTACCTCATCACCTGATTTCCCGGTTGGTGGGGCAACTCGCCGAGTGCCGTACGCCCTGGCTGAAGAACCTGTTGATCGAACAGTTCATTCGCGTCTTCGACGTCGACATGAGCCAAGCCCTAGAGCCCAACCCGCACACCTATGACTGCTTTAACGCTTTCTTTACCCGTGCCATGCGAGACGATGCCCGCCCCATCGGCGATGGCCTGGTTTCCCCTACCGATGGCGTACTCTCACAATCCGGGCGTATCGAACATGGCACATTGATCCAGGCCAAAGGGCAGGCCTATTCGTTGACTACCCTGCTCGGGGGAGATTCCCGGCGTGCCGAGCCATTCCGCAACGGCAGTTTCGCAACCATCTATCTTTCGCCCCGGGATTATCACCGTGTCCATATGCCGCTGGGTGGCACGCTGCGCGAAATGGCTTACGTCCCGGGGCGCCTGTTCTCGGTCAATCTGGCTACCGCCGCTAACGTCCCCGGGCTTTTCGCGCGAAACGAACGCCTGGTTTGCATTTTCGATACGGAGTTCGGCCCGATGGCCATGGTACTGGTCGGCGCAATGATCGTGGCCGCCATAGAAACCGTATGGGCGGGGCAAATCACACCAAAATCGGGCCAGGTCCAGACGACCCGCTACAATGAAGCCATCGAATTGGCCAAGGGAGCCGAGATGGGGCGGTTCAAGCTCGGTTCCACTGTCATCCTGTGTTTTCCGCGTCCCGTCGACTTTCGTGAAGACCTGTCCATTAATAACAGCATGGTCAGCATGGGGCAGCCACTTGGGCAGTTCCATGACACCTGATACGTAGAATTCAGTTCCTAGGCGTTGGGCGTGGCAAATGCCATGACATCGGCCACGCTATCCTTGCCCAGCACCAGCTGGATCAACCGGTCCAGCCCCAATGCTACACCACAACCCTCCGGCATTCCGGCCTGCAAGGCCGCCACTAGCCGCCGATCAACATCCACCGGCGGCTTACCAAGGCGCTCGCGTTCACGATTGTCTTCGTCGAAGCGGTTAGCCTGCTCCTTGGCATCGGTCAGCTCATGGTAGCCGTTGGCCAGTTCCAGGCCATTGATGTAAACCTCAAAACGCGCTGCCACCTCGACACCATCCTCCGGGTCGTAACGGCGCCTGGCCAGGGCTGCCTGACTGGCCGGATAATCGATGACCACATCGATTCCGTCACGACCCAGCCCGGGCTCAATCATCACGCTCATCAACAAGTCCAGACAAGCGTCTCGCTCGCTTTCCATCATGTCGATCTGGCCATGCTGCATCGCCAGCTGCCGCAGCGTACCGAGAGGTGTCGTAAAGGGGTCAACCTGCAACGCCTCGCGAAACAGATCGCGATATCGGCGTTGGCGACACGGTCCAACACTCGGCAGGACATGGCGTATCAGGGCATCGGTCTCGCCAATCAGCGTATCCAGAGTGAATCCGGGACGGTACCACTCGAGCATGGTGAACTCGATGTTGTGACGCCGCCCCACCTCGCCATTACGAAAACTGCGTGCCAGTTGGAATATCGGACCACTGCCGGCAGCCAGTAGACGTTTCATGTGGAATTCCGGTGACGTCTGCAGCCACAGCCGCTCGCAGCCCGCCGGCGTGGTCGCCGCCAGACACAGCGAATCGAGATGCACATCGGTGCTCCCGCCATGGCCCAGTACAGGCGTTTCCACCTCCAGTACATCACGCTCGGTAAAGAATGCCCGTATCCTTGCCAATAGACGAGACCGCTCGCGCAGTGTCTCGATGCTCGCCGTAGGATGCCAGTCATCAGTCATGTTTTGCTCCTTGTGAAAACCAAAAGGCCACGCATCCAAGCGTGGCCTTCAAGCAGGGCACCCGTCTTCACGGGCGCGCAATGAGCATAGCGTGCCTGTTTCCAACGTCACATCACCGAGCGCAACAGCGCCGATTATGCCCGAGAAACGTACTCGCCGGACCGTGTATCGATCTTGAGCACCTCGCCCTGATTGATGAACAATGGCACTCGCACCACAGCGCCGGAAGACAGCGTAGCCGGCTTGGAGCCGCCTTGGGCGGTATCGCCCTTCAGGCCGGGATCGGTCTCGACCACTTCCAGCTCGATAAAGTTGGGTGGCGTTACGCTGATCGCGTTGTCGTTCCACAGGGTCACGGTATAGGCCACCTGCTCCTTGAGCCACTTCTCGGTATCACCGAGCGCCTTCTTGTCGACCGCGTACTGCTCGAAGGAGCCGTCAGTCTTCATGAAGTGCCACATGTCCCCGTCGGTATAGAGATATTCCATCTCCAAGTCCATGACGTCAGCGCCTTCCAGCGATTCGCCGGACTTGAAGGTACGCTCCCAGACGCGCCCGGTAATCAAGTTGCGCAGCTTGACGCGGTTGAAGGCCTGACCCTTACCTGGCTTGACGAATTCGTTCTCGACGATGTTACAAGGATCGCCGTCCAACATGACTTTCAGACCGCCCTTGAATTCGTTGGTAGAATAGTTCGCCATGATTCCTCGCTGAAGATTCCTTCGTCTGGCCTGCCGGCCGGACGTGCATGAACTGACCCGCGAAGCGCATGTCGCCTTCGCATTGATATAGTGTGGCGCATGATAACCCGAAGCCCCGACCTTTTGCAGAGCGTTATCCCCACAGTAACGGACGAAGCTCGAGACTGGCAGACACAGCTCGCCAAGGCCATTCGCGATCCACGCGACCTACTCGCCCGGCTGGGCCTGGACGAGCGCTGGCTGCCGGGTGCCAGTCAAGGGCATGCGCTGTTCGAGGTGCGCGTTCCCGAGGCATACTTGTCTCGGATACGCCGGGGCGACCCCCACGATCCGCTGCTCCGTCAGGTGCTTCCCGTGACTGCCGAGACAGACAGCGTGGCCGGTTTCGTCAGTGACCCGCTGGAAGAAGCGGAGCATACGCCCCGCCGAGGCCTGATCCACAAGTATCATGGGCGAGTATTGTTGATCGGCAGCCCGACCTGTGCGATCAATTGCCGTTACTGCTTCCGGCGTCACTTCCCCTATGCCGAGAATTCCCCCTCGCGCACTCAATGGGAGGAAACGCTGGGGTATCTGCGCCGTGACCCCAGCATCCAGGAAGCGATCCTGTCCGGCGGCGACCCTCTGGCTTCCAACGATAAGCGCCTGGCCTGGCTGGTGGGGCGCCTCGGTGAAATTCCCCACCTGCGCCGGCTGCGGATCCATACTCGGCTGCCGGTGGTGATTCCCGACCGGATAGACAACGCCTTGCTGGCCTGGTTAAAGGATACCCGGCTGCAGACCGTCATGGTACTGCACATCAACCACCCCAACGAGATCGACGACGCTGTCATCGAGGCCTGTAAGCGCCTGCAGAATGCGGGTGTGACCCTGCTTAACCAGAGCGTGCTGCTGCGGGGCGTCAACGATGAGGTGGCTACATTGGCCGAACTCTCCGAACGGCTGTTTTCCGCCGGTGTCCTGCCCTACTACCTGCATGTCCTCGATCCGGTAGCTGGCGCTGCCCATTTCGACGTGCCCGATGCCGAAGCGGTGGCCCTGATCGATGCGTTACGGACCCGCCTGGCTGGCTTCCTGCTGCCACGCCTGGTTCGTGAGGTCCCTGGAGAGGCCAGCAAGTCGCCATTGTAGCCAAGACGAGATACCGTCAGTTCAAGCGCGCCGAATGATCGAGGCGAAGGCAATCACCGACAGCATGGCCACGATCAGCATCGCCAACGCCGTGGTCAGGCTCGTAAGTTGCGCCACGAAGCCGATCAAGGGGGGCCCGGTGAGTAACCCGGCATAGCCCAGCGTGGCTACAGCGGCGATCGCCGGGCCACGGCGCATGGTCCGGGAGTTGCCTGCCGCGCTGAACAAAATGGGAATCATGTTGGCCAACCCCAAACCAATGATACCAAAGCCCACCAGAGCGACGCCGAACGATGGCGCCAGCAAGGTCAAGGTCATGCCACTCGCCGCGAGGGCTGCGCTTAGCCGGGCCGCCAGAACCCGACCGACACGCGCCACCACGCGATCGCCAAATAGCCTGCCCAGAGTCATGGTCAGCGAGAAGCTGGCGTAGCCCATCGCCGCCAAACCTGGCCCCAAGGAGAAGGCATCACGCAGGTAGATGGCGCTCCAGTCGTTCATCGCCCCCTCGCAGAACAGCGTGAACAGCGCCAGCACGCCGACACCCAGCAAGGCACCACGCGGCAGCACGAACTGTGGACCACTGGCCTCGCCCTGGCCGTGTAGCGCCACCCGTAGCGCCGGAACGCAGGCCACCAACAGCACCGCTGCCAGCAGAGAGACGTGGGCCCACGGCGCCAGCCCCATTTCCAGCAGTAGCCCGCCGCCTCCGGCTCCGACCAGCCCCCCCAGGCTGAAGAAGCCATGAAACGAGGACATGATCGGCCGCCCGTAGCGCTTCTCTATGTCCACCGCCTGGGCGTTCATGGCCACATCCATGCTGCCGTTGCCCAGACCGAACAGTACCAGCGCCGCGAACAGGATGGGCAGCGATGGCGCGACGATCGGCCCTATCAGTGCCAGGCAATAGATCGGCGTAGCGACCATGACAACGGTGCGGCTGGTATAGCGCTCGATGAACTGCGCCGTCAACGGCATGCTGACGATAGCGCCTATGGCCACCCCCAGCAGGGCGATGCCCAGCCATCCGGGGGTAAGGTCGAGGCGCGCCTGAAAGAGCGGGATATGCGGCACCAGGCTGGCCGTGACCAGCCCGTTGATCAAAAACAGGCCGAGTACGCCTAGGCGCGCCAGACGCACCTCTCGGCTACTGCTGTCAGCTAACTCAGACAATATTCGGCATCCTTTCCGAAAAATACATCCGTAGGAGTTACTTGAGCGTGTCGGCCGTGACGTTGGGCGCCGCTTCTGTGTGCGTGGCCAAGTGTCGGTTGAGCGCCCCCATGACTGCCTTCATCGAGGCGCTGGTGATGCTCTCGTCAATGCCTACGCCGAACACGGCCTTGTCATCGATGCGCACCTCGACGTAAGCGATGGCTTCCGCCTCGGCGCCCTGTCCTCGTGAATGCTCATGATAGTCGATGATCTCAATGTTCAATCCATGGGCACCAAGCGCCTTGATAAACGCAGCCAGTGGGCCATTGGCAGTGCCATGCAGGGTCTCGCGGCTATCGCGATCCTCGATGACCGCCTCGAGATGCACACGCGGGCTGTCCGGCTCGGAGGAAAGGCGGTGATTGACCAGCGCATACGGCGACGTTCTGTCCAAGTACTCGTCGGCGAAGGCCTGGTAGATCATCTGCGAGGTGATTTCCTTGCCGGTACGCTCGGCGACCTCTTGAACCACCTGGCTGAACTCGATGGACAACCGTCGCGGCAGCTCGATGCCATGCTCCTCTTCGAGCAGGTAGGCGACACCGCCCTTGCCGGACTGGCTGTTGACCCGGATGACCGCCTCATAGCTGCGGCCCACGTCGAGCGGATCGATCGGCAGATATGGCACTGCCCACATGGCATCGGGATGCTGACGGCGCTCGGTCATGCCCTTCTTGATGGCATCCTGGTGCGAGCCGGAGAACGCCGTGAACACCAAGTCGCCGACGTAGGGATGGCGGGGGTGTACCGGCAGCTGGTTGCAATGTTCGACCTCACGCATGATCGGCGTGATGTTGGAAAAATCGAGCTGTGGATGCACGCCTTGGGTATAGAGGTTCATCGCCAGGGTAACGATATCGACGTTGCCGGTACGCTCGCCATTACCAAACAGCGTGCCCTCGACACGATCGGCGCCAGCCATCACCGCCAGTTCAGCCGCCGCCACCCCCGTCCCCCGGTCGTTATGGGGATGCACGCTGACCACCAGGCTATCGCGGTTGGCAACGTGACGACAGAACCACTCGATCTGGTCGGCATAGTTGTTGGGCGTGGCAATTTCTACCGTGGCCGGCAGGTTGACGATCATCGGCTTGTCGGGGGTCGGCTCATAGCTCGCCGCCACGGCATCGACAATCTCGACGGCGAAATCGAGTTCGGTTGAGGTGAACAGTTCCGGTGAATACTGAAACGTCCAGTCGGTCTCGGGATGTTCCGCCATGCGCTGCTTGATGAGTTCAGTGGCATCGGTAGCGATCTTGATGCACTGGGGCTTGTCGACGTTGAACACCACGCGACGGAACACCGGATCGGTCGCATTATAGACATGAACGATGGCCTTCCTGGCCCCCTTTAGGGCTTCGAAGGTACGCTCGATAAGATGCGGTCGGGCCTGGGTCAGCACCTGTATGCTCACGTCGTCCGGCACCAGGTCGTTGTCTATCAGCTCACGAACGTAATCGAAGTCGATCTGCGAGGCCGAAGGAAAGCCTACCTCGATCTCCTTGAAACCGATCTTCACCAGCATCTCGAAGAAACGACGCTTGCGTTCAAGATCCATGGGGTCGATCAGCGCCTGATTACCGTCGCGCATATCGACGCTGCACCATACCGGCGGATGAGTGATTCGCTGATTCGGCCATTGACGATCAGGCAGGTCGACGGCAACGAAGGGACGGTACTTGATGGACGGATCAGGCAACATCATGGCGGAAATTCCTCGTCTGGCAGTGCGGGTCAGAACATTCGGAGCGAGTAACGAAATACCCCGCTGAACTTCGGCTCAGCGGGGCAACGCGACAATACTTTGGATGCGTCTTGTCAGACGCAGGCATCCACCGAACAGAGCAACAGCCCTGATGGCGGACGAAAAACAAAACCGATGGGAAATGAGGCTGGGAGTGACTGACCGGCATTGTGTTGACTCTCGTAGCTCGACAGGAAGGACTCAGTGCCCAAGGGCACACAGACACGGTGGCGCAATCAAAGGGCGCCTGGTAGTCGTAGCGATAGCGAGAGAACGCAAGTACCGGTATTCATCCTTCAAGAAAACCAATTCATCAGAAGCTTGTCAACTCCAGCCAGCAATCAGGTAGTGGCCGGTGCCGTCGACAGGATCGTCAGCAGGTTCTGGGCCTGCGTGGCAGCATCGCGACCAAGCCCGGTCAGATAACCGCCATCGGGTTGGGTCACCAAGCCACGCTCGTAGAGGCGCTGTGTGGCAGCGACTTTCTCAGGCATTGCCGATGAGTGCACCTTGATTCCCTCGTGAGTCGTCGACAAGTTGAACAGGCACAGAACGTTAAGCTCATCGATCATGTCAGGCGTGTAAGTCATGAATCACCTCGGATTGTTGTTATGGCGCCTTTCACTCTAGGCCAGAACCAGCCGTTCCTGCCATGCTTGGTGTTGCTATTCCTCCAGCATGCCATGTTGCCAGAGCCTTATCAGGGCCGCGGGAGCCTGGGACTCATCAAAGGATAGCGTCCAGGTCGGCGACGTGGACGCATCTTCCTCCGTGATCTCGAGACAGAAGCGGCGCCGGTCGGCGCCACCTTCGATATCCAAGTATTGCCCAGCCTGCTCGAGCAAGCTCTGAATCCACTGACGCTGTTCCTCGGTGCATTGAGCGCATCGTATCCGGCGAGGCGACGCCAGGCCCGGAAAATGCGCAATGCCCCCCTCGCGTCGAATGAGCAGCACGCTATGCGGCCCCAGCCGGGGCGTAGACTGGCTCATGACAATACCCCCACGCCTCGCCAGGCATCACGGACAGCCCCCACCTCCCGACTGTGCCTACCGAAGCGCCGGTCGGCGTTATCTTCGGTCAACCGGGCAAAGGTGGCGAAATCACAGTCAGCTGTTAGCCGTGAGTCAAGCAGGGTGTCATACCAGATGCGCCCCGGCGCCTGCCACGCGTAGCCCCCCAGGGCCATCGCCACGAGATAGAAGGCATGATTGGGTATACCCGAGTTGATATGGACACCGCCATTGTCAGCCTGGGTTTCGACATAATCGCGCATGTGACCAGGCTGAGGATCGTGGCCAAGCACTGGGTCGTCATAGGCCGTTCCGGGCTCGGCCAGCGAACGCATGGCACGGCCATTGACCCGTTCAGTCAACAGGTCGGCACCGATCAACCAGTCGGCCTGAGCTGCCGTCCTGTTCAAGTAGTGCTGCCTGACCAGGCTGCCGAAGACATCGGAAAACGATTCGTTGAGCGCTCCGGACTGATAGGCATAAACCAGACCGGCTTCTCGTTCGGTCACGCCATGGGCCAGTTCGTGGGCAACCACGTCGAGCGAGGCGGTAAAGCGATGGAACAATTCGCCGTCACCATCGCCGAAGACCATCTGCGCCCCGTTCCAGAACGCGTTGTCATAATCCTGACCATAATGCACCGTGCCGATCAGCGGCATGCCCCGACCATCGATGGCATCGCGCGCGAACACTTCCCAGAAGAAGCGATAGGTCGCGCCCAGCCAACGGTAGGCCTCATCCACCGCAGGGTCGCCGATGGCTTCCTGCCCCTCTGCCCTTACCAGCCGGCCGGGCAACTCCAGGAGTTGATCGGCACTGTGAATATATCGCGCAGGCTGGCCGGGTATCGACCGCTCCAGCGGTGTTGGCAAGGTTTCAGCAATTCCCGGCCCACGCCGGTCGCGAAACGTCTGGTCGGTGGTCAGCGTGTGACGCGCCACATCCCGAAGCCGCTCGGTGCCATGAGCGGCAACACGCTCCAGCACATAGGGCGGCATGAAACCGTAACGACACGAACGGTGATGCAATAACGACATTCCAAGCCTCTCCTGGCGAACATTGCTATTTGCTGTTTGCCTGGCCTTAGTGTGGCTCAAGATCGGTCGTTCGTGTCACGCCCTGACATGTCCCAAGGCGCCAGGAACACGATGGCCTGACGTGCTGCCGGCCACATGACACTGCCGTGGTGCGTTCCGGGATAGACCTCGAAGCGCGTTTCCCATTGGGGGCGAAGCCGTTGAAGTACCCGGGCGGCCCGACCTGCGTTGTCCACCATGGCATGTGCCCGCTTGCGTTGGCCACGCGGTGTATCGGCCTCGCTTGGCGGCGGCGTTTGCTCGAGTTCTCCGACACCGATCAGGACATGGCGCCCAGCGACAACGCTCGGCGAATCAGGCTGTGACGCTAACGCCTCCAGTACCTGACCGTGCTGCCACCAGAGCGATGGACTGATGGCTATATAACGCTCGAAGCTCTGCGGCGCCGCCTGCAGCACGTGCATCACGAACAGCCCACCATAGGAATGACCCATCAGCGCTTCACGCGAGGTATCCACGGCAAAGCGCTCGGCCATGGCCGGCTTTAGGGTCTGCTCGATGAAGGCCAGGAAACGCTCTGCCCCGCCTTGCGCCGAGCCGTCCTCTGCCGGCCCGGAGGGTAGCGGCGTGTAATCGCGCGCGCGACGGGAAACGTCGAAACGTTCGGTGTCCGGGTAACCGATACCGACGATCAGCAGCGCGCTTCCCCTCCCGTAAGGCCCCTGCCGGGTCAGGGTATCCCGTGCCAGGTGCAATAGTGGAAAGCGCGCGTTGCCATCCAGCACATAAAGCACCGCATAGCCCTGTTCGGGGGCAGGCGTATCGGGCACCGAGACCTGAATAAGGTAATCGTCTCCGGTCTGGGGGGAATGCAACACGAACGCCTGGGTGCCCGGTAGGCTGACGGCGGTCGTGTCCTGACTGTGAGCCATGGCCGGTACCAGTAGAAGGCAGCAAAGCAGCAGAGTGAAAAACCGGGAGCGCGATGCGCGCTCCCGAGACAATCTAGAAGTCATAACGCAGTGAAGCCACGACGTTGGCTGGCTCACCCACCATGTTAAACGTCCCGGTACTGCCCACCCGGGTGTAGTAATCGCGATCGAAGACATTGTTTAAATTGACCTGCCCGGAAAGCTGGGACGTAAAATCGTAGCCCAGCATGGCATCGAATACGGCATATCCTGGCGCCTTGATGCCTTGGCTGGAACTGAAGTCGCTCATCGCCGTCACGCCACCGCCGACATGCCAGCCTTCCAGGGTACCGCCCTCGAAACCGTACTGTGTCCAGAGATTGAACAGATTACGGGGCATCAGCAGGAACGTCGCCGGCGTCTCTGCATTGTCCACGTCGGTTTCCATATAGGTGTAACCGGCGATCACATCCCAGCCAGGCAATGGTGAACCGACCACTTCGAGCTCAGCCCCTTGGATGCGACGCTCGCCGATGGCGGCACTGTAGGTCTCACCGGTCACGCCGGCAGCGGTGTTCTCATCATAGAGACGGAAGGCAGAGAGGCGAGCATTCAGGTCGCCGTCCAGGTAACTGCCCTTGATGCCGACCTCGTACTGCGTGCCTTCACGCGGCTCGAGCAGATCGCCATTGGCGTCATACTCAGTTTGCGGCTTGAACACCTCGGAGTAGCTCGTATAGAGCGAGTGATTCGGGTCGAGGTCGTAAACCGCGCCAGCGTAGCTCGTGAATTCATTATCGTCGCGCACATAATCGGTATCGGTGAGCTGGTTTTCCAGTTCGACTTCGTAGTCGCTGATCCGGCCACCAACGGTCAACGCCAGCGGAGCGACCGGCCGGAACGTCAACTTGGAGTAAAGCCCGGTTTCCTCAAGGGTTTCTCGTGTATCGGTAGAAAGGTAGTCAGCCAGAATATCGACGTAGGCAATATCGGCAAATGTATCGACGGTAGACGTGCCCAGGCGCGCCTTGGCTGCCAGCGTATCGGTCTCATAGCGCTTGTAATCGCTGCCGACCACAAACTCACTGACACTGCCCAGCGCCGCGAACGGTTGGCTGTAGCTGGCATCCATGGACAGGGCTTGCTGCTCTATGTCGCCCGCTGTGCCGGCGATGCTCACCACACCATCATCACTGACCGAGCCACCACCGAACGCGTAGTTGTAGTCAGCCTTACGGTCTGAATAACGCGCGGCGAAGCGTCCATAGCCGCCATTGGCAAAGCGGTGCGTCAGCTCGACCAGCGAGTCGTTGCTCTGCATGGTGAACGCGTTCCAGTCGGCACCGAAGAACGTGGAGCGGTCGGAGTACAGCAGGTCGCCATTCGTATCGGTAGCCTGACCGTTGTTGACCGTGATGTCCTTGACCTGGCGCAGGAAGGCCAGTGACAGCGTGGTAGCCTCATCAAGGTCGATATCGAGCGCCCCGTAGAAGGTCTGGTTCTCGTTGTCGTTATGGTCGACGAAACCCTCCGTGGCGCTATCGGACACCACGAGTCGACCACGCATACGCCCTTCGCTGTCGATCGGCCCAGCAATGTCGGACTCTAGGTAGCGCTGGTCCCAGCTACCGTAGCGGCCAATCACATGGCCCTGGAACTCGTCGGTAGGCCGCTTGCGGACCAGGTTGACGATGCCACCCATTTCGCTGGTGCTGTTGAACAGGCCCGACGGGCCACGCATCACTTCGACACGGTCGAACGCGGACAGCGTAGGCACCGTCCCGTTGATGCTCTGCATCGGAGCCGGTAAGCCATCGATATTGTATTCGTCGTACTCGTAGCCGCGCGCATAGATCGACGATCGCCCATCGTCGTTGTTGAGCACGCGCATGCCCGGCGTACGCTGCCCCAGCTCATCGAGGGTATCGAGATTCCGGTCCTCGATGGCATCGCGCGTGACGACCGTGATCGACTGGGGGATGTCGCGCAGCGCGGCGGGAATCTTGGTCCCGACGGTGGCGGCATCCACGTCGTACCCTTCGGTTTCCTCCGAGGGCAACATCTCGTAGAGCCGGTTACCTTCGACGGTAATCGTCGCGAGACGGTCATCGGCGATTCCCGACGCTGCATCCTGTGCCCAACCGCTGGGGGACACGCCCAACAGGAGGGTTCCGCCAATCGCCAAGGACAAGGGCGTTCTTTTGTATGCGTCACTCAATTTGATCGTTCCCATTTGCACCTGCCTGCTCAAGTGGCAATGATAATCTATTGCAACAACTACCAATGCCGAGCATTATTCCAGTTGCAGGATCGCTGTGCCTTTGCAGAAGCGGCAAAATGCTTTGTGAAATGGGCAAATGCCTAACCCTTCGGGAACCTTACTCATGCCTGCCATTCCCCCGCCGACGATCGACAAGCAACGGCTGCGTGCCTTGTCCTCCCCTCTCGTGGCGCAGCATGAGTTATACGCACCGGACTGGGACCAACGTGCGCCCTTGCTCGAAGGCAGCATGCGCATGATCCAGCCCCAACCCGGCATGTACGTCAGGTTGGCGGACGTCCGGGATCGCTACGATCTGATCAGCGAAGCCGAGCTCCCGCCTGGTATACGGCTAGCCTTGGTCCTCTCCGGCCAGGCACGGGTCAGGTTCGGGCATCATCAACTTACTCTGGGGCCTGATACTGCGGACGGCTCGATGACACAGGCCATGCTAGTTTCGCTGCAGGAAACCACTGGCTTCCAGCGCTTCGGCCGTGCTAATGGGCATGAGCGGACCCTGACGATCACACTGACGCCTGCATGGCTGCAGCGCTATCTGGCAGACCATATGGCCGGAAGAGCATGGCAGGATACGCTGGGCCAGCACTTGGCCCTAGTGACCTGGAGCCCCTCATACGTGGTGCGCGAGCTGGCACAGCGCCTCTTCGCGCCCCTCACGGAAACAGGGCCGCTACCCGAACTGAGCGAACGTCTGATTACTGAAGGTTGCGCTCTTGCCCTGATCGGGGAAGCTCTCTCAGGCCAGCATCCCCCGGTACGGGAACAGCGAGACCTTACCCGTCTTAGAGAAGACCGACGCTTGCAACGCCTACGCGCGATGATCGATACCGGGGAAGCCTACTGTCTGACTCAGGACGCTCTGGCCGAGCGGCTCGGCATGAGCCACAGCAGCCTGCAACGCCAGTTTCGGACACACTTCGGCATCAGTCTGGGGCGTTACCTGCGCGTGCGCCGCCTGCAAGCATCGCGCCAGGCCTTGTGTGAGAAAGGAGTCAGCGTGGAAGCGGCGGCGGCGCTGGCCGGTTACACCAGCGCCGCCAATTTCGCCACGGCATTCAAGCGTCAATTCGGCATATGCCCCAGCGCCTGTCGCCAGTAAGATACGTTGCCTTACTGCCTTGGCAGCAGCTCCGGCAATGGCGCTCGTAGAATCTCTTCTATCACGCCCAGTGACGCCACTTCGTCATCCAGCCGTAACTGGGCAGCCGGACTGATAACGGCGACCTGCCGCGGCTGCCCCTTGCTGTCCAGACGCTGTATCCAACCTTGCGCGCCACTCGAAAAGCGCACCAGGCTGCCGATCGGATAACGGCCGAAATAGCGAATATAGTGTTGTACCCATTCGCGATCGAACATGGCGGGCCGCCCCAGCATATGTCGATAGGTATCTTCCAGCGACCAAGCCGGACGATCCGGACGAGAGCGGGTCATGGCATCGACGACATCAACTACCATGGCCATCCGGGTCAGCTCCGTCAGCTTCGCGTCCTGCAAGCCGCCAGGATAGCCACTTCCGTCGAGGCGCTCGTTGATTTCCCCGACAATGCTCCGGATCACTTGGGGCGCCAGCCAGCGGCATGCTTCCAGCCTGGTGCGGATCAAAGCGACATGATCGTTTAGCTGGTCACGCATTGCAGCGTCGAACGATGGGCTATCGCGCAGCGCATCGTCCAGCAGAGCCTTGCCTAAATCATGCACCATGGCGGTAGCCACGATGGCCTTGAGAAGCTCCCGCGGGGCCCTGCGCGCCTTGGCCAGGTCGGCCAGGCGAATCGCCACAGCCAAGCCGTGCTGAACCAACGGAGGCTCATGGTGAAGACAGACACTGGCGAACACTAATGCCTCGCGGTCTTCCTCAAGCAGCCCCAGCAGCATGTCGCTGTAACGTGATAGCTGCGTGCTGTCCACGGAGCCGCCATTCTGCAATTGCACCATCTGGGCATTGAGGAAGTCCGCGATCTTGGCCAGACGGCGAGCCATCGGCGTGGCATAATCGGCACGCAGCCGGCGGGCAGGCGGTTCCTTCGATGTCGTCGGTGCAGCCCGGAACAGCTCCGAAGGGCCCAACGCCTTCTCTCCCTGCGTCGCCTTGCGCACCGCCTCGCGCTCGATTTCCTTGACAAGAAACCAGATCCAGCGCTCCAGCTTCGGCGACGGAACGTTGAACTCGCACCCCACCAGAGCACGTTGCCACTTCTCGTCGATGCGCACATGACGCACCACACCCTGTGCTGTCAGGCGCTGCCCACTGGGGAAAATTGCCTCCAGGCGTGCCAGTGACTGGTCGGACTTCAGCGCCGCCGCCTTGTTTAACGGCAATTGCACTAGGCAGCCGCCCAGCGAGAGGTTGATCAGCTCACCATGGATCACCTCTCTCTCGGCGTCGAGTTCCAGCTCCACCGCCACGGGCATGCCAGGGCCGAGTTCGGCGCGAAACGCGTTGCGCCTATGCCAGACATCGAGGCGCTGCGGATATGCACAGCTGAACCGCAGGCGCCCAGGCGTGCCGCTTAACGGCAATGCCGTGAGCGGCTCTGTCGACACCATGGCGCCATGCGCCTGTCCGGTCAGCTGAAATGGACGCTCGGCCATCAGCTCGCCAGCGATCTCAGGAGCGGCACTGATATCGAGTACCAAATGCCGATCCTCGATTACCTCGACGAGGAGCACCGATACCGGTGCCCCATGCTCTTCGAAGCTCAGCGACACACCGCCAGGCTGGCTCATCGCCTCCACCAGCTTGGCAATTTCCCCCGCATGCTCAACAGTCGAAGGCGACTCGTTCATCTCGCTCCCTACGCTACACGTTCGCTAAAACCAGGGGTCGATCCCGGGTCCCTTGTTCTGATCATCGTTATCGACTGGTCTAAACGTCTTTCAAGTCATCCAGATCACCCTGTCGGTAGCCGATCAGGTACAGCACGGCATCCAGACCCAGCGTAGAAATGGATTGGCGCGCCCGGCTACGGACCAGAGGCTTGGCCCGGTAGGCAATGCCCAGCCCAGCGGTGGCCAGCATCTTTAGATCGTTGGCACCGTCGCCTACGGCAATGGTCTGCTCCAGGCATAGCCCCTCGCGCTCGGTGATCTCTCGCAGCAGTGCCGCCTTGCGATCGGCATCGACAATCGGCTCCCGAACCTCACCGGTCACCTTACCATTTTCGATAACAAGCTCATTAGCATGTATTTCGTCAAAACCCAGACGTTCCTGAAGGTGGCGGGCAAAATAAGTGAATCCGCCAGAGAGTATCACCGTACGATAGCCCAGACGCTTGAGATGCTTCATCAGGCGTTCGACGCCATCCATTAGCGGTAACGACATGGCGATCTCGTTGAGCACACTCTCGTCGAGCCCGTTGAGCTTGCTCATTCGCTCGCGAAAGCTCTGCTGGAAATCCAACTCGCCGCGCATGGCTCGCTCGGTGATCGCCGCCACCTCGTCGTAGACGCCATGGCGACGCGCCAACTCGTCAATCACCTCGGCCTGGATCAGGGTCGAGTCCATATCGAAACAGACCAGACGACGGTGTCGGCGCCAGATGGAATCTTCCTGTATGGCGATATCCACGCCGTGCATGGCCCCCAGTGCCAAGGCCTTTTCGCGTAACGACTCGAGGTCGATCTCCTCGCCGCGCAGCCAACACTCGACACAGGCCCCATACTCGGGGGCTTCGCCATCCAGCGGTTCGCGACCGGACAGGCGATGAATCAGCTCAACGGTAAGGCCATGCTCGGCGGTCAATGCCCCCACCTCGGCAAGAATGCCGGCCGGCAGCCGAGGCGCCAGCAGTGTCAGAATCAGGCGCGGCTGTCCCGCCTGTGTGGTCCAGCGTTGATAGTCGTCAGCACTGACCTGGATGGCCTGGACATCGAGCCCCAGCTCATCACCAGCTTCGTTAAGGGTCGCTTCCAGCGCGGCATCCTCATCGAGACCAACCAAGGCCTCTAGCGACACGATGCCGAACGTCACGCTCTGATTGATGTCTAGCAGGCGTGCCCCACAGCGGGCCAATGCGCGTCCAAGGCCAGCCAGCTGGCCGGGGCGTGCCGTGCCGGTGGCACGAATCAGAATGCGTCGAGTCATGGAAATCTCGAATCAGAATGAATGGCAGCGGATCGTGACACTGAGCCACGATCCGTCGGGTAACCTATATTGAGCCGAAGCCCGAAGGTCAGGATTCTACCTCAAGCCGATCTACCTTCTGGAAGCCGCGCGGTAACTTGCTACCCCGCCGCCCGCGCTCACTCACGTAATAGTCGAGATCCGCCGGCTTGATGGTCAGCTTGCGCTTGCCGGCATGCACGACCAATGCAGCCCCTTCGGTCAGGATTTGCAGATCACGCACGAACTCCTCGCGGCGCGAAGCCCGCGTGCCGGGAATGTCGAGCATCTTGTTACCCTTGCCCTTGGTCATTTCGGGCAATTGATCAACATCGAACAGCAGTAGGCGGCCTTCGTTGGAGACCACCGCGACCTTTACGCCATCGACGCCAGGTACTGGTTGCGGTGGCAAAACATTGCATCCTTTGGGTACCGACAGTACTGCCTTCCCCGACTTGTTCTTGCCGATCAGCTCCTCTAGGCGGGCAACGAACCCGTAGCCGCCGTCAGAAGCCAGCAAGTAGCGAGTCTCGGGCGGCGCCAGCATCAACCCGACCATGTGTGCGCCAGCCGCAGGGTTGATCCGTCCGGTCACCGGCTCTCCCTGGCTACGTGCACTTGGCAGGTTGTGCGCGGCCAGCGTATAGGTGCGCCCACTGTCGTCGAGCAGCACCAACGGCTGGTTGGTCTTGCCACGTGCGGCCAGATGAAAGCGGTCCCCGGCCTTGAAGGCCAGCCCCGCAGGGTCGATCTCGTGGCCCTTGGCACTGCGAATCCAGCCTTTCTCCGAAAGCACCACGGTCACCGGGTCGGCCCCCATCAACTCGACTTCGGACAGCGCCTTGGCCTCTTCGCGCTCCACAATCGGTGAACGCCGGGAATCGCCATGCTCACGTGCCGCCTCGCGCAGTTCTTCCTCGATCAGGTCGGTCAGCGCCGCATCGTTGCCGAGCAACTCCTTGAGCCGCTTGCGTTCGGCTAGCAGCTCATCCTGCTCACCGCGAATCTTGAACTCTTCGAGTTTGGCCAGATGGCGCAAGCGTAGCTCGAGGATGGCCTCGGCCTGTCGTTCGGTAAGGCCGAAGGCCTCCATCAGGGCAGGCTTGGGTTCATCTTCCTCGCGGATGATGCGGATTACCTCGTCGATGTTGAGGTAGGCCGTGAGCAAGCCTTCTAGGATATGCAGCCGATCCTCGACCTTGCCCAAGCGGTGTTCCAGACGCCGGCGTACCGTGGCGCGCCGATAGGTCAACCACTCGCCGAGCATGTCGTTAAGCGGCATGACCCGTGGCCGGCCATCGAGTCCGATTATATTGAGGTTGGCACGGATGTTCTTCTCGAGGTCGGTGGTGGCGAACAGGTGCGCCATCAGCGATTCGATATCGACACGATTGGAGCGCGGCTCGATCACCAGCCGGGTCGGTGTCTCGTGGGTCGACTCATCACGCAGGTCGGAGACCATCGGCAGCTTCTTGGCCTGCATCTGCGCGGCGATCTGCTCGAGCACCTTGGAACCACTGACCTGATAAGGCAACGCCGTGATCACCACGCTGCCCTCTTCCAAGGTGTAACGCGCGCGCAGCTTGATCGAGCCACGCCCGCTCTCGTAGAGCTTGCGCAGGTCGCTGCGCGAGGTAATGATTTCTGCCTCGGTGGGGAAATCCGGCGCCGGCACGTACTTGACCAGATCGGTGACTGTCGCTTCGGGATGCCGCAGCAAATGGCAGGTCGCCTCGACAACCTCGTTCACGTTGTGCGGGGGGATATCGGTGGCCATGCCTACGGCGATCCCCGTAGCACCATTGAGTAGCACATGAGGCAGGCGTGCCGGCAGCACCGCCGGCTCGTTCATGGTGCCATCGAAGTTGGGCATCCAGTCGACGGTGCCCTGCCCCAGTTCGGTGAGCAAATTCTCGGAAAACTTGGAAAGCCGCGCCTCGGTATAACGCATTGCCGCGAACGACTTGGGATCGTCCGGGCTGCCCCAGTTACCCTGACCGTCGATCAGCGGATAACGATAGCTGAACGACTGCGCCATCAGCACCATGGCTTCGTAGCAGGCGCTATCCCCGTGGGGATGGAACTTACCCAGCACGTCGCCAACGGTACGTGCCGACTTCTTGTACTTGGCATTGGCGGTCAGCGACAGCTCGCGCATGGCGTAGATGATGCGTCGCTGGACCGGCTTCATGCCGTCGCCAATGTGTGGCAACGCACGGTCGAGAATCACGTACATCGAATAGTCGAGGTACGCCTTTTCAGTATATTCGCGGAGCGACAGGCGTTCGACGTCGCCTTCCGCTACCTGGATATCCATGGTCATTCAACGACCCCTTACACTTCGATGTCGGCGAGGTTGCCGTAATCTTCGAGCCAGCTCTTACGATCGGCTGAGCGCTTCTTGGCCAGCAGCATGTCCAGCATCTCGCTGGTGCCGTCGCCCTCGATCCGAGTCAGTTGCACCAGACGTCGTGTATCCACCGCCATGGTCGTCTCGCGCAGTTGCAACGGGCTCATTTCACCGAGGCCCTTGAAGCGCTGAACATTTGGCGTACCGCGTTTGCCCTCGAGACGCTTGAGAATCGCGGCCTTCTCGCTCTCATCGAGGGCGTAGTGCACCTCCTTGCCGAGGTCAATGCGATACAGTGGCGGCATGGCGACATAAACATGCCCAGCGTCGACCAGCGCGGGAAAGTGGCGCACGAACAGTGCACACAGTAGTGTGGCGATGTGCAGGCCGTCGGAGTCGGCATCAGCGAGGATACAGATCTTGTGGTAGCGCAGCTTGGACAGATCATCGCTGGCCGGATCGGTGCCGATGGCCACGGCAATGTCATGCACTTCCTGGGAACTGTAAATGTCGTGGGAATCGACCTCCCAGGTATTTAATATCTTGCCACGCAGCGGCAGGATGGCCTGGGTCTCACGGTCGCGTGCCTGCTTGGCACTGCCGCCCGCGGAGTCGCCCTCGACCAGGAACAGCTCGCTAGAGATAGGGTCCTGCCCCGAGCAATCGGCAAGCTTGCCGGGCAGTGCCGGCCCGGCAGTGACCTTCTTGCGGGCAACCTTCTTGGCGCTCTTCTGGCGTCGCTGAGCAGCGCTGATGACCATCTCGGCCAGCGCCTCGGCCTGATCGACGTGGTGATTGAGCCACAACGAGAAGGCGTCCTTGACCACGCCGGAGACAAACCCTGCCACGGTCCGTGACGACAGTCGCTCCTTGGTCTGACCGGCGAACTGCGGATCGAGCATTTTCACGGAGAGCACGAAGGAGACGCGCTCCCACAAGTCATCGGGCGTGAGCTTGACACCCCGAGGCAGCAGGCTACGGTAATCGCAGAACTCACGCAGGGCCTCGAGCAGCCCCGAGCGCAAGCCGTTGACGTGCGTGCCGCCCAGCGGTGTGGGAATCAGGTTTACGTAGCTTTCCATCAATGGCTCACCGCCTTCCGGCAGCCACTGGATCGCCCAATCCGCGGCCTGCTCGTCATCGGCAAAGTGGCCGATGAATGGCGATGGCGGCAAGACCTCGTAACCGTCGGTGGCCTGGGCCAAATAGTCGCGCAGGCCATCCTCATACTGCCAGGTGCTTTGGGTGCCGTCAGTCTCGGTCAATACCACCTTGAGCCCAGGGCACAGTACTGCCTTGGCACGCAGCAGGTGCTTGAGGCGCGGCAACGACAGTTTGGGTGAATCGAAGTACTCCACCTCGGGCCAGAAGCGCACTACCGTTCCTGCTGCCCGCTTGGGGCAAGTACCGATGACGGCCAGCTCCTCGACCTTCGCGCCCTTCTCGAAGGCAATGGCGTGGCGCTGACCGTCACGGCACACCTCGACCTCCAACCGCCGTGACAATGCGTTGACGACCGAGACGCCAACCCCATGCAGGCCACCGGAAAAACGGTAGCTGGACTGCGAGAACTTGCCGCCCGCATGCAGCTTGGTAAGAATCAACTCGACCCCCGACAAGCCGTGCTCGGGATGGAGGTCGATGGGCATGCCACGCCCGTCGTCGGTCACCTCGATGCCGCCGTCGTCGAGCAGGCGCACCTGGATCTCGCGGGCATGCCCGGCCAAGGCTTCGTCGACACTGTTGTCGATGACTTCCTGGGCCAGGTGGTTAGGACGGGTCGTGTCGGTATACATGCCGGGGCGCTTGCGCACCGGCTCAAGGCCGGAAAGGACCTCGATCGAAGTGGCGCTATATTGCGTCATGTGTTGTCCATGATGCTGTATTTGTCTCAGGAAGCGGTGCCAGACACCTCGTCGATGGCAGATGGTACATCGTCCAGCCGATGACCGCCGTGGGCCAGCACAGCGGGCAGAAACTCACGCAGACGACTGAAGCCGTGATCGCCATCGGGCACTATGAGCGTGCGGCTACCAGCATATGCCTGGAAGGCGTCATGGCAGTCAAGCGTCTCATCGGCTGTGCCGAGCAGCAGCAGATAGCGCTGTGGCGTCAGGATCGCCGGAGTCAGAGCCTTCAGCTCGTCCCGGTGAGATGCCTCGATCATGAAGCGCTCTCCGGTATAGTCATTGACTAAAGCCATGCCCAGCCACTCGCTGACCAACCGGGCCGGTTCGACGGCCGGGTTGATCACCACAGCCTGCAGCGCGAACCGCTCCGCCAGGCAAGTCGCCAGAAAGCCGCCCATTGAGCTGCCTACCAGCAGCGTTTTCTCTCCCATCGTACTCAACAGGCCTTCGGCCAGGTCATAGGCTGCCTGGGGATGGTGTGGCAACTGTGGCGTACGGCAGGCCAATGGCCTGCCGCGATGACTGATGTGTGCACAGACGGCGCGCATCAACCTGGCCTTGGGCGACTCGCTACCGCTGTTGAACCCATGCAAGTAGAGCACGCCATCGACGGGCGTTGCTCCCGACGGCAGGTTCAGCATACCTCAAACCCTGGACAAATAAACAGCATCAATAGTCACTTTCCCGCCATACCGCTTCGATCAGGCCACGGCTGGAATCGTCCAGCGATTCGATACCTTCGTGCGAGGTGAGGATCTGCTCGGTCTGGGTGGCGATTTTCTTGCCCAACTCGACCCCCCACTGGTCGAAGGGATTGATATCCCAGATCGTCGCCTGTACGAACACCTTGTGCTCATAGAGCGCGACCAATGCGCCCAGTGTTTCCGGTGTCAGCCGGTCGAGCAGCAGCGTAGTCGAGGGCTGGTTGCCACGATAACGCTTGTGGCTGGGTCGCGGACCGTCATCTTCGATGGCGTCGTCACCGAGCATCAGTACCCGTGACTGGGCGAAGCAGTTAGCCAGGGTCAGGCGATGCTGGCCCTTGAGGTGTTTGCGGGTTGCCTCGTCCTCGACACGATCGTAACGACGGATGGGCGCGATGAAATCGCACTCGACGGGCTGCGTCCCCTGGTGCAGCAACTGGTAGAAGGCGTGCTGGGCATTAGGCCCCAGCTGCCCCCAAAGCACCGGACAGGTGGAGTAGGTGACGCTGCGGCCTTCATTGGTGACCGATTTGCCATTGGATTCCATCTCCAGCTGCTCAAGATAGCTGGCAAAGTATTCCAGCCGCCCGTCGTAGGGCAGGATCGAGTGGGCGCGAATGTCGAGGAAATTGACGTTCCAGATCCCCGCCAGAGCCAGCAATACCGGCAGATTGTTTTCCAGTTCCGCAGTAGCGAAATGACGGTCCATGGCATGCGCCCCGTCGAGTAACGCACGGAAATTGTCCATGCCCACCGCCAAGGCAATCGGTAGACCGATGGCGCCCCACAACGAATAGCGGCCACCGACCCATTCCCAGAACTCCAACTGGTTGCATTCGCTGATGCCCCAGTCGCTCATCTTTTCGGGACTGGCGGAGACACCGATGAAGTGTTGCCGCATCACCAGGCCGTTGGTGTCGTTGCCGTCGGCCAGATGTGAGAACAGCCAGTCGCGGGCGGTCCGTGCGTTGGACAGGGTATCGATAGTGGTGAAAGACTTCGACGAGATAACGAACAAGGTGGTCTCGGGGTTGAGACGCAACAGGTAGTCGGCAAGTTGCGAGCCGTCCATGGTCGAAGCGAAGTGCACCTCCACCGGATGTACGTCGCGCGGACGATAGTCGGCCAAGGCATGGGTCACCATCAGCGGCCCCAAGTCCGAGCCCCCGACCCCGAGGTTGACCACGTCGGTGATCGCCCGGCCGGTTGCCCCCCGCCACTGCCCGGCCTGGAACTTGGCCACCATGGTTGCCATGCGATCCAATGTGCGGTGTACGCTAGGCACGACATCCTTGCCATCTACCTCCAGCTTGGCATCTGCCGGTAGGCGCAGCGCAGTATGCAGCGCAGGACGATCCTCGGACAGGTTGACACGCTCTCCGGAAAGCAGCCGATTGATCGCCGACGGAACATCAGCGGCTCGTGCCAGATCGAGCAGCATGTCCAGTGTCTCGTCCCGCCAGCGCTGTTTGGACAGATCGAGCATCATGCCCGCGGCCCGCCGGGTATAGCATTCATGCCGTCCGTCCTGCTCCTGGAAAAGATCCTTGAGATGGACTTCGCGCATGGCTTCGGCATGCTTGCTCAATGCCCGCCAGGCTTGCTGCTGATCGATCGGTTCACGTGCTGTCATCGGCTGTCTCTCCTTGAGCTCGGGTGGGTCCATCCTGGCCTGCGGGTGCAAGCCCGGCTGAGGGCGCGTAAAATGACTTTTTGCGCCAAGATCGCGCCTCATAGAACGTTTACGAATATCATGAATGATCCATCTTACCGTGACGCGATCTTTACGACACCCCTGGATCGTGTCGCGTCGTTCTCCTTCGATGAACAGGTCGTGGCCTGCTTCCCTGACATGATTCGCCGTTCGGTGCCGGGTTACGGACAGATTCTCGGCATGCTCGGCGTCCTGGCCGAACGTCACTTGCGTCACGGCGGTCATGTTTACGATCTCGGCTGCTCTCTGGGTGCCGTGGGTCTGGCCTTGGCCGGCCGGTTGCCGCCGGAGGCCTTCAGCCTGACCGGCGTCGACCTGTCGCCCGCCATGGTCAGTCAAGCACGCGCCCTGCTGGCCGAAGAGTGTCCCGAGCATCGTATCGATATCGTTGAGGGCGACATCCGCCAAGTCGAGTACCGACCGGCCAGCATGATCGTGCTCAACTTCACCCTGCAATTCCTTTCTCCAAGCGATCGCGACGGCGTGATTGCGCAGCTCTACGAGGCCTTGGAACCGGGTGGCGTGCTGGTATTGTCGGAAAAGATTGTTGCCGCCGATGAACAGGAAAATGCCTGGCTGGTGGAACGCTACCACGATTTCAAGCGCGCCAATGGCTACAGCGACCTTGAAATCAGCCAGAAGCGCACGGCGCTGGAGAACGTGCTGATTCCCGACACGCTGGAGGCTCACCATGCCCGATTGACGGATGCGGGCTTCAGCCGAGTGACAACCTGGTTCCAGTACCTCAATTTCGCTTCGATGATTGCCTTCAAGGACGCCTGACGCATGCCTTTTCCCGATGATGCCCAGCAGGCGCTCTATCACGCCTTCGTGGATCATGGCCTGACGCGTTGGCTGGCTCGCCTGCCCGAGCAACTGGCCAACGGTCTTGATCGCAAGCGTTACGGTGACCTGCCTGCCTGGGAAAAGGCCGTGGCCAAGCTACCCCCACTGCCTGAAGCCCGTAAGGTTTTTCTCGACCACGACCGGGTCACTGTCGACGTCGCCCTCAGCGACGCTCAGCGTCGCCAATCGGAGAACCTGCTGCGCAAGCTGATGCCGTGGCGCAAGGGTCCGTTCACTCTGGGCGGCATCGATATCGACACCGAATGGCGCTCGGACTGGAAGTGGCAGCGTGTTGCTCCGCATCTTGCTCCGCTGACCGGGCGCAAGGTACTCGACGTGGGCGGGGGCAGTGGCTATCACGCCTGGCGCATGGCCGGTGCCGGCGCCGCCTTCGTGCTGGTGATCGATCCTTCGCCGCGCTTCTACTACCAGTTCCAGGCGGTCCGGTATTTCGTCGGCGAGGCGGATGGTGGGCGTACGCATTTCCTGCCGGTGGGCATCGAGGATGTGCCCGACGCCCTGGAGGCCTTCGACACGGTATTCTCGATGGGTGTGCTCTATCACCGTCCGTCGCCACTCGATCATCTGTTGCAACTCAAGGGCGCACTGCGACCCGGCGGGGAGCTGGTCCTGGAGACACTGGTCGTCGAAGGCGACAGCAACACTGTATTCATGCCCGGTGAACGCTACGCTGCGATGCCCAACGTCTACTTCCTGCCTTCATCGGCAGCTCTGAAGCACTGGCTGGAGCGCTGCGGCTTCAGTAACGTACGCGTCGTCGACGAAGCCATGACCACGCTCGATGAACAGCATGCAACCGACTGGATGACTTTCCAGTCACTAGCCGATTTTCTTGATCCCGAGGACCGCACCCTAACCATCGAAGGCTATCCGGCTCCACGGCGCGCCGTGATCATCGCCGACAAGCCCTGAAACGCATCGACCCGCCAGTTGGCGGGTCGAACAGTGAAGTCGCGGAAGCTTACTCTACGGTTGCCGTGTCGGCTTCACGCATCATGGCATCGAATGCCATACCGGCCTTGGTCAGCACAGTAACCGACTGAACGTCACCACCCGTGTCATGATCGCGCGTAGCGGCATACTTGACTGCCTCAACCGCACTTCTGCCATGATCAATGGCCGCCAGGGCCCATTTCCAACCGGTACCGTAGGCGACCGGGCCGGACACCGGCATTCTGACCAGACGATCGAACATCTCGAACACTCCGTCCGGGCCGGCAATGATCATCTCGATGCGTGTTACATGCGGTTTGGCATTGCGCGGCGCACCGGCATTCAGCCATTCCATGACTTCCCACCATCCCTGTTGCTCGCCGGCGAAGGCCACCCACTCGCCGCTGTTGAGTTTGAAGAGCTTCTGCGCATGGTTGTACGTCGAGCCATTGACGCTAATCAGCGAATCCGTCGCCAGTGTCGTTCCGTCCCATACGATGGTAGTCATCTACATACCTCTAGTTATAAGAATGGCCTGCTGCTCCGACCTTCCTCGCTTGCCTGGCGTTACGATAAAGATAAAAAAAGGAAGGATTCGTCAACAATAATGCCGTTTTGTTTCCGCCCTCATTGCTGAAATAACGTTCTCCCTGTCCTCCTAATCCAACCTTTGGCCCAATAGACAACGGGCCCCACCGATTACTCGACAGGGCCCGCAGGATTTCGTTTCAAGCAGGCGTTACTTGCTCAGCAGCTCGCGTACGTCCTTGGCTTCCCAATGCGGGAAATACTTGCGCACCAGCGCATTGAGCTCGACCTCGAAGGCCTGCCAGTCGACCTCGTTGGTCTGTGCCCCCTGCCCATCGGCCACACCACGGATCATCCCGGCCCCCACGGTGACGTTGGTCAGCCGGTCAATGACGATGAAACTGCCCGTGCCCGGGCTGGTGCGGTAGTCGTCCACCGGTACCGGCGCGGTGAGCTCGACCCGGCAGCGGCCAATGGCGTTCAGCCCCAGCCGTTCAGCGGCATGCTGCTCCAGGGTGTTGACGTCGATCTGGTAATCGATGGCGCTGACCTGACCCGCCAGATCGCGGGTGGCAAGCTTGAGATCATAGAGCTTGCCCGGCGCGAGCGCGTCCTCGTGCATCCACACGATGTCGGCGGTGAAGGCATTCGACAGTGGCACCTCGGCATCCGCCGCCACCAGCCAGTCGCCGCGCGAGATGTCGATCTCGTCCTGCAGGGTCACGGTGATCGCCTGGCCTGGGTAAGCGGCGTCCAGGTCACCGTCGAAGGTGACGATGCGCTCGACCGTGGAGGCCTTGCCCGAAGGCAGCGCCTTGACCGCCTGGCCGGGACGCAGGATACCGGCGGCCAGCGTGCCGCAGTAGCCGCGGAAGTCCAGGTTCGGGCGGTTGACGTACTGCACCGGCAGGCGCAGGTCGGCGAGATTCTGGTCGCGACTGATCTCGACGCCTTCCAGCAGCTCGAGCAGCGGCGGCCCGTCATACCACGGTGTATGCTCGCTGCGGTTGACGACGTTGTCGCCTTCCAGGGCCGACATCGGCACGAAGCGAATATCACGGGCATCGAGCTTTTCGGCGAAGGCGCGGTACTCGGCGACGATCTCGTCGAAGCGATCCTGCGAGAAGCCGACCAGGTCCATCTTGTTGACCGCGATCACCAAGTGCTGGATGCCCAGCAGGTCGGCGATGAAGCTGTGCCGGCGGGTCTGGGTCTGCACGCCGTGGCGGGCGTCGATCAGGATCACCGCCAGGCTGGCCGTGGAGGCGCCGGTGGCCATGTTGCGGGTGTACTGCTCGTGCCCCGGAGTATCGGCGATGATGAACTTGCGCTTGTCGGTGGAAAAGAAGCGGTAGGCGACATCAATGGTGATGCCCTGCTCGCGCTCCGACTGCAGCCCGTCGACCAGCAATGCCAGGTCGACCTTGTCGCCGGTGGTGCCGCTCTTCTTCGAGTCGCGAGTGATCGCCGCCAACTGATCCTCGTAGATCATCTTCGAGTCGTGCAGCAGCCGCCCGATCAGGGTCGACTTGCCGTCATCGACGCTGCCGCAAGTGATGAAGCGCAGCAGATCCTTGTTCTCGTGCTCGTGCAGGTACTGCTCGATGTTTTCAGCGATCAGATTCGATTGGTGTGACATTAGAAATATCCCTCACGCTTCTTGCGCTCCATCGAGCCCGCCTGGTCATGATCGATGGCCCGGCCACTGCGCTCACTGGTGCGGGTCAGCAGCATTTCCTGAATGATCTCCGGCAGCGTGGCGGCCTTCGATTCCACTGCCCCGGTCAACGGATAGCAACCCAACGTGCGGAAGCGCACCCACTTTTCTTCCGGCACCTCGCCGTCTTCCAGCGGCAGACGCTCGTCATCGACCATGATCTGCATGCCGTCACGCTCGACCACCGGGCGCGGTGCGGCGTAGTACAGCGGCACGATGGGGATCGACTCGAGATAGATGTACTGCCAGATGTCCAGCTCGGTCCAGTTGGAGAGCGGGAACACGCGGATCGACTCACCCTTGTTGACCTTGGCGTTGTAGATGCTCCACAGCTCGGGACGCTGGTTCTTGGGGTCCCAGCGGTGGTAGCGGTCACGGAACGAGTAGACACGCTCCTTGGCCCGCGAGGCCTCTTCGTCGCGACGAGCCCCGCCGAAGGCGGCATCGAAACCATATTTGTCCAGCGCCTGCTTGAGCGACTGGGTCTTCATGATGTCGGTGTACTTGGCGCTGCCGTGCTCGAACGGGTTGATGTTCGCAGCGCGGCCTTCCTCGTTGATGTGCTCGATCAGCTCCATCCCGGCCTCCGCGGCCATGCGATCGCGGAACTCGATCATCTCGCGGAACTTCCAGGTCGTGTTGACGTGCATCAGCGGGAACGGCGGCGTGCCCGGGTAGAAGGCCTTGCGCGCCAAGTGCAGCATCACCGAGGAGTCCTTGCCGATGGAATACAGCATCACCGGATTGCGGAACTCGGCGGCGACTTCACGAATGATGTGGATCGACTCCGCCTCGAGCTGCTTGAGGTGGGTCTGGCGTTCAGGAGAAAGCATTGCGCTTGCAACCTCTCAATGACAACGGCGCCTTAACATGACAAGACGCCTCGAAAACGTGGTCAGCGTTGGCGCCCAAGGCGCGACCGCTGGTCATGGAGGCTACGTTACCGACCTTGCAACGATAACGTCAAAGAATTAAGAACTATTCTTTAAGCATTACAAGCTATAACGAGATCCAGTTTCTCACACATATTACAGATCGACGCGTTCAACCCAGGTCGCAAGACGGTCCCCTTCCAGATCGACGACGCGCAAGCCGGGCCGTGAGGCCTCGTCAATGGCGAAATCAGGCGATCCCCCTAGAAACTGATCAGACGTCGATGGGCAACCGTAAATGGCAATCTCGCCGATTGGCGAGGCATGACGCGTCGCAAAGGCCTGATGGGTATGACCGAAGAGGATACCTCTCACCTGGCCGTAGGCCGCCAGGGTCTGCCACAGCGCCTCGCGATCTACCAGGCCAATGGCATCCATCCACTCCGACCCGACTTCGATTGGTGGATGATGCATGGCCAGCAGGGTTGGCCGGTCATCTTCTTCCAGGCGCCATGCCAGCTCTTGAATCTGTGCCTGGCCAAGTTCGCCATGTACCTGTCCAGGCACCTGCGTATCGAGGACAAGTAACCGCCAGTGATCGAGGTCAACCTCATTATGGATCTCGCGCAGCTCCGCCATGAGCTGCGACCGGTCATGGTTGCCAGGAAACCAGAACCACGGGCAGTCGAAGCCGGAAAAAGCCTCGAAGGCATGGCGGTACGAGGCCGGCGTCTCATCCTGGCTGACATCCCCCGTCACTAGTACGACATCAGGGCGCAGTGCACGCGCTCTCTCCAGCACGGCACGCAGCTGACGTAGCGGAAATCCCTTGCGGGACTGTGCATCGGGATTGGCATGAAGATGACAATCGGTGATCTGAACCAGCCGCATCAAGCCATGGCTCCGTAGGACGTCAGTGTCATGGGTCAACGCAGCTCCTGAAGAGCGGCATGGCCATGGGCAAGCCCGTGATCCAGCCACTCACCGAGAAAACGATTGAGCTGTAGTTTCTCGTCAGGCTGGTGCATGCGCGGATTGGGGTAGCGATAGCGACCGCTGAAATGGCGTTGCCGCTGAAAATCGGTGACTTCGGCCATGCGCACGTCATGATAGAGATGCACGAGCATGCGCGGCGTGTCGACAATACCATCGAGCACACCGGTCTGACAGACACGGACGATGGTGGTATAGGGCGCACGCTCGACGACCTCGAGCCATAGCGTACCGAAACGCACAGAGTTGCCGGAGAGTGGCACTTCTCGTACATCGCCCGCTTCCAATGAGCCCAGCAGCCGGGTCATGCGCACGTAGTTGGCTGTGCACTCCGCCTGCAGGCTCTTGAGATCGGTTACATAAGCGGTTCTTGCCACAGACTATCTCCTTGCTCGCAATGATGCCCGTTCGCGTGCCAACCAGTAAAACGCGATCAGGCACATGGCGTTGTCGAGTCGTCCGGCGTCGAGAAGTTCCCAAGCACGTGCAAAAGGTATCACATGGACAAGGATATCCTCATTTTCGTCATCCAGCCCATGCACGCCGCCCAGGCCACGGGAATCCACCAGCCCCAGGAACAAGGTGACCTGTTCGTCGCAGGCGCCCGGGCTGGGGTAATAGGTATGCAGCTCGATCAGCTCCTGGATGGCGCAGCCAGCTTCCTCGCTGGCTTCCCGGCGCGCCACGTCCGCCGGGTCCTCGCCCGGCTCAATCAACCCGGCCACTGGTTCCAACTTCCAAGGGCTACGGGGATCGTCGAGCGCACCGGCGCGTATCTGCTCGACCAGAACGACGCTGTCCCGCTCCACATCATAGAGCAGAACACCCACGGCATCGCGACGAACGTGGACTTCACGCGTTATCACATTGCTCCAACCACCCTGGAACAGGCGATGGCGTAGTTGGCGCTTCTCGAGGCGAAAGAAACCTTGGTGAAGCGCTTCCGTTTCCACCCGTTCGACATCGGCACGACCAAAGTGTGGTGTGTTGTGCAAAGTCTCCTCTGCCATGGCAGCCTCCCTGGCGTTCGTCGATCAGCGTACCGGTACCGTACGCACAATCGCTCATTATCCCGGCCCACTTAACGGATTCCAACCACGGCAGAAGTTTCCGCGCCCACTGACCGTGAAACGGACTATCCCAGCTTAGCAGCCAATGCCCTTGCTTCTTCCGGCAATTTTTAATCGCATACCGCCTCGCCGGCCAAGAAGACCGCGTAGTAGTAGTTGACGTCGATACCCGCCGGACGCACCGTTAGTGCCTGACGGAACATGGCAACTCCTTGAAGTACGTTATGATTGTTTGTCGTCTGCCGGCGTCTTTCGCCTCGCGGTTTCGGCAGCCCCGGGAGAATGTAACGAACGTTTGAATTATTTGCTATCCAAGAGAACCAGTCGACAATGAAAGGCCGCAACATGACGCGCTGGCGGGATCCGGCCAAGGATCCACGCCAGGAGAAGAAGAGCAACCTGATCACACCGCAGGGCTATGCGCGACTCAAGGGCATTCACGATCACTTGTCGCGGGTACGTCGCCCCGAAATCTCCGCCAAGGTTGGCGAAGCCGCCGCGCTCGGCGATCGCAGCGAAAATGCCGATTACACCTACAACAAGAAAGAGCTCAACCGAGTCATTGCGCGCATCCGCTACCTGGGCAAGCGGCTCGATGAGCTGCAGGTGGTCGACAGATTGCCGGCCGACACCGGTCGCGTCTATTTTGGCGCCTTCGTCACCCTGGAGGACGAAGATGGCGAGGAGATGCGCATTCGCATCGTTGGCCACGACGAGACCGATACCAGTAAGCGCTGGATCAGCGTTGACGCCCCCTTGGCCCGAGCCCTGCTCGGCAAGGCTCTCGACGACGACGTGACAGTCGCCGCGCCGGGCGGAGAAACCACCTACGTCATCACCGACATCGATTATCGTGAACCGCAGTAACCAGGCCCTGCGTATTACCGCATAATGGTGTGATAGACCCGAAATCGCCGATTGTCGGCCAACACCGTGAACGATCCAAAGGCGGACTCGAGCAGGTCGGGATAGGGTAGAAAAGCATTGGCCACCAACGTAAGGCTGCCCCCGGACACCAGCCGTCGGGGCGCTTCACGAATCAGCCGTGCGGCCGGCCCGTAATCGATGTCCCGCTCCTGGTGAAATGGCGGATTGCTGACGATAGCTGCAAAGCGCTCGCTGTCCGGCAGCCCCGAATAGACATCGCCCTGTACCACCCTGCCTTCAAGTTGATTGGCCTGGAGTGTGCGTCTTGCCGCTTCCACGGCGAAGGCATTAATGTCCGTGGCGGTCACCTTCGCTCCCCGCCTGGCCAGACTGGCAGCAATGACCCCATCGCCGCATCCCACGTCGATCACACCCTGCTCGGCAGCACCCGACAGGTTCGGCAGATGCTCAAGCAACAGGCGCGTTCCCTCATCGAGCTTGCCATGCCCGAACACGCCGGGATGGCTGACCAGTCGCAGGCCCAACGCCTCGAAAGTCGACCACACCTCATCCGGCGAGACCGGCACCGGGGCTGTCGTTGTTTCCAGCAACAGACAGCGCCTGGCATTGTCGACCTTACGGCACCCCAGACCCAACGCGGCCAGAACCTTCAGAGCCCGCTTGATCCCGCCCTGGTTTTCGCCAACCACCTGGAGCCGAGTCTCTGCCGGCAAGTAGGTGCACAATGCGAGCACCCACCATTCTCCCAAGGCATGCGACTTGGGCCAGAACAGTACTGCGCCCGGCACATTGTCAGGTTCCGGCATCAAGGTACCGAACACCTCTCGCCCACGTTCACGCCATGCCTGACAGACACCCAGATCGGCGCTCCACACCCGCCCTTGGCCACTCTCCAACCAAGGATCATGAGGCGGCGCGACCCACAACCAACCCCGGTAATCCGCGTCCTGCCGCTCAAGCAACTGACAAGCGGGGGTGACAGCCCTCATGATCGGTTACCTAGAAAATTCATACTTCCCCTATGACCCAAACCAAGCGTTACAATGAAACAATATGTAACACAAACGAAATTGCGGTTAGGAATGACAGTACTCGCCTGAGGGATCAGCGTCGGAAAAAACAACAACCGCCTACTGTGGCCCGGCAACAATGCAAGGAACCCCAACGTGACCCATTCCCTATCCGAGCAGCCCATGAACGCCACCAGCCCGAACCGGCCTCTTCACACGCTTCCTCAGCCATGGCTGTTACGATCGGTATTCGCCCATTGCCAAGAGGGCATTCTGGTCACGGATGCTCATAAGACCATCATCGATGCCAACCCGGCCTTTACCCTCATCACCGGCTTCACTCGCGAAGAAGTGATTGGCAAAAAGCCACATATCCTCTCGTCGGGCAGGCACACGGCGCTTTTTTACCAGAACATGTTTATTGATGTCGCCGAACAAGGCTTCTGGAGCGGTATTATCAAGAATCGCCATAAAGATGGTAGCCACTTCATCGCCCAGACCACCATTACGGCGGTGTACAACGACGCGGGCAAGCTCAGCCATTACTTCAGCATATTTCGAGACGTGACCCAGCACCAGCTCAGTCAAGCCCGCCTGGAACGCCTGGCCATCCATGATCCATTGACCCATCTCTACAACCAAGAGCACTTCACGAATGCGTTGGGCAATCTGTGCGAGGGACTGCGTTATACCGAAGCCGGCCTCGCCTTGCTGTTCATGGATCTAGACGATTTCGAGCGGGTCAATGACCGTCATGGCCACACCGCCGGCGACGAGTTGCTGGTCGAGATCAGCCACCGGCTCAAGCGCATGATGCGCAGCATCGATTTGGTGGCCCGCTTTGGTGGCGATGAATTCATGGTAGCCTTACCCGGCATGGCCAGCCTCGATATGGCGGAGTCGATAGCCAGCCGAGTCCTCAGGGAAATCATGCGACCCTACATACTGAGCAACGGCCAATGCGTCCAGGTATCCGGATCGATCGGCATTGTCTTTGCCACCCACCCCGGCAGTACTGCCGAAACCTTGATGGATATGGCAGATGCGGCCATGCACGACGCCAAGCAGAACGGCAAGAACTGCACCGTTACTGCACAAGACAGCCCTGAGTCCCGCTCCAACGATACTTTCATACGTATACGCAACGCCTTCGAGCAGGGCGAACTTACGTTGTACTACCAGCCGATTATCAGGCTCGCGGATCTGAAGACGGTGGGCTTCGAGGCCCTGGCTCGATGGCATCATCCCTCGCTGGGGACGCTCGGGCCGAAGCACTTCGTCGATGTGCTCACCTGCTCTTCGCTATGTCACCCTTTCGCCCAGTGGCTGATTCGCAAGGCCGGCCGGTTGGCACGGCGTTTCCAGGACCTGAACACTCAAGCCGTTATCGGGGTCAACCTGACCCAAGAGCAAATAGAGGCAGGTTTTTTTCTGCGCACGCTGGGTGAAACACGAGATGAGCTGGGGCTGGTCTCGCCATTCGTGACCATCGAGATTCACGAATCCAGCCAGTTCCACGATCTCGACCTGACCGGCAATCAGCTCCATGAAGCATGCCAGTTGGGAGCCACGGTCGCGCTGGATGACTTCGGGACAGGTATTTCCTCGGTAACGTATGCTGCCGAACTGCCCATCGATACGCTCAAGATCGACCGTACGATGATCAAGAGCCTGGTACACCGCCCCGACCAACGGGAATTCGTCAGGGGCGTGACACTGATGGCTCAGGCCATGCAGCGTCAGGTCCTCGCCGAAGGCGTCGAGAGCGAGGCCCAGCTCAACCTGCTCCGGGAGCTGGGGTGTGACCTGGCCCAAGGATTTTACTTGGGCCGGCCGATGCCGGAGGAAGAGCTTGAACGTTACTATCTGGCGCCAAAGGCCACGCCGAGGTATCCCCTGGTACCGCTAGGCAATAGCCATGCGACCGCTATCCGGTAAGTAGGTTACGGTTAGCTCACCGCCGTCACCGGTTTTTGCACGCTGTACAGCAGGTAACGACCAAGCCGCCAATGCGGATCGACGTCACAGTAGCGACGTTCGAGTTCGAACAGGCGGGCCAACGTAGCCTCATCCGGCTCACGCTCACGCAGATAGTCGTGAAAGATTCGAATTCCGGCGACATGTTGAACCATCAGCCCCTGCTCACCCAGCCAGCCAACGACATTGTCATGGGTCAGTGGAGAAATCGGTGTCAGACGCTGACGCTTTCCGGTGCCTTCCAACCGATCCTCGAGGGCCTTGTTCAGGTTGCCCTTGATCACATTGGAAAAGCGCAATGCATCGCGATTGAACACCATCAGCGAAAGATGCCCACCGGGGGCCAGCAGCGAGGCCAAGGTAGCGATGGCCGCTCGAGGATCGGCCAGCCATTCCAATACCGCATGACAGACGATCAATGGCCAAGGGCCGGGGGTCCGCTCCGGCAAGGCCTGAAGCGGCGCCTCAAGAAAGCTCACCTCGAGACCGGCCAGCGCGTCGCGGGCCTTGGCGAGCATATCAACGGAGGGCTCGGCTAGGGTGACGGCATGGCCGCGCCGTGCCAGCCAGGCGCTCATCTGTCCCAGTCCACCCCCAACGTCCAGAGCCGGCTGGGCCTGAAGCGGCAGCGTGCGCGGCAATAGTTCATCCAGCAAGGCCAGGCGAAGTCTGCCGCGCGATGCCCCGTACAGGCTGACGGCAAACTTGTCGGCCAGCCCATCGAAGACCCGATCGTTGGCGCTCACGTCGCCCTCCGTAAAAAAGCGCCCAGTCTAGCGCCGCCTCCCCGGAACGCTCCAGCGAAAAGACGCCGTCAACATGCTGGAGCGCTATGCGGAGGCAAGTATTTCCGCCGATTACCCTATGCGGCATCCAGCCAGCCGGCCCCAACCTGTCAGTGCCTTGACACGGGCCACACCCGCAATGGGTTTATCTCGTTCCGTCAACGGCTTATAATGCGCCTCATCTCGCATGTAGCCCCCGTAGCTCAGCTGGATAGAGCAGCCCCCTCCTAAGGGGCAGGTCATAGGTTCGAATCCTATCGGGGGCGCCAACTCAGGTTCCGGGGCGTTCCTTCCAAGGCCCAAACCACTCAAAGAAACACAGTAACAGCGTCCTACCTTCCCCAGCGTTCCCAGTAAAAAATCACGTGTGTAATAACGCATTGAGAAGATGAGAACGATTATCGACTCTCGCACGACGCCGATTTGCACAATCGTATGATGACCACTCCCCCCCTGGCGAGCGAACGGGGTTCGGTCCAAGAACCTGAAGGCTTGATGGACGGTCGGGAAAATTGCCAGACCGTGAAAGCCATCGCACACTCTCACACGTTCCCTTCTCGAGTATGGCTGCCCTGTGAGTGTCGAGACGTTTATCATCATCGCCTGTGCCTATTTCGTGGCCGCCTTCGTCAAAGGGGCGACCGGCTTGGGGTTCACGACTTCCGCGCTGCCCATCCTAGCGCTTGGCTTGGGGCTGAAATCCGCCATGCCGCTTGTCATCATTCCCTCGCTGATCAGCAATGCCATCGTAATGAAGCAGGCGGGACACTTCAGCGAGACGATTCGGCGTTTCTGGCCCATGTTTCTCGCCACCATTCCCGGCTTGCTGCTGGGTCTCACCGTACTTGATCTTATCGACAGCCTCATTGCCGGGGCGATACTGGGCGTCGTCTTGATCGGCTACGGGGCATTCACGCTGCTTCGTCCAGGGCAGCCTATGTCGGATGCCCTGGGCCGGAAGCTTGCACCGGTCTCAGGCTTTCTCACGGGGCTGGTCAATGGCATGACGGGATCGCAAGTGATGCCGGTATTGCCGTTCCTGCTCGCACTCCGACTCGATCCCAAGCGGTTCATCCAGGCGATCAATATCTCTTTCAGCCTGTCGAGCGTCATCATGGCGGTGGGCCTGGCAAAGCTCGGCCTCATGACGGCCGAGTCGGTCTGGATCTCGTTGCTGGGGTTGATACCGGTTTATGCCGGCACCAGGGTCGGCGGCATCGTGCGCCAACGGATGGATGCCGCCACATTCCGCCAAGTCGTCCTGCTGATGCTGATCGTCCTCGGCGTGGTCCTGGTCAGCAAGACCGCCCTGGCCTAGCGAGTGGCGGTTGCCAGGGCAGCGTTGGCTGGAAGCGCCCATAGGCAAGCGCCAATCTCTTTCCAACTCTCAGGCGAACGAGAGAGAACCATCGGGCCATTCGCCGCGTCCGGCGCTATCGGTCAGGTCGAATAGAGCCAACCGCTCAAGATGGCCATTCGAAAGACGATACGGAGAGAAAGGTTCCCGAATCGACCCGAGGAAGCCGGAATGTTCCAAGAAAGGAGCTTCTGCCAGGTCGCGTAACTTTTTTTAACATGACAGAGTTTGCCTACAAAGGATGTCTCTCCTAATCTGTTGAGTACGGTAAGCAGCGGCCAAGGATGGCTGCCAGTTCAGGAAGAGCGCGGTCAGGAAGACCGAGGCTTGGGAAGGTAGGCGAAGCGAGGCAGGATGCCGTTGACGCCAAGGATCCCAGAACGGCTTACCCTTTAGCAGTCTCCCTCGACTGCGTGGCCCGGCCTTAGCCCCCTCTAAGGCCGGGTTTGTTTTATTTGGTCTCGTGCTAACTTCACAATTGCTAAATCTACCGTTCATCATGACGTAGCTGGTGGACTGGTTTGTGGCTAACGTCTCTTGCCAGCCGATACCTGTACAGCTACCGCTTGAAAGTCGATCATGCCGAGCTTCGAGGAATAGCCCGCCTTAACCGCCGTAGAGATAGCCAATCTTGCCCTGCTCTTGTCAGCGGACGCCACAAAGCTCTTTACTGCCTTTGAAGTAATAGTTTCTTGCGCTCATATCGTTTACCTCTCCCAATCATGGCGTCAACAAGTACCTGTTACGAGGGCTCCCCTTCCCGCTCAGCATCGTAAGCCAAACCGATCGGCTATTAGATGCAAGCCTTCATTCATGTTATGGCGGCTAGGCGATTGGTGCCCTACGTTGGAGAGCAGGACGCAACGGACTTGCGTTCGAGTTCGTGAATGGAGAGTACGATGACTGAAAAATTGACCATTGGTGAGGCTGCACGTATCGCTCAGGAGGCTTTTGCTCCGAACGAGTGCAAGACGAAGGAAGTTGATGACGGGGACCTTCTCAAGGTCGCGGTCGATATTAATGGTCATCTCGTGGATGTGAATGACCTGCACCGCGACATTTATACGGACAAGGAGACGTTCTTATCCAAGTTAGAGCTTGCCAGGCAGCGCATGACCGACATTGGCGCTGACTTCGATGAATGGCGGCCAAGCTGAAGCGCGAATGCCCCTGAGAGTAGCCCGACCACAGTGAGTCGGGCTATCTGACTAGTCCTGCCTTCTTGCTGTTATCACTGCAGTATGTAGCCCTTCTTGTAATTTCTTGTGAATGAGTTAATTTTCAAAGAAACGGATGCATGCAGGGATAGCATATGCATAAATCGTTCACCCTCATCGCGACGTGCGGCGTAGCCATAGTCGCTAGTACAACAGCGCTGACCTTTCCCGAGAAGAAAGCGTTGCCGGTAGACCCAGGCCACCTGACCCCGCAACAAAAACAGTACTGTGCGGATGTGGAGCAGTGGTATAGGGAAGAGATACTGGATATTCATATTCGGCAACGACTGGGTAGGCCTGACATGAATGGCACCTACACGCAGTGGTGTACAGGGCGCTAGCCAAGCGATTCTGCTCCCAGCCATAGAGCGTCACTGAACCTGACTATGATTGGATGGTCGGTAGCGCCGTTTATTGCAGCATACGAAAAAGCCCTGCACATGGCAGGGCATAGTCACGTGACGCGTCTGAATTGGACGAAACCTAAACACAGGCACGAGTTGCTCGAGGCGTCACTAACCGGCTAGCAAGGCAGGTAACGTTGATCAGAGAAATAGTCCGTTACTTCTCGTAAGCGCCTTGGCTCCGGCAATCCATAAAAACAGCCCGGCCACATGGGCCGGGCTGCATAGCGCTGCGTATCCTTGCTTGCTTCACAGGCATCCTGCCCGTGCATCCTTGGCGCTTGAGCCTTCCATGTGCTCGTCTTCCTTGATTGGGCCTCCTGCCCAATGATGTTAAGCGTGGCAGACTAAAGCCAACTACGCAGTAATCCATGTTGGTTGTGTTTGTAAGAGATCAACGACAACTTTGTAAGCCCCCCCAATACACTTCACATGCCTAGCAACATATTCGTACGCCACTCCCCCTAATGAAGCCGAACGCGACTGCCTATCGGAGGCTACAAGGCAATCCATCATTGACTCTTAGGGTACCAACCTCCATAACTGAAGGATGACACTTTGTCTGGCACAGACAGGGAGGTAGATATGAGAAAGTTCCTAGGGATGGCAGTTGCTAACTGGCTACGCAAGCCGGCAAACCAGGAAAAGGTTAAGCGCACGGCAAAACGGTTTTGGCAAAAACGCCAGGGTGGTAAGCAAACGACGAGTCGCCAAGACCAAAACCCGCCCCGATAATCCAACACCCCGGTCCTAGACCGGGGTGTTTCGTATCGACAAACTTTTCCGCCCCTCTTGAACTGTGCGTAGCGCCAAGCTCGAAAGCGGTCTGTTTACGATCGACCTGCTGCGTGTCGTTCCGGAGGCGGAAAAGCCCCGCCAGATTCCGATTGCTTCAGGGGGTACCGGCCAGCCGCAAGTGCGACAGCTGGAAACCAGCAAGAACGAGACCGCAGCCGAGTCCGCATATCAGCAAGCATGTCCCCGGCTACCGGGAAAACAGTGAAAGCCCCGCCCCGGCGGGGCTTCGTGTTTTTGCTCGGCATATCTTTGTGTGTGGCTTAGTCTTTCAGTCCTTAGAATCAACGTAACAATACGTAACACATGAGAAGAATACCCCAGCGCCGTCACGCCGCCCCGCTAAACTCTTAGGAACTGCTACGCTTACTTATTCATGGAATGACGAGGTGTACCATGGCACAGGGACATGTATCTTGTGGACACAGCTTCGAGACGCTGATGGCGTCCTTGCGTGGCGCCAAGAGTGAACCGCAATCACCGGCAAAGCCGACAGCGTCAGCCAATGCTGCTACGGTCGATTTGCGTAGCCCCATCGAACGCATGCAAGAGGCCAATCGGCGGCTTCAGGAAGCCACCGCTCGCTTGAAACAATCCAGCAATCGGCTCGAGTACAGTGTTTCCAACCTGCAGGCTGCCGTGGCTCAGCTATTGGAAAAATATCCTGAGCTACGACACGAATTGCCTGACGAAAGGCTCAAGTTGAAGAAGTAGCGTATGTATCGCTCGCCCGAGCCTCGGCGCCGGCCGAGGCTTTTGATGTTTGAAACATTGGCCGGAGATCCTTATGACGCATACTGAATGCTGGGTGCCATCTAGAGGCGCGCATACCCTGGAGGCCCAACAGCAGCCTCCGCCGGAAGAGCCCCCCCTCAACGACCCGCCTTCGCCGGAACCGCCCGAGGAAGAGCCGCACCAGCCACCCAGGCCAGAAGACCAACCGGGGGATACCCCACCGGAAGAAGTGCCGCCTTACCCCGAGCCGCCGTTACCGCCCGGATAACCGGCTGCGCAACGATACCCATCGATACAACGAACAAGGCCGCTCAATGGAGCGGCCTCGGCACGATCAGGCGGAACCTCCTCCCGTCGAATCCTGGAACGATTCCTCTTCTTGAGTCGGGGTCCCCGGCTGTTCTTCCTCACTTTCCTGACTGCAGGCAGTCAATGCCAGGAAGGCGATGAGGGCGAGAATCGATGATAGTGCTTTTCCGTGCTTGAACATGGCCTCTCTCCATGAAGTCAGTGACGTAGCTAACCGGCTTTCAAGAATCCTTCGTTCGCCGGGCCAAAGGATGATAGGACGGCCCCTCGATAACTTCACCCTGGGTATCGAAACGGCTCCCATGACAGGAGCAATCCCATGTGGACTCAATATCGTTCCAATGCACCAGGCATTTCATGTGCGGACATACCGCTGAGAGCACCGATACCTTACCGTCGTCATCTCGATAGATGGCGACCTTCTCCCCTTCCAGCGTAGCCACCTTTCCTTGCCCCGGCGCAACGTCATCGAGACTTTCCAACTTGCTTACACTCAAGTATCCCGGCACGAAGTGTGTCGCGACGGATACGTTTTCCTTGGCCCACTGTTTGGCGGACTTTACCGGCGTGAAGCGTCTGGCATCGAAGCGCTCGTGCCAGCGGTTGTCCCGACCTAGAATGAGATCGCCCAAGATGGCGCCTGCAAGCGCTCCCCAGACTAGACCATCGGCAGCAAAGCCCGTCGCCAGGTAGACCTTGTCCCGGCCGTGCCAGCGGCCAATATAGGGCAGTTCATCGGCAGGGCTGTACTGCTGGGCGGACCAGGCATGAGTGAAGTCCTGAACATCGAAATTATCACTCAGGTAGTCGCGCAGCCGTCGCGGATAGACATCATCCACTTCGCCCTCACCCACCTTGTGCTTTTCGCCGATGACCATCAGGTAATCGTCGCCGTCGTGGTGATAGCTACGCAGCGAGTGGAAGTCATCGAGAACCCAGAAGGTGCCCTGAGGATACGCCGAATCGGGCTTGAGTCTGGCGCTGACCCCATACTCGCGAGAAGGGAGCATCACGGACTGCAACAGATTGATGCCCTTGGGCGTGTGCGTGGCATGCACAATGTGCTCCGCCTCGACCGCTCCTGCCTCGGTCTCGACGACACCACGCTTGTAGTCCACATCTCTTACCGCGCTATGCTCGTGGATGGTGACACCCAGGTGAACAAGCTCACGAGCTAGCCCCCTCACATAGGCCAGCGGATTGAACTGAGCCTGGTTTTCCAGTTTTACCCCCGTGATTATCGGCACGGGCAATGCGTTACTTTCGGCCTCCTGCACTGTCAGGCCGGCCGCCAGCATGGCTTGACGCTCTTCCTCGAGGGCGTCTCGCATCGATTCCTTGCCTTGGGCAACCAGACGATACAGAGGGCGGCGGTGAAACCCGCAATCGATACCGAACCGGCTTACCGTAGCCTCGATAGAATCGATGGCCTGGCTCCGCGAGGCAACAACATCACGCAGGACCTCATCGCTCCATTTCTTGCGTACGGGAGCCAGCCCCTTGGCTAACGTGCTGTACAGGTTGCCTGTCGACCCGCCGGTACAGCCCGCTCCAACGGTATGGGCTTCCAGAACCGTGACATGCATGCCTGACTCGGCCAATGACAGCGCCGTGGTTAGCCCCGTGATTCCCGCACCGATAATGACAACATCGCTCCGGGTCTGGCCGGACAAGGGCGAAAACTGGCCCGAGGGCGGGCTACCGAGTGTCCAGATGGCTTCCATAACGTCTCCCTACTCGCGGTATGCCTACTAGTTATAGAAGCCATCGTCGCTAACGCAAAGTGACGGGGGATGTCAGTGCTTCATCCACCACCGTTCGGTTACGTCCTTCCGCCTTGGCTCGATAACTGGCGTGGTCGGCACGCTGCATGAGGCTATCGATATCCTGATCGCCTGGCAGAAACGACGTGACGCCAAGGCTTAGCGTCACCTGGTAATATCTCCCCTGATGCTCGATGCCTAGTTCTTCAATGGACTTGCGTAGCGCTTCGGCCGTATTCCTGGCCTGCTCCCATCCACAACCGGGCATCAACAGCGCGAACTCATCCCCACCATACCGCGCCAGATTATCGCTTGTGCGTATCCGGGCGGAGGCGGCCTGGGCTACCCGCTGAAGCATGTCATCCCCCAGGGCGTGCCCCCCCTCGTCATTGATCGGTTTGAAGCGATCCAGATCGAAAAACACCAGTGCCGACGGCTGGCCACTTTTCACCCAGTCGGCCAAGGCTTCTTCCATACGGCGCTCGAAACCTCGCCTGTTGAGCAGTCCGGTTAGTGGGTCGTGTTCCGCCTCCCAGCGTTGCAGGGCTTCCATCTCTCGGGTATGGGTTATGTCTTTCAATGTCCCCACGAACCCGAGCGGGCGGTCATCGGCCAGGCGGACCAGACTCGCGTGCGACTCGACCCAAATCGTTTCACCCTGTGCCGTCACGTAACGATATTGACGCTGGAAGTCCCGTCCGGTTGCCAGGGCATCCTTCCAGTGATCCCTGACATCCTCTCTGTCGCTGACATGGATATGCGCCCCGAAACTGCGCTGCCGGTACATTTCGAGGCTATAACCGGTCAGTTTCATCATGGCGGGATTGATGTAACGCAAGTTGCCGTCGAGATCGTAGATGAACATGCTCAACGGCGAGGAGGCCAACACAGCATCCAGGAAGGCCTGCCGATCGAGCAACTCACTCTCTGCCAGCCGCTGTTTCTCGACGACGCGGTTGAAGGTCTCCATGACCCGGTTCAGTTCGGTAGATCGGGTATGCAAGTCGACTCGTTCGCGCAGCCCCTGCCCTACGGCATTAATCTGACGCTCCAGACGCGTCAGTGGCCACAGGGCCAGGCGCAACAGCCACCATAGCAGCCCCAGCATGACCACGACGGTCAACGTCCCGACCAACCACATGTGGCGAACGAACCACTGCAGCGGCGCGAACGCCTGCTCCAGCGGCATCATGACACCAACGATCCAGTTGGCCGCCCAGACCTGGCGATAGGCTTGCAATGCCGTCTGGCCAGTGGCCAGTGTGCCGACGGCATTGCCTTGCCATCCGGCGAGAGCCAGATCCAACCATGGGTTCTGCGATGCCGGAGGAACATCGCTCAGAATCCAACCCAGCTCGGGGTGCACCAGTATCTTGCCGGAGGCGGTCATCAACGCGGCAAACCCTTGGTCACCGATACGGATGCGACGCAACTTCTCGAAGAAGCTGCCTTGCATGATATTGACGACACCCCCGACGAGGCCGATAAATTCTCCGTTGCGCCCCCTCAATGGCATGCTGAGCATGAGCAAGGGCGCCTGGCTGGCGCGGCCGAAGAATGGCTCACTGACATAAGGCCCGCCGACCTGCTGCTGGAACGCAAAATATCCTGTATCTGAAACGTCCAACCCTTCGCGACCGGCCACTTGCGGCCAGTCAGCCAGAACCTGCCCATGACGATCGACAACCATCAGCCCATCGAACAGGGCCAGCAGCGCATCGTTATGGCGAAGTTCGGCACGGAGAAGCGCCGCATTCTGCACCTGTGGCGCAGGTAGCTGTAATGCCAGTCGCTCGAGCGTTTCGAAGCGCAACCGGACTTCCTGGTCGATCATTTCGGCGATGGCTCTCGCCTCGTATTCGAGATGCTCGTTGCTGACTTCCCCGATCAGGCGTTGCCCTGAATTCCAGGTCGAGAGGAGAATGGCAGCAACGACGACGATCCAGCCAGTGGCCAGGCCCAGCAATAAACGCTTGTGCAGCGAACGGACGCCCAGCGTCAAAAGCCGACCGATTCGCTGAAGCCCCGCGGAACGCCACCCGTCCAAACGTTTTCCTCTGCCAGAATAAGCGATAGGCCTAGGATATAAGCCTGCAGAGTCATATGGCTATCGTCCGAGCGACGAAAGTCATGGTGTCGTTCAACGTTGGCGCAGTTCAGTAACGGCCTGGTTAACCAGGGTTGCCGCTCAAGGATGGTCCAGAACGTTCAGTGCTGAGATAAGCAGAAGAAGGAAAAAGGAAGGCAGGTTGGCTAAAAATCGGCAAACAACAGAAAGCCGGCCCCAAGGGGCCGGCTTCGATTTCACGAGAATCGTGAAAGGTATTCTGTCCGCTTAGAACGCGTAGACAGCACCGACAGCTACGCCGTCGCCAGCATCGCTTTCACGGTCATACCAAGCCGCTTCGGCGAAGGTATACAGTGAAGAAGTGATGTTGTAGGTCGCGCCGAGAACGATCTCGTTACGAGAATCGTCGTTGTCGCCGATGGTAGCGTTGTTAGCACCGATGGTATCTGCCAGGTCAGAGCCACCTACGTCAACGTACTGGTAGGCACCGTAGACATCACCAAAACCGTAGCCATAACGGGCGCCGAGAGCGTAACGGTTTTCATCAGCCAGATAGGTAGTATCACCAGACTCGTAACGCTCATACTTGGCCGCCAGACGCAGAGCATCGATAGTGTACTGGAAGGTTACGCCATAAGTATCGCCAGCTTCGAAGTCGTCAGTTCCGCTCTCGCCAGCATCATTAAAGTCGCCGTCGTTATTCAGATCGACAGGTTGATAAGTGGAACCAGTGACTTCACCGTCGTAGTTAGCGAGGTTGTCGTAGACCGCAGCGACAGAGAAGGCACCGACTTCATACTTAACGCCACCATAGAAGGCAGCATTACCAGAGTTATCGATGTTCTCGCCAAAAGAATCGCCACTGCCTTCTTCATATCCGCCTTCGGCATCACCCTTATATTGAGCACCGACAGCGAACTGGAGACCATTAAAGGACGGGGAAAGATACTGAATCTTGTCACCTTCCCGGTCGTTGTTCTCCTGGGTGTTGGCACCGTCATCGCCCCCGTAGAGGCCGTTACCGTCGGTCAGGTCGAAGGTTTCGTTGTTGGTAATCGGATCCTGAACCCAATCGTCGATCAGATCGTCCCAAGAACCCAGGCGAACGTCACCGAAGCTGCCCTTGGCACCAATGAAGGCCTGGTCAACGTCCATGCCAGAGAAGCTTTCTTCATCCAGACCATCGACATCGAACTGCATGTCGAAGTAAGCGGTCACACCAGCGTTGATGACGTGCTGACCAGTGAAGCCGAGGGTCGAGCCGTTATCATCGATCCCGTCCTGTGCTGATACGCCTGTAAAGTCACCGTTTGCATTATAGGTGGCTTCTTCGACAGACTTGTAGGCGTAGTTCAGATCGCCGTAGATGTCGAGCTGAGTACCGTCCTGGTTGTAGACAGTCGCGGCCTGAGCAGCGGCGGAGGCACCCAGGGCACCGGCAATAGCAGTCGCTAAGAGCGTCTTTTTCATCGCGATAGTTCCTTAACTAGCTTACTGTTCGATCGTTTTCTGCGTTATGCAGCCGGCTTGCCAGGCGCCCTCGACAGAAGTTAGGAAGGACTGCCTTAGCGAAGCCTTGTTATATTGTCCAATGCTCGCAGGAGAAACCTTATACCGGGTCTATCCGGAACGCAACAAGAAAAAAACACTGTTTTTAATCCTTGTGTACGAAAGTCGAATAGCGCCCTATCGCTAGTGTTGCCCTGCGCGCCAGGCCATGACCCACGTAATGTAGCCACGCCTTGCTCGCACCGTAATCCGCCTCTATGACAGCAAGATGACGAATGCGAACGCCGTTCATGATGAGCAGCCACCGGCTGAGTTGCAAGGGTCCGCCAAGCGCTATTAGCGCCAAACCATCCAACGCCCAGCCAACGCAACCCCGTAATAAGGAATAAAATTCTACTTATCAAACAGTTAACATAAAAAAACCGGCGACAATGCCGGTTTTTTTATGCCGAGTTGAACGAAATGGCTACTGCCGGCTCCCGTGCTTGGCCAGCAAATCGCTCAATTTTTCATCGAGCCGTGCGTGACGCTGGGCTTCTGACTTGTCCTTCCGGCTCTTGTCTCGCTCACGCTGGCGGGCCTGGAGGCCCTCAAGCTTCTTACGGGCGTGCTGGGCTTCCTCGTCATTTACCGCGCCCGCCGGCTGGCCATCCAGATCGACTCGTTCAATGCCGGGCCTCACTGCCTTAAGATAACGTGGCAGGTGGACGTAACAGGCCAGCGCCCGGCGTACCAACTTCTCCGGCCAGGGCTCCCGCGCCAGCAAGTCCTCATGGATGCCGACCTTGAGCGGTCGAGTATGCCCCTTGAAAAACGTGTTCGTGTAACGACGATACCATTCATTGAGCAGCGCCTGGGGAGACGGCAGCTCATCCTGGGCCTGGGGCGATGCATCGACCGCCGGCTCGACCCTGGACGTGTCCGGCGCCGGTGGTTTCAGCGCTTCGGTCTCGGCCTCGGCAGGGGCCACTGCCTCTTGCTTGGGTAACGGAGCGCCCCGCTCTGCATGCGTCACTGGCTTTTCTACCGATGCGACCTGGGACTGCTGGGATTCCAGAGCCTCACGCAGGCGGCGGTTTTCCGCTTCCAGCGTGGCAACACGTTGGCGTAATGAAGCGATTTCGTTCAGACCCAGGCGGGCCTGCGCCTCAAGCAAATCGAATAGCGCGGTGGTGCGTTCGTTGATCAAAGCTCGGCCTCCCCTCTACGCGCTGACTGAATAATGCCTGCGCTATCCCAGACGGCGTTAACTATCGCCACATAATGCTTCATTGAGTGCCAGTGAACTCGCCTGCGAATTCAGTGCTTCCCTCGCCAATCTTGCCTTGGCTATGATGCCCGTCTTGCCATCGCTTTCAGACAGCACTTAATACCTGCCCGATGAGCTTATGCCTGCCGACGCTCGTAGGCCACGAAGGCATACTCGGGGCGGACCTTGCCTTGCGCATCACCGGTACCGCTCTCCTCGCCTGCGACGCGCTGGACCTCTTGCCACTCTTGCGTGTCCAGTTCCGGAAAGAAGGCATCACCGGCGATATCCACCTCGACCTCGGTCAAATAGAGTCGTGAGGCACTCGGCATCGCCTGGTGAAAAATTTCCCCTCCACCGATCACGGCGATCTCCTCGACCCCGTCGATCGTCGCCTGCTGGTCGGCCAGTATCAGGGCGCTTGCCAGATCATGGCAGACACGCACGCCTTCGTGCTGAAACTCACGACTGCGGGTGACAACGATATTCAAACGCCCCGGCAAGGGGCGCCCAATCGACTCGAAGGTCTTGCGCCCCATGACCAGCGGCTTGCCCAATGTGATGCGCTTGAAGAACTTGAGATCTTCGGGCAGGTACCAAGGCAACTGGTTAGCCACCCCGATCACGCGATTACGTGACATTGCCGCGACCATGGCCACCGGCACCAGGGTATCGATCGTCTCGTGTTCGCTCATACGGCGACCTCGGCCTTGATATGGGGATGAGGATCGTAACCCTCGATGGCGATATCCTCGAAGCGGAAGGCAAACAGATCCTTGACGTCGGGATTCAGCCTCAGCTGCGGCTCCGATTGCGGCGTTCGCGACAGCTGCAGCTCGGCCTGCTCGAGGTGATTAAGATAGAGGTGGGCATCGCCCAGGGTATGCACGAATTCACCCGGCGCCAGCCCACAAACCTGGGCGATCATGCGGGTCAACAGGGCATAGCTGGCAATATTGAAGGGCACGCCCAGGAAGATGTCCGCACTACGTTGATAAAGCTGGCAGGACAGGCGGCCTTCCGCCACATAGAACTGGAACAGTGCATGACAGGGCGGCAGCGCCATGTTCTCGATCAGGGCTGGATTCCAGGCCGAGACGATCAACCGCCTCGAGTCGGGGTTGTTGCGAATCTGCTCGACGACATTGGCGATCTGATCGACGTGCCCCCCCTCCGGGCGCGGCCAGCTGCGCCACTGGTAGCCATAGACCGGCCCCAGCTCGCCTTCTTCATCCGCCCATTCGTCCCAGATACGGACCCCATTCTCCTTGAGATAGGCGATATTGGTCTCGCCACGCAGAAACCACAGCAGCTCATGAATGATCGAGCGCAGGTGCAGTTTCTTGGTAGTGACCAGGGGGAATCCCCGTGCCAGATCGAAGCGCATCTGGTGACCGAATACGCTCCGGGTACCCACGCCGGTACGATCGTGCTTGGTCACGCCATGCTCGAGAACATGACGCATCAGGTCGAGATAGGGCTGCTCCAGTGCAGGTGGCGTAGTCGCCGCTGCGCAAGCCGTCGGTGAGGAGGAAATCAAGGACACGGTCTCGTCGGACATCGAACAAGTGGACCCACAGTGTAGCGATACGCCATGCCAAGAACTAGGCCCCGCCTCATGTCGTTGCTCCCGACTCGGCACGGCTGCCGTCCACCGGCTGGCTTCGCGACCAGGCCATTAGTGCCAGCCCCGCTGCGATCATGGGCAAGGTCAGCAGCATCCCCATGGTCAGCCAACCGAAGGCAATGAAGCCTAATTGCGGGTCGGGCATCCTTACGAATTCGATGGCGAAGCGGAAGACACCGTAAAGCAGCAGAAACAGGCCTGAAATCATGCCGCGGTGGCGAGGCCTGCGCGACACGAACCAGAGGATGGCAAAGAGCACGACACCTTCGAGCAGAAACTCGTACAGCGACGAGGGGTGACGGGGCTCGGGTCCCATGCCTGGAAACGGCATCGCCCAGGGCACCTCGGCGACACGCCCAGGCAGCTCGGCATTAATGAAGTTGCCGATTCGCCCCGCCCCCAGGCCGACCGGTACCAGCGGGGCAATGAAGTCGGTCAGCTGAAAGAAGGCCAACCGGTGCTTGCGGGCAAACAACCAGGCAGCGATCAGCACCCCGATCAGGCCACCATGAAAGCTCATGCCGCCATCCCAGACCTGGAAGATCCACAACGGATCGGCCAGTAGGCGGTCGAATCCGTAGAACAGGGCGTAACCGACACGTCCCCCGAGCACGACCCCCAGGGCACCATAGAACAGCATGTCGCCAATATCGTCCTTGGTCAGGCCCAGACGATGCGCGCGCATGCGTCCCAGCCACCAAGCCCCGATGAACCCCACCACATACATCAGCCCATACCAGTGGATCTTGAACGGACTCAGGGCAACAGCGACCGGGTCAATTTGCGGGTAATCAAGCATGGCTCTCTCGGTGTGACGAAGGAAAACAGGGAAATCCGTCAGGTCGTCCCGGGCAAGGCGTCGGGCAACCAGCGATGGATCATATCGATCAGCGCCTGGGGGCGATAGGGCTTGGCCAGGTAATCATCCACGCCGACGGAGAAGAATTGCTCGCGGTACGCTTCACTGGCATTGGCGGTCAGGGCGATGAGTATACTGCGCCGGCCAGTCCCCCGGGACTCGCGTTCACGCCAGCGACGGCTAGTCTCGATGCCGTCGGGTGCCGGCATGAAGATATCCATGAAGACCAGATCGTAGTAATGGCGATCCGCCAGTAACAGTGCCTCCTCCCCACTCCCCGCCGTGTCCACGCTCAATCCATGGCGCGAGAGTACGTTGTAGGCCAGCGCCGTATTGACCGGTCCATCGTCGACGATCAGTACGCGTGGCGGAGAAGGACTGGCAGACGGTTGCGTCCGTTCGCCAAGAGTGTCAGGCCCCGCGGTCTGAGGCGTATCGTTCAGGCTATCGAGCATTTCCATCAATCCCCAGAAGCGCTCACGGGCCGTCTCACCGACATCGACGTCCTGCTGACGCACCTGCAGAGCTAACGACTCGAGTTCGCTACGCAGCATCTTCAAGTACCGGGACTTGAGCTGAGACTCCTGACGCGCTCGGTTGCGGGCCTGCGTCAGTTGCTGTATCCGGTAGTGGCTATCGGATTCATCGATCAGCACGGCCAGTTGGTAGCCTTGCCCGTCATTGCCACGGATGACGCGTAAGCGGTGCCAATGGCCACTGCCGTCACGCACACGCACACGATGCTTACTATCGGCATCATCGGGAAGAATGACGACCTCGCTGGCCACACCCTGCAGCTCGCCACGCGGGCGCCCGACAAGGGCCTCGAAAGCGGCATTGACTGAGGTCAACAACCCGTCATAGGACAGTGCCGCCGGTACGTCGAGCTCATCGAGCATCGTCGGCAGGCGGGGACGCGTCTCCAGACGCAGGGAGGCCTGTTCCAGCGAGTCGAGTGAGTGCTCGAGCCGTGACATTGACGAACCGCCAAGGGCGCCAGATGCCGCCCAGGCTTCTTCAGGCGAAGGCAGCAGATCCGGCTCCTCGGCCTCGAGTCGCTGACGGATGCGTGCCAGCCGCTCCATAGGAACGCGCATATTGCCTTCCCAACGCTGCATCCGGTAACGCGCCTGCAACTGAAGCATGGAGAGCATCATCAGGCTTCCTGCGGCCCAGATCAAAACAACCCAGCCTATCGAGGGCAGCGCCCAAGGAAGCGGAGACTCAGGCAGCGTACCGACCAGACGCCAGCCCGCGGTGGGTAGCGTGACCCAGGCCAGCAAGCCTGCCCCCTCCTGTTCGCCGTTCAAGGTGCGGATACCGCGCTGCCCAGCATCGTCAGGTAATGTCACCAAGGCGTTCCCGACCAGAACGTCTCCCTGAGGATTAACCAACCAGATATGCCGACTGACTCTGACATAATCCTGCATCAAACGTAGCAGCCGATCCTCATCGAGTTTTACTCCCAGCAGGGCTTGTCGGTCGGTGTCGAAGATATTGAAGCGCAGCTCGATATTTGGCGCTGTCCCGCTGTCACGCTCCGAACGCCAAGGTAATGGCGTGTCAGGGGGTAAATCACCCGCGCCCAGCCAATGGGTTTCCAGCTTGGGAGTAGCATGGGTGACACTGCTATCCGAGCCCGGCAGGACCGCCGCCACCCCCTGAGGTAAAACGATATACAGGCGCTGAATGAGCGCATCGCTCTGATAGAGGTCGCTCATCAACGGCTCCAGCCAGTGAACCTGACGAGTAAGCGTGCTGGCTTCGCGCTCGGAGGGCGTCAATGCTGGTTCGAAAATTCCGTTTTCTGCGTCCTGAGGTAGCGGACTTGCGCCAGGCAACGGGGAAGCGAAGGCAACAGCCGAAGGCGGCCCCTCGCCCTGAAACAGGCGTCGTGTTGCATAGCCGAGTTGCCTGAGGTACTGCTGCTGGTCGGCGAGACGTTGATCAAGTAGCCTCGCTTGAAGGCGGAACGTTTCGAACTGCTCCTGATGGTATTCCTGTACCTGGCTATCGTGATCATTACGCCAGATCCAGCTACCCACGCCGAGGCAGAGTATCGTGAAGCCTATTTCGGCCAGCAGGACAGGCAATACGCTGCGCTTGGCCAAGCGGCGCCACCGCCCGCCTTGCTCCACATTTTTTCCCGGCATGTCTTGCATCGGCATCCCTGGCATCGTGAATAACGAAATTTTACGCCTCTGGCCATAATGATGTCATGCCATGCCCTGCAAAACGAGGAACATCAGAAAAGTGCACTATGTGTCTCATCGTTCTTGATTGGCAACCTGGTCTCTCGACACCCTTGCGCCTGGCGGCCAACCGAGATGAATTCTACGACCGGCCGACAGCACCTCTCGCCCAATGGCAGGATGCACGGGACATTATCGGAGGGCGCGATCTGCGTGCCGGAGGGACCTGGCTTGCCGCCCATCGCCAAGGCAGGGTGGCCGCCTTGACCAACGTTCGCGACCCGGAATTTCATGCGCCCGCCGACGGGCCCAGCCGCGGCGAACTGGTCCGGAATGCTCTGGAGTGTCCGTCGTTGTCAACGTGGCTGGAACGGTTGGGCCAGGAAGGCGCACATGATTATGCAGGATTCAATCTGCTGGCCAGCGACGGCCATTATCTCTGGCACCTGCATCATGGCCGCAGCGGCACTCGGCTACAGCAGGTCAGCCCTGGATTGCATGGATTGTCCAATGCCACGCTCGACACCCCCTGGCCCAAGCTGAAACGTAGCCGTCAGGGCCTGCAGCGCATTCTGGCCGCCTCAGCCACATCATTTGCCGAAAATGCCTGGTCGTTATTGGCCGATGACTGGCGACCCGACGATACGGAGTTGCCGGAAACCGGCGTCGGCCTGGAGCTTGAGCGGCTATTGTCTGCTCCGTTCATTACCAGTCGCGATTACGGCACCCGCGCCAGTACCTGGCTGACATGGCATGCCAGCGGCCGGCTCGAAATGGGCGAGCGCAGCTTCGGCCCCTATGGCCAGCCGCTGGGCGAGCGGCGGCAAGCACTGGATCTCCCTCCCCTGAAGAATTAGCCCTCATCCTTGGGTGGCAACAGATGCTCTAATTGCCAGGCCGTGAAACACTTACCGAGATGGGAACGTACTTCTTTCGAGGTGGGCATGGACAGGATCTCGCCCACCAGCTCTCGCGCCGAGGACAGCGAGACCCGGCGAATCGCCGCGCGTACCCGTGGCAGGCTGGGTGCGTTCATCGACAACGCATCAAAGCCCATGCCCATCAATAACAGCGCACCCGCCGGGTCACCGGCCAACTCGCCGCACACCGATGTGGGCACTCGTAGCTGCGACGCCTCCTCCGCCAGGCGTGCCAATGCGGCCAATACCGCCGGATGGCAGGCATCGTAGAGATCCGCCACGCGGGGATTGTTGCGGTCCACAGCCAGCAAGTACTGGGTCAAATCGTTACTACCGACCGAGAAGAAGTCGACACGCGCCGCCAGTGCCTCGAGCTGGTAGAGCGTCGCCGGCACTTCGATCATCACTCCGACGCGCGGCCGCTCGAGGTGAACCCCATCCTCAGCAAGTTCGACGAGCGCTCGGTCGAGAAGCCGCAGGGCCGCGTCGACTTCGTCGATATTGGTCACCATGGGCAGCAGGATCTGGAGGTTATTGAGCCCATCGGAGGCTCTCAGCATCGCACGCAGCTGCACCATCAACACTTCGGGATGGTCCAGAGTGACTCGAATGCCTCGCCAGCCCAGGAACGGATTGGCTTCGTTGATCGGAAAATACGGCAGGTCCTTGTCGCCGCCGATATCCAGGGTACGCATGACCACGGGTAACGGCGCAAACCCCTCGAGTTGCTCGCGATAGAGCCGCGCCTGTTCCTGCTCGCTGGGAAAGCGCTCGGTAATCATGAATGGCACTTCGGTCCGGTACAGACCGACCCCACTGATACGCGGCTTGAGCAGCCCCACGGAATCTACAGCCAGGCCGGTATTGACCATCAAAGGCATGTCATGGCCATCGGGTGTGCAACTGGGCAGGTCCTGCTCGTGCTCCAGTACCTCGGCCAGCGCCTGTTCTTCGGCGATCAGGTTTCGGTAGCGCTTGATCAGCTCTTCATCGGGACGCACGAACAGGCGTCCACGATAGCCATCGAGAATAACCCGAGCGCTGTTCAGTCGCGGTAACGGCAAGTCGACCATACCGAGCACCGTTGGAATGCCCATCGCCCTGGCCAGAATCGCTACGTGCGACGTGCTCGAACCACGAACCGAGACCAGACCCGCCAGCTTTTCGCGCGGTACTTCGCCGAGCATGGTCACGCTGATTTCATCACCGATGAGAATGCAGCACTCCGGATAGGTTTCCGGTGTGAGCGGATTCCCCTCCTGGAGATGCGCCAATACCCGCCGCCCCAGATCACGGATATCCGCGGCACGCTCACGCAGATAATCGTCATCGACCCGCTCCAGATACTTGACATGGCGACGCACGACATCTGCCAACGCACCGGGCGCCCATTGGCCTTCGCGTATGCGCTTTTCCACCTCCTGGCCCAGCGAGGCGTCCGCCAGCATCTGTTCATAGACATCGAACAGCGCCAGCTCCTGGGTCGAGATGCGGCTGGCCAATCGAGCGCCGGCGCTGCGTATCTCATGACGCACACGATCGATGGCCTCGCTCAGGCGGCGCACCTCATAGTCGACATCGGTGGGTATCAGGTCCGGCACGCTGTCCAGATCGGCCGGGGGGGCAATGACCACGGCTTCGCCGATAATGACACCGGGCGATGCGGCCACGCCCTTGAACATTGCCATGTCATCGGCGCGCGTCGGCCGGTTAAGCGTCCCGGTGGCCAGTGCATGCGCCAATACACCTGCCAGTTGGGCCGCCATGGTCACCAGGAAGGCTTCATCGCCCTCATCGTAGCGACGCTTGTCCTTCTGCTGCACGACCAGCACGCCAAGCATGCGCCGCTGATGAATGATGGGTACGCCAAGGAAACTGGAAAAACGCTCTTCGCCGGTCTCCTTGAAATAGCGGAAGTGCGGGTGCGAGGGAGCATCCTCGAGATTGAGCGGCTCCTCACGCTGGCCGACCAAGCCGACCAGGCCCTCGCCCAGGCGCAACGTGACATGCCCCACCGCCTGGGTATGCAGACCGATGGTATCCATGAGCACCAGGCGATCCTGGGCAGGATCGAAGAGATAGACCGAACAAACATCGGTCTGCATCGCCTTGCGAATGCGGCGCACCATGGTAGCCAACGCCGCATCGAGGCTGCGTGCTCCGTTAACCTCTTGAACGATGCGGCGTAGAACTTCGAGCATGGGCATTCTTCTTGTGTAGTGATTGTCATGCCGTCGCGAGATGAACCCGCGATCAGCCGCCTCCCTGGGCCAGGCGCTGCACGCGTGGCGCCAGCTCCCTCAAGGCGCGACGATAGACTTCGCGCTTGAACGGTACCACCTGCCCCAACGGATACCAGTAACTGACCCAACGCCAGCCGTCGAACTCCGGCTTGGGCGTCGTGTCCATGCAGATGCGGCTATCCTGGCATCGAATGCGCAGCAAAAACCATTTCTGCTTCTGGCCGATACAGACCGGCCGTGATTGGGTTCGTATCATGCGCCGCGGTAGACGGTAACGCAGCCACCCCCGTGTACAGGCCAGCATCTCGACATCGTCCGGAGTCAGGCCGATCTCTTCTTCGAGTTCGCGAAAAAGTGCCTGTTGCGGAGTCTCATGCGCCTTGATGCCTCCTTGGGGAAATTGCCATGCATTCTGTCCCACCCGACGCGCCCACAGTAATTGCCCTTCGTGGTTGGTAATAATGATACCAACGTTGGGGCGGAAGCCGTCAGCGTCGATCACGGGCTTCACCTTATGAAAACCAGTATTGAAGCCATTCTTCCACAAAGCCGGAAAGCGCATCAATACAGGGATGCCAAGCGGTGTGCATCGCCGACCGGTTCTGCAATAATCAGCGCCGTTCTCGCCAACGTCATCGCACACGCACCGGGGAGCCACCTTTGAGCCTGGCCATTTTCGATCTCGACAACACCCTCATCTCCATCGACAGTGATCATGCCTGGGGGCAATTCCTCGTCGAGCAGGGCGCCGTCGATCCCGTCAGCTACCATGAAGCCAATGAGCGCTTCCTCGAGGATTACAAGAACGGCACCCTGGATATCCATGCCTACCTGGAACTGGCACTCAAGCCGCTGGCCGAATATAACCGTGAGCAGTTGAACGCCTGGCATCAGCAGTTCATGGCAAGCAAGGTCGAGCCGCATATCCTGCCCAAGGGCGAGGAGCTGCTGGCCCGTCACCGCGAGCGCGGCGACACCCTGCTGATCATCACGGCAACCAACCGCTTCGTGACCGGCCCCATCGCCGAACGCCTGGGAGTCGATGACCTGATTGCAGTCGAGCCGGAGTGCGTCGATGGCCGCTATACCGGCCGGGTGAGCGGTATTCCCAGCTTCCGTGAAGGCAAGGTCAAGCGACTGGATGCCTGGCTAAGGCAAGGCGCAGCCTCGCTGCATGGCGCGTGGTTCTACAGTGATTCCCACAACGACCTCCCGCTGCTGAAGTTGGTCGATCATCCGGTGGCTGTCGACCCTGACGACACATTGCGACGCGAGGCCAAACGTCACGACTGGCGCATCATTAGCCTGCGATAGGTAATTTTTATCGGCGCCCCGATACTGCACCGCACCATTGCCAGACCCCCCAAAATGCGACCTAACCTATTGGCTGGGTTGCATTTTTCCTTTACGCGTGACGCTAAGCTTTTCCTTATGGCCAAACAAGTAACCATAAAGTACACCTTTGGCATAGGTCGTTTTTAGCTCCAAAGCGGCTATAATGAACCCAATTCGACGTTTATTGGGCCACCGCGCTAGAAGCGCACAGGGCCCCTCAAAAACGATTCCTGATGACTACCGCCAATGGTTGATAACGTTATGGATGAGACAGTCGATGTCTTGCTGGTTGGCGCGGGGGTGATGAGCGCAACACTCGCCACCCTCCTCCATGAACTGGAACCGGAAGCACGCATCGAGGTCCTCGAGCGGCTCGATTCCACGGCCAGCGAAAGCTCGTTCGCCTGGAATAATGCCGGCACCGGCCATGCCGGCCTGTGCGAGCTCAATTACACGCCGCTGGCCGCCGATGGCTCGGTCGATATCCAGAAGGCCATCAAGATCAATACCATGTTCGAGGAGTCCAAGCAGTTTTGGACCTACCTGGTCGAACATGGCAATCTCGGTGATCCATCCCGTTTCGTCTACCCGGTCCCGCACATGAGCTTCGTGCGCGGACAGCAGGATGTACGTTTTCTGCGTGCACGCCACGAGGTGATGCAGGCCCATCCCTGCTTTGAGGCGATGAAATACACCGAATCGCCGGAAACCATCGAGCAGTGGGCTCCGCTGTTAATGAACGGCCGCAAGGCTGGCGAACCATTGGCGGCCACCCGGGTCGAGGCTGGCACCGACGTCGACTTCGGTGCTCTCACACGCCAGCTTCTGGAGCGCCTGAAAGCCGAGCCGGACGATCAGGTCCGCATCAGTACCGGTCAGAAGGTCAGCGACCTGGAGCGCAATCGCGACGGCAGCTGGACAGTCAAGGTCGACACGAACGATGGTGACCGTCGAGTCATTCGCGCCCGCTTCGTGTTCCTCGGTGCCGGTGGCGCCTCTCTGCACCTGTTGCAGAAGAGCGGTATTCCAGAAGCCAAGGGCTATGCAGGCTTTCCCGTCAGTGGCCAGTGGCTTCGCTGCGACAAACCTGAGATCGTCTCCCAGCACAACGCCAAGGTTTATAGCAAGGCGCCCATCGGCGCGCCGCCAATGTCGGTGCCCCACTTGGATACTCGCAACGTCGACGGTACGCCTTCGCTGCTGTTCGGCCCGTTTGCCGGCTTTACCACCAAGTTCCTGAAGACGGGATCCGTCTTCGACCTGGCCAAGTCAGTGCGTTCCTCGAACCTGAGCCCAATGTTGGCCGTTGCGCGTGATAACTTCAGCCTGGTCAAGTACCTCCTCGATCAGGTACGTCTCTCGCATGAGGAGCGCGTCGAGGAACTTCAGGATTTCTATCCTGCGGCAGCCGTCGACGACTGGCGGCTCGAGATGGCTGGTCAGCGCGTCCAGGTGATCAAGAAAGATCCCAAGAAAGGCGGCGTCCTACAGTTCGGTACCGAGGTCGTGGCGTCGAGCGACGGCTCCATCGCCGCCCTGCTTGGCGCCTCGCCGGGTGCTTCGACAGCCACCTCGATCATGCTCGGATTGATCGAGCGCTGTTTCCCCGAGAAATTTGCCTCAGACGCCTGGCAGGCGCGCCTGAAGCAGCTGGTTCCTGCCCGTGACGACACGCTTGCCGAACAGGGGGCGTTGCTCCGCGATATTCGCGAACACACACACCGCACGCTCAAGCTAAGCGACCCGGCGGCCTGAAGCGAGTCCTGACTGGTGCCCTGGCCTTTTCCGATGGATTGGTCGGGGCATACATCCCCTCCTATACTCATCAGTACTGATACATCGCAACATCGCCGTTTCCATGTTGCCTGTTAGCGGCAAGACTGCAGAAAACTAGACCATTAGTCTAAATTACCTACTCAAGTGACCTCCTATACTCGTTAGCGAGTGACTGCGGTCCGCCTCATCATTACGCGGCGCTCGGTAGTCAAGTTTCGACCCCCGACGCGGGCCGAAGCACCACTTCTGTACCAACCAGAGCGCATGGCCATGTCCGAAGCGACTTACGACGTCCTCATTATTGGCGGTGGCGTATCCGGCACCGCTCTGCTCTACGAACTGGCGCGTTATACCGACCTGAAGTCGATTGGCCTGGTGGAAAAGTACGATCATGTGGCGATCGTCAATTCCCACGGCCGCAACAACAGCCAGACTATCCACTACGGCGATATCGAGACCAATTACTCCCTCGACAAAGCCCGCGTCACCAAGCGCACGGCAGGCATGGTGGTCAACTTCGCGACCAAGCTGCCCACAGAGGAACGCGATCGTGTCATCTTCAGGTACCCCAAGATGGTATTGGGCGTAGGCACCAGAGAGTGCGAGTTCCTGCGTGCCCGGCATAGTCGCTTCAATGAACTGTTTCCCAACCTCAAGCTGCTCGAACGCGACGAGATCGCCAAGCTCGAGCCCAATCTCGTTGAAGGGCGCAGGACCGACGAACCCATTGTTGCACTGGCAGCGCTCGATGAATATTCGGCGGTCAATTACACCACCTTGTCCGAAGCTTTCGTCGACCAGGCACAAAAGAGCGCCGCCGAGAAGGAGACGCGATGCGATGTCTTTCTCTCCACGGCCGTCGAGCGAATCACCGAAGAAGGCGGAATCTTCAAGGTCAGAACACCCAACCGAGGCACCCTGACAGCGCGCTATGTCGTAGTCAGCGCCGGAGGGCATTCGTTGCTGTTCGCTCACCAGATGGGTTATGGCCTGGACAAGTCCTGCCTGCCCATGGCCGGCTCCTTCTACTTCACGCCGAAGGTACTCAACGGCAAGGTCTATACCGTCCAGAACGAGAACCTGCCGTTTGCCGCCGTGCATGGCGACCCCGACGTACTCGTTGAGGGTAAGACGCGCTTCGGGCCAACCGCGCTCATGTTGCCCTTGCTGGAGCGCTACAACGGCAAGACGTTCTTCGAGTTCCTGAAGGTGTTGCGCCTTGACCGAAACGTCATCAAGGCCCTCTGGGAGTTGCTCAAGGTCCGTGACATACGCAACTACATCTTCAAGAATTTTCTCTACGAAGTGCCCATTCTGCGCGAGCGGTTGTTTCTCAAGGACATCCAGAAGATCGTGCCCAGCCTGACGGCCAAGGAGGTCACCTTCGCCAAGGGATTCGGTGGTGTACGCCCGCAGCTGATCGACAAGAACAAGCACAAGCTCGTCATGGGCGAGGCAAAGATCAATCCGGGCACTGGCATCGTATTCAACATGACACCCTCCCCCGGCGGCACCAGCTGTCTGGGCAATGCCGAAAAGGACATGTACCTGGCCAGGGACTTCCTGGGATTCACCATCGATACCGAGGCCTTCGAACGTGACCTGCTGACCGGAGAAATTCCGCTTACCGAACTCGAGCGACCGGAAGCCTCCTCGTTGATGTAAGCTAGCCATGGCTTGAATCGCTGCCCCGGCCTCGTGCCGGGGCCTTGCGTTGACAGCGCTATCGCTGTGCATCGATTATCTCGGTCGAGCGATTTCATCAGCGCTTCCTAATTTTTTCGATTCGGATGGCACGATGCGCCACAGACTTGCTCTTTCTCCTGCCTTAGTCGCGCTGATTCTGGGCATCGCCCTGCTCGTCTGGCTGGCATTCGGTGATATGCAGGGTTTTAGTGACACGGCACCCCCTGCCGACGATCAAGCTGGCAAGGATCTGCCTCGCGTCGAAATCACCTTGTCCCGTGCCGAAATACACGTTCCCCACCTCACGCTGCAAGGGCAACTCGAGCCGCGCCGCGATATCACTCTGCGCCCGAGCCTGTCGGGTACTGTCATCCGCTTGCCCCAGCCACAAGGCACGCGTGTCGAACCAGGCGACGTGCTGGTCGAACTTGAGCAGGAAGATCTTGAAGCCCAGCTAGCGCGCGCCGAGGCCGAACTCAAGTTACGCGAGGCGGAACTCGAGGCCGGCCAGCGCCTGCGTAACCGCGAGTTGATTGCCGGCAATGAGCTGCTGCGCCTGCAAAGCACCCTAGCCACAGCCCGGGCGGAATTGGCTAGCCTGCGCGAACAACAGGCCAACCTGCGCATCATCGCTCCGTTCGCCGGCACCCTTGACCGGCTGGACGTCGACAAAGGCGATTATCTCCAGGCCGGCGAGGACATCGGCCGGCTGATCGAGATCGACCAACTGACGGCAGAGGCCTGGGCTCCCCAGCGCCGCGCCCTGGTCCTGCAGGAAGGCCTGCCGGTAACGGCCACCCTGCTCGACGGCAGCAAGCTTCATGGCGAGCTTAGCTACATAGCCAGCGGTGCCGACGCGGCGACCCGCAGCTATGCCCTGGAAGCCGACATTGCCAACCCCGAGAGGCGACGTATCGCTGGCGCCAGCGCCACACTGGAAATTGCCCTGCCCGAACGTCAGGCTCATCGCCTCTCGCCTGCCCGGCTGGTACTCGATGATCAGGGCCGCCTGGGTATCAAGCATCTAACGGCGGACAATACGGTCGAATTCACACCGGTAGAGCTACTCACCGCCGATGCCACCCAGGCCTGGGTGACCGGCCTGCCCGATGAGGTACGCCTGATCACCCTGGGCGGCGGATTCGTCGATGACGGTGACGTCGTCATCCCGATACCGGCCGACACCGAAGAAGAGCGGAGCTGATGCGCACTCTGATCTACGCTGCGCTGAATCGTACACGCACCACCCTGCTGCTGCTGATATTCCTGCTGCTGGCCGGCATGGTGGCCTATCAGGCGATTCCCAAGGAATCCAACCCCGACGTGGCGATTCCGATGATCTACGTCTCGCTGAGTCTCGAAGGCGTCAGCCCTGAGGACGCCGAGCGCCTGCTGGTCCGCCCGATGGAGCAGGAACTACGCGCCATCGAAGGCCTCGAGAAGATGACCTCCCAGTCAAGCGAAGGCCATGCATCGATCACCCTCGAGTTCGATGCTGGCTTCGATGCCCGCCAAGCCCTCGCCGACGTACGCGAAAGGGTCGATATCGCACGCAGCTCGCTGCCCGATGAAGCCGAAGAACCGCGAGTCATGGAAGTCAACGTATCGCTCTTTCCGGTGATGTCGGTCGGTCTATCGGGACCGCTTTCGGCTGCCGAGCTGATGACCGTGGCCCGCGAGCTCAAGCAGGTCATCGAGGGCATACCCCAGGTACTTGAAGTGGATATCGCCGGCGAGCGCGAGAATCTGTTGGAAATCGTGGTGGATCCGCTGGTCCTCGACAGCTATGGAGTCGACTTCGACACGTTGTTCAACCTGGTATCACGCAACAACCGCCTGGTCGCGGCCGGCAGCATCGATAACGGTGCCGGCCGGCTGACCATCAAGGTACCCGGCGTGATCGAGGATCTCGAAGACATCCTGGCAACCCCGGTCAAGGTGGATGGAGACCGCGTGGTCACCTTCGGCGACGTAGCAATGGTCCAGCGCACGCTTAAGGACCCCGCCGGCTATGCACGCATAGACGGCCAACCGGCGCTGGTGCTGGAAATCTCCAAGCGCACCGGTGCCAACATCATCGCTACCGTGGATGCCGTCAAGGCCCTGCTGGAGCAGGCCGAGTCGCGCCTGCCGGAGACGTTGGACGTCAGCATCATCATGGACCAATCGACCGACGTCGAGGATATGCTCGCCGAGCTGCTCAACAACGTGCTCACCGCAGTGGTCCTGGTACTGATCGTGATCCTCGCCACCATGGGACCACGCTCCGCCCTGCTGGTTGGCACGACCATTCCCGGCGCCTTTCTCACCGGCATACTGCTGATCTGGGGTATCGGCTACACGCTCAACATCGTGGTGCTATTCGCACTGATCCTGGTCGCCGGCATGCTGGTCGACGGCGCGATCGTGGTTGGCGAGCAGGCTGACCGTTTTCTCGCCGAAGGGCTCACGCCCCACGATGCCTGGGCGGGTGCTGCCAGTCGCATGGCCTGGCCGGTCATATCGTCCACTGCCACTACATTGGCCGTATTTCTGCCGCTACTGTTCTGGCCGGGGGTGGTCGGTGAGTTCATGAAATACCTGCCAGCGACGGTGATTTTATGCCTGGTGGCCTCGCTGGCCATGGCCCTGGTCTTTCTGCCCACGCTGGGTAACCTTTTCAGCCATCGCCGCACAACCCCAAGCGACACGATGAGTGGCGGCGGACGGCTCTACCGCCGAACCCTGGCTAACCTGTTGCGTCATCCCGGCCTCACGCTGGCCGGGGCGCTACTGGTCATGGCGCTGATCTACATGGGCTATGCCCGCTTCAATCACGGTGTGGAATTCTTCCCATCGGTCGAGCCGGACAGCGCCCAAGTACTTGTACATGCCCGCGGTGACTTGTCGGTCGATGAAAAGGACACCATCGTGCAGCGAGTGGAAGCTCGCCTGGATGACATGAGCGAAGTCGAGGCACTCTATGCCCGCTCCTTCGCCGTGCCTAACGAGCAGCTCGGCGTCGATGTCATCGGCCAGCTCACCTTCCAATTTATCGATTGGGATCAACGCCGGCCGGCGGGTGAGATCCTCGCTGACATGGCCGAACGCACCGAGAACATTCCCGGCATTCAATTGGAGTTTCGCGAGCAGGAGCAGGGGCCGACCAGCGGCAAGCCGATTCAGATCGAACTGAGTGCCGACGACCCGGCCGCCATCGAGCGTGCCGTGAATCAACTGCGTGCCGCCATGCAGCGCCTCGGCGGCTTCCGCGATATCGAGGACAACCGCAGCCTGCCCGGTGTGGAATGGCGACTCAAGGTCGACCGAGAGGCAGCGGCTCGCTTCGGCGCCGACGTGACCACTATTGGTAGTGCCGTGCAACTGGTGACCACAGGCCTGCAGATTGCCACCTATCGCCCTCAGGATGCCACGGACGAAGTCGATATCCGCGTACGCCTGCCAGGTGCTCGGCGGAGTCTCGATCAGTTGCAGCGTATGACGATTAACACTGCGCGTGGGCAGGTGCCAATCGGCCATTTCGTTACGCTGGAGCCGGCACCCAAGGTCGGCACGCTGCACCGAGTCGATGGCCAGCGCACCCTGACCCTCGAAGCCGATGTCGCCCCCGGTCGACAAGTCGATGAGCGTATCAAGGCACTGAGCGGCGAACTGAATGCACTGCCCGACGGTGTGCGTGTCGGGTTCGCGGGGGAGCAGCAGGATCAGGCCGAGACCACCCGCTTTCTGGGGATGGCGTTTGGCGTGGCAATCTTCCTGATGATGATCATCCTGGTCACCCAGTTCAACAGTCTTTACCAGGCGGGCCTGGTACTGTCAGCGATCGTATTTTCCACCGCCGGTGTGCTGCTAGGTCTGCTGCTAAATGCGCAGCCCTTCGGCATCGTCATGGTGGGGATGGGGATCATTGCCCTGGCGGGTATCGTGGTGAACAACAATATCGTGCTGATCGATACCTACAACCAACTGCGCGACGAAGGGCTGGCCGCCGCCGAGGCGGCCCTGGAGGCCGGTGGGCGCCGTCTACGCCCTGTGCTGCTTACGGCCATCACCACGATTCTCGGACTGATGCCGATGGTACTGGGGGTCAATGTCGATCTACTCGGACCGAGCCTGGGCTGGGGCGCTCCCTCGACGCAGTGGTGGACCCAGCTATCCAGCGCCATTGCTGGCGGATTGGGCTTTGCCACCGGCCTGACCCTACTGCTCACGCCATGCATGCTCCTCCTGGGTGCCCGCCTGGGTGAGCGACTCTCACGCCGACGCTCTATCAGCCATTCGGGTTCAATCTGAGGGCCGGGAAAACGAAGACCCGCCGGCATCGCCGGCGGGTCTTCGTTGGTCATAGACTGTCACAAGGGTGCGATCAGTCTTTAGAATGTCGCGCTGGACGCCGCCTGCGATGCCGGCGGTGGGGAATGCGCCGCATGTAGCCGTTCGATGAACTCGTCCTCCAGCGCAAAGCGCTCGGTCATAGCCTTCTGCAGCTTCGTCAGCCAGGTCGGCAGGCGGGACGCAAAGTGCTGGCAGCGTACCGGTGTGGAAAACTCGTTTTCGAACTCCAGCGCCATCTCGGTGGATTTCTCCAACCGCGACAACAGCTTTTCCGCGACAGCCAATGCTTCCCGATCATCGAAGGCCTTGGCCTCCTCGCGTAACTGCGGATAAATCTCGAAATGGCCGGCACTGATGTAGTCCATCAGCAGCTCGTTGAAGCGATCGATCCGTTCCTTGGGTACCGATTCGCAATCGATATCGCAGGCTTCATGAAGGTCCATGAATGCCACCAGCATTTCATGGCGTTCTTCCAGCCAGTGATCGATGAGGCGATGTACACCACCCCAGCGTTCCAGGGCCGTTTTGCAATCCTCTAGCATGGGCAGCCTCCCTTCGTCCTTGTCCCAGCGGACACCCAGCGTCGCCTCAAGCCACGCCGGTGTCAATCCTGTATTGCGCTAAAGCCGTGCCGAACTAACGTCACGTTGCAAAAAGCTACGAAATGTCATGAAGAGCGGAATGACCGCCAGGATCACGAAACCGATCAGCGTCCATTGTGGCAGGGCCAGGCCCAGCCAAACGCCATCGATCTCGGCACATTCACCTGATCCCGAAAGTACACGCGAGAGTACGTCCCACAAGGGCAACACTTCCATCATATAATCGAGTCCGGGACCGCAACTCGGCACCTTATCTGGCGGCAGCGACTGCAGCCACACGTGACGCCCAGCCACGGCGATCCCTCCACCGACCGCAGCCAGCCCCAGAACGCCATAGACGCTACCGCCCCAGCCACGCGGGTTGTGGATGGCCGCTATCAGAAAGACGAGCGCAGCGGCAAGCACCGCGACGCGCTGGAAAATGCACAAGGGGCAAGGTTCGAGACCCACGCCATACTGCAGCCACAGCGCCACCATCATCATCAGTGCACAAAAGGCCAGCCCCAGTACACTCCACTGGCGAATGCTCGCCCTGGACAGGACGTTCCACATCGAGTCGATCTCCCTCGCAAAGAAACGGCCCACGAAGGTGGGCCGCTGGTTTCGATTACGTCAGACCGTGGTCGCCGGTCGGGGTTCACGCGCCCTAGCAAAATAGGCGTTCAGGAACTCGCTGAACTCATCCAGATCGGCTGCCTCGATATCGCCCTGCTGTTGATGCGACGTCTCGGTCAATTGCGTGAATAAGGTGTCGCGCGCTCGGTCCATGGGCTGGCTGCGGAAAAATTCCGCTTGCGAGCGGGCCTGCTCGAGCGTGAATTCGACGAACTCACTACCGGTTTCTTCGAGCGCGGCCAGCAGGCGACCGGAGGGAGTCTGTTCGGGGTGGCCGAGTAACGGGCGCAATGCATCGAGTGCTTCGACATGATGGGCGGCATTGCCCTCGATGGTATCGAGCAACGTCGCGACCCCACGCATCTCATCGAAGATATGGCCGGCCCGCTCGGCCAGGCGCTGCTCTCTGCCATCGACTGCCAGCATCAGCGCTGGGTCACGACCGAAGTCGACGACAGCACGGCGGTTGTCATCGAGTCGGTCGCATTCCTCGTCGGGGATCCACGGACTCTCGGACAGCAGACACCACATCAGGAACGTATCGATGAAGCGCATCTGGGACTCGTCGATGCCCAGCGGCAGAAAAGGATTGAGATCGAGGCAGCGCACCTCGATATACTCGACGCCACGCGCCTCCAGTGCCTGGGTTGGCGTCTCGTCATGACGCGCGACGCGCTTGGGCCGGATGTCGCTGTAGTACTCGTTCTCGATCTGCAGAATATTGGCATTGAGCTGTTGCCAGTCACCATCACGGTTAACACCCATGCGCTCATAGGTCGGCCAAGGGGTAGTAATGGCGTGGCGCAGCGTGCCCACATAGTTGGAAAGCGAGTTGAAGCAGATTTTCAGCTGCGCCTGGACCTTGTTCTGATACCCCAGGTCGGACATGCGCAGGCTGGTGGCATAGGGAGAAACCAGCGAATCGCGAGCATGGGCGCGTAGCTTCTCGGGAGCCGCTCCGGTCAGGAAACTGCGATCCAGTGCCGGTGATGCTCCGAACAGGTACAGAAGCAGCCAGCTGTTGCGCCGGAAGTTGCGAATCAGGTCGAAGTAGCGCCCTGAGCGGTAGGCATCGATCGGCTTGTCCTCGGCACCTTCCAGCTCGCGCAATAGCGGCCACATGCTTTCCGGCAACGAGATGTTGTAGTGCACCCCAGCGATGGCCTGCATGATGCGTCCATAACGGACGTCCAGCCCCTTACGATAGACATGCTTCATGGTACCGACATTGGAGTGGCCATAATCGGCGATCGGTACACTATCATTGCCCTGCAGCCGCGCCGGCATACTCGCCGGCCAGATCAGCTCGTCGCCCAAATGACGATAGCTGAAGCGATGCAGGTCGGTGAGGAAGTCGAGGGCATCCTTGGGCCGGCAGGATACCGGCGTGATGTACTCGAGTAATGCCTCCGAATAGTCGGTGGTGATGTGCGGATGGGTCAGCTTCGATCCCAACGCGTGCGGATGGGGCGTCTGGGCAATGCTGCCCTTGGCGTCCACCCGCAGCCCTTCCTTCTCGATACCGCGCCGCAGCCGGCCAAGCAGGCCCTGACGTGCCGGCCCCTTGAGCCGCGCAATGGCGTTGTCTAGTTGCTCGGACAAGATCACTACCCCTCGTTGAAGGCGGTACGCCGGCGCGCGGCACGGCGAGTTAAACTTCAGATTATGGTGCCGCAGCAGGCCCTTTCAAGGCGCACTTCGTTTTCAGGCTAACAAAGAACACGCATTTTAGCGGTTCTTGCGGGCATTCAATAGCGCTTCGCCCAATGCCCCCATCTGGCTACCGCCGCCAGCACCGCCCTGTCCCTGGCCATTGCGCCGCGTGGGCTTGCCGCGCGAGGCGTTGTTATTGCCACCGGCACTTTTACGTGTCGCAGTCTCGCCGGGCTGATCGTGCATGCGCATCGACAGGCCGATACGTGCGCGCTCGATGTCCACCTCCATGACCTTGACCTTGACGATGTCGCCGGCCTTGACCACTTGGCGGGGATCATCGATGAACGTGTCGGAGAGTGCCGAGATGTGCACCAAGCCATCCTGGTGGACACCGATATCGACGAAAGCACCGAAGTGAGTGACGTTAGTCACCGTGCCTTCGAGGATCATACCCGGCTCGAGGTCCTTGAGAGTCTCCACACCTTCGCGGAACTCCGCGGCCTTGAACTCGGGGCGCGGGTCACGTCCGGGCTTGTCGAGCTCCTTGAGGATGTCAGTCACCGTAGGCACGCCGAAGCTATCATCGACGTAATCTGCAGGTTTCAATGACTTCAGAAAGGCACTGTCACCGACCAGACTGGATAGCTCGCGCCCCCCCTTCTTGGCGATACGGTTTACCACCGGATAGGCCTCGGGGTGTACGGCACTGGCATCCAGCGGGTTGTCACCATTCATGATGCGCAGAAAGCCGGCGCACTGCTCGAAGGTGCGGGGCCCCAGGCGGCTGACCTCGAGCAACTCACGACGGTTGCGGAACGGGCCCTCGGTATTGCGTCGCATGACGATATTCTCGGCGAGACCTGGGTTGAGCCCGGACACCCGCGAAAGAAGCGCGCTGGATGCCATATTGAGATCGACCCCTACGGCGTTGACGCAATCCTCGATCACCGCCTCCAGGCTGCGCGAGAGCTGTACCTGCGAGACATCATGCTGATACTGCCCGACCCCGATCGACTTGGGCTCGATCTTGACCAACTCGGCCAACGGATCCTGCAGGCGGCGGGCAATGGAAATGGCGCCGCGAATGGTGACGTCGAGATCGGGAAACTCCCGCGAGGCATACTCGGACGCCGAGTAAACGGAGGCGCCGGCTTCGCTGACCATCACCTTGGACAGGCGCCGCTTGCCGGCCAGCCCCTTGACCAGCTCAGCGGCCAGCTTGTCGGACTCGCGACTGGCGGTACCGTTGCCGATGGCGATCAACTCTACATCGTGCTTCTCGACCAGCGCGGCAAGTGTCTCCAGCGATTCCCGCCAGCGGTTCTGCGGTGCGTGCGGGTAGATCACGGCATGGTCGAGGAACTGGCCGGTGGCATCGACCACCGCCACCTTGCAGCCAGTACGCAGGCCCGGGTCCAGCGCCAGGGTGGCCTTGGGCCCGGCCGGTGCAGCGAGCAGCAGGTCCTTGAGGTTGGCGGCGAAGACATCGATGGCCTCGGTCTCGGCGCGCTCGCGCAGGCGCCCCATCAGTTCAGTCTCGAGATGGGTATAGAGCTTGACGCGCCAGGTCCAGCGCACCACTTCGCGCAACCAGCGATCGGCGGGGCGACCTTGATCCTCGACTCCTGCATGCCGGGCGATGGCGACCTCGGCGGGATGCACCGGCGCGTCATCTTCTCCGGGCAGCTTGATGGCCAGGCCCAACACACCCTCGTTGCGACCGCGGAACATCGCCAGCGCGCGATGCGAGGGCACCTTGGACAGACGCTCGTCGTGCTCGAAATAGTTGGAGAACTTGGCACCCTCCTTCTGCTTGCCGTCGATCACGCGGGCGCTGAGCTCGCCCTCGTCCCACAAGCGATCACGCAGACGGCCGACCAGCTCGGCATCCTCGGCGAAGCGCTCCATGAGAATCTGCTTGGCGCCGTCGAGGGCCGCCTTGGCGTCCTCGATCGCCGGAGTGTCGCCCTCTGCCACACGCAGGTAAGCCTGGGCCTCGGTCTCCGGATCAAGCGCCGGATTGGCCAGCAATGCATCGGCCAGCGGCTCAAGCCCCGCCTCGCGCGCGATCTGCGCCTTGGTGCGCCGCTTTTTCTTGTACGGCAGATAGAGATCTTCCAGGCGCTGCTTGGTATCCGCCTCGCGAATCTGGGCAGCCAGTGCGTCGGTCAGCTTACCCTGCTCGTCGATACTGGCCAGCACCGCCTCGCGGCGCTCTTCCAGCTCGCGCAGGTAACGCAGGCGCTCCTCCAGGCTACGTAACTGGCTATCGTCGAGGCCGCCGGTGACCTCCTTACGGTAGCGGGAGATGAACGGGACGGTGGCGCCGCCATCGAGCAGTTCCACGGCCGCCGTCACCTGGTTGGGACGGACGGCGAGTTCGTCGGCGAGACGCCGGGTGATCTGGGCTTGAGCGTCCATGGGATCCTTGACGTGTTTCTGAACCTGAATGTGCCGCCGTCAGGCGATACACAGGGCGCCAGCCTGCCATGGGGCCGGGCCGGCGCGGGAAATGGCGACAAGGTACCATAAAGCTTCCCAAGGGCGCAGAGTCAGACAGCATCAATCACGGCTCAATCCGTCATCATCCCAGAACGGCCGGCTCGCCTCGCGTTCGATATCGGCCCGCGACAGGCCGATATCCTTGAGCGTCGCGTCGCTTAGCCGCCAGAGCTCCTGCCGTTCATGGCGCAATTGCTGCCAGCGGCGTAGGCGCTTGATCAGACGACGCCAGCCCGGCGTCCTGGATGGATTCGTGTCGCCTAGCCTGGCGGAACCAAGGGGCTCGTTGAAAAGTGACATGAACGTTTCCTCCGGTTGGTGATGGAGGAAGTGTCCGCGGCGGGCTAGAATCAATCCAACGAATGTTCATGATGCTTAGCATCAACCCTGTTGATGGACATGCCATGTTCCAGACCATCGATCACGAACTGCTGCGTACCTTCGTCGCCATCGTCGACCACGGCGGCTTCACCCGTGCTGCCGAAGCGGTCAACCGTACCCAGTCTGCCGTCAGCATGCAGATAAAGCGTCTCGAAGAGGATGTCATTCGGCGGCCATTGTTCGAGCGCGATGGCCGTCAGATCCATCTGACCAGCGAGGGCAACACTCTACTCGGTTACGCCCGCCGAATTCTGGATTTGCATGGCGAAGCCCTGAACGTGCTGCGCCAGCCCGATATGGTCGGTCGTGTGAAGATCGGCGTCCCCGACGACTATGTGATGCGTTTTCTGCCGGGCATCCTCAAGTCGTTCTCCCAGGCCTGGCCGATGATCGATGTGGAGGTCCACTGTGAGCCGTCTTCCCAACTGCTGTCGCGCCAGGACGGCAGCCTCGACCTGAGCATCGTGACCCGCGAGGTAGGACACGAAATCGGCGAGATCCTTCGCCAGGACGCCACGGTATGGGTCGTCGCCGAGAGCCACTCGCTGCATCAGCAAACGCCTCTGCCGCTGGCGCTCTTCGAAGAGCCCTGTTTCTGTCGCAGGCACGCGTGCAACGCCCTGGCGCGTGCCGGGCGGCAATACCGGGTCGCGTACAGCAGCCCCAGCCTGGCAACCCTGCAAGCGGTAGTCAGCGCAGGGCTGGCCGTTTCAGCCTGGATGAAGAGCCTGGTCGTGCCGGGAATGCGCATCCTCGATGAAACCGACGGCTTCCCCCCCTTGCCCGATGCCTCGATCGTATTGCTACGCGCACCGCAGGCCCACTCACCGATCGTTGACGGGCTGGCACGCTACATAACTGAAGGCTTCAAGCATTAGACGAAAAGAGGGAGCCTGATGGCTCCCTCTTAATGATGACTACGGCATAAAAGCCATCGCCGCCTCAGTCGAGTGATGGCCCTGCCGCAACGATGGCGGCATCGACGCCGGAGAATTTCTTGAAATTTTCGTTGAACTTGGCCACTAGTTCGCGCATCTGCGCATCGTAGGCATCCTTATCTTCCCAGGTGTTGCGCGGCACGAGCAACGACGAATCGACCCCCGGCACGCTGACCGGCACGTCCAGATTGAGGCCGTCGATACGATGCGTCTCGATATCTTTCAATGTCCCGGACTGTATAGCGCTGATTACGCTACGCGTCGTGGGGATGCTGAAGCGGCTACCCCCCTGGCCGAAGCTTCCGCCAGTCCAGCCGGTATTCACCAGATAGACACGGGAGCCGAAGGCTTCGACGCGCTTGATCAGCAACTCGGCGTACTCGCGAGCCGGACGCGGGAAGAACGGTGCACCAAAGCAGGTCGAGAATGTGGCTTCGAGCCCGGACGAAGATCCCATCTCGGTGGAACCGACCTTGGCGGTATATCCGGACAGGAAGTGGTAGGCCGCGGCTTCCTTGGAGAGCACCGACACCGGCGGCAATACACCGCTCATGTCACAGGTCAGGAAGATAATCGCATTCGGCTCGCCGGCACGATTCTCGGCGACGCGCTTCTCGACATGCTCGAGCGGATAGGCGGCGCGGGAGTTCTGAGTGAGACTGTCGTCGGTGTAATCGGCATGGCGCTGCTTGTCGAGCACGACGTTTTCGAGAACGGTACCAAACTGAATGGCTTTCCAGATAATCGGCTCGTTCTTCTCTGAAAGGTCGATGCACTTGGCGTAGCAGCCGCCTTCGATGTTGAAGACCGTGCCCTCGCCCCAGCCATGCTCATCGTCCCCGATCAAGTAGCGTTCGGGATCGGCAGACAGCGTAGTCTTGCCAGTGCCGGACAGCCCGAAGAACAGCGTGGTTTCACCATCCTCACCGACATTTGCACTGCAGTGCATGGGCAGGACGTCCTTCTCGGGCAGCAGGAAGTTCTGCACCGAGAACATGGCCTTTTTCATCTCGCCGGCGTAACGCATCCCGGCAATGAGCACACGGCGACGGGCAAAGTTGATGATTACCGTACCGTCGGAATTCGTTCCGTCACGCTCCGGCTCGCAAACGAAATGCGGTGCGTTGAGAATGGTCCACTCATGTTTGCCCTTGGGGTTGTAACCCTCCGGGCGGACGAACATGGTATAAGCAAACAGGTTATGCCAAGCCGTCTCGGTGGTTACCCGAATCGGCAGGTAGTGCTCGGGATCGGCCCCCACGTGCAGCTCGGACACGAAACTGTCACCTTCGGCCAGGTAGTCTTCGACACGCTCCCAGAGTGCATCGAAACGCTCGCTGTCAAAGGGGCGGTTGACGCTTCCCCAGTCGATCAGTTCCGAGGTGGAGGGCTCATCGACGATGAAGCGATCCGTCGGAGAGCGACCGGTACGTACGCCGGTGTTCACCACCAGGGCACCAGTATCGGCAAGTTGACCTTCGCCACGTGAAATGGCGCTTTCGATCAGCTCGGCGGCACTCAGATTGGTGTGTATCTTCACGGCGCGACGCTCCGTCGCCTCCTGAGGAACAGCTTGGGTAGTGGTCATTATGGTGTCCTGGGCCCGCGGGCCTATTCTCTCTCGTTAGCCAAAAGCGTTTTTCTTCCTTGCGCTCGGCGGTTTCCCCGCTTCTGTATAGAGCACAAAAATCCTTTTACGGGCGCAGCGCGTCCCGGGTCGTCATTATGGCAAAAAAGCGACAGTCCGGAAAACGCTGCTTTTTCTCCCCCAAGGCCAATGAACCGGCTCAGCCTTAGGTCATCCACAAGGCTGAAAACCGTTAGTGCAGTGTGGGGGAGTCGGCATCGGGTGAATCGAGCATCGCTTCGACTTCTGCCGCACTGAAATGGTACCGGGTATGGCAGAAGTGACACTGGGTATCGATGGCCTTCTGTTCGGCGAGAATGTCGCGCAGCTCCGCTTCACCCAAGGTAAGCAGTGCATCGGCGATACGCTCCCGTGAACAGGTGCAGCCGAAATGCAACGGCTTGGGATCGAACACCCGGACGGTCTCTTCATGAAAGAGCCGGTAGAGTAGGTCGCGCTGATCAAGGGACAGCATCTCGTCGGCCGATACGGTACTGGCCAGCGAGGTCAGCCGGTCCCAGGCATCGGGGTCGAGGTTACTGGCGTCGTCGGGCAATTGCTGGAGCAGCAGGCCAGCCGCTCGGCGACCGTTCGCGGTTAGCCACAATCGTGTGGCTAGTTGCTCGGAGCGGTAGAAATACTCTTCAAGGCAACTGGCCAGGTCCTCGGCCTCAAGGGCCACGATGCCTTGGTAACGATTGCCCTCTCGCGGATCGAGCGTGATAACAAGCTGCCCGTCACCAACCAGTTGCTTGAACGAGGCATCCTCGGCCGGCACGGCTGCGTCTTCGGCCAGCCGAGCGATGGCCCGCAGTTCGCCCCCTGGGTTGGACTCTGCCATCAACAAGCTCAGCTCACCTTGGCCACGCACTTCCAGGCTCAGGGTGCCGTCGAGCTTGACGGTTTCCGTGAGCAGCGCCACGGCGGCCAGCAACTCACCGAGCAGGCGCTCAACGGCAGGCGGATAGGCCTGCTTGCCCAGTACTTCAGCATAGGTGGATTCCAGCGTGACGATTTCGCCGCGCACGTTGGTGTCATCGAAGATGAAACGTTGGATCTGATCGGTCATGAGTCAATATCGGCATTAAAAGGTGATGGCCCCGCCCTTTATTCCTCGGGGCGCTGGCGCTGAAAACGCTGTATTTCGCGGCGTTGCTTCTTATCCGGTCGGACTGGCGGAGCGCTCATGGCCTGATTCGCCAAGCGCCGGCTCTCGGTTTCACGCTCGCGTCGTGCCTGGCTTTCTGGCGTCTCGCGGTAGAGTTCGCGGGCTTCGGGAGCGCCGCGCCGCTGGTCGGACACCGCCAGCACCTCGACTTCCCACAAATCCCAGCCTTGCGGCACCTTGATCAGGGCTCCGGTTTCGACGGTCTTGCTGGTCTTCACCCGGGTACCGTTGTAATGAACCTTGCCACCTTCGATGGCTTTCTTGGCCAAGGCACGCGTCTTGAAAAAACGCGCCGCCCATAGCCACTTGTCGATACGTACTCCAGTCATGGGGCTCCGTCAGGATTCGGCCCGGAGCGGCGCGTTGGGTAGCAGTGACGCAAACCGATCCAGGACAATGAACTCTTCCAACTCTTTTTCGGGACGTGTACTGTCAGGCTGCTTGATCCCCAGCAGATGACGTATACCGTATTCACGCGCACTTTCGAGTACCGCCGGGTTGTCGTCGATGAACAACGTGCGAGACGGGTCGAAAGGCTCGACTTCCTGCAAGGCGAACCAGAACTCGGGGGCCTCCTTGGGCATGCCGAGGTCCGCGGAGGAAACGATGGCATCCAGATAGGCCTCGAGGCCGGTCAAAGGCAGCTTGAGCGCCAGACTTTCTCGGTCAGCATTGGTCGCCAGCACCACGCGAGGGTGAGCTTTCTTCAGCCATTGTAGAAAGTCCAGGGCATCGCTGCGCAGGCCGATGAGATGTTGGACCTCGCGCTTGAGCGCCACGATGTCCACGCCAAGCTCGCGACTCCAGTAAGCCAAGCTGTACCAGTTCAGCGTACCTTGCTCGCGAATGATACGAGCCCGCACCTCGTCCTGGGTGGCTTCGTCGAGTCGGTGCAATTCGACATAACGACGCGGCAAATGTTCCAGCCAGAAATGACTGTCGAAGTGCAGGTCCAGCAGGGTACCGTCCATGTCCAGCAGCACGGTATCGATGGCGCGCCAGTCGATCATTGGCCAGGAGCTCCACAGCGATGGTAAAAGGAAGGCAGATAGCTATGTTTCATTGTACTGGATACCTTTGCCATGCCGCCAACGCCTCCACATAAACCCAGCATCCTCTCCCGAGAAGAAGTTGCGCGTAGTCAGCTATTCACCATAGAACGTTTGGATCTGCGCTTCTCCAACGGCGCAGAGCGCACCTTCGAGCGCCTCAAGGGTAGTGGACACGGTGCCGTGATGATCGTCGCCATGCCCGACCCTGACCATGTGCTGCTGATTCGCGAATATGCCGCCGGCTTCGATGATTATGCCCTGACCCTCCCCAAAGGATTGGTCGATCCTGGCGAGGACATCATTACCGCAGCCAACCGCGAGTTGATGGAGGAATGCGGCGTGGGCGCCCGCAATATCGAGCCGCTGGTCGAATTATCCTTGGCACCCAACTATATGAACCACCGCATGCATGTGCTGCTGGCCAGCGACCTTTACGAAAAGCGCCTTCCCGGCGACGAGCCGGAGCCTCTCATTGTCGAAACCCATGCCTTTCGAGAACTGCCCGCCCTGCTTGCACGTGAGGACTTCCACGAGGCGCGCGCCATTGCCGCGCTGTTCATCGCTAGAGAAAAACTACGCAGTGACCGAGACCAGAGCGACTGGTGGTAAATTACGAACCAACGAAAAACGCCGTCGCTTGGTGCGACGGCGTTCCAGATACTACGTTACGTCAATACAGTAACTATTGAGTTGCGGATCCACCCTGTACCTCGGTATCTCCGGCTTCAGTGTTGGCTGACCCAGTCTGGGTGCTCATGTCATCGTCAGGACCACTCGGGATCTCGCCGTCTGCACGAGGCTCCTCTGTCTTCACACGATACTCTTCGTCATTCTTCATCGTGCTGCCCTGAGCCGAGCTGCTACCGCCATTGTCCAGGTTAGGATCCTGGGCAGTGCCACCCTTGACGGCGGTATCACCAGCCTGAGTGTTGGCTGAGCCGGTCTGGGTGCTCAGGTTCTCGGTGGGACCAGAGGGCACTTCATCATTGGCACGCGGTGTATCATTGGCCAGTGCCGCGCCGGCGGAACCGAACAGGACGGCTGCAATAAGAGCGCTATAAATTCCTTTCATGCTTCTCCTCCTCATTCCTTTGTGGCAGCGTCTCGCTTAGAAAACCGTTTCATAATCTCCAAGCTTGTCTTGAAGCTAGAAACGATACGCGGGTTTTGCAAATGTTGTATGGCTTCAGACTGTAACCGGTCAATTACAATCGCATGCCCCGCCGATCCGATGGCTTGTCCTATTTGAGCCGGACCCAACGCTGCTGACGGGAGCTGTCGAGCCCGGCCTCCAGAAGCTGCATTACGGCTAGCGCTTCCTCTGCCGATACCGGATTCTCGGCTTCGCCACGCAAGGCATCGCGTACGCCAGCGTAATAGGCCAGGTAGTCGCCAGGGTGTGTCGGATAAGTCGACGTCGCCAAGGGTGCCTGTTCCCCTTCACCATCTCGAACGGTCAGCTGCCCGTGACGCTCGTCCTCGCCCCAGCTTGGCGCAGGCGTTTCGCCGGCCTTGAGTCGTGCCTCCTGAGGGTCCAGGCCGAACTTGACGTAGCTACCCCGCGTTCCGTGCAGCGTGAAACGCGGCGACTCGGCAGCCACCAGCGCGGAGGCATGCAGCACGACACGCATGTCGCCATAATCGAGTAACGCATGGAAGTCATCATCGACCTGGGCGCCATCGCGCCGAATGGCCAGATCGAGCAAGATAGCTTGAGGCATACCGAACAACACGCGAGCCTGGTCAAGCAGGTGGGGCCCCAAGTCATACCAGATTCCCCCACCCGGCTTTGCCTGTTCCCGCCAGCGATCACGCACCTCTGGCCGGAAGCGATCAAAGTGAGATTCGAAATGCACCAGGCGCCCTAGACGTCCACTCTCGAGAAGTTCACCGATCGTCAGGAAGTCACTGTCCCAGCGGCGGTTGTGAAATACCGACAACAACTTGCCGCTGGCATCGGCCAGGCTCTTGAGCAATCGCCCTTCGCGTAGCGTTACCGTAAACGGCTTGTCGAGCACGACGTGTTTGCCCGCATTCAGGGCCGCCTTGGCCAAGGGATAATGCGTTTCGTTGGGAGTGGGAATCACGACCAAGTCAATATCAGGCCGGGCAAAGAGTGCGTGAGGGTCGGACTCGACCGACACGTCGGGCAGGTCGGCATGCACTTTCTGGGCATCGCTACTGGAAACGGCGACCAGGTCCAGGCCGGGGGTAGCGGAAATCAAGGGCGCGTGAAATGTCTTGCTGGCGAAGCCATAGCCTACCAGCCCAACCTTGAATGATTCCTTCATGCTGTCCTCCTTGTCTCATGAATGTCGCCCTGCACATTCGCAGAGCCATCCTATGACCCATGTCAAACAGGCGAGAGAAAACACCTGTCGACCTTGGTCTAGCCGACCATACTTTTGCAGTCAGTTTCTATCCACCGATCAGGGAGCAAACATTAATGTGCTGTTCGGAAGAAAGCCTCGAAATGCTGGAGATCTGGTTTACGTTGGAGTGCGAGCGGGAAATGCTTGCAGACGTCGAGGAAGAGACGTTCAGCGAGGCTGCCTGAGCCTCGCCCAGCCCTGGCATTTTACAGGGATGCATACTTCACCGAGGCCCGGCCGAATGCCGGGCCTCGTTCTTTTCCATTCAATCCAGCTTGGACAGGTCGCGTACCGCGCCCTTGTCGGCCGAGGTCGCCAGCAAGGCATACGCCTTGAGCGCAGCGGAAACCTTGCGCACCCGCTGAATACTGGGTTTCCAGGCTTGGCTGCCGCGCGCCTCCATCGCCTCACGGCGGGTTGCCAGCTCGGTGTCGCTGAGTTGCACATCGATACGCCGATTGGGAATGTCGATACGGATGATATCGCCGTTCTCCACCAGACCGATCGCCCCACCGGCAGCCGCTTCGGGCGACACATGCCCGATCGACAAGCCCGAACTGCCACCCGAGAAGCGCCCATCGGTCATCAATGCGCAGACTTTACCGAGCCCCTTGGACTTGAGATACGAAGTCGGATAGAGCATTTCCTGCATTCCGGGCCCACCACGAGGACCTTCGTAGCGTACCACCACAACCTCACCGGGCTTCACCAACCCTTCCAGCACGTGCTCTACCGCCTGATCCTGGGATTCGACCACATGGGCAGGGCCTTCGAAAACCAGAATCGACTCATCGACCCCGGCCGTCTTCACCACGCAGCCATCCTGAGCGATATTGCCGAAAAGCACCGCCAACCCGCCCTCCTTGGAAAAGGCGTGCTCGAGATCACGGATGCAGCCATTGGCACGATCGCCATCCAGGCTCGGCCAGCGGGCATTCTGCGAGAAGGCCTGTTGAGTGCGAACTCCACCCGGCCCGGCCTTGTAGAACTCAACAACATCAGGCGACGGATTGCGCATGATGTCCCACTCGTCGAGCGCGGCCTTGAGCGTGTCACCGTAGACGGTAGGCACCGAGGTATCGAGCACGTGGGCACGATCAAGCTCGCCGAGGATTGCCATGATGCCGCCAGCTCGGTGGCAGTCCTCGATATGGTACTGCTGGGTGTTGGGTGCCAGCTTGCATAACTGCGGCACCTCCCGCGACAGACGGTCAATATCAGCCATGGTGAAGTCGATTTCTGCCTCCTGGGCGGCAGCCAGCAGGTGCAGGATAGTATTGGTCGACCCACCCATGGCGATATCCAAGGTCATGGCATTCTTGAACGCCGCCTTGTTGCCAATGGCACGCGGTAACAGGTGAACCTCGTCACCCTCGTAGTAGCGCTTGGCCAACTCGACGATTCGTTGACCCGCTTCCTCGAACAGGCGGCGACGGTCGGCATGGGTCGCCAGCATCGTGCCATTGCCAGGCAGCGCCAGCCCTAGCGCTTCGGCCAGGCAGTTCATGGAGTTGGCGGTGAACATACCCGAGCAGCTGCCGCAGGTCGGGCAGGCGCTGCGCTCGATCTCGGCGATATCCTCGTCGCTGTACTTGTCATCGGCGGCATAGATCATTGCATCGATAAGGTCGATGCTGTGATCGAGCAGCTTGGTCTTGCCCGCCTCCATCGGCCCACCCGAGACGAAGATCGTAGGAATGTTGAGGCGCATGGCCGCCATCAGCATTCCGGGTGTGATCTTGTCGCAGTTGGAGATACAGACCAGCGCGTCTGCACAGTGCGCATTGACCATGTATTCGACACTGTCGGCGATGATGTCGCGGCTGGGCAGCGAGTAAAGCATGCCGTCATGGCCCATGGCGATGCCGTCATCGACGGCAATGGTATTGAACTCCTTGGCTACCCCGCCGACCTTCTCGATCTCGCGCGCCACCAGCTGGCCCATGTCCTTGAGGTGGACGTGACCGGGCACGAATTGGGTGAAAGAATTGGCCACAGCAACAATCGGCTTATGGAAATCCTCGTCCTTCATGCCGGTGGCACGCCAGAGGGCGCGGGCACCCGCCATGTTACGGCCGGCGGTGGTAGTGCGTGAGCGATACTGGGGCATGGTTACCTCGTTGTTTGCTAGCCAACTTCACGCCGCCGGACGATCGTCAGGGATACGATCGCCATCAGCGTGGCGCCGCTGGTCTGTAGGGTGTCCAGGGTGGAAGATAATTTTGTCATGGCACGGCGGCGTTGCCTAGCGACACGCCATGGCGAGGTAAATTTTTGTGAAGGCTATGGACGGTTCGTGGCGCTGAGCTAACGTGAAAACAGGCGCAACAGGAGCAGCGTCGGCCCCAGGCAAACCCGCACCGGCTCGCCTGGCATCTTCAGATCCTTCTGTCCCATGGGGACAAGGAGACGGATCAATGAACACAACAAACCTCAACCTACCCAAGCTTTCCATGCTTGGTGCCAGCCTGTTAGTTACAGGCATGCTGAGTGGCAGCATCGTCATGGCCAACGAATCGGCAAGCGGTTCGGCTACGGGCAGCGGCCATGGCCACAGTACGACATCCGGTGGCGGCACCTCGAGCCACGGAAGTATGCACATGGATGATTGTCCCGACGATCTCAAGGAAGGCGATGAGTGTCCCGAGGGCTGGAAGCCCGAAGGCAGCGGACAGAACATGCCCGAGCAAGGCAGCGATTCTTACGGAGGCGAGGGTGGCTCAGGGGGCATGGATACAGGCACTGGCACAGGCACAGGTGGCAGCGCCACAGGAGGTTCGACGGGAGGCGGTAGCGGCTCATCGAGTGGTACCGGTACCGCTCAATAACCATACGCTGCATCTGTAGTGCCCTGCCCCATGGCTGCGAACTGATTCCGGGCACGCCAACCGCAACCAGAAAGCCCCGCCTATGGCGGGGCTTTCTGACTCAGCGGAAAACAATCTTCGACACATCCTTGTAATGCTGGGCAAAGTGCACGGTGACGCCCTCCTTGAGGTAATCGGGCAGTTCCTCGTAATCACGCCGGTTGGCTTCGGGCAGGATCACTTCGAAGATATCGCTGCGTCGTGCCGCGATTACCTTTTCACGAATCCCACCCACCGGCAGTACTTGCCCGGTCAGCGTCACCTCGCCGGTCATCGCCAAGGGCCGGTCGATGGCTTGATGGCGAGCCAGCGAAATCAGTGCCGTCGTCATGGTCACCCCGGCGGAAGGGCCATCCTTGGGCGTGGCGCCCTCGGGGACGTGCAAGTGTATGAATGCCTCATTGAAGAAGTCGGCATCGGCACCGTACTCGGCCAGGTGACCTACCGCATAACTGTAGGCGATATTGGCTGACTCCTGCATTACGTCACCGAGCTTACCGGTCAGCTTCAGCCCCCGGGTCAACGCGTGCACCTTGGTCGCCTCGATGGGCAAGGTTGCCCCGCCCATGCTGGTCCAGGCCAGGCCGGTCACCACCCCGATCCCCTTGAGCACCTTCTCCCTGCGGAACAAGGGCGCCCCCAGATACTCCTCGAGGTTATTGATCGATACCTTGATGCTCTTCTGGTCACTTTCCAGCAGCTTCACCGCCGCCTTACGGACGATACGGTGCAGTTGCTTTTCCAACTGGCGCACCCCGGCCTCTCGGGCATAGCCCTCGATAACCTGGCGCAACGCCGCATCGGTCAGGTTGATGCACTTCCTGGGCATGTTGTCGCGCTTGAGAAGCTTGGGCCACAGGTGATCCTTGGCGATTGCCATCTTCTCTTCAGCGATGTAGCCGGACAGGCGAATTTGCTCCATGCGATCGAACAGCGGCCCAGGAATCGTATCCAGCTGATTGGCGGTGCATACGAATAGCACCTTGGACAGGTCCAGGCGCACATCAAGATAGTGATCGAGGAAATCGGAGTTTTGTTCCGGATCGAGCACTTCGAGCAAGGCCGAAGCCGGATCGCCCTGGAACGACTGCCCCATTTTGTCGATCTCGTCGAGCATGATCACTGGATTCTCGACCTCGACCTCCTTGAGGGCCTGGACTAACTTGCCAGGCATGGCGCCGATGTAGGTCCGGCGATGCCCCTTGATCTCGGCCTCATCGCGCATTCCGCCAACCGAGAAGCGGTAGAACTTGCGTCCCAGCGCTTCGGCAATGGAACGCCCGACGGAGGTCTTGCCGACCCCCGGGGGCCCGACCAGCAATACGATGGAACCGCCGACATCGCCCTTGAAGGTGCCCTCGGCAAGGAACTCGATAATGCGCTCCTTGACATCGCCCAGACCATTATGGTCCCGATCCAGCACTGTACGGGCATGAGCCAGGTCGAGCTGATCCTTGGAAGTCACTCCCCAGGGCATCGACGTCAGCCAGTCCAGATAATTACGCGTGGTGCCGTACTCGGGGGAGCCGGTTTCCAGTACCGCCAGCTTGTCGAGCTCATCATCGATGCGCTGCATGACCCGCTCGGGTACCACGCGCCCCTCCAGACGTGCGCGAAAGGTATCGACATCGTTCTCGCGATCATCCTTGGAAATCCCCAGTTCCTTCTGGATGATCTTGAGCTGCTCACGCAGGAAAAATTCGCGCTGACGCTCCTGCATTTGCGCGTTGACCTGCTCACTGATCTCACTTTGCAGCTGAGCGACCTCGATCTCCTTGCGCAGCAGCGGCAACACTTTCTGCATGCGCGTCATTACCGGCAAGGTTTCAAGAATGCCCTGCAGCTCACGCCCCTTCGCCGACGTGATAGCGGCCGCGAAGTCGGTCAGCGGGCCCGGCTCGTGGGGGCTGAAGCGATTGAGGTAGTGCTTGAGCTCCTCGCCATACAGCGGGTTGATCGGCAATAGCTCCTTGATGCCATTGATCAGCGCCATCGCATAGGCTCGCGCCTCGTCCGCCTCGTCATCGATCGGCTCCTTGGGATAGGTGACCTCGACCAGGTAGGGAGGCTTCTTCGACAGCCAACGTGCAATACGGAAGCGCCGCATACCCTGGGCGATGAACTGGATCTGCTGATCCTCACCCTGAACCTTATGAACCTTGACCGCGGTACCGACCTCGGGGAAGTGTTCGTGCTCGAGCTCATTGACACTCACATCGCCCACGTAGGCTACCCCCACGGTATGATGCGGCGTGTCGGAGACGCGCTTCATGGTCTCTTCCCAGCGCTGACGATGAATCACGAGCGGCTGGACCTGAGCGGGGAAGAAGGGACGGTTGTGAATTGGAAGCAGGTAGATGCGCTCAGGCAAGTATTCCCGGGTCGGAACTACTGCGCCGGAATGTTCTTGGCGCTCTTCCTGGGCATCCATGAGGATTTCCGGTGCATCTTGATCACGTTCGCTCATCGTTCACCTTGCATCAGCTGGGCTTTTTACCCGTTATGTGCCGAGGAATGCGGGCAACTTGGCGAAAGTTCAAGTCGCGGCCTGGCTCGGTAACGGGCTTTGCATGGGATTCAGCCTAGAACAGAATCACATGAGCGATGGCAAGGGGCGGCCATTGATCCGTATCTGCCCTGCATCGATGGTGATTACGAGCTCACGCGTATCCAGCGGTAAACCCAGCTGCAGCGCGACCAGGGGAGGAATGCCATTCCAGGTAAAACGTCCATCGAGACGTTCACGCCAGGCCGAAGCGTCAGTATCGAGCAGGTCAAGCACACTCAACGTTCGGACATTCTGGCCATCGAAGACAAGTTCACCATGGCCACGGGTATCGACCCCGAACAGCGAACTCGACAGGGTCGCCCCTTCGAGAATAAAGCGCGGCGAATTCTCCAGCATACTCAGAATCGTCGGCTCGAGGCGCTGCAAAAGACGGCGTCGACCGCCCTCGTCGAGTCCCGATAGATCGCCGCCTTCTTCCTCGATCATGGTTTCTACCTGTCGGGCCAGCTGCCTGGCGGCCTGGCCATCGAGTCGGTCAAGGCTGGCATCCACGCGCCCGGCGAGCAATGGCTCACCGGCCACCTGCGCCTGTTCCAGCGACAGCGACATGTCGAGGCGCAACTGATCGTCGAGCCGTGTCTCGTCGCTGTAATGCACACCGGTCAGCGTCACCGGGGCGCGCTGGGGGCCTTGATAATCGAGGCGGTTGAGAATCAGCTCGTTGCGCTGATGAAAATAATAGTCATCTGAGGACTGGTAGCGACTATTGAGATGCACAGGTCCGATGGCAAGCTGCTCACGTCCCTGTTGCCAGCGAATCGGCGCGATCTGGCCCTGAACCGCGACATCGCCGAGCCGTCCCTCAGCGGTAAATTCCGCCCCGCTGAAAGAGAGTTGCGCTTCGTCACGGGACAACTCGAACCCGGCCACGTCCAGGCGGCCATCGGCCTGCCGATCCAGCGTGTGGAAAGTGGCTGTCCAGCGCGGCTCGGCGGAAGGCAGGACATCACCAAATACCATGTGGGTAGAGGAAGTATCACCGTCTTCGGACAGCAAGATCTGCACTGCGCCGTTCAGACGGGTGGAAAGTATACCGTGACTAGCGTTGTAAGGTATTTCCGCCTGCCAGCGGTCGTCGCCGGTAGGCGAAAGCTGCAGATGTCCTTGAGACTGAAACCATCCCTGCTCTACGTTCTTGCGCTCGACCTCCCACTGCCCGTCGTCACGCAATGCCTCAATCGTTCGCCCCAGCTCCTGCTCGAAGATATGACTGGCATAAGCCTGTGCCCCTAGATAACCGGCTACACCCAGCACCATCACCAGGATGACCACCCACCATGTCCTGCGCATACCCTCTCCCTGGTTGAGCCCTTGAATACCTACACGATGGGAAGCGTCACGAGCGAAACCAGGCTAGGCGAAAGCAGACAACGCAGTGAAGATTACATGCCAAATAAACGGGCATGTTGCGCCTGCTGGCAATGGCGTATGGTCGAGCGCAGCCGCCTCAATGCAACCAGAACCACAGGTGCATCGCTCCCCAGGCATACACCCCCGCCAGAATATCGTCGAACATGATTCCAAACCCACCGGCTACCCGGCGATCAACCCAGCGGATCGGCCAAGGCTTGATGATATCGAAGACCCGGAACACCACGAAGCCCCATAGCGCCGACTCCCAGGAGAACGGTACCGCCGCCATGGTCAGCCAATAGCCGACGAACTCGTCCCAGACGATGCCGGAGTGATCATGGACGCCGAGGTCGCGAGATGTCTTGTCGCACAGCCAGATGCCTACCAAGCTGGCAACCAGTACAAGCCCCAGATACCAGGAAAGCGACAGGTCTGACATCAACCAATAAAAAGGGATAGCGGCCAGTGTGCCGAATGTCCCGGGGGCGAACGGTACCGCCCCCGAGCCCAGGCCAAAGGCGAAGAAATGCGTGGGACGTCGCCAGACGCTGGAAGGTGCACGATTCATGAAGCCCCTCCCGGAAAGTGCTGCCAGCCGCTGGCGGCGATCTCATCCACCCCGGTGATCCCTGCACCCGCATGCAGCCGCCCGATGGGCCACAGGTCAAGGCTGCACTCGCGCAGCCGGCGCTGCGCTTCAGTCAGGAATGCTTCGGGCAAGCTGAAGAGCAGCTCGTAGTCATCTCCTCCGCACAAGGCAGCATGACGAGCGCCCTCTCCCCCTAGCAGGTCCTCGAGGCCTGTCGCCAGGGGCAGCCGCTCCATGTCCAGCTCGGCGCCAAGATGAGAGGCTTCGCAAAGGTGATTGAGGTCGGCCAGTAATCCATCCGAGATATCGATGGCGCAGTTGGCCAAGCCTCGCAAGACCAAGCCTGCCGACAGGCGTGGCTTGGGCAGCAGATACCGGGACAGCAACGGATCGGCCAGGTCGCGCATACCCTGCTGCCAAGCTACAAGCCCGCCATGACCGCCGCCCAACGGGCCAGTCACCGCCACGATATCGCCGGCCTTGCCTCCGTTTCGGCACAGGGCAGCTCCAGCCGGCACCTCACCATGCACGGTAACGCTGATACTCAGCCCTCCCCGGGTCACGTCTCCCCCGACCAACGAGATGCCACTCTCTGCGCACAGTGCATGAAAGCCTTGGCTAAATGCCTCTATCCATGCTTCGTCGGCCTCGGGTAGCGTCACCGCCATGGTGCACCAACGCGCCCGCGCGCCCATGGCGGCCAGATCGCTCAACGACACGGCCAGAGCACGATACCCCACGGCCCAGGCGGGAGCCTGAGCGGGGAAATGCACGTCGACCACGGACGTGTCGACGCTGACCGCCAGTTGCTGGCCCGACGATGGTACCAGCAACGCGCAATCGTCTCCTGCGCCCAGCGCAACACCGGTCGACTCGCCTTCGTTACGCTGTACGAAGTAACGGGCGATGAGTTCGAACTCACTCGGCATGACTTGCCATCCGACCCGGCACGTCAGCGACGGCGGGCGTTGACCTCGGCATTTCGCAGCCGACCAGCGAGCTTGTCGAGAATACCGTTGACGTATTTGTGGCCATCGGTGGCGCCAAACGACTTGGCCAGTTCGACCCCTTCATTGATCACCACGCGATAAGGGACTTCGGGACGCTTGGCCAATTCGTAGGCACCCAGGCGCAGGATGGCCAGTTCGATGGGATCGAGATCATCGAGGCGACGATCGAGCAGTGGCGAGATGCTGGCATCAAGGGACTCGCGTTCGCGCACCACGTTGTGTAAGAGTTCATGAAACAGCGCCAGATCGGCGATCTCCATGACCTTATGCCAATTCTCGTGGTCCTCGAGATCCTCATCGGCCACTTGGCTGCGGAACTCGGCCTCGAGCGTGGTGACCGGCTTGCCGGTCAATTGCCATTGATAAAGCCCCTGCACGGCGAGCTCGCGCGCCGCATGTCGTGCTTGGCGGGCATCCGCCGAGGCAGGTCTTCTGGCACTCATGCTTCACCCCCGAAACGCTTCATCAGCGACACCATTTCCATGGCAGCCATGGCAGCTTCGGCCCCCTTGTTGCCGGCCTTGGTCCCTGAACGCTCGATGGCTTGCTCGATGGAGTTGACGGTCAGGACGCCATTGGCAATGGGGGTATCGAACTCCAGCTGCAGATTGCCCAGGGCCGCGTTGCAGCCACCGGCAACATATTCGAAGTGTGGCGTGCCACCACGAATCACCGCGCCAAGAGCAATCACTGCATCGGGCTTGACCACACGCAGCGCTCGCTTGACCGCAAGGGGCAGCTCCCAGGCGCCGGGCACATGCACGATATCGATGTTTTCCTCATCGACGCCATGCCGTACCAGAATGTCAACGGCGCCTTCCACCAGGCTATCCACCACGTGATGGTTGAAACGGCCGACGACGATCACGTAGCGGCCATCGACATCGGTGAAGGACCCTTCGACTTGGGAGATCGGTTGCATAGTCTTTACCTGGCAAAAAAGGGACTTATTCTAACGAGTCGTCGGCGTCTGCGATATCGCCACCCAGGCGCTCAACCACTTCCAGATCGAAGCCGGAGAGCGCCGAGAATTTCCATGGGGAACTGAGCAGGCGCATCTGCCCGACACCGAGCTGACGTAGTATCTGAGAACCGGTGCCGATCATCAGATAATTTCCAGCCCCGTCGGAGTCGCTCGAACGCGGCGCCCGCTTGCGCTCAAGAAAAATGTCGAGCTGGCTTTTGAAGTTCAGCGCCGTGCGGCCGTCGTCGAGCAGTACGAATACGCCGGCGTCGGCCTGGGCCACCTGGGCCAACGCACCCTGGGCCGTCCAGCTCTGGCTCCCCGGCTTCTGCAATGCCAGCAAATCTCGCAGGCTGTCGGCCAAATGGACGCGTACTGTGGTGGGCTGCTCGGGCTGCGGCTGTCCCTTGACCAGTGCCAAGTGGTGCGAGCCCTGAATGCGATCACGGAACACATGCAACGTCAGTTCGCCAAACGAGGTATGCACCGGTACGCGTTCCTCGAGCTCGACGGTCTGTTCATTGTGGATACGATAATGGATCAGGTCCGCGATCGTACCCATCTTGATGCCGTGCTCGGCGGCGAATCGCTCGAGTTCGGGACGGCGAGCCATGCTACCGTCCTCATTCATGATCTCGCAGATCACGCCGCTGGGCTCAAAACCAGCCATAGCCGCCAAGTCACATGCTGCCTCGGTGTGACCAGCACGCCGCAGCACTCCGCCCGGCTCGGCCATCAGCGGAAAAATATGCCCGGGCTGCACGATATCCGAAGGCTGGGCGTCGCGTGCCACGGCCGCGCGTACGGTACATGCACGATCGGCAGCAGAGATACCGGTGGTCACGCCGTGCGCAGCTTCGATCGACAGCGTGAACTTGGTGCCGAATCCGGAGCCATTGTCACGTACCATCAACGGCAAGTTGAGCCGTTCGCAGCGCTCACGGGTCATCGGCAGGCAGATGAGTCCACGAGCATGACGAGCCATGAAATTGATATGCTCGGCTTCGACCCGCTCAGCCGCCATGATGATGTCGCCTTCGTTTTCACGATCCTCATCATCCATCAGGATGACCATCTTGCCCTGGCGAATGTCCTCGACCAGTTCCTCGATACGAGCCAAGGTCTGCCGAGTGGAATCCTGGCCAAGAGACTGAGAGGCGCCCTGTGAAGTGGGCTGGGAAGAGGAAGCCACCATCGGTTCTCCGGATTTCGTAACGTGCGGGATTGTCGACGAAAAGCGACATGATCGGCCCCATTGGCCAGCACTCCCGCGTTAGGTCGGCGGTCAGGGTACCTGTCTGCGCGCGTGCGCGCTAGTCCCGAATCGGGCTTATGACGGGACCCCGTGAGCCCCGTGGGAACGTCATGCGACTCGCTGCGGGCGGGCGATGATGCGCCAGTCGCGCCCCACGGCGCGGATGTCGTCGATCTGCAACGGACGCTGCTGCGCCATTCGCTCGAGACCGGGCAGCGCGAACAGCGGACGTGCCTCGCCTCCCAGCAGAGTCGGCGCGACGAACAGGTGCATTTCATCGATCAGCTCAGCGTCGAGCATGCTCCCGGCCAGTGTCGCCCCGGTTTCGAGCAGCACTTCGTTGCAGCTTTCCTCTCTCGCCAGATAGGACAATAACGCTGAAAGATCGACCCGGCCGTTGATGTCACAGGCCAGCACGAGGATTTCCGCCCCGGCCTCTTCTAGCTTGTGTCGTCTCGGCGACTCGGCTGCGCAGGTAGCGATCAAGGTGCGTCCGGGTTCATTCAGGCAGGCCGCAGCCAGTGGCATACGCAGTCGGGTATCTACGACAACGCGCAACGGTTGGCGCGCACTGATGCTGTCAGCCTCGTCGAGCCCCAATTGCTCGGCGCGTACGGTCAGGCGTGAATTGTCGAAGATGATCGACTCGACGCCGGTCATGACCGCACTGGAGCGGGCTCGCAGGCGCTGCACCTCGGTGCGTGCCGACGGACCGGTGATCCACTGGGATTCGCCGCTGGCCATGGCGGTGCGTGCATCCAGGCTCATGGCCATCTTCAAGCGTACAAAGGGGCGCTCGCGGCTCATGCGTGCAATAAAGCCTGGATTAAGGGCCCGCGCCTGGTCCTCGAGCAGACCAACGTCCACATCGATGCCAGCCTCGCGCAGCATGGCAATACCTTGCCCTGCCACTAGCGGATTGGGATCTCGCATGGCCACGACCACCTTCTTTATCCCGGCCTCGATCAGCGCCACGGCGCACGGCCCGGTACGCCCCTGATGCGAACAGGGCTCCAGCGTCACGTAGGCCGTCGCCCCTCGGGCGGCCTCGCCCGCCTCGCGCAGGGCGTTGACCTCGGCATGCGCTTCGCCGGCCCGCCGATGCCAGCCCTCGCCGATCTTGCGGTGATTCTTGACCAGCACGCACCCGACACGCGGGTTAGGGTCCGTGGTATAGAGGCCGCGCCGCGCCAGTACCAGCGCACGCGCCATCCAGGTTTCGGGAGTCACCTTGGCCATAGGGCATCCTTGGGGCGGAGAGGATGAAAAGCGATGATGATAACGACCGCGTTCGAAGTCGGGCCACAAGCCAGCAGGCGGTAATCAGGCGCTCATTGCTCATCTTCCTGCGGCGGGAAGGAGGGCTCCTGGGCGAGGCGGTCAATCTCGGCCCGGAACTCGTCGATGTCTTGAAAGCGACGGTACACCGACGCAAAACGGATGTAGGCGACCTGGTCGAGCCGTTTGAGGGCGCGCATGACTTCCTCCCCAATTTCCCGCGCCTCGATTTCACGCTCGCCACGAGCACGCAGCCGTTGGCGGATGCGCTCGATGGCAGCTTCGGTGGATTCGGCGCTGACCGGGCGTTTTTCCAAGGCACGCAGCATTCCATCGCGCAACTTGCGCTCGTCGAAGGTTTCACGCGACCCATCGGCCTTGACGACGCGAGGCATGACCAGCTCGGCGGTCTCATAGGTAGTGAAGCGTTCGCCGCACGCAGTACATTGGCGCCGTCGGCGAACCTGATCGCCTTCTGCCACCAGACGTGAATCGGTCACTTTGGTCTCGTGCGTACCACAGAAAGGACAGTGCATCAGTCGGCATCCGTGTGCATGTTCATGTCATTGTAACGGTTTGCCGTTAAAGGCGGAAATGACGAATCCCCTTGCCCAATCCCAGACATACCGGCCATGCTCATGGTTGCACACCAACCCTCAATGTAAGGAGACACCATGGGTTTTTTCGCCTGGATCATCTTCGGTCTGATTGCCGGTATCGTTGCCAAACTCATCATGCCTGGTAAGGACCCGGGTGGCTTTATCGTGACGATTATCATCGGCATCCTCGGGGCGCTCGTCGGAGGCTGGATCGGCACGGCCCTGGGCTTTGGCTCGGTGGACGGGTTCAACATCGGCAGTTTTGTCATAGCCGTGCTGGGCGCCATCGTGCTGCTTGTCATTTATCGTCTCGTCAAGCGCTGATCGCTTAAGACGTGGATCGGGGTGCGCCCCGGTCCACTCCCGATGGCCCCGCGAGTCCCAGGTCTTGGCACGTCTGATGCAAGTAGCAAGTGGAGATGAACGCAGACGAAAAGGATCTCTTCCATGGCCCCCACCTTGCAATCCCACCAGCCTACCTTGCCGCCTACCCCCGCCAGACCGCTAGACGAAACTGAGTTCATTACCCGTGCCGAAGCCCGATTATCGGAAATTTATGGGCCGTGTGCCGGCGAGGTACTACGCCGCCTGTTGACCCTGCTGATGCACCAGCGTAGCGCGCTCGATCCCACGCCACGCCCCCTATGGAGCGAGCGAGACCAGTGGCTGATCACTTATGGCGATACTCTGCTGGATGGTAACCGTCCGCCTCTGGAAGTCCTCGATGAGTTTCTCGACGAACGCTTGCCGAACACATTCAGCGGCCTGCATATCCTGCCGTTCTTTCCTTGGAGCAGCGACGATGGCTTCTCGGTTATTCACTATCGAGAGGTGAATCCGGACTTGGGCAACTGGGAGCACATCCGGCAATTGGCCAGCAAGCGCAGCTTGATGACTGACCTAGTCATCAACCATGTCTCGCGCGAGTCGCTGTGGTTCGTCGACTACCTGGCCGACAGCCAGCCGGGAAGAGACTATTTCATCGAAATGGACCCCGACACCGATATCTCACAGGTTACCAGGCCTCGCAACACGCCACTGTTGGTCCCGGTGGCTACGCGTCGGGGCACTCGCCACGTCTGGGCGACTTTCTCCGAGGATCAGATTGACCTCAACTTCGCCAACCCCGACGTGCTGCTGGAATTCGTGGGCATCATGCTTTACTACGTCGAACAGGGCGCCCGCATGATCCGCCTCGATGCCATCGCCTACCTTTGGAAAGAACTAGGCACGCCCTGTATTCATCTGCCTCAGACACATGCCGTCGTGCGGTTGCTACGCGCCGTCCTCGACTTCGTCGCTCCGGGTACGCTACTGATTACCGAAACCAACGTACCCCATAAAGAGAATATGAGTTACTTCGGATTGGAGCGACTAGGCTTGGCGAGACATGATCCTGTAAGCGAAGCCTCCGCCGAATACGCCACTCCCGACGAAGCCCATCTGGTTTATCAGTTCACGCTGCCGCCACTGCTGGTTCATACATTCACCTGTGGCAACGCCTCGGCACTCAGCGAATGGGCACGCTCACTCCCCGCCCTGCCCCCGGGCTGCAGCTATTTCAACTTTACCGCCAGCCATGACGGAATCGGTGTACGTGCCCTTGAGGGGCTATTGCCACCCCATGAAGTCGAGACGCTGCTGGAGCTAATGCATCGCTTCGGCGGGTACGTAAGCATGAAGGCCAACCCCGACGGCAGCGATTCGCCTTACGAGATCAACATCGCGTACTACGATGCCATGAAGGGTACGCGGCGTGGTCCCGATGCTTGGCAAGTGGAACGTTTCCTGTGCAGCCAGAATCTGTTACTGGCACTACAGGGGATTCCAGGCATTTACTTCCATTCATTGACTGCGACACTCAACGATTACGAGGGTGTCGAGCGAAATGGCCATTTGCGTGCAATCAATCGCCGGCGCTGGCACAAGGAAGAACTCGAAGAGTTGCTGGACAGCCGCAGCACGCCGACACGTGAAGCATTCATGTCGCTCAAGCGCCGCCTCGCCCTGCGCGCCAACGAGCCCTGCTTCCATCCCGAAGCCGCTCAGACAGTGCTTGCCACCCCACCCGGATTATTCGCCATCCAGCGAGGCCCCTTGCCGGGCGGACGGCGACTGCTGGCCATCTACAACATCAGTGACAAGCGCCAGCCACTCGACCTTCAAGAACTTCATGAGGACACTTGGTACGACGTGCTCGAGGACGGCGCCCTATGGCAGCCGGACGCGCCGGATATTCTGAGACCCTACCGCAGCTTGTGGCTGACTTCTCAGCCACAATCTATATAGAGTTCGTCCATTATCTAAAACTTTATGGAATATTAAACGACACTATTATTCCGCCCCAGCAGCATGCGCTACAATTGCGTTAGTCTTATTACAGGAGCCAACCATGCCCCTACCTCGCCTGTTCTCCTCGACATTGGCCGCGCTCGCCCTCGGATTCACTGTGGGGGCGGCACATGCCGAGACCCTAAGAGTCGGCATGTCCGGCGGCTATTACCCATTCACCTTTGTCGAGCAGGACCAGCTGAAGGGCTTCGAAGTCGATGTCATGAACGCTGTCGGCGACATTACCGGTGACGATATCGAATTCATTACCGCCAGTTTCTCTGGCCTGGCCGGTATGCTTGATTCTGGGCGCATCGATACCATTGCCAACCAGATCACTATCACCCCTGCGCGCCAGGCCAAGTATGCCTTTACCGCCCCCTACGTCTATGACGGTGCCCAGGTGGTCGTACGCGAAGGCAACGACAGCATTCAAGGTGTCGAAGATCTCAAGGGCAAGACGGTGGCAGTCAACTTGGGCTCCAACTATGAGCAGCTGCTACGCGAGCTTCCCTACTCTGACCAGATCAACATCAAGACCTATGAGTCCAATATCGAGCAGGATGTTGCCTTGGGGCGTGCCGATGCCTTCGTCATGGACCGGGTCAGTGCTACCCAGGTAATCAAGGACAAGCCCCTGCCGCTACAGCTTGCGGGCAAGCCCTTCTCACGCATTGAGAACGCTCTACCCTTCCGCGATGACGAGGCTGGCCAGGCGATGCGCGACCGCGTCGATTCAGCACTCGACAAGCTGCGCGACAATGGCACGCTCTCGCAGATCTCCGAAAAGTGGTTCGGCACCGACATCACCCAACCTTAATCTGCTGACGGCCGGGTAACCCGGCCGTCGTGCTCCTTAACTATTCAGGCTGATTGACCATGCACGCGCTCGATGTCGACTACATGCTGGGCCTCGTGCCCATACTCCTGGGCTATTTGCCGCTGACCTTGGAGATGGCCGCTGTCGGTATGGCCTGCGCCCTTGTCCTGGCCTGTCTACTAGCCATCGTGCGCGTTCGCCGATTGCGGTTCCTCAATGCGCTGGCAATGCTGTTCATTTCCTTCTTTCGTGGCACCCCGCTGCTGGTTCAGCTTTTTCTGTTCTATTACGGCCTGCCCCAGCTACTGGCCTTTCTGGTGGCGATCAATGGCATCACAGCGACCATTATGGGCCTGACGCTGCACTTTTCGGCCTACATGGCCGAATCCATTCGTGCCGCCATCGTCGGTGTCGACCGCAGCCAGACCGAAGCGGCACTGTCGATCGGTATGACACAGGGCCAGCTGATGCGGCGCATCGTACTGCCCCAGGCAACCCGCATCGCTACGCCGACGTTGATGAACTACTTCATCGATATGATCAAGGCGACCTCACTCGCGTTTACGCTTGGCGTCACTGAACTCATGGGAGCAACCCAGAAAGAGGCTGCCAGCAGCTTTCTGTACTTCGAGGCATTCCTCGTCGTGGCGATCATTTACTGGATCGTCGTCGAGGCGCTTTCCTGGCTGCAGCGACGACTGGAAACCCGACTCAACCGAGCCTATCAGCGATGATCGAACTCAAAGGCATCACCAAGCGCTTCGACAACCAGACGGTATTTGAAAACATCGACCTGTCGCTCGCGCGGGGAGAGATCATCGTGGTCATTGGGCCATCGGGTACCGGCAAGTCGACCCTGCTACGCTGCATCAACTTCCTTGAACGGCCCGACGCCGGGCATCTCACGGTCGGCGATCTGGCCTTCGACGTGACCCGCGCCACCACGCGAGAGATTCTCGCCCTGCGCCGCCGCACCGCCTTCGTCTTTCAGAACTATGCATTGTTTGCCAACAAGACGGCGCTGGAAAATATCAGTGAGGGAATGATCGTGGTCGATGACCTCCCCAAGGCGCAGGCCCACGCAAGGGCGCGGGAGATCCTCGAGCGTATCGGCCTGGCCGACAAGGCCGATGCTTACCCCGCTTCGTTGTCAGGCGGCCAGCAGCAGCGCGTGGGCATCGGCCGTGCGATGGCCGCCAACGCCGAGGTCATCCTTTTCGACGAGCCGACCTCGGCACTCGATCCGGAGTGGGTCGACGAGGTACTGAGCCTCATGAAGCAACTCGCCACCGAGCGCCAGACGATGATCGTGGTGACCCATGAAATGCAGTTCGCCCGCGACGTGGCCGATCGCGTGGTATTCATGGATGAGGGACGCATCGTCGAGCAGGCCCCGCCAAGCCAGCTGTTCCATCATCCGCGCGATGAACGCACTCAACGCTTCCTGCGCAAGGTGCTGCCCCAAGCTCCAGTCTAAGCGCCGCCAAGTAAGCTGTTCTTGCTTTAGCGGGATCTACACCTTGCCCTGATTGTCCAGTTCGACGGCTTCGTGCATCCGCTCCAGCACATCGGGAAATGCCGCCTGTACGCGGTTCCAGCTAGGGATGAACGGTTTGTCGCGCGGGTATTCGAGAAACGCCTTGCCGGCCTCCATGATATTGCTGGCGAACAGCTCGACGGCCTGCTCCTCGCTGTGCCGGTCGAGTTTCAGTCCATTCATGATGGCATCGTTGTCGTAAGTCTCGATCAGATCCAGAGCAATGCGATAGTAGGTCGCCTTGATGGTACGGAAGCTCTCGGCACTGATCTGTACACCGAGTGTCGCCAGCTTGCGATAGAGCGCCTTGGCGATATCGAGGCTCATGCGGTTGAGCCCGCCGCTAGCGTCGTCCTCGGAGACCGGCTGATGCTTGTGGTCGTAGATATCAGCGATATCCACCTGACATAGGCGCTTGGTGGAATAGTTGCGGTGCACTTCGGAAAGCACGCCAATCTCCAGCCCCCAGTCGCTGGGAATCCGAATGCCGTCGAGCACGTCGGTACGCATCGAGAATTCGCCGGAGAGTGGATAGCGATAGCTGTCTAGATAATCGAGGTAAGGCAGCGGCCCATAGATCGTCTTCAGCGCCCGTATCAAGGGGATCACCATCAAGCGAGCGACGCGCCCATTGAGCTTGCCATCGGCGATGCGCGAATAATAGCCTTTGCAGAATTCGTAGTTGAATTGCGGATGCGCCACAGGATAGATCAGGCGAGCCAGCAGTCCACGATCGTAAGTGACGATATCGCAGTCATGCAACGCCACCGCTTCGGTACGCCGCGAGGCCTGTACGTAGCCAGCGCAATACCAGACGTTGCGTCCTTTGCCGGACTCCTGGGGTGAAATACCCTCTGCCTCAAGCTCCGCATCCAACGCCTTCAAACGTGGGCCGTCGTTCCAGAGGATGCGATGGTGTTGGGGTAACTTCGAGAAGAACTCCCTGGCCCGCAGAAACTGGCCGCGGTCGGCCCGGTCGAGGCCGATAACGATTTCGTTGAGATACGGCACGCGCGTCAACTCGTCGACAATATTGACCAATGCCGGCCCCTCCAGTTCGGAATAGAGTGAGGGCAGAATCAGTCCCATTGGGCGTCGCTTGGCAAAACGCACCAAGTCGGCTTCAAGCTCTTCCACGGGTCGGCGGGTCAGGTTATGAAAGTTGGTAATAATACCGTTCTGGTAGAAATCGCTCATGACAGCTCCTTGCCAAGCCAGTGTTCCATGCCCTCGGCCCAGCCTCGCGGGCCCGCCGTCTGCGTTCGGTAGAGACTGGGATGCTCTATCTCGACGGGGTGTGAATGCACCCCGCGTATCAATACCGCGGCATCAGTGGCTTTCAACAGGGCCACGTCATTGGGTCCGTCCCCCAGCCCCAAGGACCAAGGAGCCACACCGCGCAATGCCGCGAAGCGCGCCATAAGCCAGTTCACCGCTCGCCCCTTGTCGGCGCTTCCCATCACATGCCAGAACCGCCCACCCTGGGTCAGCGTCAAATTGTCGTTGATCAACATTTCCTGCAATGCATCGAGTTTTGCCTCGCTATCGTGCCAGAGCAGAGGAATACTGCCCTCGCGAGCTCGCGCCAACTCGGCACGAGGCGCGTCAAGGCCAGTCGCCTCGACAATTTCCTCGATAGACATATCAGGAAGACAACGGAAGTCGGCTTGCAGGCGCTCACGGATCACCCTGAGTCGACGCGTGAGGAAATCGATATCCACGCCCAAGGCTTTGACTCGCAGCCCATCGACATTGGCTGGGTCACGGTCCAGCCGTGCATGCTGCCAAGCGGCAGGCAGGCCAATGATGGCGCCGTTCTCGGCGATGAAAGGAGTCTGCTCGAGACCAAGTTCGCGTCGAAGCGGCAGCAGTTCCGCCCGGGTCTTGCTGGTTACAGGGATGACCGGCACACCAGCAGCAGCCAATCGGTTCAGCCAGGGCCTGGCCGGCTCCCAATCATAATCGTGATGGTCGAGCAGTGACCCATCCAGATCCGTGAATACCAGGCGCGGCGGCGAAGTGACTTCCTGCATTGCAAACCCTCGCGCTTGCTTGGCGACTTACACGATGTCATCGCCCTATGGGTGCACAAGCATATAACATGCCAACCTGTGCGGAGTTGGCGTTGGCTAACATTTCCGGCGTTCACTTACGGTACAGAGTATCGCCTTGGCCCACTGCGAAAGCTTCTGTGCGCTCTTCTGGTGCAATGCGATAAAATTACGTATATCTACGTATTTTTTACCGGCTATAACCGCTAAATCAGGAAGCACAAATGGTATTATTTTCGTGATGAGAAGAGCTTCATTTCAGGAACAATAGCAGATGGAAACGTCACCCACGTGTATTCTTGTCATGGGCGTATCGGGCTCGGGCAAATCGCATATCGGCCGAGGTTTGGCCAACAAGTTAGGCTGTCACTTCATTGATGGGGACGACCATCACAGTGCAAACAATATCGCCAAGATGTCGCGTGGTGAGCCGCTCAGTGACGACGATAGAAAGGATTGGCTACTGATACTCTCAGGCCTTTACCGTGACCATTATCATCGCGGCGAGCCGGTGATCATTGGCTGTTCCGCGCTGAAGAAGCGTTATCGGGATGTTCTCCGCCAAGGGGCCCCGAAGCTCAAGATCCTCTATCTTCACGGCAGCCGCGAAACGCTGCTTGAACGACTGGTTTCACGCGCCTCGCATTTCTTTCACGGTGAGCACATGCTGGATAGCCAACTCAAGGCCTTGGAAGTACCGGAAGCCTCTGAAGCCATGCAGATTGATATTCGCTGCACCCCAGAGGAAATCGTCGAAAGCTTTATCGCCTATTTACGTAAAAGTCCGTAATTTTTCTTCATTGATAATGAAAAATGCCAGCCGATCGGCTGGCATTGGGAGAGGCGGTTTCAGCAGTGGTTTTCAGCTAGGGCCACCAGCCCTGCCAGCGTCGCTCGGTCACTATCCACCTCAAGGATATCCTCGAAACCGGCCTTTTGCATGGCCAGGCGATATAATCCGTTCAAGGCACTGGAACCGACCAGAATGACACGGCCCGCCTCAGGATGAAGTGAACGCTGGGTACGTACTTCACTGCCGATCATGACGCCCGAAATGAAACTTCCCACCTGCTCACCGGCCAGACCAGCGTATAGGTGGCGGCTTCGCGCTTCGAACAGCGCATGTAGCAGCCCCGCCGGGTGTGCTGCAGCCTCGAGCCCCTGATGGAAAGCTGACGCATCGAATTCGGCCGACTCTCTTGCCGGCTCACCAGGCAGGGTGTGGAAACGCACCACATGGTAGAGCTCGCCGGTCATTGCCGTGACGAAGTCGACCAGACGACCTTCCTCTAGCCGCACCCACTTGCTATGCGTTCCCGGCAGGCAGCACAGCGCCTCACGGGTGTTTGCAATGGACAAGGCACCGAATGCCTGAATTTCTTCGCCGCGCATGACATCGACATGGTCGGGCCGCACCACCTTGACGCCCGGCACGATCCAGGCATTCTCCAGCCCCAGAGCAGCCACGACATGGCCGGCCAGGGTATCGGCGTCTATCGGAAGGTCCAGCTGCGGCGCCTCGCTCCAGCCACGCTTTGACCCCACCATGCCGGCCAGATAGACCGGAACGCGGCCCTCTTCTCGCCATTCACCGACCTGGGCGGCACAGTAGTGCGGGAACTCGGCGCTGCTCAACGAACGTAGGCCGGCATCGGAACGCCGGCTGTCCAAGACCTCACCACTGTTGCGATCGACCAAGAAGGCGCGGAAGTTACTGGTGCCCCAATCGATGGCGATGAGCTTCGATGACGTCATGCATCCGCCTCGCGCTCTAGCCCGTCAGCCTGGGCCAACCCCTCCTTGACGCGACACCACTCCGCGACCAGGCCGCGAGCGCAGCGCTCCACTTCTTTCGCCGACCAGCCCGGACGATAAATGCTGCCACCGAACCCGAAGCCATCGATGCCGGCCGTGATCCATTCGCTCATGTTGGACTGGTCGATGCCACCAACGGCGAAAACCGGCATATCCGCAGGCAACACGGCGCTCATGTCACGGAAGTAGCCGATGCCCAGCCGTGCGGCAGGAAATAGCTTGAGCGCACTGGCCCCAGCCCTCGCCGCGGCCAACGCCTCAGTCGGGGTCATGCAGCCGATCATCGGTGCCAGATCAAGCTCCACCGCTTGTCCGATCACCTTGGGATCAGTGTTGGGCGTGATGACCAGTGGAGCGTCGAGATCGGCCAGCCGCGCACAGGCTTCGGGATCGAGTACCGTGCCGGCCCCGATCACGACATCATCGGGACAGCGCTTGGCCACTCGCTCGATGCTTTCCCACGGCCGTGGCGAATTGAGGGGGATTTCGATCAGCTTGAATCCCGACGCAACCAACGCATCGAAGATACCATCGACCTCGTCCGGCCTCACACCACGCAAGATTGCCACCAACGGCAGATCCTTCATGGCCGCGTCCAGCGCGGCCCGGCGTGTCTCGTTCATGTCGCCTCCTTTACCACTCGGCTATCGAGCCATCCTCGTGAGTCCACACAGGGTTGCGCCAACGATGCCCCACCTTGGCGCGCTCCTCCACGAATGTCTCGTCGATCTCGACGCCCAGGCCCGGCCCCTGCGGAATCTCGCAGAACCCGTCCTTGATGGTCAGCGCCGACTTGTCGACCAGATAATCGAGGACATCGTTGTCCCGATTGTAGTGGATGCCCATGCTCTGCTCCTGAATGAAGGCGTTGTGGTTCACTGCATCGACATGCAATGACGCCGCCAGGGTCAGCGGGCCGAGCGGGCAATGCGGAGCCAGCGCCACGTCATGGCAGGAGGCCAGCGAGGCAATCTTCATCCCTTCGCTGATGCCACCGCAGTGAGACAGATCGGGCTGAACGATATCTACCATGCCCTCGGCCAGCAGATCGCGGAACTGGAATCGGGTATGCAGACGCTCGCCGGTAGCAATGGGATAGCCCAGGCCGGTGGCGATATGCTTGAGGCTCGGCAGGTGCTCAGGGGCAACAGGCTCTTCGACGAACATCGGATGATACGGTTCCAGCTCACGCAATAACGCCTTGGCCATCGGGCGGTGCACGCGGCCATGAAAATCGATAGCGATGCCAACATCCGGACCGACTGCCTCGCGCGCCTCGGCGACGCGTGCTACGGCCTCATCGACCTTGCGATGGGAATCGACGATCTGCATTTCCGGCGTACCATTCATCTTGAACGCCGTGAAGCCCTGCTCGACCAGCGCCTTGGCACCGACACCTACATCGCTGGGGCGATCGCCACCGGTCCAGGCGTACATGCGCATCCTGTCGCGCACCTTGCCCCCCAGTAGCTGATAGACCGGTACTCCCAGGTCGCGTCCCTTGAGATCCCACAGCGCCTGATCGATACCGGCGATAGCACTCATCAGAATCGGCCCGCCGCGATAGAAGCCGGCGCGGTACATTGTGTTCCACAGGTGTTCGATACGGTGCGGATCCTGGCCAATCAGGTAATCGGCCAGCTCATGCACTGCCGCCTCTACCGTTGCTGCACGCCCTTCCACCACCGGCTCACCCCAGCCGTAGCAGCCTTCGTCGGTCTCGATCTTGAGAAACAACCAGCGCGGCGGTACCTGCCAAGTCTTCAGTTGGGTAATTTTCATGAAACATCCTTTTACACAAGCCACATGGCGAGATTCGGCCAGAACAGCAGCGCGAACAGCACGCACAATTGCAGGGCGATGAACGGCAACAGCGACACGAAGATGTCCTTGAGGCTGATCTCCGGCGGTGCCACGCCCTTCAGGTAGAACGCGGCCGGGCCGAACGGCGGCGACAGGAACGACACCTGCATGTTCACCGCGAACAGGATGCCGAACCAGATCGGGCTGTAGCCCAACTGGGTGATGATCGGCACGAAGATCGGCAGCGTCAGCATCGCCACCCCGATCCAGTCGAGGAACATGCCCAGCACCAGCAGGATCGCCATCATCACCAGGATGATCACGATCGGCGCCACGTCGAGCCCCATGATCATGCCCGAGATGAAGCGGTTGCCGCCCATCAGGTTGTAGACCCCGACCAGCGCCGCCGCGCCGATGCCGATCCAGATGATCATGCCGCAGGTCATCAGTGTCTGGCCCAGGCTCTCGTGCATGGTCCTGAACGAGAACTCGCCCCGCAGCACCACCGCCATCAGCACGCCGAACACGCCCATCGCCGCCGCCTCGGTGACCGAGGCCACGCCGCCGTAGATCGAGCCCAGCACCAGCACCGCGATCAGCGCCGGCACGATGATCGCCTTGAGCGCCTGGCCCTTGGTGGCAAACGTCTCGGCCCGCGCCTCATCGGTCAGCGGCGGCCCCATGGCAGGGTTCTTCAGGCAGCGCACCAGCACGTAGCCGATGTAGGAGAGCATCAGGATCACCGCCGGGGTGATCGCGGCGGTAAACAGGTCGGCGATCGACACGCTGGCGATCAGGCCGTAGATGATCAGTACGATCGAGGGCGGCATCATGGTGCCCAGCGAGCCGCCGGCACACACCACGCCGATCGACAGGTGCTTGTCGTAGCCCAGGCGCAGCATCTGGGGCAGCGCCAGAATG
>NZ_KB899989.1:555076-569234 GCF_000378505.1 Modicisalibacter luteus DSM 23508 | reverse complement strand
TGGCATTGGCGATGCGCAGCCTGGACTGGGCGACCCTGCGCAGCGCGGTACGCGAGACGTCGCGCACCTCGGCAATGATCCTGTTCGTGGTGATCGGCGCGACCTGCTTTTCGGTGGTCTTCAAGCGCCTGGGCGGCGACTACATGATCGAGGAGATGATCACCGGTACCGGCCTGGGTCCCTATGGGCTACTGCTGTTGCTGATGGCGCTGATATTCGTGCTGGGGTTCTTCCTCGAATGGATTGAAATCAGCTTCGTGGTACTGCCCTTGGTGGCGCCGGTGGTCGAGCTGCTCGACTTCGGCTTTGGACTGTCGGGTCAGGCATTGCTGGTCTGGTTCGCCATTCTGGTGGCGATCAATTTGCAGACCAGTTTCCTGACCCCCCCGTTCGGCTACGCGCTGTTCTACCTCAAGGGCATCACCGAGGGGCAGATCAGCATTGGGACCATCTATCGCTCGATCATCCCCTTCGTGGTGCTGCAGCTCACCGGACTGGCGCTGTGCATCGCCTTCCCTGCGCTGGTGCTGTGGTTACCGGGCCTGTTGTGAGGAGCGCACATGGCCAAGCGTGTATTGATCGCTGGCGGCGACGAGTTGCTCGAGGCGCTGTCGCGGGCCTTCCTTGAAGAGGGCGCCACCGTGGCGCTGTTGACACCGGATGCGGCTAGCCTGGAGCGGGTGCTTGATGGTTTGGGGGGCGAGCATGACGACAGGTTCGGCCTGGTCGCTGGAGACGGGTCGCTGGACGCGTTGCTGGGCCGGTTGGGACGCCTGGATGTCTTGGTCTGTGCGCCGCAGTCGCTGTCGCGTAGTGTGCCGCTGGAGCGTCGTCTGGTAGAGCAGGTGGCCGGCCCGTCGAGCCTGTTGCAGGTGGCGCGGGCCTGGATGCACAGCCGCGGTGGAGGGCGCCTGGTAGCCGTTGCGCCGGATGGAGATACCCAGGCGGCAAGCATGGTGCGTGAGGCGCTGGCGGCACTTATTCGTAAGCTTGCCGACGCCAGCGGGCCGGACGTGCGCGTCAACCTGTTATGCCCTCAGGGGGCATCGAGCGCCGCGGTAGCCGACTGCGCGCGCTTCCTGGCCGGGGGGGCGGGGCGTGCGCTGAATGGCCAAGTATTGACCTTGACTTGATCTCGACCGAGCCATGCATTCAGGAGCTAGCGGTACCACGCAGGAACAAAGTGGCACAGCGCCGTGCCCGGGCAATGCACTGGGCGTCGCTCGGGGAAACGACATCTGCCTGTGGCTGGGGTTGATCTACGTCGCGTGTGTGCCGCTCGTATTGTTCCTGAAACGCATCGAAGCCTGAGGAGAGAAGATGCCTGGGAACCTCCTTCTTCTTTCACACCGTGCGTTTGTCGATCCGACCATCCTCTCCTAGGGTTGTGAAGTAACCCTGCCAGGCGGCGCGTATGTCGCCGACGGTACTCCGTAACGTACCGCTTACAAGGATGAGGAATGGCATGATGGAACCCTCCGAAACGTCGGCACAGGCCGATGAGACGGTCACCGTGAACCTGTTCGTCAACGGCGAGCCGCGCCAGCTACAAGTCACCTCCAATGTGGTCCTGCTCGATGCGCTGCGCGACGAGCTGCACCTGACCGGAACCAAGAAGGGCTGCGATCACGGCCAATGTGGCGCTTGCACCGTGCATGTCGAAGGCAAGGCGATCAATTCGTGCCTGCGCCTGGCGGTCATGTGCGAAGGCCAGCACATCACCACGGTCGAGGGTCTGGCGCGCAACGGTGAGCTTCATCCGGTGCAGCGTGCCTTTCTCGATCACGACGCCTACCAGTGTGGCTACTGTACCCCCGGCCAGATGATGTCGGCCGCTGCCCTGCTCGAGGATGACCGCATTGCCGCTGATGACGCCTCGGTGCGTGAGGCAATGAGCGGTAATATCTGTCGTTGCGGTGCCTACAAGAACATTCTCGAGGCCGTTCAGGACGCGCGCCAGGTAATGGTATCCGGTACGGAGGGTCGCTCATGAGGACCTTCGCCTATAGGACGGCCGACGATGTCACGCAGGCCGTGACCACGCATGGTGCCGACGATCAGGTCGCCTACGTGGCGGGCGGGACCACGCTGCTTGATCTGGTCAAGCTCGACGTGATGCGACCTACGCAACTCGTCGATATCAATCGCTTGCCGCTGGGCGAGGTGGAAACGCTCGACGACGGCCGGCTGCGCATCGGTGCCACGGTAACCAACACCGAGCTGGCGCACCATCCCGAGGTCAAGGCGCGTTATCCGCTGCTCTCCCAGGCATTGCTTGCCGGAGCCTCCACCCAGTTGCGAAACATGGCGACCACTGCCGGCAACATCATGCAGCGCACGCGTTGTCCTTACTATCGTGACGCATCGGCGGCGTGCAACCGGCGCGAACCGGGCAGTGGCTGCGACGCCATGCATGGCATCAACCGCATGCATGCGGTGCTGGGCGTGAGCGATCAGTGCATTGCCACTCATCCGTCGGACATGTGCATCGCCATGGCGGCCATCGGAGCGACCCTGACTCTGGAAGGGCCCGATGGCAAACGCGAGATAGCGTTCAATGACTTCCACCGCCTGCCTGGGGACCAGCCCGAGAAGGAGCACGAACTCCGTCCCGGCGAGCTGATTACCTATATCACCTTGGATACACCGATCGAGGGCGCCGGGGCGTATTACCTCAAGTTGCGTGATCGTGCTTCCTACGAATTCGCACTGGCTTCCGCCGGGGCACTAGTATCCATCCAAGACGGCGTGATTCATGAGGCACGCCTGGCGCTCGGTGGGGTGGCCACCAAGCCATGGCGCTCCCACGAGGCCGAGCAGGCCCTGCACAATCAGCCGGCAGCGGTCTCGACCTTCGAGATGGCGGCCGAGGCGGCGATGCAGGACGCGGTGCCCCACGAGCACAATGCCTTCAAGATCCCGCTGGCGCGTCAGGCGATCGTGCGCGCGCTGCGCGAAGCCTGCAAGGATGCCGAGAACGCCAACGAGCCCCGCTGAGAGGATCACCACGGATGGATACCCAAGTCATCGGCCATCGCACCCCAAGGGTGGATGGCGAGAACAAGCTGACCGGCCGCGCGGACTACACCACCGACTGGTATGTCGACAACATGCTGCACGGCTACCCAGTGCCGGCGAGCATCTCTCACGGCACACTGGAAGCATTGGACATCGAGCCGGTGCTGGCCATGCCCGGCGTGGTGGCGGTCTATCACCACGGCAATTTTCCCAAGCTTTATCGTTCACCGAGCAGCCAGGCCCACCAGGACCAGGTCAGCGAGGTGCGTCTGCCCTTCGAAGACGAACGCATCCATTACGATGGTCAGTACGTGGCAATGGTCGTAGCGGAGCGCTACGAGCAGGCGCGTGCGGCGGCGCATGCCCTTCAGGCCCGCTACCATCAGGATAGCGGGGCGAGGCCGGGCCTGCTCGAGACGCGGGAAGACGGCCGACCACTCGAGTCCGAAGGCGGTTTGCGCGGCGATCCCGACAGCGCCTACGAACGCGCTCCGGTAAAGATCGATCATGTCTATGCCATCGCACCTGAGAGTCATATGCAGATGGAGATGCATGCCACCCTGGCGCAGTGGCGCGATGATCGGCTTATCGTCCACGAATCGACCCAGGGGGTGGTCTACCAGCACAAGGCCATGGCGCGCATCTTCGATATGCCCGAAGAAAAGGTCGAGGTCATTTCCCACTACATTGGCTCGGGGTTCGGCAACAAGCTGTTCATGTGGCCGCATGCGGTTGCCACGGCGGCGGCCGCCCGCGAACTGGGTCGCCCGGTAAAGACCGTGCTGTCGCGCCAGCAGGACATGGCCAGCGGTGGCAATCGGCCCGCCTCGCGTCAACGCCTACGTCTGGCTGCCGACGAACAGGGCCGCCTGTTGTCGATGCGCCATGACAGCACTACCGAAACCTCGTTCGTGCATCCCTATGTCGATTCGGTGGGTACGCCGACCCTGAATCTCTACGCCTGCGACAACGCTGCAATCAGCCATCACCTGCTCGAGGTCAACCACGGTACGCCGTGTCCGATGCGCGCGCCGGGTGAGGTCTCGGGCATCTATGCGCTGGAATGCGCCATGGACGAGTTGGCTATCGCGCTCGACATGGATCCACTGGAACTGCGCCGTCGCAATTACAGTTACGAAGATCCCACCAAGGGCCTTCCGTGGTCGAGCAAGCACCTCGATACTTGCTATGACAGCGCGGCTCGGCGCTTCGGGTGGGAGCGACGCGATCCCCGCGTGGGCTCGATGCGTGAGGGCGACGAGATTCTCGGCTGGGGCATGGCAACCAGTTCCTGGACTGCCGGTCGTCAGCCGTGCATGGCGCGCGTCGAACTGCGCGCCGATGGTACGGTCATGGCCGCCTGCGGTACCCAAGACATCGGCACCGGGACCTATACCGTGGTCGCTCAGACCGTCGCCGAACTGACCGGAGTGCCGCTGGATCGCGTCGAGGTGCGTCTGGGCGAATCCAGCCTGCCAGCCGGGCCGCTATCCGGCGGCTCGATGGCCACGGCGACCACGCTGCCCGCCGTGGCGGCGGCAGTGCGGGCCGCCATCGATGAACTCAAGGAAGTCGCCACCGACGAAGATGCGCCCTTCACCGGCGCCGACCCGGACGGCTTGGCCTTTCGTGATGGCGCGCTGGCCGACGAGCAGGGCAAGCGGGTCGCCTTCGACGATCTGCTCTCGGGGCAGAAGCTAGGCAGTGTCAGTGGCGACGGGCAGGCGGCTCCTGGCGACGAACAGAACCAGTACAGCTTCCGCTCGTTCGGCGCGCACTTCGTCGAGGTGCGTTGGGATCCGGGTATCTCCCGCTTGTGTGTGTCGCGTGTGGTCAGCAGCATCGACATTGGCCGGGCGGTGAATCCGGTCACGGCGCGTAATCAGGTCGAAGGGGCCATCGTCATGGGTATTGGCATGGGGTTATTCGAGAAACTCGACTATGACCCGCGCGATGCCCGGCTGATCAACAACAATTACTCCGACTATATCGTCACCAGCCACGCCGACATGCCAGAGATCGACGTCGAACTGCTCGACAATCCTGACTACGCCTTCAACGAGTTCGGCGCGCGCGGGGTTGGCGAGATCGGCCTGACCGGGATCGCGCCTGCCATCGCCAATGCCATCTACCACGCCACCGGCAAGCGTATCCGCGACCTGCCGATCACCATCGAGAAATTGATGGAGCCATGACGCACCGGGTTGCGCCGGCCGGTGCTGGCGCAACCCGTTCGCGTGGCGCATGCTAGGCGCCATGTCTTATTTCGATACTCTCAACGACCTCTGTGACCGTCTGAATGCGCGCCGTCACCGCGCCCTGCTGTGGGTCGCTGAACCGGCGAGCGAGGCCGTCTCCCAGGCCCATGCCCTGTGGCAGGCACGTTGCTGGCAGTCGCCGCTGTGGCTAGGGCCTGAGCCCGGCCTGGATGGCATCGCTGCACTGCCTGCCGCCAAGGCACGGACACGGCTGGGGGGCGAGCACGATCTGGTGATCTTCGATGCCGCCTCCTTGAGGGCAGGCTTCGACCCGGATGCCTTCGGTGCCGTTTCGGGGACCGTGCGGGCCGGTGGCCTGCTGGTCCTGCTGACGCCGGAGACCTGGCGTATCGGTGTGCCGGGGCCGGATGCCGACTATGCGCGTCTGGCAGCCTGGCCGCACACGGCGGAGTCGCTGAGCGCCCGCTACCTGGCGCGTCTCGCGCGGCGGCTGGGGGAGTCCCCCCATGTGCAGCACTGGCCTGTCGGGGCGGCCGGCCTGACCCTGCCCGCGGAACGTCAGGATGACGTGTCGGCGCCTCCTGATGACGCTGCCTGCCTGACGCAAGATCAGGCCCAAGCCGTCAGGCGTCTGACACGTCTGCGTCGCCGTCGGCCAGTGGTACTCACTGCCGATCGTGGGCGTGGCAAGAGCGCAGCGCTTGGCATCGCTGCCGTCCGACGTTTGCAGGCCGGCGAACGTCGCCTGTGGGTTACTGCGCCGCGCCCGGCCGCGGTGGAACCGCTATTCGAGCGCCTGGCGGCATTGCTGCCCGAGGGGCGACGCGAAGGGAATACGTTCTACGCTGGAATCGACGGCGCCGGGGCCGAGGTGAGGTTTCTGGCCCCGGATGCGCTGCTCGAGGCATTGCAGGCGCCTGATGTTGACCTCAGTTCGCCACCAACGCTGTTCGTGGATGAGGCTGCGGCAATCCCTTCGCCCCTGTTGAGCCGTTGGCTATCGGCCTTCCCGCGCATCGCCTTCGCCACTACCGTTCACGGTTACGAGGGTACGGGGCGTGGCTTTGCACTGCGCTTTCGTGAGCGTCTCGAGCGCGACACGCCCGGTTGGCGCGAGCTGCGCCTCGCCCAGCCGGTACGCTGGGCCGAGGGCGATCCTCTGGAGGCGGTCACTCGTGATCTGTTGCTGCTCGATGCCGAGCCCGACGAGCGGCCGCAAGTCACTCAGGCGTTGGCCGATCATGATGTACGCCTCGTTGTGCTCGACCGAGACACGCTGGCCGACGACGATGTTCGTTTGAACGCGCTCTTCGGGTTGCTGGTCCAGGCTCATTACCGCACCACGCCAGCCGATTTGCGCCAGCTGCTTGATGGCCCCGGCACGCATCTGCTGGCCGCTTATGCTGGCGGGGTCTGCGTCGGCATCTGCCAGGCGAGCGAGGAGGGCGGTTTTCCGGCAGGTCTGGCCCAGGCGATTGCCCTGGGTCAACGGCGTCCACGCGGTCACCTGCTGGCTCAGTCACTGGCGGCGCATGCCGGCCAAGCCGAGGCCGCCGAGGCAGGCTGGTGCCGGATCACACGCATTGCGGTCCATCCGGCAGCGCGACGTCTCGGCATCGGGCGGCAGTTGATCGAGAGTCTGGCGAAGAGGATGGCCAGCCAGGGGATTGATCGCTTGGGAGTGAGTTTCGGTGCTGAAGCGTCGCTGCTGGTGTTCTGGCGCTCGCTTGGCTTCGTGTCCCTGCGCCTCGGGCTGTCCCGCGAGGCGGCAAGTGGCGAGCATGCATTGATGATGGGGCGGGCGCTTACAACACAGAGCAGAGCCGAGTTGGCGCGCCTTGGTCGTGATTATCGAGACCTGTTGCCCAGCCTGCTGGCTTTCGAGCTGGGCAGGCTCGAGCCTGAATTGGTGGCGGCCCTGTTATGGGAAGGCGAGCGGCCAGTGCCTGACGCCACGACACGAGCACGTGTGGCATGGTTTGCCCGGGGCGGTGGCGAACTGGCCGCTGTCAGGCCCTGGCTGGCTACCGCCTGGCTAGCCTGGTGGCGCGACCCGGAGCGGACAGATGCCGACGTCGAACTGACTGCCTTTGCCGCGCCGTTGTTCCAGGCCGGCACACATGCAGGGCCCGCAGGCCGCAAGGAGCGGTTGGCCCACTGGCGGACTCTGGCGGAGCGGTTGCTGGCATGACTGGACTGCTATCGTGTCTATACGCGTACGTAACCCTTACAGCCCGGGAATGCCGATCGGCCCGGGCATGTCGGGGATCGGTGAACAGCCACTGACCAACAGCAATAAGCCCAGACCTAGCAGGCTGATTTTCCAAGTGAGGCGAGGCATGACGTCTCCAGTGTCGGTGAGCGATTCGCCATCCTAAACGCACGGCCGGCGTATCGAAAGCTTGCGTCGTCCGTCGTGCCGCGTAAGGTATCGGAGTCTCAAGTAGGGGGTGCTGTCATGAACGAACATCTGGATACGCTATCGCCGGCCATCGTCTGGCGACACTTCCGCACGTTGTGCAATACGCCGCGTCCCTCCGGCCATGAGGACCAATTGGCCTCGATCATCGAGCGCTGGGCAGACGAGCGAGGCCTGACACATGACCGTGATGCCGCTGGTAACCTGAGGGTCTGCAAGTCGGCATCGCCCGGTTGCGAGTCGGCGCCTGGCGTGATTCTCCAAGGGCATCTGGACATGGTTGCCCAGGCTAACGCCGACCACCCCCACGACTTCACCACGGATCCCATCGAGACTTATATCGCCGATGGCTGGCTGCATGCCCGCGACACCACGCTTGGCGCCGACAATGGCCTGGGCGTGGCCGCTGCACTGGCTGTGCTCGAGGACGATACACTGCGCCACGGGCCGCTCGAGGCCCTGTTTACCGTCGAAGAAGAGTCGTCGATGGGCGGTGCGCTACAGCTGGCCGAGGGCTGGCTAGAGGGCAGTCTGCTGCTCAACCTGGACTCGGAGGACCGGGGCCAGGTCTATATCGGCTGCGCCGGGGGGGCCGATGTGGTGGTTTCGGCCAACCTGCCGACCAGCGCCCTGCGTGACGATGAACGGGGCTGGCGACTGTCCCTGACCGGCCTGGTCGGAGGCCATTCGGGTATCGATATTCACAAGGGACGCGGCAATGCCAACCGATTGCTGGTACGTGTACTGCGTGCATTGGAGCCCTATGGCGCACGCCTGGTCGATTATCACGGCGGGACCCTACGCAATGCCTTGCCGCGCGAGGCCTTCGCCACCCTGGCGTTGGATGCCGACGAGGGTGAAGCGGCACAGGCTCGGGTCGCCGAGTTGCAGGCCGAACTGGCCGCGGAGCTGACCGGGATCGATGATGGCCTGGTGTTGGAACTGGACGCGCTGGATACCGCGCCGGACGAGGCGCTGACTCGCACGGCCAGTCACATGCTGGTCGCCGCGTTGCATGTCGCACCCTATGGTGTCGAGCGGATGAGCGTTGAGGTGCCGGGGGTGGTCGAAACCTCCAACAATCTCGGCGTGGTGACCCTTGAGCGTGGTCGGTTCCACCTCTGTGCGCTGGTACGTTCGCTGCGCGACAGCGCCACGGCGGATATCGCCGATCGCTTCCGCGCCCTGTTCAGTCTTATCGGCGCCGAGACGCGAGTCGAAAATGCCTATCCCGGCTGGACGCCGAATCCCGAAAGCCCCTTGCTGGCCCGTTTTCGTCGCCTGCATCAGCACCTGCTGGGCAGCGACCCCGACGTCAAGGTGATCCATGCCGGGCTGGAGTGCGGCATCTTGGGTGGCAAGTATCCGGCCTTGGAAATGATCTCTTTCGGGCCTCAGATTCGCGGCGCTCACTCACCAGACGAGCGAGTCGAACTCGATTCGGTCGAAGAGTTCTGGTCCCTGCTGCGTGCCCTGATCGAGGACCTTGCGGAACGTCAGGCAGCATGACATTCGCATGACTGTCATGGGGGCAACTGATTTTCCCGTTGGGTCTCGCGCTTGACTGCCTCCAGCCCGGCCGCGGAAATCAAGCCATGAGCGCGGGCGTGTTCGGCCATATGCACGCTGTCGGAGGCTAGCACCAAGTCACAACCGGTCTCGGCAACCTCTTTGGCGAGACGGGCAATGGCATCGTCGCGAGAGGCGTCATGGTTGACGTTGCGGATGTAGATCGCCCGGATACGGCCGGGATAGGCATGCACGATTCGTGCGTAGGTTTCAGGATCGTGCTGCCCGCTATCGCCTATCAATACGAAGGGCAGGTCGTTATAGAGCCCCAGCATCTGCTCGATCAGGCGTGCCTTGTGTTCCGTGGCGCGTCGGGGCAGCGGGCGCTGCAGGGTCAGCCCCCACTCGCGCAGGAACAGGATCGGCCCCACCGGAATGCCGTTGCGCTGGAAGAACTCCTCAAGGACCTCGTAAATGCTCCACGGCCCGCGCGAGACGTAAAGCATCGGGCGCCAGCGCTGGCCGTCGGGGCCGGCGAACAAGGCCTGATAGAACGCGGCGACGCCCGGAAACGCGGTGCGCTGGTAGGCTTTCTTGAAGAACAGCCGATACATCATCTTCAGCTTGTTGGCGACGCCGGTATACATCACCGTGTCGTCGATGTCGCTGATCACGGCCAGGTCGACGGCGGCAGGCGGTACATAGATTTCTGCGGTGCTGCTGACGGTGCGCTGGCTGGGCATGGTCACGCTGAGCTCACCGCGATGCCAGCTGCGGTCGGTTGGTAACTGTGGTTGCGTGATCAGGTGGACATCGAAGTAACCGTCACGGTCGGTAGTCACCGTCTTCTGGCGTCCGTTCAGGTAAAGCGTGACCTCGACATGCTTGACGCCCCAGCGAAACAGGCGGCGCATGATGTCGATGACATCCCGCAGCAGGGTACCTTCCCGAAGAGGCAGGCCCAGGCTTGGCTGGCGGAATACCCGCCCCATGACGAACACTTCCTTGGCCGACCCGTAGCCGCGATAGGCGTGCACTACCACACCGCCGCGACCACGATCCGATTTCATTGGCTTGGCGAGCAGATGCAGTAGCCGGCGTGCGGTCTTGCGCAGCGGTGAAGGAACATGTCGTGGCATGACGGCCCTCCGTTGGCCGGGATGATCAATCTCTTCCAGTCTAACCATAAAAATACCCGCCTCCCGAAGAGGCGGGCATCCAGTTAGGTCATGCGGCATGGCTCACGCATGCTGGTTAGTGTGCTTCCCTTCGCAGATTTCTTCCACCAGCTTGCTGCAGAAGGCGTCGAGATCCTTGGGCGTCCGGCTGGTGACGAGCCCGCTATCGACCACCACTTCCTTATCGACCCACTCGGCACCGGCATTTTTCAGATCCTGCGATACCGAGGGGAATGAGGTCAGGCTGCGGCCCTGCACGACCCCCGCATTGATAAGTACCCAAGGGCCGTGGCAGATGGCACCGACCGGCTTGTGAGCTTCGAAGAAGTGCCGGGTGAAGGTCAGGGCTTTCTCGTCCTGGCGCAAGCTATCCGGGTTGAACAGCCCGCCCGGCAGGACCAGAGCGTGATAATCGGTGGGGTTGGTCTCGTCGAGACTCTTGTCGACATCATAGGTATCGCCCCAGTCGGTCTTGGCCCAGGCACGAATACCTTCCTTGCTGGGCGCAACGATATGCACGGTCGCTCCGGCATTTTCCATCGCTTTCTTGGGCTCCGTGAGTTCGGATTCCTCGAAACCGTTAGTGGCAAGAATGGCGACCTGCTTGCCGTTCAGTTGCTGACTCATAGCTACCTCCTTGCTCCTTGCAGCCACGAAAGCGGTGTGGGGCCGACTCCGGTAGACTGGAGCCGGCCTGACCGGATACCTTCGCGGCGATCCATGAAACCTGCAAATCGCTACTGCTCCTGTCCTTGGGATTGCGGATGACGATAACAAGGGGACAGGGTGTTACAGAACGTACAGCGAGTCGCGCTTCTCGGGCACGACTCTGAAAGGATAGAAGATGATTAGCGTCCTACAACTGACAAGGAGCCTCGCTTCATGGCAGCAGTAAGCGACTTGCTGTCTACACCAGCCTGGCAGGCCGCCATGTTGGGGGGGATGGCCATTGCCATCGGCCTGTGGCTGGTGACGTGGCGACGGGCGAAACTACGGCAACAGGCACTGACACAGCATCTCGACGAGAGCGAATCGCTGCGTCAGCGGTTGGAGCAGGAACTGGCCCACAGCGATGCCCAGCTCGACAGCGTGCGTGAGCAACTGGCCGAGCGCGACCAGCGCCTGGAGGCGCTCAATGAACGTTTGGCGGCGTTACGCGAACGCCAGGCTCGCCTCGAGACCGAGCGCGACCAGCAGCGTACGCACCACGCCGAGAAGCTGGCCCTGCTGGAGGAGGCTCGCGAACGTCTCAAGCAGGATTTCGAGGTGCTGGCCGGGCGGATCTTCGACGAACGTCAACGCACCTTCGCCAGCCATAGCCGGGAGAGTCTCGAGGCGTTGCTCAAGCCGTTTCGGGAACAGGTGGGCACCTTTCAGCGTCGCGTCGAGGAGCTCCACGGCCAGGACAGTCGTGAGCGCACCACGTTGCGCGCTCAGATCGAACAGCTCGCTGGTCTCAACCGCCAGATGAGCGAAGAGGCTGCCAATCTGGCCAAGGCGCTCAAGGGCGACAAGAAGATGCAAGGCAACTGGGGCGAGATGGTGCTGGAAACGGTGCTGGAACGCTCTGGCCTGCGCCGCGACATTGAATACCGGCGCGAGGTTTCCATTGACGGCGACAACGGGCGTCAGCGTCCCGACGCGGTGATCTACCTGCCCGACGACAAGCATCTGATTATCGATGCCAAGGTCTCGCTCAACGCCTACGTCAGCTACGTCAATGCCGAGGACGAGGCGGCACGTGCCGCGGCGCTCAAGGCGCATGTCCAGTCGGTACGCAGCCATGTCGAGGCACTGGTGCAGCGCGACTACGCACGTCTGCCAGGACTGACCTCGCCCGACTTCGTATTCATGTTCATGCCGGTGGAGCCGGCCTTCGCGGTGGCTTTCGAGAACGACGACCTGCTGTTTCAGGACGCCTTTTCCCGCCACGTGGTGGTAGTGACGCCCACCACGCTATTGGCGAGCCTGCGAACCGTGGCCAGCCTGTGGAGCCTGGAGCGTCAGAACGAAAATGCCCGCTTGATCGCCGAACGTGCCGGTCGGCTGCTCGACAAGTTCAGTGGCTTCGCCGAAAGCCTTGAGGAGGTGGGCCGGCATCTGGAGCGAGCCCAGGGCAGCTACGGCCAGGCCATGAATCGGCTCAAGACCGGGCAGGGCAACCTGGTCAGCCAGGCCGTGGAGCTCGAACGTCTCGGCGTACGTATGAAGAAGTCGCTACCCGAGCAACTGCGACGCGAGGCCGAGCTCGACGAGGTGGAGCGGCCGAGAATCAGTTGGGATGAGCAGGAAGGGGCGCAGTGAGCGGTCAAAAAAACACCGCCCGAAGGGCGGCGTTGCGTGCAAGTGACGGCTACAGATTGCTCAGCCCAGGTAGGCGTTGAGCATCCACACGGTCTTTTCCTGCTCACGAATATAGTCGCTGGCCAGTGAGGCGGTGCCCTCATCATCGGCATCGGACGCGACGCTGAGCAACTCACGCTGCAGTTCGATCAGGGTCTGGTAGCCCTTGACGATGCCACGCACGCAGGCTTCGCCATCATGCACGTTCTTGTCTTCCTCGATCGAGGAGAGCTTGACGTAGTCGCTGTACGCATGGACCGGCTGGTAGCCCAGGGTAAGAATGCGTTCGGCGACTTCATCGACCTTGCTTAGCAGGTCGGTGTAGTACTCCTCGAACTTGGTATGCAGTTCGAAGAATTGGTGGCCTTTCACGTTCCAGTGATAGCCGCGCACATTCATGTAGAAAATCTGATAGTTAGCCAACAGCGTGTTGAGCTTGTCGGCCAGCTGGCTGGCATTGCCCTGATTGAGGCCGATGGCATTGGTGTCGGTCATGAGTCTTCCTCACTGAGTCTGGAATCTGCCACGATGCTAGCGTATCGCTGTACGACAGGACAGCGGCTTCATTGCATGGCAAGCATAGTCACAGCCAATGAGATGGTGGCGCTGCCGGGACTTTCAACCGGCAGCGCCTGCCGCTCAATTAACGGAACGCGGACGTGGCCAACTCGAAACGGGACACCTCGCCATGCAGCTCGTTGGGCGACATCGCCGGGGCTTGGGGTGGCTGGGGCGCGGGCCAGGCCTTGGCCAAGGTGTCGAGTTCCTCAAGGGACTTCTGGTAGGCATCGGCGTCGGCGCTCTTGAGCGCTTCGGCGTTGGACTGCCACAGTTCCTTGGCTACTAGAACGAAGCCACGGCCGTCCTGGTACTCGGTAGGGTTGACGAACTGATCGTCCTCGACGGCCTCCTCGTATTCTGCGCTAGCCTGCTTGAGCAGGGCCAGGGTCACATCGCTAATGAACCGCGGGTCATTGCGCTTGGCCGGCTCAACGTTGGCCTGGGCTGCGTCGATAGCTTCCTGAGCGCGCTTGAAGACTGGCTCGATCTGGGTCCAGTCGTCACTCTGCCCGGCCTTATCGGACAAAGCACGTAACGCTTCCTCGAGCCCTGACTGGTTGCGGGCTTCGAGCGCCTCATCGACTGCAGGGTAGTGTTCCACCAGGGGGTGGGACAGGTGTGGTGTGCCTTGCAGAGCATGGCCGGATTCATAAAGATCCTGGGCAATGCTCAGGTGACCTTCCATGAAGCCGAGCGTGGTGTAGTACACGCCGGGGGAGGTCATGGCGTTCAGTGCCTGGCCACCACCTTCGCCACCTTCGCCACCTTCGCCACCTTCGCCACCTTCGCCACCTTCGCCGCCTTCACCACCGCCAGCTGCCGGAAAGTGGCTGAAGATTACGTCGCTGGACTCGCCACCGTGGCTTTCGCCACCTTCGCCACCGTGGCTTTCGCTACCTTCGCCGCCGTGG
>NZ_KB899989.1:360580-554931 GCF_000378505.1 Modicisalibacter luteus DSM 23508 | reverse complement strand
TCGCCACCTTCGCCACCGTGGCTTTCGCTACCTTCGCCGCCGTGGTGCTCGCCACCTTCACCGCCGGCCTGTGTCTGGACGTTGCCATGCTGCTCGCTGGCTGTTTTGCCGGTCGCTGGCTCTTCGGCCCACGCCGCTTGGCCGGTAGCGGTCAGGAAGGAGGCCATGCCGATGCCGACCCAAAGCTTTAGGCGCTGTTCTGTCATTGTGTGCTCCTAGGCAGGTAAATACATGTGACTGGATCTTTCCGAGTGGCGTTAAGGTAAACTAAGCGAGAGTAATTTGCATTAATTGTTAGATTGCAATGAATTGGAGGACTTGCGGATGATTATCTGCATCGCCGATGTACTGGATGCCGACACGCTGACAGCGCTTCAGCACGAGCTGTCCAGCGATGCGCTGTTCGTCGATGGGCGCAAGACGGCGGGTTGGCACGCCCGCGAGGTCAAGCGCAACGAGCAGGCCGATGGCAGCCAGTCCGGCGTGCGTGACTGGCGTGACAAGGTCGGCGAGGCGATAAGGCGCCATCCGCTCTTCCAGATGGCTGCGCGACCGGCGCGCATGACTCCGGTGCGTTTCAGCCGTTACCAGCAGGGAATGCACTACGGAAACCATGTCGACGATCCGGTCATGGGGGGCGATCATCCACTGCGTACGGACCTGTCATTCACGTTGTTTCTCGAGTCGCCTGATGACTACGACGGGGGCGAGCTGATCACCGATACCAGTGCCGGTGAGCAGCGCTACAAGCTGCCGGCGGGTGCGATGATTCTCTATCCCTCATCGACATTGCATCGCGTCGAGCCGGTGACCCGAGGCCGCCGCCTGGCGGCAATCGGCTGGGTACAGAGCCAGATTCGTGACCCCGCTGCCCGCGAGATTCTCTTTGACCTCGACACGGCCCGCCGGCAATTATTCGAGCGCGAGGGCAAGTCTCACGAATTCGACCTCGTCACAAAGTCGCTGGCCAACCTTCAGCGGATGTGGAGCGAAATCTGACCTGCCAAGTGAGCCTTTTCCGCTGACGCGCCGGATCCCGTCTTACCGGGCTTGCCGGGCTTCCTCCGTAGCACGCCGGGGTGCCACGAATAGCCGCGCGACGCCCTCGGCGCGGTCGGCGAGCAATTCAGCACAGCGCGGCAGGGCTTCATCCAGCGTCATCAACCTGTCGGCAAGCGCAAAGGCGGCGGTGACGCCCTCGTCGTAGGCGGCTTGCCAGCCGGGGCCCAGTCGGCCGGCAAGGACCACAACCGGGACACCATGCCGACGGGCGGCGCGAGCAATGCCGATAGGCGTCTTGCCTGCCAAGCTCTGTCCGTCGAGCTGGCCTTCACCGGTGATCACCAGGGCCGCCCCATGCAGATGACGGTCGAACCCCGCCTGGTCCATGACCAGCTCAATGCCCGGACGCAGCTCAGCGTTCAGGAACGCACATGCCGCAAAGCCCATGCCGCCGGCAGCGCCGGCGCCCGGCAGGTCGCGATGATCTTCGCCCAAGGTGTCGGCGACCCGGTCCGCGAAATGGGCCAGTGCTGCATCGAGGCGTTCGACATCTGCCTCGCTGGCTCCCTTCTGTGGCCCGAACACTGCACTGGCACCGCGCGGCCCAAGCAGCGGATTATCGACATCGACGGCGGTTTCCACCTGCAACTGGGCCAGGCGCGGATCCAGCCCCGACAGGTCGAGCCGGTCCAAGTCGGCCAAGGCCGCTCCGCCTGGCGGGAGCGGACGACCCTCGGCGTCGAGCAGGCGAGCACCCAGAGCCATGAGCATGCCGGCGCCGCCGTCGTTGGTGGCGCTGCCGCCCAAGGTCAGTAGCAGACGCTCGGCGCCGACATCCAACGCGGCAAGGATCAGCTCACCGACGCCGCGGGTGGTGCTGTGCAGGGCGGTGCGTTCACCACAGGCCAGAGCCTGAAGTCCGCTGGCCTCGGCCAGCTCCACGTAGGCGGTGCGTGAGGCAGCATGCCAGCCCCAGCTGGCGCGTGTGGCCCGGCCCAAGGCGTCGTGCACCCGGGCCTCGCGGCGTTCGGCCCCGGTCGCGGCCAGCAGGGCGTCCAGCGTACCCTCACCACCATCGCCCATGGGGCATTCGACAAGTTCCGCCTCGGGCAGGGCGCGGCGCAGGCCGGCGGCAATGGCGGCCGCAGCAGCCTGGGCTGGCAAGGCATCCTTGTAGCTGTCGGGGGCAATCAGGATCCTCATGCGTTCCTCGCTGGGTTATGGTTGTCATCTCTGACTATCGCGCACTCCACGATCGACGACAACGCACGTGCCGGGGGAGACGACATGAACGATTGCTCTCCCTATGTGTGCCCGGGCGTGACTACGCTCAAGTCATGCCAGGCGCTAACCGTCAGGCAACAACCATGCGTGAGGTGAACCATGTCCAGCTTGCGAAGCAGTCTGATCGTGATGGGAGTCGTATTGCTTGGCGGCTGCCAGTCCATGTCCTCTCAGGACCCGCTGTTGCAAGACGCTGCCGACGTACCGGCGGAATGCCGCTGGACGCGCAGCGACAACGTCAGCCGCGATCGTTGGCTGAGGGCCGCCGTGGATGAGCTTGAGGCGCGCAACTACGAGATCACCAACACCGAGGCAGCGCTTGGCGTCGTCAGTGCCGAGCAGCGCACGCGCCGGCCCGGCCTGAGGGCAGCAGGCCGCCCCTGGTTCGGGGTCAGCACGCTGTGGGGCAGTTTCGGGAGTCGTTCCGGCGTGGGGGTCGGTTATGGAATGCACTTCGGTGACGACCCGGTCGAAGTCGAGCGCTTGTCGATGGTAATCGACGAGGATGCCGTAACCGTAACGCGCGATATCAGCGTCATCGACACCGATGGCTATCTGGTCGATGCGCGTCCCGCGAATCGGCCCGACTTCTGCCGTGACTTCAGCGCGTCTATCGAGTCTCGCCTGCTCGTCGAAGGACCACTGCAATGAAACGCTTGCCAATACTACTACTGCTGGGGCTGGCGCTGACGGCCTGCGCTACAACCTCAATGCCATTGCCCGACCGCCAGGTCCGTGTCGAGGCGTCGACCGAGCGGGCGCTCGAAGTGGGGTTGGATGTGCTGGTCGAGCGCGGCTTTGTAATTCGCCTGGCCGACGTCGGGTTGGGACGCATCGATGCCGTGCGTGCCGCGCGGCCGGGCTATGTGGTTCATTACAAAGTACGTGAGGCGACGACCGGCACCTGGGTCGCTCTGTCGGGTCGTCGTGGTAATGACGCCATCGAGCCCCATCGCTTCGATCCGCTGTTGACAGAAATAGCCACACGCCTGGAGCCGGTACAGTGAAGGAGGCATGTCACCGGGGTTTACAGCGGGGACTGATGGGCGGATTGGCCGCCCTGATCGTGGCCTCGCTGTGGTGGGTGTGGCACTGGCAACTGACCAGCGAAACCCGTGAGGCTCTCAGCCATGCCGAAAGCCGCTTGGCCCTCTATTCGAGCAGCCTCGAGGGGGCTTTGCAGCGCTTTACCTATTTGCCCGGTCTGATGGCTCGGCAACCTCTGGTTCGCAACGCCCTGGAGGGCGACGGTGCTTCACTGGAAGAGCGAGTCAACGTGCACCTGGCTCGTGTTGCCGAGCGCTCGGGGGCTGAGGCGATCTATCTCATGGATACTCGAGGCGAGACGCTGGCGGCCAGCAATTACGATTCCCCGCAGAACTTCATCGGCCATCGCTATCACTATCGCCCCTATTTCATCGAGGCCATGCGCGGCAGGCAAGGCGAATTCTTTGCGGTGGGCAGTACCACCGGCCGCCCCGGCTATTTTGTATCGGCGCCTGTCTATGCGAGTGACGACGCCCGGCGCATCGTCGGCGCGTTGGCGGTGAAGGTATCGCTGGAATCGCTGCAGGAAGATTGGCGACAGGCCGATGAGAAGGTGTTTCTGACCGATGCCAATGGCATAGTGATCCTGTCCAGCCGGCCCGCCTGGCGATTCCGCCGCCTTGGGTCGCTTGACAGCGGTGCGTTGGCAACCATCCGCAGCCAGCGTCAGTTCATTGGCAATCCATTGGCCCCGCTGGGCCATCGACTGGCCGATGGCTCCCTGTTGATCGGCTCGGCCGGGATCGGCGAACGCTTCTTTACCCAGGCCAACCCGCAAGGCACGTTGGGATGGACGATGCACTACCTGGTGCCGGTGCGCCCCTTGTACGTCAGTGCACGCAACGCGGTGCTGGCTGGCATTGCCGTGTGGATGACGCTGGTACTGCTCGGGTTGTGGCTACGCGAACGCCAGCAACGCCTGCGTCTGCGGCTGCGAGAGGCCAGTATCATGCGCGAAGCCAACGAACGTCTGGAAACCCGGGTGGCGGAGCGTACCCGCGAACTGGAATCGGCCCAGGCCGAACTGGTCCAGGCAGGAAAACTGGCGGCGCTGGGCACCATGGCAGCAGGCATCGCGCATGAGCTCAACCAGCCGTTGGCGGGCATTCGTACCTATGCCGCCAGCGGTGCCCGGCTGCTCGAACGGGGCCGTCAGGAGGCGGCCGCCGACAATTTTCAGCGCATCCAGACACTTTCCGATCGCCTGGCCACCCTGATTCGGCAGCTCAAGCTGTTCGCCCGTAAGGGCGGCGCAAGAGAACCGGTCGACCTGCTGGCCCGACTCGACTTCGTCCTCGAATTGCTCGGTGACCGCCTTTCCCGTCAAAACATCGCGTTACATCTCGACCTGCCCAGTGAAGAGGCGCGTCCGGTCTGGGTGGCAGGCGATGATATTCGCCTGGAGCAACTGTTGACCAATCTGTTGCGCAATGCCCTGGACGCCCTGCGCGAGGTCGCTTCCCCCAGTCTGGAAATCCGTGTCGCGGTACATGACGAGACGGTGGTGCTGACGGTTATCGACAACGGGCCAGGTATCGATGCGCAGACGCTCAAGCACCTGTTCGATCCTTTCTACACCACCAAGCGTGTCGGTGACGGGCTGGGGCTGGGGCTGTTCATTTCCTACGGTATCGTTCAGGATCTCGGCGGTCGCATTCATGCCGACAATCGTCCGGCATCGCAAGGCAGCGGTGCCTGTTTCCGTGTCGAGCTGCCTGGGCTACAGGGCAAGGCCCGGGTCCGGCCAACCCGCGAGGAGACACAGACATGAGCGAGCTGCCGGTGTGGCTGGTCGATGACGACCCTGGCGTACGCGAATCGCTGACGCAATGGCTGGAACTGTCCGACTTGCCGGTAAGGGCCTTCGATTCTGCCGAGGCGGCCCTGGCCGAGCTCATGAGCGGCGCCGATTGTGGGGTACTGATTTCGGACGTGAAAATGCCCGGTCTCGATGGGCTGGAACTGCTGCGCCAGGTGCAGGCGTGCGATGCCGGCCTGCCGGTCATGTTGATTACCGGCCATGGTGATGTGCCTATGGCGGTCGAGGCCATGCGCGAGGGGGCGTGGGACTTCATCGAAAAGCCCTTCGAACCCGAGCGACTGGAAGAGCGGGTGAGACGTGCCTTGGAACGGCGCCTGTTGCATCACGAGAACAATCGTCTGCGCCAGGCGCTGCGTCAGGGCGATCTGACGGCGCGCTTGTTGGGCGAATCGTCCGGCATCCGGCGCTTGCGAGACCAGATCGGTAACTTGGCTTCAACGCGGGCCAACGTGGTAATCCGTGGCGAGACTGGCAGTGGCAAGGAAGTGGTCGCTCGGTGTCTGCACGATTTCGGCACGGCCCGACAGTCTCCGTTCGTGGCCCTCAACTGCGGTGCCATCGCCCCCGACCTGATCGAATCCGAGCTGTTCGGACACGAGAAGGGGGCGTTCACGGGTGCGGTGGAAAGCCGCATCGGCAAGCTGGAACATGCCAGCGGTGGCACGCTGTTCCTCGATGAGATCGAGTCCATGCCGCTGTCGGCGCAAGTCAAGCTGCTACGGGCCCTGCAGGAAGGCGAGATATCCCGGCTAGGCAGCAATGAGATAATCCGCCTCGATCTGCGTGTGGTGGCTGCGACCAAGGTTGACCTGCTGGCCCTGGCCGCGCAAGGCGAATTCCGTGAGGATCTCTATTACCGGCTGGCCATTGCCGAACTTGCCATTCCGCCGCTGCGCGAGCGCCGCGAGGATATCGGCATGCTGTTCATGCACTTCTGCCGCCAGGCAGCCGAGGTCCACCAGCGTCCGCCGCGCGACCCTGACAGCGAGTTGCTTGCCGCACTCGGCCAGCATGCCTGGCCCGGCAACCTGCGTGAGCTGCGCAATGTTGCCACACGCTTTACGCTGGGGCTGGACGTGCCGCAACTGGCCGAGCCGACAAGTGACAGCGAAGGCTCGTTGAGTGAGCAGGTCGCTGCATTCGAGTCTGCCTTGCTGCGCGCCGCCCTGGTCCGCCATAGGGGCAATATCCAGGCGGTTCTGGATGAGCTGGAGTTACCGAGGCGGACGCTGAACCAGAAGATGCAGAAGTATGGGCTGCGCCGCGAGGCCTTCCTCTAGGAATCAAGGATAAAAGGCTGCGCGCATGAATCACTGCGTTACGCGGTGCTCAAAGGCTCGCCTAACTCATGTCATGTCTCGCCTTTTGCGCTCCGGGCACCTTGTGCTTCACAGCGCTCGCTAAATTTATCCAGGGATTCCACCGTTATTGGCTTGCCAGCGGGAAGCTCACTTGGGTCCATCGGGCAGGGTATTGACGAGCATCAGCAGTTCGTCGCGGATCTCGGCGAGGGCATCGGCATCGTAGGGTTGGCGCTCGCCATGGCCCCAGACCGGGTTCGGCCAGGCGGAGTCATCCTGGCGACGAAGGATGACATGGACGTGAAGTTGGGCGACCTGGTTGCCGAGGGTGGCAATATTCAGCTTGTCGCCGCCCAAGGCGTCCTTCATGCCATGAGCGAGCGAAGTGGCTTCACGCCATAGCTGGGTCTGGTCGTCCGCAGACAACTCATGGACCTCGCTGATGTCGGCACGCCTGGGCACCAGAATCAGCCACGGAAACCGGGCGTCATCCATCAGGCAGACTCGGCACAGCGGCAGGTCGGAAAGGTGGTGTGTGTCCGCGTCCAGGCGCGGATGGAGCTGGAAGTCGTTCATCGCCGCTCTCCTCGGACATCCTCTGTCGACATATCGGCAACTTTTTGCCGATGCTGGACGACGCTATCGGCGTAAAATTGCCGATGACGTCGATGTTTGGCTGCCTTGCTTCCTGTAACGTTATGATAAATCGAGAGATTCGAAACCTGGCAAGACCCTTGCAATATGACTGACGCAGACAATAAACGCCAGCTTCTTTCAGGAGAACAATATGCACAAGCGTCAGTTTCTCAAGACCACACTAGGCCTTGCCACGGCTGCAGCACTCGGCCTGTCCGCCTCCTCAGCCATGGCCCAGGATCAGGGCGCCCAGTACATCATGGGTACCGCGACGACCGGCGGGACCTACTATCCGGTCGGTGTTGCGCTCTCTACGCTGGTCAAGGTCAAGCTCGAGCCGAGTACGGGCATTTCGCTGTCGGCGATCAGCTCTGCCGGGTCCGGTGAAAACCTCAAGCTGATGGACGAGGACCAGGCCCAGTTCGGCATCTTGCAGGGCCTATATGGCGCCTATGCCTGGAAGGGTACGGGCCCGGTTCCCAAGGCGTACAAGAACCTGCGTAGCGTGTCGATGCTATGGCAGAACGTCGAACACTTCGTGGTCGACAACGACGTTGTCGATTCGGGCACCATCGAGGACATGACCAACCTGTACGGTGAGCCATTCTCGATCGGGGCACGTAATTCCGGTACCGAGGGCTCTGGCCGTTACATCCTCAATCAGTTGGGGATCGACCCCGAACAGATGGACCTGGCCTACCTCGGCTATGGTCCGAGCGCCGATGCGCTGCAGAACGGCACCATCGAGGGCATGAACATTCCTGCAGGCGTTCCGGCTTCGGCGGTAACCCGGGCCTATGCCAACATGGGTGACGATATCACCACGCTGGACTTCACCGAAGAACAGGTGAAGAAGGTCAATAGCGAGTTCGACCTGTGGTCGGCCTACGAGATCCCGGCCGAGACCTATCCCAACCAGACCGAAGTCATCAACACCATCGCTCAGCCCAACATTCTGGCGGTGCGTGCCGATGTGCCTGCAGACCACGTCTATGCCCTGACCAAGGCGATGTACGAGAACCTCCCGTTCCTCAACAACATTCATCCGGCCACCAAGGCCATGGCGCTGGAGAAAGCCATCGCCGGCCTGCCGATGCCGCTGCATGAAGGTGCGGCCCGCTACTTCAAGGAGCAAGGGCTGGATATTCCCGAGCGCCTGCAGCCGGTATCTGCCGAGTAACTTGTCCTGACTTGCCCGGCCCTCATGGGCCGGGTCGAGCGAGCCTTCCGGCATTCATGACCGGTCGGCTCGTTACCGATTTCCGAGGAGTGATCCGTGAGCGACCCGAACATCGAAAAGGTCCGCGACGAGAGTGCCAGCGAGGCTGAGGAACGTCTTCAGCATCCCTGGCTGGGGCGTTTCCTGTTTGGCTTCGCCATTGTCGTGTCCCTCGCCCATCTCTATTTCAATACGTTTTCGACGCTCTCCACTCTATGGACGAGCGCGATGCATTTTGGCTTCTTCGGTGTGCTGTGTGCCTTGTCGGTACCATTGGCGCGACCTCAGGGCGCCGGTGCCCGGCGCTTGGTGCTGGGTGTCGATATCCTCCTCGCCCTGGCAGCGGCAGGCTGTGTCATCTACCTGATGGCGTTCGAAGATGCCCTCTACGCGCGTGGTGTGACCTTTGTTACCTCGGACTGGATCGTGTCGATCGCCGCTGTCGCCCTGATCCTTGAGTTCGCTCGGCGCACTACCGGCTGGTTCATTCCCGTGTTGTGTATCGTCGCACTGACCTATGTGGCCTGGTGGGGCCAATACGTCAATGGCGTGTTCAACTTTCCCGGTCTGAGTTGGGAAACCGTGCTGTTCCGTAGTTACATCGGGGGCGAGGGCATGCTGGGGTCGATCGCCCGCATATCCTGGACCTACGTGTTCATGTTCATTCTCTTCGGCGCCTTCCTGGTCAAGTCCGGTGCCGGAGATTTCATCATCGAGCTGGCGCGTTGCGCCGCCGGTCGTTTTGTCGGTGGCCCGGGCTTCGTGGCGGTGTTCTCGTCAGGGCTGATGGGCTCGGTGTCCGGCTCGAGCGTCGCCAATACGGTTTCCACCGGGGTCATCACCATTCCGCTGATGCGCAAGGCCGGCTTCCCGGCGCGCTTCGCTGCCGGCGTCGAGGCAGCTGCCTCCACCGGCGGCCAACTTATGCCTCCGGTCATGGGGGCCGGGGCGTTCATCATGGCTTCCTACACCCAGGTCTCCTACCTGACGATCATTGGTGTGGCGGCCCTGCCGGCTCTCCTTTACTTCCTGTCGGTAGCAATGTTCGTGCGCATCGAGGCCAAGCGCAGCGATGCGCAACATCTTGCCGATCCCAATGCGCCGAAGATCGGTGAGGTACTCAAGAACGGCTGGCACTTCCTGTTGCCACTGGTGGTGCTGGTCGCTGCGCTGATCTACGGTTTCACGCCGACCTATGCCGCCGGTATCGCGATCGTTTCGGTGATCGTGTCGTCGTGGCTGTCGAAGAATCCGATGAAGCCGCGTGACATCCTGGATGCGCTGGTGCTAGGCAGCCGCAACATGATCACCACTGCCATCCTGTTGATCACGGTAGGCCTGATCGTCAACGTGGTCTCGACCACCGGTATCGGCAACACCTTCTCGCTGATGATCACCGACTGGGCCGGGGGCAGCCTGCTGATTACCATCTTCCTGATCGCCGTCGCTTCGCTGATCCTCGGCATGGGGCTGCCGGTCACGGCATCCTACATCGTGCTGGGAACGCTGTCGGCGCCGGCACTCTACAACCTGATGGCGCATGCCCAGCTGCTCGACCTGATCGCCGCCGGCAACCTGCCCGAGCAGGCCAGGGCTATCTTCATGATTGCTGCACCGGATCAGATTCAGGCACTGTCCAGCCCGATGAGCATGGCCGAGGCCAAGGCACTGCTCGACAAAGTGCCGGATACCTTCTCGAGCCAGCTCTACGAGCAGGCGTTGTCGCCGGCGTTCCTGACCATGTCGCTGGTTGCCGCGCATATGGTGATCTTCTGGCTATCTCAGGACTCCAACGTCACGCCGCCGGTGTGCCTGACTGCATTTGCCGCTGCGGCTATTGCCGGCACCCCACAGATGCGTACCGGTTTCACGGCCTGGAAGCTGGCCAAGGGCCTTTATATCATCCCGCTGTTGTTCGTGTGGTCGCCGCTGATCACCGGGACGCCACTTGAGATGTTCACCGTGTTCGTGTTCGCGCTGTTCGGTGTCTATGCGATCATTGCCGGGCTGGAAGGCTACCTGGAGCACGAACTGCCATGGTGGCTGCGCTTGCTGATGTTCCCGATCGGCGCTCTGATGCTGTGGCCGCATGGTATGCTGGCCATCGATCTGGCCGGAGTGGCGATTTTCCTCGCCGTCCTGTTATGGAGCGGCCGGCAGGGGCGTTCCACCCCTCGCCTGGCGTAAGCGAACCCATGTGAACGATGCCCGTCTGCCGAGCTGACGGGCCCTAAGGAGTGGTGATGAGCCTGCTGGAAGCCCTGGCTCTGGTGGCGATCGGTGGGGTGGCTGGCTTCATCAATGTCTTGTCGGCGGGCGGCTCAATGTTGACCTTGCCCTTGCTGATGTTCCTGGGGCTGCCGCCCCAGGCTGCCAACGGCACCAATCGCGTGAGTATCGTGCTGCAGAGCGTGACGGCGGTCAGTGGCTTCTTCCGGGCAGGTGCGCGCGATATCGGCATCAGTCTGCGCCTGTCGGTTCCCGCCGTTCTCGGCTCGCTAATGGGTGCCTGGCTGGTCCTGCAGGTCTCCGATGCCTTGTTCGAGGCAGTGCTAGTGGCTGCCATGGTCGTGGCTTCGGTCATGATGCTGTTGCCCCAGCCCCGTGTGGATACCCGCACGCTGACGCCCGAGCGTCTCACCCCGACGGTCTATCTGGCGATGTTCGTGATCGGGCTGTATGGCGGGTTTATCCAGGTCGGCGTCGGTGTACTATTCATTGCCGTGCTCTACCGTCTGCTGCGCATCGACCTGGCCCAGGTCAACGTATTCAAGGTCTTTATCATTCTGCTGTATACACTGCCGGCCCTGGCGATGTTCGTACTCAACGATCAGGTGCGCTGGGGATACGGTCTGCTGCTGGCACTGGGCAGCATGTCGGGTGCCTGGCTGGCCGTCAGGGTCAACCTGGGCCCACGCGGTGCGGTCTGGGTGAAATGGCTGACCTTGGCGGTGATCGTGGCGATCGTGGTGCGCCTGCTGTTGTTCTGAATAACGAACCGTCAGCCCTCAAGGGCCGGGTCTGCCTCTTGCCGTGAGCGCGTGCATGAGGGATAACAACGCTTTGAGTGGTCGAGCAAGGGAAACATTATGAAAAGAGTCGTGTGGGTATCCGTGTTGCTGGCGCTGGTGGCTCTGGCCGGGTGCAACACCATGCAGGGCTTCGGCCGGGATGTCGAAAAGGTCGGCTCCGAGATCGAGGAGGCGGCCAACCGCTAACCACGGGCAAAATGTGCGTAATGGTCGGTTAACTGTTACGCTGAAGTTAGGTGGCCTTGCCGCCTGCTTTGCCGAATCGGAAGGTAATCACGTTAAGGAGGACATGATGAAGAAGATTTGGACACTGACTTTTACCCTGCTGATGGCTGCGACGGTCCTGACCGGTTGTAATACCATGGAAGGTGCCGGTGAAGACATCGAACGAGGTGGCGAGGAAATTCAGGAAGCTAGCTAACCTAACGTTTCTCTTTAAACCCCTGGCGGGTGTTACGCACCCGCCAGGGGTTTTTCGTTGGATCTCACGCCCCGAAGGTAAAGCGCCGTTCCAGGCGCTCGAACAGCAGGTCGCTGACGATCGCCAGCAAGCCCACCAATAATGCACCCTGTATCACGTAGGCGATGTTGTTGCCGACCAGGCCGGCGATGATCGGTGTGCCCAGGCTTTGCGCGCCCACCGTAGCGCCAATGGTCGCCGTGCCGATATTGATGATCACTGAGACGCGCACCCCGGCGATGATCACCCGCATGGCAATGGGCAGCTCCACACGACGCAGGATCTGGCCTTGGGTCATGCCGATGCCGCGTGCCGCCTCAAGTGTCGCCGGTGGTACGGTATTCAGCCCGGCGATGGTGTTCTGAATCACGGGCAGCAGACCATAGAGTGTCAGGGCGACGACGGTCGGCACGAAGCCGAAGCCGGCCAGCGGTACCACGATGGCAAGGACCGCCGCAGGTGGAAAGGTTTGCCCGATGGCGGCCATCGATGACACCATGGGCTCGAATTCGCGCCCGCCTCGTCGCGTCACGAACAACCCGGCACCCACCCCCACGCTGACCGAGATAAGCGACGACACCAACACCAGCAACAGATGGTCCAAGGTCAGCTGCAGAAAGCTTTCGCGACGGTACACCGGGTTGCTTACGTCGGGAAAAAGCGCTTGGAACAACGGCTCCAGGCGGGCCATGAACAGCGTCAGGGTCACCAGCAGCACACTCAGGGCCACTAGTAGCCAGTCGCGGAAAGGTATCGGGTGTTTCACCGTGGCTACGCGCATGGCTGCTGCCCCATCACGCCGTGCATGGTGACCTCGCCGACCAGTCGCCCCTCGCTATCGAGAACCGGCAGCACCATGACCCGGAACCACACCATGCGCGACAGCGCCTCCTTCATGGTCATGTCGGGTGTCGCGCTCCACTCGGGGGTAACCCCGGTGCGCTCTTGCGTATCCTCGGCATGCAGCCGCCCTCCATGCAGGCAGACCGGCCGGCCCTCCTTATCGACTTCCCAGGCATAGCCGGATATGCGAACGCTTTCGTCCGAGGCGCCCCGCAGTGTGGCAGGCTGTTGATACTGATGTACCCACCGCCTTGAGAGCAGCTTGAGGCCAAGGTCGGCCTTGCCGATGAAACTACGCACGAAATCATTGGCGGGGCGAGTCAACAGCTCGATGGGGCGATCGTACTGCACCAGCCGGCCGGCATTGAGCAGGGCAATGCGTGAGGCCAGCTTGAGCGCCTCGTCCATGTCATGGGTAACGAAAATGATGGTTTTGCGCGTATGCCGATGAACGCGCAGCAGCTCGTCCTGTAATACCTCTCGTGTGAGCGGGTCGACGGCACCGAACGGCTCGTCCATGAGCAGGACTTCGGGATCGGCAGCCAGGGCGCGGGCCACACCGACACGCTGGGCTTGCCCACCGGAGAGTTGGTGCGGGTACTTGTCACGCAGCTCGCCAGCATCCAGGTGGAAGAGCCCCATCAGCTCATCGACACGTTCATCAATGCGCGATTTCGGCCACTTGAGGAGCCCGGGTACGACAGCGATGTTTTTGGCCACGCTCCAGTGCGGAAACAGTCCGATCGACTGGATGGCGTAACCGATGCGTCGCCGTAGCTGCTCGACGGGCAGGCGAGTTATGTCATCCTCGCCAAGCAGGATGCGTCCGCGCGAGGCTGGGATCAGGCGGTTGATCATGCGCAACGTGGTCGATTTGCCGCAGCCCGATGGGCCGATCAGTACACCAAATTCGCCACTATCGACACGTAGTGAGACGTCGTCGACCACCGTCTTGTCGCCGTAGATCTTGGTCAGGCCCTGGAGTTCGATCATGGGCTCCGCCCTGGTCTGATAAGAAATGAAGTCATCGCATGCCTGCCGGCTTACTCAGCGCAACCAGGATCTGCAACAGGAAATCGGCGACCACGGCCAGGGCGATGGTCGGTACGGCACCCAGCAGTACCAGGTCGATCGCGTACTGGCCCAAGCCCTGGAAGATGAAGGCGCCCAGGCCACCGGCCCCGATCAGCGCGGCGACCACGGTCAGGCCGATGGCCTGAACGGTGACGATGCGCAATCCCGACAGGATGACTGGTAGTGCCAATGGCACCTCGATCTTCCACAGGATCTGGCGTGAGGTCATGCCCATGCCACGTGCTGCCTCTATGGTGGTGGCCGGCACCCCGGCGAAACCGGCATAGGTGTTGCGTACCACGGGGAGCAGGGAATACATGATCAGCGCAATGACCGCCGGAGCAGCGCCTATCCCACCGACACCTATCGCCTTCAACCAGGGCAGTGCCTCGCCGAGTGCCGAAAGTGGTGCTACCAGCAGCGCGAAGAGAGCAATCGACGGGATGGTTTGAAAGAAGTTGAGCGCACCGAACAACGGGCCGCGTGCCGTAGGGTGTCGGCGGGCCAGCAGGCCCAGTGGCAGGCCCATTAGCAGGGCCGGCCCCAGCGCCAATCCGACCAGGCGTAGATGGGCCAGAAACTCCGCGGTGAAAGTGCCCTTGTTATTGGCGTACTCACGCATGATCGACAACGCATCGAAGGTATCGCCAGCGAACATCGCGCCCACCAAGACCACCAGAACGACCGAATACAGGCCGCGCACGGCGAGACTGCTACCCAGTCGCTGGAAGGCGTCGATGATCATCAGGATCGGGCAGAAGACCAGAATCCAGAATGCAGCCCCCTGCGAGACGCGGGCGGCCGGTGAAGCGTCCTGCAGGGCGCGACTGGCGTAATCTCCCAAGCCGTAGAGCGCCAGGAGCAGCCACAGGGGGGCAGCAGTGAGGGTCAACCAGCGGGCTAGCCGGGCGGGAAAGGGGCGGGACAGTGCGCAGGCCGTCAGAATCCCGGCCAACCCGGCCAGTGCCAGCCACTGCCAAGACAGCATGGCGGCCGTCACGCCGACGGCCTGGCCGGACATGAGCCGGTTGGGCGCCATCGACGCGAATGGCAGCAGCACGACACCCAGCAGCGCGGCCACCAGCAGAGTCAGCAGCACCCGATTGGTCACGAGAGAGCCGGTGTGCCGTTCCTCGTCCCCAGGTACCCGATCATGCGCCATGCGCTATCGATCCTGTCGTCAGGGAGCGATACGCTGGAAGTGTCAATCCAGAAAGCCCTGTTCCTTCAGGTAGTCTTGCGCGACCTGCCTGGCGGGCTGTCCTTCCACCTGGATACGGCTGTTGAGCTCCTGAAGAGTCTCGCGGTCGAGGGATTCGAACACCGGTGCGAACAGACCTTCGATCCCGGGGTTCGCCTGCAATGTTTGCTGACGGATCACCGGGGCCGGTTCGTAGACCATCTGCACACCTTGGGTATCGTCCATGACCCTGAGGCCGGCCGGCTTGATGGCACCGTCGGTGCCGTAGACCATGGCTGCGTTAGTGCCGCTGGTGCCTTCGGCCGCGGCGCGGATGGTTGCAGCGGTATTCCCGCCGGACAGAACCAGTAGCTGTTCCTGATCGAGCTGGAAGTCATAGGCCTGCTGGAAGCTGGGCAGGGCGGCCTCGCTCTCGACGAACTCCGCCGAGCCGGCAAGCTTGACGTCGCCGCCTTGGCTGACCCACTTGCCGAAGTCCTCCATGGTCTGCAGATTGTTCTCTTCGGCCACATCGTTACGCACCGCAATGGCCCAGGTGTTGTTGGCCGGGGCGGGTGACAACCAGATCAAGTCGTTGTTGTCACGATCCCATTGACGGATCTTCTCGTAGCCGGCCTGGGCGTCCTTCCAGGCAGGGTCGTCAGTATTGCCGGTAAAGAAGGCGCCATTGCCGGTGTATTCGGGATACAGGTCGATCTGATCCTCGAGCAGCGCGGTGCGCACGATATTGGTAGGGCCGAGCTGGAGCTTGTCCTCGACCTCGTAGCCGGCATCACGGAGCAATTCGATCAGCATGTTGCCGAGCAGGGCACCTTCGGTATCGATCTTCGATGCCACGCGAATCGGATCGGCGGCCATGGCTTGGCTCACGGCCAGGACCGTGCCGAGCGCAATGCCGAATATGTTGCCAAACCTGCCCATAAGCTTTCATCCTCTGGTTGCGATGCGACGGTTCCTGTCACGTGGCGTAGCGCCCCTGTCCGGGCCAGGACACCCGGTAACAACCAGAGCCTAGCGTATTCTGCATGTAAGGCTCTACTTTCAGTAAGTCGCCCAGGCGCACCATGCGCCGTCAGTCAACCAAGGAGAACGCCATGAAACGGATCGCACTTTCGGGGGCCTATGCCATGCTTTTGGCGGGTTGTACCGCGTCACTCACTCCCGACGAGGCTCCACCTCCGCCGTCCATGCAGGCGGGAAACAGCAAATGCGATGCCTCGGCGATTCAGGATTACCTCGGCGAAGATTACCGTGCTGCCCTGGAGCAAATTCTCGCGAACCAGAGCGGGGCACAGCGGGTGCGGGTCATTCGGCCCGGCGAAGGCCACACTATGGACTACCGCCCCGAGCGGCTGAATATTCATCTTGATGAGCAAGGCAAAATCAGCGAGCTGAGCTGCGGCTGAGATGAGGGTAGTGGCTAGGGCGATGCGCTGGATTGGGCGATGGCGTGCTGCTGGGCGAGGTTAAGCGTGTCCGGCGAGATACCGTACTCCACGAGCCCCGTCCAGTCGATGTGCTCCGGCTCGCCGCGTTCAAGGTGAAGGGTGGTTTCGAGAACCTTGCCCAAGGGGCCGCGCCGCTCAAGGATGGCCTGCCTTAGACTGTCATGAAGCGGCAACTCGTCGAGGATACGGGTGAGTGCCTGATCGAAGAAAGCGTCCAAGATTGAAAACAGCCCGACCGTGAAGCCTGCCATGGCGCCGCCCGGAACCTTTTCCGCCAAGGCCTCGCAAAGGTAGCCTCGTTGCATGGCCAGCTTTTGCAGGGCATGAGGTTTATCGTCCAGCTTGCTCAGTGCCAGCAGGCTGGCCAGGCTTCTGATGCGGCGTTGTCCTAGCAGGCTGACCGCCGCATGCACGGAGTCGATATGCCGATGGCGGTAGAATAGCGAACTATTGGCGATCTTTAACAGACGCAGGCTCAGGAAGGGGTCCTTGCGTATCAACTCGGCAAGTTCGCCAGTCTCGATATCCGGCTGGTTGAGCTTGACCAGCAATTGCAGGATCAGCAGCCGGTTCTGCGGCATGCGCCGGCCCTCGACGATGGCAGGCCTGGCGAGAAAGTAACCTTGAAACAGGTCGCAACCCGCCAGTAGGCAGTGTTCGAATTCGTTATGGTCTTCGACCTTTTCGGCAAGCAGAACCAGCTTGGGGTAAGAGCGCTTCAAACTGGTGACGATATCGAGAAAGCCTTCCCGGGAGTAGGCGCGATAATCCAGCTTGACGATGTCGGCGTAAGGCAGCAAGGGGTGCTGCACTTCCGTGTAAGTGTAGTCGTCGAGGGCGATACGATAGCCCTGCTCACGATAGCGGCGTACGGCTTGCAAGACGTCATGACTGGGCGTCACGGTCTCAAGAATTTCGATAACCAAGTCGCCGGGAGAGAATGGAAGATCACCCTTGAGGGTGTTAGCCGTGAAATTGACGTACGCCGGGGTGCCCTCGCATACGCTATGAATATTGTCTTCCGTAAAGGCATTGAGCATAACCTGGCGCGTGGCCTCGTCCCCATCGAACGGGCCTGACAGCGCGTTACCGGTATGGCAGGTACGAAACAGGAGCTCACAGCCAGCCATGACTTTATAACGGTCATAAATGGGCTGGCGAGCGAACAAAACGTGCTTGAGTGGTGGCGGACAAAGGGAATCGGCCATCATTAGGAATCTCTAAGATAATTATTCTTAATTATCGGCATTCCCTTCCAAGACTTGAGATGGCCCGGTCACCTCATGCCAAGATGAATATTACGCAGGCCGCCGTCATGGCGCCCATGGTGACGTTGAAGATGCGCCAGCTGCGTGGGGTATGCAGCACATGCCCGATAGCCATGCCGAAGCCGGCCCACAGCGAGATGCAAGGCAGGGCGATGAGTTCTGCGAAGCCGGCCAGCAGCAGGGCATTCAGCCAAGCATTACCGCCTGTTGGCAGGAACCCTGCCATCAGAGCCAACCCCATGACCCATGCCTTGGGGTTGGCGAACTGGAAGATTGCCGCCTGCCACAGCGTCAGTGGGCGGCCCGTACCGCGCAGGGCCAGATCGGGAGGCGGTGCCGAGGCGATCTTCCAGGCCAGATAGAGCAGGTAGACGCTGCCGAGGATCTTCAGCAGGACCTGGAACATCGGATAGCGTTCGAACAGCAGGCCCAGGCCCAGGGCGATGGCTGTAAACAGCACGAAGCAGCCAGCCATGATGCCGAGGATGTGCGGTAGGGTTCGCCAATAGCCATAGTTGGCTCCGGATGCCGTAAGCATGAGGTTATTGGGGCCAGGGGTGATGGTCATCGAGATCATGTACAGGGCGGCTGGCCCGAGGAATGCCAATCCTTCCATTTTGTATCCATACAATTTTATGATTTGCGTTTAACATCTCGCTATATCCGAGCATAATGGGTACAAATGACGCGTCAACGGGATTATTGTCACCATGACAATTTGGGTGCCCCAATTACCGGCCACGGGAGTCCGCTACCGGGCGCTGGCCGACGCTATTGGCGATGCGATCGCCAGCGGTGAACTCGACGAGGGCATGCGGCTGCCGCCTCAACGTCGGCTGGCCGATGCGCTGAGTGTCACTGTAGGTACGGTGACACGCGCTTATGCCGAGGCCGAGCGGCGTGGTCTGGTCGAGGCCCGGGTGGGGAGCGGTACCTATGTGCGGGGGCGTCAGTCCACCGCCACGTTCCGACAGACTGGCATGCAGGCCGATGCGGGATGCGTCGACCTCAGCCTCAGCCTGCCGCCGCCACACCCCGACCGGCCGCGAGGGCTCGGCGAGGCCCTCGAGGCTATCCATCATGACCCGCAGGCATTGATGCAGGCGGTAGATTACCAATCGGAACAGGGGATGTTTCGCCATCGGGACATGCTGGCACGTTGGATGACCCGGCTCGGTCTCCCCGTCGACGCCGAGGAACTCATGATCACCCTGGGCGGCCAGCATGGCATCACCCTGGCTCTGCAGGCCCTGGCCCAGCCCGGTGAGCGTGTCGCGGCCAGCGCCCTCACTTACCCGGGGATGATCGCGGCGGCCCAGCAACTGCACCTCAAGCCGCTGCGCGTGCCATTGGACGAGGGGGGCATGAACATCGACGCCCTGGCTCGGCTGTGTGCCCAGCAGGCGCCACGTCTGGTTTACATCACCCCGGATATCAACAACCCCACCGGCGCCTTCCTGTCCGAGGCACGTCGGCATGCATTGGTTGCACTGGCGCGTGAGCACGACTTCTGGATCGTCGAGGATGGCGTGCAGTATCTGCCCGCCGAAGAACGGGGGACACCGTTGTACCAGTTGGCGCCGGAGCGCACCCTTTATCTATTCAGTACTTCCAAGGTCATGGCCGGCGGGCTGCGTGTCGGTACGCTGCGGGTGCCGCCGATACTGGCCGAGAGGTTGGGAACCTTGCAGCGCGCCCAGAGCTGGATGGTGCCTCCGCTGATGGCCGAGATCGTCTGTCGCTGGATCGACAGTGGGGCGGCCGAGCGCCTGCTGGACTGGCAGTTGGGCGAGATCGCCGCGCGCCAGGCGCTGGCCCAGCGGTACTTGGCCAGCTACGGTGCACGCGGGCGGCCCCATGGCTTTCATCTCTGGTTACCGTTGCCGCCCGGGATACGTGCGGCAGCCCTGATCCAGCAGCTCGAACAGCGCCAGGTGCGGGTAACCAGCGCCGAGCCGTTCTGTGTCGGCAGTGAGCCGGCCCCCCAGGCGGTCAGGCTCTGCGTCAGCGCCGCGGTCAACCGTGATGCACTGACCCACGCGCTCGATACGCTGGTATCGCTGCTCCAGGCACCGCCGGCCAGCCCATGGCGCACGCTATGACTTGCATTTGGTGCCTGTGCGGCGCAGCGTCATAGTACACCGATCGATCAGGAGGCGACATGATTCGAGCCAAGGTACTGTCTCACGGCACCGTGCACTGTTTCCCCGCCGGCCTGCGCGATGAGCGCGACCGGTTGGTCAATGCCGAAGTGTCTGCAGTGGTTTATGACGGAAGCCGGCTGATCCTGGCCAGCGACAAGCCGGTGCCGGGCCGTTCTCCGGTTTTTGCTGTCGACATCGATGAGGGGGGCATCCCGGACGATACAACCCTGACTTACTTCACGGCGGAGACTATTGTCCGTGCCACCAAGTATGAGGATTTTGCGCTGACGGCCGATGGCAAGCACATCCTGGCCACTACCGGTTTCGATCGCATCGACGATGCCAGCCATGACCTCAACGCCTACAATCACCTGCTGATCTGGCCACTCGGCGAGCCCGAGCGTGTCCAGGTCGTCGATCCCGACCCGCGCGATGGTGTCGAAGGTTCGCTGGAATTGCGCGCCAAGCTCGATGCAGCTATCGGTACCCCTTATTACAAGATCGAGGGCCTGGCGGCGATTCCCGGCGAGCACGGCGATGGGCTCTTGATGTTCGGTGTGCGCGAGCAGGGCAATGCACATGATGACTTCGATTACGTCTGCCGCATGGTCGGCGCCCACTACCGAATCACGAGCGATGGCAACCTGGAGTTCATCGACGAGCTGCGTAGCCTGTATGCCTTCGACCCGAGCGCACACGCAGGGGTGAACCATACGTGTGGTCTGTCCAGCCTGGAGTACGACCCCTACAACGCCAGCCTTTACCTGCTCACCAGCTTCGAGACCGAGGATGAGGACATCGCCCGGATTGGCGGCTATCTATGGGTAGTCTCCTTGCAGGATCTGGCCGCTGAGCGCGAACCTCAGTTGGTCTGTGACGAGCAAGGCGAAGTGCTGGTGTTCGAGCATAAGGCCGAGGGACTGGCGGTGCTCGACGAGACACGTCTGTTCGTCGCCTACGACAATGACCGTCATCTGGGGCTCGGCTCGATCGACGAACGTGACGAGCGCCACGCCTGCGAGGCGCCGTTCACGCTGCTTGCCATGAGCCAGTGAGTGGCCGGGCATGCCTCATTGTGGTGGGGTCATGTTGTGCTCGGCGTACTTGTCACGCCATTGCTTCACGGCGACCTGCTCCTTGAGCAGTTCCAGGATGTCGACCAGTACGCGCTCGGTAATACGGTCGGTACGTGTGTCTGTGATCAACAAGGCATCGAAGCCGCTGTCGGCCACTTGGCGCATCAACTGGGTAAACTCGGGAGAATTCAGGCCGACGATGGCTTCACGCACCAACCGATTGGCAATGTCGCTGAGCGTCTGATCCATGGCCGTGGCGACCTGCTCGCCGAACGGCAAGCGGCGTAGGCGCTTGATCTCTGGGCTGTCCTGCATGGTGCGGCCGACCAGGGCGCTAACGTAGCGGGCAATCAGGGCATGATTGCGCTGGCAGGTCTCGCTCAGCGTCTCCTCCAGGCGTTGTGTGATCTCATCGACCAGTTGCTGCTTGCGTGGTGCGATCACTTCCTGAACGATACGCCGGGAAAAGACATCGCTGTTGCGGACTTCTTCCTGCACGCTGCCGATCAGGCGAATCGCTACGCGATCCGAGACTTCCTCGAGCAGGATGTCGTAGTACTTGGCGATGCTCTTGGTAAGCGACCAGCGGCGCACATCGATGAGTTGTAATCGCTGCAGACGATAGATCAGCGAAAAGACACGCAGGACGCGTAGCCAGCGCAGCCCGGTCAGCGGGATACAGCCGAGTACGTCGTACCAGTGCATGAAGGGGTAGTAGTACCAGCGCGGGTAACGTCGCTCGGCGATAGCCGCTGCCCAACCGAGCAGGACATCGAGCAGGAAGATCGCCACGAACACCAGGTCGATGGTGAAGAAGTTTTCATGAATCGTCTCGTTATAGGCGCGGTAAGCCTGCGGAGAGACGGCCTCGAACGCGTTATTCAGGGCGGGGATCAAGAACAGGCTGTCGATGACCAGCAGTGATAGATTAATGATGACCAGCACCACGATCATCAGGTCCCAGATCAGGTGCACGCGCTCATTGCCGGGGCGCAGGCCACGATGTGGTGTCGGCGTTGTCATTCGACCTCCTTGTCGCTACTTGCAGCGGTTGCCGGCTCAGTCGATCCGCTAGCCATCAGGCTGTTCAGCGTAGTGATTCTCATGGGTGCGCCGTGCTTCCTCTTCGGCTTCCTTGCGTAGCTTCTTGCGCAGTGCTGCCTTCTCGAAGCGCAGCTTTTGCAGAGGGGTTTTCAACACCAAGGGGGGCACCTTGGCGGGGCGACCGTTCTCGTCAACGGCAACCATGGTGAGATAACAGCTATTGGTATGTCGAATTACCTTTTCCTGGATGGATTCGGCCACTACCTTGATGCCAATTTCCATGGATGAGCTGCCGACATGGTTGACGGAAGCCAGAAACGTCACCAGTTCTCCTACATGGATGGGTTGCTTGAACAGCACCTGATCCACCGACAGAGTCACCACGTAACTGCCGGAATAGCGGCTGGCACAAGCATAGGCGACCTCATCGAGTTTCTTGAGGATCGCACCGCCATGCACCTTGCCGCTGAAGTTGGCCATGTCGGGAGTCATCAGCACGGTCATGGATAGCTCGTGCTGGCGGGGAAGGTCATCGGGCGTCATGGTCGATTTCCGTCAGGTTGATTATTTCGTCTAGGTTTACCATGTTTCGCAGGGTATTGCGTGAGCCTGCGAATTCCACCGGGCGGCTTGGTATGCCGACCGAGAAATGTGCTGTACTGCAAGACAATGGATTGGTTCGACTGAGGAGGAACAGCATGGAAACAGCATACCGCGTAGGTGCCGAGGTATGGGCCTCTGGCAACGAGAAGGTCGGGACGGTGGATGTGCTTGGCGACAAGTACGTCCGTGTCGTGGCGCCAGACGGCTCGTTCCGCTGGATCGCCTACGACAAGCTGGACGCGGAAGGCAACGATCGCCTGACATTGACGGGAGGTAGCAATCAGGTTCTGACCTCGCCGCCGGTAGGAGAGAACGATGCCATCGTCGACGAGGCCAGTGCCGACTCGTTCCCCGCCAGTGATCCGCCGGGATATACCCCGGACAAGACCTGACAGGCGACATTCCTGCTGGCGCCCACTCTACTTGTGCTATAGGCCTGTTCTACAGGAAAGTCAGGCCTAGGGCGATGATCACGCCGGTGATGACCAGCTGAACCAGGCAGAAGCCCATGATGTCCTTTGCCTTGAGTCCGGCAATGGCCAGCACCGGCAGGGCCCAGAACGGTTGCAGCAGGTTGGTCCAGGCGTCCCCCCACGCCACGGCCATGGCGATCTTGGGAACGCTGGCGCCGAGCGCTTCCGCGGCCGGCAGCATGACCGGTGCCTGCACGGCCCACTGACCACCGCCCGATGGCACGAACAGATTGAGAACGCCGGCACTTATGAAAGACCAGAATGGCAGGCTGTCGGCATCGGCAATCGAGACAAAACCTTCTGACAACGTCTCGGCCAGGCCCGACTCCACCATGATCGCCATGATACCGGCGTAAAAGGGAAACTGGATGACGATGCCCGCGCCGCCTTTGACGGCTTCGTAGAGGCTGTCCAGGAGTTGTCGGGGGGTGCGATGCAGCACCAGGGCCAGAAACAGGAACAGAAAGTTGACGATGTTCAGGTTGAGCCCGCCGCCGCGCAGCAAAAAATGATCGAGCAGGAACACCAGGCCGGGAATCCCTACCAGCCAGGAAAGCGCCACGCTGTTCTCCAGATGCTCGGCCGGGCGCATCGGCAACTGACGGCGCGGTGTGGCGTCATCCAGCATGTGGCGCTCGACGAATACGCTCTCGCTCTCGTCGGGCAGCATCCATCGGTTCACCAGTGGCACCACGATGAACAGTACGGCCACAATGGCCAGGTTGAACAACGAGAAGATCGTCTCGGTGGTGGGGATCACACCGATGCGATCAGACGCAAAGTGGCCCTCGGTGGCAATGACCAGCGGGATCGAACCGGCCAGGCCGCCATGCCAGACGATGAAGCCGGAATAGGCGCTGGCGATCAGCAGCCGATAGTCAACACGGACTTGGCGGGCAAGTTCCTTGGCGAACAGGGCACCTACCACCAGCCCGAACCCCCAGTTGATCCAACTGGCAGCCAGCGATACCACACTGACCAGGACAATAGCCTTGGCCGCGTTATCGGCCTGCGACGCAAGCTTGGCGAGCAGGCGCCTGACCGGTGGCGAACTGGCCAGCATGAAGCCAGTGACCAGTACCAGCAGCATCTGCATCGAGAATGTCAGCAGGTTCCAGAAGCCATCACCCCAGTAACGCAATACGCTCAGGGGTGTCTGGCGCTCCACGCCGATGGCGGCGGCGGCGGCGACCAGCGTCAACAGCAGGACGAAGACATAGGGATCAGGCAAGTAGCGTTCGACCAGCTTGACAGCGGGGCGTGACAGGAACTTGAGCATGGCGGTTCTCGACGGGACGTATGCTTGAGTAACGTAGCGTAAAAGCCGGACCTTGCCTGTGCCACTCTGGTCGTATCGTGAAACTAGTCGGGGACCGCTGAGGCGTTCCAGTAACGGTGACGATAGTGGCGGTAATAGGCGCCAAGCGTAGCCGAGCGCACCAGGGTGAACAGGGTGAAGGCCAGCCACAGACCATGGTTGCCCAGCCCCGCCCCGATGTTCTGCGTCAACCACCAGGCCGGCAGGTAGACGGCCAGGCCGACAAAGATACTGTTACGCATCTCACGGGTGGCGGTGGCGCCAATGAAGACCCCATCGAGCAGATAGCTCCATACCGCCAGGGCCGGCATCAGTACCATCCATGGAAGATATTCCGCCGCGGCGGCACGTACCGTCTCCAAGTCGGTCAGCAGCGAGATCAGCCATTCACCGGCAATCGCGAAGCCCAACATGGCCGTGCCGGCCGTGATCAGCGAAAAACGCGTGGCAGCGCGCACGAAGGCAGTGAATGCCGGCCAGTCGCGGCTGCCGATGGCGCGTCCGCTCAGGGCCTCTGCGGCGTGGGCGAAACCGTCCAGGCCATAGGACGTCAACATCACGAACTGAAGCAGCACCGCATTGGCGGCCAGTATGACATCGCCTTGGCTGGCCCCCTGGGAAGTAAAGAACGCCATGGCGAACAGCAGGCCCAGCGTACGTACGAACAAATGCCCATTGACCTGGAGCAGCTCTCGGTAGGCCACCAGCCTCAGCAGGCGGTCGCGCAAAAAGCGCCCCTGTAGTGAGCCAAGCTGACGTTTTACCAGCCACAGGCCGAGCACCAAGGCGGTATAGTCGGCAATCGCCGTGGCCCAGGCCACACCATCGCTGGTCATGCCCAGGCCCACCACGAACCACAAGTCGAGCGCAATATTGACGCTGTTGGTGGTGATCATGATGACCAGCGTCACGCGACTGTTCTGCTGGCCCAGGAACCAGCCGAGGATGGCATAGTTTGCCAGTACGGCCGGTGCCGAAAGGATGCGGATATGGGCGTATTCCTCGGCAAGGCGCGTGGCTTCGTCACTGCCGTCGAGCAGCCAAAGCCCAAAGGCGATCAGCGGCTCCGAGAGAACGATCAGCAAGAGGCCAATGATGCCGGCCATGAGCAGCGACTGGCCGAGCAGGTTGCGTACCGCAGTATCGTCCTCGCGGCCGGCGGCCTGCGAGGTCAGGCCAGTGGTGCCCATGCGCAGGAAACCGAAGCCCCAGTACAGGAAGCTGAACAGCGTGGCCCCCAGGGTAACTCCGGCCAGATATTTCGACTCGGGCAGGTGGCCGACCACGGCGGTATCCACCAGGCCTAGCAGTGGTACGGTAATGTTGGAAAGAATGATGGGCCAGGCCAACATCCATACGCGTCTGCCTGGCGTGGTGGACATGCTCACTCCGCTTCCTTGGATAGCTGAAACGCACGCAGCATAGCATTGCCATGCCCGGTCGCGGATAGCGAATCGGCACGGCACTGGCTGTGACCGGCGATCGTCTCCTAAGGTAAAGGGTATAACTGCGTCCGGCTCGGTATTCGGCGTGTTTCGGGACGCGATCTGCCCGGCAGTACAAAGGAGATGTTGTCATGATTCGTCTTATGTCGAGTCCCCAGCGGCGCTTGCTCAGGCTGCTGCCTGGCCTGGGTAGCATGGCTCTGCTGCCGATGCCGTCATTCGCGGCTGTGACTGACCTCGATTACGTCGAGGCGGGTATAAAGCCACCCTCGGCGCCGCACACGTTCTACGAAAGCGTCGATGGGCGTCGCTACGCCAAGGCAGGGTTAATGCTCTACGGGTTCGGCGCCGTGACTGATGACCTCAACTTCGGCTCGTCATACAGCATCGATGGGGCGGCGCCGACTCAGGAAGACCCCGCCTGGTGGGAGGCGGTGATCCAGCCTGCCCTGACCGCAGGCTGGAACACCGGAGCTGGCACCTTCTTTACCGGCCTGCAGGGCAGTTACGCCCTGACCCGGGGCAATCGCTATGGGGATGCGGCTGGCGCGACGCCGGGCCACCCCGAGCACGCACGTCTCGATCGCGCCTACGTGGGATGGCGCAGCGGTAGCCTATGGGCGGATTCGCTGGGCAAGGATGCGCTGACGCTATCTTTTGGCGATCAGAAGTTCATCTTCGGCGACGGTTTCCTGGTCGGTGACGGCTATACCGACATGGGCCGTCACGCGGCGTATTACATTGGGCCCAGTGAGAGCTTCGAGGATACGGCGATCCTGTCGTTGGACAGTCATGGCTGGCATGCCGACGTGTTCCATCTCGAGCAGCAGCAGGATCTGGGGGGGGGAGGACAGGAGGAAACCCTCGTCAACGGCACCAACCTAGATTATACCTGGGGCGACCGGGCCAAGGTCGGGGCTGCCTACCTCCACACCTACGCCAGCGATATTGCCACTCGCGAGGGTATGGACGTCTATAACCTGCGAGCCAAGGGCAAGCCGCTGACCAGCGTGCCGGGCTTGGCACTCGGCGGTCAGTGGGTTTACGAAACCAATAGCGAGCAGGGTATCGACGACACCGGCTGGTATTTGCAGGCCACCTACACCTTTCATGACACGCCCTGGCGGCCCCAGGTCCTCTATCGGCATGCGGAATTCAGCGAACGTTACGACACGTTGTTCTACGATTTTGCGGGCGGCTGGGGCAACTGGTTCATGGGCGAGATCGTTGGCGAGTACATGCTGTTCAACAGTAACCTCGACATCGACATGGTCAAGGCATCGTTCAAGCCGCGCGACGACCTGGAAGCCGGTCTGATCGGTTATCGCTTTCGCTACCACGACCGTGCCGCGGCGGGAGCCGACGACCGAGACTTCGCACGGGAGATGAATCTTTATGCCGACTGGACGATTACCGACACGTTCTTTGTTTCGGCAATCTATGCCGTGGCCTTCCCCGGTGGGGGGGCTGACGAGCGGTTTATGGGCAACGATGAAACGGCACAGCTTTTCGAGGTGTTTGCCTCATACCGTTTTTAAGAACCGAGGTGCGGGAGCCATCCCTGGCCGTACTGCGTTGCATCCTGCTTGAGCAAGTTAATGTTAATTTGCGTAAAGTAAAAGATGGAATCCATCATCGCTGGGCATGAAAATGCCTCATGGGCGATAACGATTCACGCTAATTTGGGCTTGGAGCACAACTGCCTCGCGATGCAGAACACCACGAGGCAGCGAATCGGGTAAAGAAAACGACGTACAGCGGCGACATCAGGCGGCAACGATGATGTGATACTTTTCCATCAATTGCTCATGGGTTTCCTCGCGCTCCGGGTCGAGCGGAATGCAGTCGACCGGGCACACCTGCTGGCATTGCGGCTCGTCGTAATGACCCACGCACTCCGTGCACCGGTTGGGATCGATCACGTAGATCTCTTCCCCGGGGGAAATGGCGTCGTTCGGGCACTCGGGCTCACAAACGTCGCAGTTGATGCATTCGTCGGTAATCATCAGGGCCATGCTTCAATCCTCGCTGCGTGGTGAGCGACCATCACTGGCCAGGACGCTGACCGGAATCATAGTGCGCGCGCAGCGCGTCAGCGACCCTGGGGTGAACCAGCCGGCTGACGTCGCCGGCTAGGCGCGCAATCTCACGCACAATAGTGGCGGAAATATAAGAGTTCTCGACCGCGGGAGTCAGGAACAGGCTTTCGACATGCGGTGCCTGCGCCCGGTTCATGTTGGCCAACTGCAATTCATATTCAAAGTCGGATACCGCACGCAGACCACGCAGGATGATGCGTGCGCCTTGCTGGTCGAGCAACTCAGTGAGCAGCGAAGCGAAACCGACGACCTCCACGTTACCGAGCTCTTCAGTCACGTCACGCGCCAGTGCCACGCGGGTATCCAGGTCGAATGTCGGTTTCTTGCCGGGACTGGCCGCCACCGCAACCACCACCTTGTCGAAGATCCGCGCAGCGCGCTCGATCAAGTCGAAATGGCCATTGGTGATGGGGTCGAAGGTGCCGGGATAGACCACGATGTTCATGGGCGCATCCTATGCCGGGTCGGGACATCCCGGCGCTGAAAAGGGCCGGGCTCATAGGGTACTCGAAGCATGAGACAGCGACAATTGACGCCGCTGGTCTCTACACCTCGGTCTAGGTCTCGTCCTCGAGACGGCCGTAAGGGTTGTCCACCGCCAGTGAGACCGGCTTGGCATATCCCGGAATATGGATGGCCTGAGCGTCGATCGCCAGTTCGGGACCTTCCAGTACACCTTCGCCGAAACGATAGATGACGCTGAAATCCGCGGCATCGGCGCGCTGAAGGTAGGCATCGCTGGCAGCCTGCGTCGCTTCGCGGTGCTGCTTCCAGCGCTTCACCGCCTCCTGACCATGGCGCTGTATCAGCAGGCGTTCGGTGACTTCGGGCGACAGCACCACGCCGGTGGCGTTGTTGCCACCGAAGCCCTTGGCATTGATGAAGGCGACATCGGCTGTGAAAGGCAAGGGCTCCTGGAACAGTACCAGGCGTTCGGCGTATACGTCGTCGGCTACGGCATCCAGGTGCGGCAGGCCCGGGATCAGGCCGTGAGCGAAGGAACCCAGCGCGCTGGCCAACTGATCGCCGGCAGCGCTGCCTTGGGAGTGCCCGACGAAGGTTTTGATGCCGGCCAGCGGCCATGAAGAGATCTGATTGGCACGTGCAATCTCGTCAAGAACATGGGACTCGGTGACGCGGTTCTTGGGGGTACTGGTCCCATGGGCATGTATGAAGCTGCGTTCACGCACGGCGCGCTCACCCAGCATTTCCGTGGCCAGTCGTACCGCCTTGCCTAGGGTAATGTAATTGCCGATGCCCGGCGCCGAAATAGAGCGCTTCCAGCCGTCTGCGTTGACGAAGACACCGGGTACCGCGCCGAGAATGCACGCACCGGTGTCCAGGGCCAGAGTGTCGTCCATCAGCAGCAGGAACTGGCTGGCCTCGGCAATGGTGAATCCACAATTACGGGCGAAGGGGCGGCAGGCGCGCTGATAGTCTGCGTCAGTCAGCAGGGTCAGCGCATCCAGCGCCTTGAGGCTGTCATCGTCGGCCAGCGCACCCATGGCGCGAAAGCCCTCGATGATTTCGGGTGTGATCGGAGCATCGCTGGTACCGACCATCACGACGCGACGGCGGCCACTGCGGATATCCTCGACACCCTGGCGCAGGTTGTAGAGGAAGCTGGCGCAGGCACCCTGGATGGCGCCGGTAGCCCCCACGCTGCCCAAAACGTAGGCATTGAGAAAGTCGGCCGGCATCTGACCGTAACCCAGCGGCATCTGCTTGGAGGTGGCGCGGTTGCCCGAAACAAAGCTCTTGAGTAGACCGCCCCAGCCCTGCTCATCGAGTTGGCCGATGGAATTGCCGGCATACACGGCAATATGATCCGGGTCCAGGGAGTCGCGCAATCGTTCCCAGTCCAGGCCGCTTTGGCCAAGGCAGTCACTGGCGCCGAACACCGCCATCGACAAGCCGCGAGGATGATGCACGCTGCGATACAGCTCGCCGGGCGTGAAGCCGCAGGGCAGCTGGCCGGCGGCACGAACCTGGGCCGGGCGGCGCTCCGGCATGAGGATGTCGAGCGTTCCGGGTGGAACGCTGACCTCGACTTCGCGGTTGTCCAGCTCACGTACCGACCAGTCTGTTGGCAGCGGTTCGGGCAACTGGCGGCGGCGAACCCGAAAGGTCAACGACGTGTCGTGCTGGAGCTGGGCTTGGCGATTGGCGGGAATGCCATCCACGTCGAAGTGCGACGATTCGATACGTCGTATCAACGTCTTCTCCAGGACCTGCTGGCGATAGCGTGCCACTACGGCGTCGGCGTCGAGATAATCACCTTCGCCGTCCAGCCAGCGGCCGTCCGGTTGGCGTTCGACGAGGTGCATCATCGCCGCCAGGGCAAGCAGGGTGCGTGTCTGTTCCTGGACAGGCAGGGCATCGAGCACGGTACGTCGAAATGCCTGGTGGCCTGATGTCCTACCTGCGGCATTGACACCGCCCATGCCGACAATCACCGGTAACTGTGACAAGCCGCATCCCTCGTATGCTGTGAGTCTACGCGTGTTCATATCCTGCGCGGCACGAGTCAGTGCCGATCAATTCTGGGGCGCGATGATAGCACTTGGGCTGCAGTCCCGTCATGGCGTCAAGCATGAGTCCTGCCATCCCGGCATCCCTCGCTGTTTGCTGGTAGACTGGCCGCCGCTTTCCGACCATTGCCTCGTTTGAGTATGCAATCCAATTCGCGTTCCATCACGACCAATCAGCACGGGCCGCACGACGAACTGTCGCGGCGCGTTGAGCGCGGACTCACGCATCCGTTGCGCAAACCCGTGGCAGAGCATACGCGGCAAGCCTTTGCCCATGCCGAGGCCTGGCTTAAGTTGCACCGCGCGCCGCTGATCCTCGATGCCGGCTGCGGCGTGGGCTTATCGACACGTCGCCTGGCTCTTGAGCATCCTGACCATGCAGTGATCGGGGTCGACCGGAGTGCGGATCGGCTCGCCCGAGAGCATGGCGAGCCACCGGGAAACTCCCTGCTGGTTCGAGCCGACCTGGTCGACTTCTGGCGATTGGCCCTGGCTGCTGGCTGGAAGCCTCGAAAGCACTACCTGCTCTATCCCAACCCCTACCCCAAGGCCGCCCATCTCAAGATGCGCTGGCATGGGCACCCGGTCTTCCCCGCCATTGTGGCGTTGGGTGGGCGACTCGAAGTGCGCTCCAACTGGCGCCTCTATCTCGAGGAGTTCGCCCTGGCCGTTGGACAGGCGTCCGGCCAGCGACCCGAGGTCATCGAGCATCATCCTGCTGGGGAGTGTTTGACGCCCTTCGAAGCCAAGTACCTATCCAGTGATCAGGCCTTGTGGAAGCTGGTGACGGATTTGCCGCATCGGCCTGAACTGCTGCCAGGCCTGAACGATATTCGCTAATGCATGGCAGCATCGTGATTTCCCCAATCGCAATGCGGGGGCTAGACTGTCGCTCTTGTTGCGATGGCCGGTCGTTGAGGAGTGTCTCCATGGGCTATGTATATCTTTTTGTCGCCATTGTGGCCGAGGTGGTGGGGACCAGCGCACTGAAGGCATCTCAGGAGTTCACGCGCTTCTGGCCGAGTGTCGTTGTGGTAGTGGGCTATGGGCTCGCCTTCTATATGCTGACTCTGGTGTTGCGCACCGTTCCGGTCGGTATCGCCTATGCGCTATGGGCTGGGCTCGGTATCGTCTTGGTCACGATAATTGGTGTCATAGTGTTCGGCGAGAAGCTGGACCTGCCCGCCGTGCTTGGACTGACCATGATCATCGCCGGTGTCGTGATCATCCAGGCGTTCTCGCAAGTGTCGGCTCATTAATCTCTGGCTATTGCCTTTCGTTATTCCCTGTTACCAGTAAGGTCTCTTCTCATGTTGCGCCCCTCTGTCGTTCTGCTCAGCGTTCTCGCGCTCCTGGTTTCGCCGCTGCCTGCCGTAGCGGCCGGCTTCGAGCATATTGCCCGGTTGACAAGCGAAGGCTACGCGGTGGGCGCCAAGGCACAGCTACTGGATAGCGGCGAGGTGCTGGGCGAGATCGCTGCCGAGCGACAGCTCTCCCCGGCTTCGGTCACCAAGCTGTATGCCTCGGCGGCAGCCCTGGAGCGCTGGGGGCCTCAGCATCGATTTGCGACGCGACTGGTCACTACGGGGGCTGTGGACGCTCAAGGAACCCTGCATGGCGACCTGGTCATGGAAGGGGGAGGTGACCCGGCACTGGCCACCCAGGACCTCTGGCAATTGGTGCAAGGCCTGCGACAGCAGGACATAACAGCGGTGAAAGGCATGCTTGTCGTCAGTCAGTGGCGTTACGGTCCCGTCGAATGTATCACTACTGACCGCTGCGAGGCCCAGTCGCGCTCGGCTCATGCCTATGATGCCCGGCTGTCGTCGGCAGGCGTCAATTACGGGAGCTGGTGCGTGAGCGTAATGCCGGCAGCTCAGGCGGGCCTGCCGGCGCGAATGCTGAGCTGCGACACTCTCGAGCCGGCCATGGTGGTGGTCAACCAGGTCACGACTGTGGCCGCCGGAGAGAAAGTACGACTGAATGCCGAGCGTGTGACCCATGAGAGCGTAGATACGCTGCGCATCAAAGGGCAGGTGCCGTTGGGTAGCGTACCGCATCCGGTCTATCGCTCCAGCTCCGACCCTGCGCGCCAGACGGGGCATACGCTGCTGGCCTTGCTCGAGCAGAGTGGCGTGGCGGTGAGCGGAGGCTTTTCTACCAGCGACACGCCGCCCCCGGCCACGGCCCGGCCCTTGGCCTCGGTAGAGGGCAAACCCCTGCAGGAACTACTATTGCGGACGCTGAACTACTCCAACAACTTCATGGCGGATGTGCTCAGTCTCAACCTGGTGGACGAACCGCGTGCCTCGCTGGCGCAAGCCGGCCAGGCGCTCGAGGCATTTGCCGAAAGCCTGCCGGGACATGGCCCAGTGACCCTGCTCAGCGGCAGCGGACTGACCACCGAGAACCGCACGTCGGCGCAGGGCGTGAATGCCCTGCTTGAGGCCATGTACCAGCGCCCCGCGTTGTTCCCGACCTTCGTGGCCGGACTGCAACTGCCCGCCAATGGACCGATGCGCTTCATCCGTCGGGGAGGCGAGACGTTCCAGAACCACGTCATGCTCAAGACCGGAACGCTCAATCAGCCGTTTGCGGTACGCTCCGTGGGAGGGTACTTCCGCACCCAGAGCGGGCGCTGGGGCAGTTTCAGCGTACTGGTCAACGGCAATGCCAGTACGCCCTATCTGTCATGGTCGGAGGTGCTGGAACCGCTGGCCAAGGACCTGACGGCGATGATCGATGCCTACTGAGAGAATCTGGTTGGGCTACCAGCTGTAGAGCAGCGAGGCGGCGGTAGTACGGTCGGTATGCTCGTCGCCGGCCTCGGGGGGCGGGTCGGAGTTGTTCTTGAGTTCGTAGGAAATGCGCAGTGCCAGGCTGGCATTGAGCTGGGTGGTCAGTGCCGAGAAGGCCCGTGTCGTGACGTTCTCATGGGTGCCTTCCACGGAAAACTCCTGCTGGAAGTTCGAGCTGTCGGAAAACGCCCATAGATAGTCGAAAGCGCCATAGCCAACCGCCAGGTCCTTGTTCTCTCCCTCCTCCAAGGCGTCACGCCGGTAGCCCGGCCCGGCTTCGACCGACAGGGTGTGGATCGGGCCGTTGAGCAGCTGGCGCCCATAACCGGCGATAGTGGTCAGCTGGTAGTCATAGCCGCTGAAACGGTCCTTTTCCCAACGGGCGAAGCCGAACAGGTAATGGGGCCCGTCGAGTTCGTAGCGCTCGCGTCCGGCGATCAGGTACTGTTCGGCGCTGGTATCGTCGTTCTCTTCCACTTTGCGGGTCTCGCCGCGCAGGCTGTGCGTCCAGCGTCCTGTCAGCCAGGTAAAGCGACCCTTGGCGATCAGCGTCTCGTTATTGGTGTTTCCCGATAGATGGGTATAGCCGAGCTCGGCCTGCCCGGTAAACTCGGGGGCATCATCCCCCGGTGCCGGTGGGGCATAGAACGCGGCGGCCAGTGACGGCACAAGACATGCTGTCACGCTGGTGGCGATGATGGCCGCAAGCCATGGACGAGGCATGTCGAAAACTCCCGGTTCTCTTCGTCATGCAGATAGGCATCAACACGATCGGTAAACGTTACCGCCCGCCAGGAAGTGCCAGGCGGGCGGTGGGTCTCAGAAGATCGCTTCGTAGGTTCCGGTACCCTGCGAGCCGCTTCTGGTTTCCAGCTCCTGCTGGATGCGCCGCGGTTCGTAGTCCGGCAGGTTGCCTTCACGGAACAGCTCCTCGACTCCGCCCGGCTGGTCGTCATGCAGTCGCCTGCCCGTGTCGGGATCGATGCGCGCCGTGACGAGGCCCTCTGGGCGCTCGGGGGCACTTTCCGGCATACCTTCCAGCGCCTGGCGCATGAAGGTTTTCCAGATCGGCAAGGCGGCCTGGGCGCCATATTCGCCCGTGCTTTCATTACTGTCCTTGCCGACCCAGACCGTGGTCACCAGCTCGTTATTGAAGCCGGAGAACCAAGCATCGCGTTGTTCATTGGTCGTGCCGGTCTTGCCGACAATATCGCCACGGTTGAGCTCAAGCGCAGCGCGCCCCGTACCATGCTCGATGACATCCCGCATCATGTCGCGAAGAATGTAGAGGGCCTGCGGGTCGACGACACGTTCAGCGACCGGATAGGCCTTGCCGTCGATCAGTGTCTGGGTGGCACCCTCGGCACAGCCGGGGCAGGCGACCGCGGGGGTGGCCTCGGCCAGCGGTTCTTCCTGGTCGGCCTTCATGATGCGCTGGATATACCAGGGCGAGACCTTGAACCCGCCGTTGGCCAGGACAGCATAGGCATTGGCCATTTCCAGTGGCGTCAGCGAGGCGCTGCCCAGCGCCAGCGACAGGCCATGCGGTAATCTGCCCTCGGCGAAGCCGAAGCGCTCGAGAAATTCCAGAGCGTTGTCCAGGCCGACCGATTGCAGTACGCGAATGGTGACCAGGTTGCGCGACTGATAGAGGCCCACGCGCAGTCGGGTCGGTCCGCGGAACTCACCCTCCGAATTGCCGGGTCGCCAGTCGCCACCGACGTCGCTCATGACCACCGGCGCATCGTTGACTACGGTGGCTGCCGTCATGTCGCCCTGTTGCAGAGCGGCAAGGTAGATGAACGGCTTGAAGATGGAGCCAGCCTGACGGTTGGCCTGGATGGCGCGATTGAACTTGCTATGCTCGAAATTGAAGCCGCCCTGAAGCGCGCGAATGGCGCCGGTCTTGGGATCGAGGACGACAATGGAGCCCTCGATGCCCGGACGCTGGGACAGGCGCCAGTTGCCGTCGTCGTCGCGCATGACACGCACCAGGGAGCCACGCTTGGCGATCTGCTCGGCGCTGGTGGGGGCCTCACCGCGCCACTTCGGACTACGGTAGGGACGAGCCCAGCTCATCGCCTCCCAGTCCAGCGTGATCAACTCGGGCCCCCGAGTCAGGACCTGCATCTGCTTGCCGTCGGTGGATACTACGATGGCCGGCTGCAGCGGTCCGAGTACCGAGGTGCGGTCGAGGACCTTGAGCCAGTTGCTGACATCGCCCTCGATGCCGCTGACCTGGGCCTTGCTGCTTTCTGCCGCCTGACGGGCGGTTTCCATGACCTCAGGCGATTCGGAAAGCTCCTCTTCGAGCCCTTCGCGCTGGGTGCGGTCCTGAGCCTCGACCAGGCTGGGCGGAATGTCGGTCTCCTCCGGTCCCCGCCAGCCATGGCGACGATCGTACTCGATCAGGCCTTCGACCAGGGCCTGGCGCGCCATGGGCTGCAACTCGCTGTCGAGAGTGGTGTAGATGCTGTAGCCGCCGGTGTAGGCCTCGTCGCCGTACTGCTCGACGGCGTACTGGCGCCCCATCTCGGCGACATAATCGGCCTCGACCTCAACCTGGGTTGCGTGGCGGCGTGCCGTCAGTGGAGATTGCACCGCCTGATCGTAGGTGGCCTCATCGATGTATCCCAAGTCGCGCATGCGATAGAGAATCCAGTTGCGCCGAATCAGCGAACGCTCGGGGTTGGCCAGCGGGTTGAAGGTCGACGGCGCCTTGGGCAGGCCGGCAATCATGGCTTTTTCGGCCAGGGTCAGCTCGGCCAGGGGCTTGTCGTAGTAGGCCTCGGCCGCCGCTGCGACGCCGTATGCCCGATTGCCGAGGAAGATCTTGTTCACATAGAGCTCGAAGATCTCTTCCTTGCTGAGGATCTGCTCCATCTGCAGGGCCAGCAGAATCTCACGGATCTTGCGGGTAAAGGTGCGGTCCAGGGTCAGCAGGTAGTTGCGCGCCACCTGCATGGTGATGGTGCTGCCCCCAGACTGGATATCGCCGCCGCTGGCAATCAGTTCGACGGCGGCGCGTGCGAGCCCCTTGGGGTCGACACCGGGGTGTTCGAAGAAGCTGGCATCCTCGGCGGCGAGAAAGGCCTGCACCATGTCTTGGGGAATTGTGTCAAAGGTGACGGGCATGCGTCGTTCTTCACCGAATTCCCCGATCAGCTTCTCGTCTCGGGTGAAGATGCGCAGCGGGGTCTGTAGTTCGTAGTTCTGCAATTGACGCACGTCGGGCAGGCCGGGCGCAAAGTACAGGGCGGCGCCGATGACGGCCAGAATGGCGGCGGCGCTCAGCGAGATGATGAGCCACAGGGCCGAAGTCAGCAGACGTCTGAAAAGCTTCATTGAATGGCGGTATCCGTGGTGTTCGGGTGGTGGTCCGGCCGCGAAGAGCAGGTCAATCCATTGAACTGCGCATTATAGGAATCTGGCGAGGCAGCGGCCAGCGTTGATGGCCAGCTTCGCTTGTGAGTGTGTAAACAATGGAAACACTAGGGGGACTCGTGATTTAGTAGCAGTCGGAAATCGAAGACGCCAGCCGATAATACCAAGGCGGCATACCGCGCATGGGAATCAGGAGTGCATCAATTGTTTGGGCTCAGTAAGTCTGCAAAAGGGCTGATCGGTGTGGATATTACCTCCGCCACGGTCAAGCTGATCGAGCTCAGACGCAGCGGGCAGCAATTCCGCGTCGAAAGCTACGCCGTCGGGCCGCTGCGCGAAGGAGCGGTAGTCGAGCGCCGTATTCGCGACATGGGCGAGGTCGTCGATGTGCTGCGGCGCGTCGTCGACCGGGCACGACCTCATAGTCGACGTGTCGCGATCGCTGTGCCTGCCAGTGCCGCCATCACCAAGACCCTGACCCTGCCCGCCTCGCTGAGTGACGAGGAGATTGAAGCCCGCATTCAACTCGAGTCAGACAAACATATTCCCTTTCCGTTCAACGAAGTTGCCTTCGATTTTCAGCGCCTGGGCCTGAACGCACGTTTTGGCGACCAGCAGGATGTTCTGCTTGTCGCTTGCCGCCAGCAGGACGTGGGCCAGATCACCGATGCCGTAACCCAGGCGGGGCTGGAGCCCGAGGCCGTGGACATCGAGACCTTTGCCATGGAGCGGGTATGCGAGGAGCTGCGGCAGGCGGCCCACAAGCAGGGCGCGCCAGACGAATGTATCGCCGTAGTGGATATCGGCGCGACCATGAACTCGTTTCATGTGCTGCGCGGAGGGCGCATCATCTACAGCCGTGACACGGTGTTTGGTGGTCGTCAGTTGACCGAGGAGATCCGCACCCGCTACGGATTGAGCCTGGATGAGGCGGGGCTGGCCAAGAAGCGTGGCGGGCTGCCTGAAGACTACTTTCCCAACGTATTGACCCCCTTTCTGGATACCCTGATTCAGCAGGTCGGGCGCTCCCTGCAGCTCTACTACACAGCCGGGCGCAACCCTGAGGTCAAGAAGGTCATCCTGGCCGGAGGATCCAGCGTGATCCCCGGGCTCAGCGATCGACTGGCCGCCGATAGCGGTATGCCGGTAGAGATCGCCAATCCGTTTCTGCGCATGAAGGTCAGTCCACGGATCGATATACACACCTTGGCAGGCGATGCGCCCGCCATGCTCACCGCCTGCGGGCTGGCGATGAGGGCACGCAAATGACCATCGACATCAATCTGCTGCCTTGGCGTGAAGCGCAGCGTGAACGCCGCAACCGACGCTTCCTGATCATCCTGGTGCTGGCTGCCCTGGTGGGGGCTGGCGGCGCCTGGGGACTATCGCTGTGGTACGAACAGGCCCTCGACGCGCAGCGACAGCGCAACGAGCATGTTCTGTCACGAACCCAGCAACTGAACGAAGACATAAAAGCCATTCAGGATTACCAGGCGCTCCGCGAGCGCATGCTGGCCCAGATCGAACTGATCGGCGAGCTACAGGCTAGCCGGCCGCAGACGGTGCGCATGTTCAACCAGTTGGTTACCAGCCTGGAAGAGGGTGTGTACTACACGCACATGGCCCGCAAGGGACATCAGTTGAATCTCACCGGGCTGGCCGAGACCAACCGGCAGGTGTCCGACCAAATGCGGGCGCTGGAGGCTACCGAGGTGTTCGCCACGCCGACGCTGTCCGAGGTGCAAGCCGAGGAGGCTACAGGGAGGCGGCGCTTCGACCTGAGCGTTGAAGAAACGCTGCCGCCAGCGGTTACGGATAAGAAGGAGCTGGCACCATGAGCCTGAGTGCCGAACTACGCCGCCTGCGTGACCTCGACTGGCGAGAACTCAGCCTGCGTGAAGCAGGGACCTGGCCGGTATCGCTGCAGGTAACCAGTTGCCTGATTGTGCTGGCCGCGGTGTTCTGGCTGGTTCAGTGGTATGTAGTGGCGCCGCAGGCCGAGGCGCTCGAACGTGAACGGGCCCATGAGAGCGAACTGCTGAGTCAGTACGAGGCCAAGGCTTATCAGGCGGCCAATTTGCCGATGATGCGTGAGCAGATGAGTGAGCTGGAGGCGCGCATAGCCGAGCTGCTGCAGATGCTGCCGACCGGCGCCGAGGTGCCCACGCTGATCGATAACATCAGTGATACTGCGCTGGAAAACCAACTCGCCATCGACTTCATTCGTCTGCGCACACCAGTGCCGCAGGAGTTCTATACCGAGCAGCCGTTCGATATTCAGGTACGGGGCGATTACCACCGCATCGCGTCGTTTCTGTCAGGAGTGGCCGGGTTGCCGCGAATCGTTACACTCCACGACTTCACGCTGGCGCCGGTGGATGACGCCGGTACGCTGCAGCTGTCGATGCTGGCCAAGACCTACAGCCATCGCGAGGAGACGGTGCCATGAGTCGCCCAGTTAGCTTCCTTGCACTGGGTATCGTCATAGGGCTGACTGCCTGCAGCGATGCCGAGTTGGACTCGCTCGATCAGCGCTTGATCGCGATGCGCGACAGCCCGACTGGCAAGGTGGCACCGTTGCCTGAGGCTCCCGTCTACCGGGCTGTGACCTATGACCAGGCCGGGTTGCGCAGCCCATTCTTGCCCGAGCGCCCCGAGCCGGAGGAGACCCCAGCGGGGGAAAATCTGGCCCCGGACCTCACCCGGCCGCGCGATCCGCTGGAAGCCTATCCGCTCGATGAATTGACACTGGTCGGTACGCTACAGATCGACGGCAGGCGTTCGGCACTGGTCCGGGATCCGGAGGGGCAGGTTCATCGCGCCTATCTCGGCGATTATCTGGGCACCGATTTTGGTCGCATCGTGGCGATTACCGAGGCCTCGCTGCAATTGGTGGAGGTTGTCACTAATGGTCAGCGGGGATGGATCGAGCGTAGCCGCACGCTCTATCTCAATAACGACGACACCGACCAGCGCCAAGAGTAGCTGGTAGTTGCGCAGGGGAAGGATGCTTTCATGACAAGATACGTTCGCGGGCTGCTGGTGGCATTGCTGGGGGTGGCCGCTTGTGGTTCGGCTTGGGCGCAGTCGGCCCTGAGCGACCTGGATTTCGGCCAGCGTGCCGACGGTCAGCTCGAGGTGACGCTGCGCTTTTCCGGTGAGGTGCCTGAAGTGCGCGGCTACCGTATCGATTCGCCGCCGCGCCTGGCCATCGACCTGATGGAAACCGTGAGCCAACTGGAGCGCCGGCGATATGAGCTAGGGCTGGGTGGGGTCAACGACGTCGTGGCCCTGGAGGCCAGCGGCCGCACGCGCCTGGTATTCAATCTCGATGCGGCAGTTCCTTATGCGATTCGTGAGCGGGGCGACAGTCTGGTGCTCAGCCTGGGAGAGAGCGCTGCCGACCTGCAGTCCTCTGCGCCGGTCGTGGCCGGCTCTACCTCCAGTGAGTCGCTGGGCCGGACGCCCAGTATCGAAAATATTGACTTCCGCCGTGGCGAGGACGGCGCCAGCCGCCTGATCGTTACTTTCGACCGTGATGGCGTGGATGCCAGTGTCAGGGAGCAGGGGCGCGAGCGCATCGTCGCCGACCTGGAAAACGTCGAGCTGCCGGCATCGCTGGCCCAGACACTCGATGTCAGCGATTTCGGTACCCCGATGCAGCGCATCACCCCCGTCGAAGACGCCGATGGCACCACGTTGTCTATCCAGGCCAGTGGTGACTACGCCATGCTCTCGACCCAGAGCGGTCGACAGTTGATCATCGAGGCGCGCCCCGTCTCAAGCGCCGAGCGCGAGACGCGGCAGCGTGAAATGTTCCCCTATACCGGCAAGCGGATCTCGCTCAACTTCCAGGACATCGAAGTGCGTGAGGTGCTGGCGATCATTGCGGAATTCACCGGGCTCAACCTGGTGGCCAGCGATAGCGTACAAGGCAGTGTGACGCTCAACCTGAGGGACGTGCCGTGGGATCAAGCCCTTGAGTTGGTGCTGCGCAGCCATGGCTTGGCCAGTCGCAAGAACGGGAACGTGCTGGTCGTGGCTCCGGCCAGTGAGCTGGCCTCCATGGAGCGTCAGGAGCTCGAGACCGAGGCGCAAATGCAGGAGCTGATACCGCTGGCCACCGAGTACCTACAGGTGCGCTACGCCAAGGCAGCCAGCCTTGCCGCCATGCTGCGCGGCGAGGAGGGGCTGGGACTGATCTCCGATCGCGGGCGGGTGAGTATCGATGAGCGGACCAATACGCTGATCATCCAGGATACTCGTGAGCGGATCGAAGAGATCATCGGGGTTGTCGATCAGCTCGATATCCCGGTGCGTCAAGTGCAGATTGAGGCACGTATCGTCATCGCGCGTGATAGCGTGGCACGGGAGCTGGGCGTGAGCTGGGGGCTGTCTTCGGCTGATGCCGTTAATGGCGTGTTGGGCAACGGTAGTAGTCTCGATCTGAGTGGAGCCGCAACCGGCTCGGTAAGTGATGGTGGGTTGAGTGTCGATCTGGGAAGCAGTACAGGAGCCTCGACGTCCTTCAGCTTCGGTTATATCTCCGGTGATATTCTGCTCGACATGGAACTGCGCGCGTTGGAGAGCGAAGGCAAGAGCCAGACCATCTCCCAGCCCAAGGTGATTACCGCCAACCAGCAGCCGGCGGTAATCAAGCAAGGCCAGGAGATCCCCTATCAGGAGTCCACCTCTAGCGGGGCGACCAATGTCGAGTTCAAGGAAGCCGTGCTGTCCCTGCAGGTCGTGCCGCAGATCACGCCCGATAATCGGATTATCATGGAGCTGGTCATCAACAATGACGATGTTTCCGACACCACCTTCGATGGGGCCCCGGCCATTGATACCAACGAGATCCAGACTCAGGTACTGGTCAACGACGGTGAAACCGTGGTGCTAGGAGGGATTTTGCGCACCGAGCAGCTGCGTCAGTTGTTCAAGACCCCCTTGCTCGGCGACCTACCACTATTGGGTCATCTGTTTCGCTATACCGAGGAGAGCAATGAGAAGGTAGAATTGCTAGTCTTCATCACCCCGAAAATCATCGAGGATGGGCTGGCAATTCGCTGATGCAGGATTTTCCCAATCTTTTCCTGGTCGGCCCCATGGGGGCGGGCAAAAGCACGATCGGCCGCCTCTTGGCGGCCGAGTTGCAGCGCGATTTCGTCGATAGCGATCACGAAATTCAGGCGCGCTGCGGTGCCGATATTCCCTGGATCTTCGATGTCGAGGGCGAGGGCGGTTTCCGCGAACGCGAAGTTCAGATGATCGACGAGCTGACGCATCGTGCCGATATCGTGCTGGCGACCGGGGGCGGTGCCGTCATGAACGAGGCTAACCGCCGGGCGCTGCGTGAGCGGGGTACCGTGGTCTATCTCTACACCACGGTCGAGCAACAACTGCGCCGTACCGCCAAGGATCGCAACCGCCCGCTGCTGCGCAGCAAGGACCCCGAGGCGGTGCTGCGCGGCCTGTTCGAGCTGCGCGACCCGCTCTACCGGGCGACGGCCGACCTGATTGTACGTACCGACCGGCGCGGCCCCCGTTCGGTGGTCAACGACATTCTTCGACGTGTGACCCGCCTCGTCGACCCTCTGCAAACCAAGGCTGAACCATGACAGCGACCCCGTCCTCGCCACGCTCACTCAACGTCGACCTCGGCGAACGCAGCTATCCCATCCATGTTGCTCCGGGATTGCTCGACGATCCGCAGAGTCTGCGTCCTTATCTGGCCGGCCGCCAGGTCATGATCGTCACCAACGAGACAGTGGCTCCGTTGTACCTCGAGCGGCTCAAGGGCGGCCTGGAGGATGACCTCGACGTGCGCGAGGTCATCCTTCCCGATGGCGAGCACACCAAGACTCTGGCCTCGGTGGAGCGCATCTGGGATGCCCTGCTGGCGGCGGGGTTCAATCGCCGTTGTACGCTGGTGGCGCTGGGCGGCGGAGTGATCGGTGACATGGTCGGCTATGCCGCGGCCTGTTATCAGCGCGGCGTGGCCTTCATCCAGGTGCCAACGACCCTGCTATCGCAGGTCGATTCCTCGGTTGGCGGCAAGACCGGTGTCAATCATCCGCGCGGCAAGAACATGATCGGGGCGTTCTGGCAGCCGCGGGCCGTGCTCATCGATACCGGTACGCTGACTAGCCTGCCGGATCGTGAGCTGAGCGCCGGCCTGGCCGAAGTGATCAAGTACGGCCTGATTCGGGATGCCGCCTTCCTCGACTGGCTGGAAGCGAACATGGGCGAGCTGCTTGACCGGGACGCCGATCTGCTCAGCGAAGCAATCCTGCGCAGTTGCGCGATCAAGGCCGAGGTCGTCGCTGCCGACGAAACCGAGCAGGGCGCGCGAGCCATGCTCAATCTCGGACATACTTTCGGGCACGCCATCGAGGCACATCAAGGCTATGGGAAATGGCTGCATGGCGAGGCCGTCGGTGCCGGCATGCTCATGGCAGCGATGCTGTCACGGCAGTTGGGCTGGCTGAGTGAAGCCGATGTGGCACGGGTCGCCCGGATCATCGCGGCGGCAGGTCTGCCCATGGCCGCGCCAGCGTCCATGGATGCCGATGCCTTCCTTGAGCGTATGCGGCTCGACAAGAAGAATATCGACGACCGGATCCGGTTGGTGCTGTTGAATGCGTTGGGAGAGGCCTGTATCCACGACGAAACGCCCCCCGCGCAGTTACGCAGTTTCCTGGACGACTACCCTCGCGCCTGACCGTGTTCATGGCCATAAGCCTGCGCCTATGCGCAGGCTTTTTTATGCGTGCATAGACAATGGCAAAGACGGTTCTGTGCTGCATGATTTGCATGTCTTATGCATGATCGGCATGGCTTGGCGCAAAGAGATTAGACTAAAGTTGTAGGTAGCGCTTCCCTAGTTCATCAGTGGGCTAACTCTTTGAACGATCAGAGATTTTGGTGAGAAAGGGCGCTAACAACGCGATTTTGAAACGATTTTTGAGCGGGAGGCAGGGGGAGGGAATTGCACTGGCCGTTTAGCGTGGCTATGCTGGTCGGCCTTTTGACATCAGAAAGACGGCCGCTAAACGCCGCGCATAAAATAAAGATAACCATTCAGCTTACCCCGCTTTCTTTCTGGACACAAGTTTCTGCTTTCTGTGAGGCACGCCCATGATGAGAGGTCTCCACCAGCCTGGTGAGTTTCGCGATAACTGTGGCTTTGGCCTGATAGCCCATATGGAAGGGCGGGCCAGCCATGACCTGCTGAAGACCGCCATCGAGTCGCTGACGTGCATGACTCACCGTGGCGGCATCAACTCCGATGGCAAGACCGGCGACGGCTGTGGTCTGTTGCTTTCCATGCCCGATGCCTTCATGCGGGCTATGGCCCGTGAGGAGCTAGGCTTCGAGCTGGGCGAGCAATACGCCGTCGGCAGCGTGTTCCTGCCCGACGATGACGTTCGCGAGGCCGAGGCCCGCGAGACGTTCGAGAACGCCTTGACCGAGCGTGGCCTCACTGTGCGCGGCTGGCGTTCCGTGCCCCATGATTCGAGCGTCTGTGGTCCCATCGCCCAGGCCTGCCAGCCCCGTATTCGTCAGATTTTTGTCGAGCCGGGCGACGCCCAGCGTAGCGAAAGCCAGCTGTTCAATGTCGACTTGTTCATGGCGCGCCGCATCGCCGAGCAGCGCCTCAAGCACGAAGAAGACTTCTATGTCAGCTCGCTGTCCTCCAAGGTCGTCTCCTACAAAGGGTTGATGATGCCGGAGGACCTGCCGACGTTTTATCTGGACTTTGGTGACGAGCGTATGGAAATCTCCATCGCTGTCTACCACCAGCGCTTCTCGACCAACACCGCGCCGCGCTGGCCATTGGCTCAGCCGTTTCGTTATCTGGCCCACAATGGTGAGATCAACACCATCGAGGCCAACCGCAACTGGGCCAATGCGCGCAAGGAGAATTTTGTCTCCGAGCTGCTGCCCGATATCGGCGAGCTCGACCAGGTGGTCAATACTGACGGGTCCGACTCATCGAGCATGGATAACATGCTTGAAATTCTGTTGACCGGGGGCATGGAGCTTTACCGTGCCGTGCGTCTGATGGTGCCGCCGGCCTGGCAGAACGTCGAGACCATGGATGCCGACCTGCGCGCTTTCTACGAATACAACTCCATGCACATGGAGGCATGGGACGGCCCGGCCGGCATCGTGGTGACCGACGGCCGCCATGCCGTGTGCATGCTCGATCGCAATGGCTTGCGCCCGGCGCGTTGGGTGATTACCGATAACGGCTATATCACCGTCGCGTCCGAGATCGGCGTGTGGGGCTATTCGCCTGAAAGCGTAGTGGCCAAGGGGCGTATCGGGCCTGGACAGATTCTGTCCGTCGATACCCACACCGGCGAGGTGCTGCACACCAGCGATATCGACGATCGCCTCAGATCGGCCTATCCCTACAAGCGATGGCTGAACGAGAACGCCAACTATTTGGAGTCCTCGCTGACTGAGCTTGCGCGTTTCCAGCCGATGGAGCCCGACGAGCTTGCGGTCTACCAGAAGATGTTCCTGGTCTCCAACGAAGAACGCGACCAGATCATGCATGTGCTGGCCGAGACCGGCCAGGAGGCAGTTGGCTCGATGGGCGACGATACGCCCATGGCCGTGCTGTCGCGTCAGCCGCGGATGCTCACCGACTACTTCCGCCAGAAATTCGCTCAGGTCACCAACCCACCGATCGATCCGCTGCGCGAAGCGATCGTGATGTCGCTGGAAACCTGCCTGGGCGCCGAGCGCAACGTTTTCGTTGCTACACCCGAACACGCGCATCGCCTGATTCTGACCACGCCGGTCCTGTCGCCGCGCAAGTTCACTGCACTGACCACGCATGACGACCCGGCCTTCGCCAGCGAAACGCTATCGCTGGCTTACGATCCCGAGACGACAGGCCTCAAGCAGGCCATCATCGCACTCTGCCAGCAGGCCGAGCAGGCCGCCCGCAATGGCAAGGTCGTACTGGTATTGTCCGACTGCGGTCTGGTCAAGGGGCAGCTGTCGATCCATCCGGCATTGGCCGTCGGCGCCGTGCACCACAATCTGGGCAACAAGGGCCTGCGTACCCATGTCAACCTGATCGTGGAAACCGGCTATGCCCGTGATTCGCACCAGATGGCCGTACTGTTCGGGGTCGGGGCGACAGCTATCTACCCCTACCTTGCCTATCAGGTCATGGCCGACATGCATCGCACTGGCGACTTGCTCGGCGATCCGGCGGATTCCCGCGAGAACTACCGCAAGGGCATGCAAAAGGGGCTTTACAAGATTCTCTCCAAGATGGGGATCTCGCACATTGCCTCCTACCGCGGCGCGCAATTGTTCGAGGCGGTAGGGCTGTCGTCCGAAGTGATGGAGCTGTGCTTCCCGGGGATGGCCTCGCGCATCGAGGGGACTGGCTTCGCCGAACTGCAGCTTCAACAGGAACTGCTGGCTCGCGATGCCTGGATTCCGCGCAAGGGGCTGCGCCAGGGCGGTCTCTACAAGTACGTTTACGGTTATGAATATCACGCGTTCAACCCGGATGTGGTCCGTGCGCTGCAGGCTGCGGTTCAGCAAAGCGACTACGGGAAGTGGAAGGAGTTTGCCCGCCTGGTCAATGAGCGCCCGGTAGCGACCATTCGCGACCTGCTAAAGCTCAAGCCGGCCGATGAGCCGCTGCCGCTGGACGAGGTCGAGCCGGTAGAAGATCTGATACCACGCTTCGACAGCGCCGGCATGTCATTGGGCGCCCTGTCGCCCGAGGCGCACGAGGCGCTGGCTCAGGCGATGAACGAGACCGGCGGTCGCTCCAATTCCGGTGAAGGCGGCGAAGATCCGGCACGCTACGGCACCATCCGCAGCTCCAAGATCAAGCAGATTGCCTCCGGGCGCTTCGGCGTGACACCGGCTTACCTCGCCAATGCCGAGGTGCTGCAGATCAAGGTCGCTCAGGGTGCCAAGCCCGGAGAGGGCGGCCAGCTGCCCGGCAGCAAGGTCAACGGCCTGATCGCTCGGCTGCGCTATGCCGTGCCCGGCGTGACATTGATCTCGCCTCCGCCGCACCACGACATCTATTCCATCGAGGATCTGGCGCAGCTGATCTTTGACCTCAAGCAGGTCAACCAGAACGCGCTGGTGTCGGTGAAGCTGGTCTCCGAGCCCGGCATCGGCACCATTGCCACCGGTGTGGCCAAGGCGTATGCCGATCTGATCACGGTGGCGGGGTATGACGGTGGCACTGCGGCCAGCCCGCTGACCTCGATCAAGCATGCCGGTAGCCCATGGGAGCTGGGCCTGCCCGAGGTGCACCAGGCGCTGCGCATCAATGGGCTGCGCGACAAGATTCGTCTGCAGACCGACGGAGGCCTGAAGACCGGCCTCGACGTGGTCAAGGCCGCGATTCTGGGCGCCGAGAGCTTCGGCTTCGGTACCGCCCCGATGGTATCGCTGGGCTGTATCTACTTGCGTATCTGCCACCTCAACAACTGTGCCACCGGGGTTGCGACGCAGCACGACTATCTGCGTGACGAGCACTTCCGCGGCACGGTCGATATGGTCAAGAACTACTTCCGTTTCGTGGCAGAGGAAGTGCGCGAGATCATGGCGCTACTTGGTGTGCGCAAGCTCACCGACCTGATCGGTCGCACCGACCTGCTCGAGAAAATCGAGGGCGAAACCAGCTCGCAGCAGAAGCTCGTACTCGATTCGTTGCTCGATAACGACTGGGTGCCGGCGGATGCGCCGCGCTTCTGCGAGGTCAAGCGCAATATGCCGCATGATCTGGCGACCAAGAACGAAGAAATTCTGGATGTGCTGCGCGAGGCCATTGAGAGCAAGAGCGGCGGTGAATTCACGTTCCGCATCAGTAACTGCGACCGCTCCGTGCCGGCGCGTGTTTCCGGCGAAGTTGCCAAGCGCTATGGCGAAGCCGGCCTGGAAGACGCCCCGGTAACGCTGCGCCTGTCTGGCGTGGCGGGGCAGAGTTTTGGGGTCTGGAACGCGCGCGGCATTAACCTTTACCTCGAAGGCGATGCCAACGATTACGTCGGGAAAGGCATGAACGGCGGTAAGATCGTGATTACGCCGCCCCAGGGTAGCCGCTTCGAGAGTCACAAGACGGCAATCATCGGCAACACCTGCCTGTACGGGGCGACCGGCGGCAAGCTGTTCGCGGCGGGAACCGCCGGCGAGCGCTTTGCGGTGCGCAACTCCGGTTCGCATGCCGTCATCGAGGGTGCGGGCGATCACTGTTGCGAGTACATGACTGGCGGCCTGGTTTGCGTGCTCGGTGACACCGGGCTCAACTTCGGCGCGGGCATGACGGGCGGTTTCGCTTACGTACTAGACCAGGATCGCACCTTCGTTGACCGCTACAACCACGAGCTGGTCGAGATCCATCGCGTCAATACCGAGGCCATGGAAGCCTATCGGCGCCACCTGCGTGAAGTGATCCAGGAGTACGTCGCCGAGACCCAGTCGGCACGGGGCCAGGAGATTCTGAGCAACTTCTCCGATTACATCCGCCATTTCTGGCTGGTAAAGCCCAAGGCAGCGAGCCTGAACAGTTTGCTCGCCGAGTCCCGTCGTCGGCCCGAGTAAGAGGAGTCACCGAACATGGCTAACCGTCTCAATAACGATTTTCAGTTCATCGACGTTGCGCGCAAGGATCGCACCAAGAAGGATGCTCGTCTGCGCGCCAAGGAATTCTCCGAGATTTACGAGCCCTTTCGCCCGCAGGAAGCGGCCAGCCAGGCGCATCGCTGCCTGGATTGCGGCAACCCTTACTGTGAGTGGAAATGCCCGGTGCACAACTACATCCCTAACTGGATGAAGTTGGTCAGCCAGGGCAACATCCTCGCCGCAGCGGAGATCTCTCACCGTACCAACACGCTGCCCGAGGTCTGTGGTCGTGTTTGTCCGCAGGAGCGCTTATGTGAAGGCGCCTGTACCCTCAATGAGGGCTTTGGCGCGGTGACCATCGGTTCGATCGAGAAATACATTTCCGAGACTGCTTTCGCCATGGGCTGGCGGCCGGACATGTCCAAGGTCACATGGACCGACAAGCGCGTGGCGGTAATTGGTGCCGGGCCGGCCGGCCTCGGCTGTGCCGACATCCTGGTGCGCAACGGCGTCAAGCCGGTGGTGTTTGATCGCTATCCCGAGATAGGCGGGCTGATTACCTTCGGTATTCCCGAGTTCAAGCTCGAGAAGCACGTCATGCAGCGTCGTCGCGCCATCTTCGAAGAAATGGGTATCGAGTTCCGCCTCAATGTTGAGATCGGACGCGATATCCAGTTCCAGGAATTGCTCGACGAGTACGATGCCGTATTCATGGGTATGGGCACCTACAAGTACATGGAAGGTGGTTTCCCCGGCGAGGACTTGCCCCAGGTACATAAGGCGCTCGACTTCTTGATCGACAACATCAATCACAACCTCGGCTTTAACGTCGCCACCGACGAACACGTGTCGATGAAGGGCCGGCGCGTGGTGGTGCTGGGCGGCGGCGATACCGCTATGGATTGCAACCGCACCTCGATTCGCCAGGGCGCGACCAGCGTGACCTGTGCCTATCGTCGCGATGAAGCCAACATGCCCGGTTCCAAGCGCGAAGTGGCTAGCGCCCGCGAGGAGGGGGTCGACTTCCTGTTCAACCGCCAGCCGGTGGCCATCGTCGGAGAGGGCAAGGTAGAAGGCGTCAAGCTGGTGCGTACCCGCATGGGTGAGCCCGATGAGAAAGGGCGTCAGCGTGCGGAAGTGGTGCCGGGCTCCGAGGAGATCGTTCCTGCCGATGAGGTCATCATCGCCTTCGGTTTCCAGCCCAGCGAAATTGCCTGGTTCGATACCCACGATATCCAGGTCGACGAGCGCGGTCGCGTGATTGCCAAGGAACAGGGCAAGCTCGACAAGGGCAAGTTCGCCTTCCAAACCTCCAACGAGAAGGTCTTTGCCGGCGGCGACATGGTTCGTGGCTCAGACCTGGTCGTGACGGCGGTCTTTGAAGGTCGTCAGGCCGGCGAGGGTATCCTCGACTATCTGGAAGTCTGACTCGCTCGTTATTGAGTGTCGCCTGTAACGCCCTGGCCTTGCCGGGGCGTTTTCGTTGTGGGCTGGCCCTGTCTAGACTGGCTTGCAGGCATTCAGAGCCAAGGAGGCTAGCAATGGACGATGAATTGGCAGTGCTGGGGCTGCAGGGAGAGACCAGCGGCTCGGTAGACCCGGAGCGGCTGACCTTCGAGGACGACGGTCACATCCCCAATACGCCCCTGGCCACCCTGGTGTTCCGCTCGCAGGGCCTGGATAGCACTCTCGACCGTGAGGCGATAGCCGAGCGCTTCGCGGCGATCTTTGCCGCCAATGGCTGGGCGCCGAGCTGGCGGGGTGGCGTCTACGATTATCACCACTACCATTCGATCGCCCACGAGGCGTTCGGGGTGCTCTCCGGTTGGGGGCGCCTACGCCTGGGTGGTGAGTCCGGGCGAGACGTCGAGATTCGTGCCGGCGATTCTCTGGTGCTGCCGGCCGGAACGGGACACTGTTCCCTGGAAGCCAGTGACGATTTTCTGCTGCTGGCGGCCTACCCCGTCGACCAGCCCGAGCTTGACCTGCTGCGCGCCGACCCAACGGAACACGATGCCGCCGTGGCGCGTATTCGTCAGGTATCCCGTCCCGAGCGCGACCCGCTGGGCAGCCCCATTGGCCAATGGTGGGGGTAGGTCAATTCAGCAAGGCACGAAGGCCGGGCGCAAAATTGAGCGACCCGGTCGAATCTGCTATTCTGGCGTCCCATCCAGGCCCGGCTCCCTCCAGGGCTTTCCGTTCAGATTCGACAGGTTTTCCATGACACGATATATCTTCGTGACCGGCGGCGTTGTGTCCTCTCTCGGCAAGGGCATTGCGTCGGCCTCGCTGGCGGCGATTCTCGAGGCGCGTGGCCTCAAGGTCACCATCCTCAAGCTGGATCCGTACATCAACGTCGATCCGGGCACCATGAGCCCGTTCCAGCACGGCGAGGTCTTCGTCACCGAAGATGGCGCGGAAACTGACCTCGACTTGGGCCACTACGAGCGTTTCATACGCACCAAGATGACCCAGGGCAACAACTTCACCACTGGGCGTGTCTACGAGCACGTGCTGCGCAAGGAGCGGCGTGGCGATTATCTGGGCGGTACGGTACAGGTGATCCCGCATATCACCGACGAGATCAAGCGCCGGGTGATCGAGGGTGGTGATGGCTACGACGTGGCGCTGGTGGAAATCGGGGGCACGGTAGGCGACATCGAGTCGCTGCCGTTCCTCGAATCGATCCGTCAGCTGCGCAGCGAGGTGGGGGCCAATCGGGCGATCTTCATGCACCTGACCCTGGTGCCTTACATCAAGACTGCCGGCGAGACCAAGACCAAGCCGACTCAGCACAGCGTCAAGGAGCTGCGTTCGATCGGTATCCAGCCCGACATTCTCATCTGCCGCAGCGAGGTGGAACTCGAGGAGACCGAGCGACGCAAGATCGCTTTGTTTACCAACGTTGAAGAGCGTGCCGTCGTGCCGTTGCAGGATGCCGATACCATTTACCGCATCCCGTTGATGCTGCACGAGTTCGGCCTCGACGAGATCGTCTGCGACAAGCTGCGTCTCGATGCACCGCCGGCTGACCTGTCCGAGTGGATCCGTGTTCTCGATGCCAAGCTCAATCCGCTCAAGTCGATCAACATCGCCATGGTCGGCAAGTACATGGATCTGCTCGATGCCTACAAGTCACTTAACGAGGCGCTGATACACGCTGGTATCCAGTCGCGGGTCAAGATCAACATCGACTACATCGATGCCGAAATCATCGAGCGTCACGGTACCGAGCGGCTGGCCGGCAAGGATGCGATCCTGGTGCCTGGCGGGTTCGGCGAGCGTGGCGTGGAAGGCAAGATCATGACAGCCCGCTACGCACGCGAGCAGGGCGTCCCGTATCTGGGCATCTGTCTGGGCATGCAAGTGGCGGTGATCGAGTACGCGCGCAACGTGGTCGGCTGGGAGGATGCCAACTCCACCGAGTTCACTCACGACACCCGTCACCCGGTGGTCGGCCTGATCACTGAATGGGTCAATGCCGAGGGCAAGATCGAGCTGCGCGACGCGGCGGCTGACCTGGGCGGCACCATGCGCCTGGGCGGGCAGGTCTGTCACCTCAAGACGGGCTCCAAGGCGCATCAGGCCTATGGTCTGGAAGATATCACCGAGCGCCATCGCCATCGCTTCGAGGTCAACAACCAGTTCGTCGACGACCTCGAACAGGCCGGCTTGGTGATCTCGGGCAAGAGCGTCGACAATTCCCTCGTGGAGATGGTCGAGTTGCCAGACCACCCGTGGTTCGTGGCCTGCCAGTTCCACCCCGAATTCACCTCTACCCCGCGTGACGGCCATCCGCTGTTCTCGGGGTTCGTAAACGCGGCACTGGAACACAAGGCGGCTCGTTCGCGCGCCCAGACCCAGGGCTAGGATCGGTCGATTGCCACGCAGGAGCGACGTTATGGCAGAATCCCAACGCAACATCGAGTTTGCCGGCCTCAGGGCCGGCAATTCATTGCCGCTGATGCTGTTTGGCGGTATGAATGTACTGGAGTCCCGCGAGATGGCGCTCGAGGTCGCTGAGACCTATGTCGACGTCTGCACACGGCTGGGCATCCCCTACGTATTCAAGGCCAGTTTCGACAAGGCCAACCGCAGCTCCATCCATTCCTACCGCGGCCCGGGATTGGACAAGGGGCTGGCGATCCTCGACGAGGTCAAGTCGCGCTTCGACGTGCCGGTAATCACCGATGTTCATGAGCCTTGGCAGGCAGCGCCGGTGGCCGAGGTCGCAGACGTCATCCAGTTGCCAGCTTTCCTCGCCCGCCAGACCGACCTGGTGGTCGCCATGGCCGCCACCGGCGCTGTGATCAATGTCAAGAAGCCGCAATTCGTCGCTCCACATGAAATGCGTCACATCATTGCCAAGTGCCGCGAGGCAGGCAACGATCGAATCATTCTCTGCGAACGCGGCTCAAGCTTCGGCTATAACAACCTTGTCGTCGATATGCTCGGTTTCGGCGAGATGAAGCAGACCGGTTATCCAGTGATCTTCGACGTCACCCACTCGTTGCAGCGCCCAGGTGGACGTGGCGACAGCGCCGACGGACGCCGCGCGCAAGTCTTCGAGCTGGCTCGTGCTGGTGTTGCGGTGGGGCTGGCCGGGCTGTTCCTGGAAGCGCACCCCGATCCGGACAAGGCGTTGTGCGATGGCCCTAGCGCCCTTCCGCTGGATAAGCTCGAGCCGTTCCTCAGCCAGTTGAAGCAGCTCGACACGCTGGTCAAGGGCTTCCCGGAAGTTCAAGTTCAATAACGCGACTTTGCCCAACCACAACCGATTAAGGAAGATACGATATGGCAGAAATCGTCGATATTCGCGCTCTCGAAGTCCTCGACTCGCGTGGCAATCCGACCGTGCAGGCTGATGTTTATCTTGCCAGTGGTGCGCATGGCAGCGCCTGCGCCCCGTCCGGCGCATCCACCGGTTCCCGTGAGGCGCTGGAACTGCGTGACGGCGACAAGGCGCGCTATCTGGGCAAGGGCGTGCTCAAGGCGGTCGAGGCCGTCAATGGCAAGATCTGCGATCGTCTGAAGGGCATGGATGCCAACGATCAGCGCGCGCTTGACAAGGCCATGCTCGAACTCGACGGTACCGACAACAAGGCGAACCTCGGCGCCAATGCCATCCTCGCAGTATCGCTAGCCGCCGCCAAGGCTGCCGCCGCCGAGAAAGGCGTGCCTCTTTACGCGCATATCGCCGAGCTCTACGGCCAGCCCGGCAAGTACACCATGCCGGTGCCTATGATGAACATCATCAACGGTGGGGAGCATGCCGACAATAACGTCGACATGCAGGAGTTCATGATCCAGCCCGTGGGTGCACCGACCTTTCGTGAAGCGCTACGCATGGGGGCCGAGGTATTCCACTCACTGAAGAAGGTGCTGTCCTCTCGGGGGCTGGCCACCTCGGTGGGCGACGAAGGCGGTTTCGCCCCCAATCTGGACTCCAATGCCGAGGCGCTGGCGGTCATCAAGCAGGCGATTTCCGATGCCGGCTATACACTGGGTAAGGACATCACCCTGGCGCTCGATTGCGCCTCCTCCGAGTTCTACGAGGGGGGCGAGTACAATCTGGCCGGTGAAGGAAAACGCTATGACGCGGCCGGATTCGTCGATTACCTGGCCGAGTTGGTGTCGCAGTACCCGATCGTCTCCATCGAGGATGGCATGGACGAGTCCGACTGGGACGGCTGGAAGCTACTGACCGAAAAGCTCGGCGATCGTGTGCAGTTGGTCGGGGATGATCTGTTCGTGACCAACACCCGCATTCTCAAACGCGGTATCGACGAGTCCATCGGTAACTCGATCCTGATCAAGTTCAACCAGATCGGCTCGCTGTCCGAGACCTTGGATGCCATCAAGATGGCCCAGGACGCCGGTTTCACCGCAGTGATTTCTCACCGTAGCGGCGAAACCGAGGACACCACTATCGCCGACCTGGCCGTGGCGACCTCCGCCGGGCAGATCAAGACTGGCTCGCTGAGTCGCTCAGACCGCATCGCCAAGTACAACCGCCTGCTGGTCATCGAGCAGGAGCTTGGTGACAAGGCTGTCTATCCCGGCCTCAAGGCCATCAAGGGTCAAGGCTGAGTTATCTGCCCCAGAAACAGCGGCGCCGGTGAATCCGGCGCCGCTGCGTCATTCCCCCTGTCTGTCCCCTCGCACCCTCCTTCCTCGCCTGTCTCGAGTAATACTTTTTTCGGACAACAATCTCTCCAAATCTTGTAGGAAATTGCCTACAACTTGGGGGCGTTTTTGTAGACGAAAGCTGCCAGCAAAGAGCGCATTATCTAAAGGTTTTGGCGTAACATGCTGTTTTATAAGTAATAAAATCTAGCGGATATATGCTGGGAGCCAGATGCCGGTTGAGGCACCCCTTTGCGGCAGCCCGCGAGGTTGCGACAATACTCTCGGGATTTGGGAAGTGGGTTCGCCCGCTACTGGCAGGATGCTACGGGATACAGTCTAAGGCTCGTTCGGTGCTGCAGAGAGGTGGCTTCTGAACAGGGACGAGTGCCAGAGGATTCGGACAAAAGGTATGTCCAAGGACAACATGGATGGAAGCAGGCGGCCTACAGGCCGCCTTTTTTACGTCTGCGCGTTGTGCGATGCGCATCCAGAGCGCTCGTTGGGTAGCGCTCTGGAAGTAGAATGGATGCGAGCCGGTTAGCGCTCGAGATATTCCAGCTTGCCGGACTTGCCGTCCCATTCCTCGGCTTCTGGCAGGGGATCCTTTTTCTCGGTGATATTGGGCCAGACTTCCGAAAGCTCGGCGTTGATCTCGATGAATTCCTGCTGATTGTCCGGCAGCTCATCTTCCGAAAAGATGGCCTCGGCGGGGCATTCCGGCTCGCACAGGGCGCAATCGATACATTCATCGGGATGAATGACCAGGAAATTCGGCCCTTCGTAGAAACAGTCGACCGGACAGACCTCGACGCAATCGGTGTACTTGCAGCGAATGCAGTTTTCGGTGACGACGAACGTCATGGGGTGTCTCCCTCAATCTTGGTGTTCCGGTGCGGCGGGCGCCGGGACCTCATCAGCTAGGTTATAAGCGTTAGAGCCTATATAAGGCCTAATTCTAAAATGGGGGCCATTCTAGAGGCCCCGCCTATCCATCGGCAAGCGAGCGTTATGATCGTTTGGGCATGAGGAAATAGCCTGTATCTCCTTATACGCCTAGACGTTTTCACGCCAACGGTAAAGCAGCTCCAGTGCCTGACGCGGGGTCAGTTCGTCGAGTGCAAGCCCAGTCAGTTCCTCTACAACGGGGTGGGGGGCGCTAGCGAACAGGTCGGGTTGCTGCGGAGCCGAGCTGGCCGTCGCCTCACTATGGCCAGACTTACGCTGACCCTGGTCAACTTCCTGCTGCTCGAGACCCGCCAACTTCTCGCGGGCCCGGGCAATCACCGCCTGCGGCACTCCGGCCAGCTGCGCCACCTGCAAGCCGTAGCTCTGGCTGGCCGGCCCATCCTCGACTCGGTGCATGAAGACAATGCCGTCTCGATGCTCGGCCGCTGTCAGATGAACGTTGACCACCCCTTCCATCTGTTCGGCCAACGCGGTCATCTCGAAATAGTGTGTGGCGAATAGTGTAAAAGCCTTCACCCGCGCCAGATGCTCGGCACTGGCCCAGGCCAGCGACAAGCCATCGAAGGTGCTGGTGCCGCGTCCGATCTCGTCCATCAGCACCAGGCTCTGATGGGTAGCGTTGTGCAGGATGCTGGCGGTCTCGGTCATCTCGACCATGAAGGTCGAACGGCCGCCCGCCAGGTCGTCGCTGGAACCGATGCGCGTGAAAATACGATCCAGCGGACCGATCTCGGCGCGGTCGGCGGGCACGAAACTGCCGCAGTGAGCGAGTAGCGCGATCAGTGCGGCCTGGCGCATGTAGGTGGATTTGCCGCCCATGTTGGGCCCGGTAATCACCAGCATATGGCGGCTCGGGTCGAGCCGCAGGTCGTTGGGCACGAACGGTCGGTCGCTGACGTGTTCGACAACAGGGTGACGCCCACCCTCGATGCACAATCCCGGTGAGTCGAGCAGCTGTGGGCGCACGAAATCCAGGGCCTGGGCGCGCTCGGCGAAGGCCGCCAGCACGTCGAGCGCAGCCAACGAACGTCCGGTGCCCTGCAGGGCATCGAGTTCGGCGTTAAGCGTGTCCAGCAGGCTCTCATAGAGCAGTTTTTCCCGCGCCAGGGCGCGCGATTTGGCCGACAACGCCTTGTCCTCGAACTCCTTGAGCTCGGGTATGATGAAGCGTTCAGCGTTCTTCAGGGTCTGTCGGCGGATATAGTCGGCCGGCGCCTCGCGGGCCTGGGCGCGGGGAATCTCGATAAAGTAGCCATGCACCCGGTTATAGCCGACCTTTAGTCCGGCCAGGCCGGTACGCTCGCGCTCCCGTATCTCCAGCTTGACCAGGTAATCCCCGGCATGTTCGGCCAGGCCGCGATATTCGTCGAGTTCATCGTCGAAGCCTTCGGCGATCACGCCACCGTCGCGGATCACCACGGGCGGGTTGTCGACCAGCGCCCGGGTCAACGTTTCGGCCAGCTCGGGGTAGGGACGAATATGGCGTCGCAGCTCGTCGAGAGCGGTGCCTTCGTCGAGTGCGGCCAGCTCCTGCTGCAGCGTCGGCAAGGCATTGAGTGCATCGCGCAGGCGCGCCAGGTCGCGCGGCCTTGCACTGCGCAGGGCGACGCGCGCCAGAATGCGTTCCACATCGCCGATCTGCTTTAGCATGTCGCGCAGCGAAATGAAGCCCTCCTGGGCCAGCAATAGCTGCACGGCGGCCTGGCGTGCAGCGACTTGCTCGCGGTTGCGTAGCGGTCGGTTGAGCCAGCGCTTGAGCAGGCGCGAGCCCATCGCCGTGGCAGTAGTGTCGAGCACGCTGGCCAGGGTGTTGTCGCCGGTCCCACCGAGGTTGGTGTCGATCTCCAGATTACGGCGGCTGGCAGCATCGATGACCACCGCATCGTCGCGGCTCTCCACGCCCAGGGCAATGACATGGGGCAGACGCGAGCGCTGGGTGTCGCGGGCGTAGTCGACCAGCACCCCAGCAGCCGTGATGGCGCATTCCAGGTGGGCGCAGCCGAAACCCCGCAGGTCAGCCACGCCGAACTGATCGCAAAGCAGACGATTCGAGGTTTCCAGATCAAAGAGCCATTCGCTCTGACGCTTGAGTCCGGCACGTTCGGACAGGGCCGGCGCCAGCTTGAGCCCATCGGCGATCAACAGCTCCGCCGGCGCCAGACGGTGCACCTCGGCGAGCATGTCCGCCTCGCCGTCGACCTCAAGGACATTGAAGTGGCCACTGGACAGTTCGAGCCAGGCCAGGCCCCAGCGCTCACCCTGGCAGTGCAGGGCGAGGAGAAGATTGTCGCGTTTCGCGTCGAGCAGCGCCTCGTCATGCAGCGTGCCGGGCGTGACGATGCGCACCACCTTGCGCTCCACCGGACCCTTGCTGGTGGCCGGGTCGCCAATCTGCTCGCAGATCGCTACGGATTCACCGGCACGCACTAGCCGCGCCAGGTAACCTTCGGCGCTGTGATACGGCACGCCGGCCATGGGAATCGGCTTGCCGCCGGACTGGCCTCGCTGGGTCAGCGTGATGTCGAGTAATTGTGCGGCACGACGGGCGTCGTCGTAGAACAGCTCATAGAAGTCACCCATGCGATAGAAGAGCAGCACGTCGGGGTGCTCGCGCTTGATCTTCAAATATTGCGCCATCATGGGGGTGTGCTGGGGACTTTTCGTCTCGACCGCGTCTTGCATGAGCTTCGCATTTCCCGGGTAACAGTGGGCGGGTCGCCCTGGGGCGTTTGCTGGGTGGACATTCTATCGCAGTCCGGTCGGGGGTCGACAGGCCGACATGCACCTATCCGCCAGGGATATGTCGTCTACGCTCGTATTTATGCGCTTTTTAAACACGGAAGAAAGTCGCAGGGTGCTTGACGCGCAGGTAACTGAACCAGGGAGTGGACGTGGCTAAGGCAGCTCGACGTATTCTCGTGTCGCTGGCCTGCATCGTGGTGTTACTGGTGGCTGGCATGCTCCTCCTCGAATCACAGTGGGCTCGCGGATGGCTGGAGGGCCAGGTCAGCCAGCGCCTGAATGGGCGCCAAGTCGAGATAGGCAGTCTGGATATCGGTTGGGGCTGGCCGCTGACGGTGCATCTCGAGAACATTACCGTCGCCAACCCTGATTGGGCGCCACATGACCGGATGCTGAATATTGAGGCGCTGGATGTTGCGATAAATCCCGGTGCGTTGGTGACGGGGCAGCTTGAACTGCAACGGCTCGGATTGAACCAGCCGATAATTCATCTCGCCAAGCGCGAGGATGGCACCTCGAACTGGGATAGCCTGGTCGGTAATAAAGTCCAGCAGAGCAGTGGCGGTGGGCTTGGTATCAGCCCCGACGTCATCAAGGTCGCCGACGGCCACCTGACCTACCGGGACCCTAACTTGGACGCGGATCTTAGTATTGATTTCCATACCCGCAGTGGCAGTAGCGCTCGTGAACTCATGGTTGAGGCGCAGGGGACATTCCAAGGCCTGCCGCTCGAACTCACTGGCCACGGCGGCGCTCCCTCCAAGGCCTTGACGAGTAACAATGCCAATACGTATCCCGTCACGCTACAGGGCCATCTCGGCCAGTTGCAGGCAAGCTTCGATGGTCGGCTTCGCGATGTCTCCCAGCCCACCAGTCTAGAAGGACAATTGACCGTTTCCGCACCGCAGAAAGCGGACCTGGCTAAAATGCTCGGGCGTCCCTCGCTTGAGTTGCCTTTGCTCGAGCTGCACGGTCAGATCAGTCATCAGGATCAGCAGTGGTCGCTGCAGAACGCCACGGCCCAGTTGGGCGATACCCATGTGCAGGGCTCGGTCAGCGTCGCCCTGGCTGGCGAAAGCCCCAAGATCAACGCCCGACTCCAGGCCGACCGGCTCAACCTGTCTCGCTGGGGCCTGCCCGGTGCTGATGAACAAGTGCAGGCGGACAGGGAGAATGCCTCCGATCAATCAGTGCCATGGGACCAGCAGCTAGCGCAAAAGCTCGCGCCATTGCAGGCTTTCGATGCGCGGTTCGATCTGGCGGTTGATCGCCTCGTCTATGGCGACACAGGGTTGAATGATGTGACGCTGAAAGGCTCTCTGAGCCAAGGAACCCTGACCATCCAGCGCCTTCACGCCGCTCAGGACCAGCCTCAGGGCCAAGGCGAGCTGAATGCACAGGGCAAGATCGATATTCGAGAGAAGACGCTGGCTGCCGATATCGAAGCACAGCTTTCCCGCGTAGACATGGGCAGGGCGTTGGCGCCGTTCGGCTATGACGGGCTAGGAACCTGGGACGGAACGGTCGGCTTATCGCTACCGGCCGATGCGGCATCGCAGGGCAAGCGCCCTCAGGTCAACGCTCAACTCGATATCGGGCATCTCAACCTGGCGCAGCTCGGTATTCTGTCGCAGGACAGCGAAGCTCGGTCATCGGATGCCACGCAGGAAGAGACCGCGTGGGATCGCAAGCTGGCACGACAGCTTGCTCCCCTGCGTCGAGTCGATGCCAAGGTTGACCTGTCGGTCGATCGGCTGAGCTACGGCGATTCCCAGCTCAGCGATGTGGCGCTCAAAGGTAGCCTCGAGTCAGGCAAGCTAGACGTTCAACGTCTGCATGCTACCCAGAACCAGGGCGAGCTGACCGCTCAGGGCCAGGTGGGCATTCGCGAGAAGACTCTGATAGTCGACATCGAGGCGCAGCTTTCCCAAGTCGACATGGATCAGGCGCTGGCCCCACTGGGCTACGCAGGACTGGGCACCTGGGACGGAAAGATTGGCGTTCAATTGCCCGCTAACGCCGCGGCGAAGGGCAACCGCCCGATGATCGACGCGCAGCTCGATATCGACCATTTGGACCTGGCCCAACTGGGTGTGACTCAAGATGGCGATGAAAAAATATCTCAGGAGGCTAACGAGCCCGGCCCGGATGCTGCTTGGGATCGCAGCCTGGCGGAAGGGCTCGAGCCGCTGCGTCACTTCAATGCGCAGGCCGACCTGTCGATAGGCCGGCTGAGCTACGGCGACGCCCAGCTGCGCAACGTGGCGCTGAAGGGCAGTCTTGAAGCGGGCCGGCTGGATGTGCAGAACCTGCATCTGGAGCAGGACCAAGGAGCGCTGACGGCCCAGGGCGTCCTGACCATCCAGCCGCAGACATTGAGCGGCGACATCGATGCGCAGCTGGCCCGGTTTGACCTGGGGGAAGCATTGGCGCCGTTGGGTAATAGTGATCTGGGCACATTGGACGGCCAACTGCATGTCCGCCTCGAGGACGGCGAACTGGTGGCGGATGATACTTCGCTCGACTATCGGCTCCCCTCGCAAGATCTGTTCCTGCATGTGAATACCGATTCCATTAACCTTGAAGGAACCTCGGTGCCTGGCGTCCATCTTCGGGGCTACGGGCAACACAATGGAGAATCCTTCGAATATGATCTGGAAGTCGGGCCGCTACTCAACCTGCGCAATCCCGGCAAGCCCTATCCTGTACGGGGACGGATTACCTCTGGCCAGTCAGCATTGTATGTGGATGGAACGATCGAAAAACCGCTGGAGCTCGGTCGTATTCAGGCCTCGTTCCAGCTCTCGGGCCCCAACCCAGCCCGCCTTAACGATTTGACGGGGCTGAACTTACCCGCCTTGCCGCCTTACGAGCTGCAAGGGGAGTTGCGTGTCAGGGACGATCTGGTTCGTTTTCTCAACCTGGATGGCACCTTTGGTAACAGCGACGTCAGCGGCGACGTTCGCCTGCGCCTGGGCCAGCGCAACATGCTCTGGGCGACCCTGAATTCGCAGCGATTGGACCTCGATGATTTGTCGCCACTCACCGGCAGTGCACCTGAGACGGAAGGCGGAGAAACCGCTTCCCCCACTCAGCAGGCGTGGGCTCGGCAGGAAGAAGGCCGGCAAGGGCTATTCTCCGATCGTGAGTGGGATCTCGAAGGGCTGCGCAGGATGGACGCGGAGGTTCGCTATACTGCGGATAACGTCGACTCCGAGTATGTCCCGCTGACCAAAGTGTCGATGGACCTATCCTTGGAGGAAGGCGTGCTGACGCTCGAGCCGCTGCGCATGGGGCTCGGGGGCGGTACGGTCGTCGCCCAGCTGCGACTGGATGCGCATGGCCAAGCGCTGGATGGCAGGCTTGAGCTGGCTATCCGGCGGGTCAATCTCAAGCCGGTGCTGCGTCGTGCTGGTGTGCCCGAGATTGCCGAGGATTCCGCCGGAACCATCGGTGGAGAGGGTGCGGTCCGCTTTGTCGGTGGCTCGATGGACGAGGTGATGGCCAGCCTGGGTGGCCGCTTGGAGCTGGCCATGTCCGGTGGCCGCCTGGACATGCTGCTCATAGAGGCGCTGGGGCTCGATGTCAGCGAAGCACTTGCTGCTGCGCTGGCGGATGCAGACCGGATCCCCATGCAGTGTGCCTATACCCGGCTCGATGCCGACAGCGGTATTGCCGCAGTCGAGCAGTTCTATATCAACACTAGCGACTCGAATATCACCGGGGGAGGAGAGATCGACCTGGATCACGAGCGGTTTGATCTTGTTTTCGAGGCGCACCCCAAAGATCCCAGCCTGCCGGCCTCCGATTCGCCGGTCAAGCTGCAGGGTGCCATCACTAGCCCGCAAGTGGATGTAGTGTCTCGTGAGCTGGTCGCGCGCGGTGTGCTGTCCGTCCTGGGAGCCTTGGTGGCGCCTCCGCTGGCCATACTCCCCTGGGTAGAACCGGGCTTGGGAGAGGGGACCGGGCCGGGGTGCCAGCAGGTGCTCGACGAATCGCTGACGAAGAAGGCGGCGCCTGAAGGCTGAATGCGTAGCATGTGGCTTCTGTTAAGCTGCTTGCCTTTGGTTCTGACCGACGAGGAAACCGTGTGACCCGGAGCGATACTGCGAACGAATCCGAGCTGCAAACCCTCAGCGAGCGACTGCAGCAAGCTTGCCTGGCCCGGCGCCTGTCGGTGACCACTGCCGAATCGTGTACTGGCGGCGGCGTGGCCAGTACGATCACCGACATTGCCGGAAGCTCGGGCTATTTCGAGACGGGCTACGTGACCTACTCGAACACCGCCAAGACTCGCCTGCTTGGCGTGCCGAAAACGATCCTCGATGTTCACGGGGCCGTCAGTCGCGAGACGGTGATGGCGATGGTCGCCGGAGCCTGCCGCGAGAGCGGAGCCGATGTTGGCGTGGCTATCAGCGGCGTGGCCGGGCCCGGCGGTGGCAGCGAGGAAAAGCCGGTGGGGACGGTCTGGTTTGCCTGGGGGAGTGCCCAGGCGCAGCATGCCGAATGTCTGCGCTTCGACGGGGACCGTCGAGCGGTTCGCGAGCAGGCGGTACATGTGGCTCTAGAAGGACTGGTCCGCTGGCTGGAAGAGGTGTGAGCGGTTCTTGATGGAGCAGAATTATCCTCGCCGGGGAGTAGGCGAGTGACGAATTTTTCGTCATAATACTGTCTAGCCATACAGTGATTGGTTAAGCCAGTCGACGCTGGCGATGCGAGCCCAGAACCGGGTATCGCGCCAACCTACACGTGCTATCAGGAGACATTCATGGCACAGGACGATAACCGTTCCAAAGCGCTCAACGCGGCGCTCTCGCAGATCGAGCGTCAGTTTGGCAAGGGCACCGTGATGCGCCTGGGCGATACGCCCCGCGTGACGATGCCGTCGATTTCCACCGGCTCGCTGGGTCTGGATATTGCCCTGGGCATCGGCGGTCTGCCGCTGGGCCGCGTCGTCGAGATCTTCGGGCCGGAATCCTCGGGCAAGACCACGCTGACACTGTCGGTCATCGCTCAGGCCCAGAAACAGGGCAAGACCTGCGCCTTCATCGATGCCGAGCACGCCCTCGATCCGAGTTACGCCGAGAAGCTGGGCGTCAACCTCGACGATCTGCTGGTTTCGCAGCCGGATACCGGCGAACAGGCACTGGAAATCTGCGACATGCTGGTTCGCTCCGGCGGGGTCGACGTGATCATTATCGACTCGGTGGCCGCACTGACGCCGCGTGCCGAGATCGAGGGCGAGATGGGTGACTCCCACGTCGGCCTGCAGGCCCGCCTGATGTCCCAGGCGCTGCGCAAGATCACCGGCAACATCAAGAACGCCAACTGCATGGTGGTGTTCATCAACCAGATCCGCATGAAGATCGGCGTGATGTTCGGTAGCCCCGAAACCACTACTGGCGGTAACGCGCTCAAGTTCTACTCCAGTGTGCGCCTCGACATCCGCCGTACAGGTTCGGTCAAGCAGGGCGACGAGGTGACCGGTAACGAAACCCGCGTCAAGGTCGTCAAGAACAAGGTGGCCCCGCCGTTCCGGCAGGCCGAGTTCCAGATCCTCTACGGCAAGGGTATCTACCATGCCGGCGAGGTGGTCGATCTGGGCGTGCAGTGCAAGCTGGTCGACAAGGCGGGTGCCTGGTACAGCTATCAGGGCAACAAGATCGGCCAGGGCAAGGCCAATGCGGCCCAGTTCCTCGAGGACAACCCGGCGATCATGGAAGAGATCGAGAGCCAGATCCGCGCCCAGCTGCTGACTACGGTCGAGCCCAAGGCCAAGGACGGTGAGCCGGAACAGGAAGCGGCAGCCATCGACGACGATAACGACGACACGCTGCTGTAACATCCGTCATGTCCGGTCCTTCCACGGCCCAGGAAAGCTCGCCACGCGACGATGCCATTCGCCTGCTGGCTCGGCGCGAGTATGCTCGCGCCGAGCTGGAGCGCCGCCTGCGCGCCAAGGGGCATGCATCCGCTGACATCGAGCAAACCCTCGACGCGCTGGCCGCAGAAGGGTTGCAATCCGACGAGCGCTTTGCCGAAGTCTTTGTGCGTTCTCGTATTGCTCGCGGACAGGGCCCACTCAAGATCCGGGCCGAGCTTGGCGAGCGTGGCATTGCCACCGAGCAGGCCCGGCAGGCTTTCGACGAGGCCCAATCTCGTGAGGCGGTGGACTGGTTCACGCTGGCTTGCGAAACCTTGGCCAAGCGCTTCTCCGGCCCTGGCGAGGGTCCTCGTGAGCGCGCCCGGCGGGAACGCTTCCTGGCCGGGCGTGGCTTCGATTTTGACCAGGTGCGCCATGCGCTGGCGCATGCCTGGGATTCCCCCTAGTTCCCTCCATTCCCTTTTGCCCCTTTAGTCGCTTGACAAGTGCGTTATACTAATGCGCCTTGTTACGGCCCCGGGTGGCGCCTTTTCGTTAACGCCAAGCCATCGGCTACCCAAGTGCTGGGTGGTGACCGCTCGCCCGCAGCGCCCAAACGCTCACTTCCACGGGTTTTCTATGAAAAGCGCAGACATCAGACAGGCCTTTTTGACCTTCTTCGAAGAGCAAGGGCACACCATCGTTCCGTCTAGCTCGCTGGTGCCGGGTAACGATCCGACCCTGCTGTTCACCAATGCCGGCATGGTGCCGTTCAAGGACGTCTTCCTGGGCCGCGACCCGCGCCCCTATGTGCGCGCAACATCGTCGCAGCGTTGCGTGCGTGCGGGCGGAAAGCACAACGATCTCGATAACGTCGGCTATACCGCGCGGCATCACACGTTTTTCGAAATGCTGGGCAACTTCAGCTTCGGTGATTACTTCAAGCGCGATGCCATTCGCTTCGCCTGGACGTTTCTTACCGAGCGCCTGGGGCTGCCGGCCGAGAAGCTGTGGGTCACGGTGCATGTCAGCGACGATGAGGCCGAGAAGATCTGGAAAGAAGAGATCGGCATCGATCCCGAGCGCTTTTCCAGGCTCGACGAGGACAACTTCTGGCAGATGGGCGACACCGGCCCCTGCGGTCCGTCCTCGGAAATCTTCTTCGATCATGGTCCCGACGTCTTCGGCGGTCCTCCCGGCAGCCCGGACGAGGATGGCGATCGCTACATCGAGATCTGGAACCTGGTCTTCATGCAGTTCGATCGCGATGCCGCCGGTAACCTGAACCCGCTGCCCAAGCCGTCTATCGACACGGGTATGGGGCTGGAGCGTGTCGCTGCGGTACTTCAGGGCGTGCACTCCAACTACGAGATCGACCTGTTCCAGAACCTGCTCAAGGCCGCTGCCGAGATCATCGGCCACGCCGACACCACGACGCCATCACTACGGGTCATTGCCGACCATATTCGCTCCTGTGCGTTCCTGATCACCGACGGCGTGCTGCCGTCCAACGAAGGTCGTGGCTACGTGCTGCGTCGGATCATCCGTCGCGCCATCCGCCACGGGCACAAGCTGGGCGCCCGCGAGCCGTTCTTCCATAAACTGGTTGCCGCGCTGGATGCCGAGATGGGCGAAGCCTATCCGGAACTTCGCAAGGCTCGCGCGCAGATCGAGAAGGTCCTGCTCAAGGAAGAGGAGCAATTCGCGCGTACCCTGGATCATGGCATGGGGCTACTTGAAGCGGCGCTCAGTGAGTTGGACGGCGATACGCTGCCTGGTGAGACCGTTTTCAAGCTCTACGATACCTATGGTTTCCCGTTCGACCTGACGGCTGACATCTGTCGCGAGCGTGGCGTGACCCTGGATGAGGCGGGCTTCCAGCGCGAACTCGAAGCGCAGCGCGAACGAGCCCGCGCCGCTAGTCAGTTCGGCGCGGACTACACGGCCAGCGTCGAAGTCGAAGGCAAGACCGAGTTCACCGGCTACGATCAGTTGGAAGGCGAGGCGCGTGTCACCGCGTTGGTCGACGAAAGCGGCAATGCCCTGGCCGAACTCGACGAAGGTAGCAAGGGCGTGGTCGTCCTGGGTCGTACCCCGTTCTACGGCGAGTCGGGCGGCCAGGTCGGCGATACCGGGTATCTCGAAGCCGAGGGCGTACGCTTTCAGGTAACCGATACCCAGAAGCAGGCCGGCCATCACTTGCATCATGGGGTCGTTGTTGAAGGCCGCCTGAGCGTGGGGGCTGCTGTTCGGCCTCGCGTGGATGCCAGCTTGCGTGCCGCGACCATGCGCAATCACTCGGCGACCCACCTGCTTCACGAGGCACTCAAGCGCGTTCTCGGCGATCATGTCCAGCAGAAAGGCTCTCTGGTTAGCGCCGAGCGCCTGCGCTTCGACTTCAGCCACTTCGAAGCCATGACCCGTGAGCAGCTTGCCGAAGTCGAAGCCATCGTCAACCAGCAGGTCCTGGCCAACGCCGACACGCGTATCGAGCACATGACGCTCGACGAAGCCAAGGCCAGGGGAGCTGCGGCGTTGTTCGAAGCCAAGTATGGTGATGACGTGCGCGTGCTGACCATCGGTACCGACGATTTCTCCATCGAGCTTTGCGGTGGCACTCACGTCACCCGCAGTGGCGATATCGGCGCCTTCCACATCCTCGCCGAAACCGGGATCGCTGCTGGCGTGCGGCGTATCGAGGCAGTAACCGGGGAAGGTGCGCTCGATTATTTCCGCGATCAGGAGGCCAGCCTCGCTCGTCTCGGTGAGCGCCTCAAGGCCAAGCCCGAGCAGGTCGAGGAGCGCGTCGAGTCGCTGATCGAACGCAACCGGACCCTGGAGAAGGAGCTGGAGCGCCTCAAGGCCAAGCTCGCCAGCGCGGCGAGCAGTGACATGCTGGCCGATGTCAACGAGGTTGCCGGCGTCAAGGTACTGGCCAAGCAGGTCGAGGGTGTCTCCGGCAAGGAGCTGCGTGGCCTCATGGATCAGCTCAAGAACAAGCTGGGCTCCGGCATCCTGGTTCTGGGGGCCGCGGAGGGTAGCAAGGTCAGCCTGATCGCTGGGGTAACCGACGACCTGACTTCTCGCATCAGGGCTGGTGAACTAGTCAATCATGTCGCGGCTCAGGTCGGCGGCAAGGGAGGCGGCCGGGCCGACATGGCCCAGGCGGGCGGCAGCGATGGGGCTGCGCTTCCCGGTGCACTGGCCAGTGTGCCGGAGTGGGTCTCGTCGCAGCTGAGCTAGAATCGAATCAAGGGCCGACTGGCAGATTGCCTCGGCCCTTTATTTGTATTTGACGTTCGGGTTTCGACGTTTTCATTCACGAACTCCACGGATAGGCATGATATGGCGCTATACGTACAGAAATTCGGCGGCACCTCGGTGGGCTCTGTAGAGCGCATCAAGGCCGTTGCCGACAAGGTCAAGCGGTTTCGTGACGATGGTCACCAGGTCGTGGTCGTCGTTTCGGCGATGAGTGGCGAGACCAACCGCCTCATCGAACTCGCCGGGCAGATCAACGACGAGCCGACGCCGCGAGAGATGGATATGCTGGTATCCACCGGTGAACAGGTGACCATCTCGCTGCTGGCGATGGCCCTGCAGAAGTTGGGCGTGCCGGCGACGTCTTACACCGGGGCGCAGGTCGGTATCCAGACCGATAGCGCACATACCAAGGCGCGCATCCAGCGTATCGAGACCAATGATCTGCGTGATGACCTCGACGAAGGCAAGGTCGTCGTTGTCGCCGGCTTCCAGGGTGTCGATGAAGAAGGCAACATCACCACCCTCGGCCGTGGCGGCTCCGATACTACCGGTGTGGCACTGGCAGCGGCGCTCAAGGCCGACGAGTGCCAGATCTACACCGACGTCGATGGTGTCTATACCACCGACCCGCGAGTCTGCTCCAAGGCGCAGCGTCTCGAGACCATCACCGTCGAAGAAATGCTTGAGCTGGCCAGTCTGGGCTCCAAGGTGTTGCAGATCCGTGCCGTCGAGTTTGCCGGCAAGTACAACGTGCCCCTGCGCGTGCTGTCCAGCTTCGAGGACGGCCCGGGTACCCTGATCGTCGCTGAATCAGATGAAGAAGAGGATTCCATGGAAGAGCCGCTCATTTCCGGCATCGCCTTTACCGCCAACGAAGCCAAGTTGACCCTACTCAATACGCCGGATGTGCCGGGCGTGGCCTCCCGCATTCTGGGCCCGATTGCCGACGGCAACATCGAAGTGGACATGATTGTCCAGAACGTGGCGCCGGCGGGTGACTACACCGACTTCACGTTCACTGTCGCCAAGGGCGATTACAAGCAGACCATGAAGATCCTCAAGGATCAGGTCATTCCCGATCTCGGTGGCGGCGAGCTCCGTGGCGACGATAATATTGCCAAGGTCTCCCTGGTCGGGGTTGGCATGCGCTCCCATGCCGGCGTGGCGGCCAAGATGTTCCGCACGCTGGCCGAAGAGAACATCAATATTCGCATGGTGTCGACGTCGGAAATCAAGATTTCCGTTGTTATCGACGAGAAGCAGATGGAATTGGCCGTTCGTGCCCTGCACAAGGCCTTCGGTCTGGATAAAGACAGCGTAGAAAGCGAGTAACGGGGTGCAGAGTTGCACGAGCGTTCTACGCTGGGGGGTGTAGGGATACCGAAAGGCCTTAATTGGCCTTTCATTCAACGAAACTATCAGGTGTCATACGCCCGCCATTGGTCATGGGGTCGTGCATGCCGCATAATCGCGCGGCCCGGCTTCAAGTAGGCGCAGTGCACCCCGTTGGAAGAAGTCTGAAAGGAGATCAGCATGCTCATCCTGACTCGCCGTGTTGGCGAAACGTTGATGGTAGGTGACGAAGTTACTGTCACCGTGCTAGGTGTGAAAGGTAATCAGGTCCGCATTGGCGTCAACGCGCCGAAGGACGTGGCAGTTCATCGTGAAGAGATCTATCAGCGCATTCAGCGCGAGAGATCCGGTGACGATGACAACAGCGGTAATCGCTGAAGTGTAGCGGGAAGTTGTGACAGCAAGAAAACAAAGGTGCCAGAGCTTCGCTAGACGGCCGGCCAGCGCTAGGGACTCGGACACATTCCGGCTGGTGCCATCGTCACTTTAGAAAATTCCCGCTTGAGGGTGGACAAGAGCCAGCAGAATCGGTAACCTACGCGCCGTGTTGATGAGGGAGAGATGGCCGAGTGGCTGAAGGCGCTCCCCTGCTAAGGGAGTATAGGGTTTATAGCCCTATCGAGGGTTCGAATCCCTCTCTCTCCGCCATTCACGCTGTGGAATGGCATCAACGCAGCAAGGATGTTCATGGTTCGCCCATGAGATCGAGCGCCCGTAGCTCAGCTGGATAGAGTACCTGACTACGAATCAGGTGGTCGGAGGTTCGAATCCTCCCGGGCGCGCCATCTTGCTTATGACAGAGTCGTCTGTATTGCTCTGTCATGTTCCGAATTGCGGAATGACTCACAGAAACGTTTGATATGCGCCCGTAGCTCAGCTGGATAGAGTACCTGACTACGAATCAGGTGGTCGGAGGTTCGAATCCTCCCGGGCGCGCCAGATTCCTACACGCCCTCCCTTCGGAGGGCGTGTTCTGTTTGTGCGATAGGTTTTGTTTCCTTGGTAGCAGCGAAGGCTTCGCCGTTTGGTAATTGAGGCCTTTGGCGATCGTTTCAGGCGTGTCCTCCTTGGGGCACGCCTTTTTTGTTTCAGATGGATATTTCTGAACAACTCAACGCCTGGGCCGGGTCATCGTGTTGTGGTACGCAGGGTATTGGAGACATCAGGCCTGCCAGGAAAGGCGCCAGACGGGTCTCTCGGCGTAACATGGCGAAGCGCGCGGCAGCTTCCGCGTCCCTGGCACGCATCTGGTTCAGCCACTGCTTGAGCAGCGAGACCACGACTTTGTCGGGCAAGCTGGCCTGCTGGCGGTTGGCGTAGGCTTCCAGAATGGCGGCGCGGCGTATCCAGGCGGTTTCGGGTAATTGCTCTCCCGTGCGCTGCCAATGCCGGATGCGTTGGGCCAGGTCAGGGTCGGCGAGCATGCCACGCCCCAGCATCACATCCTCGCAGCCGGATAGGCTGCGAGCCTTCCAATAATCCTTCAATGTCCATATGTCGCCATTGGCAATGACCGGTATCGACAGTTGATGGCGAATACGCGCGATCCACTCCCAGTGGGCCGGTGGCCGGTAGCCTTCGTTACGCGTTCGCGCGTGTACGACCAGATGTCGGGCGCCGCCGGCCTCGGCTGCCTGGGCGCAGGCCAGCGCCAGGCGGCGGTCGGCAAAACCCAGTCGGACCTTGGCGGTGACCGGCACGGTGCCGTCTGCTGCATCGGCGACGGCAGCCACGACACGAAAGACGCGCTCGGGGTCGCGGAGCAGCGAGGCGCCACCATCATGCCGATTGACCGTCTTGGCGGGGCATCCGAAATTGAGATCGAGTCCCGTGGCACCAAGCTGGATGGCCTGATGTGCATTGGCTGCGAGAGCTTGCGGGTCGGAGCCGAGCAGCTGAAGGTGCACCGGTATGCCGCTAGGGGTGGCAACGGCCGATTCGCGTAACTCGGGGCAATGCTTGTAGAACACGCGCGGCGGCAGCCGGGCATCGACTACGCGCACGAACTCGGTCACGGTCCAGTCGAGGCCTTCTTGCATGGTCAACAGATCACGAGTGATCGCGTCGATGGCCCCTTCCATGGGCGCTAGGCCGATTTGGCCCGGATGTAGTAAGTTAACCACGTGACAACCCAACCATGGTGTGATTGCAAACGCTGTGAATTCAGGCAGGTTATTGTACCAAGCGCAATGCTGCCGACGAGATGCAGCGATAGGATACAGACTGCCGCAGCGACAGGGAGACCGCGATGAGTGACTCGCAACTGGTACAGGAAGGACTGAGCCTGATGGCCTTCGGCATGGGGTTCGTCTTTGTCTTTCTGACGTTACTGGTGTTCGCCACGACCGGCATGTCTCGCCTGGTGATGCGATTCGTGCCGACGCCCGTGAAGGAGGAGACGTCTCGGCAGGCGCCACCTCCTGCGCGGGCGGAGGACGATGTGATGGCAGCGATCAGTGTGGCGGTGCACCGTTACCGCCAGCGTCACCGGCGCTGAGGCAGACAGGGAATTCAAGGCAGGGCGGGCTGCGTTTCATCTCGTCCAGCACCGTTCAAGGAATACAAGAGGCCATAAGCCATGACCGAGAACCGACGTCCGCTGGGAATCACTGATGTGGTGCTGCGTGATGCTCACCAATCGCTGTTCGCCACGCGCCTGCGCCTGGAGGACATGCTACCGATTGCCGAGAAACTCGACCGGGTCGGCTTCTGGTCGGTGGAATCCTGGGGCGGAGCGACCTTCGACGCCTGCATCCGTTATCTGGGAGAAGATCCCTGGGCGCGTATCCGCGCGCTCAAGGAGGCGATGCCCAACACGCGCCAGCAGATGCTGCTGCGTGGCCAGAACCTGCTCGGCTACCGCCATTACGCCGATGATGTGGTAGACAGGTTCGTCGAGCGTGCACGCACCAACGGCGTCGACGTCTTCCGCGTCTTCGATGCCATGAACGACCCGCGCAACCTGGAGCGGGCGCTGCAAGCGGTGATCAAGCAAGATGGTCATGCCCAGGGCACCATTTCCTATACGGTCAGCCCGGTGCACACGCTCGAAGGTTGGGTCGACCTGGCCCGGCGCATCGAGGGCATGGGGGCGCACTCCATCGCCATCAAGGACATGGCGGGCCTGCTCACGCCATACACCGCCTATGAATTGGTATCGCGCCTCAAGCAGCATCTTTCGATCCCGATCCAACTGCATTGTCATGCGACCACCGGCCTGTCGACGGCGACCATCGTCAAGGCGGTGGAGGCGGGCATCGATAACGTCGATACCGCCATCTCATCGATGTCGATGACCTACGGGCACAGCCCCACCGAGTCGGTGGTGGCGATCATGAAGGAGACCGAGCGCGATACCGGGCTCGACCTGACGCTACTCGAGGACATCGCCGCCTACTTCCGCGAGGTGCGCAAGAAGTACGCCGCCTTCGAGGGGGCGCTCAAGGGCATCGATTCGCGCATCCTGCTGGCCCAAGTGCCGGGTGGCATGCTCACCAACATGGAAGGCCAGCTCAAGGAGCAGGGCGCCGGCGACAAGCTCGACGACGTGCTCAACGAGATCCCCAGGGTGCGTGAAGACCTGGGCTTCATCCCGCTGGTGACGCCGACGTCGCAGATCGTCGGTACCCAGGCGGTCATGAACGTGATGATGGGCGAACGCTACAAATCCATCTCCAAGGAGGTCCAGGCGCTGCTCAAGGGCGAATATGGCGCCGCGCCAGCCGAGTTCAACAAGGAGCTGCAGAGCCGCGTACTCGAGGGTGGCGAGCCGATTACCGTCCGCCCGGCGGACAATCTCGCCCCCGAGATGGCGCGCTTGCAGGAAGAGCTGCGCGGCAAGGCGCGTGACGAGGGCATCCGCCTGGAAGAGGGCGAGCGCGAGATCGATGACGTGCTCACCTATGCGCTGTTCCCGCAGATCGGACTCAAGTTCCTCAAGAACCGCGACAACCCCGACGCCTTCGAGCCGGTGCCGCAAGCCCCGGAAAATCAGGCTTCCGCAGCATCGGCGCCTGCCCGCGTCGAGTCCGGCACGCCGGCCGACGCACCGGAGACCTATACGGTCACCGTCAACGGCAAGCAGTACGTGGTCGAAGTGGCCGAGGGCGGCGATATCAGCCAGGTCCAGGCCAGTGGCGGCCAGGGCACCGCGAACGACTCGGCCGTCTCCCGCGACGAGGGATCGGCGCCGTCGTCCGGCGAGACGGTGACGGCGCCGCTGGCCGGCAACATCTTCAAGGTCAACGTCAAGCCGGGCGACAGCGTCGCCGAGGGCGATGTGGTGATTATTCTCGAAGCCATGAAGATGGAAACCGAAGTGCGTGCCGCCAGTGCCGGCACGGTATCCGAAATCAAGGTCAAGGAAGGCGACAGCGTATCGGTCGGCGATACCCTGATCGTGCTTTAAGGATACCGCGTCATGGAAAAATTGCTGACACTCTGGTACGGCTCGGGGCTCTATAACCTGAGCCTCGGCCAGGCGGTAATGATCGTCGTCGGGCTGGTGCTGCTTTACCTTGCCATCGCCAAGAAGTTCGAACCGCTGCTGCTGGTACCGATCGGCTTCGGCGGCATTCTCGCGAACATTCCCGAGGCCGGGCTGGCGCTATCGGCTGCCGAACAGGCTGCGCACCTGGCCCGGCCTGCGGTACTCGAACAGGTTGCCGCGGCGCTGAACCTGGGACTCGATGCCACGGCTGGGCTCGAGGCCTGGCGTCACCAGATCGCCGAAGTGCTGCATGGCGACATCTCGCCGGCGCTGATCCGGGCCGCCAACGACGTGGCAATGGATGCCGGTTTCACCCACGGCATGCTCTACAACTTCTACAGCGTGGCCATCGCTTCGGGAATCGCACCGCTGGTCATCTTCATGGGCGTCGGGGCGATGACCGACTTCGGCCCGTTGCTGGCTAACCCGCGTACGCTGTTTCTGGGCGCGGCAGCGCAGTTCGGCATCTTTGCCACGCTCCTTGGCGCGGTGGGCTTTACTGCACTGGGCTGGATGGATTTTACCCTGCCCCAGGCAGCCGCCATCGGCATCATTGGTGGAGCCGACGGGCCGACATCGATCTATGTCTCGAGTCTGCTGGCGCCGGAGTTGCTGGGTGCGATCGCCGTGGCCTCATACTCCTACATGGCGCTGGTACCGCTGATTCAACCGCCGATCATGCGAGCGCTGACATCCGAGGACGAGCGCCGCATCGTCATGAAACAGCTGCGCCCGGTCTCCAAGGTCGAGAAGATCTGCTTCCCGCTGGTGCTGCTGGTCCTGGTGGTCTTGTTCCTGCCCGATGCCGCGCCACTGCTGGGCATGTTCTGTTTCGGCAACCTGATGCGTGAGTGTGGCGTGGTCGAGCGACTCTCGGATACCGCCCAGAACGCCTTGATCAATATTGTGACCATCTTCCTTGGGCTGTCGGTGGGCTCCAAGCTGATTGCCGACCGTTTCCTGGCAGTGGAAACGCTGGGCATTCTCGGCCTGGGCATCGTCGCCTTCGGCATCGGCACGGCATGCGGTGTACTGATGGCCAAGCTGATGAACCGCATGAGCAAAATGCCGATCAATCCGCTGATCGGCTCGGCTGGGGTTTCAGCAGTGCCCATGGCGGCGCGCGTCTCCAACAAGATCGGTCTGGAATACAACCCGCACAATTTCCTATTGATGCATGCCATGGGACCGAATGTGGCGGGCGTCATAGGGTCGGCCGTCGCGGCGGGGGTCATGATCAAGTACCTGGGGTAACGATCTACCGTGCTCGTGACAGAGCGTGCCTGGTACGGGCATCAGTCGAGGCGGGCAATGTTCCCTTTAAGCCGGGCTTCGAGCGGGGTGAGGTCGACCGGCTCGTTGCTAGGCCAGCCGACGGTGAGCGTGACGCCGCTGCCATCGTAGTCAGCGGCGTCGACGGGGATGGCCTGGCCGGCGAGCCAATGGCGGGCTTCCGCCTCGCCAGCAAAGGCAAGGTGCAGTCTGACGGGGCGGCGTTCGGTGTACTCGTCTAGCGGCAGGGTCTCGAGTGCCTTCTGCACAGCCTGGGAATAGGCGCGCACCAGTCCGCCAGTGCCCAGCTTGGTGCCGCCGAAGTAGCGCGTCACCACGCAGCCGATCTGGCCAATGGCCGCGCCGTCGAGCACCTGGAACATCGGGCGGCCTGCGGTGCCGCCAGGCTCGCCGTCGTCGGAGAAGCCAATCGCGGTCTGCTCGCCGGGTGGGCCAGCCACGAATGCACTGCAGTGATGGCTGGCGTCGGGATAGGTCTGACGGGCGAGGGCGAGCAGGGCCTCGAAGTGGCCTGTGTCTGGCGCATGGCATACCCAGGCTATGAAGCGGCTGCGTTCGATCTCGATCTCGGCAATGTGGAGTTCGCCTTCCGCGAGGCGCGGGATTGGGTAGCTCATCAGGCTGCGATGGTTGGCTGGCGCATCACACCCATTACCAGGCCGAGCACCTGAACGTCGTCGTTCTTCAGGTAGATTGGTTCCATGGTGTCATTGGCTGGTTGCAGACGTACGCCGGACTTGTCGATGTAGAGCTTCTTCAGAGTGACTTCCTGATTGTTGATCATCACCACGGCAGTCTCTCCATTCTCGGCGGACTCATAGCGCTCAATGATGATCACGTCGCCATCGTGGATGTTGCAGTCGATCATCGAGTTACCGCGCACGCGAAGGGCGTAGGTGTTGCGTCGCACCATGCGTGAGGGAATCCTGACGCTGCTCGCGTCCGGGCAGGCCTCGATCGGCAGGCCGGCAGTGACCAGCCCAAGCAAGGGGATCTCGACGAGATCAGTCGCGTCAATCTCTTCCCAGGCGCCATCGATCAGTGGCAGGTTGGGCAGACGATGCAGGTAGTGCGGAGTCGTTTGCTGCATGACCTTCTCCCTTGGGAACCGCGCTGGGTGGTGAAGAAAGTGCCGGTGTCCGGGCCTGCTGCCACCTCGAGCATCAATCCATGAAGCGGTTCCTGACGATGAAGCCAGCATCATAGCAAGCGTGGCGGGGCGGGCAAATGCGCTGCGTGTCATGGGCGCGACATGCATTCAACGGCCGCGACTGGCTGGCGAAAGAGCGCGTCTGGTCGCTCATGGGCTTTGCGTGTAAAGTGCCGAGCGAACCGGGATGGTGGGAGAATGCGGTGACGTTCCGCCTTGAAGGGCGCGGCCTGGGCTGCGAGCGCGACGATCGTTGGCTGTTCGCGAATCTCGATCTGGCCGTGGGGCCGGGTGAGATGCTGCGTGTCGAAGGACCCAACGGGAGTGGCAAGACCACACTGCTCAAGATTCTGTCTGGGCAACTCTCCGAGCATGATGGCGAGTTGCTCTGGAGCGGGAAGCCGATGCGGCGCAATCGAACCGCGTTTCTCGCCAACCTGCTGTATCTGGGCCATGCGCCGGGCGTCAAGTCGGCCTTGAGTCCCCTGGAAAATCTTGCCTGGTATCAGGCGTTGAATGGCGAGCATGGTAGCGAGGCATCGCGGATGGCCGCCCTCGACGAGATTGGACTGTACGGCTTCGAAGATGTGCCCGTCGCCCAGTTGTCCGCCGGCCAGCAACGCCGGGTGGCGCTGGCTCGAATGCTGCTCTCACCGCGGCCGTTATGGGTGCTCGATGAGCCCTTTACCGCTATCGACCGCCAGGGCGTAGCCGCGCTCGAGACTCGCCTGCAGACGCATGTGGCCCGGGGCGGAAGCGTGATACTCACTACACACCACGAGCTGACACCCCTGCCGGCGTTGCGTCGTGTATCGCTGGGCGTATCCTGAATGGATCAGCCATCGGAAGAGAGTATGCAAGTCGTTGAACCCAAGACCGGCCTGGCAGTCGCAGTAAAAGCGACAGTGAAGCGTGACCTGACGTTACTGCTACGCCGGCGGGGCGAGGTCCTCAATCCGTTGGTGTTCTTCGCCCTGGTCATCACGCTGTTCCCTCTGGGAATCTCGCCCGATACCGATCTGCTGGCCGAGATCGCCCCGGGGCTGCTTTGGGTTGCCGCGCTGTTGGCCACGCAGTTGTCGCTGGACGTGCTGTTTCGGGGCGACTTTGACGACGGTAGCCTGGAGCAGTTGCTGCTTGCCCCTCAGCCACTGCCGGCGCTGGTACTATCCAAGGTGCTGGTTCACTGGTTGCTTACCGGCCTGCCCCTCGCCGTGATGGCTCCGCTGCTGGGCGTGATGCTGGCGCTGCCGGCCGGGAGCTACGCCGTGCTGGCCGTGTCGCTGGCGTTGGGTAGTGCGTCACTGAGCCTGATCGGTGCTATCGGTGCTGCCTTGACGGTAGGTCTGGCGCGGGGCGGGGTCCTGTTGTCGTTGTTGGTCCTGCCACTGTATATCCCGGTTCTCATTTTCGGGGCCGGGGCGGTGCAGGTCGCTGTGCTGGGCGGCAATGCCGCGCCACACCTGGCTCTGCTCGGGGCCTTGCTGGCGCTGGCGCTGATGCTGGCCCCTTGGGCCATTGCCGCTGCGTTGCGGATCAGTATCAACGGTTGAGGTAGCTTCATGTGGGCCTTCATACATAAGCTGGGTTCGCCCAAGTGGTTCTACGCCATCAGCACACGCTTGTTGCCCTGGTTCTGGGCGGCGGCTGCGGTACTGTTGATGGTAGGCGCAGCCTGGGGGTTAGCGTTCGCCCCGTCCGATTACCAGCAGGGCAACAGCTTCCGGATCATCTATGTTCATGTGCCGGCGGCAATTCTCGCCCAGTCATGCTTCGTCGCCCTCGCGGTCGCCGGGGGCATTTTTCTGGTCTGGAAGATCAGGCTCGCCGACATGGCGGCGACTGTCATTGCTCCATTCGGCGCCGCAATGACTTTTTTAGCATTGTTTTCCGGAGCGGTGTGGGGCGTGCCAACCTGGGGAACATGGTGGGTGTGGGATGCCCGGCTGACATCGATGCTGATTCAACTGTTCCTGTACCTGGGAATCATTGCCCTGCGGGGCGCCTTCGCCAGCCGCGATAGTGGCGCAAAGGCGGCTTCTGTTCTGGCCCTGGTCGGCGTCGTCAATATTCCAATCATCAAGTATTCGGTAGAGTGGTGGAATACCCTGCATCAGCCAGCGACTTTCACGCTTACTGAGCGGCCGGCCATGCCGGTTGAAATGTGGCTGCCCCTGCTGGTGATGGTGCTGGGCTTCTATTGTTTTTTCATCGCTTTGACCCTGACGCGTACGCGTAGTGAGATACTGCGTCGGGAGTCGGCTAAACGCTGGGTCCGGGAGTTGGTCGAGGGCCGTACCGGGGGCGATACTGATGGCCTTTGATTCGTTGCATGCCTTGGTCGCCATGGGCGGACATGCGCCTTACGTCTGGTCCGCCTGGGGGGTGACTGCGGCGCTGTTAGTGGCCAGTGCGGTACATGCCCGCGCTGAGCGTCGCCAGCTGATACGCGAACTTCAGCGGCGCAATCGCAGGGAGCGTAACCTGAGCGAAAGAGAGCTTCATGAACCCTAAACGCAAGCAGCGCCTCTATCTGATTCTCGGCCTGGTGGCCCTGGCCGCCATTGCCGTAGGACTGACCCTGTACTCGCTGAGCAGTAACATCAACCTGTTCTTCAGTCCGGCGCAGATCGCCAGCGGCGAGGCGCCGGTGGATCGTCAGATTCGGGCCGGTGGCATGGTCAAGGCCGGTAGCGTAAAGCGCGACAGCGAGAGTCTTGACGTCAGCTTCATGGTCACTGACTACGAGAGCGACCTTGAGGTTCGCTACAGCGGGATCCTGCCGGATCTTTTCCGCGAAGGGCAGGGAGTGGTGGTGGTTGGAGAATTGAATGGCAACGGCCTGCTTCGGGCCGACCAGGTGCTCGCCAAGCACGATGAGAACTACATGCCGCCCGAGGTGGCCGAGGCCCTGAAGGGCAAGATGCCCACCGAAACCATCGCCAAGTAGGTAGAGGCAAGCCCATGCTGGACAAGATCATTCCCGAAATCGGCCACTTTGCGCTGATCCTGGCCCTGCTCATGGCCGTGCTGCAGGCCACGGTGCCGATGGCCGGGGCAATGACACGGCGACCGCTGTGGATGGCCTTCGCGCGCCCCATGGCGAGCGGACAGTTCCTGTTTCTGCTGCTGGCCTATTTCTGCCTGACCGCTAGCTTCCTGATCGATGATTTCAGCGTGGCCTACGTCGCCAATAACTCCAACTCGATGCTGCCCTGGTACTATAAGTTCAGTGCCGTGTGGGGCAGCCACGAAGGTTCGGTACTGCTGTGGAGCCTGCTCATGGGCGGCTGGGGGTTCGCCGTCAGCCGATTCTCGTCGCAGCTGCCTCACGACATGCTGGCCCGGGTGCTGGGTGTGATGGGCTGGGTCAGTGTCGGCTTCATCCTGTTTATCCTGATGACCTCCAACCCTTTCGAGCGCCTGTTGCCCGACGTGCCGCAGGACGGCGCCGACCTCAATCCGCTCCTGCAGGATTTTGGTCTGATCATTCATCCGCCGATGCTGTACATGGGCTATGTAGGTTTCTCGGTAGTGTTTGCCTTCGCCATTGCCGCGTTGATCGGCGGGCGTCTGGACGCTGCCTGGACGCGCTGGGCGCGGCCTTGGACCAATATCGCCTGGGCGTTTCTGACCGTTGGCATCGCGCTGGGCAGCTGGTGGGCCTACTACGAGCTGGGCTGGGGCGGCTGGTGGTTCTGGGACCCGGTCGAGAACGCCTCGCTGTTACCCTGGCTGGCCGGCACGGCACTGATGCACTCATTGGCGGTGACCGAGAAGCGTGGCAGCTTCAAGAGCTGGACTGTCCTGCTGGCAATCATCACCTTCTCGCTGTCACTGTTGGGCACATTCCTGGTGCGCTCCGGCGTGCTGACCTCGGTGCACGCCTTCGCCAACGATCCGGCACGCGGTACCTTCATTCTGGTACTGCTGGGTCTGACTGTGGGCATATCGCTGCTGATCTTCGCCTTGCGCGCACCCCGCGTCAGCCACATGGTGGGCTTCAATTGGCTGTCACGCGACTCTCTGCTACTCGCCAACAACATTCTGCTGGTCATCATGACCGTTACCGTGCTGCTGGGCACCGTCTACCCGCTGTTGCTCGACTCGCTGGGTCTGGGCAAGATCAGTGTCGGCCCGCCGTACTTCAATACCCTGTTCGTGCCGCTCACGGTCCTGCTATGCATCGTCATGGGGCTTGGCCCGGTAGCACGCTGGAAACGCATGCCCGGTCGCGAGCTGTTTCGACGTTTGGTATGGGCCGGTCTGGCCGCGCTGATACTCGCCGCCGTACTACCGCTGATTTATGGTGGCGAATGGAACCTCTGGGTGTCGCTGGGCCTGGCCGCAGCGCTGTGGCTGACACTCTCGCTGGTCCGCGATCTGTTCGACAAACTACGCAATGCCTCGTCTCTAGGCGCCGGGCTGAGGCGCCTGACGCCGGCCTATTGGGGCATGTTCATGGGCCACATGGGGTTGGCGGTAACGATTGTCGGGGTCACCGTCGTGTCGCATTACAACATCGAGCGTAACGTTCGCCTGGCCCCGGGCGATAGCGTCGAAGTCGCCGGCTACACCTTCACCATGCAGGACCTGCGCGAGCGGCGTGGTCCCAATTTCATCGCCGATACTGCCACCATTGCGGTCAGTCACGACGGGGAGCATGCCTTCACCATGCATCCCGAGAAGCGTCTCTACCTCGCCCGAGGCATGCCGATGACCGATGTCGCGCTGCGCCCTGGTCTGCTGCGTGACCTGTACGTGGCGATGGGAGAGGATCTCGGCGACGGGGCCTGGGCACTACGCATCCAGTACAAGCCTTTCGTGCGCTGGCTGTGGCTTGGTGGCCTGTTGATGGCCCTGGGCGGGATTCTGGCTGTTGTCGACCGCCGCTATCGTCGGGTGCGTAGCACCGCGATCCAAGCACACAGCGAGCAGAAGGAGGTTCGGGCATGAGGCGTCGGCTGTTGCTGCTGATTCCCTTGGTGCTCTTTGGCGTTCTCGCCGTGTTCCTCTATCAGGGATTGTCGATGAACCCCAGTGCGCGCGACTCGGCATTGCTGGCTCGAGAGTTTCCCGCTTTCGAGTTGGCCACTCTGGAGGATCCCGAGGCTATGGTCGACGAGTCATTGTTGAAGGGACAGGTCACATTGGTCAACGTGTGGGGCGAGTGGTGTCCGACCTGCAAGCAGGAGATGCCCCAGTTATTGGAGCTGGCCGAGCGCGGCGTACGCCTGGTGGGTGTCGATTACAAGGACACTCGGGCCAAGGGACAGGAATTCCTCAAGGAGTTCGGCAACCCCTTCGAACTCAATATCTTCGATCCTGAAGGCAGCTTGGGCTTCGATCTGGGCGTTTACGGTGCGCCCGAAACCTTCCTGGTCGATGCCGACGGTATCATCCGCTACCACCATACGGGATATATCACGCCCGAAGACGTCGAACAGGTCATTCTGCCGGAGGTGGAGAAATGGCGAAGCGAATGACGCCGCTGCATAGGCTTCTGACTGCCAGCCTGCTGGCAATGTTACTGTTCGCTGCAGGTCTGGCGATGGCGGCCATCGAGGTTCGCCAGTTCAATGACCCGGTCATGACGCAGCGTTACGAATCCCTGACCGACTCGCTGCGCTGCCCCAAATGTGCCAACCAGGCCATTGGGGATTCCAATTCGCCGATTGCCGAAGACATGCGCGAGCGTGTCGCGCAACTGCTCAGTGAGGGCCGCTCCGATCGTGAGATCCAGGATTACATGATCGATCGTTTCGGCGAGTACGTACTCTACAATCCGCGCCTGACCGACCGCACCTGGGTGCTGTGGGGGTTGCCGGCAGCGCTGGTGGTGATGGGGGGCATCGTTATCGCCCTGATCGTCCGTGCGCGACGCAGCGCTTCGAATCGGGCCCTGAGCCGCGAAGAGCGGGAGCGGCTGGATGCACTGATCAATCGAGAGAGGACGCAATGAACCTGCTGTGGTTAGCACTGGGGTTGCTGCTGTTGCCGGCCCTGTGGCTGCTCGTGTTGCCATTGCGGCGAGCCGCTGCAGTGCATGCCGCCCAGCAGGCCTACGAGACCGAGCAGCGAGACGAGGCACAGAACGTAGCGGTCTATCATCGGCGTCTAGCGTCGCTGGAAGCGGCACGTGAGCGCGGCGAGATCGACGCGATGCGCTTCGAGGAGAGTCGCCTGGATCTTGATCGCAGCCTGCTCGAGGACACCGAGTTTCGCCGTCACGCTCCCCTCAAGCCGCCCCGGGCGGGCCGTGCCCTGGTGCCAGTGCTGATGGTGGCTCTCGTGGTGAGCAGCGTCGTCTGGTATCAGCGTGAAGGGGCCGAAGGCGATCTGGCACTGTTCGCTGTGCGCCAGGAGGTCATCAGTTCTCCCGATGGCTCATTGCCGATGCTGATCGAGCGATTCGAGGACCAGGCCGAACGGCAGCCCGAAAACCCCAAGGTGTGGCTGTCGCTGTTTCCGCTCTACCGCGACAGTGGCCAATTCGAGAAGGCCAGTGCCGCACTCGAGCGGCTGATCTCGCTGGAAGGTCGGCAGGTCAATCTCTTGGCGCAACTGGCACAAATGAAGTTCCTCATCGCCAACCGCACCCTGACCGATGACGTGCAGGCCCTGGTCGACGAAGTGCTGTCCCGGGACCCTCGCCAGCCTACCGTGCTCAGCATGCTGGGGATCGAGGCCTTTGATCATGGCCGCTACGAGGAGGCCATCGATTATTGGCGCCGGGCCATTGCCGGTTTCAACGACCCTGGGGCAGCCGATGCCCTGCGCGACGGCATCGCCACTGCCCAGCAGCGCCTGGGTATTGCCCCCGAGGCATCGAAGGCGCCGGGCGGCGGCCCGTCGCTGATCGTCAATGTCAGTCTGGCCGATCACCTGCGCTCGCGGGCAAGCCAGAGCGACACGGTGTTCGTGGTGGCCCGCGACGTCGAAGGCAAACTGCCCCCCCTAGCCGTCGAGCGCGCCACGGTGGCCGATCTACCATTCGAGGTGACGCTCGACGATAGCGACGCCATGGCACCCATGGCGCGGCTCTCCCAGGTTGATGAGGTCAACCTGACAGTGCGTGTCTCGGCATCTGGAGAGGCCATGCCCCAGCCCGGCGACTTGGCTGGCCAGGCCGGGCCAGTGACGCTGGCTGACGCCGAGGGCCCGGTGGCCGTCACTATCAACAGCGTCGTGGACTAAAGCATGCGCCTCAAGTCGATCCGCCTGGCCGGTTTCAAGTCCTTCGTCGATCCCGTCACTGTGCCTTTCGATGGCAACATGACAGCGATCGTCGGTCCCAACGGTTGCGGCAAGTCCAATGTTATCGACGCGGTGCGCTGGGTAATGGGCGAGTCGTCCGCCAAGACCCTGCGCGGCGAGTCGATGACCGATGTCATCTTCAACGGCTCCACTGGGCGCAAGCCGGTGGGCCAGGCCAGCATCGAACTGCTGTTCGACAATCGCGACGGCAGCATGGGCGGCCCGTATGCCCAGTACGCCGAGATTGCCGTCAAGCGTACTGTGACCCGCGATGCCCAATCGAGCTATTTCTTCAATGGGCAGAAGTGTCGCCGCCGCGATATTGCCGATCTGTTCATGGGGACCGGCCTGGGCCCGCGCTCCTACGCCATCATCGGCCAGGGCATGATCTCGCGGCTGATCGAGGCGCGCCCCGAGGAGTTGCGTTCGACGCTCGAGGAGGCCGCCGGCATATCCAAGTACAAGGAGCGCCGCCGCGAGACTGAGAACCGCATGCGTCGCACCCAGGAGAATCTCGAGCGTCTCGACGACATTCGCGAGGAGCTCGACAAGCAGCTCGAGCGCCTCAAGCGCCAGGCCGAAGCCGCCCGCCGTTACCAGACACTCAAGCAGGAAGAACATCGCCTCAAGGGCGAGCTGGCGCTATTGCGCGGTCGCGCCCTGCGTGCCCAGCAGAACGAACAGGAGTCGCGGGTACGTGAGCTCGAGACCCAGGTCGAGCGCGAGATTCTCGGCAGTCGCCAATGCGAGAGCCGCCTCGAGGAGGCACGCCTGGAGCACGACCGGCTCGCCGAGTTGCTCGAAGGGCATCAGGCGCGCTTTTACGAGACGGGGGCGGCCATTGCGCGTTTGGAGCAGCGTCTCGAGCACGCCCGCAGCCAGGAACAACAACTGGCACGCGATCTGGAGTCATCCCGCCGCGAACTGGCTGAGCTCGACCGACTCGGAGAGACCGACGACCAGCGATTGGCCGACCTCGACGAGCGCCTGGAGACGCTAGGGCCCGAGCAGGAAGAACTCGCCGAGTCATTGGCGGAACTCGAAGCCGCCCTGGAAGAAGCCGAGCAAGCCCACGAGGATGCCCAGCAGCGTTGGGAGCAGTTCAGCGAAGCGGATCGTCAGGCCGGCCACGAGGCCGAGCGCAGCCAGGACCGGGTGCGGCATCTGGAACGCAGCCTGGAGTCGCTGGCCACTGACATGCAGCGCCGTCGGCAGCAGCTCGGCGAACTGCCCGACCAGCAAGAATTACGGGAGCGCCGCGAGGAGCTAGGCGAGCAACTGGCCGAGATCGATCTGCAGCTTGAGGCGCTGGAAGCGCGTCGTGAGACGTTGCAGTCCGCCCGTGAGCAGGCCCGCGAGACAATGCGCTGGCTCGAAACCGCCCGTGAGCAGGAACGTCAGCGCCGTAGCCGGCTGCAGGGCGAGCTTGCTTCGCTTGAAGCGCTTATCCAGGCCAGCCTCAGCGACAGCGATGCGGAGGTCGAGGCGCTGCTCGCACGCCATGGCCTGGCGTCGGCGCCACGGCTGGCCGAGCATATCCGTGTCGCGTCGGGGTGGGAGGACGCCACTTCCTGGGTGCTGGCTCCTTGGCTCAACGCGCGTCTGCTGTCCTCGCCGGCGCGCGAGGCGCTGGCAGATCATCTTGAGAGCGGCGAACTGGCATTACTCGGGACGGAGGATGTGAGCGACGCCCCAGCGCAGAGCCTGGCATCCAAGGTTAGCGGAGCCGGCGCCGCTTCCTCGTTGCTCGCTGCCATCCGTTGTGCCGACAGCCACGAGTCTGCCTGGCGCCTGCGCGAGCAGCTGGCTCCCGGCGAGAGCGTGCTGACCACCGATGGCCTGTGGCTGGGGCGCGGCTGGGCACGCCGACGGGGCCAGGGGGATAGCGCCGACAGTGTGCTGGCCCAGCAGCGCCGTCGCGATGAGGTCGTTGCCGAACTGGAGGCCGTGGATCAGCAACTGACAGACCATGAGTCGCAGTTGATCGAAGCGCAGGCGCAGGATGCCGGTAGCGAACAGACGCTGGAGCAATGCCGGGTCGAGGAGCGTGAGCTGTCCCAACGTCGCCAGCAGGTTGCGCTGCAGGAAGCCAATCTGGCTTCGAGACTGGAGCATGTCGATTCCCGTGCCCGTGACCTCCTCGAGGAAATCGCGGGCCTGGAAGAGGGGCGTGAAGAACGCGCCCTGGAACTCGAAGAGGCTCGGGAGCGGTGGCAATCGGCCATGGCGACCCTTGAACACAGCAGCCAACAGCGCGAGGATATTGATCGTGGTCGCCGCGAGACCCAGGAAACGTTATCCGGGCTGCGCGCCCGCCAGCGCCCCATGCAGGAGCGTACTCAGCAGCTAGCTCTCGAATCCCAGCGCCTGACCACCGAGCGTGCCGGCTTGGTACAGCAGCGCGAGCGTAGCGGAGAAACCCGGGCTCGACTGCAGGAAAAGTGTGCCGAACTCGAGGAGCAGCGCGAGGAATTACGCGAGCCAGGCGAGGAGGGACGTGAGCAGCTCGACGAACTGCTCGATCGGCGGGCCCGCGAGGAACAAGCGCTTAACGCCTGTCGCGGCGAGGCCCAGCAACTGGCCGATGTATTGCGCGAGACCGAGGTTACTCGGCAACAGCATGAACGTAATCTGGAAGGTATTCGCAGTCGACTCGAAGAAGGGCGCATGCAGGTCCAGGCACTCAAGCTCAAGGCCGATGCTCAGGACGAGGCATTGGCCGAGCTCGGCTGCACGGCGGCGGAGCTGGAAGACGCTCTCGATCCCAATGCCACCGAGTCGGCCTGGCAGACGCGGCTGGAGGAAATCGGTGAGAAGGTTCGCCGCCTCGGGGCCATCAATCTGGCGGCAATCGAAGAATATGACCAGCAGGCGGAACGTCGGGACTACCTAGAGGGTCAACATGCAGAATTGACCGAGGCGCTCGAGACTTTGGAACGGGCCATACGCAAGATCGATCAAGAAACACGAACCCGCTTCAAGCAGACTTTCGATCAGGTCAACGAAGGCGTCTCGCAGCTTTTCCCCAAGGTCTTTGGCGGAGGTACGGCCTGGTTGACCTTGACCGGCGATGACCTGCTGGAGACGGGCGTGGCGATCATGGCGCGACCGCCTGGCAAGAAGAACAGCACGATCCATCTGTTATCAGGTGGGGAAAAGGCGTTGACGGCACTCTCCCTGGTCTTTGCGATTTTCCAGCTTAACCCGGCGCCGTTCTGTATGCTCGACGAAGTCGATGCGCCGTTGGACGATGCCAATGTGGGACGCTACGCAAAGCTGGTCAAGGATATGTCGGAGTCGGTACAGTTCATCTATATCACACACAACAAGATTGCCATGGAGGCGGCGGATCGGCTGATGGGCGTGACCATGCAGGAGCCCGGCGTGTCTCGCCTGGTTGCGGTGGGTGTCGAAGAAGCGGCCGAACTCGCCGAAGCATGAGCAATAATTACCTTATTTAGAAATGTTAATACTAGTTTTTTACTGAAAAAGAATCAGGGAATGAAGGGCAATTGTGCTGGGGCTGAGGTAAAAACTTGACATTCAAAAAAAGTAGCCCTTTTTTTGATAATCGCGCTATGCTAGTCATGAATAAATATGGCATGGCGCCTTAGCAAACAGGCAAGACGACCCATGGAACTACGTGAATGGTTGATAATTCTGGGGCTGGTTCTGGTCACGATCATCGTCGTTGACGGTGTACGTCGCCTCCAGCGTCAGCGCAGGGTGCCCCGCCTGGATCAGATTGATCGAGGCGCGGGTGATGACGATGACGCGACGACAGATCCTGAAGAAGCGGCCCGTCAGGAAGAGATCAACTGGGAATTGCCCAATGGAGGGGCGCGGGTCATCAGATCGGCAGCGCAGCCAACCGTTGTACCGAAGCCCAAGCTTGAGCGCCAGGAGCATCCGGGGCCGTCCAAGGTCTTTTCGCGCATGGCCAAGGAGCAGGAGGACAGGGCGACGGCATCCAAGGCGAATTCCGGACCTGCAAAGCCGGCGGCCAGCGCGTCGCGTGGTGATTACCACGGCAGGGACGAGGCGGCGACCGTCGCCCGTGAGGCGCCGATTCATGCCAAGCGTCCGGCGTCGACCGAATCACGGGATGCAAAGACACGAGAGACAAGCCGCGACACGCCGCTGCATCAGCCGACCGAGGCGCCGACAGGGCGCTTCAATCGTGCCGGTATGGCGGCCGCCCTGCGCTCCAGTAGCCAGCGTGCCATGAGCAAGATGTCTTCTGCGTTCCATCGGCACGACGATGAGGAGCATGCTCCGCATCGCGAGCCCTCGCTGGGTGAACCCTCGCAAGGCAAGCCGAACGATACGGATCCGGCTGTCACGGCCCGGGAAGCTGAAGCGCATAAAGCCCGCTACGCCCAGCCCGAGGCACCGGCTTTCGAGCCGCCCTTCCAGCCGGTAGGGTATCAGGGGCATGCTGTGGCTAATGAAGACGAGGCGTATGCCGAAGCAGCCGATGCGGGGTTCGATACTACGGCTGAGACGACCAGTGACGTCGTGACACCGCATCCCGTGGTGGAAAAGGCACGTCGTCACAATGTCAGTGCCCAGCGCGCCCGAGAAACCTTGGCCGGCGCCGATGAGGTCATCGTGATTAGCGTGCTGGCCCGTAACGAGGAAGGCTTCTCCGGTACCGCCTTGCTCAACCTGATGCTGGCCTGTGGCTTGCGCTACAGCGAAATGGGCATTTTCCTGCGCTACGAAACGGAAGATGACGAGAGCGAGTTGCAGTTCGCGATGGTCGATGTCGTCAAGCCGGGCACTTTCGATCTGGAATCGATGGACGAGTTCTCCACGCCTGGCGTGACCTTCCTGATGCCGCTGCCGGGCGCTCAGGATTCCGCCGCCGCCTTCGAAGCGATGGTCGAGACCGCCATGGTGCTCGTTCGTCATCTGGGCGGTGAGCTCAAGGACGAAAACCGCAGTGTGATGACAGCGCAGACCGTCGAGTTTGCCCGTCAGCGGGTTCAGGAGTTCGAGCGTCGCAATCGCCTGCATCGTTACCAGGCCAATTAAGCATCACCTGTTTGCTAAGCTGACGACGGGGCCCTAAGGGGCCCCGTTTTTGTCATCGTTTTGGTGCCATGCAGGCTGCCCCCTTACAATAGCGTTTTTCGATGCTTCGAGACTCATCATGAGCCAGATCGACCCCCACCTTGTCGATGAAGTGGCGCGCCTGCGCAGGGAACTCGACGACGCTAACTACCGCTATTACATTCTCGACGACCCGCTGCTCACCGATATCGACTACGATCGGCGCTTGAGACGCTTGCAGGCGCTGGAAGCCGAGCATCCTGAGCTAATCACGCCGGATTCACCGACGCAGCGCGTCGGGGCCTCGCCTGCCGAAGGATTCCCTGAAGTCCGTCATGCCGTGCCCATGTTGTCGCTGGACAATGCTTTCGATGAAGATGAGATCGCCGCCTTCGTCAAACGCCTCAATGAGCGCCTGGAGCGAAGCGTCGACGATTTGACGTTCTGCTGTGAGCCCAAGCTAGACGGCTTGGCAGTATCGCTGGTCTACGAGCAGGGACGGCTGGTGAGCGGGGCGACGCGCGGCGACGGACGTACCGGCGAGGGCATCACCGCTAACCTGAAGACGCTGAACACCATTCCACTCAGGTTGCGTGGCGACTCGGTGCCTGAGCTAATCGAGGTGCGTGGTGAGGTCTACATGAGTCACTCGGGTTTCGAGTCACTCAACGAGGCTGCCCGCGAGGAAGGGCGTAAGGTTTTTGCCAACCCTCGCAATGCCGCCGCCGGAAGTCTGCGCCAGCTCGATCCACGCATTACCGCACAGCGCCCCTTGGAATTCTGTGCCTATCAGGTGGCGCGTATCGACGAAACCTTGGTGGCCGACAGTCACTCGGCGCAGATGGCCGGGCTGCGTGAGTTGGGCTTTCGCACCAACCCCGAACTGGCCGTTGTCCAAGGGACGGCAGCATTGCTCGACTATTGCCGGCATCTCGGCGAGAAGCGAGAGCATCTCGATTACGACATCGACGGCGCCGTTATCAAGGTCGACGACCTGCGCCTGCAGCGCGAGCTAGGCTTTGTGGCGCGGGCGCCGCGCTGGGCCATCGCCTTCAAGTTTCCTGCTCAGGAGCAGACCACGCGACTCAATGATGTCGAGTTTCAGGTCGGGCGTACCGGGGCGATCACGCCGGTGGCCCGCCTCGATCCGGTCAACGTGGCTGGCGCCATGGTCTCCAACGCCACGCTGCACAACCAGGACGAGATTGCCCGCCTTGGCGTGATGATCGGTGACTATGTAGTGATACGCCGTGCCGGCGATGTCATCCCCCAGGTGGTGCGCGTGCTTGTGGAGCAGCGCCCGGTAGATGCCCGGCCCATTACGTTTCCCACGCACTGTCCGGTGTGCGGTTCCGAGGTTGAGCGCACCGAAGGGGAAGCCGTGGTGCGTTGCCCGGCGGGCCTGTTCTGCGCCGCCCAGCGCAAGGAGGCGATCAAGCATTTTGCCAGTCGCCGCGCGCTGGATATCGACGGCCTTGGCGTCAAGCTGATTGACCAGTTGGTCGATCTTGAATGGGTCAAGACACCCGCCGACCTGTTCCATTTGCAGGCCGAGGCACTGGTCGAGCTACCTCGCTTTGGCCAGAAGTCGGCCGACAACCTCATCGCCGCATTGGAAAAGGCCAGGCATACGACGTTGCCACGCTTCATCTACGCCTTGGGCATTCGTGAGGTCGGTGAGGCTACCGCTGCCAACCTGGCACGCCATTTTGGTACGCTCCAGGCGCTGATGGACGCTGACCAGGCTGCGCTCGAAGCAGTCGAAGACGTTGGCCCAATCGTCGCGTCGCATATCCACGCCTTCTTCGAAGAAGGGCATAATCGGGACACCGTCGCGCAACTGATCGATGCTGGCATCGTCTGGGATGAGGCGGAAGTCACCGCGCGCCCCCAGCCGCTGGTCGGCCAGACCTGGGTGCTCACCGGCACGCTGGAGAACATGACGCGTGATGAGGGCAAGGCCCGCTTGCAGGCGTTGGGTGCCAAGGTCTCGGGCAGCGTGTCGAAGAAGACTGCCGCGGTCGTGGCCGGCCCGGGGGCAGGTAGCAAGCTGAACAAGGCTCAGGAACTGGGCGTCGAGGTGCTCGACGAGGAAGCGTTCCTTGCCCGCCTGGGTGAGTGGGAAAGTGAGTAATCACCTGCGTCTCGCCGGTTCTCGGCGAGACGCGAACTGTTCGGCCTGGAGGACAATGCGATGAGTGGACGCTTCGTCGAGATACCCTACCGGATGCTCCCCGGCGAGACACTGGACGCGCTACTGGAGACCTTCGTCACCCGTCAGGGCTACGACACCACGGATACCGGCGAGGGGATGCGAGGCTGGGTCGTCGGGCTCAAGCGTCAACTGGAGCGGGGCGAGCTGATCATTGCCCATGACCTGCAAACCGAGACCACCGAGGTGATGACGCTGACGCAATGGCAGGCGTTCGGCCGGCAACTTGCCGACGATGAGGAAGACTGAATCACAAGGGTGACGAAAACGGCGCCCCATGGGGCGCCGTTTTTCTTGGCCAGTCGTCCTGCCTCGAAAGCGATGGCTCGTTCGCCTGGTTAAACGAAAATCAGCGGCACCACTACGCTTGAAATCAGCAGGATCAGTGCCCCACCCAGGCGCGAGGAGATCTGCGCGAAGGGCATCAGCGACATGCGGCGCGCCGCGGAAAGCACGGCCACGTCTCCGGTGCCGCCCATGTTGGCCATGCACAGCCCAGCGGTAATTGCCGACTCGATGGGGTAGAAACCGACCAGCTTGCCGACCAGTCCGGCGCCGAAGGCTGCTCCAGCAACCACAGCGAACACGATCAGCACATAGGTCACGGAGATGGCGTCGATGACCTGGCCGAGGTCGGTATAGGCGATACCAATCCCGAACAGCAGGGCAAACGTCCAGTTGCGGGCCACGAACTGGAACCACTGTGCCGCAGACTCGTTGATCGATTCCGGTACCACGTTGGCGACCTTAAGGGCTGCGACCAGAACGATCATCAGCGCATAGGGGTGCAGCGGGATGAACGCACCGAGGATCTGGCCGGCAGTGAAGAAGGCCAGCGCTGCGACCACACCCACACCCAGCTTGCCGATATCGGGGGTGTGCTTCTGTTCTTCGACTTCCACACCCGGCATCATCTGGCCGTTGCCGGACAGCCCGGGGAAACGGTTGGCCAGGCCATTGAGCAGGCCGGCGATGATGATCGCGAAAACGTTGCCCAGCGCCAGGGCCGGCACCAGGATCGAGATATAATAGCTGGCCGGTTGGCCCAGCAGTTCCTGATAGATCTGGCTCATGGGCACTGCGCCGGCCCCCATGCCGCCACCCAGGATCGGCATGGCAATGACCACCACGGCATCCTGGGCCGAGAAGCCGAGAATGGTACCGACGACCACCGCGAACAGGGCCGCGAACAACACCGCGCAGAGCAGCGGCAGGGCAAAGCGGGAGCCGACCTTGACCAGCACGCGTGAATCCATGCCCAGGATGCTGCCGGTGATCAGTGCGGCGATATAAAAGTTGAGAAAGCCGCCACTCTTCATGAAGCTGGTGACGTTATCCACCACTGGCGTCGGCAGCCACTGGAGATAGACCATGGCGGCAGACCCGAAGATGGCCAGAATAGCGCCACCGCCCAGGTAGGTTTTGACGATGGGCAAACGATCACCGATGAAGCCCAGCAGCTCGCCGAGCAGCATCATGACCAGCAAGGCACCGATCATGCCGGCGGGCAGGGTGTCGGTGGCAATCGCCGCGGCCATCACCGCCAGGGCGATAGCGAAAAGTGGCAGGCTCATGCCGAAAATGCGTTGCGAGAAAAGCGGGCTGTTGGTAGCGGCCCGCGAATTGGCAGTGTCCGTCATGCTATGACTCATCGACGGTCTCCCTCGAACGTGTCAGCCTCATGCCGCCAGGCATGGCGTGACGGTGATCGTAATTGTCCGGCCTGACTGGCGCGAAGGACCGAACAGACGTGTTGGCGCCGAGGATAAGCGCTACGTGGATGCGGCCAAGGTTGGCAAAGTTATTAAAGCGTTTTGAAACTATTGAAATCATCGGTGGGCTTGACGGCACAGTGAAGCAGTGTTGGGAATGCCACCAAGGTCGAATAAGCGCTGTTTGAGAGCATCGACTGCGTTTGTTGTGGAGAGTGTGATTGAAACCGTTCCGGTTGCGCCTGAGCCGTCTTATCTTCCTGCTGGTTGCCGTCATGGTGGTGCTGTCGCTGGGGCTCGCGTTGTGGCTGTTCAATGCCCAGCTGCGCGATACCCTGGAGCAGGCCCAGGCCTCGCGGGTGATCAATCTGGCGCAGACGGTTGCCAGCAAGGCCAGTGTGCATAGCGTCTTGCATGGCGAGGTCAGCCAGACGGCAGCGCCGCCCAGTACTTCAAGTCCGCTGCAAGTGGAGATCGACACCCTCCGCGAGCGGCTCGGCGTCGACTTCATCGTGGTCATGAACCCTCAGGCGATCCGCCTTACCCATCCGGATCCCGAACGGATCGGCAGACACTTCCGTGGTGACGACGAGGGCCCGGCCCTGCATGGCGAGTCGTATGTCTCGCGCTCTGTGGGTACTCTAGGCACCAGCATTCGTGGGTTTGCGCCGGTGCGTGCGGATGACGGTGAAGTGATTGGTGCCGTCGCCGTGGGTGTGACCCTGGCCTCTCTAGGACCATTGCTGGCCGAGAATCGCCGTGACGTCATCCTGGGTGTAGCCCTGTTGATGATCATCGGCGCACTGGGAGCGAGCTGGTTGGCGCGCTACATCAAGCAAGTACTGCTGGGGCTCGAGCCCTATCAGATCACGCGGCTGGTCGAGGAGCGCCAAGCGATGCTGGCCTCGATTCATGAAGGCATCCTGGCGGTGGATCGCGAAACGCGGATCACTCTGGTCAACCCGGCGGCCCGGCGCATGCTGGCCAGTGCCGGGCTGGGGCCTCCGATCATGGGCATGCATGTATCAGAGTACCTGCCGCAGAGCGGCCTGCCCGAGGTGCTCGATAGCGGCCGAGAACGGCTCGATCATGAGCTGAACCTCAACGGCCGCGTCGTGCTTGCCAATCGCCTGCCGATCCTCCATCAGGATACGGTCATCGGGGCCATTGCCACCTTCCGCGACAAGAGCGAGGTCAATGCACTGGCCGAGCAGCTCACCGGGGTGAGTCGATATGCCGAGGCGCTGCGCGCGGCGACCCATGAATTCAAGAACAAGCTGCACGTCATGCTCGGCCTGGCCCAGATGGGCGACCTGGTAGCGCTGCGCAGCTATCTGCGCGATCTCGCCAACCACCATGTGGCACCCTCCACCGCGTTGATAAAAGGCATCGACGATCCGGTACTGGCGGGTTTTCTGCTCGGCAAGCAGAGCGAGGCACGTGAGCGTGACGTGACCCTGCATGTCGAGATCGGAAGCCCGGTTCCTGTGCCTCGGGAGCCGGCGCAGGTGCACATTCTGGTCACGGTGCTTGGCAACCTGCTGGAAAACGCCTTCGACGCTGTGGAAAATCTGGCCGAGCGCCACGTGACCCTGACACTGGAGTACGACGAGGCTCTGCTTTCCCTGCATGTGCAGGATACCGGTCCCGGCATCAACGACTCGGTGCGTGAACGGCTGTTCGAGCTCGGTGTGTCGACCAAGGGCAAGCGGCGCGGTCTGGGATTGGCAGCGGTCAAGTCTCAGGTCGATGCGTTGTCTGGCTCCTTGGCCGTTTATTCCGAGGCAGGGCGCGGAACGCTATTCGAAGTCGAGCTGCCTTATCCACCTACCGAGTGAAACCATCAAGCGAGGGCCGTCATGCGTGTGCTGATCGTCGAGGACGACCCTATGGTCATGCGTCTCAACGTCGATTACCTCAATCGTCTGGATGACGTGCAACTGGTTGCCCAGTGCGACAGCGTGCCGAGCGCTGTCGAGGTGCTCGATCAGGAGAGCGTCGATCTGATATTGCTCGATGTTTACCTGCGAAACCGCAGCGGCCTGGAAGTGATTCGTCACCTTCAGCGCACCGGGCGCGACATTGATGTGGTGTTGATTACCGCCGCAACGGAAACCGAGACAGTGCGTACCGCGCGCCGGCTCGGCGTCAACGACTATCTGGTCAAGCCGTTCACTTTCGAGCGCTTTCGCGATGCCGTGCAAGCGTGCCGCCAGGCGCGCAAGACGCTCGAAGGACTGTCTGGCCAGGTCGCGCAGCAGGATATCGACCGGCTGTTCCAACCGATGTCAGCGCCTGAGCCGCGCCGCCCTGGCGACCTGCCCAAGGGGCTGACCGTGACATCGCTGGGTCAGGTCGCCCAGGCCATCCTGGCGCTGGCGGACGGTAGCTTTACCACCGAGACGGTCATGCCGGCCACCGGCATGTCGCGGGTCTCGGTGCGCAAGTACCTCAAGTACTTAACGGAAAACGGTGTGCTGGCCGAATCCTTCCATTACGGCCAGGTCGGCCGCCCCTCGTTTACTTATCGATGTCAGGATCGAACTGCGCTGGAGCGTTTGGCCACGTCTTCCTCCTGATATCAACCATGCCGACCGCGAATCAGGTCGGCGATCAGTCGACGCCCGGGATGCAGGTGGTCGATCAGGTCGCGCTCCAGCGGCAGTGGCTCGTCACAGATCCGCGAGGCGATCACCTCGGCACACAGAGGCGCGCTGGCCAGCCCGCGCGAGCCGTGGCCGGTACTGACCCAGAGGCCCCGATGATGCTGCCCCGGGACAGAGGGAGTGCGCCGGGCATCCTTGGCGAGGCCGGCATAATCGCTTAGCCAGCGCTCGGCGTCGGGGGCCGGGCCGGCGTAGGGCGTCTTGTCGGGCGTGGCGGCACGCAGGGCAGCGCGTCCATCCATCTGGGCCCAATCGACGCCGGCATCTGCCAGGACCGCGACGTAGGCCGGCAGGGTGCGCTTTAGCTCTGCCAGGTTGGCGGCGTGGTCGGCCTCACGCAGTTCAGTGCCGGTATCGCCAGGCGCGAAGGTCGCCCCGAAACATTGCACACCGTCGATCGCCGGTGGGGCATAGCCGCCGGCACATACCACCCGTGACAGCGTCGGCATGCCCGACGGCACACGGACCTCACTGACCTGACCACGAATCGGACGCAGCGGCAGCCAAGCCAGCGGGGCCAGTAGAGGGGCCTGCCAAGCCGTGGCCACCACGACCTGATCGGCAGCGAGAGCGTCGCCGTTGGCCAGCGTCAGTTGCCAGCCTATTCCGGTCGACGTTAGCGATGTCACTTCCCCCCGATGGAAGTGAACGCCCGCTGTCGCCGCCAGGCGCTGGCACAGCGCGGCCGGGCGTACCCAGCCGGCGCCGGGATAATCCAGTCCACCCCGAGAAAGGGGCGTGCCGGCGAGTTCGCCGGCCCGGGCCGCATCGACGGCCTCGACCACGCTTGTCGGCAGGCGATGAAAGTCCATGAACGAGGACTGACGCTGCGCCTCCTTGTCCGACATGGCCAGCTGCAGCACGCCGCCGTCCTGCCAGAGCTCTCTTGTCGGATCGAGACGTGCCAGCCAGCGGCGAGTGTGGAGTAACCCGGCCAGATAGACGCGACTCTGCAGGTTGGTCTCGGCAGCGAGCTTGACGTAGAGCGCCCCCTGACGGTTGCCCGAAGCCCCCGCCCCCGGGGCTTCCCTGTCGAGTAAGGTGACCTTCACGCCGCGTCGGGCCAGCGCCTCGGCGACACTGGCTCCGGCCAGCCCGGCGCCGATCACCGCAACATGTCGAGCCGAGCACGTCTCAGGTGGCACGAACCACGGCGTGGCGTGGCGTGAGCCATCGATGGGTGGCGTATCGATACGCCCACGCAGCATCTCGCGCTTGCGCCCGAAGCCAGGCACTTTCTCCCAGTTAAAACCAGCTGCCCTGAGTCCGCGCTTGACGAACCCGGCGCAGGTAAACGTCGCAAAGGTAGCGCCGGGGTGGCTGTGTGCGGCCATGGCCTCGAACAGCGCTGGCTGCCACATGTCAGGATTCCTGGCCGGGGCGAATCCATCCAGGAACCAGGCATCGACCTTGCCATCGAGGCGCGACAGGCGCTCGGCGCTGTCGCCGAAATGCAGATCCAGTGTAATCCGCTCGTTCAACACCAGGCGGTGCACGCCGCTCACTGGCTCGGGCCATTGGGCGATAAGGATGCGAGCCTTGTGGGTAAAGTCCGGCCACACCGCCAGGGCGCGCTCGAGGTCGTCACGTGTCAACGGATGTTTCTCGGTGGAAACCAGGTGAAGACGGGCCGAGGCCGGAGCATGACGCTCGAAGCAGGCCCATGCACACAGCATGTTGAGCCCCGTGCCGAAGCCGGTCTCGCCGATCACGAACGGGCGCGATGCCTGCCAGGCGGCGAAACGTTCGGGCAGATGGTTATGTTGGATGAATACATGCTCGGTCTCGGCACGGCCGTCGTGCCGCGAGAAATAGACGTCCTCGTAGCGGGTGGAGTGCGGCGCCTCGCCGGTAGCATCCTCGCGCCAGTCTAGCGTCGCGCACTCGAGCGCAGCCAATGGCGGTAAGGGATAGGGCGACACGTAACCGGGCGAGGAAGGCGGATTCGACAAGGATGACTCCGAATAGCCACAGGCTGGTCATTTTTTGACCGATTTTGACGAGGCGGCTAGCCTTGCCGCTTTGAGCAGGCCATCCGCCGCCTCTTCACAGGGTTTTCCACAGGAGGTGTGAGCAAACTCGTTGTGAATAACTTGCTGTGGAAAAGTGAATCGAGAAGGCGAGACAAGGCGAATATCGGCGGAAGCGGAGTTTACCGGGAGTAAATGAGCCACTGACGCCGATATTCAACCGTACCGCCGATCGATGTTAGGGCAGAACCTTCTTGAAGGGTTTGACGGCCACCTTGGAATAGACCCCAGCGATCATATAAGGGTCGGCATCGGCCCAGGCGCGGGCGGCATCAAGGTCATCGAACTCGGCGACCACCAGGCTCCCGGTGAAGCCGGCATCGCCAGGGGTGTCGGAATCAATCGCCGGGTGTGGGCCGGCCAGTACCAGTCGGCCTTCGTCGCGCAGTTTCTCCAGGCGGGCCAGATGATCGGGACGGGCCGCCATGCGCTTTTCCAGACTGTCCTTGGTGTCCTCGCTGATGATCGCGTAGAGCATCGTCATTTCCTCGGTTATGGGTTCTTGTCCACAGTGTCGGGCGCCGGCTGAGCCACCATATGACGGCTCATGTAGACACCCTGAGCTAAAATGAAGACCAAGGTCAGGCCAAGCATGCCGAACAGCTTGAAGTTGACCCAGGTGGCTTCATCAAACGTCTTGAATACGTACACATTAAGGGCCGCCATGGCCAGGAAGAAGATCGCCCAGGCGGTATTCAGCCGGCGCCAGATGGCGGCCGGTAACGTCACGGCACGTTCCATCATGCGCTGGATCAGGGTCTTGCCGCCAAACAGCGGCGAGACCAGGAAGGCCACGGCGAACAGAGCGTTGACCACGGTGGGCTTCCACTGAATGAACGTGGCGTCATGGAATAACACTGTGGCGCCACCCATGACTACCAGTAGCGCCAGGGTAATCAGGTGCATCTTTTCCACACGCCGATAGCGCCACCACAGGAAGCCGACCTGGGCCAGCGTCGCGGGAATCAGGACCAGGGTGGCGAGCACGATATCGCCGCTCAGGTGATAGACAGCGAAGAAGATCGCGATGGGTAGAAAGTCGAGCAGTAACTTCATTGGGCAGGGATCCTGTCGCAGCGGTGCATTGACCCAGGCGGGCGGGGCGCGCACCATGTTGCGCCTATTCTGACAAAGACGCCCGATGGCGTCATGCGATGATGCCACTTCCCGAGACTTTCGACGACGCTGCCCGCCTAGACCTGCACATGCATTCCACCGCTTCGGATGGCGCCCTGTCGCCCACCGAGCTGATGCAGCTTTGCCATGCCCGTGGCCTGACCCATGTAGCGCTGACTGACCACGACACCGTGGCGGGGGTCGCCGAAGCTGCGATCGAAGCCGATCGGCTGGGGTTACGCCTGGTCTGTGCCAGTGAGCTGTCGGCACAGTGGCGCGGTGTGACGATCCATGTGGTGGCGTTGCTGCCCGATGGACCCCAGGGCGCGCTGATCGATGGGTTCGAGTCGCAGGCCCGTGCGCGCGATGCGCGCGGTGAGGAGATAGCCCGCCGCCTCGAGGCTGTCGGGCTCGATAATGCGCTGGCACGGGCCCGCGAGCAGGCGGGCAGCGACCGACCACTTGGGCGGCCCGATTTCGCCCGGGCACTGGTCGCCGCCGGCGTGGTGCCGGACATGGCCTCCGCGTTCAAGAAACACTTGGGAGCCGGCAAGCGCGGCGACGTCAAGGCGCACTGGCCGTGGCTGAGCGAGATCGTCGGCTGGATACGCGATGCCGGTGGTGTCGCCGTGCTGGCGCACCCGCTGCGCTACGGCATGACCCGTCGTAAGCGTGGTCTACTGCTCGATGATTTCGTCGAGGCGGGGGGCGAGGCAGCCGAGTTGATCAGCGGCTACCAGAATCCCGATACGACTCGAGACCTATCGCGACAGTTGCAGGAGCGTAGCATGTACGGCTCGTTGGGCAGCGACTTCCATGCCCCCGGTGGCCCCATGGCGCCAGGCAGCATGAGCGACGTGCCACGGACCGCGCTACTGCCGGTATGGCGTCATCCGCGCCTGGCCGGTTTTGCCCAGTGAAGCCATAGGGTCGTCAGAGCATCGTTCGGTCGTCTAGGCTATAGCGTAGCCGCCCGGCCTGGCGTTGCCTGGCAACGCCTGGGCCTGCCGGAATGACATTAATCCCGAACCGAGCCCAGGAGCCGCGATGACCCAGTTTTTCCAGATTCATCCCGAGAACCCCCAGAAGCGCCTGATTGACCAGGCCGTCGCCATCATTCGCAGTGGCGGGGTCATTGCCTATCCGACCGATTCGGGGTATGCCCTGGGTTGTCACCTCGGCGAGAAGAAGGCCATCGAGAAGATCAAATGGCTGCGCTCGCTGGACGACCGCCACAACTTCACCCTGGTGTGTTCCGACCTGTCGGAAATCAGCACGTACGCGAAGTTCGACAACGTCGTTTTTCGCATGCTCAAGAACCACACGCCGGGGCCCTACACATTCATTCTCAATGCCACCAGCGAAGTGCCGCGCCTGCTTCTGCATCCCAAGCGACGTTCCATCGGCGTGCGGGTACCCGATCATCGCATTACCCTCGCGCTGCTCGAGGCACTGGGCAGCCCGCTGATGAGCGTAACGCTAATCCCCGTTGATGAAGCGTTGCCGTTGACCGATCCGGAAGATATCCGCGAGCGCTTTGGCGCCCATCTCGATCTGATCATCGATGGCGGCGCATGCTCGCTGGAGCCCACCACTGTGGTCGACCTGCGCGAGCAGCCCCCGACCATCGTGCGCGAGGGGCGGGGCGATCCGTCGCCATTTATCGGTTAGTCGTTGTCATCGGGTTGGGCCGGCGGTGGTTCGCTTACCCCCTTGCGTACCTGACGCGGATCGGGTCGTTCCTCATTGAGCCAGGTACCGCAGCGCAGGCAATAGCGGGCCTTGTGCTCATGACGGTCATAGCCGCAGCCCGGGCAGGCCTCGTTGGAATAACGTTCCTGGCGAATCGAGCGAATCACCTCGGCGGAAAATACGCCGGTGGGCACGGCAATGATCGAGTAGCCAATGAGCATCAGCATGACTGTGATCCCTTGGCCTAGTGGGGTAACCGGCACGATATCCCCGTACCCTACCGTCGTCAGGCTGACAATCGCCCAGTAGATGGACATGGGAATGCTGGTAAAGCCTGCCTCGGCCGGCTCGATCAGATACATCACTGAGGCAAAAATGGTTACCAGCGTGAAGATGCTGAACAGGAATAATATGATTTGATGGAAGCTGCGTTTCAGCGCGTCGATCAGGAGCTGCCCCTCACCGACGAACTGCATCAACCGCAAAATTCTGAATATTCTCAGGACCCGCAGCAAGCGCACGACGAGGATTGACTGGCCGCCAGGGATGACCAGGGCGAGCCAAGTCGGCAATATCGAAATTAAGTCGATGATTCCATAGAAAGACCACAAATACCTGAGGGGGCGATTCAGGCAAAAGAGGCGTAGGGCTAGTTCAAGCGTAAATATCAGGGTGAAGCCCCATTCAAGGGCGTAGAAAACGTCTCCAAACCGGGCGTGATATTCATTGACGCTATCCAGTACGACCACCAGCACGCTAGCCAGAATCGTTACGATCAAGGCAATGTCGAAGCCTTTGGCGGCTCGGGTGTCCGATTCGAAAATGATTTGAAATATTCTCGTTCGAATACCGACACCGGCGGGACGAAACTGTGTCAAATCGGACTCCTATCGTTTGGCGTGACATGGCATGATTCAAGCGGGATGTAGCGCCGCCTGCAAGGCCAGGCTGTGCTGGCCGAAGCTCGGCGTCAGCCAATCCGTCTCCGCCAGGGCATCGGCCAGGGCTTGGGCATGGTGACCGATTTCGTCGGCATGAGCTCGCTGGGCCAGGGTCGTCAGCGCGTCGCGCGCCTGTTCCAGAAACGCACGTTGACCACTGTCATTGAAAGCGTCCAGATACAGAATGGCCCGGTCGAAGCATGCCGCCGCCGTATCGTTACCTGCCGGTATTCGCCATTGATTCTCGCAGAGTGCGCCGCCACGTGCCGCCTTGCTGGCATTGGCAGGGCGAAGGGCGATGTCCTCGGCCAAACGACGGGCCAGCTGCCACAACGCGGACGGCTCACCGGCCTTGAGCTCGAGCTCCAGCTCGTCGATGCCGACATGCCGCTCACCGGCACGGATCTCGCCACGGTCGAGTGCCACCTCGATGCGCGCGCCGCTGTAGTCAATTAGCCAGGCCTGCCGTTCGAAATCGGTGGTAAAGCGCGGCTGCAGGGCGTGAAGCACCTTTTGCCCCAACGCCTGCACAGGCGGAAGCTGCGCCAGGCCGTCAACGTCCAGCCGATCTTCTTGCACCTCCCATTCCCATTCGCCCCGTGCTGAGAGTCCTCCCGACCCCTGGCCGGCAGTCTTCAGCGTTTGAAGGGTACGCTCGGGCGTGCGGCGCAGGCGCAGCGCTACCTTGGCTGACTCCAGATCGCCTGTCGGAGTGTCGTAATAGGTATTGGCCAGCCGCGTGCGATGCGCAGTGGCACCGCCAAGTGCCGGGTGGTAGGGCAGCTTGCCGGCTTCGCCAGAAGCCAGGGCCAGCTTGAGCTCGATTTCTTCAGGCATGCGGTAATGTGTCCGTTTTATGACAAATGAATGATTTTTTCATGACGTTGATCAGGCCGATCACTATACTGTCGCCGCCATTCCTAACCTACGAATGACGCTATGGTGACTTCCAATCCGTTTTCCTCGCTGTTCGGCCGTTCGCCGTTTCAGCCGTTACTGGCGCACATCGTCAAGACCAGCGAATGTGCCGACCAGCTGCTTCCCTTTCTCGATGCCGTTTTGGCCGAGAACTGGGAGGAAGCCGCCAAGCATCGTGAGGCGGTGACCCACCTCGAGCACGAGGCCGATCAGTTGAAGACCCAACTGCGCCTCAATCTGCCCAATACCATGTTCCTGCCCGTGTCGCGTTCCGATCTGCTGGAACTGATCAGCGTCCAGGACAAGATTGCCAATCGTGCACGCGATATTACCGGCATCATGATGGGGCGCTGCATGAAGATACCGCCGGGGCTGGCGCAGCCGATGCGCGATTACCTGACCACGGCCGTGGCCGCCGTCGCCCAGGCGCGCAAGGCGCTGGAAGAGATGGAAGACCTGCTTGAATCGGGCTTCGGGCGCAACGTCGCGGACCTGATGCAAAACCTGATTCGTGAACTCCACGATCTGGAGCATCAGGCAGACGAACAGGAAATCGCCATTCGTCGCCAGCTTTTCGACCTGGAGTCGCAATTGCCGCCGGTGGATGTGATGTTCCTCTACAAGATCATCGATTGGATCGGGGACCTGGCAGATCGCGCCGAGCGTGTCGGTAGCCGCCTGCAGATCCTCACCGCTCGCTAAACCCGAGTGCCAATGGCATTTCGGGTTTTTTAACGCCACTCATAAAGAATCGTGCCTATGTCCATCATTGCGCAATACGGCGATGTATTCATCATTCTTGCCTGTGCCTTCGGTTTCTTCATGGCTTGGGGGGTCGGTGCCAACGACGTGGCTAATGCCATGGGCACATCCGTCGGCTCCAAGGCGATCACGATCAAGCAGGCGATCATGATCGCGGTCGTCTTCGAGTTCCTCGGTGCCTGGCTCGCCGGGGGGCAGGTCACCGATACCATCCGCAAGGGGATCATCGACCCGTCGCTGCTGACCGAAGACCCTCATCTCCTGGTCTATGGCATGCTGGCGTCGCTGCTGGCTGCCGGCCTGTGGCTGTTGATCGCCTCGGCCAAGGGCTGGCCGGTCTCGACCACGCACTCCATTGTCGGTGCCATCGTTGGCTTTGCCATCGCCGGGCTGGGGGTGGATGCCGTGGGCTGGACGAAGGTTACCCAGATTGCCGCCAGTTGGATCGTCTCACCGCTGCTGGCCGGGACCATCGGCTATGTGCTGTTCCGCTCGGTACAGGTACTGATCTTCGAAAGCCGTGATCCGTTCGCTTCCGCCAAGCGCTACGTGCCGGGCTATATCTTCCTGGTCGGTTTCATCATCGCCATGGTGACGCTGGTCAAGGGGCTGTCGCATGTCGGCCTGGAATTCAGCTTTATCCAGAGTTTCCTGATTGCGGTAGTCATCGGCATCGTAGTCATGATTCTGGGGATTCTGCTGGAGAACCGCATCGGTCGTGGCAAGAAAACAGCCGGTGATAGCTTCGACTTTTCCGGTGTCGAGCGGGTGTTCGGCGTGCTGATGATGTTTACCGCCTGCGCCATGGCCTTTGCGCATGGCTCCAATGACGTCGCCAACGCCGTCGGGCCCTTGGCGGCTGTGGTTAGCGTAGTCGAGGCTGGCGGCGCCATAGGCGGCGAGGCAGCATTGCCGTGGTGGATTCTGGTGCTTGGCGGAGGGGGTATCGTGGTTGGCCTGGTCACCTACGGTCATCGCGTCATCGCCACCGTGGGCACGGGAATCACCGAGCTTACGCCCAGCCGTGGCTTCGCCGCCACGCTGGCAGCAGCGACCACGGTGGTGTTGGCCTCAGGCACCGGCCTGCCGATCTCGACCACGCATACGCTGGTCGGCGCGGTGCTCGGCGTGGGGCTGGCGCGCGGCATGGCGGCGCTCAACCTGCGCGTACTCGGCACCATCGTCATGTCCTGGCTGATTACCTTACCGGCAGGCGCCGGCCTGTCGATTCTGTTCTTCTTTACGTTCAAAGGCATGTTCGGTAGCTGAAGGCACCGGATTTGCCATTGCGCCAGTGAGGCGGGACCCTTCGGGTGTCCCGCCTTTTTGCTGGCTCTGCTATAGTCGCCGTCTCACCTTTTCGTTCACCGTACTGCCGGAGTGCAGGCCTTGGATACGCGCTTTCCCTTCGTCGACTGGTTCCGCAACTCCTCGCCGTACATCAATGCCCACCGTGGCCGAACCTTCGTCATCCTGATCGAAGGCGAGGCCATGGCCAATGGGCGCGGCGAACAGCTGACCCAGGACCTTGCCCTGTTGCAGACCCTGGGCGTACGCGTAGTGGTGGTCTACGGCATTCGCCCGCAGGTCAATCGCGTCCTGGAAGAGGAGGGCATCGTGCCGCAGCGTCATGCCGGCCGTTGGGTGGCCGACGCCGCGATCATGCGCTGCGTCGAGCGGGTCGCTGCCGAGCAGCGCTTGTGGCTGGAGGCGCGCCTGTCGCTGGGCTTGCCCAATACCCCGTTGCACGGGGTCGAAGTGACGGTGGTTTCGGGCAACCTGGTCATGGCCAAGCCGCTGGGCGTGCGCAACGGCATCGACTACGACCGAAGCGGTGAAGTGCGGCGGGTTCGGGCGCAGGCCATCGAGTCGCTGCTTGATCGCGGCACGCTGGTGGCCTTGCCGCCGCTGGGCTTTTCCAGCACCGGTGAAGTCTTCGATCTGAACGCCTCCGACGTGGCTCAACATGCGGCGGTGGCACTCAAGGCCGACAAGCTGATTCTGCTCGGCGAGGCCCAAGGCCTGCACGACGAGAGCGGCCAGCTTCAGCGTCAGCTGACCCCCGCCGAGGCCGAGCCGCTACTGCGCGATGCCGACCCGGGCAGCGAGCTGGCCCGCCACCTGAGTGCAGCCTGCGAGGCGGCGCGACACGGCGTGGGGCGTACCCACCTGCTGAGCTGGCATGACCACGATGCGCTGCTAGGAGAGCTGTTCACTCGCGACGGGGTGGGCACGATGATTACCCAACATCGCTACGAGCAGTTGCGGCCGGCCGAACTCAGTGATGTGGCGGGCCTGCTGGAACTGCTGCGCCCCCTTGAAGAGCGCGGCATGCTGATCGAGCGCTCGCGCGAGCGTCTGGAGCATCAGATCGATGATTACATCGTCATTGACCGCGACGGCATGATCGTTGGCTGTGCGGCGCTGCATCCGTTTCCCGAGGCACAGATGGGCGAGCTGGCCTGTGTGGCGGTGCACATCGACTACCGGGGCGGCTCGCGCGGTGCACTGCTGCTCGCCGAGGTCGAACGCCGCGCCCGTCGGCAGGGCCTGACCTCGATGTTTGCGCTGACCACTCACACGGCGCACTGGTTTTTCGAGCACGGCTTTGGCCTGTCCAGTATCGACGTGCTGCCACCGCTCAAGCGTGACGCCTATAACCACGCCCGCAAGTCGAAGGTCCTGCTCAAGCCCCTCGCCTGAGGGGCTTGCTTATACGGCATGGCCCCTGTCGCCGCTTGTCTCCTCCGCTGGCTTCATTGTCGCTAATCCGTCACACGCTAAATGACTGATCTTTAAGGCTGTTTTAGGTTTGTCTCAATAAGCGTCTGCAAACGACGACGAAAAATGCCGAACGTGGGGCCGTTTTTCGTCTCATGCCCGACCCTTAGCTAACCTGGCTTGAATTGGGTGGTTTTAAATATCTGTTTTTAAAGAAGTTGTGCAGAAAGTGGCACGCCTGTCGCAATGGTTAGGACGTGAGCAAGCGGGAAGCGGTTCAAACGGCTCGATCCACTTCCCGACTGAGCAAGTAAAGAAGACCCACGCGTTCCGTGTGTCGACTTCGATACTGCCAGTAGCGTCTGCTCCACGCGATGTGTGACTTAGGTTGCGATGAGACGGGTACGGCCTAACGGCATGGAGAGTACCTATAGGGCAAGGACGCCCTGGCAAGGATGCCACTACCCCCTTCGGGGGGACTTGTTTCGATGCGACGCCTCGGCGGCGCATCCCAGGAATGAAGCCGGCGGTGCGGCCGCCACAGGTGAAATCGCCAGTCCCTGGAAGATGTCGACGCGATTTCATGGCTTCGGGGCCTTCAGGGCCCGTTCCGAGCGCTCATGAATGTCTGTCCAGGCAGACCCCAGCGAGAGCTCACTTGACCCTTCAGTTCCCTGCGTACCTTGGGCCGGCTATGCCGGCCCTCTTTTTTGTCACGTAGGATGACATTCATTCGGCTTGAGCCGGCGGTAACTCTGTTATGCTGTGCGGATAGGACATGACGCTTACCCTCTTCCTGCATAGAACCGTTATCATGACCTCCCAGGTCTCACGCCGCTGGCGCCCAAGATCCCTGCTGCAGCTGGTCCTGCTGGCCTTCCTCGTGGTGATGCTGCCCATCGCCGTGCTGATGTTCCAGGCGGGACAAGCCCTATCTGAGCTATCGATGCTCGCCGACATCAGTGCCCGTCAAGCGGTGGAACAGACCCGCCGTGCGCGCGAGCTTTCCAACCTGGCGCTGGAAATGGAGCGCAGCGCACGGCAATATGCCGTGGTCGAACAGCCGGGATTGATGGATATCTACTCCGCCAAGCTGGACGAGTTCGCCACGTTGCTTGATGCCCAACAGCGCCTGTTGCCCGACAACCGGGACATTCTGGCCCTGCAGGAGCAACTGCAATCGCTTTCCGACCTGCCGACCCTGACGACCGCCGAGATCGCTGAGCGTCTCGGTGAATTCGTGAGTTTCGCCGAGCGTACCGGCGCCGTGCGCGATGCCACCAACCTGTATATCGACAACCGTATTGAGGGCATCAGCGCCCAGGCCAGCGAGGTGCGCCAGCGGTTGTGGCTGCAGACCTCCGCACTGGTTTCCGCCAGCCTGGCGCTGATGCTGCTGTTCACCTGGCTGATCATTCGTCCCATCCGCCAGATCGAGCGTCGCATCCTCAACCTTGGCAGTGGCATGGAGCCCGCTTCCGCTCAACTCATCCAAGGGCCGGCGGAGCTGGTCAACCTGGGCGAGCGTATCGACTGGCTGTCGGCCCGACTGGCCGAGCTCGAGGCACAGAAGCAGCAGTTCCTGCGTCACATGTCACATGAACTGAAGACACCACTGGCCAGTGTACGCGAAGGGACCTCGCTGCTTTCCGACGGCGTGGCCGGCGAGCTGACGCCGCGGCAGCTCGAGATCGTCGAATTGATCGACAATAGCGGCTTGGAACTGCAGCGACTGATAGAGCAACTGCTCGACTACAACCTGTTGCAGCACAATCAGATGGTCAATAATGACCTGTTCGACGTTTCGGTGCTGATCAAGGACGTACTTACCAAGCACCGGCTGGCGTTGGACAAGAAGGATATGAAAGTCTCGGTGTCGGCATTACCCATCGACTGGAGTGCAGATCGTGACCGCACGGCGCGCATCGTCGACAATCTGGTGTCCAATGCCATCGCTTATGGCGAAGACGGTGGAAAGCTCGAGATTCGCGCCTACCATCGTGGGCCCACACTGGCGATCGAGGTGGCCAACAGCGGCGAGCCGATCGATGCGGCCGACCGCGAGCGCTTGTTCGAAGCCTTTTACCAGGGGCGCGCACGCCGCAAGGGCGCGATCAAGGGCTCGGGTATCGGCCTGTCGGTAGCCGCAGACTGCGCGCGGGCCCAACATGGCCAACTGATGCTAGTGGACGATCAGGCGATGGCGGTATGTTTCCGTCTGACGTTGCCATGGAGTGGAGAGGGTGTCAGTGATAACGATAAACGGCTTGGGCATGCCATGCCGACAATAAGTACGGACCGTACCGACGCAAGGAACTGAACATGAGAATATTGCCTCTACTGGCCAGCCTGCTGGCCGTTTCGCTTTTGGCGGGGTGCCAGGCCCTCAACCATACGACCAATGCCCCCTTTAACACGGCTTCGTCGGACTGCCTGTCCGAGGTTCCCAGCTTGCATGATAACGAGTGTCTGCTCGAAGCCTGGGTCGATTTCGGCTTGGCCGCCCAGCGCGGTGACGAGGCCTGGCGCGAGCGGACGCTCAAGCGCGCCGAAGGTGAGCTGGCCAATGAGCGCCTGGCGCGTGCCGTCGTATACTCGTGGTCCGATCGCAGCCACTGGGATGACGCGTCGGAATTGTTCAAGGCCGATCTGGCACTGGCGCCGAGCCGTCTACAGCCGCTGCTGCGTCAGTGGCTGAATGGCCTGGAGGCCCGCCGCGAGCTGGCCAATCAGGTCGATCACAGTGAAGCTGCCCGCCGCCAGGTTGCCCGTGAGCGTGACGATCTGGCCCAGAAGCTCGATGCATTGACCGAAATCGAACAAAGCATCAACCTTCGCAACCAGTCCCCCTGACGCATGTCGTAGGGAGCAACGCCAGTGCGCCTAGGAGTCGAAACGTGAAGCAAGCCGCCCATGTTCTGCTAGTGGATGACGACGTCAGCCTGCTCAAGTTGTTGGGGATGCGCCTGGAGAGCCGTGGCTATCGTGTGACCACGGCCGAAAGTGGGCGTGAAGCGCTGGACAAACTGGAGCAGACCCGGCCCGACCTGGTGCTATCCGACTTGCGCATGGACGAGATGGATGGCATGGCGCTGTTCCAGCAGGTCCAGAAGCGCATGCCCGGCCTGCCGGTGATCATTCTTACCGCACACGGGTCGATCCCCGACGCTGTCAGTGCCACGCGACAGGGGGTGTTCAGCTTTTTAACCAAGCCGGTCGACCGCGACGAACTGTTCAGTGCCATCGACGACGCGTTGCGCCAGACAGCGAATGCCAGCGCCGACGGCGACGATGCCTGGCGAGCGGAAATCATCACCCGTAGCCCGCACATGGAGCGTATCCTCGAGCAGGCGCGCATGGTCGCCGGTTCCGATGTCAGTGTACTGGTCACCGGTCCCAGCGGCTCGGGCAAGGAGCTGCTTGCCAACGCCATCCACCGTGCCAGCTCGCGGGTCCACAAGCCGTTCGTGGCCATCAACTGTGGCGCCTTGCCGGAACAGCTCCTTGAGAGCGAGTTGTTCGGCCACGCCAAGGGCGCCTTCACTGGCGCGATCAGCCAGCACGAAGGGCTGTTCCAGGCCGCCGACGGCGGCACGCTATTCCTCGACGAAATCGGCGACATGCCGCTGACGCTGCAGGTCAAGCTGTTGCGTGCGCTACAGGAGCGCCAGATTCGCCCGCTGGGGTCGACCACGTCGATTCCCATCGATGTGCGTATCATCTCGGCGACCCACCGCGACCTCGACAAGGCGATGCGCGAGGGCGATTTCCGCGAGGACCTGTTCTACCGGCTCAATGTGGTCAACCTGCGCCTGCCGCCGCTGAAAGAGCGCGCCGAGGACGTGCCGCTGTTGGCCAAGCATCTGGTTACACAGGCCGCAGCCCGCCACAAGCCGTTCGTCAAGGGCTTCTCGCCCGAAGCGCTCAACCTGCTCGCCTCCAGTGCCTGGCCAGGCAACGTGCGCCAGCTCGTCAACGTGGTCGAGCAGTGCGTGGCGTTGACCAGTGCGCCGATCATTCCCGAAGCGCTGGTCTCGCAGGCACTGATGGCCGAGGAGAACGCGCTGCCCTCGTTCAATGAGGCGCGCGCCGGTTTCGAGCGCAGCTATCTGATCAAGGTGCTCAAGATCACCGAGGGAAATGTCACCCAGGCGGCACGTATCGCCGGGCGCAACCGCACCGATTTCTACAAGCTGCTCGGGCGTCATGATCTTGAACCCGGCGCTTTCAAGCCTGGCGCCGACCAGGCCGGCTGAAAAGGAAAATTCCGGCCCGCTACGGCATGTGCGGGCTCGAACGTATCGGCATATCTTCTCTATAGTGGAAGAGAACGCACGACAAGGAGGTGTTATGACACCACGTAAAGGAATGCAGCGTATCTGCCTGGGCGCGGCCCTGTTCGTAGTCGCCACTACGGCGTCCGCCGGGACTGCCAAGGCCATTGAGCGCACACCCCGGGAGGACCACCAGCTGGTCGAGAAATGCCGCCAGGTCGCCATGGAAAATGCCGGCCATGAGCTCGAGAACAAGCAGATCAAGGACAGCAACCTGCCCGAGTACGAGCAAGGCAAGGAATTCGAGCTGCGGGTCAGCTTTCTCGGCCACGGCAATACCTTCCACAATGTGACCTGCCACGTCAGCCCTGAAGGTGAAGTTCACTTCAAGAACAACGATCAGGGTGGGTTGCCCAGCGTAGGTAACTAATGGTTATCCGGCTAAGCCGGTTTACATTTTCACAGCCCGGGCGCTGAGATGGCTTAAATGCTCTCAGCGCTTTTTAATGCCTGCCCCGCATGTCGCATTACGCAATGCGCTTTGCGCTGACTGTCTTCAACAAGAAAGCTGTGCCCACCTTCGATTCAATGCTTTCTGCGCCGGCATGGCAACGGGCAGTAGGTACCGCAATCGCCGAGTTCTGGAATCAGATAACACAGGCAGCACAACTTTCGCACCCGCTGGGGTGAACCATCCTCCCCTGTCACGCATCGCACCGGCTGGAACAGCGGGTTGCGTTGGCCATCGTCCAGTTCACGACGTTCGAGCAGTTGCCAGCACGCGTCGGCCATCCCAGGCCACATGGCCGGGTGAGTCTCCAGCAGGCCCAGATAGTAATCGAAGCCGCTACCCACATTGCTCCAGAATACCCGGGGTGCTGCACCAGATAACGGGGCCAGCACCTCGATCACCGCCGACAGGTGCGCCAGTAGCCCTGCAAAGCGGTGTTCAGTTTTGGGGCTGGCCAGCGGCAGGCCATCGTGGCTCAGGTACAAGCGTTCGGGCCGGCCGTGCTCGTCCAGCACGACATGCATCTCGTCGAGCCCCAGCGGCAGCTCCCGCTCCAGCAGCACATTTGCCACCAAGCTGGGCAGCAGCACGAGGTGGAAATACCACTTGGCCCACATCGAGGCCACGGCGCGGCGGTCGTCTACCGTAAAACATGCCGCAAACTGGTCCAGCACGCGGCCGAGTGTTTCGGGGGCGAACAACTGCGTGCCGGATAATGTCTCGGCTGGTGGTGTGTCGCACAGCCAGGGTGGGCTGACGTCGGCCAAGGGTCCCACGTACATGCTCGCCAAGGGCGAGCCGGAACCGGATACACCATGTACCTGCTGCAGAGGGATTCGTGAGGTCATGGCCTGTCTCTTAGGCGACGGATGGGCGAACGCGGCAAGGACGTGGTACAGGCGAGATGGTAGCGAAACCAGAAAAAATATCAATGATAGTAATTATCAGTTGCGATTGAGGCGTCGCTTGACCTCGACTGTCAGTCGGCCCTCGCCCAGTCTCGCGCTGAGCTTCTCGCCCGGCTGGGTATCCTGGGCACGCTTGACCACGTTGCCGTCGCTGTTCTCGAGGATTGCATAGCCCCGCCCAAGTACCGCCAAGGGGCTGACTGCATTGAGTTCACGGGCCAGCGCATTGAGCCGGCCACGTTCATTCTGTAAGCGTTGGGGTAGGGCAGCATGCAGGCGGGCGCTGGCGCGCTCCAGCCGGTTGCGCGCCTCGCTGACTTGCTGGGCGGGCACGAAACGGTACAAGCAACGTTCCAGATGCTGGTGGTGTTGACGGGCATCCGCCAGCCGCTGGCGCATGGCCCGCTTGAGACGTGCCTCGAGCTGGTCGAGACGCTGGCGCTGCTGGTTCAAGCGCTCGCCGGGGTGACGCAACCGCGCGCGCAAGTGATCGAGGCGCTGTGCCTCGCTGTCCAACCGGGCCAGTTCGCAACGGGCCAGTCGCTGCATGGCGTCGCTCAGGCGCCGTGCCAGCTCGCGGCGGTCCGGCACCAGTTGTTCGGCAGCGGCGGAGGGCGTGGGGGCGCGCGCATCGGCAGCGAAGTCGGCCAGCGTGACATCGACCTCGTGGCCCACTGCCGACATCACCGGTAACGCCGAATGGAAGATCGCCCGCGCCAAGTGCTCGTCGTTGAACGCCCACAGGTCTTCCAGACTGCCACCACCCCGGGTGACCAGCAACGCATCGAAGTGCCCTTGGGAACGCGCAAGATGATTGGCCAGGCCGATAGCGCGGATGATTGCCGGCACCGCCTCACGGCCCTGCACCGGCACGGGGAGTACGGTCACGTCGAGCATCGGCCAGCGTGCGGCCAGTACCGCCAGCACGTCACGCACTGCCGCACCGGTGCCCGAGGTAATTACCGCCAGATGGCGCGGCGGGCAGGGCAGCGGGCGAGCATTGGCAAACACCCCCTCGGCGGCGAGCTGTTGCTTCAATCTCTCGAAGGCGGCAAGCAACGCGCCCTGGCCGGCCGGTTGTACGGCCTCGACGATCAGTTGGTAGTCGCCGCGAGGCTCGAAGACCGACACCTTGCCGCGCAGACGAATGTGGTCGCCATTATTGAACGGCGCGGCGAAACGCGCCCGTGTACGGAACAGCGCGCAGCGCACCTGGGCACGATCATCCTTGAGCGTGAAATAGCTATGCCCCGAAGCCGGCCGCGTCAGCCCCGATACCTCGCCTTCCACCCAACAGTCGCCGAAGCCGCGCTCCAGCATCAGCCGGGCCTGGCGATTGAGTTCGCTGACGGAAAGGGCAGTGGGGGCGTTATCCTGCATGGCCGGTCTCGGGTCGGGAGAAAAGCCCAGTGTAGCATTCGCGCTGTCGGCCACGACGCCTCAAAGCGCCTAAAGCCTGCCTTGCCTGGGCCGATAGTCATCATAGGCCGCAAGCAATAAGGCCAATGGCCAGACGAGGAAGAAGGCAATGAGTGAAGTGCATCAATATTGGTACGAGACAGCGATGAAAAACGCTGAAGCCCAGGCAGTGGTGCAGGCTTGGCTGGAGCGTTAAAAGTTAGCCGAAACCGGCGTAGAATGCGCTTCTCAGGCTTTCAGTAACGCGCACTAATGTTGCCAAAAAAGCATAGGCCCTGCGGCGCTCGCAGGGCCTTCTGTTTGTCACCTGGCCATGAGCCGGCGTGTGCAGGCTGCTGGTCGGATTGCCCGAGGCTGGCCCTAGACGCTATAATACGCGATTAACTTCCCTCGCCTCGCTCCCCACAATCTGCTCATTGGGTGTTCCGACATGCTACGTATGGCGCAAGAAGCTCTTACGTTCGATGACGTATTACTCGTACCCGGCTACTCGGATGTCCTACCCAAGGACGTCAGCCTTAAATCCCGCCTGACCCGCAACCTGAACCTCAACATCCCGCTCGTCTCTTCCGCCATGGATACCGTCACCGAAGCGCGCCTGGCCATCGCCATGGCCCAGGAAGGCGGCATTGGCATCATTCACAAGAACATGACCATCGCCGGCCAGGCGGCGGAAGTGCGCAAGGTGAAGAAGCACGAGAGCGTGATCGTCAAGGACCCGGTGACCGTTGGGCCCAAGGCCAAGCTCGAGGATCTGCTGGCGATGGCCGACGAGTACGGCTATTCCGGCTTCCCGGTCGTCGAAGGGGAAACCCTGGTGGGCATCGTCACTGGCCGTGACATGCGCTTCCAGCCCGACCACAGCGACAGTGTCGAGGCGATCATGACGCCCCGCGAGAAGCTGGTCACCGTGCCGGTGGGCACACCGCTGGACGTGATCAAGACCAAGCTGCAGGAAAACCGCATCGAGAAGATCCTGATCGTCGACGATGCCTTCCGCCTGCAGGGGCTGGTCACCGTGCGTGACATCGAGAAGGCGCGCACCTACCCGTTTGCCGCCAAGGACGCCGATGGCCGTCTGCTGGTCGGCGCTGCAGTGGGTACCGGCGCCGAGACGCCGGATCGCATCACCGCACTCGCTGAAGCCGGCGTCGACGTGATCGTGGTCGACACCGCCCACGGCCACTCCAAGGGCGTCATTGACCGCGTGGCATGGGTCAAGGAGCACTTCCCCGATATTCAGGTCATCGGCGGCAACATCGCCACCGCCGACGCCGCCAAGGCCCTCGCCGAAGCCGGCGCGGACGCCGTCAAGGTGGGCATCGGCCCCGGCTCCATCTGCACCACGCGCATCGTCGCCGGTGTCGGCGTGCCTCAGATCACTGCCGTTTCCAACGTCGCCGAAGCCCTCAAGCCCTACGACATCCCGCTGATCGCCGACGGTGGCGTGCGCTTCTCCGGCGATTTGGCCAAGGCCATCGCCGCTGGCGCAAGCTGCGTAATGATCGGCGGCCTGCTGGCCGGTACCGAAGAAGCCCCGGGCGAAGTCGAGCTCTACCAGGGCCGGACCTACAAGGCCTACCGCGGCATGGGCTCCATGGGCGCCATGTCCCAGAGCCAGGGCTCTGCGGACCGCTACTTCCAGGACAAGACCGAGAACGCCGAGAAGCTGGTCCCCGAAGGCATCGAAGGCCGCGTGCCCTACAAGGGCATGATGAGCGCTATCGTCCACCAGCTGATGGGGGGCCTGCGCGCCTCGATGGGCTACACCGGCTGCCGCAGCATCGACGAGATGCGCACCAAGCCGGAGTTCGTCCAGATCACCGGCGCCGGCTTCGCGGAGTCCCACGTCCATGACGTGCAGATCACCAAAGAAGCGCCGAACTACAGGGTAGGCTGATCGCCTTACCGGAAAGAACTTCGCGGCGGGGGCAACCCCGCCGCTGGCTTTTGGATCACTGTTGCGACCTCGCCCGTCGCCGCTCAACAGAGAGCCCACGATGCAAGACATTCACGCCCACAAGATCCTGATCCTCGACTTCGGTTCCCAGTACACCCAGCTCATCGCCCGCCGCGTGCGTGAGATCGGCGTCTACTCCGAAGTGCGCGCCTTCGATATCACCGAAGACGAGATCCGCGAGTTCAACCCCAACGGCATCATCCTTTCCGGCGGCCCGGAATCCACCGTCGCCGAAGGCTCGCCGCGCGCCCCGCAGTGCGTGTTCGAGATGCACCTGCCGGTGCTGGGCATCTGCTACGGCATGCAGACCATGGCCGAACAACTGGGCGGTCGCGTCGAGGGCTCCAACAAGCACGAATTCGGCTACGCGCAGGTCAAGATCGAAGGCGACGACGACCTGTTCAAGGGCATCAAGGATCACATCGATGCCGAGGGCAACGCGCTGCTCGACGTGTGGATGAGCCACGGTGACAAGGTCGCCGAAGCGCCGGAAGAATTCACCGTCACCGCCTCCACGCCGAGCTGCCCGATTGCCGCCATGACCTGGCCGGAAATGCGCTTCTATGGCGTGCAGTTCCACCCCGAGGTGACCCACACCTTGCAGGGCCAGCGCATCCTCGAGCACTTCGTGCTGGATATCTGCGGCGCCGAGCGCCTGTGGACGCCGGCACGCATCATCGAAGACCTCTCTGCCCGCGTGCGCGACCAGGTCGGTGACCGCCACGTGCTGCTCGGCCTGTCCGGCGGCGTGGACTCCTCCGTGGTCGCGGCACTGCTGCACAAGGCCATCGGCGACCAGCTCACCTGCGTATTCGTCGACAACGGCCTACTGCGCAAGAACGAAGGCGACCAGGTGATGGAAACCTTCGGCAACCACATGGGCGTGAAGGTTATCCGCGTGGATGCCGAGGATGAATTCCTCAACAAGCTGAAGGGCGTCGACGACCCTGAAGCCAAGCGCAAGGCCATCGGCAACACCTTCATCGACGTGTTCGACCGTGAGGCCGCCAAGATCGAAGGCGTGGACTTCCTCGCCCAGGGCACCATCTACCCGGACGTGATCGAATCCGCCGCCAGCAAGACCGGCAAGGCCCACGTCATCAAGTCGCACCACAACGTTGGCGGCCTGCCCGAGACCATGAAGCTCAAGCTGGTCGAACCGCTGCGTGAGCTGTTCAAGGACGAGGTGCGCAAGCTCGGCCTGGAACTCGGCCTGCCCTACGACATGGTCTACCGTCACCCCTTCCCGGGGCCGGGCCTGGGCGTGCGCATTCTCGGCGAAGTGAAGAAGGAATACGCCGACATCCTGCGCGAAGCCGACGCCATCTTCATTGAGGAACTGCACAACGCCGACTGGTACCACAAGACCAGCCAGGCCTTCGCCGTGTTCCTGCCGGTCAAGTCCGTTGGTGTGGTCGGTGACGGCCGCCGCTACGAATGGGTCATTGCCCTGCGCGCCGTGGAAACCATCGACTTCATGACCGCCCGCTGGGCGCACCTGCCGTATGAGCTGCTGGAGAAGGTCTCCAACCGCATCATCAACGAGATCCGCGGCGTATCGCGCGTGACGTACGACGTGAGCAGCAAGCCGCCTGCGACGATCGAGTGGGAGTGATACAACTAGGGCAGGCGAGAGTCGCCTAGCCCCCCTGCATCACACGCCTCATACGAAAGCCTGCCTTTACCGGCAGGCTTTTTTGTTGCTAAACGTTACCATGCTAAGGCTAACTTGGATTAGACCGCTGTGACAGCAGCCGATAAGAAGACGAGGAAAGGACAGTGCGTAGGGGAGTCGCAGGGAAGGATGGCATCCGTAGGCGTTGAGTGCAGAAACCCACTTCCGATCATGAGCGGACGCTTTCGGAATAGAGCAGGTATATTCGCCTGCATGTGCCGGCTATCACTATACAACTGAGAAGAAACCATGGATTACTCGCCTGTTATTAACGAATTTCTCAGGATGCTATGGTGGCTGGTTCCGGCAATTTTTATAATCGGCTGTCTTAAGTCCTCTTGGTTCAAGGGTATACTCGGCGAAGCCTTAGTTAAGATGATCGCTGGCCTCCGGTTGCCAGCAGAGGCATATCAGCGTATCCACAATGTCACGCTTCCGACTCCCGACGGCACAACCCAGATCGACCATCTCTTTGTATCCCGGTTCGGTATCTTTGTCGTGGAAACAAAGAATATGAAGGGGTGGATCATAGGTGGCGAAGAGCAGGCGCAATGGACCCAGAAGCTTTACCGCAGCTCATTGTGGTTTTTACTGGTAATTCTACTTTGAAATCCAAAATGCCCGATAGCGTCACAATCGGTAGTGGCTACGTCAACTATATAAAATCGTTCCGCGAGGCTGTTCTGTCGGAGGACCAGGTTCAGGAAGTGTTAGCAAGAATCCGGAAAGTTCGGCTCGCTCCCTCTCGTGAAACACACCGACAACATGTTGAACGGCTCAAAAATCGCGACAATATTAACGCTAACCAAAAATGTCCTAAATGTGGAAGCAACATGGTGTTGCGTACTGCCAAACGGGGTGAAAATTCCGGTAAGCAATTTTGGGGATGTTTGGCATATCCTCAATGCAGGGTGATACACCATGCCTCTTGGTTATGATGTTGTATTGCAAATTTTCCGATTTCTACCCAAAGCGGCCATCATTACAGCTTTGCTGGTTCACTTATCATTCCGCTTTTCATCCATTAAGCGCTAATAATCGTAACACCGGCTGCTGCAAGTGGATTCGTCAATGAAACATCGGTACTTTTCTCAACAATAATTGTACTAGCGAGGGTGAGGTCACCGATCATGTACTGTGATGCGGCGTTGAGTTTGTCAGATGATGCGAGTACCACCGTCTCGGCAGCATGAGCCGCGAGCGCTCGCTTCATATAGGCCTCTTCAAGATCTCCCGTACTCAAACCGGCAGAAGCGTGCACGCCGGTCACGCCCATGAAGTAAACGTCAGCACGAATGTGGGAGAGCGCTTCTATCGCTGCCGTGCCCACGGTAACGATAGAGTGCTTGAAAAGCTTCCCGCCAATAAGAATGACCTCAATCGTAGGGTGACCAACCAGCTCAACAGCAATGCTGGGGCTATGGGTAACGACTGTAGCCACTAGCTCTTTAGGTAGTTGTCGTGCCATTTCCACTGCTGTAGTACCACCGTCTAGTATCACTACCTGACCGTGGGTCACCATCTTGGCTGCAGCTCCGGCGACGGCGCGTTTGGTCACCGACTCGATCGCCTGCCGGTGAGCGAAATCCGCTACTGCAAGCGAGGCGGGCAGTGCGCCGCCATGGACACGCTGTAAAAGCCCTTCGCTAGCTAGCTCTCTCAAGTCACGTCTAATCGTATCCTCCGAGACACCAAATGTTTCGCTCAATGCTTTGGCAATGACTTGGCCATCGCGTTTGAGCTGGGCCAGGATTTCGCTTTTTCTCTGACGAGTCAGCATACATTCCTCGTTGTGCACGAAATATCTTGATAGTGCATGATAGTGCATACTAAGCTGAATTTCACCTCTATGACGAAGGGAAAGGAAATGAATGCGACCGAGAACCGGGTCAGAATCATCGAAACTAAAGTGTTGTCCGATGACTGGTACGTGTTGAAGAAAACGACCTTCGACTATCTGCGCCGTGACAACGTATGGCAGCGGCAGAGCCGTGAAACCTATGATCGCGGCAACGGTGCTACCATTTTGTTATTCAATCGTGAGCGACACACAGTTGTACTGACGCGTCAGTTCCGTTTCCCGGCATTCGTCAATGGTCATGATGGCATGTTGATCGAGGCCGCTGCAGGCTTGCTTGATGATGCTTCGCCTGAAGAACGTATACGTGCCGAGGTGGAAGAGGAAACCGGCTATCGTATTCAGCATGTCGAAAAGGTTTTTGAAGCTTTTATGAGTCCTGGGTCGGTCACTGAAAAGCTCTTCTTCTTTATTGCAGATTACGATGCAGAATCAAGGATAGGCAAAGGAGGTGGTCTGAAAGACGAGGGGGAGGACATAGAAGTACTGGAGCTGCCTTTAGCAAAGGCTTTGCAGTTGATTCAGGAAGGCGTGATTGTTGATGGGAAAACCATTATGTTGCTACAGCATGTGGCCCTGCGACTAGGCAGCTAATGGCTTGGCCAACGGTGAGTCCCGGACCGGGTTTCAAGAACAGCATCCGTATCATCATAGAAGTCGAGCTACGTCTAATAAGTCAAACGACACAGCCCCTATCGGCGGGCGTTGCCTGTCAGTGGGGCGGATCAGCTCCAGTGTTATACCGGCACATCCTGAATGTCCGCTCCTGGCCGCAAGTGGACTATATATCTTGTGTATCTGGCGCCTCGCGCCGAAGGAAGAGGCAACTGCCAAGTATGTCTTAGTAGTTCGCTATGAAAGTCAGCCGAGTCCTGCGTAATCTCAAACCTCCAATCTCATCACCATTATTCCGTGGATTACCGCGTTCTGATCGATCACCAGGCTCACCGCATCCGCCTTGAATTCTTCAGAAAAACCGGCGTCGAGTCTTCTTGGTCACGAACACCCCGATTGCCTCCATCATGAGGCTTATCGGGGTGCCCGCTCCAAGTAGACGACTTCACAGTCACGGGATCATTTCTGATCAGAAGTTGATACCCATGCCGAAGGTATAGGCCCAGGCGCCATCGTCGTAGTTTTCTTCGGCACTGTCGCCGCTATCAAACAAGAACTGGTACTCGGCTCTGGCCTGAATAAAGGTGGTAGGCAGCATATAGTACTTGAGGCCAGTTTCCAGGCCGGCAATGCCGGTGTCGTTCACGCCGTCACCATAAATACCACCGAGCGAGGCACCCACAAAAGGTCTAGCCGCGCCTCGGCCGAAATGGTAGTCGGCAAAGCCCCGAGTGCTGCCATTCCAGACGTTGTCATCACCTTCCACATCAGCAAAGTTGGCGCTCTGACGAATACCCGCCAGCGTGTGATCGGACAGGTACCAACCGTAGTCGGCGGAAATACCAAAGCTGCTGCTGTCGAAGTCCTTGTCGCTGCTACCGGTACCGGAGAGGGAGAATTCCCTGTCACCCGTATTCGGGCCTATCTCTTGGGCCATGGCCGAGGAGGCAAGCAGAAGGGAAGCCCCAACTAACACGGGCAGAGAAGCATTTACGAAAACATTCATAATAGTACCCATTGCTAACATCAGCATTTAATCAAGTCTGTTGGCCTCGGGTGGGATTGAGTATTCAAGCTCCTTATCATCCGCACCATGCTGCCGACAATGGTCACAGTTTTTTGCTATCGATTCCTATTTGTCGACTTCTGCCAGAGAGCCTTACGGTCACTACCCAGTGTAGAAGGCGCCGCCCTTTTGCAAATAATAATTTTGGCTCTTCGCGGGCTAGCGTAAAACAGGGGGGACGTGGGGCGAGGCGAATAGAGAAACGGCGGTAAATTCGGATAAGTTGATGTACACCAAAACATGCATAAAACAGTTGTCGGTGCCGGCGAGCCCGTGAAGTGACCCCCGCCGACCCCAAGCCAGCCGTATTCGAGATATTGGTGCCGCCCACGACGAACGTATAAAGTGGAGCGTTATCATCTTAATTAAGCGGGGCCCACAGGATGCGGCCCGGGCGATTCGGAGTTGTCATGGCTACCCCCTCACAGCACGATATGCGTCTTCAGTTTCGCGAGCTGCTTGAACGCGACGAGTGCTTTTTCACCGCGTCTACATTCGACCCCATGTCGGCGCGCATTGCCGCCGATCTGGGCTTCGAGGTCGGCATCCTGGGCGGCTCGGTGGCCTCGCTGCAGGTGCTGGCCGCCCCCGATTTTGCCCTGATTACACTGAGTGAGTTCGTCGAACAGGCCACCCGCATCGGTCGCGTGGCGCGACTGCCGATCATTGCCGATGCCGACCACGGCTATGGCAATGCGCTCAACGTTATGCGCACCATCGTCGAGCTGGAGCGCGCCGGTGTGGCGGCGCTGACCATCGAGGACACCCTGCTGCCCGCCAAGTACGGGCGCAAGTCCACCGACTTGGTACCGCTGGAAGAGGGCATCGGCAAGATCGAGGCGGCGCTGGAGGCGCGAATCGACCCCGCCATGGCCATCTTTGCCCGTACCAATGCTGGCGTGCTGAGCACGGAGGATGCCATCACCCGTGCCAAGGCCTATGAACGGGCCGGTGCCGACGGCATCTGCATGGTGGGCATTCGTGATTTCGAGCATCTGGAAAGTATTGCCGAGCACTTGAACGTGCCGTTGATGCTGGTCACCTATGACAATCCCGAGCTACGTGACCGTGAACGGCTGGCCCGAGCGGGGGTGCGCGTAGTGGTCAACGGCCACGCTGCCTACTTTGCCGCCATCAAGGCGACCTATGACTGCCTGCGTGAACAGCGCGGTATCGCCGAAGGCAACCTCAACGCCTCGGAGCTTTCCACCCGCTACTCGACGCTGGAAGAAAATCGCGAGTGGGCGCGGCGCTACATGGATGTCAACGAATAAAGAGGCACCCCTGTGCCCGCCAGTCCCGATTGATGGGGCTGCGCATTTCAGGCCTGACGTAAGTCGGCCAGGACGCGACGCCCGCGCAGGCAGTCCTGCTCGTGCGCGTCATCGCGCCAAGTTTCCTGTATGCCTTGTTCTGTCCATGCGCTAACCGCCGGGTGGGCGAGCAAGCGCTCGGCATAGGCCTCGGCCTGTGCCGATAGAGGCAACCCATAGGTGCGGTAGCGAACTGCCACGGGTGCGTAGAATGCATCGACCGCGCCAAATGCCTCGCCTGCGAGCCAGGGCCCACCGAAGCGCCCGAGACCATCCGCCCACAACTCCATCAGCCGAGCCAGGTCCTTCTCCAGCGCCGGGCTTGGTGTCCCAAGCTCAATCCGTAGGCCACAGTTCATCGAGCATTCGTCGCGCAGGGCCATGAACCCTGAATGCATTTCTGCACACGCCGAGCGTGCCCAGGCACGGGCCGTTCTATCCGCTGGCCACACGTCTGGGTGGGCGTCTGCCAGGTATTCTACGATGGCCAGGGAATCCCAGACCAGCACATCGCCATCCTTGAGGCAGGGTACCTTGCCGGTGGGCGAGAATGCCTTGAAGGCATGCTGGACGGTGGTGCCAGCGAAGGGCGTCATTACCTCCTCGAAGGCGATGTCACAGGCTGTCATCAACACCCAGGGGCGCATGGACCAGGAGGAGTAATTCTTGTTGGCGATATAGAGCTGGTAAACCATGAGGATGCTCCTGGGCCGACATTAAAAGGATGATAGTTTCTTCAAGCGTTCATCGGCACGCTTTACCGTTTTCATCTTTTCGGGTCGCTTCATGGTTTTCCAGGTGCGTATCTCGTCCATGGTGCGACCGCAGCCGATGCACAGGTCCCCCTTGAGTTGGCAAATCGATACGCACGGGCTTTCGATCTTCTTGGCCATTCAATGCCTCACTGGCTTTGTGCGTAGTCGGTGTTGCCAGTCGCCTCCGTGCTCTCGCTGACACGCTTCCTCGCTATCGAAATCCACATGCCGCGAGACATCGCCGACATCGAGGCCAACCTCCGCCAATGCCTCGGCGGTCAGCTCGAGTACATGGCGTCGGGTATCGCCCTTGAGCGCGTTGGCCAGGTTGGGGTGGGTATCGAACACCCAGGTCACCACCAGACTGTCGGGAAACCGCTGATAATCGACCTGGTGGGTCAACCAGCAAAAGCCGGGCAGCAGGGGTTTGGCCTGCTCACAGGCCTGTGTCAGTGAAGCGACCAGTTGCCGCTCCATCTTGCCGCGTTCTCGCTTGGCAATCATTTAGCCTCCAAAAGCGTGCAGTTTGCCACGGGATGTCATCCTGCGAACCCCTTATCAGTATCAGAGGCAATCCTGCCGGGGCATTCGGGCCGAACCGCCACTCGCCGCCGGCTCAACGGTGCACGATATCCAACTGCGTGAACGCGCCCCGCGCATGGTCTTCGCGGAATAGCGCATGATCGCGGCGCACACGGTCGGCGGCTTCCGTGGCGAACTCCACGATATCTTCGGTAAACAGCGCCGGTGGCCCGATGGCGTTCATGATCGCCGGTTCGATGTCATAATCGATGTTGCCCGATTCGTCGGATAGCGCATGCACGCGCGCAAGAACGCGACCGCAGATGTCGGCATACTCCTTCCATTCGCTCTTGGAGAGGTCTTCAAGGTCGATATCGTCGCGAAACGGCGCGCGCTCGCGCGACATGTAACTCAACCCGTCGAACTCGATATGGCCGTAGAACACGTCGCCGCGCACCAGGTGCGCCGTCTGGGCATGGCTTATGCGCTCGGCGCGCGTATCCATCTCGAAGGCCGACGGCGGCACTAGGCCGGATAGGGCCGAGCGCCGTGCCTGCTTGTATTCGATGATCAGATCGTCTGTGCCGTCGCGCTCGGGGCCTTCGATGAGCACGTAATAGCGGTTGAGTCCCAGCGAGGCGGTGCCTTGCCCACGGCGCAGCGCCACGTCCTTTACACGCATGCCCTTGGCGCGTTCCGGCACCTCGATATCGTTCTCCTTGACCAACCGGTCAGTGATTTTCTGGAACTCGTCGCGACGCGACGAGATCGGCACCAGTTCCTCGGTCGACCGAAAGCCGCTTTTCGTCTCGTCGAGATAGTCTTCGGCCAGCCACTCGGCGCGATTCTCGTCGGCTGCTTTGAACAGCTTGCGAATGAGCTTTGGCGCGTTGTCGTAACGCATCTCCTCGTCCTGCTCGGTGCCCTCGCGCGCCAGCCGCTGCATATCCTCGAGATAGCCTTGCACGAAGTGGCGCACGATATTGACCTGTTGCTTGCGCTTGAGCTCGCCTTCGGTCTCTGCCGCAATCATGAAACCGACCGCACCACGCTTGATATCCCAGGTGAACGGAGCGTAATAGGACTCATCGAAATCGTTGACCGAAAAGATCGGGACGTTGTTCGCATTGGGCATGACGCCGAAATTCTCGGGATGGACGTCCCCAAGCGTGAGCACGGTGGGCATCCAGGCATCGTCACCGGCCATGTCGCGATAGAACAGCAACGCCGTACCGCGAAAGAACGAAAACAGCGAATCCGATAGCTTGTCGAACTTGATTTCGGCCTCCTCGGAGGATGCCGCGATGCGTGTCTCATGGTCCTCACGCAGACATTGGCGCACGTGCCGGCGACGGTCGTGGCCGGTCAATACCCGCGGGCGCAGCACGAATTCTCCGGCAGCCACCGCCTCGGCCAGCCGGCGAAAGGTATCGATGCGGGTGGCTACCACCGGGTGTGCATCCTCAAACGATTCACGCTCGAGTGCGGCCGCCAATTCCGCCTTGCTCATCGAAGAACGTCCCTCGATTCCCTGCTGCTGGGCTTGCTCGTACAGCGCCTTGCGCGTTTGTAACGGTTCCTTGGCCATGGGCATCCCTTCCTTGTCTCGTCTGCGCTTGATGTTGATGGGTTGTTGATACGGGTACGCCGCCAACGCCGATGCTATCGCCCCACCGAAAAATACCCCGAGGGAGAAGCCCATCGGGGTATTGCACGACTCCGTCATGAACGCATGATTCGTTCAGCTGGAGGGAGTGGGCTCATCTTCAGGTGTAGTGGATTCATCCTCGGATGTGGCGGGTTCGTTTCCAGCTGTCGCGGGTGCGTTCTGCGGCGAGTTGGCTCCCTCCCGTGTCACCCGCCAGACGGTGTTGGAAAGGTCATCGGCGATAATGACGGCGCCGTCCGGGGCGACGGTCAGGCCGACCGGCCGGCCGCGAGTCTTGTTGTCATCCGTGAGGAACCCAGTAACAAAATCGATGGGGTCGCCGTCAGGCTGGCTGTTGCTGAAGGGCACGAAGACCACCTTGTAGCCAACGGGGTCCGCGCGGTTCCAGCTACCGTGCTCGCCGATGAAGACACCCTCCGCGAATTCGTCACCCACAGCGGGCGTAGAGAAGTCTAGGCCGAGCGGGGCAACGTGCGAGCCCAGGCTGTAATCGGGCACGATCGCCGATTCCACTTTTTCGGGCTTTTGCGGCCGAACGCGCGGATCGACATTTTGCCCCCAGTAACTATAGGGCCAGCCATAGAAGCCGCCTTCCTGAACGGAAGTGAGATAATCGGGCACCAGGTTCGGGCCGAGTTCGTCACGCTCGTTCACCACTGCCCAGAGCTGATCTGTCCCAGGCTGAATCGTCAGCGCCGTGGGGTTGCGCAAGCCGGTCGCATAAGGCTTGTGCGCACCGGTCTCGGCATCGATTTGCCATATTACGGCGCGGTCGACTTCCGCTGCCATGCCGCGCTCGGTGATGTTGCTGTTGGAGCCGATGCCCACGTAAAGAAAACGGCCATCCGCACTGGCGGTCAGCGCCTTGGTCCAGTGGTGGTTGATCTCGGAAGGCAACTTCGCGACCTCCTCAGGCGGGCCGCTGGCCTGGGTCTGACCTTCCTCGTAATCGAATCGCACCAGCGCATCCTGGTTGGCGACATAAAGCGTGTTATCGACCAGGGCGAGCCCGTAAGGCGCGTTGAGGTTCTCGGCGAAAACCGTCTGCTCCTCATAGGTGCCGTCATCGTCACCATCGCGCAGCAGGGTCAGCCTGTTACCGCTCTCGACCGAAGTAGTGCCCTGTGACTTGATAATCCCGGCAATGAAGTCCTTTGGCTTCAATTTCGGGGCGTTACCACCGCTACCCTCGGCTACCAGGATATCGCCGTTGGGCAGCACCAGTGTCTGGCGCGGTATTTTCAGATCGGTGGCGATAGCCGTGATCGTGTAACCCTCGGGCACCGTCGGTTGCTGATCGCCCCATTCCGCCCGCTCGGGAACCGTCATGTGGGGCAATAGCCCTCGCTGTGGTTCTGGAAGGTTTGGGTTGGGACCATACTGCTGTTCCGGGGCCGCGGCGCTGTATCCACTTGCCCCCAGGAAAAACGAGAGGGTGCTGACGTAAAAGAGGCTGGAACGCTTCATGGCTTGCCTCCTGCGCTGAGACTGGAGAAACCGATCCAGGTCGCGGCGCATGCCAGCACAGTCACGATTGTCGAGAGAATGAAGCCCGTGGGCATCATGGCCCAGGCATCCCTGGCATGAACCAGCGCATTGAAGAAGCCCAGTATCCAAGTGATCAGCAACAGTAAAAAGTAGACGAGGTAGAGGCGACGGCGGGCGTGGGCCCGAAAGAGTCCAACGAGCCCACACAGCAGCGCGAGGCCGTTGAAAATGAGCCCGCCAGCAATCAGCCACGAAGCGAAGGTGCCCCACTGGATGTGGTAACTCGTCGAGTAGGCATAGTCACACAATGTGGCGCCGAGGAAGAGCGGAACGGTTCCGGCAAGCAATATGCCATGTAGCGGATGCAGCCCGCTTCGATACGTTCGTTCGGCAGTGGCTGTCACGGCAAGCTCCTTTTGCTGCCCATGCAAGTAGACGTCGCTTGGGGCCGGACCTTCTCCCAGCGCTGAAATCCTAAATATTCGGCCAAAGTGTAGCTTGCTCATGGAATTTTCACCAAAGTGGTCAGACTACGGGCTGAATATCCCAGGGCGTAGAGTCGACGGTCTTGCTGGTTGTTGCCCGAGCCAGGCAGTGGCGTCTAAATGCTGGACGAGACCGCAGCCGGTGAGTTGTACTGCGACCAGTCACTAACCCGGTAGCCTATAAAGATAGGGGCCGGTCGGATCGGGATCGATCTGGGGTGGCATACACGGATGGCCCATCTGATCGGTAAGGCGCGTATGAAGACAACTGGCTCATGGCTGCTGTGGCTGATGGCCGCAGTGGCGTTCACGTTTTCCAGCCTGTGCGTGGCGCAATCGCAGGGGAGCGAGAGCGAGGAGAGGCAATGGTTCTCTGTCGATTCGCTAAATGCGGGTCTTGATGAGCCACCCGAGGCGGTCAAGCGCCTGACGCCGCGTGAAGCGATCCGAAGTTTTCTGGACCTTACCGAGAAGGGAGAGTTTGCGGCAGCAGCGCATGTTCTCAACCTTTCCAACCTGCCCCCGGCTGAGCAGCAAGAGCGAGGGCCCCAGTTAGCCAGGCAGTTGTCTGAGGTGCTCAGACGTGGCGAGTGGCTCAACATCTCCAGCCTCTCCGGGCGTCAGGATGCTGCCATTGAGGACCCGGCGGGGCAGCATCCCCAGGCTGGCGAACCGCGGCGAAATATCGAACTGGCATCGCTCACGGCCAATGGCGAAGCCTATGATATTCGTCTGGGCCGGTACCGGGTAGGCGATGAGGAGCCAGTCTGGTTGATCATGCCGGACGGCGTGTCCTCGATTCCGGTGCTTTACGAAAAATACGGGCCCTCGTTGCTTGAGGAACGTATCCCGGAACGTTTCAAGGCCACGTTCGGGCCGCTCAGGATCTGGGAGTGGATGGCCATCCCGGTTGTGCTGGTGGCGATTGGCTTGGTGGGGTGGGGGGTCTACGGCCTGGTAGGGCTGGTGGCAAGCTGGTTGCCTTCCGGCTCTCCCACCATTTTCGCCGGCCGCATCAGGGGGCCCATGGCGCTCATCGTCATGTCGCTGGTGACCCAGGCGCTGCTGGACTATGTGGTGTCCTTCTCGGCCGTGGTAACCACCACCTTCCGGATGTTTTTGATCGCCATTCTTGCCTGGGGTGCTGGGACGATCGCGCTTCGCCTGGTGGACACCATCATGCTGAGAATGATGCGGCGTCTTGTGGGGCAGATCGATGACACCAAACCCAAGGACGAGCGCAAGCTGCTGACGTCGCTCTATGCGTTGCGGCGGGTCATCATCCTGATCATGGTGACCGCCGTGTCGGTCTATGTACTTGCTCAGATCCAGATTTTCGAGTCGCTGGGTATGTCGCTCCTGGCATCGGCCAGTGTCCTGACGGTGCTGGTGGGCATCGCGGGCCAGGCCGTGCTGAGCAATATCCTCTCCTCGTTTCAGGTGTCGTTGGCCAAGCCCATACGTATCGGCGATCTGGTGATGTTCGAAGGCCAGTGGTGCTATGTGGAAGGCATCTTTTATACCTTCATCCGCTTGAGAGTATGGAATGAGCGGCGCTTGATCGTGCCGGTCACGTACTTCGTCTCCAAGCCCTTCGAGAACTTTTCGGTCAAGAATGCGAAGGAGTACAGAAGCCTGGATATGACCCTTCACTTGAGCGCCGATATCCCATGCATCCGGGAAAAGTTCATTGAGTTCGCCAAGCAAGAAGACAGCATCATCGAGCATCACAAGCTGTTGTGCCAAGTGACGGGACAAACCGGCACGGCCCTGACGATTACCTGCTACCTGATGACGACCGATCCCATGTCCGGCTGGACTGCGGAAATGAATGTCAGGGAGAAGCTGCTGGCTTTCGTCCGCGACAATCATCCCGAATGGTGGCCGAGGGAGGTGGTGGTAATCAGCCATCAGGATATCGCCCGTGGCGAGAGTGCGGGTACCCGCCCGGAGTCAGAGGCTGACAACTCCGGTGAGCGGCCATCGGAGTGAGGCAACCGTCAGGCGGTGGTGATAGCCACCGCCTTATGCCACCGGCGAGGGTCGTCTACCAATTGCCCCTGGTTGTGAAACGCTCTGATAGGCGGCATTCGCGCCGCTGATCTATTCTTAATGTCTCACCCCACGGAGCCGACATGATGCGTCTGACGGATCACCAACGCAGCGTTATTTGTCGGGCTGCCTGCGAATGCTTCGGGGCGTCGTCTCGCGTGCGCCTGTACGGCTCACGCACTGATGACAGGGCGAATGGGGGCGACATTGATTTGTTCATTGAGACCGACATTCGGGATACCTGCGAGATTGCCCGCGCCGAGATCAATTTCCACGTTCAGCTACAAGAAGCCTTTGGCAAACAGCAGATAGACCTGCTGATCGATTATCCCGGACGCAGAACCCATCCCCAGATCTTTGACGTTGCCGAGCACACCGCGATCCCGTTATGACACGTTGAGAGGCGGCGGCCGCTTCCGGCTTGCCCAAGCCAGTGCTGCTGGATGCTAATGATCTTGAGGAGGCTGCGAGGTGACGGTATGGAACAGCGCATGAGCCTGATCACGCTGGGGGTATCTGACTTGGTGCGGGCGCGTCGTTTCTACGAGGCGGGATTGGGTTGGCAGGTCGGGCAGGCGGTCGAGGATGAGGTAGCCTTTTTTCAGCTCAACGGACTGATCCTGGCGCTCTTTCGCCGTGATGCCCTGGCAGCGGATGCCGGTATCACTGACTCCGGGGTCGGGTTTGGCGGCATCGCGCTCGCCTACAACGCCCGTAGCCGTGAGGAAGTGGACGACGTACTGGCCGAGGCAGAGCGGGCAGGAGGCAACATGATGAGGCCCGCCCAGGCAACCAGTTGGGGCGGTTATTCCGGTTACTTCGCCGATCCTGACGGCCACCTCTGGGAGGTGGCCCACAATCCCTATTTTCCCATCGATGCCGAGGGCAGAACGTCGCTGAGTAGCGGTGGCCATACGTCTTGAGCTTCGGGGCCGTATGCTGTGGTAGGGTGTAGGACGTTTGCTTCATCCCCCTAATACGCTCAAGACACCGATACCGAACGTGAGAACAGATAGCCGCCTCTCGCGCATGTTGCATGTATTGTTGCACATGGCACGAGAAGATCGTCCGATCACTTCCGAACAGATCGCCACTATGCTAGGCACTAACGCCGCCGTGGTGCGACGAACCATGGCGGGCCTGCGCAAGGCGGGGTATGTGCAGTCCGAAAAAGGCCACAACGGTGGCTGGCGAATTGCATGCGACCTGAACCAAGTCACGCTGCTGGATATCCACAACGCTGTCGGCGGGCCGCGCATCTTTGCCATCGGCACTGATCGTGAGAATCCGGACTGCTCGGTAGAGCAATTGGTAAACGAGGCAATCTCTGATGCCATGCGCCAAGCGGAGGCGCTGTTGATCGGGCGGCTGGGCGAGGTAACACTGGCCGAGCTGGCCAGCCAGTTTGACAAGATTGCGACCGGCCGTGGCTACCATTTCCCCCATTGATCCTTTCCTCCCAAGCCTGATCTCAGCCCGCTGAATCAAGGTGCGCGTTCTGGCGTTGACGGTTGTGCCTTCTTATGTATCAATAAAAGATACATGAAGGCAAACAGGTACTGGGGAGCATGGCATGACATATGACGTGGTCATTATCGGAGGTAGCTACGCAGGGTTGTCGGCCGGATTGCAGCTGGCTCGCGCTCGGCGCCGAATCCTGGTAATCGATGCCGGGCAGCCGCGCAATCGATTTGCCGAGCATTCTCACGGGTTTCTGACACAGGATGGGGTTCCGCCAAATGAAATCGCTGCCGATGGCAGGGGACAGATTATGGAATATCCAACGGTCGAATGGCGGACAGGCAAGGTGGACGCCGTTACCGGCGAGGCGGAGGACTTTACGGTGGCCTTCACCGAAGTTGTGGGGCGACGCGAGTACGCAAGGGCACGACGGATCATTCTGGCGGCAGGCGTGACGGATGAGTTGCCCAACCTTCCGGGACTGGCCAAACAGTGGGGCAAGCGCGTGTTTCACTGTCCTTACTGCCATGGTTACGAGCTCGGCCGGGAGGGCATCGGCGTATTGGCCTCGTCAGAGATGGCTATGCACCATGCTTTGATGCTACCGGACTGGGGAGAAACGACGTTGTTCGTGAACGATGCCTTTGAGCCAAACGTCGAGCAGCTGGCGCAACTTGAAGCGCGTGGCACCCGGGTGGTGCGAGGGTTGGTCGAGCGGCTTGCTGACCAGGGCGCATTCGCTGAAGGTGTCGCTTTGGTGATGGGCGACGGCAGGGTTTTCCCGCTGGCCGGGCTGTTCGTTGCACCTCGCATTCATCCCAGCTCGCTGGTACAGACGATCGGCTGTGAGTTGGAAGAGACACCGATGGGCAACGTGGTTAGAACCGGTGCGATGAAGGAGACGTCAGTGCCCGGCGTTTTTGCTTGCGGTGACGTCGCCCGCGCGGCGGGCTCGGTAGCCTTTGCGGTCGGAGATGGGGCTATGGCCGGCTTGTCGGTACATCGCACGTTGATGTTCGGACTGTAGCCATCGTTTTGTCAGGGGGATCTCAATATAGTTGCCATGCGGGCCGGTACGTTGGCGTACCGGCCCGTTGGGGGTCAGGCGAGGTGATGCACGTCCTGCAAGCCGTACACGGGCGTTGGAATGCCTTCCATGCGCGCCTTGAGCTGCAGCGCCAGGTACTGGGAGTAGTGGCGCGACTGGTGCAGGTTGCCGCCATGGAACCACAGCGCCTCTTGCTGGGTGGGCTTCCACATGTTGCGCAGTTCGCCCTCCCACGGGCCCGGGTCCTTGGTGGTGTCGGAGCCCATTCCCCAGCACTTGCCGACCTTATCGGCGACTTCCTGCGAGATGATGTGCGCCGCCCAGCCGTTCATGGAGCCGTAGCCGGTGGCGTAGACGATCAGGTCGGCAGGTAACTCGGAGCCGTCGGTGAGCGTCACCGAGCGCGGGTTGATGCGTTCGATGCCCACGCCGCTGCGCAGCTTGATCTCACCGTTGGCGACCAGGTCGCAGGCGCCCACGTCGATGTAGTAGCCGGAGCCACGGCGCAGGTACTTGAGAAACAGCCCGGAGTCGTCGTCGCCGAAGTCGAGCATGAAGCCGGCGTCTTCGAGCTTTTTATAGAACTCGGCATCGCGCTCGCGGATCTGGTCGAAGGCCGGGCGCTGGAAATCGGGCAGCAGCTTGTAGGGGATCGAGGCGAATATCAGGTCGGCCTTGTCGTGAGTGATCCCGTTTTGCAGGGCTTCTTCGGAGTAGAGCGGGCCGAGGGCGAGCTCCATCAGCGAGTCGGACTTGACCACATGCGTGGAGGAGCGCTGCAGCATGGTCACGTCGGCATCGTTTTCCCATAGCGCCGCGCAGATGTCGTGGGCCGAATTGTTGGACCCTACGACAATGACCTTCTTGCCGCGGTAGGCGTCAGGCCCCGGGTGCTGGCTGGAGTGCTGCTGCTCGCCCTCGAAGGTCTCGGCGCCGGGGAAGTGCGGCACGTTGGGCATGCCCGACATGCCGGTGGCCAGGATCAGCTGTTTGGGCCTGAGCGTGACCTGCTCGCCGTTGCGGTTGACGTTGACCGTCCATTCGCCGCTGTCTTCGTCGTAACTGGCGCTCTCACATTCGGTGGAACTCCAGTAGTTGATCTCCATGACCTTGGTATACATCTCCAGCCAGTCACCGATCTTGTCCTTGGGCGCGAACACCGGCCAGTTTTCGGGGAAGGGGATGTAAGGCAGGTGGTCGTACCACACCGGGTCGTGCAGGCACAGCGACTTGTAGCGGTTGCGCCAGGCATCGCCCGGGCGGGGGTTCTTGTCGAGCACGATGATCGGCACGTCCATCTGGCGCAAGCGTGCGGCGAGTCCAATGCCGCCCTGGCCGCCGCCGATGACTACGCAGTAGGGCTGACGGCTGTAGCCGAGCTCCTTTTCCTCGCGCTGGCGGGCTTCCAGCCAGGTCTCGTGGGTCTTGGTAGCGCCGTGTTCGGCCCCCTTGGGTCGGCGCAGGCCGCGCTGTTCGGGAAAGTCCTTGAGCTCCTGTATGGTGGTCAGCAGGGTCCAGCATTTGCCGTCCTTCAGGCGCAGGAAGCCTTTGCCGCGCGCCACACCGGTCTCGAAAGTGAACCATGCCTCGGTCACGCCGTTGGCCTCGGTGGCTTCGCCGTCGATCTGCCAGTTCGCCGGGCGGGTCTCGTTCAGCGTGGCGTTGAGCATCGACTGGATGGCGTCCTTGCCTTCCAGTGTCTTGAGATTCCAGGTGAAGGCGACCAGGTCGCGCCAATAACACTCCTCATCGAACAGGGCCATGACCCGTTCGATATCGTGCTGTTCGAGGGCGCTCTCGAAGGCGTTCAGCCAGTGTTGGACGTCCTGGGTTGGCGTGCGTGTCGTCATCGTTGTTCTCCGCATTGTTTGTAGGTGACACGCCTAGCCCGAGGCAGAAAGCGTGCCAAAAGCGGTGAACGATTCAGAAATGGCGGTAAATGGCTGAAAGGCGAGGGGGTTTATTCGGCCCGATACGGACAGGACCTCGGTAGCAGGGTACAGATGTGACACCTGTCATGTAACGGGGGGCGAAGGCGCGTTACACCTGTAACGCTCGACCAAGGGTGAAGACGCTACAGATTGACTCCCGGCCCGGGCGGCATAGGCTGAAAGCGTGTCTGCCAGACAACAACAAGGCCCGCCGCCGCATGACGACTGTCATGACAGAGCGAGACGGGCACGGAGAGGCAGCGATGCAACTACGTAACGAGCAACGCCAGCATATCGAAACCCTGATCCGGCTTAGCGAAGGCCAGGCGAGCGGCCTGGATAACTGCCGCGAGGTGATCCGTCGCTCCTGGGAGCGCTGCGTGGGCGAGTACCGGCTCGATCCCGGTCGTCCACGGCCGGTGCGCGTGCTGACCCAGCAGGCGCTCAAGGAACACCGCGAGCCGGTGGATGAACTACTGCATGTAGCCCGTGCCGGTGTCGATCAACTTTTCGCGCAAATCGCCCCGCTGGGCTATGTGCTGCTGCTCACCGACCGGCGCGGTATCACCGTGGACTTCCGCGGCCAGCGCGATCAGGACCCGGCCTTGCGCCGGGCAGGCCTGTATCTCGGGGCCGACTGGGACGAGCGCTACGCGGGCACCTGTGCAGTGGGTACCTGCGTTCACGATGCCCGGGCCATCACTTGCCACCAGAGCGAGCACTTCGATGCTACACACATCAGCCTGACCTGCACGGCCGCACCGATCACCGATCCGCAGGGGCAGGTCATCGCTGTGCTGGACATCTCCGCGCTGCAATCGCCGCGTGCCCACGAGAGCCAGAATTTCGGCCTGTCCCTGGTCAACCTCTATGCGCGAATGATCGAGGACGCCTATTTCCTGCATCGCTATCGCGGCTGCCTGATGTTGCGCTTCGATACCGCTCGCGAGTTCGTGCACCTCAACGGCCGAGGGCTGATTGCCATCGAGGAGGATGGCAGCGTGATCGCCGCCAATGGTGAGGGCCGCGCCCTGATCGATGCGCACCTTCGGCGTTGGCCGGCCTGGACGTCGGGCTGGGTGCCGTCGGCCACGCAACTGTTCGACGGCGATATCGGCGACCTGCTCAGTATACCCGCCACGCGTGAAGACCAGATTCGCGCCTTTCGCGTGCGCGCCAACGACACGACGTGCTTCGTCACCCTGGTCGAACCGCGTGGACGCCGCCTCGCTTCACGCGCTGTACCGCCATCGCCCACACCGGTCCCGGCGCTGGATCGGCTGGCGTCGGACGACCCCGCCATGCATCGCGTACTCAAGCTGGCGCGGCGGCTGCGCAATGAGGAGGTCAACGTGTTGATAACCGGTGAGACCGGCACCGGCAAGGAAGTGCTGGCCCGCGCCCTGCACGATAGCGGTACGCGTGCCAATAGGCCGTTCGTGGCGGTCAATTGCGCGGCGATCCCCGAATCGCTGATCGAGAGCGAACTGTTCGGCTACCTGCCCGGAGCCTTCACCGGCGGACGCAGCAAGGGCATGCGCGGGCTGATTCAGCAGGCCGACGGCGGCACACTGCTCCTGGACGAGATCGGTGACATGCCACTGGCGTTGCAGACCCGACTACTGCGCGTGCTGGCCGAGCGCGAGGTAATGCCGCTGGGCGCCGAGAAGGCCGTGCGCGTCGACATTCGGGTCATTACCGCCACCCACCGCGACATGAGCGAATTGATCGCCAATGGCCTTTTTCGCGAGGACCTCTACTATCGCCTGAACGGCGCACAACTGCGTCTGCCGGCGCTGCGCGAACGCGCCGACAAGCATTACGTGATTCGCAGCGTCTACGAGGCACTGGTTACCGAGCGTCAAAGCGATGTGCGCCTGCGCGCCGATGCCATGAGCGCACTGCTGGCCTATGCCTGGCCGGGCAACATTCGCCAATTGCGCAATGCGCTGGACTTCGCGCTGGCCACGGTCGATGGCGAGGAGATCACTGTTCACGACTTGCCGGAGGAGTGCCAGGGTGGGCTAGCCGCCGCACCGCAAGTCATCGATTCGACCCTGCAGCCAGAAACCACCGGCGAAGGCCAGGCTTTTCACCGCCTGCTACAGGACACCGGCTGGAATGTCAGCCATGTGGCGCGCCGGCTCGGCATTTCTCGGCCCACTGTCTACCGACGTATGCGCCGCTATGGGCTGGTGCCGCCCAACCGGCGCGAGGCCGAGACAGTAAGCGATAGCCCTATTAGGAAGGGAGTCCCGTGGCACAACTCATGAGACTGCTTGCTCTGGTGTGGCTTCTCCCTTGATGCCGAGGCAGGACGCCGCTGGGGGTAGGGCTGCCACTCACTAGCTGGTGCGAGTCGATCAGCCGATGCATTCAGCGCCAGCCGAACCAGCTACGCAGTCTCTGGCCCGCAGAGGAAGGGGAGTTGGCCGAGGCCCGGCCTGATAACCGGGCCGTGGCGAGCTTGAGCGGGGATATGATCGCCTCGATATGGTGCTGGCAAAGCCGGCGGCTGACCGAGGCGGGGCACTGCGCCATCAGCAACCCACAGTGATAGATGGCGGTATCCAGTGCCTGGCACACCTCCGTGAAGGGGGCGGCCTCCTGACGGCAGCGCTGCAACTCGCCGGAAAGCATCCGTAGCAGCTGCGCATCCAGCCAGCACGGTGTGTCGTCTCCCAAGGCCGAGGTCATTACCTTGCTCTGGATAGCCTGAAAGGAGACATGCAGGAAGACACAGGAGTAATACAGCTGGGAGCGTTCTGCCGTCATGGGAATATCATAGTCAGTGTTAATGAGACTGATTTGCATTGTTGTTGATGTGGGCGACCCTGTCAAATGGCGAAGGGCTTGTCTCACTGAAAGCGCTTGACCCATTCGCTCACGTCGTCTCCGCTGCCCATGCCTGGATCCACTAGACCGTCGACCATGAACGTCGGTGAGCTGTGGATGCCGTTCTGGCGGGCATATTTGGCATGACGCTTCAGGGCGCTGTCGAGATCGGGGATTTCGAAGGCGTGGGTGAGCGCAACGCCGCTGTAGTCTTCCAGTCGCTTGAGAATATCGTTGGGCGTGACGCTCCGGTTCGGCCCGGTGCAATGGTTCTCGAAGACGAACTCCTCACGGTGGTCGGCGACGGCGGCCATGACCTTTTTGGCGGTTTCCTTGCCGCCGTCCAGCGTCGAAGCCGCGACGATGGCTCGGGTGACGATCGGTGATAGCAAGTGCCATGGTTGGGATTGCAGCCAGAGTTGCACGCGAACGTTCGATTCCCCGGCTTGAGCAAGGAAGTCGTCCAGCTTGTGAAAGGTCTTTACCGAGAATGGGCAGGTCGGTTCCAGAAAGATCTCGAAGAGACGTGGGCCGTTGCCCCAGACGAGCGGGTCGGCGTGCCAGTCGTTGGCCATGGTGATCTCCTTGCCGAACAGAAAAGGAAGTACACCGCTAACCGTAGCAGAGGGTGAGCTACACCGAGCCAGGCAGTGCACGGGCGATGAAGATGTGCCAGATTTTCACCAGGCCTCGGTGCACCTCGCCCGGGCATGATCGGAGACTGATTCGATGAGCCGCCTCACCGCGAAGGACTTTCCCCCCGAATTGCTCGAACTCTACGATGGCTATGTTCACGGTCATATCTCCCGGCGCGAGTTTCTCGACCGTGCCGGGCAATTTGCGGTGGGTGGGCTGACTGCCGCCGCCCTGCTTTCGGTCCTGAGCCCGAACTATGCCTTGGCGGAGCAGGTGAAATTCACCGATCCAGATATCCTGCCTGAGTACATTACCTATCCTTCGCCGAACGGCCATGGTGAGGTACGCGGTTACCTGGTTCGCCCGACCGGGGTGGAGGGGCCCGTGCCCGGCGTGGTAGTGGCGCATGAGAACCGGGGGCTCAACCCCTATATCGAGGATGTCGCTCGCCGCGTGGCCAAGGCGGGGTTCATTGCGCTGGCGCCCGATGGCCTGAGCTCCGTTGGTGGTTATCCGGGCAACGATGAGGAGGGGCGTGAGCTGCAGCGCCAGGTGGACCCGGAAAAGCTGATGAACGATTTCTTTGCGGCGGTCGAGTTCCTGATGGCGCATGAGGAAACGACAGGCAGGGTCGGTATCACCGGTTTCTGCTATGGCGGCGGTGTCGCGAATGCCGCTGCCGTGGCTTACCCGGAGCTTGGCGCGGCCGTGCCATTCTATGGTCGCCAGCCCGATCCGCAGGATGTGGCGCGTATCCAGGCGCCGCTATTGATCCACTACGCTGAACTGGATACCCGCATCAACGAGGGGTGGCCCGCCTACGAAGCTGCCCTGAAAGCGCATGACAAGATCTATGAGGCCTACATCTATGAGGGGGTCAATCATGGCTTCCATAATGATTCGACGCCCCGCTATGACGAGCAGGCGGCTGAGCTCGCCTGGACACGGACGGTAGAGTGGTTTCGGCGCTACCTCGCCTGACACCGGAAGGACGTGGCGCCGAAAGGACACATATCAGGTAATGGAGTCACTATGTCGCATGACTGGGTCGCCTTCGCCAAGCAGCTTCGCTCCATCGCGCAGACGGGACAGACCTACACCACCAACAAGTATGAGCTCGAGCGCTACCGTCAGCTCGAAATGCTGACCAACCAGATGTTTTCAGTATTGGGTGACGTGCCCATCGACCGGGTCGAGAACTTCATCATTCCCGATGCGGGGTATGCCACACCCAAGGTGGATGTGCGCGGTGCGGTATTCGAGCAGGGGCGGGTGCTGCTGGTCCGTGAGATCAAGGATGGCCGCTGGGCCTTGCCCGGCGGCTGGGCGGACGTCAACGAGGGGCCATCGAGCTGCGCGCTGCGCGAAATCGTCGAGGAGTCGGGGCATCGTGCCAGCAACCCGCGCCTGGCGATGCTCAAGGATCGCAGCCTGCACCCCTACACACCGGTGTCGCCGGATCACATCTACAAGCTGTTCTATCTATGTGATCACGAGGGCGGCGAGTTCACCGCCAACAATGAGACTGATGCCGCCGACTTTTTCGACCTCGACGACCTGCCCCCGCTCTCCGAGGGGCGCACCCTGGCCGAGGACATTCATCAGTGTTGGGCATTTCATCAATCCGGTGCTCCAAGCATCTACAGCGATTGAACGTAGCCGGCGCTGTCAGGCGATTGACGGTCGAAGGTGAAGGTTTCCTGGGCTACGTTGAAGCGAGAGACACCTCAGCAAGGAGATTCCATGAGTCAGGACAGTGACTACACCCCCCCGAAGGTCTGGACCTGGGAGAAGGAAAGCGGCGGCCACTTCGCCAGTATCAACCGTCCCATTGCCGGGCCGACGCACGAGAAAGAGCTGCCGGTCGGTAAGCACCCGTTCCAGCTTTACTCGCTGGCCACGCCCAATGGCGTCAAGGTCGGCATCATGTTCGAGGAGTTGCTGGCACAGGACTTCTATGCCGAATACGATGCTTGGCCGATCCAGATCGGCGATGGCGATCAGTTCAGCAGCGGTTTTGTGAAGGTCAATCCGAACTCAAAGATTCCCGCGTTGATGGATTGCAGCACCACGCCCAAGCCCACCCGGGTATTTGAGTCCGGCTCGATCCTGCTCTATCTCGCCGAAAAATTCGACGCCCTGTTGCCCCGGGAGCCCGCAGAGCGTACCGAAACACTCAACTGGCTGTTCTGGCAGATGGGCAGTGCGCCCTATCTCGGTGGTGGGTTCGGTCACTTCTATGCGTATGCGCCGACCAAGATCGAATACGCCATTGATCGCTTCACCATGGAGACTAAGCGCCAGCTTGATGTCCTCGACCGCCGCCTGGCCGAGTCGCGCTATCTGGGCGGGGACGAGTACACCGTCGCGGACATCGCCAACTGGGCGTGGTATGGCCAGCTGGCGCTGGGGCAACTGTACGAGGCCGGCGAGTTCCTGCAGGTTGAGTCCTACGAGCACGTGCAGCGCTGGGCCAAGGAGATCAGTGCACGCCCGGCTGTCCAGCGTGGACGTATGGTCAACCGCACCTTCGGTCCGCTCGAGGAACAGCTACATGAGCGCCACGATGCCAAGGACTTTGACCTCAGAACGCAGGATAAGCTCGAAGCCAAGGGCTAGGGCATAGTGATCAGAACGGCGGCTGTTTGCGCTGCCGCTGTTCTTTTGCTGCTTCTGTCCACCAGGCCAGGTCCTCGGCGAAGCGCGCAAAGGATTTTTCCAGCGACTGGCCGGCGTCGCCGGTGGGTTGACCGTCGGCATCCAGTGTCTTGGTGATTGGGCCGACGGTCACCGAACTGGAAATGACGACCATCCCCATTTCTGCGAGCGTGCCGTGCCATAACAGGCCGGCACGTGCACCGCCCAGACGGCCAGCCGAATAGCTGACGATACCGGCCGGTCGCCAGTACCACTCTTCCAGAAAATGGTCGGTCAGGTTCTTGAGGCCGGGCTGCATGCCCCAGTTGTATTCACCAGTGACAAAGACGAAACCATCCGCCTCGCGAATCTTGCCCGCCAGTGCCTCCATTGCCTCGGGCGCTTCGCCCTTGGGGTACTCCTTGTACATGCGATCCAGCATCGGCAGGTCGATCTGCTTGGCATCGATCAGTTCCGCCTCGAAACCACGGGCCTGCAAGGTACGTACGGCATAGTCGGCAAGACGGATGCCGGTGCGGTCGGAACGATAGGATCCATAGAGCACGAGGATTCGGTCGGCCATGGCAGACTCCTTAATCAAGACGGGGCAACACGGGATGATGTGAAGCGAGGTGGTGTCATGAAGCGTAGCCTTGAGATAGCCGAGGAGCCATCTATGGAAGCAGGCCGGGATGGCGAAGCGGAAAGGGTTGCCCATTGTTGGCTTCCGGGATCGAGCTACCGAGCGTTTAACGTTTCACAAGAGTTTCTGCAGGAAAAACCTTATAAGTCAAAGTAACGCAAGTTAGTTCGTGGGTACGTCATGTTTGGCACAATGTGCGGCGTTGGGCAGGAAGCCCGATCAGGGAAGAACGAGCCAGGAAGGCTCTGGTAGCCAGGGAAGCGCGGACAGGACGTTCGCGAAAGCATCCAGGGAAGCATGGGCAGGAAGCCCGTGGAAGTGAAGCAAGGAAGGCAGCGCTAGAGCGCTTGAGAAAGCCCGATGAAGCCCAGATTGGCCCGGCCCCCCTAGGGGGTCCGGGCTTTCTTTTGTCCCGTTACATGAGAATGGATGCGCTGGTCTTTAGAGCATATGAGGGCTAAGCAGCAAAGAAACGCTGACAGTATGCCAATACAACGAGCATGCAGACCGGTCCTGCACGAAGACTAACCTCCTGACCTTTCCAACCTGAAGGCAGCCCTGCTCGGCAGGTACGCTTAAGCATCACAGGGTTCTATCTGGCAATGAAGATAGTTCGGGTTAAACTGCGCAAACGCCTTGAGGCGTACCCAATCGAGGATAACCAGGCGTTTATTGTCTGTAGCGATAAGGCCTTCTCCGCGTAGCCGCTGAAGAACCCGGTTGATGTGCACCTCAGTCAGGCCCATTGACTCACCTAGCTCTGCCTGGGTGATCGGAAACTCAAAGCTATTGTCTTGGGAAAGACCCGCAGCACGCGAGCGTATTAGCATCTCACAGAAGAAATGAGCCAAGCGCTTGTCGGCAGCCCGGCTACCCGCATTGACCAGCCACTCTCGCAGAATCGCCTCGTCAACCATCGTCGACCAGGTAAGCGCTCTTGCAAGCCGAACATTTTTCGCCATTAAGTTACTTATTTCGTTGGCCGAATAAACGGCAGCTTTCAGGGGAGTGATGGTGCGAATCGAATGGTCCATCTGATCCAGTATGGTGGTATGGAGGTCGCACAGATCACCGGGAATCAGATAGGCCATGATGTGGTGCTCGCCATTTTCAAGAAGCTTATAGCGGCAAGCCCAGCCTTCTTCTATGAGATACACCTCGTCAGGCTTCTGCCCTTCGCTGATGATGTCTTTCCCTTTTCTGATGGTAATCCTTTGCCTGGCTGCATTCTCCAATGTCTTTTTTTCTTCATCGGTCAGTTCCATGAACTGGCTCAGCCTATGTATCAAAGGGGATGGCAATGCATGGCTCCTTCCAATGACGTATAAACAAGTTCTTGTTTGACTTTAGCAGAGCTGGCCAGCCCCCCGCTACCCCAGCCACTCCGAGCTTTAGTGTCTTGCAGATGCTTGAACCACTGTTGGCGATGTCACATCGCCTGTCAGTGAGTAATCAGCTGTGCCGCGTCAGCAGGCAGTAATGCCGCGAGGTGACGCAGCTTGTCAGGATTTCGCACCACGAAGATGGCCTGTATACGCCCCGCCTCAAACTGCAAGGCCGTGGTCTGCAGCGTGCCGTCGTGTTCGACCGAAAGATGGCCGGGCAGGCCATCGATCCTGACATTGCGGGTCCAGAGGGGCATGGCGAAAGCCCTTTTGCGGGCCAAGCCTGCATACATTCGACCGATCTTGTCAGCGCCCGAGATGGTACGAAGGGCCGCAGGCTTGCGACCGCCGCCATCGGAGTGAAAGGTAGCGGTTTTGGTCAGCAGTTGTTGCAAGCTTGTGGCGTCGCCGCTGCGGGCGGCAGTGAAGAAGGCGTCGGCAAGACGCGCCCCCTCATTGGGGTCGATCTTGAAGCGGGGCTTAGCAGAGATCACGCGCCTCCGTGCGCGGCTGGCCAACTGCCGGCAGGCGGCTTCCGTTCGGCCCAACGCCGTGGCCACGTCGTCGAACGCCATGTCGAAGATATCGTGCAGGATGAAGGCGGCACGCTCCAGTGGCGACAAACGCTCAAGCGCCAGCATCAGGGCCACCGTGACATCCTGATCGACGGGTGAAGCCGCGTGTTCGGCGGCTGACCAGTCTTCCACCAGTGGCTCCGGCAGCCACACACCCACATAGTGTTCCCGCTGGTTGCGGGTCTGCTTGATCCGGTCGAGGCAGAGCCGTGTCACCACCTGATTGAGAAACGCCCGAGGGTTGTCGACCCTGGCCGTGTCCTGACGGTGCCAGCGCAGGTAGCCGTCTTGTACCGCATCCTCGGCCTCGGCGATCGAGCCGAGCATGCGGTAGGCAAGGCGCGTCAGATAGGCGCGGTGGGCCTCGAATTCGTGCGAGGCATTTGGCGTCCTGGCGCCTTGAGGGTCACTCATGAGGCAACCGTCTGCGGGGGAGAGGTCTCGACAGGGTGGATGCTGCGAAAGCCCACGGCAATACGGTTCCAGACATTGATCGCACCAATCAACAGGGTGAGATTGACCCGTTCTGCCTCGTTGAACTGCTGACTTACTAGCGCATAGACGTCATCCGGCGCGTGGGTTTCAGGCAGTAGGGTCAATGCTTCGGTCCAGGCCAGTGCAGCACGCTCACGGTCGCTGTAAAGCGGCGACTCCCGCCAGGCCGAAAGCAGGTAGATGCGCTCTTCGCGCTCACCGGTGGCTCGGGCATCACGCGTGTGCATGTGAATACAGTAGGCGCAGCCATTGAGTTGCGATGCGCGGATCTTGACTAGTTCGAAAAGACTGGGCTCCAGGCCGCTTTTCCTGATGGCATTTTCGAATGTCACCATCGCATTCATGGCATCGGGGGCGGCAGTAAAGGCATTCAGTCTCGGTTTCATCGGTGGGCTCCGTAGTGGGTCGTGCATAGACAAGACGAGCCCGTGGAGTCGGTTGTGACATCATGCGCGTAAATCTGTTGTGCCTATGCCTGCAGCGGCTCGATGCGATGGAAACGGCTGACATCCCGTATCGGGGGATGACCGAACAAGCGGGCATATTCCCGGCTGAATTGCGATGGGCTCTGATAACCCACCATGAATCCGACACTGGCTGCGTCCGTACCCTGAGCAAGCAACAGGCGCCGCGCCTCCTGCAGCCGGATCTGTTTCTGATATTGGAGCGGGCTCATGGTCGTCACGGCCTTGAAGTGGCGATGAAACGACGAAGGACTCATGTTGGCAACCTGCGCCACAGTCTCGATCCGTAGCGGGTCGGAGTAGTGGCGTCGGATCCAGGAGATGGCTCTGCTGATCTGGCTCAGGTGGCTTTCGGAGAGGGCGATCTGCCGGAGTGTCTGGCCCTGCTCGCCAGTCAGCAGATGGTAGAGAATTTCTCGTTCGATCAGCGGTGCCAGGATGGCAATGTCCTGTGGGCGATCGAGCAATCTCAACAGGCGAGCCAAGGCATCCAGTAGATCTGGTGTAGGTTGGCTCACCGTAAGCCCTGTGGGTAACCGGCTCACGGCGGGTCGGTCCGGCAGGGCGAGCAGAAGCTCAGCCATTATCGAAGTGTCGAGTCGCAGGGAAAAGGCCAGGTAGGGAGCATCAGGGCTGGCCTCAACGATTTCGCCTGAAATGGGCAGGTCGACCGAGGCGATCAGGTAGTCACCGGCCCCATATTCGAACAGCTTGTCGCCCAGCAAGGTACGTTTGCGTCCCTGGGCAATGAGGCACAGCATCGGCTCATAAATCGCTGGTATGGCGGCGGTCGGGCCATCCGAGCGTACCAGCGTGATGCCGGGGATGGGCGTGTTGCAGCGTTCGCTCTGGCAGAATCGTTCGACCAGCGAGATGACTTCGTCGAACCTTGCCCTGTCCCAAGTCATAATGCTGCCCCCCATATCGGCGAAGATAAGACGTTACGCCGCCTCGGCGGAGGCCGCAACGCTTGGAGGAGATGCTGCCAGAATCGTGCAAGTTTCGCGGAGAATCCGGATACCTCCGATGCAGTGAACGTCAGCATAGTGATCTGGCGGTTCACTCATGGGAGAAGGAACATGAACAAGACATGGTTCGTTACCGGTGCATCACGGGGCATCGGGGCTGAAGTCGCCAAAGCGGCATTGGCCGCAGGAGACCGGGTCGTGGCCACGGCGCGCACGCCGGCTAGCGTCGTACAAACCTTGGGCGCCGAGTCGGATCGCCTGCTGGCGCTACCACTCGATGTAACTGACAGGCAGCAGGCGCAGCATGCCGTGGACGGTGCGGTGGAGCGATTCGGCGCCATCGATGTGCTGGTCAACAATGCCGGTTACGGTCAGCTCGGCCTCTTTGAAGAGGTCACGCCGGACTCGGCCAGGGCGCAGTTCAACGTCAATGTCCTTGGTCTTTTCGATGTGACCCGAGCCGTATTGCCGGTCATGCGCCAGCAGCGCTCAGGCCATATTTTCAACCTTTCTTCGGTCGGTGGGATCCAGGGGGTGGAGTTCGCTGCGCTGTACTGCGCCAGCAAATTCGCCGTCGAAGGATTTTCCGAGTCGCTGGCGCAGGAGGTCGCACAGTTCGGCATCAAGGTCACCATTGTGGAGCCGGGCTACTTTCGAACCGACTTTCTTGACGCCTCGTCTATCCAGTATGGCGAGTTGCCTATCGCCGACTACGAAGCCTATTCACAACGGCTGCAAGAAGGGTTCGAAGCCCACAGCCACCGCCAGGCAGGTGATCCTGCAAAGCTTGCGGCGTGTCTCGTCGAATTGGCAAACCATACGAGGCCGCCGCTACGTTTTGCGGCCGGCTCGGATGCCGTGAAGGTCGTAAGTGACAAGATCGAGCAGCTCAGAACGGAGCTGGAGGCTTGGCGTCCACTGTCGGTATCGACTGATGGCCAGTTTGAATGAGCCATTCCTGAGCTAATCAGCGAATCAACGCAAACGCCCCATAGACTCTGTCATATGGGGCGTTCTGCTTTTACCACGGTAGCTCACGAATAACTTACTCCCGCTGTTCCTCGAACAGGTCCGCCTTGGCGTCCCGCATCACGTCTTCGCATGCGGCTTGGTGGGCGAGTTGGGTGAGTAGGCCTTGAGTCACTTCGAATCCCTTGCCAAGACAGGTGTCCACGTCTTCACGGCTCACCGCCGGGGTGACACTGCAGTCTATCTTCAAGGTGCGTCCGCTGCCGTCCAGCTTGTCTGCGAGACCTCGCAGCCGCCAGGCGACACGCTCTTTCCAGCTGGCTGATTCCTCTGCGCCTTCATTCACGTTGAACGTGCATCGCCATTCAGGTTTATAGACCTTCATGAGAACCTCCTGCGCTGGTTTGCAATAGTCAGTGATCGTTCGTGCTTTCCACTCCGTAATAACGATGTCGCTATACCAGCATACCGACTTTTTCGCGCCAACACAGTGGGGAGACGTAACCGTCGGTTCGTGGGGTGTAGCCTGTGGGTTATGACTCACTCCGTCGTTCAGGCGGAGAGGCTCTCGTTTGGGTCATGGCTGGACGCGGTCAGAGCCTGCTGAGCGATGGGATGGCCGGCCAGGGTGCGGGAGGCCAGGTCCGAGAGGACTGAATGCGGCACGCCGGCAGAGCCAGCGCACCGCTTGCTCTCAGTGCGTATCGTCGACGCTCTTGCCGTGTGACGGCACAGCCAGCTTGTCGAAGTTCATGGCCAGCGCTTCCAGGTCATGGATCAGCGACTCGCCGGACATGGGGCGACCATGGCCGGTCACGGCCACGTTGGGCTTGAGTGCCGATAGTCGCTTGACCGATTCGCGGGCGCTATCCCAGTCGGGGGTGAAGTAACGTGGTGGGCCACTGAGCTCCTGATGCTGGGTTATGACCTGATAGAGTTTGTCCTGACGAACGGTAACGAAGGCATCGCCCACGATCATGGCGCGATCCGCATCGCGAAAGAACGAGACATGCCCCGGCGTGTGCCCCGGGGTTGCCACCCAGCGCCAGCCCGGAAGTTCGGGAATACGACCGCCCTCGGGCAGCAGGCGAACGTACGGGCGCAGGTCCACCGGCGTGTTGGGAAAGTAGCCCGACAGCTTGGCGATCAAGCCCCCCTCGACCTGGGTATCGGGATAGGGGTAGTGCGCTTCGCCGGTCAGATAGGGCATCTCGTCGGGGTGCACATAAATCGGCACGCCCCAATGCTCTACCAGTTCCACTGCCGACCCGACATGATCGAAATGGCCGTGAGTCAGCAGGATGGCCTTGGGCTTTGCATCTTTGCCAAAGCGCTGTATCGCAGCATCGATAATTTTATCCTGCGAGTTGGGCATGCCGGCATCGACCAGCACCCAGTCGCCGCTTTCGGGATGGCCCACGAAATAGACATTGACGATCTTGACCGTCAGTCCGGCCACGTCGGGTAGTACCTCGAAGAGATCGCCGCTTTTGATCGACGTCATCGGCATGGCTTTGTGGCGCAGCGGGTTATCGGCCATGAGGGATCCTCCCTGATGTGTTTCGGTACCACGCATCCGGCGTGGTTCATGCAACAGCCAAGGTGATTTAGTGAGTCTAGCCAGTTAGGTAACTCTGCATAGGCAGGCAACGGTGATGAAGGGAGAAGATGGGTAAATATGCGCTGCCTCGCTGTGCTATTGGTTGACTTGTTCTGAAGTGAATAAAACAGAGTTTGCGATTTCCCAATGTATCGTTTGGTGACAGGAGGGAAACCATTGCTCCCGAATGCTTGCCAGTTGGCAAACCGCTGCTAGCTTGAGAAAGCGACATCGCCTGATCAGTAAATGGACTCACTGTCGAGACGGAGCGATATATGGTTATCAAGACCCCTAATGATTTGTTCGCGCGCCTGCTTGCGGAAATCAACAGCGCGGAGAAGCAGATTACCCGTGCCCTGCCCAAGATGGCGCGTGCTGCAGACGATCCCAAGCTGGCCGAGGCATTCAAGGAACACCTGGAAGAAACGCGTGGGCAGGTAGAGCGTATCGAACAGGCGGCGGACACGATTCCTGATATTCGCGTCAAGCGCATCAAGAGCTATCCCATGGAGAGCCTGATCGAGGAAGCGCAGGAGCTGATCGAATCGGGTGAGAAAGGCCCAGTGCTGGATGCCGGTCTGATCGGGGCGGCTCAGAAGGTCGAACACTTCGAGATCGCCGCTTACGGAACGATCTGTTCGCTGGCAGAACAGTTGGGGTATACCGAAGCCAAGAACATCCTGGCTGAGACCCTCAAGGAAGAAAAGGCCACCGATGACAAGTTGACGAAACTGGCCAAGAGCGACGTCAACAAGAAAGCGGGATAACACAACTCAACGCATTGTGTTTTCCTCGGAGGCAGGCCCACTCTGGGCCTGCCTCCTTATGTATCCACCCCCTCCGTTCTCTTTCTGTTCTTTCTCACCGCCCCGTTATTGTGCCGACGGCATAAAGGTGTCTACGCTCGCTAGAAATGGGCGGCGTTACATCGCGGGGTGTACGAGGGGGAAGATATGCATTCACGTTTGGCCACGTTGGGGCTCCTGACGCTGACACTGACGGCATGCGGTGACGTCGCCCGCCTGCCGGTCTCGGCGGGCACAGGGCCTGATCCCGTACTGCCGGCACCCAGCGAGACGCTGTTTCCCACCGTCAACATCGCCCCTGCCCAACGCTGGCCCACCGGCGAAAAGCCAAAGGCGGCACCCGGTACCGAGGTGGTGGCATTCGCCGATGGCCTCGATCACCCCCGTTGGCTCTACGTACTACCCAATGGCGACGTGCTGGTTGCCGAGACCAACCGTCCACCCAAGGAGGCCGGGGGCCTGAAGGCCCGGATCATGGGCTGGTTCATGAAGCAGGCAGGGGCCGGCGGTGAGAGCGCCGACCGTATCACCTTGTTACGCGATACCGATGCCGACGGTGTGGCGGACGAGCGTTCGACTTTCCTGGACGGATTGCATTCGCCCTTCGGCATGGCGCTGGTGGGTAACGGCTTCTACGTGGCCAATACCGATGCGGTGGTGCGCTTTCCTTATGAAGATGGCCAGACGCGCATTACCGCGCCGGGAGAGACCGTAACCGCGTTACCTGCCGGGCCGATCAATTACCACTGGACGAAAAGTCTGATCGCTAGCCCCGACGGTAGCCGGCTCTATGTCGGTGTAGGCTCCAATAGCAACGTGGGCGAGAAGGGCATGGACAAGGAGGAGGGGCGCGCGGCGATCTGGGAGATCGACCCGGCCACCGGCGAGTATCGCATCTACGCCTCGGGCCTGCGCAATCCAGTGGGCATGGCCTGGCAACCGGAGACAGGTGCGCTGTGGGTGACGGTCAACGAGCGCGACATGCTGGGCAGCGATCTGGTGCCAGATTACATGACCGCCGTACAGGAAGGCGGCTTCTATGGCTGGCCCTACAGCTACTTCGGTGAGCATGTGGATGAGCGTGTCGAGCCCCAGCGTCCTGAACGGGTCGAGCAAGCCATCGTGCCTGACTATGCCCTTGGCCCACACACCGCTTCGCTGGGCCTGGCGGCGGCCGAGGGCAATGCGCTGCCTGCGCGCTTTTCCAGTGGCATGTTTGTCGGTCAGCACGGTTCCTGGAATCGCAAGCCGCACAGCGGCTACAAGGTGATCTTCGTGCCGTTCGAAGACGGCGAACCGGCCGGCTCGCCGGAAGACGTGCTGACCGGATTTCTGAGTGACGAGGGCAAGGCGCTCGGTCGTCCGGTGGGGGTGGCCATCGACAAGCGTGGCGGGTTACTGGTGGCTGACGATGTCGGCGATATCGTGTGGCGGGTCAGCAACGAAACAGCGTCAGATGGGGCTCGCTAGTCGGCCGGCAAATTTATCGCTCGCCCTTCGGTCATGTAGGTCATGCTCTTCAGAGGGCCAAGGTAGCCTTTGTGGGTAGTGACGATTTCGAACCCGGCCCCTTCCAACAGGGCGTCGGCTTCCCGGTTCAGATGGCATCCCCCGGCGCAGCGCTTCCAGAACGGCGTTAGTCGATGCTGCCTGCGTGCCACCTGGTGCTCTGGCGACAAACCGTGCTCCGTGAACAGAAACTGGCCACCGGGCCTGAGCACCCGGCGCGCTTCGGCAAGGGACCGATCAATATCCGGAATCGTGCAGAGAGTCCAGGTACAGAGAATGGTGTCGACGCTTCGGTCAGGTAGTGGGATCTGCTCTGCACCAGCGTGTAATACCTCAACCGGGAACGCTGCCTGAGCACTACGCTGCTGCGCGAGTTCAAGCATTCCTTCTTCGGGTTCCAGCGCAAAGAGCCGGGTCACCTGGTGTGGGTCGTAGTAAGGCAGGTTGAGTCCCGATCCGAATCCCAATTCCAGCACGGTGCCCCGCGCTTGCGAGGCCAGGCGTTGTCGGTAGGATTCAAGCAGCTGGGAACCCATCACTAGATGCATGAGCCGAGGTAGAACATAGCGGTGATAGATACGCATCAATATGTTACCTGCGTCGGTCGTGAGAGGGTCGGTCAGTCAGAGTAGAGCCCCGCGCCTGAGAAAGGAATGCCATCGAAGGAAAGGAGTAGGGGCTTGTTGGCCCTTGACCCTTGCGCAGCTAACAGGTTGTAGGCTGAAATATTGCGAAGCCGATAATGAGGGAAAAATGATGCGCAAGCTACGTAACGCCATGTTCACGGTTGCTGTCGTGTCCGTCGGTGCCTTTGGGGCTGGCTCACTATTCGCCCAGGAGGAAGCCAAGGATAAGGTGCAATCCAACGACATGCACGGCCACATGATGGGTGAAGGCGGCATGATGAGCGAGGGCGGCATGCACGGCAACATGATGGGCATGATGGGGCAGATGCACTCCATGATGGAGAAGTGCAACGCCATGATGGACACCATGCAGAAGAGCCAGGCTGAAGGCGCCAAGACGAGTGCCTGACCGGTGCGTGGCCAGTTCCATTATCGGAAATGGCCACGGATCCATTGTGCTGACTAACCAGTGAGAATCGTCGTGAAGCATTTGAAGAAATTGGCATTTGCTGCCCTGCTGGCCTTCCCGGTGTCAGGCTTTGCTGCCGCAACATCGGCCACTCTCTACAAGAATCCCAACTGCGGGTGCTGCAGCGGGCATGCCGAGTATTTGAAGGAAAACGGCTTCGATGTCGAGGTGGTCAATACCAATGACCTGTCGCAGCTCAAGGCCGAGCATAACGTTCCCGAAAGACTGGCAGGCTGCCACACCACGCTGATCGATGACTATGTCTTCGAAGGCCACGTGAATGCGGAAAGCATACGGCAAGTGCTGGATAGCACCCTCTTCATCAAGGGGCTGAGTGTGCCGGGAATGCCGGCGGGGTCGCCGGGGATGGGAGGTGAAAAGCAGGGGCCCATCGAGGTTTATGTTCTGGCTTTTCAGCCAACCGACTCCCCTGATGTTTACGCCACTTACTGATCTGCAACCGGAAGCTCCTGCCAGTGAAGCATCGCCATGAGCAGTTGTCATACCTCCTCCAGTCGGAAGACAAGAACGACCACGCAGCCGGACCGGTTTTCAGGTCCCCGTCGGCTCTGGCTGCTGGCTGACCTTGGGCTGGCCAGACCTGGGCCGCTAGCAATGCGTAAGACCGGCGCTTTAGTGCTTGCAGGTTGGCTGTCGGGCGTCGCCGGCCAGGCCTTGGCAGGTGGCGGGCCTGCTAGTGACGATAAGGCCGGATCATTGCACGAGGGCAAGCAGCTCTATCAGCAATACTGTGCCAGTTGTCACGGTATTGATGGTGAAGGGCAGCTCGACTGGCAGACACCGAATGCCCTGGGCGAACTGCCCGCACCGCCCCATGACCCCACAGGGCACACCTGGAAGCACTCTGATGCGATGCTCTACCGGATTATTGCAGAGGGCTGGCGGGATCCCTGGAACAAGACCGACCGACTGACTATGCCGGCGTTTGGAGAGGTGCTGTCTCCGCACCAGATCCGTCTCGTGGTGGATTACCTGAAGACGCTCTGGACCCCGGAACAGCGCCAGCACCAGCAGGAAGAAAGCCAGGATGCGCCGTTTCCACTCGTTGGGGATTAACTCGGCAGGATCCTGGGCCTAGGCCGTAGCGTGATGCTTGGCCTAGGGAGAAGCCCCCTTCATGAACTCCACGACACGCTCAGGGCGTGCAGTGGTAGAAATGTGCCGGCAGGAAGTTCATGGGTTCGAAGCTTTTCGTCACCTTCGAGAAGGTCTGGTTCAGGTGGGGCATGATGTTGGGCGAAAACTGGTAGAGCAAGAATGCCCCATCCGAGGCAATGGCCTGCTTCGTGGCGCGCAGGATATTGTCTTTTACCGTCACGGGCAGGGTGCTGAGCGGTATGCCCGCGACGATGTAGTCGACCGCGTCGAAGCCCCGCTCCTCAAGAATCGTCTGGATATCCTCGGCCGAGCCATGAATGACCTGCATTCTTGGGTCTGGATAGGCGCGCTGGATATATTCGACGAAGTCCTCATTGGTCTCGATCACGATCAGGACCGCGTCCGGGCGCATCTGCCGCAAGATCTCTTTGGTGAACGTGCCGACGCCGGGACCGTACTCGACCAGAACATTGGCACGCTGCCAGTCGACGCAGTCCAGCATGCGTTTGACCAGAAAGGGGGAGCTGGGAATGATCGAGCCGAGCATCTTGGGATGCTTGAAAAAGTTCTTGGCAAAGAGACTGATCTGACGCCGGCGGGAAAGGTGGTTCTGGGTTTTTGGGGTTATATGTTCGTTAGCTTCCATGCACGGTCCTACCTGGTGAGTTACAGACGCATGTGTTCACAGTAGCCCACGCCCCCTTTCAGGAAAAGAAGCGCAAACCTGGCGAGACCGTCGAGGGTGCCATAAGCACGGTAAATAACCAAAGGCGGTTGCCGCAAAAAAGCGCCCTGATCCTCAATGGACGGGCGCTTTTGCAATGTCGGTGCGTTGGGTCAGCGTGTTCGGGCGGCCTCGAGCTGCTGGCGCCGGGCCTCACCCTGACGTTCCAGCATCCAGCCCGGATATTCGGCCGGCAGGGCACTGACGGCATCGAGCTCGACAAGCTCCTCATCACTCAGCCGAACCTCACTGGCGGCAATGTTGTCGTCGAGCTGGTCTACTCTCTTGGCACCGACGATGACGCTGGTCACGGCCGGCTGGTGCAGTAGCCAGGCCAACGCGACCTGGGCCACCGAGACGCTGCGAGACTCGGCGATGCGGCGCATCACGTCGATGCAGTCGTAGGCGCGTTCGACGTTGACCGGTGGAAAGTCGAACGTGGTGCGTCGGCTGCCGGCTTCGGCCTGGCCATCGCGAGAGTACTTGCCGCTGAGCAGGCCGCCTGCCAGTGGGCTCCACACCATCAAGCCAAGATTCTCGCTGTTGAGCAGCGGAATGAGTTCTCGCTCCAGGTCGCGCCCGGCCACGGTGTAGTAGGCCTGTAGCGATTCGAAGCGTGACAGCCCATGGCGCTCGGCAATGCCCAGGGCCTTCATGATCTGCCAGGCGGCCCAGTTGGAGACACCGACGTAGCGTACATGGCCGTGCTGTACGAGCAGATCCAGGGCGCGTACAGTCTCCTCGATCGGCGTGGCCGGGTCGAAGCCGTGAACCTGATAAAGGTCGATATGGTCGAGCTGTAGACGCCGCAGGCTGGCCTTGACGCCTTCCATGATGTGGTAGCGGCTCAGGCCGCGGGCATTCACACCGGGGCCGGTCGGGCCGAAGACCTTGGTGGCGACCACCACCTCGTCGCGCGGCACCCTGAGATTCTTCAGCGCCTGGCCGGTCATGATCTCGGAATGCCCCTCGGAGTAGACATCGGCAGTGTCGATGAAATTGATCCCGGCATCGAGGGCGCGCCCGATCAACTTGTCGGCGTCGGCCTGCTGCAGGTCGCCGATCTGACTCCATAGCTCGCCCTGGCCGCCGAAGGTCATGGTGCCGAGGCAGAGCTCCGAGACGAACAGCCCGGTATTGCCGAATCGTGTATAACGCATGCGTGAAACTCCTGAGCGAGTGGCGCCAGCGTGTCGGGGTATCTGACGATGCCGTTTATCGATATCGGGCCCGGGGCTGGCAAGTCGGGAGAGAAAGTGCGCCACCAGTATGGGTCGCTCCGCACGGGACCAGCCAGTGCAATCCTGTCGGATTCTTGCCTGATCCTGTTCCCTTGTTGCCGGTCTGCTCATGATGGCGTGCATGAACGCAAAAGGGCTGCACCATGAATGATGCAGCCCTTCGATGTGCTCGTTCCATGCCGGTTCAGGATTTCTGGTTGTGTTCAGGCTTGTCCTTCTGCGAGGTGGAGGCCATCTTTTCCAGTTCCTTCTCGTCCATGGATTCGTACATCTCCTTGGAGGCTCCCTCCAGCTCGCTGACTTTCTTTTCGCCACGCTTGGCAGAAAGTGCGGCACCGGCGGCCATCTGTTGAGCCTGTGATTTTGCTGGCATCGTTCAACCTCCTGTTAGCTTGGACGCCTTTCCTGCGGCACCCGGTCCATTGCGGTTTCGACTCCACGCAAACGATGACGTCCATTCCAAGATAGACGGGGCATGACTGGCGCGCCAAGCGGAGCGGGGCTGAAATGGTGCCCAGAATAAGCCTCGGCCCGCACTGAGGCGGGCCGAGAAGCGAACGTGGCAGGCGGGAATGATACCTTACGCGGTCTCTTCCACTTCGGCGTTATGGTAGACGTTCTGCACGTCATCCAACTCGTTGAGCATATCGAGAAACTTCTCGAACAGTGCCACATCGTCGCCGCTGATCGGCGTGGTGGTCTGGGGCAGATACTGAATCTCATCGACCTCGAAATCGAGCTCGCCGAAGGCGTCGGTCAGCGCCTGCTTGGCCTTGGCATATTCGGTATTCGGGGCGAATACCGTGATGCGGCCGTCCTCGTTCTCGATGTCGGTGACGTCGACATCGGCTTCCATCAGCGCTTCGAGCACGGCTTCCTCGTCATCGCCATTGAAGGCGAGGATGGCACTGTGGTCGAACATGTGACTGACGCTGCCTGGCGTGCCGATCTTGCTCTTGGTCTTGGTAAAGCACATGCGCACGTCGCCGAAAGTGCGGTTGGGGTTGTCGGTCAGGCACTCCACGATCACCATGCAGTTACCGGGACCGAACCCTTCATAACGCGCCGGAGAGAAGTCCTCGCCGCCACCGCCCTTGGCCTTGTCGAGCGCCTTGTCGATCACGTGGGAGGGGACCTGATCCTTCTTGGCGCGATCGATCAGCCCACGCAGTGCCAGGTTGCCGTTGGGGTCGACACCGCCCGCCTTGGCGCAGACATAAATCTCGCGACCGTACTTGCTGTACACCTTGGTCTTGGCGGCGGCCGTCTTGGCCATTGATTCCTTGCGGTTCTGGAAGGCCCTACCCATGTCTTTGTCCTGTCAGGTTGTCATCGACGCGCGAATTTTACTCAACATTCGCCTAGTGTGGCAGGTTTATTTCCGTCCTGACCAGCCTGCGCCGGGCCTGGCGGCAGTCGCTTGACCGCCCTGAGTGCATCCGCCACGGCTGATTGGATTTGGGGCGATCCGGAATTAGTTAATTGGTGCTATGGACACGTTGGAATTATGACTTTCCTTGCACTACCTTGAGGGGGTTTCTCATACCAAGGTCGGAATGTCTGTCGCTGCGCAGGCATACATGAAGCAATCAATCCCGGTGACGCCAGCGATGCTTATGTTCCAGAAAGTTCCCGCGCTCCTGTTGGCAACATTAATGACGTTGGCTTATCAGCCAAGCTCGGCAGCGGAGACCGAGGAGTCCGCTGCGCTGCAGCGTCAGGCAGCGCAGCACTTGTACCAGGGAATTCGCCAGCATGACGAGCAGGCCATCGACAAGGCGATGACCCTCGCCGAGCGAATCCTGACCCTATCGCCTGATAACCTCGGTGCCTGGCACACTAAGCTGCAGGCCCAGCTTTACCGGCATCAGTACCAGCAGGCGTTATCTAGCGTGAACGAGGCGCAGCAGCGTCATCCGAACGATCAATCATTACGCCTGCTGCACTGCATGCTGGTCGACCGGTCCCAGGGCGAGGCGGCAGGTGATGCCTGTTATGCGAAGCTCGAACAGGAATACGCCAGCCAGGCGGCCAATGGCCAAGGCGAAACCCGGCCCGTCAGTAATGCACCGGATACGGCATCACCGGTCGCCTTCAACCAGGTGGGTGCCGCCATTCTGGGCGGATCGCCGCATGCCCAGGCGCTGGCTGAGGCTTATGTAGCGCAGGTGAGATCATTGGGCGGTATCGAGGCCGAGGATATCGCCAGGCATACCGTTGAGTCATTGCAGGATGGACGCTATGTCGAAGGTGTCCTGATGACTGGGCGTCGTTAGGCCCTATCGCTTTTGGCCTTGATATCGTTCATGGACGGGACGTCGCTCATGGTATGATTGGCCCTGAGTGACAGACGCTTCCGCGCGTTTCTGGTAATCTAGCCGCCTATCCCAACATGGCGGCATTTTCGTCTCGGCCTTTCCGCCTCGCCCCTGCCTGCCGCTTTGCCTATCGCCTCCTACAGGATCTGAGCTTGTCTGAACCTATCCCTTCCCAGGCTTTCGCCTCCTTGCCGTTGCCCTCTGAGTTACTGACGACCCTGGAGTCCTTGGACTATCGCGCCATGACGCCGATTCAGGCGGAAAGCCTCCCCCTGATACTCGCAGGGCGGGACGTGATCGGTCAGGGCAAGACCGGCTCGGGCAAGACCGCAGCGTTCGGTCTTGGCCTGCTGTCACGTCTCGATGTGATGCGCTTTCAGGTGCAGGCATTGGTCCTGTGCCCGACCCGGGAACTGGCCGATCAGGTCTCTGGCGAAATACGCAAGCTGGCGCGTGCCCTGCCAAACGTAAAGGTGCTGACCCTGTGTGGTGGGGTACCGATGGGGCCACAGCTGAACTCGCTGGCAAGTGGCGCGCATGTGATCGTCGGCACGCCAGGGCGGGTGGAGGCGCACCTGCGCAAGGGTGCCCTGGACCTTGCTGGGCTCGATACGCTGGTGCTCGACGAGGCCGACCGCATGCTCGACATGGGCTTTCAGGAGACGTTGGAGGCCATCGTGGCGCACACCCCCGAGACGCGCCAGACGCTGCTCTTCAGTGCCACCTATGCCGAGGGCATTCGTCCCATTGCCGAGCGGCTAATGAAGTCGCCAGCGGTTGTCGAAGTCGAGGCGACCCATGATAGCGACAGCATCCGTCAGGCGTTCTTTCGCGTGGATGATGACGCTGCTCGCTTCATGGCGCTGCGCCTGCTGCTGTTAAAGCATACGCCAGCGTCGAGTGTCGTGTTCTGTAATACCAAGCGGGAAACCCAGAACGTCGCCGATGCGCTTTGCAATCATGGATTCAGTGCCTTGGCGCTACATGGCGATCTGGAGCAGCGTGACCGCGACCGGACGTTGATCCTGTTTGCCAACCAGAGTGCATCGATTCTGGTCGCGACCGATGTAGCGGCGCGTGGGCTGGACATCGAGTCGCTGGATGCCGTGTTCAACTACCGCATCGCTCAGGATCCCGAGGTACATGTGCACCGCATCGGGCGCACCGGCCGCGCCGGTGGCCAGGGCGTCGCATATACCCTATATACCCCTGATGAGGGTGCGCGACTGGTGCGCCTGGCAGAGTATTTCGGGGGCGATATCGATGACTCGCCGCTGCCGCCTGCCAGCCTGCTCGAGAAACGCCCACCTGCGCCTCGCATGGCGACTCTCCAGGTCGATGGCGGCAGGAAGCAGAAGCTTCGTCCCGGTGATATTCTCGGTGCGTTGACCGGCGATGATGGGATCGCGGGGACACAGGTCGGAAAGATCAAGGTGCTGGAGCGCAGCGCCTACGTGGCCGTCGAACGCGAGGTGGCCAGGGAGGCGCTTGAAAAGCTCGCGACGGGAAAGTTAAAGGGCAAGTCGTTCCGCGCGCGTCGTGTGAATCGGTAACTGCAAGGTGCTATGAAGATACCCAAGAGGCTACAACCGCTACTCGATGAGGGCATGATCGACGAGGTCGTGACCCAACTGATGAGCGGCAAGGAAGCGCAGGTCTATGTCGTGCGCTGTGGTGATGAGCTGCGCTGCGCCAAGGTTTTCAAGGAAGCCAAGCAACGCAGCTTCAAGCAGGCGGTGGAGTATCAGGAAGGGCGCAAGGTGCGTAACAGCCGTCGCGCCCGGGCGATGTCCAAGAAGACCCGCTATGGTCAGCGCGAGCAGGAAGACGCCTGGCTGAATGCCGAGGTCGATGCGCTCTACCGGTTGGCGTCTGCTGGCGTGCGCGTGCCGAAGCCCTACTCCTTCGTCGATGGCGTGCTGCTCATGGAAATGATCGCTGATGAGGAAGGCTACGCCGCCCCCCGCCTGGACAATGTGACACTCACGGAAGACCAGGCGCGCGATTACCATGGCCAGGTCATCGCCGACGTGGTTCGCATGCTGTGTGCCGGGCTGGTGCATGGCGACCTGTCCGAGTTCAACGTACTGGTCGACCGGCATGGCCCGGTGATCATCGACCTGCCACAGGCCGTCGATGCGGCCGGTAATAACAACGCCGCACGCATGCTTGAGCGTGACGTCGACAACATGCGGGCCTATTTCGGCCGCTTCGCCCCGGAACTGCTGGACACGGAATACGGCAAGGAAATCTGGGCGCTGTATGAGTCCGGCGAGCTGCATCCGGACGTGAAGCTGACCGGGCGCTTCGAGCATGACACCTCAAGTGTCAACGTCGATGAGTTGATGGCGGTAATCGATGATGCGCTGGAGGAAGAGGCCGATCGCCGCGAGCGGACCCGCGACGATCAGGAGGACGAATAACTAGATGGATGGTGGCTGCTAGGGACGTCAAACCATCCAGGAGCGGGGATTAGTGATGGGCTCGTGGTTAATGGCACGCACGAGTCCGACAATCATGCGTACGTAATACCAGATAGCCAGCACCAGCATGGCCAGGTAGGCGGCACCGGAAATCAGGAAGCCGATTCCGATGACCATGAGCATGGTGCCAATGATTGTCGCCAGTAACAGGCCCAGGCCCATCAGGGTACTGATCCAGAAGCTCCGGATCTGGAAGTGATAGTGGCTGGCGTGTATGGGGCCCGCTTTGCTTCGCTGTACATAGCCTATGATGAGCGCGATAAGCGGCGTAATCAGGAAAAGCGGGGCGCTCAGGTACAACGCGTAGGTCACGATGACATAGGTTCTGTCGTTGACGGTTCCGGCTGCCCGGGGAGCCTGGGCATCTGAGGCGTCCATGGAAATGGTCGCGTCTTGTTGGGTTCCGATACTGGGCTCGCTCATACTATATTCCTTTCTCGTTGACGTTCTGGTTCATGACATGAGTGACGAGCAACCGCTCAACTGCGGTTGCTCATGTTTCAGCGGGTAATGGTTTACTGCAGTTCTACCATCAGCATGGGCTCGCCCCAGCCCTTCAGCGTGGCTTGGCTGCGCTGGAAATAGCCTGTCCAGAAAGAACGAAGCGCGCTGAGGGCCTGCTTGCTTCGGTAAGCGGAGGTGTCGCCGACCAGACCGGCACCCATGATGTAGATGCTAGCGCCGCCCCAGTCGGCCTGGATGCCACTGGCATCGAGTTTGGCGAGCTCCGCATCAGGCTCGATGACGCGAACCGCGCCCTGACGATAGAACGTGGTTAAATCGGAGTTTTCCAGCATGTCGGAAAACAGCAGCACGGTCTTGCGGGGTGCCTCGTTGTTAGCCACCACCTCACTGAGTGAACTCAGGTTGCCCAACAGTTCGGTCTTCGGAATGTCTTCGTTGGGGTTGAAGCTCTCCAGGATGGCGGATGTGACGCGCTGCTTGACGAAGTTGCTCTGCTTGCTCATGCAGCCGTCGAAGCCCACAAGGGCGCGTTTGGAAATCGAGAAACGCGCCTCTTCGTCAAGTGTCGGATCCAGCTGCCCCTTGAGAGGCAACTGGGTGTAGTGCTCTCCGATATACGCTGCAAAACGTGCCACGATGATATCGTCGCCGGGGCGAAGATAACGTAGTGTCTTGTCCACGACGGCACGTTTCAGTGAGTCGTCCGCCGCTACGGTCTCATCGATGATGACGAAGAGGGCCCGAGGCGATGCAGGGACGGTGGGCGCGGCATCCCCGAGCATGCCATAGCAGGAGGGGAAGTCATCACGCTCAGCCGCCTGGGCCGGTGTTATGGGCAGCAAACTCAGTAGCAGGCCCGCCAGGAGGGCGGTGGCAGGTCGGAAATATCGCATCATTCGAGCCCCATTTCCTTGCGTAACTGAGCTTCCATGTCGGCCTCACGCTGTTGCTGTGACTGTGCCTGCTTGGCCTTCATTTCCGCTTCCAGCTTTTTACGGATACGACCCTCCATGTCGTCGTCGCTCTCAACGAGAGATGTGTCGTCAGCTGCCCGGGCCACGTCTGGTACTGGCATGGGCGGTACGCTGTCGGCGTTGGAAACGGCGGGTTCTGCGCGTGCGAGGGGCTCTGGTGTGACGGTCTGTCTAGTTCGCTGTTTGGCTTCGGACTCGTGCTGCCTTTGCAGCGAATCATCGACATAGGCCAGGAAGGTGCGCTGACCGGGGTTGCGCAGCTGATTGATGCTATCGCCATCGGTGTTGTGGTGCTGAGCGTGGCCGACCATCGCATGTTGCAGGCGGGACAGGTACTTCTGGGCGACCTGGGCGTACTGCATGCGCTTCTTGGCGTAGTAGTTGGCGAATTCCTGTTTGTTCTTGAAGCCTCCGATATAACCGCGAGCGGCGGCGGACTCCTTGCCGGCAAAGCCGGTGAAGTAGCCGATCATGATACCCATGATCTGCAGGAACACGAAGATGACGGCGAGGACGATAAAGGTGCCCCAGCCGCCTTTACGCTGATGCGAGAGTGCGCTGTCCTGGGCGCTTTCATCGGCAGCGCGCTGGATGCCTGCCAACTCATCGGGGAGGGCGGTGCTGCTGTAAGGGTCCTGGTAACCCCCACTCATCGTGTTTTCCGGAGTGATCTGTTGGCGAGACAGCATCTCGTCCAGCGCCTGGCCACGGACATAGGTGGCCCCGATAGCTACGGCAACGATAAAGACCAATGTCACGATCGTGATGGTGTGGGAAGGTTTGACGTGAGCGTTTGTACTCACCCGGTTCAACAGCTGTTTCCAGGCGGGCTGTCCATCGTCTCGCTCGTTATCTTCAAGCGTGACACTGGTGTCAGGTATCAGTTGGTCGCGCTCACCGCTGAACCACGTCCGCACCTTCCTCACCAAATGATTCTGGTGCATCTCGTGCCCGGTCTTGTGGGTAAGGTAGACGAGCAGCGCTGAAATCAGAAAGGCGATGCCGACAGCGCCTTGCTGCTGAAGCGCCTCGCTGGCGCCGGGAATGGTCCAGCCGGCAAGGACGTAGGAAAACCCCATTGCCTCGACAAACACCATCAAAGCGATCAGCACCCAGCCCAACAGATGCAGTTTCTTGCGGCCAGTCTCCTGCGCCTTGCTCAGATAGCTCTGGCATTTGCCAAAGAATTCCTCGTCCTTGTTGACGTTCTGGTAATAGTGCAGGAATTCAGCACACAACAATCTTTCACTACTGAACCAGCCGCTGTCCTTTTCTCGGGCGTTGGTCTGTTTGGATAGCTTGGCTACCTTGCCGAATATGGGCATGGCACAGCGGACTCGTAACCAGAAGAAGCCGACCTGCTCCCAATAGGCTCTCAACAAAAGCGTCGTGATCAGAAGCAGTGCAATCGCGCCTAGAATGATGCGGTACTCATTGATCAGCGATAGAAGATCATTCATCGATGTTCCCTTGCGTGATACGTCGTGTCGTTATTGGCGTGTAGGACGAGCGGGGGTGTAATTCACCGCCATCAGGCCCTGGTTTCCTGCATAGAAAAGACGGCCGTCATTGGCGTGAGTCGCGTCCTGCTTGTTGAAGACCAGGTCGAAGCAATCGACCGGTGCCTGATCATCGTCAACGAAAGCGCGGTAAAGCCACGCCTCGTCGCCTTCGTAGACATTGACGCTGACCGGGAGGCGGTATTGCGAATGCTGGTTGTCACCAGGCTGGTAAACGTAGAGTTGCGGCGCGGATACCGGCTCAAAGTGACGCGTGACGGCGACCGGGCCCAGGCCAATCAGCCGATCTTCCAGCGTGGTGACGAGCAGGCTCTGGTTGAGACCTGGTAGGTAGTCCTCCGCGCTGTAGGCCACGGATTGATCGTCTCCCAGTCGCTTGACGCTGCCCGACTGGCGGAAGTTGTCCTGATAACACGCCTGTTGACTGTTGTTGGCCTGAGCTTGGCCGACTGGCAGGAGGCGCTTCCAAGTGCTGGATGTATCAAACAGGCTTTGGTAGAGCGCCAGGTCGGCTTCCGATACCGGGGCGCCGCCCAGGGCCATGGTGTGTCGAGGAGTGGTCACGGCAGGAGGGGTGACGGTCGTCGACTCGCTGCTCTTGCTGGTTGAAGGTGCCGTTGTCTTTGCGGTGTCGCGAGGCTGTTTCGAGGTGCTGGACGAAGCAACGGAGGGTGAGGATTCGGTGCGTGTCTGAACCGAGGACCGAATGTTGTCGAGAGACAACTGTTTACGCATCGTGTAGGCCATCAACTCGTCTTCCGAGGTGATCTCCACGATTTCTACGCGCCGGTTCGTTGCCTGACCACTGACAGAGGTATTATCAGCAATTGGTCGAGATTCTCCGACACCTTGAAAATACAGGCTGGTCTCGGGGATGCCTTCTTGCATGAAAAGTCGAGCCACGGTTCTTGCGCGCTGTTCCGACAAACGCTGGTTAAACTCGCTACTGCCGGTGGCATCGGTGTGGCCGATAACCAGGATTTTTTGAGGTTGTTGCAGATAGGCTTGGGCTATCTTGAGTAGCTTTTCACGTGCAGACGGGGCAAGAGTTGACGACCCCGTGGCGAACATGGCTTGGTCGGTAATGGTAGTACTTAGCCCCGCTGATTCTCCCTCCAGCGTGTCGATTTCTTCATAGACGAGGGCGAGATTTTCCTGCTGCGATACTTGCTCGAGCGCCTGGCGCCTCTGGTCGATCAGGTCGCCGATTGCCCAGCCTGCCGCAGCACCAGCTACGATACACGCCGCCTTGTCCAGGTCGTTCTTGTTACTGCACGCCAAATAGCCCAGACCCGCCCCAAGCGTGGCACCAGCAGCACGGCCGGCATATTCTGACATGGTTTCCATGTTTTGTTGCATGGAGGCACACCCGCTCAGTGCGAAGACTGACGAGGCCAATAGCGCCTTTTTTCCAATTACCATTATGTTCCCCGCATTGCCATTTAATACAAGTGTATTTTTTTAAGTTTTATTAGATATTTTGAAGATTTTATCGGCAAAGGAGGTGGGAAATTAAGTTAAATTTTTATTTTTAAGCAAGGGTATTGTTGAAAAGATCAAGAAGTGGTTTTTAGGGTTTTGCGGCTATGTTGATGATAAAAATTAAATCAATTATCTCTTAATTTTGTGTAAGACATGACGTACAAAGCACATAAATTGGCGTGTTGTTTCACATTTTCTGTGCAGGTAATTATCAGAACCAGTAACTGGTTGCCAGAGGGGAGCCTGTAGCTTCCCTCTGGCTCGTTAAGTCTGTTCAGGCTGGCAGATCGGTTACTGTCGAAGCATTCCTGTGAATCACGAACGTGCGTGTTTCTACCGGTAGGCAGGCTGACTCGTTGCAGGGCTGTACTTGGAGTTCGAGCGCCAGCGGGCTGGCGGAACGTTCTCGGGCGGTGAGGTCGATATCGAGCCGCCCCGTGTACCCCTCATTTTCCGAGCCCACTCGTTCCGGGGTGGGATAATGGAGTTCCACATCCTGCCAGTCGTCCCGGTTGACCACGGTCAGGCGTGTGGACTCGGGACGTTGCAGGTCATGCTGCTGAATATGCCAGCCTGGTGCTATATCGAGGCGAAGGAGGACCTGCAATTGGGTTTCGCTGGATTCAACGATGCGGCAATCGGCCCGAATCGCGCCCTCAGCCAGATACTGAAGCGGCTCGGGCGAGGGAGACATCCACTGGCGCAACCCCTGCAGAAACACGGGGCCGGCTAGCGGCGCCTGCGCGACACGACCGGAAAACGCCTCGATCTGGCGTTCAACACGTGTACGTAGCTCCGTTTCTCCGCTGCGCTGATAAAGGGCGATAAGCACCGGCAGCATCAGTGAGTTCCCCCCGATGGTCGCGCCGTCCATCAGCTGCTTGCTGCGTACCAGTTGCGGTCCCACGCTATCCATCGGGGAAATGTAGTATCCGCCATGCTGGCTATCGCCATGGTATTCATCCAGTTCGGCGAGTAGCACAAAGGCGCGTTCCAGCCATTGCCTGTTCTGGGTCATGTCGTACACGCCCACCAAGGCACGAAGGAAATGCGCATAGTCCTCGAGCTGGGCTTTGATAGAGGCCGTACCATTCAGGCTGGTCCGCCACAGCCGCCCCTCGTTTTCGTCATGATGATGCTGCCAGAGGTCCTCGGCGGCAGCGATGGCGGCTTGTCGATAGTCGTCGCGCTCCAAGGCCAACGCGGCCTGTGCCAGAGCGGCGATTACCATGCCATTCCACTCGGTGATCTGCTTGTGATCACATAATGGGGGAGTGCGTTGCGCGCGGGTGGCGTAAAGGCGGCGCTTGATATCGGCCATGGCCTCGTCGAGCGTGTGTCGCGGCATGCCCAGCGTGTCGGCAACCGTGTCGAGCGGATGCGGCAGGTGCAGCACGTTGGTGCCTTCGTAGTTGCCGGCACGGCTTGCTCCGTATGCTGCCTTGCACAGCGCCAACGCCTCGGTATCCAGTTCATGGGCCAGTTCGGCGTAATCCCAGACAAAGAACTTGCCCTCCAGTCCTTCACTGTCGGCGTCGGTAGCGGAGTAGAAACCGCCATGGGGCGAGCGCATCTCGCGCAGCACGTAGTCCAGGGTCTCCTCCGCGACACGCCGATACTCGGCGTGTCCGGAAAGCTGCCAGGCCTGCAGATAGACGCTGGCCAGTTGTCCCTGGTTGTAGAGCATTTTTTCGAAATGCGGGATCTGCCATGCCCGGTCGGTGGCATAGCGGTGGAAACCGCCGCCCACCTGGTCGTAAATGCCACCCCGCAGCATGCCATCGAGCGCCTGACTGACGACCTGCCAGCTCAACTGTTGGGCCAGTGGGCGCGCATCGCGCCGGCTCTCTTCCAGCAACAGGAAAAGGTTGGGCTCATGGGGAAACTTTGGCGCGTCGCCGAAGCCGCCGTGCTCGGTATCGGCCTGCTCGAGCAGGCTGGCGACGGCCTCATCGACCAGACCATCCGGCAAATCGGCGGAAACGGTCATGGTGAGTTGCCGGCGAATGGCGGCATCAAGCGTGTTGGCATCCTCAAGCAGCCGTTCGCGGCTGTCGTGCCAGATTTCCTGAACCTGACCGAGCAGGCCCACGAAGTGATCCTTGGGGTAATAGGTCCCGCCGAAGAAAGGCATGCCATCCGGCGTCAGGAAACACGACATGGGCCAACCGCCGTGTCCGCTGATCAGCTGCACGCCGGTCATGTAGATGCTGTCGAGGTCGGGGCGCTGTTCGCGGTCGACCTTGATCGATACGAAATAGCGATTGAGCAGTTCGGCGACCTCCTTGTCGTCGAAGCTCTCGTCCTCCATCACGTGACACCAGTGGCAGGTGCTGTAGCCGATGGACAGGAACACCGGCTTGTCTTCCTGAGCGGCCTTGACGAAGGCTTCGCTGCTCCACGGGTACCAGTCGACGGGGTTGTGGGCGTGCTGCAGCAGGTAGGGAGAATCTTCCAGGATGAGATGGTTGATATAAAGCGGCTCGCCCTGGTCGTCCTTGTGATGGGTGCGCAGCGGGTAGCGTTCGCGTTTTCGCTTGCGCGCCTCGCGTAGTGCTTCCGGCGTGGCCATTGGCAGTCTCCTGTTCCTTGGATCGTTGGGCGAAGTGTAGCAGTGGCGTCAAATCGCCCTGGTCTGGTGATTCCACAAGACACTTAACGCGCTAAGCTGAAGGGCTCATGGAATCAGCAAGGAGGTAATCATGAAGGTCGTTACTCTGCGCAGCCCCGGTGGGCTGGAATGCCTTGACGTCAGCGAGCGCGATGCGCCGGGCGAGCCAGGTCCCGGCGAGATCCGCGTGCGGCTCCATGCCAGTTCGCTCAACTTTCACGATTACGCTGTGGTCGCGGGCATGATGCCCACCGAGGACGGCCGTATCCCGATGTCCGACGGGGCTGGGGTGATCGAGGCCGTCGGCAAGGGTGTCGATGAGTTCAAGGTCGGCGATGCCGTGGTGTCCTGCTTCTTCCCGTACTGGCAGGATGGCCCGGCGCGGGTCGGCGATTTCACGACCACGCCCGGCGACGGCATAGACGGCTATGCCCGCGAGCAGGTGGTGCGACCCGCGACCTGGTTCACCCATGCCCCCAAGGGCTACAGCCACGCCGAAGCGGCCACGCTGACCACTGCCGGCCTGACCGCGTGGCGTGCGCTGGTGGTCGATGGCCAGCTCAAGGCCGGCGACACGGTATTGGCGTTGGGCACGGGCGGTGTGTCGATCTTCGCCCTGCAGATGGCCAAGATGATGGGGGCTAGGGTCATCGCCACATCATCCTCCGACGAAAAGATCGAGCGGCTCAAGGAGTTAGGCGCCGACCATACCCTCAATTACAAGCGTGAGCCGGAGTGGGGCAAGCGCGTCCAGGAATTGACCGACGGGCGCGGGGTCGACCACGTCATCGAGGTCGGTGGTCCCGGGACTCTGCCGCAGTCCATTGATGCCGTACGCATCGGCGGGCATATTTCGCTGATCGGTGTTCTCACTGGCCGCGGCGGCGAGATTCCCACTGCCAAGCTGATGGCCAAGCAGGCCCGCCTGAAAGGGTTGATCGTGGGCAGCCGTACGCACCAGCAGGAAATGATTCGCGGTTTGGAAGCCGGCGGGCTGCGTCCGGTGATCGACCGCTCGTTTGCCCTGGATGAGATTGCCGATGCGTTCCGCCACGAGGAATCGGGCCGGCACTTCGGCAAGATCTGCCTGGAGTTCTGAACGAATTTGCTAAAGGGCGTGGGGTGGCGGGTGTCGTTGCCCGCCACTCCGCGATGTGTTGTACCGCCATAATGGATGTGACATGCCAAGGATTTCTGCACTGACTGCGCTTTTGACCATGACGCTAGCGTCACCCCTTTTCGCCGCCAGTGGTAGCGAATGGTCCTACTCGGGGCAGGCTGGTCCCCAGCACTGGGGCTCGTTGTCGTCGGAGTTCGATGTGTGCGGCTCAGGCAAGAACCAGTCGCCGGTCGATCTGGCCGGTATGATCGAAGGTAATCTGCCCGAGCCCGCATACGACTACAGCGAGCCGGGCGAGACGCTGATCAATACCGGCCATACGTTGAAAATCGCCTATCCCGAGGGCAACGCCCTAACGCTCGACGGACGCCGCTATGCCTTGAAGCAGGTGCATTTCCACACACCAAGTGAGTACACCATCGATGGCCAGCGCTATCCGATGGAAGCGCACCTGGTACACGCGGATGCCCAGGGCAACCTGGCCGTCATTGCGGCGATGTTTGAACAAGGCGAGTCTCATGACGCCTTGGCCGGGTTTAGCGATTCGCTCCCCGGCCAGGCGGATAAACGCCTTTCCCTGCCGGGAGAGGGTGTGTCAGCGACAGCATGGCTGCCGGAGCGGCGTGACTATTACCGCCTCAACGGCTCGTTGACCACGCCGCCATGCACCGAAGGCGTGCGCTGGCTGGTGATGAAAGATCCCGTGACGGCCTCGCCGGCACAACTCGAGGCCCTTCGGAAAGCGATCGGCCATGCCAATAACCGGCCGCTGCAACCCGTGAACGCCAGGTTGATCGTGGAGTAGCACCAGCGCACCGTGCGTCATGCAAGGAGGAAGGCATGCCCAGTCGTACAGTCAATCGGCAATATCCTGCGTACCGCGACGATATCGGTGATCTTCTCACCCGTCGTCCCGTGCCGGGTCCGGCCATCGATCAGGTCGACCCTTTTCTGTTCCTCAACCATCACGGGCCGCAGGAGTACCGGCCCAACAACCAGGGGTTACCGTTCGGGCCCCACCCGCACCGCGGTTTCGAGACCGTCACGTTCATTCTGGCCGGTGAGCTGGCGCACCGCGACAGCGGGGGGCATGAGAGCGTGATTGGTGCCGGAGGCGTGCAGTGGATGACCGCCGGCTCGGGGCTCATCCACGCGGAACTGTCTCCCGAATCGTTCAAGCGCCGTGGAGGCCCGCTGGAGATCCTTCAGCTCTGGGTCAACCTGCCGGCGCGGCTAAAGATGACCCAGCCCGCCTATACAGGCCTGCAACGTGAACAGATCCCCGCGATTTCGGCCGACGATGGCCGGGCAACGGTCAATCTTGTCTCGGGGCAGTTCGATGGCCAGGTAGGGCCGATCGAGTCATTGACTGGTGTGGCAATGATGACCGTGACGATGAATGCCGGCAGCCGAGTCACGCTGCCCGCACCCGCCGGAAGGGCGGTGTTTCTTTACATCGTCGCCGGTGAGTTGGACGTGGACGAGACGGCGGTGAAGCCGTGGCATCTGGTCGAGATGAACGATGACGGCGATGACGTGGCGTTGGTGGCACGCAGTGAGGCGGTAGTGCTGTTCGGTCATGCCGAACCGCTGCGGGAACCCGTGGTATCGCATGGTCCATTCGTGATGAACACTCACGAGGAAATCCAGCAGGCCATCGAGGATTACCAGAGCGGTCGTCTCGGTGCGGTATCGCTGTAAGGTACGAAGGAAAGCAGTAGCACGGGGCGTCAAGCGACGCCCCGTGGTCTTTCAGGACTCGGATGCTGAAAGGCCGGCAACGCCGCTTCCGGCCGGTTAAGGACGGTGCCGACATCCTCGCTTGCCGGTTTGCCGGAAAACACCGAGCATATAATAACCCCGCTAACGACACGGAGAGGACTGTCATGTCTTCCGCCCGCCTACCTGCGGCCACTTGGTGGTTGATCCTGAGCGGCTGCACGATCCTGATGCTCTCGTTCGGTTTCCGTTCCAGTTTCGGTCTGTTCGTTCAGCCCCTCGATGAGGCCAACGGCTGGGGGCGTGACGTCATTGGCTTGGCCCTGGCTATCCAGAACCTGGCTTGGGGCGTGATTGCAGTCATCGCCGGCGGGCTGGCCGATCGCTTCGGCAGCGTGCGTGTCATCCTTGCCGGCACCTTATTGTACGCACTGGGCCTGTGGCTGACCGCCGGGGTCAGTGACGTGTGGGTGCTGAATGCCGGGGCTGGCCTGCTGGTCGGTGCCGGCGTGGCGGGCACGGCGTTTGGCATCGTACTGCCGGCGATGGCGCGCGTAGTGGATGAGTCCCGGCGTCAGATGGTGCTGGGCATCGGCACCGCGGCGGGTTCGATGGGCCAGTTCCTGCTTGCCCCGGTGGCCCAGGGCCTGATCGACTGGCTGGGCTGGAGCGGCGCGCTCAATGCCATGGCATTGATGTCGCTATCCATGGCCCTGCTGGCCATGCCGCTGGCGGCAAGTGACCGGCCAGCTGCGCCTGCCGGTCAGGTCGTTTCGCCTGAAGCCTTCCGCGATACCCTCAGGCTCGCCCGCGGTCATGCTTCGTACTGGCTGCTGACCGCCGGCTTCTTCGTCTGCGGTTTCCACCTGGCATTCATCACCGTACACATGCCGCCCTTTTTGATGGATGCCGGATTCGACCCGGAGGTTGCTGCCTGGTCGATCAGCCTGATCGGGCTATTCAACGTGGCCGGCGCCTTCCTGGCGGGGGTCGTCTCGGGCAAGGTATCCAAGCGTCTGGTGCTGATAGGCATCTACGGCGGTCGTGCCGTGGCTATCGCCCTGTTCATGCTGTTGCCGCTGAGCCTGACGACGGTGCTGGTGTTCAGTTGCGTGATGGGTTTCCTGTGGCTAGCCACGGTACCACCCACGACGGGGCTGGTAGCGACCATGTTCGGCACCCGCTACATGGCGACACTGTATGGCGTCGTCTTTCTCAGCCACCAGCTCGGCAGTTTCACTGGGGTATGGCTGGGCGGCTGGCTGTACGAGACGACTGGCACCTATAACGTGGTGTGGTGGGCAGGGGTGGCATTGAGCCTGGTGACCATGGCGCTGCACTGGCCGATTCGCGAGACACCGGTGACCGGGATCCGGCCAACGGCGGTGGCGTGAAGGGAAGTCGGGCCTGCCCTGAGGCAGGCCCGTACATTCAGGCGCTCTTGGCTAGCGGGACCGGTTGGATGTGCTGGTTCACCCGAGCCATGCGTTTCAGTTCAGGCGCTCTTGATTGCCAATACGAGCAAGCATTTCCGTGAACATCTGAATGTCCAGCATCAGGTTATCCATACGCTTGAATTCTTCAGAAGTATGGCCGGTATAGTCTTCACCCGGCATGGACGGACCGAAATTGACGGCGTTGGGCAATAACTTGGCAGTCGTGCTACCGGCTGAGGATACCGGGTCGGCGGGCAGCCCAGTGGTATCGCCGAAGATATTCAGCAATGTCTGTAACCAGGCGCCTTGGGGGTCGCGCAGCATCCAATCGCGGATATCCACTTCGACCTGCATGTCGGGATTATGCTGTTCGGCGTAAGAAACCAGCTTTTCCCGAATGGCCTTGGCCAGTTCCTCCACCGAGCGTTCGCCGGCGGGAGCACGCACGTTGACGGCGACACGCAGCTGGTCGTTATCCAGCGCCAGGTAAGTCGGCGAGACCAGCAAGGGCCCCATGAAATCATGTTTATAGGCGACACCGAGCTTTTCGCCGTGGTAATCCAGCCCATAGTTGTCGTTGATGTACTCGACCGCCGCTAAATAGTGATTGTCCTGGAATGGCACATCGGATGTGGCTAGTAATCCGGCAAGGCGTGGTACAGGGTTGAGCCCCGACTCGGGCTTCGAGGAATGGGCGGACTTACCCCTGACGGTGAGTTTTACCGTATCGCCTTCGACCTTGCTGGTGACCTCGAAATCTCCTCCGTGCTCCTCTGCATAGGCCTGGCCTTGGGCCTTGAGTGTCTGGCTCAGTTTCTGAGGATTGGCAGCTTCGATAGTAGCCACGGAGGTGGCGGGAATCTGGTTGGTCGCCAGGCCGCCGGTTATGTCGGTGATCTTGGGTCCGTCCCCGTTGGCTTGCTCTCGCGGAAAATAGGCATCAATGGTGCCAAATCCATTTTCGGCGATGACCGCAGGGTAGCCGCTATCCAGAACGATGTTGTAAGCCGGCAATTCATTGTGTGCCTTGTAGTACTCGAAGCCTTCACCGCCTGTCTCCTCGGTGGTTTCGATCATCAGGCGGATAGTACGTTTCAAGGGAACATCGTTTTCCTTGATGGCTTTCATGGCGTAGAGCGCCGCAGCGATGGAAGCCTTGTCGTCCTCCGTGCCGCGTCCATATAGCTTGCCGTTCTTGCGAGTGATCTCGAGCGGGTCGACCTGGGTTCCGTCTTCCAAGGTCCATCTGTCGGCTGCGGGAACGGTATCGCCATGTGTAAGGATGCCGAAGGCCTCGTTCGAACTGCCCGGAAGTTCGACTTCGAAGATACGGTTGTCGATGTTCCGGAATTCCAATCCGAAGGCCTCGGCCTTGGCCTTGATCAACTCACCGAAGCGCTGGATGCCAGGGTTCTCGTGCTGGGGGGTATCACCCTGCTTGCTGGTGGGGATGGCAACCATCTCGCCGAGCAGATCAACCACATCGTCGCCATAGTGCAACCGGGTGTAGATACCCAGTAGTCGGTAGAGGTTGACGAAGTTGCTCCCTTCAAGTGGCTTACCTTGCAGGTAGCCATCAATGGCGGACTGCAAGTCTGCATTGTCGGTTTCGTTTCTGACCTGCTTGAGGAAGCTTTTGAAGCTCTCGGGAACCTGCTCGGCGTGGGCCTTGAGCAAACGCTGTATCTCGTCACGCTTGATAGTTGTCGTTTCACCTTCAGCGGCAACGACAGGGCCAGACAGGCCAAGCATTAATGCGGTTGCTGATAGTAGTGTGCTAGATCTTTTCATGGTTTTCATTGGCATTGCCCAGTCTAGGTCACTATTAACCAGCACCATGCTGGTTAAATCGTCTCGTCTCCAGCGTAGTGACTAACCACGGTTTTTGCTGAGTAAATAGCGGTCTTATGAACAAGGGAGGCCGAAACGCTTGGCTACCGATAGCACCGAGACGTTCTTGCCGCGGGGCAGAACGCTGAGTGAAAGGGGGCGGGAGGTTATGTCTTGGTGTAATGAACTACCGCAACTGCCGGCTTCTATCCAGGCAATTGATTCGGCGCGTAAGATTCCCGAGCGTGCAATGACGGCAGCACGAAGATGCCGATAATCATAAGAATGTTAGTGATCCCGGACAGTAGGTGGCGAGCCCGGTTCTGGCTAGTTTCCTGCTTTCGCTCATGCGAGATGAGGCGCTCAGATATGCCTTAATGATAAGATGCTAACGTTTCGTTCTGGCCGTCGGGCAGCCTATCGTGTCGATCCCTCTCACTATCGCTTTCTTCGTCGTGGTCTTCTTCACTGCTGCATTGTCCGGCGTATTCGGCATGGCCGGCGGACTGATCCTGCTGTGGTTCCTGCTGCTGGTGCTACCGGCTACCTCGGCAATCGTCGTCCACGGGGTGATCCAGCTCTGTTCCAACGCGTCGCGGGCCTGGTTTTCGCGACGTTACATCGATTGGCGCATCGTCTCGATCATCGCCTCGGGAGGAGCCGTGGCGGCGCTGCTGCTGGCGTTGGTCAACTACTCGCCAAACACTACCATCGTCTCGCTATTGATCGGACTGATGCCGATTCTGGTGTGGATCCCCAAACGCTGGTTCCACTTCGATGCCTCGCGCCCGGGCCACGCCTTTGGTTGTGGCCTGGTGGCGGGCGGGCTGACTATTGCCGCAGGCGTGTCCGGGCCAACCATCGATATCTTCTTCATCCGTACCCAGATGGATCGCCGTCAGATTGTTGCCACCAAGGCAGCGATCCAGGTCATCTCGCATGCCATCAAGATTGTCTTCTATGTTACCGCTACCTTGGCGCTGACGAGTACCCAGTGGGGCGTGGTGCTGCTGGCGATTCCTTTCGCCATCCTGGGAACCCGTTCGGGCAATGCCATCCTGCGGCGTCTCACCGATGCCAACTTCCGCTACTGGACACGCTGGATCGTCACCGTGATAGGCGGCTTCTACTTCCTGCAGGGGTTGTGGCTCCTGCTGGCATGACAGGTGCGGGTGCGCTAGCTGGCGCGTTCGGCGGCTGGGCTGTTCCCGAAGTAGCGCTTGTAATCTCGGCTGAATTGCGACGGGCTCTGATACCCGACTGCAGCGGCGGTGCGGTTGACGTTGTGGGCGCGCTGCCCCAGTAACACACGGGCCTTGAGCAGACGCAGACGCTTCAGGTACTGCATGGGGGCAAGCTGGGTAGTGTTCTTAAAGTGATGATGGAAGTGCGACGGACTCATGTTGACTTCGTTCGCCAGCCGCTCCACCGAAATCGACTCGGCATAGTAGCGATGCAGATAGGCCAAGGCATCGGCGATACGCGAGTATTTGCCGGCGTCCTGCAGCAGTTGCCACAGTGAATCGCCCTGTGGGCCGCGGAGAGCTTCGAACATCACTTCGCGGATTCGCCCCGGCCCCAATGTCTCGCAGCGCAGCGGATCACTCAGGCAATCAAGTAGGCGCAGTACGGCATCGCCCATCGTCACGTTCATGGGTACGGCCGCCATGGGCAACGGTGATCTGGCCGGCGGTGTCATGCGTCGCGCCTGCATCGGGCGGACCAGTTCATCGAGCATGAGCCGGTTGATGGCGATCGATACACCCAGTAGCGGCTGGTCGGGGGTCGCATAGGTCTCGCATTCGAAGGGCAACGGCAGAGCTTGGATCAGGTAGTTGCCGGCGCCGTAGTGGATGACCCGATCCTCGAGATAACCGATCTTGCGGCCTTGAGCAATCACGATCAGGCTGGGCTCGTAGATCAGGGGCGTGCGCGGATGACCGCACTGCGAGGCCACGATCTGCACGCCAGGCAGGCCCGTCGGAATGAAGCCTTCGCTGTTGGCCAAGGGCGAAATCAATCCCGCCATGCGTTGGCCCAGCGTATCCGCTCCCTGAGGCATATCACGGGCGGGTGAGTCGACCGCCGCAAGCAACGTATCCATGGGCTAGAACTCGCAGAATGGGACGTTCAATGTCGGACGATTGTGCATGAAAATGCCGGGCTTGTCTGAAAGATGCCAGATGGTTGCAGAGAATCAGGCAGGAATAACGCAGAATTCGGCATGGCCGGAAACGCCACAGGCGGCCACACTGCACGGCGTTATTCGTACGGACAAGGAGTTCTCGCATGTCAGAAGCCAAAGGTTACGCCGCCCACGATGCCACCTCACCGCTGGCCCCTTTCTCGTTCGAGCGCCGTGAACTGCGCACCGACGACGTCGCCATCGACATTCTCTACTGCGGTGTCTGTCACAGTGACCTGCACTTCGCCCACGACGACTGGGGAATGGCCGCCTATCCCGTGGTGCCCGGGCACGAGATCGTCGGGCGAGTGACCGCCGTGGGGCCGGATGTCACCCACTACAAGGAAGGCGACATCGTTGGCGTGGGGTGCATGGTCGATTCCTGCCGTCACTGCCAGGCCTGTAACGATGGCCTGGAGCAGTATTGCCTGGAAGGGTTCACCATGACCTACGGTAGCTCGGACCGCCACGACGGCACGCTTACTCAAGGCGGTTATTCCGACAAGGTGGTGGTCAGCGAGCGCTTTGTGCTGCGCATGCCCGAAGGTATTGACCTCAAGTCTGCTGCGCCGCTGCTGTGCGCCGGAATCACCACTTACTCGCCGCTCAAGTATTACGGCGTGAAGCCTGGCGACAAGGTCGGCGTGATCGGCATGGGCGGTCTGGGTCACATGGGCGTCAAACTGGCCAAGGCCTTCGGTGCCGAGGTGACGATCTTCACCCGCTCCGAGAGCAAGGTTGCCGAGGCCAGGAAGCAAGGTGCTGATCATGTCGTGGTGTCCACCGACGAGGCTCAAATGGCCGCCGTCGCAGGTAACTTCGATTTCATGCTTGACACTGTGCCGGTCCAGCACGACATCAACCCGTACCTGGCCGCACTGAAGCACGACGGCACGCACATCCTGGTTGGTCTGCTGGAGCCGATCGAACCGCCTATCGAAGCCTTCAACCTGGTATTCAAGCGTCGCGTCATTGGCGGCTCGTTGATTGGCGGCATCCCAGAGACCCAAGAAGTGCTGGATTTCTGCGCCGAGCGCGGGATCACCTGTGATGTGGAAATGATCGATATCCAGGACATCAATGAAGCCTGGAAGCGCATGGAGAAGGGCGATGTGCGCTATCGCTTCGTCATCGATATGGCATCAATGAAGAAAGCTGCCTAACAGGCCCGCTGTGTTGGAACGCCAGTGCCGTCGCCTCGCTGGAGGCGGCGGCATGTTTTTCGTTACGACCCCAAGGGCAGGCCTTAATGCGCCGGGCAAATCGGGCAAGCACTGAGGTTGTGAAGCGGCACAAGACTCTCCGGAGCTAGGCGAGCCTTTTCAAAAAGCTTAGGCCGGCTTCCGGATTAGACGGCATCGCCTTGGTACAATTACGCCCCGCCTCTTTTGCGGCATACAACGCCTGATCAGCATGTTCTACCAGCTGGGCCGCTGCGTCGTCTACAAGGGGAACCGCCGTCGCTACCCCGATGCTGACCGTGACATGCGAGGCAATGGGGGACTCGGGGAAGGAGAGAGCGAGCTCGGCCTGATGGGCATGGATACGCTGGGCGACATGCTGAGCGCCTTCCAGATCAGTATTGGGCAAGAGTACGGCCAATTCCTCTCCGCCGTAGCGAGCGGCCAGATCTGCTGGACGCTGGATTACGCCGGCGACGGAGGTAGCTATCTGCTGAAGACAGACATCACCTTCGGCATGTCCATAGGCATCGTTGTACCGCTTGAAATAATCGACATCCAATAGCAGCAGGCTGAGCGGCTGGCGTTCTCTCAAGCTGCGTTGCCATTCTTGCTCCAGTCTGCGATCAAACTCCCTGCGGTTGGCAATGCCCAGCAGGCCATCGGTACTGGCTTGGCGGTGCAACTCATAATTCATTGTGACGAGCAATGCCTGATCTGCCTTGAACTGGGTAATGTCCTGGCTCAGCAAAAGGCAGCGCTGAATCCGGCCGTCATCGTCAGGTAGCGGGGTGCCAAACGTACGGAAGACACGGCCCCGGTACGCTATTTCCCCTTCACTTTCCTGTCCATTCAGCGCATTGGCGATGAGTGGCTTCAACTTGCTCACCGTTTCGACTGGATAGATCTCGTCGATATGTCGACCAAGCATGGCCGATGGTTCCAGAGCGGGACAGTTATCGCCCAGGTGGCCTTCGACAAACTCGTAGCGATACTGTCGATCCAGAACGAAAACCCGGCCGTTGGGGAGGCGGCTGGCGATCGCGTGACACAATTGCAGTGTGGACGCCTGCTCGCGAAGGGCCATGGTGCGGTCATCGCGTGCCCGGTATACCTCACCCATGGAACGGCTGATCAGCATGGTACATAGCACGCCGCCGCCGGCGAACAGCAGGAAGAGAATCCCGTTCCTCCGGAAGGCGGGCATCAACTCATTGAGAAAAGCCTCATGACCAAGAGATATGGCCACTGCGACAGGCCATTGCTGAAGGTTACGATAAGCCGCGAGCCGTTCGCTGCCGTCCAAGGGGGAAACAAGGCGTAACGTATCCGCTTGCTGGGTAGACACAAGTGCTGCCAACCCCTCTGCCGAAGTGGGCAGCTCGTTAGGTGGAGATGGATATAATGACAAGACGCTGCCGTCACGATGCAGCATGCTGATACGCAGCGTCTGGTCCTTGATCACGTTGCGATAGAAGTCACGAAAGTAAGCGGCGTCGAGCAGCACCATCGCGACCCCGGCGAATTTGCCCTGGTTGTCCACTAGGCGTTGGCTTATCGGGATCACGCGGCTCGCTTCCCCGCCGGAAGACAGGGGCCGCCCCACAATCAAGGAAGCGCCAAGACGGTGTGCCTGCAAATTCGACAGGTTGGCGAAGCTGTCAGGAGGTAGAGGCCTCTTGGTTACGGCGTAAACGGAGGCGCCTGCCTCATCCGTTACGACAAGGCCCACGAACTGCGTGGTATTCATTACTCGCTGCTGCATCGGGCGACTATTCAGCGACGACACCATGGTTCCCTGATGCTGCTCCCAGGCAATATCGGCTAGCAGCCGGTTGGCCGTTGCAAACGCCAGTTGGGCATGCTCGGCGAGCAGAACCGTCTCTGATTCCAGGCTGCTCTGTACCCTATCGAGTTCGCTCCGATAAAGCTGCCAGGACTCATAGGAAAGAAATCCCCCTATGGCCAGGATGGCCAGGGTGCAGAATGAGAACAGTAGGCGACGAGGGGCATGCAAGGACATTGAAGGCTCGCGAATCGGCTTGGCATGAGAGAGCGTCCTTTCCCTCGGTTAACGATCGGCGGAAATGCTTCTGACAGGGCCATCGTTGTTGTTCGCAACCGGCAGAGTTTACGATCTGGCTAATCGGGCAATTTGCTTTTTAAGCGCTTTTTTACTTGGCTAATTCACCGATAGGCGGGAAAAAGCCGCTGAGTGTTGTGTGGACTCGGGGAATTGGACAATCTAAACATAACGAAATTTCGATGTGCGGGCTGACGGCATGATGAGGAACAAAGGGGAACTGGAGGCGCAGCAGGCCATCCATGACCTGATTGCACAGGATGCACCGCTTGAGGACACGTTGAGCCGTGTCTGCCTGATGCTCGAAGCGCTGGCTCCCGGTACGCTCAGTACCGTCATGCTGTTGGATCCTGAGGCGGGGGCGCTTAGCCTGGTAGCTGGCAATGTGCCTTCAGGTTACCAAGAGGCAATGAAGGCTGTGCCCGTTGGTCCTGAGTCGGGCAGTTGCGGAAGGGCGGCCTACTTCCAGCGGCTCGTGGTCACCGAAAATATCCAACACGACGCATGCTGGAGCGAATATCGACATCTCGCGGCGCACTATGGCCTACGCGCCTGCTGGTCCTACCCGGTGGTTTCGAATGGGCAATGCCTTTTAGGTACCTTCGCGATGTACTATCCGGAACCTCGGTCTCCCAGCTACAAGGAGCTTCAGCAGCTATATCGAGCGGTCGCGCTAGCAGCGTTAGCCATTGAAAGAAAGCAGGACCGCCAATCCCTGCGTGAAAGTGAGCAACGCTACCGGTCGCTGTTTACGCAGCATCCCGATGCTGTCTTTTCGCTGGACCTGAATGGCGTATTTACCAGTGCAAATCCTGCTGTAGCTCAAGTAACCGGCTACAGCGAAGGCGAGATTGTCGGACAGCACTATGCCCGCTTGGTCGTGGCTGACGAGCTACCGCGCGTGGACGAAGTCTTCTCTCTCGCATGTCAGGGAACGCCACAACACTACGAAGTCGAAGCACTTAGGGCCAGCGGCGATACGTTTCACTTGGCGATCACTAATCTGCCCATTGTCATCGACGAGAAAGTGATCGGGGTATATGGCATTGCCCGGGATATCACGCAGCGCAAGAGGAATGATACGCGCCTGCGCCTGCTCCAGCGTAGCGTGGAAGCGAGCACCAATGGCGTCATCATCGTCGATGCATTACAGCCCGACATGCCGGTGGCCTATGCCAATAAGCCCTTTCTGGCCATGTCCGGCTATACGTTGGAAGAAGTGCTCGGAAATAACTGCCGTATTCTGCTTGGCCCAGCTACTGATCCGCAGGCGATTGCGCTAGTTCGCGACCGAATCGAGGAGCAACGGGATGTTAACGTCACGATGCTCAGCTACCGCAAGGATGGCTCCACTTTCTGGAATGAACTCTATATTTCCCCTGTTCCTGATGAGTCCGGGAAAGTTACACACTTCATCGGCATTCACCATGACGTCACGGAGCGAATGGACTATGAAGCGCAGCTGGCCTATAGCGGTACCCATGATCCACTGACAGGGGTCGCCAACCGGGCGTTGCTCGAGCATCGACTGGAACATGATTACCATTTGACGCAGCGACATCTCGGGCAACTGGAAGTCATCTTCATCGACCTGGACGACTTCAAGTCGATCAATGATAGCCTCGGTCATGAGGCAGGGGATCAGGTCCTGAAAGAGGCGGCGCAGCGGCTCAATCGCCTGCTGAGGCCAGGCGATACACTGGCTCGCTTCGGCGGCGACGAGTTCGTGATTCTGCTGCCTTCCATGACCCTGGAGGGATGCGGGATGGACTTGTCCAGGCAGGCACGGCGAGTCCTGGCTGAGCCTTATCAGCTCGGCGATCATTGGGTGACAGTCTCCGCCAGCGTTGGTCTGGCTAGTGCGCAGGCGGAGTTGGCTCTGCCAAAGGATCTGGTACAGCATGCTGACCTGGCCATGTACCAAGCCAAGAGGCATGGCGGAGATAATGTCAGCGTGTATACCCCCGACATGAAGGAGCGGGTCCAGGAAAGACTCGTGCTGCGGCGGGACCTGGCAAATGCCATCCGAGAAGAGGATCTTGAGTTACATTACCAGCCACTACTGCAAGCTGACGGTGATATCAGCGGTTTTGAAGCCCTGGTGCGCTGGAACCATCCAACGCGGGGCAATATTCCTCCGCCCAAGTTCATAGCGTTAGCCGAGCAGACAGGGCAGATATCGGCGCTAGGAGATTGGGTGTTGCAACAGGCTTGCCGGGACATCCAGGCGATAAATATTGCGCAGGGCACCCAGTACCGTGTCGCCGTGAATATTTCTCCGCTGCAATTCCATCATCAGGATTTCTTCGCTCATCTGATGCAGACAATCGAGACTGCTGGATTGCCGCCTCATTGGCTTGAGGTGGAAATGACCGAAGGTGTCCTGATGGAAGATGCCGAAGAAACCATCACGACGTTGCGGTTGCTGCGCAAGCAGGGGATTACTACTGCCGTCGATGATTTTGGCACCGGGTTTTCCAGCTTGAGCTATTTGCGCGACCTGCCGGTCAACAAGGTAAAGCTGGATCGTAGTTTCATTCAGGATATCTTGGACTGCCCTCGTAATGCCGCGATCGTACAGGGCGTCATTGATATCTCGCACTCCCTGGAGCTTCAGGTGGTAGCCGAAGGTGTCGAGATGGCGGAGCAATACCAGGATCTGCGAAAGCGAGGCTGCGACCTGTTCCAGGGATACTTGTTTGCCCGCCCGATGCCGTTGGAGTCCCTGCGGGACTACTTGGACGTAAAGGTCTGCGTGCCTCCAGCATAAAGTGCCTGCCCTGGCTCCTGTCAGTCACGCATGCGAATCAGCCCTTCCTGCGCGCTCGAGGCGACCAAATAGCCCTGGGCATCATAGAGGCTGCCGCGCGAGAAGCCGCGTGCGCCGCCTGCCCAAGGGCTATCCATGTCGTAGAGCAGCCATTCATTGATATTCACGTCGCGATGGAACCACAGCGCATGGTCAAGGCTGGCGATCTGAAGGCGCGGGTCGCCGAAGCGCGTGCCGTGGGGCACCAGGCTGGTGGTCAGTAGATTGAAATCGGAGCTGTAGGCGAGCAAATAGCGGTGCAGGGCAGGCTCGTCGGGCAACTCCCCGGCGAGGCGGAACCACAGCCGCTTGCGGGGTGGGACATTCTCGTCATCGGGTAGATGCAGGAACTCCACCGGATGCTCCTCGAAGCGATGAACCTTGGCTTCGCCACTGTCGATCAGTTCGTCGGGCAGCGGCACGTCGGGCATGCTGCGCTGGTGATGGTAACCGTCCTCCTCGCCGTGGAACGAGGCGCTGCAGAAGAAGATCGTCTTGCCGTGCTGGATGGCGCTGATGCGTCGAGTGGTGAAGCTACCGCCGTCACGCACACGGTCGACCTGATAGACTACCGGATGCTTGGCATCGCCCGGGCGCAGGAAGTAGCCATGCAGCGAGTGCACGCGGCGCGAGGGATCGACTGTCTGGCTGGCCGCCGATAGCGCCTGGCCCAAGACCTGACCGCCATAAAGCTGGGGAAAGCCGAGGTCCTGGCTGTAACCGCGAAACAGGTTCTCCTCGAGCGTTTCCATGCCCAGCAGGGAGACCAGCTTGTCGAGTGGGGTAGTCATGACGATGTTCCTCAGCGACTTCCGGGGCCGGCGCCGACCCTACGGATTTCATACGATTGTTTCAATATCTGCAGCATACCGGAGAACGTGGCGATGCGCAGTGACGAATTCTACATGCATCGTGCCCTCGATCAGGCCCGAAAAGCGCTCGAGGCTGGCGAGGTGCCGGTGGGCGCGGTAGTGATCGATGCCGCCGGGGAGATCGTGGGCACCGGCTTTAACGCACCGGTGTCATCTCACGATCCTTGCGCACACGCCGAGATACACGCCCTACGCGAGGCCGCCAAGCGCCTGGGCAATTATCGTCTCGATGGCTGCACGCTGTTCGTCACCCTGGAGCCCTGCATGATGTGCAGCGGGGCGATCATCCATGCGCGCATGGCGCGGGTGGTCTATGCCGCGGCCGAGCCCAAGACCGGCATGGTTGAGTCCCGTGCCAACCTGATTGCCCAGCCGTGGCACAACCACCAGGTACACGTCGAGGGCGGCTTGCTGGCTGCTCGGTCGAAGAAACTTCTGCAAGCCTTCTTCGTCACGCGGCGGGAGACCTGACGAATTACAGGACCGGCGGCACGACATCGAACAGCGGCGCATCCTCGCCCTTGTCTGGGGCACGCTGGTTGAGCTGGAAGAACTGCTGCTGGCTGCGATCGACGTAATTGAGCACTTCGTAGTAGCGCCGGATGTTGCGAACGTAAATCACTGGCTCGCCACCACGCGCATAGCCATGGCGGACCTTCTCGTACCATTCGCGCTTCTGCAGCAAGGGGAGTGCCTCTCGTACGTCGGCCCAACTGTACGGGTTGCCGCCACGCATCTCGGCGATGCGCTGTGCATCGTAGAGGTGCCCCAGGCCGACGTTATACGCGGCCAGCGCCATCCAGGTGCGGTCCGGTTCCTGAATTTCTTCCTGCAGGCGTTTCTTGACGCTGAGCAGGTAGCGTGCGCCGCCGTCGATGCTCTGTTCGGGGTCGAGGCGATTGTCGACGCCGACCTGCTTGGCGGTGGGCCGGGTCAGCATCATCAGACCGCGCACGCCGGTCGGCGACGTGGCCTCGGGCTCCCAGTGCGATTCCTGATAACCCAGGGCCGCCAGCAGTTTCCAGTCGAAGCCGGTCTGGCGTGCTGCCTCCTTGAAGAGTGCTTCGTACTTGGGCAGGCGCTGGTGAACGTGGCGGATGAACAGGCGGGCCCCCACGTATTCCAGATAATCGTCATGGCCGAAGTGGCGTTCTATCAGGGTGTCGAGCAGCCCTTGCTCTCGCAGTTCATCGATGAACCGGTTGGCCTCGCGGAGCAGGCCCAGGCCGCTACTGGCGGGGATGGCCCAGGCCAGGGTCATCGGCTTGCCGAGCGAGAAACCATCCTCCACGCCTGGAAAGAATAGCCGGTTGAGCTTGAACTGATGGGCGTAGATTACCGCGGCGTCAAGTTCGTCGGCCTCGATCATGTGCAGCAGATCGGCGACCTCGAGATCGGCGGATTCCTTCCAGCTCAACTCCGGGTAGGTCTTCTGAAGCTCGCGCAGAGCCAGGCTGGCCCCCGAGTCAGCGATGGTTCCGATCGACAGGCCGAGCAGTTCCTGAGGGGTGTCGACGGGTGGCATGCCGCGCCGGAACACCACCAGGGGCTGCAATTCGAGAATCGGGCGACTGAAATGAATGCCGCGCTGCGTCGCGTCGAGCGGCAGGGCGGCCGAGCCCAGGTCGACGTTACCTTGGCGTACGGCATGCAGCACATCGCTGATGGTGCCGGTCGTTTCCAGCGACAGGCTAACCCCCAAGTGCTCGGCGAAGCGCCGGACCAGCTCGTATTCGAACCCGGTCGGCCCCTGTCGGCCCTGGTAATAGGTCGTGGGTGTGTTGCGCGTCAGCACCTGGATGAAGTCCCGGGCACGGATTTCTTCGAGCAGGGGGCCTTCCGGTGGTGAGGGAAGGTGGGGCACCAGCAGCAGCACCAGGGCCGTCGCCAGTAGAGCCCACCGGCGCGGATAGCGGGCAAGCGCCTTGAGCATGCGTTGCATTCGGTAACAATGGACGCCTCACCATACCGGCGAGGCGGCGGGCTGTCACCTGGCAATGTTCCACGATTTCTCGCCGGAGCGGCTTTCCAGTATCATAGGCGTTCATTGCCGCCGCTCGCGGCCCCCCATTCGGCTTTCTTCAGAGGCTTCTTCCGAAATGCTCGAACTGCGAGGAGCGCCCGCCCTTTCCGATTTTCGTCATGCCAAGCTGTTGGCTTCGCTGCGTGCCCAGGTGCCCGAGGTGGAGTCCCTGCATGCCGATTATGTCCACTTCGTCGATCTCGATGGTGACCTGGACGCCGACGCCCGCACGGTGCTCGAAAGCCTGCTGACCTACGGCAGGAGCTACGACGCCGACGAGTCCCGCGAGGGCCATCTGTTCCTGGTCGTACCGCGCCTGGGCACGTTGTCGCCGTGGTCGTCCAAGGCCACCGACATCGCCCACAACTGCGGCCTGTCACAGGTCCGCCGCATCGAACGCGGCGTGGCCTACCGCGTCAAGCTGGGCGGCGTGCTCAGCGAAGAAGCGTTCAACGCTATCGTCGCCATGCTGCACGACCGCATGACCGAGTCCGTACTGGCCAACGCGTCCGACGCGGTCAAGTTGTTCGCTCATCACGATCCCGCGCCACTTGGGCAGGTGGACATTCTGGAGGGTGGGCGAGCCGCGCTGGAGGCCGCCAACGGCGAGTTGGGTCTGGCGCTGGCCGAAGACGAGATCGATTACCTCGTGCAGTCCTTCCAGGACTTGGGGCGTAACCCCAGCGACGTCGAGCTGATGATGTTTGCTCAGGCCAACTCCGAGCACTGTCGTCACAAGATCTTCAATGCCGAGTGGACCATCGATGGCGAGTTGCAGTCGCACTCGCTGTTCAAGATGATCAAGAACACCTACGAGCAGTCCCCCGACGATATCCTGTCGGCATACAGCGATAACGCCGCGGTCATCAAGGGCAGTGAGGCGGGCCGCTTCTTCGCCACACCGCTGACCGGCAAGGCGGACGAGACGGCGACCTACCGCACCGAGCATGAGCCGATCCACATTCTGATGAAGGTGGAGACCCACAATCACCCTACCGCCATCGCGCCGTTCCCCGGCGCGGCGACCGGCTCCGGCGGTGAGATTCGCGATGAGGGCGCGACCGGGATCGGCGGCAAGCCCAAGGCCGGCCTGACCGGCTTCGCGGTCTCCAATCTGCGGATTCCCGAGTTCGTCCAGCCCTGGGAAGCCTTCGACTACGGCAAGCCCGAGCGTATCAAGAGTGCACTGGACATCATGCTCGAGGCGCCCATCGGCGGCGCGGCATTCAATAACGAGTTCGGCCGCCCCAACCTGACCGGTTACTTCCGTACTTACGAGCAGGATGCAGTGGACGCCGAGGGCATCGAGCGACGCGGCTATCATAAGCCCGTGATGGTCGCCGGTGGCTACGGCAACATCCGGGCCGAGCACGTCGAGAAGGGCGATATCCCGGTCGGCGCCAAGCTGATCGTCATGGGTGGCCCGGCGATGCTCATTGGCCTCGGAGGCGGGGCCGCCTCGTCCATGGCTTCCGGCAGTTCCAGCGAGGACCTCGATTTCGCCTCCGTACAGCGAGAGAACCCCGAGATGGAGCGCCGCGCGCAGGAAGTCATCGACCGCTGCTGGGCGCTGGGTGAAGGCAACCCGATCCGCTTTATCCACGACGTCGGTGCTGGTGGTCTATCCAACGCACTGCCGGAACTGGTCAAGGACGGTGGCCGTGGCGGTCGCTTTGAACTACGCGCCGTGCCCAATGCCGAGCCGGGCATGAGCCCGCTGGAAATCTGGTGCAACGAGGCTCAGGAACGCTACGTGCTGGCGGTGGCCCCGGAGGATCTCGATACCTTCGATGCATTGTGCGAGCGTGAGCGTTGCCCCTACGCCGTGGTCGGTGAGGCCGTCGAAGAGCATCACCTCAGCGTCCACGACGGACACTTCGAGAGCCAGCCCATCGACCTGCCGATGAGCGTACTGTTCGGCAAGCCGCCCAAGATGCAGCGCGAGTTCGAGCGCCAGAGCCTCGAGATGCCGGGCGCGGATTTCGATAATTTGGACCTTCGCGAAGCGCTGGATCGAGTATTACGCTTACCGGCGGTAGCTTCCAAGAGCTTCCTGATTACTATCGGCGATCGTTCGATCACCGGTATGGTTGCCCGCGACCAGATGGTCGGGCCGTGGCAGGTGCCGGTAGCCGACGTGGCGGTGACCACAGCCAGCTACGATACCCATGCCGGCGAGGCCATGGCGATGGGTGAGCGCCCACCGGTGGCGCTGATCGACCCCGCGGCGAGTGCCCGTCTGGCCGTCGCCGAGGCGCTCACCAACCTGGCCGCGGCGCCGATTGCCAGGATCGAGGACGTCAAGCTCTCCGCCAACTGGATGAGCGCGGCTGACCATCCCGGCGAGAACCAGGCGCTATACGACGCCGTTCACGCCGTGGGCATGGAACTCTGTCCGCAATTGGGCATTGCCATTCCGGTGGGCAAGGACTCGATGTCGATGCGCACCGCCTGGCAGGAGGGCGAGGGCGACGATGTCGAGCAGAAAGCGATCACTGCACCGCTGACCCTCAACGTGACCGGCTTTGCTCCGGTACTCGATGCGCTGAAAACACTAACCCCGCAACTGCGCCTGGACCAGGACGAGAGCGATCTGATCCTCATCGATCTGGGTGGCGGCAGAAACCGCCTGGGTGGCTCGGCACTGGCCCAGGTCTACGGCCAAGTGGGCGATGAGTGCCCCGACCTGGATGACGCCGAGGACCTGAAGGCATTTTTCACCGTAATCCAGGGGCTGAATGCCGACGGCAAGCTGCTTGCCTATCACGACCGCAGCGACGGCGGTCTGATCGTGACCCTGCTGGAGATGGCCTTCGCCGGTCGCGGTGGCCTGGAGATCAAGCTCGATTGGTTGGTCGACGACGGTTACGCTGCGCCCAGCGCGCTGTTCGCCGAAGAGCTCGGCGCGGTGATTCAGGTCAACCGACAGGACACCGAGTTCGTGCTGGCACAGTTCGCTGCGGCGGGAATCGATACGTGTGGTGTCATCGCACGCCCGCGCTATGACGATCAGGTGCGCGTAACGTTGTTCGAAGAGCCGTTGCTCGAGACCACCCGCGCCCTGACCCAGCGCACCTGGGCGGAGACCAGCTACCGCCTGCAGGCGCTGCGCGACAATCCCGACTGCGCCAAGTCTGAGTTCGACGACTTGCTGGACCTGCGCGATCCGGGGCTGTCTGCCGAGCCGACCTTCGATGTCGACGAAGACATCACCGCGCCGTTTATCAACACCGCACGGCCGCGCATGGCGATCCTGCGCGAGCAGGGCGTCAACGGCCAGCTCGAGATGGCGGCCAACTTCGACAAGGCCGGCTTCGAGTCCGTCGATGTGCATATGAGCGACATCCTCGCTGGTCGCGTGACTCTCGACGAGTTCAACGGACTGGTCGCCTGTGGTGGCTTCTCCTATGGCGACGTGCTTGGTGCCGGCGGCGGCTGGGCCAAGTCGGTGCTGTTCAACGCGCGCGCCCGTGAACAGTTCGCAGCGTTCTTCGAGCGCGACGACAGCTTTGCATTGGGCGTGTGCAATGGTTGCCAGATGCTCTCTCAACTCAAGGAGCTGATCCCCGGTACCGAAAACTGGCCGCGTTTCGTTCGCAACGAGTCCGAGCAGTTCGAGGCGCGCGTGTCGATGGTACAGGTCGAAAAGAGCCCATCGATACTGCTGGCCGGTATGGAAGGCTCGCGCTTGCCGATTGCCGTGGCTCATGGCGAGGGGCGCGCCGAATTCCGCGATAGTGCCCACCTGCGAAGCATGCAGGGCAGCGGCCAAATCGCGGTTCGCTACATCGATAACTACGGGCAGGTGACCTCGCGTTATCCAGCCAACCCCAACGGCTCGCCGGCAGGCATCACCGGGCTGACCAACGATGACGGTCGCGTCACCATTCTGATGCCGCACCCCGAGCGTGTCGCCCGTGCGGTGACCAACTCCTGGCGCCCCCAGGAGTGGACGAAGGATGGTGCGTGGATGCGCATGTTCCGCAACGCGCGGGTGTGGGTGGGCTGAGCGCGCCTGCCCGGCAAACGAAAACCGCGACCCTCGGGTCGCGGTTTTTTTAGGTAGATAATTTCAGGTTGGGGTTGCGGCGGGAGGTACGTCGTGGCTCAGGCTGCTTTCCGCATCGGCGACCAACTGGAACTCCTCTTCGGCAGTCTTGGCGACCAGTTTGTGGCGGCTGTAGAGGAAGTAATACGCCGCGCCGATTACGAACAGCACGATCGTATAGTTGAACGCGCGAGGATCGAAGGCATACACCCCGGTCAGCGCCACCAGCGACAGTACCAGTGCGACGGAAGACGTCACGATGCCACCCGGCGTCTTGTAGGGGCGGGGCAGGTCAGGACGCTTGAAGCGCAGCAGAATGTGGCTGAGCGCCATCAGCGCGTAGGACAGTGTGGCACCCACCACGGCCATGCCCAGGATCAGGTCGCCTTCACCGCTCAACGAGACCAGAAAACCGAACACGCCCGGCACGACGAGTGCCCAGGTCGGCGCCTTGCGCCGGCTGGTCAGCGACAGCGCTTTCGGCAGGTAACCGGCACGCGACAGCGCGAAGACCAGGCGACTATAGCCGTAGATGATCGAGAAAAACGAGGCGACCAGCCCGGCCAGGCCGAGCACGTTGACCACCGTAGCCAGCGTTCCGCTGCCAGTGGCATTAAGTGCATCGACCAGCGGCACGCCGCTTTGCCCAATGGCCTCGGCACCCGCCGCACCGGCGAGCAGAAAGACCACCAGCACCGCCGTAAACAGCAAAAATACCATGGCGCCGATGATGCCCTTGGGCACGTCGCGTGCCGGATCCTTGGACTCTTCGGCGGCCAGTGGGACGCCTTCCACTGCCAGGAAAAGCCACATGCCGAACGGTAGCGCTGCCCAGATGCCGGCCCAGCCGAAAGGCATGAAAGCGTTGGCGCCCGCTGCGTCAGTGGGGGCGATGTCGAACAACCGGCTGGTATCGAAGTCGCCAAGCAGGGCAATGGCGGTAGCAACGATGGCGAACACTGCCAGGCCGCTGATCACCATCATCACCTTCAAGGCTTCGCCTACGCCGGCCAAGTGGATACCGATGAATACCATATAGAACAGGGCATAGACCAGTGGCCCGTTGATGCCCAACAGTTCCTCCACGGCGGCACCGATGAAAATCACGATGGCCGCCGGCGCCAATGCATATTCGATGAGCACCGCCAGGCCGGTCAAATAGCCACCCGCCGGCCCCATGGCCTGGCGTGCGAAGCTGTAGCCACCGCCAGCGGCGGGAATCGCCGCTGACATTTCCGCCAGTGCCAGCACCAGGGCGAAGTACATCAGACCCATCAGCACGGCGGCGATGGCGAAGCCGCCCCAGCCGGCTTCGGCGATGCCGAAGTTCCAGCCGGCGAAGTCGCCGGAAATCACGTAGGACACGCCGAGACCGGCCAGCAGAATCCAGCCGGCGGTACCCTTGCGCAGTTGACGTTTGGCCAGGTAATCCTGGTCGACGGGGTGGTCGCTCATGCGACATCTCCTTGCCTGTTGTTGTTGGAGCGCTCAAGAAATCAGGAAGTTGTGGATGCCATCGGCTTGATGGTCTATCACATCGTCCTGGGTTCGATCCTTCAGCTGCACGCCGGACAGTTGTTTCTGGCGCGACTCGCGCAGCAGGTAAAGCAACCGTCGGCTGGCCTCGGGGTAGGTCAGGCCTGCCGGACGTACGTTGGAGATGCAGTTGCGATAGGCATCGGTGAGACCTACCTTCGGCGCCCAGGTCAGGTAGAGTCCCAGGCTGTCGGGTGAGCTCAATCCGGGCCGCTCGCCGATCATGACCAGCACCGCCCGGGCATTGAGCAATTCGCCGATCTCGTCGCCGATGGCGACTCGCCCTTGCTCGACCACTGTCACCGGCGCCAGGTGCCAGTCATGCTGCGGATCGTTGTCCAGCGCATTGAGCAGCGCATCCAGAAACGGTGCAGCATTCTGTTGTATCGCCCTTGAGGAGAGGCCGTCGACGATGACGATGGCCAAGTCGTAAGGGGCCTGCGGCGTATCTTCGCTGTGACTCAACCGCTCGCGGGAGGCCTCGTCGAGTCGCCGTCCCCAGTCCGGGCGCTGCAGGTAAGTCATGCGATCCACGGCGCGGCTGTGCACGACGACTGGAGGAACGTCGCCCCCCATCTCGGCCAACTGATGGCACAGATCATCGACATCGAGCGGCAGGTGCACGGCATCCTGGGCGCGGGCGTGAGCCAGTTGGAATTCCAGCAGTCGGTCGGTGGGCAAGCTGATACCGGCCCGGCCCAGGCCGATACGCGCATCGGTGAATTCACGCAGTCGCCGCCAAGGGTTGGCCGTGACGCCGTTGCTTGGCAGGTTATCCGTCATGGTCGGCTCCGGCGGGCAGGTTGGCCAGCGAGCGGGCGAAGGCACCGGGCAAGCCGGGGTTGAGGCGATGCGAGGCGACGTCCTCGAAGATCGCCATCTCTGCCAGCCAGCGCTCGAACTCGGGGGCCGGGCCCAGCCCCAGCACGCGGCGTGCGTAGAGCGCATCGTGGAACGAGGTGGTTTGATAGTTGAGCATGATGTCGTCCGAACCGGGGATGCCCATGATGAAGCTGCAGCCCGCCACGCCGAGCAGTGTGAGGAGGTTGTCCATGTCGTTCTGGTCGGCCTCGGCGTGGTTGGTGTAGCAGATATCGCAGCCCATCGGCACGCCGAGCAGCTTGCCGCAGAAATGGTCTTCCAGCCCGGCGCGGATGATCTCCTTGCCATCGAACAGGTATTCGGGGCCGATGAAACCCACCACCGTATTGACCAATAGCGGGTCGAAATGGCGCGCCACGGCGTAGGCACGCGCCTCGCAGGTCTGTTGGTCGAGGCCGTGATGGGCGCCAGCGGACAGCGCGCTGCCTTGACCGGTCTCGAAATACATGACGTTGTCGCCCACCGTGCCTCGCTTCAGTGACTTGGCGGCATCCTGGGCTTCGGCCAGCACGCTGAGATTGAAACCGAAGCTGGCGTTGGTGGCCTCGGTGCCACCGATCGACTGAAAGACCAGATCGACCGGCGCGCCCTGCCCGATGGCCTCCAGGGTGTTGGTGACATGGGTCAGTACGCAGGACTGAGTGGGGATGGCGTACTTGCGGATCACTTCGTCCATCAGGTGCATCAGCTTGATGCTCTGTGCGACGTTATCGGTGGCAGGGTTGATGCCGATTACCGCATCGCCGTTGCCATAGAGCAGGCCGTCGAGAATGCTCGCGGCGATGCCGGTTACGTCATCGGTCGGGTGGTTGGGTTGCAGGCGCGTCGACAGCCGACCCGGCAGGCCGATGGTGTTACGGAATGCCGTGGTGACTCGACATTTGCGGGCCACCAGGATCAGGTCCTGATTGCGCATGATCTTGCTGACTGCGGCGGCCATTTCCGGCGTGATGCCGGCTCGCACACCGGCGAGCACCTCGGGGGTGGCCAGGTCGCTGAGCAGCCAGTTGCGAAAGTCGCCGACGGTCAGGTGAGCAATGGGGGCAAGCGCCCCGGCGTCGTGGGTATCCACGATCAGGCGGGTGATCTCGTCGCTTTCGTAGGGGATCAGCAGATCCTCGAGAAATGTCTTCAGTGGCAGCTCGGCCAGTGCCATCTGCGCTACCACGCGTTCTTCGGCGGACGTGGCAATCACTCCCGCCAGGCGGTCTCCCGAGCGTGCCGGCGTCGCCTTGGCCATCAGCTCGGCCAGATTCTTGAAGCGGTAGCGTTGGCCACCTAGCGTGTAGTTGTACTCCTCGGCCATATGATGCCTACCTCAACAGGCGTCCTGGGTGTATCACGGACGTACCCGATCTTTCAGGGCGGAACGAAACTTGCTTATTCAAGGTAGCGAGGCCACCGATGGCGCCGTTATCGATTTTTGGCAAAACTGAGTTTTTACCTAAAAACAACGAGTTGCAGCCGGAGGCGCAAAAGGCGCTTTACGGAGGAGGAGGGACAGCGTGCCGCTACAGACCCATGAAAACAAAAACGCACCAAAAAGGTGCGTCTGGGAGGCCCGAGATGCCGACGAGCATGCTCATAACCTTACCGACTGGCGACAGGAATACGATCAGGTCAGCGCCGGGGCCTTCTATGGTCGTATCGATGAGATTCAACTGGATGAGATGCAGATCTTCAAGGAACACACCAGTCAGGCCCTGCGCCAGCAGTGCAACGTCTGGCCGGAATCGTTGTGGATAGGCATACCCAGGGACCGGACCTGCCGAATCAATGGCCGGCCGGTGGGCGAGTACGAAGTGATGTGCCAGCCGGGGCGTTGCGACTTCGAACTGGTCACCCCGGAAGCTTTCGACATCTACGGGCTGGTGGTGAGCCGCCGACTGCTGGCGAGCGCTGCCGGCGAATCCGGCCTGGCGTTAATGGAGCGCGCACCCTCGACGTACATGCGGTTGCGCCTGCCATCTCACACGCGGAAAGCGGTTACCTTCCTGATAGAGCGGTTGTTAAGGGCCGATCGGGAAACACTGGCGCCCCAGGTTCACCGCGACATCCTGATGATGGCTCTGGTCGAGATGCTGCAGCAGAAAGTACCCAATGATGACGTACCACCGAGTTACAGTCATCGCAAGCGGGTCGTGGATCAGGTCAAGCGCTATGTCGATGCCCCAGAGTATGTGCCGGTGACCATGGCCGAGCTATGTGGGCTGACGCACGTCAGCCAGCGAACGCTGCAATACTGCTTTACCAGCATTCTGGGCATCAGCCCGGTACAGTTTCTGCGCACAGCACGCCTGAACCGGGTGCGCCGTGCCTTGGCGCACCCGGTTGACGGGACCACAGTGACCGGGGTGGCCAACGACTGGGGGTTTTATCACCTTGGCCAGTTCTCGCGAGACTATCGCCGTCTTTTCGGCGAACCGCCTTCCGAAACGCTGGCCCGTTATCGAGACGCCTCACTACTGCTCAGCTGATTTTTTACCTCAGCGAGGAGTGGGATCGACGCCCAGCTTGCGCTCCAGGTCGTCGAGCATGTGCTCGTAATGTCGGCTCAGGCTGTCGAAGCGGCCAAAGTCGTAGCCGCATTGGTCACAGAATACGTGATAGGCGCCCTCGCGGCCGGGCGGGAAGCGCTTCTCGCGGCTGGCGCACTCGGGACATTCGGGGCCAGTAGGGAGTTTTGCCGGGAATTTCATGGTTCCCCTCCTCTATGCGATGAGTGAGTTCCAGTGCCTTCCCTGGCCTTGTCTCATTAGTCTAGGTTCTGTCTGCAAAGTCGGCGAGCCTAGGTACTTTCCAGGCAGAACCTGGCAGTTCGGTATGATGACAAAGCCGAGTACAATGGCGGCATGTCGAACCATCCTTCAGGTGATGTCCGCGCCATGCCATCACCGCCTTCTCTTCGTCCCTACCAGCGCCAGGCCGTATCTCGCGTCGTCGAGCACTTTCGCGCCAGTGATGAGCCTGCCGTGGTCGTGCTGCCCACCGGTAGTGGGAAGTCCCTGGTCATCGCTGAACTGGCTCGCCTGGCGCGCGGACGGGTACTGGTGCTGGCCCACGTACGCGAGTTGGTCGAGCAGAACCATGCCAAGTATCAGGCTTACGGACTCGAGGCGGACATCTTCAGTGCCGGGCTGGGCCGCAAGGAGGCCGACCGTCAGGTGGTGTTCGGTTCGGTGCAGTCGGTAGTGCGCAATCTGGCCAGCTTCGATGATGGTGGTTTCACGCTGCTGGTCATCGACGAATGCCATCGTGTCTCGCCGGACGAGAACGCCAGCTACCGTCAGGTCATCGATCACCTGCGGCGCGCCAACCCGCGTCTCAAGATTCTCGGCCTGACCGCCACGCCGTTCCGGCTGGGACAGGGTTTCATCTACCATCGCCATTACCATGGCATGGTGCGCGGCGAGGAAGACAGTTTCTTCAAGGCTTGCGTGTTCGAGCAACCACTGCGCCTGATGGTCAAGCAGGGCTACCTGGCGCCACCTCTGCGCGTGGATGCGGCGGTCGAACGCTACGATTTTTCGCAGCTAGCGCCTAACGTCCGCGGGTTGTTTGCCGAGGAGGAGCTCAACCGGGTGGTACGCGGCAATCGCGCGACACCGACCATCCTTGCCGAGGTAGTCGAGCGGGCTCGGGAGCGACGCGGGGTAATGCTGTTCGCCGCGACGGTCGACCATGCCGAGGAGATCATGGGTTACCTGCCCGAAGGCGAGGCGGCGTTAATCACCGGCAATACCCCATCGCGTGAGCGAGAACGGCTGATCGATGACTTCAAGGCGCAACGGCTGAAGTATCTGGTCAACGTGGCGGTGTTGACTACCGGCTTCGATGCGCCGCATGTCGATCTGATTGCCATCCTGCGGCCGACCGAGTCGGTAAGCCTCTACCAGCAGATTGTCGGGCGAGGCCTGCGCCTGGCACCTGGAAAAGAGGACTGCCTGATTCTCGACTACGCCGGCAACCCTTGGGACCTGTACGCGCCCGAGGTCGGCTCGCCCAAGCCGGCCTCGGATGCCGAGCCGGTCCAGGTCGAGTGCCCGGCCTGCGGTCATGCCAACCTGTTCTGGGGCAAGCGCGACGGTGAGCTGGTCATTGAGCACTACGGTCGGCGTTGTCAGGGGCTGGTCGAGGATGAAGCGGGGCGTTCCCGGCAATGCGATTTTCGCTTCCGCTTCAAGGTCTGCGAGGCCTGCGGCGCCGAGAACGACATCGCGGCACGCAGCTGCCATGGTTGCGGCGAGCGTCTGGTCGACCCTGACGACAAGCTCAAGGACGCGTTGCGCCTCAAGGACGCGCGGGTATTGCGCGTCAGTGGCATGCAGCTAGCCGCCACCGTCAACGGCCGCGGCCTGCCGCGTCTCAAGGTGACCTATCACGACGAGGACGGTGCCACGCTGGATGAATGGTTTGCGCTGGAAACACCGGCCCAGCGCGGCGCATTCGCGGCCGCCTTTCTGCGTCATCACCTGCGTGCGCCCGGCAGTGCCTGGTGGCCTGCCTCGCCAGACGACGTCATCGCCGAGCGCCGCCGGTTGAAGGCGCCGGACTTCGTGATCGGCCGCCGTGTCGGGCGGCATTGGCAGGTGCGCGAGAAGCTATTCGACTATGTGGGACGCTACCGCAAGGCGGATAGTGCCGAATCGCCGGCCTGATAGACCGTATTTCGAATGCTAGGAGTCGACATCACTTGGTAGACTACGCGTTTGTCCGTCGCTGTCCGTACCGAAGGTCCCGCTGCCCGTGAGTGAAACGCCGGAAAGTGTTGCAATGTCCGAATCGCCGGTTGCCCAGCAGACGGCGGCGGTACTGGCGCGCTTGCATGACCAGCCAATCACCGAGCTGCCAGAGGATCTTTACATTCCGCCGGAGGCGTTGCGGGTCTTTCTAGAGTCCTTCGAGGGTCCGCTGGATCTGTTGCTCTACCTGATCCGCCGCCAGAACCTCGATATCCTGGCCATCGATGTCGCCGCGATCACCCATCAGTACATCGAATACATCGAGCTGATGAAGGCCCTGGAGATCGAGCTGGCTGGGGAGTATCTGCTGATGGCGGCGATGCTCGCCGAGATCAAGTCGCGTACGCTGCTGCCTCGCCCGCCCAAGGCCGAGGGCGAAGAGGACGAGGAGGATCCGCGTGCCGAGCTGATCCGCCGCCTGCAGGAGTATGAACGGCTCAAGATTGCCGCCGAGGGGCTGGATGAGTTGCCCCGCGTGGGGCGCGACTGGTACGGCGCCCAGGCGGGCCTGCCGTCACTGGAAACCCGGGTCATCCACCCCGAGGTCGAGCTCGACGAGTTGCTGCGTGCCCTGTCGGGCATCCTGCGGCGTGCCGAGCTGACCCAGACGCATACCATCAGCCGTGAGGTGCTCTCCACGCGCGAGCGCATGCTGCGTATCATGGAACGCCTCAGTCATGAGCATTTCACCCCTTTCGTGGCTCTCTTCACGCTCGAGGAAGGGCGAGCCGGGGTGATCGTCACCTTCATGGCGATTCTCGAGCTAGCCAAGGAATCGATGATCGAGATCGTGCAGAACGAGCCCCTGTCGCCCATTCATGTTCGTGCTCGCCAGCCGCTGGGCGAAGAGGGGGCCTACGAGGCCGAGGTTGCCGACACGGAGAGTGACTCGGACGACGTGGGCGAAAGCGCGTTCGAGGAGGCGACCTGATGGCCAGCGTGCGCCTCGACGAGATTCTCGAAGCGGCCCTGCTCGCGGCTGGCGAGCCGCTCCCGGTGGAGCGCCTGGAAGGCCTGTTCGATGAGCATGAGTGCCCGCCACGGCGCGAGCTGCGCGATGCGCTGGATGCCCTGGGTAATCGCCTGGAGAATTCCGCGCTGGAACTCATCGAGACCGCCTCCGGCTATCAGGTGCGTATTCGTCAGCGACTGTCGCCGTGGGTGTCGCGACTGTGGGACGAGCGGCCGCAGCGCTATTCTCGGGCCTTGCTGGAAACGTTGGCGCTGATCGCCTATCGTCAACCGGTCACTCGCGGTGATATCGAGGAGGTGCGCGGCGTGGCGGTTAGCAGCTCGATCATGCGCACCCTGAGTGAACGTGGCTGGATTCGTGTGGTCGGACATCGTGACGTACCGGGGCGTCCGGCGGTCTATGCTACGACAAGGCAGTTCCTTGATGACTTCGGCCTCAAGACCCTCGATGCCTTGCCGCCGATGCACGAACTCAAGGAGTTCGACCTGCCCGAGTCCCCGCTCTACGAGGACGACATCGATGTTCAGGCCCGTCAGGCCAGCGAGCCGCAGGCGGGAGGAGAGGAAGTCAACGAGCCCGTTACTGATGCGCAGAGCGACGATTCTGAGCATGACGCTGGGCAAACCGAATCACAGCAGGACTCGACGGCCGGGACGGCCGACGACACAACACACGCCGGGACGGCGTCCGCACGGCCGGAACTGAGCTTCGCCGATCTTGAAGCCCGTCTGGCCGAACGCGCCCGCAACCAACAGCCCGTCGATCGCGAACGCGACGAAGACGGCCTGGCCGGCGCGGAAAATTCATCCGACGAGAACACGTCCGATTCATGAACAGCAAGACACCACCTGCCTCAGAAAAGCTTCAGAAGGTCCTCGCGCGCGCCGGTCTGGGCTCGCGCCGCGAGATGGAAACCGCCATCAGTGCCGGCCGCGTCAAGGTCAATGGTCAGGTCGCCAGCCTGGGCGACCGCGTGGAAATGCGCGACAGGGTCACCTTCGACGATCGACCGATCAACCTGCGTGACGTCAACGAGGTGCCGCGTCGAGTGATCATGTACAACAAGCCCGAGGGCGAGCTGTGCACGCGCAAGGATCCCGAGGGTCGACGCACCGTCTTCGACCATCTGCCGCGCCTCAAGGGCGAACGCTGGATCGCCATCGGGCGTCTCGACATCAACACTAGTGGCCTGCTGCTGTTCACCACCGATGGTGAGCTGGCCAACCGTTTGATGCACCCGTCGACGCAGATCGAGCGTGAATACGCCGTACGCGTGATGGGCCAGGTAAAGCGCGAGCATATCGTGGCGATGGTCGAGGGCGTAATGCTCGAGGACGGCCCGGCACGCTTCACCGATGTGCAGGAGTTCGGTGGTGAAGGCATCAATACGTGGTTCCACGTAGTGATCATGGAAGGCCGCAACCGCGAGGTGCGCCGCCTATGGGAGTCCCAGGGCTTGACCGTCAGCCGCCTCAAGCGCGTGCGCTACGGCAACATCTTCCTCGACAAGCGCGCCAAGGCCGGTGAGTGGGTCGAACTCTCCCAGGAGGAGATCGACGATCTCTCTACCATGGCCGGCCTGACGCCGCGCAAGGTGCCCGATCTGACCCCCGATGAGAAGAACCGCTGGAGCCGCGACAAGCACAAGCGTCGCCCCGTCCAGGCCATGCGCAAACCCAAGCACGCCAAGCCGAAGCGCTGACGATTGATAATTAGGCAAATTTCTCTTGCCAGGATCGGGCGCGCTAAGTAACATATGCGCCCTGTCGGGAGGGTCGTTAGCTCAGTTGGTAGAGCAGTTGGCTTTTAACCAATTGGTCGTAGGTTCGAATCCTACACGACCCACCAT
>NZ_KB899989.1:236320-360480 GCF_000378505.1 Modicisalibacter luteus DSM 23508 | reverse complement strand
GGGTCGTTAGCTCAGTTGGTAGAGCAGTTGGCTTTTAACCAATTGGTCGTAGGTTCGAATCCTACACGACCCACCATGCTTCTTGATGCCCTCGTATCCTCTGGATGCGAGGGCATTTTTATGTATGTCTTGGAATGTTGCCGAGTTGCCGATGTCCAAGACACTATCCGGGGCTGGGAAAGGCGTCGCAGGCGCAGTACCATCCCGGCAGGTGCGTCGAGAGTACGAAGACGGTCGGCTCCGGCGCTTCTGTAACGCAGGGGGAGCCCCTGCCAGTCACAGTGGTAGACACGATGACGACCATGACACCCCGCGCCCTGGTGCGTGAGCACCTGGCCCGCGCCTACTGCCCCACGCGAATTCCCGCCGAGGATGAAGCGCGCGTCGACGAGATCAAACGGCTGCTGAAGTCGCGCAACGCGGTGCTCGTCGCCCACTATTACACCGATGACGCCATCCAGCACCTCGCCGAGGAGACCGGCGGTTGCGTGGCGGACTCCCTGGAGATGGCCCGCTTCGGTGCCCGTCACGAAGCGTCCACCCTGGTTGTGGCTGGCGTGCGCTTCATGGGCGAGACGGCCAAGATCCTGTCGCCCGAGAAGCGTGTGCTGATGCCTACGCTGGAGGCGACCTGCTCGCTGGATATCGGCTGTCCGGCAGATGAGTTCAGTGCGTTCTGTGATGCCCACCCTGACCGTACCGTAGTGGTCTACGCCAATACCTCGGCGGCGGTGAAGGCACGCGCCGACTGGGTGGTGACGTCTTCGATCGCGGTGGATGTGATCGAGCATCTGCATGCCAAGGGCGAGAAAATCCTGTGGGCCCCGGACAAGCACCTGGGCGGCTATATCCAGCAGAAGACCGGCGCCGACATGCTGCTGTGGGATGGCGCCTGCATCGTTCACGATGAGTTCAAGGCCAAGGGCATTCAGGATCTCAAGGCGATGTATCCGGATGCTGCCGTACTGGTTCACCCTGAGTCGCCGGCCAGCGTGGTCGAGATCGCTGATGCAGTTGGTTCCACCTCGCAGCTGATCGGTGCCGCCCGTGATCTGCCCCAGCAGCGCCTGATCGTCGCCACCGATCGCGGCATCTTCTTCAAGATGCAGCAGGCGGTACCCGAAAAGACACTGTTCGAGGCGCCGACCGCCGGCAACGGTGCGACCTGCAAGAGTTGCGCCCACTGTCCGTGGATGGCGATGAATGCCCTCGACAACCTGGCCGACGCGCTACGCGATGGCAGCGGCGAAGTTTTCGTCGATGCCGATCTGCGCCTTCGTGCCCTCAAGCCCTTGGAGCGCATGCTCAACTTCAAGCGCTAAGCGGTGGTTTGAAGTCGACAAGGCATTGGGGCACAGGCCCGCCGACAGTACCGGCGGGCCTGTGCGTTCTTTTGCCGAGTACATCCTCTGCTGAGTGCCCTGTCACTAGAACTTCTGTAGGGTCTCGCGATAGTCCATGTAGTCCTCCCGGCGCTGGCGGATCCGGCTCGCCATGTTGAAGTCGCCGTTGCGTTTGGCAACGTCCTCGGCCACATCTAGCTGTTTGATGGCGCGGTCGATATGCCCGGTCAGTTGCAAGGTCTCGGCGCGCGCCAGATGCCCCCAAGTTTCATGACCGCTTCGGCCGGCCGCCTCAGCAAGCAGAGCGAAGACTTGTGGGGTCTCGGGATACTGCTGGCTGAGCTGGCGCAGCGCGTTGAAGGCGTCGCCAGGTGATTGCTGAAGCAGGATCTCGGCACGTAGCAGGCGGGCGGGGAAGTAGCTCGGCGACAGGCGTAGAATACGTTCGGCGCGGCTCAGGGCTACGTCGCGGCGGCCGGCATCCAGAGCAATTTCGGCAGCAGTCGCTGGGATCAGCGAAAGGTCGGGCAGCTCGCGGGCCAGAGCGTCGAGGGAAGCGAGGGCCTCGTCGGTGCGCTCCTGGTGGGCGGCGATCAGTGCCTCTAGATACCGCTCGGCACTGGCAGGTGGGGTGTCCTGGCGAAGCTGGGCCATGGCCTGGGTAGGGTTGTCGCCATTGAGTTCCAGCAGGGCGCGGGCGCGAATCAGCGAATAGGCCGGGTCGCTGTCGCGGGGGGTGGAGGAGGGCAGCTGATCGGCGCGACTCTGGGTATCGCTGATACGCGATTCGGTGACCGGGTGGGTCAGCAGGAACTCGGGCGGGTTGCCCCCCTGTAGACTGGTCAGGCGCTGCATGGCGCGGAACATGGCGGGCATGGCCTGGGGGTCGAAGCCGGCCTGGGTCATGGCTTCCAGGCCGACCCGGTCGGCTTCCTGTTCGAAGCGCCGAGAGTAGGCAAGCTGGTCCTGAATGAAGGCGGCCTGCGAGCCCATCATTGCCGCCAGGCCGGCATTGCCGCCACCCCCGGCGGCGATCACCATGCCGGCGAGCATGGCTGCCATGGTCGGCAATTGGGTTTCCTCGACGCGCTCCATGCGACGCGAGTAGTGGCGCTGCGAGAGGTGGCCCAGTTCGTGGGCGAGCACCGAGGCGAAAGCGTCCTCGCTGTCGGCGAAAGCAAACAGACCGGCATTTACCCCGACGACACCACCGGGCACGGCAAAGGCGTTGAGCAGGCGGCTGTCGACCAGTGTGGTGACGATACGGATATCGCCGAGGTCGCTGTATGGCAAAAGTCGCTCGACCAGCGATTCCACGTAGGTCTGGGCGATCGGGTCCTGCCAGGTATCGGTCTGGGCGCGGAACTGACGCAGCCAGGCGCGCCCCAGGCGATGTTCCTCGCTGCCGGATACGCTGCCTGCACCACTGCCCAGCGAGGGCAGGCCATAATCGTCGGCCGCGACTGGCATGGCACAAGGGACGAGTGCCAGGGCGCCGATCGTCAGGCAGTATTTCAGGGTACGCAGCATGGCCATCCTCGTTGGAAACACGCTAGAGACTACGAAGAAACGTCATCAGGCCCTAGGCTCCGACATTGATTCGTAGGAAAAAGTGCCTTTAAATCGACGCGTCTCAAACCATTTTCACGGGAGGTGGCATGGCCCTGCAACCCGACGATGTACTCGATGCGCGCGGCCTGCACTGCCCGCTACCTTTGCTCAAGACCAAGCAAGCCTTGTCACGCCTCGAGGAAGGCGAATTGTTGCATGTGCTGGCGACCGATCCCGGTTCTTGGCGGGATTTCGAGACGTTCATCGATCAGAGCGATTTCGAGCTGGTGTCCCGCGAGGAGATCGATGATGAGTTTCACTACTGGATACGCAAGGGCGGTATCGTTGCATGACGATGAGAGATGTCCTGAGGGGCTGGGTCGAGCGCTACTTCTCCGACGAGGAGGCGGTAGTGCTACTGCTGGTGTTGGTGCTCGGCTTCGCCGCCGTAATCTGGCTGGGCAAGATGCTGGCCCCGTTCTTCACCGCTCTGGTCATTGCCTTCCTGCTACAGGGGGTGGTGGCCTGGCTCGAGCGGCTCGGTTTGCCGCGCCTGCTTTCGGTACTGCTGGTGTTTCTGGTGTTCCTGGGTACGCTGCTGGCGTTGGCGCTGATCGTGATGCCGCTGGTCTGGAACCAGACCGTCGACCTGATCCAGCAGATTCCCAGCATGTTCGCCAGTGTGCAACTGTGGCTGGATGAACTGCAGGCTCGTTACCCGACGCTGATCACCCCGGATCAGATCCAGGACTGGATCGCCACGGCAGGGCGTGAAATTACCCAGCTGGGGCAGCGGGCGCTGACGTTATCGCTGGCCTCGCTGGGCAACCTGCTTGGGTTGATCATCTATCTGGTGCTGGTGCCGATCCTGGTGTTCTTCCTGCTCAAGGATCGCGAAACACTAACCCGCTTTATGCTGTCACTGTTGCCCACCAAGCGAACGCTGATGACGCGCGTGTGGAACGAGATGGACGATCAGATCGCCAACTATGTGCGCGGCAAGGTGATCGAAATCTTCATCGTTGGCACTACCGCCTATGTGACGTTCTGGTTCTTTGGCCTGCAGTATTCTGCGTTGCTGGGCTTGGCGGTCGGGTTGTCAGTGTTGGTGCCCTATATCGGCGCCGCGGTGGCCACGGTGCCGGTAGCGGCGGTGGCCGGCTTCCAGTTCGGCATTGGCGAGGAGTTTGCCTACGTGTTGATTGCCTATGGGGTGTTACAGGCCCTGGATGGCAACGTGCTGGTGCCCATCCTGTTCTCGGAGGCGGTCAACCTGCATCCGGTGTCGATCATTCTCGCCGTGCTGTTCTTCGGCGGGATATGGGGGTTCTGGGGCGTATTCTTCGCGATTCCGCTGGCCACCCTGCTTAAGGCGCTGGTCCAGGCCTGGCCCCGTAGCGTAGCGAAGCGGGACCAGGAGGCGGTATCGCCGAAGGTTGGTTTGCAGAAGTGAGTCTCAGGCGGCAGCGTTGATCTCCCGAGCCGCAGCGAGTACCTCTCCGACGTGGCCGGGAACCTTGACCTTGCGCCATTCGCGGGCCAGTTTGCCCTCCCGGTCGATCAGGAAGGTGCTGCGCTCGACGCCGAGATGTTCCTTGCCGTACATCTTTTTGAGCTTGATGACATCGAAAAGGTGGCATAGCGCCTCCTCCTTGTCCGAAATCAGCTCGAAGTTGAAGTCCTGCTTGGCCTTGAAGTTTTCGTGGGCACGCAGACCATCGCGAGATACGCCGAACACAACCGTGTTGGCTGCCTCGAAGTCAGCCATGTTATCCCGGAAGTCGCCGCCTTCCGTGGTGCAGCCCGGCGTACTGTCCTTCGGGTAGAAATAGATCACTACCTGCTTGCCGCGCAGGGCAGACAGGGTCACGGTGGTATCGCTGGTGGCTTGGGCAGTGAAGTCGGGGACCGGTTGGCCGACATTGACGCTCATGGAACGTTTCCTTTTGTCGTGACGAGAGGTCACGATTACACGCAAGCGCAGTCAGACTGTAAAGTCTCTGCGTTCATGCCAGGCCCTGAACCTGTACACGCTTTCGTCGTCTGAGTACCATTGGCCACCTGGCCATGTATCGGTCGTGTCGACCGGTTTCCGATAGGCTGAACAGAATCATCGTGGCGAGGTGCAAGGCACCGTCGCGTTACGTACGAGTCGAGTAGGCCGACGGCCATCAGGGGCCCGGGGCAGCCCGGTCAGAGCCGGATTCACAGGAGCATCGCAGGATGATCACAGGCAGCATCGTCGCGCTGGCGACCCCAATGAAAGTCACGGGTGAGATCGATTGGGAGGCGCTGCGTCGCCTGGTGAATTTTCACCTCGACAATGGCACCGATGCCATCGTCGCTGCCGGCACCACCGGCGAGCCCACCACCATGTCGTTTGCCGAACATTTCGATGTCATCCGCACCGTGGTCGAAGAAGTGCGCGGACGCATCCCGGTCATTGCCGGCACCGGAGCCAACGCTACCTCCGAGGCGGTAGAGCTGGCACGCTACGCCAAGGAAGTGGGCGCCGACTATTGTCTATCCGTTTGCCCCTACTACAACAAGCCGACCCAGGAAGGCCTGTATCAGCATTTCAAGGCTGTGGCCGAAGGCGCCAACCTGCCGGTAATTCTGTACAACGTGCCGGGTCGGACCTGTTCGGATCTCTACAACGAGACCGTATTCCGCCTTGCCGAACTCGACAACATCGTCGGGCTCAAGGACGCCACCGGTAACCTGGAGCGCGCCGAAGAGCTGGTCGATCGCCTCAAGGGGTCGGGCTTCGCCCTGTACTCCGGTGACGACGGCACCGCCTGCGATTTCATGTTGATGGGTGGCCACGGCGACATCTCGGTCACTGCCAACGTTGCGCCGCGTCTAATGCACGAACTTTGCGAAGCTGCTGTTTCCGGCGATGGCGACCGGGCGCATCAGATCAACACGCGACTGCTACCGCTGCATTCGGGGCTGGGCGTCGAAGCCAATCCGATCCCGGTGAAGTGGGCGCTGCACCGCATGGGCTACGCCGAGCAGGGTATTCGTCTCCCCATGACCTGGCTGTCCGACAAGTATCACACCACTGTCGAAGAAGCGCTGCAGCTCGCTGGCGTACTGAACGATTGACCCAACGTTGCAGCGATGCCGTGACCGGAGTCGGCTCACGGCCGATCCGTGCCGGTTTGCACGTACAAGAGAAGGTAGATGCATGAACCCCGCCTCCAAGTTGATACCGCTGACCGTCGTCGTTGCCCTGCTGGCGAGTGGTTGTGCGCGAGACGGTTACTACTACGATCGTAACGAAGAGTACCGTAACGCTCGCATGACCGAGCCGCTCAACTTGCCCGAGTCTCGCCAGCCCGGTCGCTATCAGGATGCCATGCCGGTGCCGCGCGCCAACAGTGACTTCCTCGCCTCGAGCGAAGAGTTTGATGCGCCGCGCCCCCAGCCGTTGGCGGCTAGCCGGCAAGGCGAAGAGGCTTTCGTCGAGATGCGTGAAGCCGGGGCGGATCGCTGGTTGCTGGTCAATGCAGCGCCTGCCAGCGTCTGGCCTCGCCTGCAAGGTTTCGTCGAGCAGCGTGGTTTGGAAGTGACGACCCTAGATCCTGCCAATGGGCGGATCGAGACCGACCAGGCCGTACTTCGCGTACGTCAGGGGCTGCGTGGCAATACCAGTGAAGTGCGCTGCGAAAATCTTGCGGCCTCCGCCGGGGCAGCCTCGGCTTATGACCAGTGCCTGACGGCGCTGAACGGTTACCTGACGTCCATGGGCGCTCAGGACCAGAGCGTATCGCTGGCGGCCCAGACCCTGTCTCGCAATGATCGTGTGCGCCTCGAGAACCAGGCCGGCGAGTGGTATTTACTGCTCTCGTTGGGCTTTGATCGGGCCTGGTCGGAGCTGCATTACCAGCTCGAGAACAGCTTCGACAGTGAGACGCGTCAGCTAGTCGACCAGAACCGCAGCACCGGGGAATTGCTGGTCGATTATGCACCGCGCAACGCTGACCGGGGTGGTTTCCTTGGCTTCTTCGAAGGGGATGCGCCGGTGCGCCGTTATCGCTTGCAGGTCGAGTCAGCCGGGCCGGAATCGACTCGGGTCAATGTCGCGCCGGCCGATGGTGAGCCGCTGAGCAGCGGTGAAGCCCGCGAGCTGCTCGATGCCTTGGCAACGGCCCTGCGCTGATGGCCGAGCTTCGCCAGAAGAGTGCGGTGAACGCTCCTGCCGTACCGGCCGGTGCGGGGTTGCGCTTTGCCTCACTTGGCAGTGGCAGCAAGGGCAACGCCACGTTGGTCAGCGACGGCGAGACCCATGTGCTGGTCGATTGCGGCTTCGGGCTGCGTGAAACCGAGAAACGGCTGGCGCGCTTCGGTCTGCATGCGAAACAGCTCTCAGCGGTGCTCGTCACCCATGAGCATGGCGATCATATTTCAGGTGTCGGGGCGCTCGCACGTCGCCATGGCTTGCCGATCTATTTGAGTGCCGGCACTTGGTTATCGAAACGGCTGGGTAAGGTGCCGCAGCATCACCTGTTGACGCCACATGCACGTTTCGCTATTGCGGGGCTGGAAATCGATCCGATCACCGTACCCCACGATGCACGCGAGCCGATCCAGTTCCGCTTTCATGCACATGGCCGGCAATTGGGCGTGCTGACCGACCTGGGGTTTCCCACCGAGCATGTCGTCGATGCCTTCAAGGGCTGTGATGCGCTGATCCTGGAGTGCAATCACGATCCGCGCATGCTGGCCGAGGGGCCCTACCCTCCAAGTCTCAAGCGGCGCGTCGGCGGCAACTGGGGGCATCTGGCCAATGCCCAGGCCCAGGCCCTGCTGCAGCGGCTGGGGCTGGATCGCCTGCAGCGTATCGTCTGCTCGCACCTGTCAGAACAGAACAACCGCCCCGAGCTGGCCTGGGAAGCATTGACGCCTCTGCTCGACGGCGACGAGTCGCGCTTGCTGATTGCCGCGCAGGATCACGGCTTCGATTGGCAAGAGGTCGCCTAAGCTGTATGCAGTAACGTTTTTCACACTCAATCCGTGCCGTTCCAGTGAGCCTGTAGCGGCCTCGACCCTCTCGGCCCATTTCAAGATGCATTCGGAGATTGCCTCCCATGGAAAAACGTGACGAGCTTTACGCCGGCAAGGCCAAATCCGTCTATCGCACCGACGACCCGGACCGCCTGATCCTGCACTTCCGCGACGACACCAGCGCCTTCGACGGCAAGAAGAAGGAAGCCTTGGCGCGCAAGGGCATGGTCAACAACAAATTCAACGCCTTCATCATGGGCAAGCTGGAAGCGGCCGGGATACCCACCCATTTCGACGGCCTGCTTTCCGACACCGAGTGCGTGGTCAAGAAGCTGGACATGATTCCGGTGGAATGCGTGGTGCGTAATCTGGCTGCAGGCGGCCTGGTGCGTCGTCTGGGGGTGGAAGAAGGCATGACGCTCAATCCGCCGACCTTCGAGCTGTTCCTCAAGAATGACGAAAAGGGCGACCCGATGATCAACGAGTCGCTGGCCGAGACCTTCGGGTGGGCAACGCCGGAACAGTTGGCGCGAATGAAGGCGTTGACCTTCCAGGTCAACGACGTGCTCAAGCAATTGTTCCTCGACGGCGGTATGCTGTTGGTCGACTACAAGCTCGAGTTCGGCATGTTCAATGGCGAGATCGTATTGGGTGATGAGTTCTCTCCGGATGGCTGTCGCCTGTGGGACGAGAAGACCCGGGAAAAACTCGATAAAGACCGTTTCCGCCAAGGGCTCGGTGGCGTGATCGAGGCCTATGAAGAAGTCGGGCGTCGTCTGGGCATCGTTTTCGACTGAAAAACGCGCATTTCGACACAAAAGAGCGGCCCATGGGCCGCTCTTTTGTGTCGGGGCTACCGGATCAGCGGTGCGGTGCAGACAACGGCACGATGTCCATTACCTCCATGACGATGCCGATCACGTCGTCATCGCAGGCGCGAAAGCGCACGTCGACATCACGTAGTGGCACGCCGTAAATACGTGACTCGCCACCGCGTCGATAGGCGGGGCGTGGATCCAAGGCTAGAACTTGGCAGATCAATTCGCGCAGCGAGCCAGCATCGTCGCGCTCGTCAAGTATGGCCGATGCCCGCGGTGTGAAACGCACCTCACGACGGGGTGGAGCGTCCGGCGCGAACCCGGACTTCGCGTCAGGAAGCGATTCCGCCCAAGGCAGGTAGGGCTTGATGTCCAGCACCGGTGTGCCATCGACCAGGTCATGCCCCCTTAGGTGCAGGCGTACACCCTTGTCGGTCTCGATGCGCTCCAAGGCCACCAGAGACAGTCCCAGGCGATTGGGGCGGTGAGTGCTGCGAGTAGCGAAGACACCCACTTTGGCATTGCCCCCTAAGCGAGGGGGGCGAACCAGCGCCGTCCAGTGTTCAGGGCTACGATGGAAGACGAAGGTCAGCCATAGATGGCTCACCTGCTCGAGGCCGCGGACAGCGAGGGGGTCGTCATAGGGCGGCAGCAAGTGCAGCACAGCGCGGCCGGCAGGCACCAGCCCTGGCTGTCGGGGAATGCCGAACTTGTCGGGATAGTCGCTGGTGATGCGACCGACGGCGGCCAGGTTGAAGGTGGCTTCCGGCGATGGAGGAAATTGGGGCTCGAACATGCGGGCATTATGCCGTGCGTCATGGTCACGGGCGAGCCCTGTCTCGATTGCCTCGCCCATTCGCCGTTATGTAGTCTGCCTTGTGACAGGAAGGTTGGTCACGCCACGTGAAGGCGTTGGACTATCACATCAAATGGAAACCGAAGCTAAGGAGAGGCTTTTCATGAGTTTTCTGCACGTCTATCACGAAGCGGACGGTGAGCAACCGATCCTATCTACTCACGAAGGCGAGCGTATCGCCGCAGAACTGTCTGCCCACGGTGTGCGCTTCGAGCGCTGGACCCTATGTTCCCGCCTCGCACCCGACGCCGACCTGGACGGTATACTGGCGGCTTATGCCGACGACATCGAGCGGCTCAAGCAGGATGGCGGCTTTGCCACCGCTGATGTGATGGGCGTGCAACCGGATCACCCCGACAAGGCAATGCTGCGCCAGGAGTTTCTCGACGAGCATCGGTACAATGAGGACGAGGCGCGCTTCTTCGTTCGCGGCTCGGGCATCTTCTATCTGCACTTGGATCAGCGGGTCTACGTCATCGGCTGCGAGGCTGGCGATCTTATGTCGGTCCCGGCAGGTACGCCGCATTGGTTCGACATGGGGCCGGTGCCGGATTTCTTGGTGATCCGCCTATTTACCGACAGCCAGGATTGGGTGGCGAAAATGACCGGCAGTGACATTGCCGCACGATTCCCTCGTTACGAGGCGTTGAGTGGAGACGAGGCGGCATGAGGAGTACGGCCATGGCATCTTTACCTTTTATTCTTCGCGAGAGCTGACGTCATGCTGGAGCGCGTTCGTTACCGTGTCGCCCTGCCCGGCGATGCCGCCGACCAAGGAGAAGTTTTCCACCATGCAGTGATGCAGGGAGCCGCCGGACACTATAGCCTGGCGCAGCGCGAAGCCTGGGTCAGCGCTTTACCGCGCGAGGCTGCGGCGTGGGCGGCTCGTCAGGCCCTGTTTACCACACTGGTTGCGACCTGTGACGGGCGCTGTGTGGGGTTCGTTGAACTCGACTTTCGGGAAGGGCGGATAGAGACGCTGTACGTTTGGCCGGCGCTGGCCCGCCGCGGTATCGGGTCGTGTCTGCTCGATTATGCCGAGGATGAAATGCGTGCCCGAGGTATTGAGCGGTTGCGTATCGAGGCCAGCCTGACGCTGGCCTCGGGTCTCGAGCGGCGGGGCTGGACTCGACTTGGCGAGGAGTGGGTCGAACGACAGGGCGAACGGTTGACACGCATCGTGCTGGAAAAGCCGTTGGCCCCGTTGGATGTGGTCAGCGTGTCGCCACCTGAGTAACGCGCATCGACAGGTCGATGGCCTTGATGTCCTTGGTCAGGGCGCCAATGGATATGCAATCCACGCCCGTGGCGGCAATGGCTCCAAGCGTGGTTTCACTGACGTTGCCGGATGCCTCCAGGGTGGCTCGCTTCTCGGTCAGGCTCACTGCCTCGCGCAAGTCCTCGAGCGTGAAATTGTCGAGCATGATGACATCGGCCCCGGCCTTGAGCGCCTGGGTCAATTCATCAAGGTTCTCCACTTCTACTTCTACCGGCACGTCACGGGCGATTTTACGCGCCTCTTTCACTGCCGCGGCGATACCGCCACAGGCCGCGATGTGGTTCTCCTTGATCAGGAAAGCATCGTAAAGCCCGATACGGTGGTTATGCCCGCCACCGCAGGTAACGGCGTACTTCTGTGCAAGACGCATGCCGGGCAGCGTCTTGCGGGTATCCAGCAGGCGCACCCCGGTATCGGCGACCTGGCGAACATAATCGCGCGTACGGGTGGCAGTGCCCGATAGCGTCTGAAGCAGATTCAGGGCAGCGCGTTCACCGGTCATCAGGCTGCGAGCTGGGCCCTCGAGTTCCAGAAAGACACTGCCGGCAGTGATGGCATCGCCGTCGGCGGCATGCCAGTGCAGACTCACGCGCTTGTCGAGGCGCCGGTAGACCTCATCAACCCAGGCTACGCCACACAGTACCGCATCCTCTCGGCTGATGACCTGGGCTGTGGCCCATTGACGCTCGGGAATCAGTTGGGCGGTGATGTCCCCCGGGCCGACGTCTTCCGCCAGCAGGCGGGCAGCGCTGATGCGTATGTCTTCCGCGAGGGCTTCATAATAGTGCATGGCTTTCCGTGCTCTTGGGTGTGCGACAATGGCTTCATTATAGGGAAAGTCCTGGGGTTACGGCAGGGGAGTGAATATGCAGGTTAACCAAGGCTGGCTGGATGGGAGCAGGCGGGTAGTATCGCCCAACGTCAACGAGCGGCCACATGGCGAGATCTCGGTGCTGGTCCTGCACTCGATCAGCTTACCGCCTGGACGCTTTGGCGGCGACGCCATCGAGCGGCTGTTCACCAATACGCTCGACCCTGACGAGCATCCTTATTTTGCCGGCCTTGCGGGACTCAAGGTCTCGGCACATCTACTGATTCGGCGTGATGGAGAATGCGTGCAGTTCGTACCATTCGATCGGCGTGCCTGGCATGCCGGACGCTCGTCCTGGTGGGATGGGGGACGGCTACGTCGTAACCTCAACGATTTCAGTATTGGTATCGAGCTCGAGGGGGATGAGATTCATCCCTACACTGCGCAGCAATATCGTGCTCTGGCCAGCGTCAGTCATGCGTTAATGGCGACCTATCCGGCACTAACAGCGCAGCGAATCACCAGCCACGCGCGAATCGCACCGCTGCGCAAGAGCGACCCCGGCCCGGCATTCGATTGGGCCTATCTGCGCCAGTGTCTCGATCGGCCTTGATCTTAGTGTAGTCAAGCTACACTGGGCAGAGGTGGCCCGGCTGGGCAGTGAAGTGACGTATAAGTGCTTAATGCTGCTATGCAATATGGCTTATGGAATTGTTTTCCAGACTGGCTTTAATTGGCAGCGGTCAGCGTTTGCGGTATCTTCGTGCGCAGAATTTGCGTGCCTGAGGCACCCATCTGTAAAGAAACTACAGACGGTTTACCGGAGACACGACCCGTAGAAGGTCGCGCCCGCACTGAAGAGCGCCATACGCCCCTCCGCCCGATGTGGAGGGCAGACTGACACAATATCTTCACTCGGAGAGACGTCTATGAGTCTGGAGGCAAGAGAAGATCTCGATCCGATCGAAACCACGGAATGGATAGAATCCCTGGAATCGGTCCTGGATCGTGAGGGCGAAGAGCGCGCCCAGTACCTGATGAGCCGTCTGGCAGATCGGTTCCGTCGCGACGGCATGCAGGTGCCCTTCTCAGTGACGACCCCCCATCGCAACACGATCCCTGTGCATCGCGAAGTGCGCATGCCTGGCGATCTGTTCATGGAGCGGCGCATTCGGTCGCTGATTCGCTGGAACATGGCCGCGCAGGTCATTCGCGCCAACAAGAAGCACAAGGGGCTGGGCGGCCACCTTGCCAGCTACATGTCGAGCGCCACGCTGTATGAAGTGGGCTTCAACCACTTCTTCCGTGCTCCCAATGGAGACTTTAAAGGCGACCTGCTCTACATTCAGGGCCACGTGTCCCCGGGCATCTATGCCCGCTCGTTCCTCGAGGGGCGGCTGACCGAAGAGCAGATGGACAACTTCCGCCAGGAAGTCGACGGCAATGGCCTGTCTTCCTATCCGCACCCGTGGCTGATGCCGGACTACTGGCAGTTCCCCACCGTTTCCATGGGCTTGGGGCCGATTACCGCGATCTACCAGGCGCACGTCATGAAGTACCTGGACTCGCGCGGCCTGCAGCCGATGCACGACCGCAAGGTATGGGCATTCCTCGGTGACGGCGAGTGTGACGAACCGGAATCCCTCGGTGCCTTGCACCTGGCCAGCCGCGAAAAGCTCGACAACCTGATCTTCGTGGTCAACTGCAACCTGCAGCGCCTCGATGGTCCGGTACGCGGCAACTCGCGGATTATCGACGAGCTGGAGGGCGTGTTCCGTGGCGCCGGCTGGAATGTCATCAAGGTCGTCTGGGGCCGCTTCTGGGATCCGTTGTTCGAAAAAGACACCAAGGGCTTCCTGCAAAAGCGCATGGATGAGGCGGTCGACGGCGAATACCAGAACTACAAGGCCAACGGCGGGGCCTACACCCGCGAGCATTTCTTCGGCAAGTACCCCGAGACCGCGAAGATGGTCGAGGATCTGTCCGACGACGATATCTGGAAACTCAACCGTGGCGGCCACGACCCCTACAAGGTCTATGCGGCCTACCACGAGGCGGTGAACAGTTCCAACGGTCGTCCCACCGTGATCCTGGCGCATACCGTCAAGGGCTACGGCATGGGTGGCGGTTCCGGCGAAGCCGACATGGAAGCGCACCAGATCAAGTCGATGGATACCGACGCGCTCAAGAAGTTCCGCGATCGCTTCGGCATCCCGGTTACCGACGAGCAGATCGACAGCGGCAATATCCCCTACTTCAAGCCGGCCGAAGACAGCCCGGAAATGAAGTACATGCATCTGCGCCGCGAACAGCTCGGCGGCTACCTGCCGTCACGCAAGAGCGACTTCGAAGCGCTCGAGATCCCCGGTCTCGACGACAAGATGTTTGCCAGCCAGCTCAAGGGCTCCGGTGATCGCGAAGTGTCCACCACCATGGCCTTCGTGCGCATCCTCAACGGCCTGGTCAAGCACAAGGGATTGGGCAAGCAGGTGGTGCCGATCGTGCCCGATGAAGCACGTACGTTCGGCATGGAGGGCATGTTCCGCCAGCTCGGCATCTATACCTCCGAAGGCCAGAAGTACGAGCCGATGGATGCCGGCCAGATCATGTACTACCGCGAGGACAAGGCCGGTCAGATCCTCGAGGAGGGCATCACCGAGGCGGGCGCCATGTCGGCGTGGATTGCCGCGGCGACCTCCTATTCCAACCACCACATGCCGCTGCTGCCGTTCTACATCTACTATTCGATGTTCGGCTTCCAGCGCATCGGTGACCTGGCCTGGCTTGCAGGCGACATGCAGGCGCGCGGCTTCATGCTTGGCGGTACTGCCGGTCGCACGACCCTGAACGGCGAAGGCCTGCAGCACCAGGACGGCCACAGCCATATCCAGGCCTCGACCATTCCCAACTGCCGCAGCTATGATCCGACCTATGCTCATGAGGTCGCCGTCATCGTGCAGGATGGCATGAAGCGGATGTATCAGGACAAGGAAAGCTGCTTCTATTACCTGACGCTGATGAACGAGAACTATCCGCACCCGGAAATGCCGGAGGGTTCTGCCGAGGGCATCATCAAGGGTATGTACCTGCTGCGCGAGACTGAGGGCAGTAAGGCACGCGTTCAGCTCCTGGGTTCGGGCACCATCCTGCGCGAGGTTGAGGCCGCGGCCGATATGCTCAAGGAAGAGTACGATATCGGCGCCGATATCTGGAGCGTGACCAGCTTCAACGAGCTTCGCCGCGAGGCGCTCGAACTCGACCGCAAGGCGTTCCTCGATCTGGACGCCGAGCCGATCAAGCCGCACGTCACCCAGTGTCTGGAAGGACGTGACGGCCCGGCAATTGCTTCAACCGACTACATGAAGCTGTTTGCCGATCAGGTGCGCGCTTGGGTACCTACCGATTACTACGTGCTCGGTACCGACGGCTATGGACGCTCGGATACGCGTGAAAAGCTGCGTTACTTCTTCGAAGTCGATCGCTATTTCGTCACAGTGGCAGCGCTCAAGGCGCTGGCCGATCGCGGCGAGCTCGACCGTAAGGTCGTCGCGGAGGCCATGAAAAAATACGGCATTGATGCGAACAAGCCCAATCCGTTGGTCAGCTGATCAGGCGGCAGGGCAGGCTACGCTTAAGGGGTGGCCTGCCCGTCCCGTGCACGATTTGGAAGGAGCGCGACCTTGAGTAGCGAAATCATCAAAGTTCCCGACATCGGCGGCAGCACCGATGTCGAAATTATCGAGATCGCGGTGTCCGAGGGCGACGTCATTGCGCCGGAAGACACCATGATCACCCTCGAATCCGACAAGGCCAGTATGGACGTGCCTGCGCCCAAGGGCGGCAAAGTGGTCAAGATCCTAGTCAAGGAGGGCGACACCGTTTCCGAGGGCGACGACATCCTTGAACTCGAAGCCGAAGCCGAAGCCGAAGCCGAAGCCGAGGGCGAGGGTAGCGGCGAGGCCGAGCAGGAAAGCGCCCCAGCTGAAGGGGATAAGTCCGAGGAAGACAAGCCTGCCAAGCAGACGACAGGCGACCAGGCGCAGGCCAAGCCAGCCAAGAAATCCGGCGGTGGCAAGCGCACGGTGGAGATCAAGGTTCCTGATATCGGTGGCAGTGAGAATGTCGAGATCATCGAAGTGGCGATTGCCGAGGGCGATGAGGTCAACGCCGAGGATGCCCTGATCACGCTGGAGTCCGACAAGGCCTCCATGGACGTGCCCAGCCCGCATAGTGGCAAGATCGTCTCGCTCGCCGTCAAGGAGGGCGATACCGTCTCCGAAGGTGATCTGATCGGCACCATGGAGATCGCTGGTGAAGGTGGCGGCGAGGACGAGGCGTCGGCGCAGGACGAAGGCCACGGCGGCGAGGAAATTCGCGAGACGGCCGAACCCGACGAGCCTCAGGAGGGCGAGGTCGAAGAGACCGAGGGAGAATCCCAGCGGAAGGAGATTCGTGTTCCGGATATCGGTGGCAGCGAGAACGTGCCGATCATTGAGGTTGCCGTCTCCGAAGGCGACGAGATCAATGAAGAGGATCCGTTGATCACGCTGGAGTCCGACAAGGCCTCGATGGATGTGCCCAGCCCCTTCAAGGGCAAGCTCGTCGAGTTGTCAGTGAAGGAAGGAGATACCGTCTCCGAGGGCGACCTGATCGGCTACGTGGAAGTGACGGGAGCCAAGAAGCCCAAGCAGGCACAGGCGCCCAAGCGTGAAGCGGCATCGAGCGATAACAAGCCTGCCGGCAAGCCACAGCAGGTCGCCGAGGTCGAAGCCACGGCCAAGCCCAGCCCTGAAGCGCAGGTGGCGAACCAGCAGCCTCGCAAGGGTACGCTGGCTCATGCCGGACCGGCGGTACGCATGCTGGCACGCGAGCTGGGCGTCGAGCTCTCTGAAGTCACACCCAGCGGGCCCAAGGGGCGCGTCCTCAAGGAAGACGTGCATGCCTACGTCAAGCAGGTGCTCAAGCAGCGCAAGGAAGCTCCGGCAACAGGGGCGACCGCTACGGCAGGCGGCGGTATTCCGCCAATCCCGGCTGTCGACTTCAGCCAGTTCGGTGAGGTCGAGGAGCAGCCAATGGGACGCCTGCTCAAGGCAGGCGCAACAAACCTGCACCGTAGTTGGCTGAATGTACCGCACGTCACCCAATTCGACGAGGCGGATATCACCGAGCTGGAGGCCTTCCGTAAGTCGATGAAGGCCGAGGCCGAAGCCGAAGGGGCCAAGCTCACACCGCTGCCGTTCTTGATCAAGGCGTGCGCCTTTGCCTTGCGCAAGTTCCCGCAGTTCAATGTCAGCCTGCACCCTGACGGCGACAAGCTGGTGTGGAAGAAGTACGTTCACATTGGAGTAGCCGTCGATACGCCGGATGGCTTGATGGTGCCGGTGATCCGCGATGCCGATAAGAAGTCGCTGTACGATCTGGCACGTGAATCCGTGGATCTGGCCAAGCGCGCTCAGGCCAAGAAGCTCAAGCGCGAGGAGATGCAGGGTGGCTGTTTCACCATCTCCAGTCTCGGGTCGATCGGTGGTACCGCTTTCACGCCTATCGTCAATGCCCCGGAAGTCGCCATCCTCGGCGTCTCCAAGGCACAGATGAAGCCGGTATGGGATGGCAAGGATTTCGCGCCGCGGCTGATGATGCCGCTGAGCTTGTCCTACGACCACCGTGCCGTCAATGGGGCCGACGCGGCACGCTTCACGGCGTTCCTGGCCCAGGCGCTGAGCGACATTCGGCGGTTGTTGTTGTAACGCAGCTCTGTCAGACAAGGCGGCCTTCGGGCCGCCTTTTTTATGGTTAACTCATGGTGGCAAGACGGCGTGCTGGGCAAGCGCAACCAAAGTGCAGTGGCACGATGCCAGGCGGTCGCTAAAGTGGTCGACATGCGTCATCATGACACCCATGACTTAAGTGTGCTTGTCTGGTAACCGCGCCACCGGTATCGTCTGACGCCTCGTTTTTATCCTTGGTCGGCAATGCCGGCCATGACCGACTTCGATAACAAACCATTGATTCGATACTTCAAGGAGCAGTACAGATGCGTTTGATTCTGTTGGGGGCCCCCGGTGCCGGCAAGGGTACCCAGGCCCAGTTCATCTGCGAGCGTTTCGGTATTCCCCAGATTTCCACTGGGGACATGCTGCGCGCCGCGGTCAAGGAAGGCAGCGAACTGGGTCTCAAGGTCAAGGAGATCATGTCCAGTGGCGGTCTGGTGTCGGATGACATCATCATTGCGCTGGTCAAGGAACGCATCAGCCAGCCGGACTGCGCCAACGGCTTCCTGTTCGACGGTTTCCCACGCACGATTCCCCAGGCCGATGCGCTCAAGGAATCTGGTGTCAAGCTCGACCACGTGGTCGAGATCGCCGTCGACGATGAAGAAATCGTCAACCGCCTGGCCGGGCGGCGCGTGCACCCCAGCTCGGGCCGTGTCTACCATGTCGACTACAATCCCCCCAAGGAGGATGGCAAGGACGATGTGACCGGCGAGGGATTGATCCAGCGTGACGACGACCGCGAGTCGACGGTTCGTAATCGTCTCTCGGTCTACCATGAGCAGACCGAGCCGCTAGTCAATTATTATTGTCAGTGGGCCGAGCAGGAACCAGCATCCGCCCCGACCTATCACCGCATCGAGGGCATCGGTAGCGTCGAGGACATCCGCGCACAGGTCATCAAGGCCTTGGAAGGCTAATGAAGACCGGCTAGCTTGCCATGTTGACGGCCCGGACAGTGTCCGGGCCGTCGTCGTTCTGGGGCGGGTTTTGCAGGGCGGGCCACGGTCGTATAATGCCCACTCATTTCATAACCCCGTGAACCGCCGATGTCGACGCTGTTGGCCCTGGATGCCTCCTCTAGCGCCTGTTCCTGTGCTGTCTGGCACAAGGGCGAGGTGATTTCCCGCTTCGCTCTCACGCCTCGTGAGCACACCCGACGGCTGATGCCGATGATCGACGAGGTTCTAGCCGAAGCGGGACTGATGCCCGCCGATCTGGATGCTCTGGCCTACGGGCGTGGACCGGGCTCGTTCACTGGCCTGCGTATTGCTGCTGGGGTTGCCCAAGGGCTGGCCTTTGGGCTCGATAGGCCGCTTATCGGCGTCTCGACCCTCGAGGCTCTGGCGCTGGCGGCGCATCGCCAGTATCACCTGCGCTACGTGATTTCTGCTCTCGACGCGCGCATGAACGAGATCTATGTGGCGGCCTACCGCTGCCAGGACGGTCGCCTGACCCAAGTGCTTGACGAAACTGTCATGCCGCCCGAGCAATTGCGCATTCCTTTGGCCTACCAGGATGCCGACTGGTGCGGTGTGGGTTCCGGCTGGGCGCTTTGGGACGCCATGCCGACGCTGGTCCAGGCGGCCCTGAGCCAACGGCTTCCCGACTTGCAGCCCGATGCGGCCGACATGGTCCGGCTCGCAGTCGATGCTTTCGAGGCCGGTGATGGCCAGTTAGCTCACGAGGTCGTCCCTGTTTATCTACGTGATCAGGTGGCTTGGCAGAAGCGCTAGGCCTCAACGCTCACGATAGGCAATATATCTCGGCGGCCTCGGGCCCATTTCCCCTCCCATGGATACAGGAAACATCAATGGACTGGTTTCAACTGGTAGTGCTGGCCCTCATTCAAGGGGTGACAGAATTTCTGCCTATTTCCTCGTCAGCTCATTTGATTCTGCCCTCGCAGGTGCTGGGCTGGCCTGACCAGGGGTTGGCCTTCGATGTCGCCGTTCACGTGGGCACGCTGGCCGCCGTGATGATGGCGTTTCGACGCGATATCGTCGCGATCCTGTCCGGCTGGTTTGGCCAGTTCGCCGGTTCGGGGTCGTTGGCCTCGCGCCAGAACGAATCCAGCTGGCTGGGCTGGATGGTGCTGCTAGCCACCGTGCCGGCCGTCATCATCGGCGGGTTGTTCAACGATCTCATTGAATCCTCGCTGCGCTCGTCGCTGGTGATCGCGATTACCACCATCGTGTTCGGTCTGCTGTTATGGTGGGCCGATGCCCGGGGTAGCCGTACCCGCGATTTGGCGACGCTGACTATCAAGGCCGCACTTATCATCGGTCTGTTCCAGGCCATTGCCCTGATCCCGGGCACGTCCCGTTCGGGAATTACCATTACGGCGGCGCTATTGTTGGGCTTCGATCGCCTCAGCTCGGCGCGGTTCTCTTTCCTGTTATCGATACCGTTGATCATTGCTGCCGGTACGCTCAAGGGACTGGAGTTGGTAGAGTCCGGCTCGGATGCAGCAATCTACGATGTACTGATTGGGGCTGGTCTCTCTTTCATCGCAGCGCTGATCTGTATCAAGTTGTTTCTGGCAGCGCTGGATCGCATTGGCATGTGGCCGTTCGTGGCCTACCGCCTGCTGCTGGGGGGTGTACTGCTCTGGATGTGGGTGGCGTGACGCAGGAAGCTAGAGAGCCGCAGGGCATCGTCGCGGTAGGTGAAGGGCTGCGCGAGTTGGCCGAACGTCTAGGTATGGCTTGGGTGCCGGTCCAGCCCGAGCACGGCCTGGCACTGCTCGAGACGCCCGCTGGGCTGGCCATCGCCGGTGACCCTAGGTCCTATGGCAATCCGCTCCAGGTTGATTTTATTGGCGGCAAGGCAGCACATCGTCGCCGCTTCGGAGGTGGCCGCGGCCAGTTGGTGGCCAAGGCGTGCGGGCTAGGCAAGGGCGGAATGGCACCGAGCATCGTCGATGCCACGGCAGGATTGGGGCGCGATGCCTTCGTACTCGCGACTCTGGGTGCCGAGGTATTATTGCTGGAGCGGGTGCCGGCGATCTTTGCACTGCTCGAGGATGGCCTGCGTCGGGCCCGGCAAGATGAGGACATCGCCATGATCGCTGCACGCATGCAGGCGGTACATGCCGATGCCGGTTGCGATCTTGCCAATGTCGTGGCGCAGAGTGGGGCGCCGCCGCAGGTTGTCCACCTTGATCCGATGTTCCCTCACCGGGACAAGTCGGCACTGGTCAAGAAGGAGATGCGTTTGTTTCGCGACTTGGCAGGCGACGATAGTGACGCTCCGCGCCTGCTCGAGGCCGCCCTTGACGTGGCAAGCCACCGCGTCGTGGTCAAGCGCCCCCGCAAGGCACCCCCCATCGAAGGTCCCAAGCCCGGTCACGTGCTCGAGGGCAAAACCAGTCGCTACGACCTCTACGTTCATCGTGCCTTGAAATGATGCGGTTGCCGTTTCACTGGCGGGCGATCTGACGCAAGCGGTGGCGCAGCCCAGGGTCGAACAGCACGCGGCCTCGCAACTGCGCAGCTGCCAGTGCCTTGTCGAAGCACAAGTGACTCCCCTCACGCCATAGCCAGCCTTCCTCCTCCAGCGTGTCGAGCAAGCCGCTGAACAGGCGCCGGTCGAAAAACTCCGGGGCGTTGAGACCGGACAGCAAGGTCAGCCGCTCGGCCAATTGGCGGCTGTGTTCCTCGAGTTCTTCCCGGGTCAGGCTACCGCTGGGGTAGCGCAGCAGGGCGGCGAGCAGCAGATAACCGCGTTCCAGTGACGGCTGAATCAAACGACCTAACAGACTGAGGCGTTCGCTATCCGCCTCGTGGCTGGGGGGGCGCCGCCAGATACCGTTCTCGTGGCGTAGCAAGCCCAGGCTTACCAGGCTTTCTAGCGTGGTGTCGAGCGCCTGGCGAAAGTTGCCGGGCAACGAGACGCTCAGCTCATGGTCGATCAATGGCCAGGCCGGGGCCAGCAGTTCGTACAACGTATCGCGATCCAGGCGTGCATTATTGCGGAACGCGAAGGCGACCAGTGCCGGTAGGGCGAACAAGTGAAGTACGTTGTTGCGATACCAGGTGAGTAGTGTGGCCTGCTGGCTGTTGGCCAGAATCAGTTCGCCCAGCGCCTGGTCGCGCCGCTCAATGAAGCCCAGTGTATGCGCGGCGGTGAGCCACTCGTCTGGTGTCCCACCCGGCAAGCTGAGATGCACGCCGCCGGGATGTAATCGCTGCAGGTCGGTCAGCATCACCATCTGTTCCTTGAGTAGCTCAGCCTCGATAGCGCGGTGTGGCGTGGCGAGCAGCACCAGTGCCACTAGATTAACGGCATTGAGGGACGCAGCGGCATTGATGCGACGACTGAGCTCGCGGCCCAGCGCCGGGACCGCGCGGGTCAACCATGGTGGGCGCGTATCATTCTCCGCCTGGCGCCAGCTTGGGATACAGCCATCAAGGAATTCGCCCAGGCGCAGCGGCTCGCCAACGTTGACCGAGACCTGCCCGAAAGGCTGACGCAGTTGCCCTAGCACCCTTACTAGATCGAACGGTGATTCCTCCTTCTTGACGCTGCCCTGCAGTTCCTTGAGATAGCTGCTGCTTTCCAGCACTTTCTCATAACCGATATAAACCGGGACGAAGGCAAGCTCGCGGTGAGTGCCGCGCAGGTAGGAACGCAGGGTCATGGCCAGCATGCCGGGGCGTGGAGTCAGCATGCGTCCACTGCGTGAACGCCCGCCTTCAATAAAGTATTCCACCGGATGACCGCGTGACAGCAGGCGATGCAGATACTCATTGAATACGGCCGAGTAGAGGCGGTTATCCTTGAAACTGCGGCGCATGAAAAATGCCCCTCCGCGTCTTAGCAGCGGTCCGACCATTGGCATGTTGAGATTGCGGCCCGCAGCGATGTGGGGCGGCATCAGGCCTTCCCGGTAGAGGACGTAGGAGAGCAGCAGGTAGTCGATGTGACTGCGATGGCAGGGAACGTAGACCAGGGTGTGGTCGCCTGCTAGCGCCTTGGCTCGTTCCAGCCCGTTGACCCGTACCCCGGCATAAAGCTGATTCCAGAGGCGATGCAGTAGCTGGGCCAGAAAGCGCAGTACCGGGTAGCTCATGTTGGAAGCGATCTCGCGCCCGTAGCGCCAGGCACGGCGGCGCATGCGCTGCGGAGACTGCCCCAATGCGGTGGCGCACTCTTCGATGGTGCGCTGGATTACCGGGCTGGCGACGACACCTTCGATCAGTATGTTGCGGTGCGACAGATCGGGTCCTAGTACGCGAGTGCGGACGCGACGAAAGTGTACGCGTAGCAGTCGCGACACCTTGCGGCTGGTCAGCTCTGAGGAACGGCCATCGGACAGCTCGCGTAGCGATAGCGGGGCACCCAAGTGTAGTTCGACATCCTTGCCGTTGATCAGCACCGACAGCAAACGGCGCATGCGTCCGGTGAGCTTCCAGTCGTCGGCAGCCAGCAATTTCCAGAAACCGAATGTCTTGCCCGGGGCCCTTCCCCAGAACACGCTGACCGGGACCAGTTGCACATCCTGGTCAGGATGTTGTTTGAGTTCATCGATCAAGGCCGCGAACGGCGCGGGCGCAGGCGGCAAGCGGCCCCATAATCGCCGACCCGGCCTGGGCAGTGGAACGCATGCCTTCAGGGCATGGGGGCCCAGGTGCAGCCGTGCATCAGGAGGCGGCAGGTCGTGGCGTGCACAGAAGGCTTCCAGCAGCAGGCTATCGGACAGCGCCGTACGGGACAGGATGTAGAGCGTGGGCTTGTTTGGATCGAGACCCAACGTGTGGGGATCGGGCTCGACCAGGCGCAGGTCGACCCAGCGCGCAAGCAGCTTGCGGAATGGCGGACGCAACGGTTGGAGCAGGGAGGTCAGCAAGGCCACTCCTATGCCGGCAAGGGAATATTGCGGCATTATAGCGATTTGTCTTACGAACTGGAGCGATAAGGTATTGAGAAAGCATACGGCGGAGTCGGGCCGGCGCAGACGCGGCACGTGGCGGGATGGCAATCATTTCACGCTACTGGCCGAAGGTCGGCGATATCTGCCGGTCATGGAAGACGCCATTGCGGAGGCTCGCTCGTTCATCATTCTCGAACTGTACCTGATGGAGTCGGGACGGTTGGCCGGACGGCTCATTGACCGGCTGGCCGACGCTGCGCAGCGTGGCGTGAATGTCCTGATGCTGCTCGATGGCTTTGGGTCCATGGGACTCGACGGCAAGGATTGCGACAAGCTACGCGAGGCCGGCGTGGCCTTGCGCTTCTTCAATCCTCTGGCCTGGGGGCATCTGGGTAACGTACTCATGCGAGACCATCGCAAGCTGCTGATCGTCGACGGCCAGGTGGCGTTTACCGGTGGCTTTGGGGCGGTCGATGAATTCATTGATGCTTGGTTCGATGTCGCGGTACGTATAGAAGGGCCGGTCGTGGCCGACTGGCTGCAGCTCTTTGCTCGTTTATGGGGCTCGCCGTTGACCCGAGGCGATGGCGATCCGGCGCTCGTCCAACGCCTGAAGGCACACGGACAGCCAACGGCGGAACGTACAATGCTAGGTCGCGTGATGTGGGGCCAGGGGTATCGCTACCAGGCCATTCGCCACTCCTTGCATCAGCGCGTGATGACCGCCCGGCAGCGCATCTGGGTGTGTACGCCCTATTTCGTGCCTACCCTGTCGCTGCGCCGGCGCCTGGCCCGGGCAGCCCGACGTGGGGTTGATGTCAGGCTACTGCTGCCCGGCGATACCCACGATCACCCCGGCGTCAGGTATGCCGGACAGCGTTTCTACGGCAGGTTGTTGCGTGCCGGGGTAAGAATCTACGAATACCAGCCGGGTTTCATTCATGCCAAGATCTCACTGGCGGATACCTGGGTCAGCGTCGGTTCCTGCAATTTCGATCACTGGAGCCTGCAATGGAATCTTGAGGCCAACCAGGAGGTGCTGAATGCCTCCTTCGCCGACCAGACGGCAGCCCTGTTCGAGCACAACTTCTCGGTGAGCCGTGAAATACTGCCTGCTCAGTGGGCTCAGCGGCCCCGGCGATACCGATTCCGGGAATGGGTTTTCGGCACTCTCGATTCCTGGGTTACGCGCTTGCGCTGACAGGCGGGCAAGCGCCTCAACGACGTCGCTTGCCGCCGCGTCCGGCGGGTTTTTTCTTGCGCGGTGTTGGTTTGGGACTCTCCGGGGGCACTCGGTAGTGAAGATATAGATCGAGGGTCAGCTCCGGAAGTTGCTGCACGAGGCGTTCTGCCTGGGTGGCATCCCGGCTGAGGTCGGCCATTTCCGGCTCGTCCTCAAACAGGCCCGACAGCACCATGAACGGGAGCAGCAGGGTAGCGGCGTCTTCCTCGTTACCTTCGAACCAAGCCGCCTCGTCGAGGAATACTCCCTCCATGAAACCGGCGCACCAGTCACCGATCGGGGTTTCCTCGGGCGCAATGCCGCCGAGTTCCAGCTCGAATGGGAGTTCTGGCAGGTGACCTTGCTCAAGGGCCTCCACGGCGTTGTTGCGCAGGCGCTCGAGGAGGCTGAGGATCTCGTCGCGCTCGGCGTCGTCGATAAACTCGGGCTCGCCATGGAACAGCTCGCCAACCCAGGTCGTGGCCGGGATGTCACGGGGGGCCACGGCTAGGGCCACCAGGAATCCGTGGGCACCGATCACGTCCAGAGCATCGGCATCGACCCGGTCGGAGTCGAGGAAATCATCCAGGCGATCCAGCTCTTCGTCATCAAGCAGCGGGGTGGGGCGTGGCGTCTCTTGCATGTCGTTTTCACCGAAAAAATGAGTCTGGCGCTGGACGCGCGCCGCATTGAGCGGCATTCTAGCATCGCAATGCAATCCCCTGTGCTTCCAACCCCTGATCCCGAAGAACTCGCTGCCCTCGACAGGCCGGCATTGTATGCCCGCGCCATAGAGCGGGTCGATGCCGCCTGGAGACTCGCCTGCGAGGTGTATCCCGAGCTGCCGCGCCCCAAGGTGTGGCTGGATATCCGTGGCAAATGCGCCGGTCAGGCCCATTTCGGTCGCGGTGGACTGCGCCTCAACCCGGTTCTGCTCAGCGAGAATCGCCAGGCCTTCTTCGTCGATGTGATTCCCCACGAGATGGCGCACTGGCTGGTTCATCACCTCAAGGATGGCAGTCGCGTGCAGCCACACGGCCGCGAATGGCGTAGCGTTATGACGCGCCTGTACGGTCTCGAGCCACGCGTGACACATCGCTTCGATACCCGCTCGGCTAGCCCGGCGCCTCATCGTTATGACTGTGCCTGCCGCAGCCACTATTTTAGCCACCGTCGCCATGCCCGTGCCCGAGCCGGTCAAGCCTATTTTTGTCGACAATGCCGCCAGACCTTGGTCTATAAGGCTTTGGAACAACTTTGAAATTGTCTTCTTAAGTTTTTGAATATTAAGAAGAAATCGCTTCTACCAATGTCTAATAGGGTGCAGCCCCCTGTCTGGGTATATGCTGAATGCACTTTCAGGGGTCGGCTTATTTCCGAAGCCGACAGAAACATGTTTCAAGGTGCAGAGGCTTAGGTATGACCGAACAGCAGAAAGTCTATCCAGTGCGTGACGAGATCGCCGCCAACGCCTGGGCGGACAGGGAAAAATATCAGGCCATGTACCAGCAGTCGGTAGACGATCCTGAAGGGTTCTGGGCTGAGCAGGCCAAGCGCCTCGACTGGGCCAAGGCTCCGACCAAGATCAAGCACACCGAATTCGACGCGGAAAATGTCGACATCCGCTGGTTCGAGGACGGCGAGCTCAACGCCAGCGTCAACTGTCTGGATCGCCATCTGGAAACGCGTGGCGATCAGCCGGCAATCATCTGGGAAGGTGATGACCCCAACCAGAGCAAGACCCTGACCTATCGTGAGCTGCATGCGCAAACCTGCCAATTGGCCAATGCACTCAAGGAACTCGGTGTCGGTAAGGGCGACGTAGTCACCCTTTACATGCCGATGATCCCCGAGGCGGCGATGGCGATGCTGGCCTGTGCCCGCATCGGTGCCATCCACTCGGTGGTGTTCGGCGGCTTCTCACCGGATGCTCTGGCTCAGCGTGTCGTCGATGCACAGTCGAAGCTGGTCATCACCGCGGATGAATCGGTGCGCGGCGGCAAGCACGTGCCCCTCAAGGACAACGTCGATGCTGCGCTGACCCGGACAGGCACCGATGTGGTGGATCATGTGCTGGTGGTCAAGCGCACTGGGGGCGACATCGACTGGAACGATGGCCGCGACGTCTGGTATCACGAGGTGGCCGAAAAGCAGTCCACCGATTGTGCCGCCGAGACCATGAATGCCGAGGACCCGCTGTTCATCCTCTACACTTCAGGCTCCACCGGGGCGCCCAAGGGACTCAAGCACACCACTGGCGGTTATCTGTTACATGCGTCGATGACTCACCAGTACGTCTTCGATTACCACGATGGCGAGGTCTACTGGTGCAGCGCCGACGTCGGCTGGGTCACCGGGCATAGCTATATCGTCTACGGGCCGCTGGCCAACGGTGCTACCACCCTGATGTTCGAGGGCGTGCCCAGTTATCCGTCCCACGGCCGTCTCGGCGAAATCATCGACAAGCATAACGTGTCGATCCTGTATACGTCCCCGACCGCCATACGCGCCCTGATGGCTCATGGTGACAACGTCATGCAGTCCAGCAAGCGCGACAGCCTGCGCCTGCTTGGTTCGGTAGGCGAGCCGATCAACCCGGAAGCCTGGGAATGGTTCCATCGGGTGATCGGCAACTCACGCTGTCCCATCGTCGATACGTGGTGGCAGACTGAGACCGGCGGCATCATGATTGCGCCACTACCCGGCGCCACTGACCTCAAGCCGGGCTCTGCCACGCTCCCGTTCTTCGGTGTCATGCCGGCGCTGGTCGATAACGAGGGCAACATCCTCGAGGGCGCTACGGACGGCAATCTGGTGATTCTGGATTCCTGGCCGGGTCAGGCGCGTTCGATCTGGAACAATCACGAGCGCTTCGTTCAGACCTACTTCTCGACCTACAAGGGGATGTATTTCACCGGTGACGGCTGTCGTCGCGACGAGGATGGCTACTACTGGATCACCGGGCGTGTCGACGACGTTATCAACGTTTCGGGCCACCGGATGGGTACCGCCGAGATCGAGTCCTCCTTGGTAGCTCACCAGGCCGTCGCCGAGGCAGCAGTCGTTGGCTATCCGCACGACATCAAGGGGCAGGGCATCTATATCTACGTTACTCTGGGCGATGAATACGAGCCCAGCGATGAGCTCAAGAAGGAGCTGGTCCAGTGGGTGCGCAAGGATATCGGTCCGATCGCCTCGCCGGATGTCATTCAGTGGGCTCCGAGCCTGCCCAAGACTCGCTCTGGCAAGATCATGCGCCGCATCCTGCGCAAGATCGCGGCCAACGAATGTGAGGGTCTGGGCGACACAAGCACGTTGGCCGATCCGAGCGTAGTCGAGGACCTGATCTCCAACCGCGCCAATCGCTGATTTCGCATTGTCTGTCAGGCCATCTTCCTCTGGACCCTGGGCGCTATGACAGGATGGGGTAAGCCAGCTTACGGTGGCCTGATTCTCATGCCGGCTCAAGGAGCCGGTTTTTTCATGGTTTTTTATGATCCTTTCATTCCAACCTTGGGAATCCGGCAAGGCATGGGGTAACATGCGGAAGGAAAAGGCGGATCGTGTCCAGCACCGCCGAGACGGTGCGGCCGTACGCTGCAGGAGGATCCGGAGGAGACTCAATGGCTTTTGCCCAGAAATTCATCGTCGCTGACGATCATCCGCTGTTTCGCGCCGCATTGACCCAAGCGCTACGGCAGGTGGCGCCGCAGGCCGAAATCGTCGAAGCTGACACCATGGATGCTACGACCGAGGTGGTAACGCGTCATCCCGATGCCGATCTGATCCTGCTCGACCTGCATATGCCTGGTGCGCACGGTTTCTCCGGCCTGATTCAGTTGCGAGGTCAGACTCCGGATATTCCGGTGGCCGTCGTTTCGGGCAGTGACGAGCCGCACGTGGTACGCCGAGCGATCGACTACGGGGCGTCTGGTTTCATTCCCAAGTCGGCCTCACTCAGTGTGATTGCCGAGGCGGTTGGGGAAATTCTTGATGGCGAGGTCTGGCTCCCGGAGGAGATGACCGGTCTGCTCGAGGATTTCAACGAGGAAGAGGCGCGCTTCGCCGAGGCTATCGCTTCGTTGACGCCCCAGCAGTTTCGCGTACTCAACATGCTCACGGAAGGGCTGCTGAACAAGCAGATCGCTTTTGAGCTCAACGTATCCGAAGCCACGATCAAGGCCCATGTGACCGCCATCTTGCGCAAGCTGGGTGTGCATTCACGCACTCAGGCGGTAATCGCGGCTCAGAAGCTCGAGGTCGAGCCACCCAAAGTCGAGAGCTGAGCCAGCTAGGCTGCTGCTCCAGGCGATATAGCGCCCCGTTCAGGCCCGCTCATGATGCGGGTCTTATGCGTTCTACCGTCTACCTCCTTAAACCGTATACCCCCTTCAATAGTCCAGATCCGTTTGAGCCGCCTTCTGTGCGTGGCTACGCTGACAATACGCAGGCCATTCGGTCCGGTAAGCCAGCGTAATCGCCAGTGCCTGCTTGCCTCTCAGGAAGTGCATCATTCAGGGCCTGGTGACGCCTTCGTTGCCGTAGCCCGGCCAGTGGAAGACGGAGTCGGTATGAACTTTCCCCATCGAATCAGCCCTGCATGGAGCCTGAGCGCCGCTCTGGCAGCGTGCTGGTTATCTTTCCCGGCGGTTGCCGCCGAGCGCAACGATTCATCGCCGCGGCCGGTTTCCGCTGTGGGGGAACTCGGCGATATTGCCACTTTCAAGCCCGCCCACACTGGGCGGTGGCATTTTCGGGGCTCGCTTGGCGTGGCGAGCAGCGATTATTCGCGTGGCGCTTACGATAATGAAGGCGAAGACCTCGGTCAGGTTGTTTTCGGTGTCGGACTGAGCGCCACCGCGCAGTTGATTGATGGCGCGACGGGGCCGCTCCACGGGCTCAACCTGACGTTCGGAACCTCGAACGGTATTGCCAGTGGCGACCACCGGCCGGTGATGGACGATGGGCATTGGTACGAGAGCAACTGGTATCTCGGTCTATCGGCGCGTTTGGGAGAAAACTGGCTAGGGGCCGTTACACAGTCGGGTTTCAGTTCGCCAATTGAGGATTTCGAGTTCACTCAGGAAACGACGCTGGCAGCGCAGTATGCCGATGGATCGGCGCTGGGACAGCTAAGTCCTCAGCTCAAGATAACCAAGCCGGTCGGCGAGCAAGACGACGGTTGGTTGGTAGCCGCCAACATCGCGCCGCAGATGCCACTGACCCAGGGACGCTATTCGCTCACGCTGAGCTTCCCCGTGGAGGTCGGGGTCGGCTTTGACGGTTACTATGGTGCTGAGCGTGGCACCGGCCGGTATCTGGACGCCGGTGTCGGGGCGAGCCTGCCGCTCAAGGGGATGGCTGGAGGCGTCGGTAACTGGAACCTGAACGGTCAGATCGGCGTACTGGCGCGAAGCGATGAAATACGTCAGGCCGATCCCGCCTTTTCACGCGATACCTTGATCCCTCATGCCTCGCTGACACTCAACGTGGCCTACTAATTGGATAGATCGAGCAAGCCGAAAGGATGGCAGCTGCGATCAATTTACCGTTTGGCCCAGGAAACGGCGCATGGCGGCGACGGTTTCTTCGCTACAGTGATGCTCGATGCCTTCGGAGTCGGCGCGGGCGATCTCTTCCGGTACACCCAGCTTGCGCAAGGTGTCGAGTACCACTGCGTGGCGAATAGCCACGCGTTTGGCCAACGCTTCGCCGGACTCGGTCAGGAAAATGCCTCGGTAGGGGCGGGCAACCACCAGACCATCGCGTTTCAGGCGCGAAATTACCTTGGAAACAGCTGCCGTACTGACCCCGAAGCGCTCGGCGAGGTCACTGGCTCTCGCCTCGCCCAGGGTAGAGTGAAGATGCGCGATTTCCTCCACGTAATCTTCCACCAACTCGGTCTGGTGATCCTGCCGAACTCGCTTGAAGTGTTCGTGCTTGGGCATGGAGTTCATTCAGGGGCTCTTGTCACTCACCACGAAGAGTAAAAAATAACACGTAACCATTGAGAGCCATAATCGACGTGTCAATGATGGCCGAAAGGCTTAGATGCGGCCTGCATCAGACAACGCAGGCCGTATCGAACCTTGAATGGGTCATTGTGTTTGGCGGACGGCACGGTTGGCCTGCAGGGTACGTGTGAGCAGGGCGCGCAGGGCAGCAGGGCGCACCGGCTTGAGCAGCAGCTGATAGCCGGCACGCTTGATCTCCTCGGCGACTTCGTCGGTGCGGTCGGCGGTGATCACGATGCCCGGCACCGGTCCTTGACAGCGCTCGGCCAAGGCCTCTAACGCCATCAGGCCAGTAACTTCATTGTCCAGATGATAATCGGCAAGGATAGCGTCGGGATCGCTGTCGAGGTGACGCAGGATCGACTTGGCTCCACCGATCGAGGTGGCCGTGAACACTTCGCAGCCCCAGCCGGTGAGCATGGCCTTCATGCCTTCGAGAATCAGCGTCTCGTTGTCGATACAGATCACCCGGGCACCGGCCAGCTTGTTGCCGGCGCGCCGGGAGGGAATATCTTCGGCCGTCTTGTCGCTGGCGCGTGCTGCCACCGTCGGGACCGACACCGAGAATAAGGTGCCCACTCCCTCCCAGGAACGGACCTTGATCGGGTGATCGAGAACCCGACTCATGCGATCGGCAATCGACAGGCCCAATCCCAGGCCCTTTTCGCTCTCCTTGTGTCGCGAGGCCTGGTCGAGACGCCGGAACTCCTGAAAGATCTCGGTCAGCTTGGACTCGGGAATGCCCGGGCCGGTATCCCAGACTTCGATGGACAGCCGCTCGCCGCGTCGCCGGCAGCCCAGCAGCACTCGACCATGCTGGGTGTAGCGCAGTGCATTGGAGAGAAAGTTCTGGATGATTCGACGCAGCATCTGAGTGTCGCTGTCCACCCACGCCTTGGTGCTCACGACGTTCAGATCGAGCCCGCGCTCCTCGGCCATCACTTCGAATTCGGCCCGTAGTGGGCGGAAGATATCGCTCAGGGCGAAATGGCTACGGCGCGGTGTCAGGGCGCCGGCATCCAGCTTAGAAATATCGAGCAGGGTGCCGAGTAATTCTTCGGCGGCCTGCAACGAGTTGTCGATATGTCCGATGGTACGCTTGAGGTCCTCGGCATCGACCTGTTGCGATAGTGCCGAGGTGAACAATCGTGCAGCGTTCAGTGGCTGCAATAAATCGTGGCTGGCGGCGGCCAGAAAGCGGGTTTTCGAGGTGTTGGCATCCTCGGCGACCTGCTTGGCCTGGCGTAAGGCTTGTTCTGCCTCGGCGCGCACGCGGTTCTCCTGGCGCAGCGCGGCGTTGGCCTCCGACAAAGCCTGGGTACGTTCGCGGACGCGTTCTTCTAGATTCTCGTTGGTTTCCTTGAGCGCGATCTCGGCCAGGCGCCGCTCGGTGATGTCCTGATAGAGCGCGAAGAAACCGAGGATGGCGCCGCCATCCCCGAAGTGAGGCGTGTAAGTGACCAGCATATAACGCGTGCCACCGTCGCCGTCATCGAGCGAGATCTCGAAACTCACCCGCTCGCCGCTCAGCGCCAGGCGCATCCAGGGCGCTCGATCCCGGGCGATGGATTGCGACATCACGCTCTCCACTCGCTCTCCGATCACTTCGTTACGGTCGATGCCAAAGGCCTGTTCATAGGCGCGGTTGGTGAAGAGGTAGCGGCAATCCTTGTCGAAGTAGGCGATCAGTGCCGGCACGTTGTCGGTATAGATTCGGATGTTATTTTCCGAGCGGATCAGCGCTTCCTCGGTGCGCTTCTGCTGGGTGATGTCCTGATAGGTGTAGACAAAACCGCCACCGGGCATGGGGTTGCCCTGCACCTCGAGCACGGTGCCATCCTGGCGGTAGCGCACGTAGCGGTGCGGCTGCCCCTGGCGAATATTTTCGACCAGCAGATCGACGTGCTCCTCGGGATCGCCGGGCCCGTACTCGCCGTTATGGGCGTTATAACGGAAGATCTTGTCCATGGGCGCGCCGACCCGGATCAAGTGATCGGGAAAGCGGAACAGCTCGAGGTAGCGCTGGTTCCACACCACCAGGCGCAGGTTCTGGTCGACGACACTGATGCCCTGGTTGATGTTCTCGATGGTTGCCTGCAGCAGGGCACGGTTGAACTCGAGAACTTGCGAGGCCTCGTCGACGATGGATATCACGTCCGAGATACCGATGCCGCGGCCCTGCAGTGCCGAGTTGACGACAATGCGTGCAGACGAGGCCCCGAGCACCGACGCCAGGAAGCGTTCGGTGAACTGGATCACATCGATCGAGGCGCGGGTGTTGTACTCCAGAGCCTGGCCGCTGCGCCGGGCATAATCGTCGAAGGCGCGCTGGACCTGGCTGGCGCCGAGGAAGCGTTCACACAGGACCTTGAGATCGCCCACCGTAGTGGCACCGGTCCATGGCCGATTGACCGAAGTCTGGCGGGTTTCGACGCTGTCGACGAACAATGAGGCCTGGATGCGCTCTACGACCCGCTGCGGGGTGATCTGTGAAACGAAGATATAGCAGAACAGGTTGAGGCCCAGCGACAGCATTACCCCATGGGTAAAGGGATCGCCAAAATGCAGGCCGAACAGTTGCGTTGGTGAGAGCCAGGCAATGCCGAAGGGGCCACCGGCCATCCAGTCGCCGGACACCACCCCGGCCTTGGCCAGGGTCGGCAGCAGCAACGCATAGGCCCATACCGCAAAACCGATGTTCATGCCGGCGATAACGCCGAGACGATTGCCACGCTTCCAGTACAGGCCGCCGAGCAGGGCAGGAGCGAACTGGGCGGCGGCGGCAAACGATAGCATGCCGGTGGATGCCAGCGAGCTGAACTCAGCGGTCAGCTTGTAGAAGCCGTAGGCCAGCGCCAGGATGGCCACGATCGTCACGCGCCGTGCGCGCAATACCAGGCGGCCATAATCGCGGGCCTTGGTGTCGAACCAGCGCATGCGGAACAGCAGCGGAATGACGATCTCGTTGGAGATCATGATGGATACCGCGACTGCTGCCACGATCACCATGCCGGTGGCAGCGGAGAATCCTCCGATGAAGGTCAGCAGGGTGAGCAGATCGTTGCCGGCGGCCATGGGCAGGGCCAGCACGAAGGTGTCGGGCTCTACACTGCCATGCGGGAACAGGGTCAGGCCGGCGGCGGCAATCGGAAGGACGAAGAAGCCGAAGACCACCAGGTAAAGCGGAAACAGCCAGCGTGCCCGGGCGGCATCGTCGGGGTGGGTATTCTCGACCACCATGACATGAAACTGGCGAGGCAGGCAGAAGATCGCCAGCATGGCCAGCAGGGTCTGTGCCCAGAAGCTTTGGCCGAAGTCCTGTTCCGCCAACTGGCGCTGCAGCTCCAGATAATCGTCGGCACGTCCCAGCAGATCGCCAAGCCCATTGAACATGCCCCAGGTGACATAGGCACCCAAGATCACGAACACCACCAGCTTGACCAGCGACTCGAAAGCAATGGCGTGTACCAGGCCTTCGTGGTGCTCGGTGGCGTCGGTGTGGCGGGTGCCGAACAGGATGGCGAAAACGGCCATGACCACGGCAACATAGAATGCGGTATCGGCGAACAGCGGAGCGCGGGTCATGTCCGAAGTCGATGTGAGTACCACGAAGGCCGCCGAGACGGCTTTCAACTGCAAGGCGATGTAGGGCAGCGTACCGATCAGTGCCACCAGACTGGCGAAGGCGGCCAGCGACTGCGTCTTGCCGTAGCGCGAGGCGATAAAGTCCGCGATCGACGTCACGTTCTGGCGCTTGGCGACACGAATCATCTTGGCCAGGATTGGCCAGAACAGCAGGAAGGTCAGCAGCGGGCCGACGAAGATACTGGCGAATGACCAGCCCGAGGTCGCCGCCTGCCCCACCGCCCCATAGAAGGTCCACGAGGTACAGTAGATGGCCAGGGCGAGACTGTAGATCACCGGGCGACGTTGTACGGCGCCGCGCAGCTTGGCGCGCCGGTCGCCACGCCAGGCGATGAAGAACAGAATGGCGATATAGCACAGCGAGATGGCGATCAGCAGCCAGCCAGCAAACATGAGCGTTCCCCCTTGGTCAGCCGCTATTCTAAGGCTTGGCTGAGCGCTCGACGAGCGGTGGTCGGGCACTGCAAGAAGCGACGAAGAAGCGCAGTTTACATGAGTGAGCCCTCCGGCCCGACCTTCGTACGGGCAGATGTTTGACACCTATGGAAGAGCGCAGGCGGATTTCAGGCGAAGCGTAGGGAAGGGGCGGCCGTGAGGGCAGGCGTACGCCTGCCCTTCGGATCGTTAGGCTCAGGCGTTGTCGCAGACCGCCTGATACAGGGGGGCCGAGGCCTCGACGCGGCGCAGCTCCGTGTAGCGGGGCTGGCGGCTCTCTTCGGCGAGGGGCACCATTTCCTGCGCAGAGCAGTTCAGCAGATAGGCCTGATGCGAGACATGATCGGTGTGCTGTCGTTCGAAGCGGTAAAGGATGAACTCGACCAGGCGATCCTTCCCGGTTTCTCGAGTGACGAGGTTGCTCTGGTCGACGACGTTGAAAGCAGTAATCAACGGCACGGCATAAGTCCAGGGACGCCAGGCCATCTGGTCGGTTTCCGTGGATACCACCTGGGCCGAGGCCGGCAGTTGGGCCTGCTTGTAATCGTACCAGGTATATTCGTAATGAATCTGGTAGCCGATTATCCCTAGGCCGCCCAAGGCCGGAACGATCCAACGCGGCAACCGTTTGCCGCTGAGCAGGCGCAGGATCAAGCCGACCCCTGCAGCCCCGAGGCCGGCGAATATTGCTGCTATCAAGTGCCAAATCATACGACGCTCTTCCTAACGAAAATCGGGCTTCCACAGGGAAGCCCGATAAGTGTGGTCCCGCGACCCGGACCAGCCGGGCCGAGGCTATTATGGCTTAGTGATCGATGGCACCACCAGCGCCTTTCGGATAACGCACGCTTTCCACCAGATCCTGGATCTCCTGCGGCGGCTGCTCGGTCGCGTTGGAGACGAGGTAGGCCACGGCGAAGTTGATGATGGCTCCCACAGCACCAATGGAGAGCGGGGAAATACCCAGTACCCAGTTTTCCGGGGTGTCCGGCAGGTTGTTGGTACCCGGAATGAAGAACCAGCCCTTGTAGATGAAGATGTACACCAAGGTGAAAATCAGACCGGAGAGCATGCCGGCGATGGCACCCTTGTTGTTCACCCGCTTGGAGAAGATCCCCATCATCAGCACCGGGAACAGCGAGGCTGCAGCGATACCGAAGGCAAGCGCCACGACCTGGGCCGCGAACCCTGGCGGATTGGCACCGAGATAGGTAGCGACGACGATAGCAACGGACATTGAGATGCGTGCTGCCATCAGTTCGGATTTCTCCGAGATGTTGGGATTGATCGCCCCCTTGATCAGGTCATGGCTAATGGCCGAGGAGATTGCCAGCAGCAGGCCGGCTGCCGTGGACAGTGCTGCAGCCAGGCCGCCCGCAGCGATCAGGCCGATTACCCAACCGGGCAGGTTGGCGATTTCCGGGTTGGCCAACACCAGAATGTCATTGTTGACCTCCAGTTCGTTGCCTTCCCAGCCACGCTCGGAGAAGTCGGCGGCATTGTTGTAGAACTGGATGTTGCCGTCGTTGTTCTTGTCCTCGAAAGTGATCAAACCAGTCTCTTCCCAGGTCCGAATCCAGTCAGGACGGCTCTCGTAGGCGATCGGGTTAGTGGTGGCGTCTTCGTAATTCTCGACCTGGCCCGCCATGTCCGGATAGATGGTGGTCATCAGGTTCAGGCGTGCCATGGAGGCCACGGCCGGTGCTGTCAGGTAGAGTAGGCCGATGAAGACCAGTGCCCAACCGGCTGACCAGCGTGCGTCAGCCACCTTTGGGACGGTGAAAAAGCGCATGATGACGTGGGGCAGGCCAGCGGTACCAATCATCAGCGACAGGGTGAACAGCACCATGTTCAACTTGTTGTCTACCATCGCCGTGTAGGCATTGAAGCCCAGGGCGGTGACCACTTCGTTGAGCTTGGACAGCAGCGGCTCGCCGGACGCGTTGTGATCGGAGAACAGGCCGAGCGCTGGCAGCGGATTACCGGTCAGCTCAAGCGAAATGAAAACCGCCGGGATGGTGTAGGCGATGATCAGTACGATGTACTGGGCCACCTGGGTATAGGTAATGCCTTTCATGCCGCCCAGCACCGAATAGAAGAACACGACCACAGCGGCAATGATCAAGCCGGTAGTTGCGTCGACTTCCAAAAAGCGCGAGAAGGCTACGCCGGCGCCAGCCATCTGGCCGATGACGTAGGTCACAGACGCCACGATCAAACAGATGACGGCCACCATGCGCGCCGTCCTGCTGTAGAAGCGGTCGCCGATGAACTCGGGCACGGTGAACTTGCCGAACTTGCGCAAGTAGGGGGCCAGCAACATGGCCAGTAGCACGTAGCCGCCTGTCCAGCCCATCAGGAAGGTAGAGTTGGCATAGCCCCCGGCGGCGATGAGGCCCGCCATGGAAATGAAGGAGGCCGCGGACATCCAGTCGGCCCCGATCGCCATACCGTTAGTGACGGGGTGGACGCCACCGCCGGCAACATAGAAGTCCTTGGTCGACCCGGCCTTGGCCCAGATGGCGATGCCTATATAAATGGCAAAGGAGGCGCCGACAAAGAGAACGTTAATCAAAAATTGACTCATGCTGGCTTACTCCCCGAGCCCGAATTTCTTGTCCAGCCGATTCATCTTCCACGCATAGAAGAAGATCAGGCCGATGAAGGTCAGAATGGATCCCTGTTGAGCGAACCAGAACCCCAGGTCTGTGCCGCCGACGGGAATCCCTGACAACAGGGGGCGCAGCAGGATTGCAAAGCCGTAAGACACCAGTGCCCAGACGATCATGCAGCCTGTGATGAGGCGTAAGTTGGCCTTCCAATAAGCTTCGGCATTGGATTTATCTTCTGCCATGATATTGCTCTCCGCTTGTTTGTAAGAAGGATTGCTTCGAAGGGGTATCTCTAACCCTGCAGGATACCTGTCTTCCGTTCAGCCATTTCTTCTAGCCATTGGTGCTGACATTAGCGATATTTTCGATGGCATAACTGGCTGAAAAAGTCTCCCCGCTTGTGTTTTTTATCGCGACCAAAGTCGTTGTTACATGATGTGAAGGTTCAGTTTTTTATCTGCTCTCACATGGAATTGCCCTAATAAGGCACGTAGGCAATAGTGGTCAACATCAGGAAAAAATAAAATCCCATACTTTGGTCTTATGAAATAAAGCCGATGCAATAGGCTTCGAATGTTTTGTTTTTATATCAATGGCTTGCTTTATAGTTCGGTTTTAGGGAAACAAGCAAGGGTTTCTGAATAGGACGATGGTATAGGCGCTCATGGCTAGGACAATAGTCTAACAAGATATCCCCTTGAACATTGGTCTATGTTCAGTTGAAAGAAGCGAGGCTGGTATCCTAGCTTTATTCTGTCTATTGGCAGATAAGAGTGAAGTGGAGACGCTCGAATGTCTGGCACTCTTGTCTTTTGTTCAAAGTGATGTTGACCAACGCATCAGGTCGACAAGGACGTCCGAGCTTTCACGTTGCGTTTCGAGGCAACTTCCGTATCGATGAAGGCCTGCGTAGCAAGGTTCATGGCTCGCCTGCTCGTGGTTGTCAGCGGGGTGAAGCCGTCATGAGGGCGACATGATGGTCGACATCGATCTTTCACAAGCACCTTTCTCGCTCCTCGACGAGGCCGGCAGAGCAAGAGTGGCAAATGGCGTGGACATGGCCTACTTCGATACGGGAGAGGTCATTCTGGACGCCGGCCAGCCCGGCGAGTTCGTATTCATCATTCACAAGGGCGAAGTCGCCGAACTGGACACGACGCTACCCAATGCCCGGGCACGTATCGGGCACTACACGGCTGGCGATGTGTTCGGAGCCATCAGTATCCTGAACGGCCAGAGCCGCTACCGCTTCAAGACCGAGCAGGAAACGCTCTGCTATTTATTGCCCAAGGCCCTGTTCGAGCAGTTGTGTGAAGTCTACCCGGCGTTTGGTGACTTTTTTCGTGAGAGTCTGGCCAGCAAGGCGCGTCTGCTCGTCGAGCGCAGAGCCTCGGACGGGGTTTCCATGGCGGGCTTCATGCTGGCCCGTGTGGCCGAATGCATGCGCACCCCCTGCATTGTCACCGAGTCCACCACCGTGGCCGAAGCGGTGGCCATGCTCAACGATCAGCATGCCGATAGCCTACTGGTCAGGGCCGCGGGGCGCGTCGGCATCGTGACCAAGACCGACCTGCTCAATGCGCTTATTCTTCAGGGGCTCGAGCGTGGCAGCCCGGTGCTGAGCATCGCCCATTTCACTCTGGTTACGGCACGGCCGGAGGACTACCTGTTCCAAGCATTGGTCAGCATGACTCGTCACGATGTGGCACGGGTGGTCGTGATGGAAAGCGACACGCCTATCGGGGTCGTCGAGCTTACCGATGTACTGAGCTATTTCTCCAGTCGCTCCTACGTGGTCAGTCTGGAGGTTGAACAAGCCGAAAATCTCGATGCGCTGGCAAGAGCCAGTGCGCGCCTGCCAGAGTTGGTCAAGGCACTGATGTCCCAGGGCGTGAAATTGAACTTCGCCATGGATCTGCTGGCTGCCCTCAACGGGCGCATTATCAGTAAGGCTTTCCAATTTCTGATCCCCCCGCAGCAGCAATCGCAGAGCTGTTTTATCGTCATGGGCAGCGAAGGTCGTGGCGAGCAGATTCTCAAGACCGACCAGGACAATGCCCTGGTGCTCAAGGATGGCAGCGACTGGCCGGCATGCGCCGCGGACATGCAGCGACTGACCGAAACCCTGTACAAGCTGGGTTACCCGCCTTGTCCCGGCAATATCATGGTGTCCAATCCTGAATGGGTGAATAGCGAGTCGGGATGGCGACAAACCATTTCGCGTTGGGTCGAACGTCGTGACGGCGCCTCGCTGATGAATATAGCGATCATGCTCGATGCCCACGCCGTTGCCGGCAATGTTCAGTTGCTGGATGGGATTCGCCGGCATTTGTTCGATAGCTGTTCGCACGATGAAATCTTTCTGTCGTACTTCGCCAAGATGGCCTTGCGCTTTGCCGCTCCGCTGACGTTGTTCGGATCGCTCAAGCGGCCGGCGCACGGCATCGATATCAAGAAGGGCGGCATCTTTCCCATTGTTCAAGGCGTTCGAACGCTGGCACTGGAATGCCGGACACAGCCGACCTCGACGCTGGGGCGGTTGGACGCACTGGCTGCACAGGGGCGCCTCGAGCCGGAATTTGCCGCCGACCTCGGCGAAGCCCTATCGCTGTTTACCGAGTTGCGTCTAAAGCAACAACTGGCTCGTCTCGATGGTAAAGGCAGGGCTGACAACGACCCCAACCTGGTGGTCGTGCAGTCACTGTCTTCTCTGGAACGTGACCTTTTGCGCGAGGCACTGCATATCGTCAAGGATTTCCAGCAGCGCCTGTCGCACCGCTTTCATCTCGAATACTGAGGTCACCCATCATGAAGCCCATGAGCCGATACTTCAGGGAAGTCACATTTAGGCAGGAGGCCTATCTATGATCAAATCACTACGGCGCGCTGCCGACCGCCGCAAGCAGGCCAATGGCCGCTATGGTTGGCTGTTCAACCCTTACACCGGCGATGAGTTGGTCGCTATCGATTGCGAGACCACTGGCCTCGACCCCAAGACTGCCGAACTGGTATCGATCGCTGCGGTACGCATCAAGGGCGACCATGTGCTGACCAGCGATGCGCTGGACTTGCGTCTGCAGCAGCCCGATAGCCTGACCGGAGACTCGATACGCATCCATCGCCTGCGTGGTGTCGACCTCGAGGAAGGCGAGTCGCTTCAGGCGGCCCTGGAGCAGTTCATCGACTTTATCGGCAACCGGCCGTTGCTGGGGTGGTGTGTCGATTACGACGTCAATGTCATCAATCGTCATGTGCGTCCGCTGTTCGGCTTCGACCTGCCCAACGTCAGTATCGATATGGCGCAGATCTATCAGCGCGAGCTGCGCCGGATACGCCCACACCTGGAGCCGCACCTGGGCTTTGAAAGCATTGCCAAGGCGCTGAATGTTCCGGTCATGGGGCGGCATACTGCACTCGGTGACGCGACTACCACCGCACTCATGTACTTGCGATTGACCAAAGGGGCGCTTGAAGCGTGCTAGCCTGTTTAAGCGTGAGTTGCCGCTAACGCCAGCAGGGCGGGAGCACCGGGGGCCATCGCATGTCGGCGGGGGCGGTGGTAGCATAGTCGGCCATCTTTTTCACTGCGTGTCGTCTCATCATGCTGGAACTCACCGGTACCCAGAAACGCGAGTTCAATAAACTCCAGAAGCGCCTGCGTCGCCAGGTCGGCAACGCGATCATTGATTATGGAATGATCGAAGACGGCGACAAGGTCATGGTCTGTCTGTCCGGTGGCAAGGACTCCTACACTATGCTGGAGATCCTGTGCAATTTGCAGCGCAATGCACCGGTAGATTTCGAACTGGTGGCGGTTAATCTCGACCAGAAACAGCCCGGTTTTCCCGAGCATGTCCTGCCCGAGTACCTTGAAGGCATTGGCGTGCCGTACCATATCCTCGAGCGCGACACCTACTCGGTGGTCAAGGAGAAGACACCGGAAGGCAAGACGACATGCGCGCTTTGCTCACGTCTGCGTCGCGGTTCGCTCTATGGGTTCGCCGAGGAGATCGGGGCGACCAAGGTGGCTTTGGGGCATCATCGCGAGGATATCCTCGAGACACTGTTTCTCAACATGTTCTACGGCGGCACGCTCAAGGCGATGCCACCCAAGCTGCTTTCCGACGATGGCAAGAATATCGTCATCCGACCGCTGGCCTACTGCAAGGAGGCCGACATCGCCGAGTTTGCGCGGCTGATGGAATTCCCGATCATTCCCTGCAACCTGTGCGGCTCGCAGCCCAACCTGCAACGTCAGGTGGTCAAGGAGATGCTCGCCGAGTGGGAGAAGAAGCATCCGGGACGTCTCGAGACGATGTTCAAGGCGGTTACCAACGTGGCGCCATCACAGCTCGCCGATCGCGACCTGTTCGACTTTCAGGGGCTCGAGGCCAAGCGTGAAACCCTGCAGGCTAATCGTATCGATGCCTTCGACCTGCTGGCCAGAGAGGCCTGAGCGTCAGCACAGCCCGGTTCTAAGGCTCATTACGACAACGCCCTCGGCCACTACGGTCGGGGGCGTTTCGATTCGCGGTCTGTCGTTCGTACGGCTGACTCGTGATCCGGATCAATGAGCGTGTGAATGCGGTGTCGATGTCGGCATATCGTGTGTGTCCGGCCACAGTTGACAGAGTTGCCATGTCGCGAATGCAATGATCAGTACGGCGGCGACGCTGCGTGTGGCGGGATGTCGAATCAGCGCCGCCATCTGACGGGCGGCCACGCCGGTGACCAGCAATGCAGGAAGAGTCCCCAGTCCGAACGCGCCCATCAGCGCTGCTCCCCGCCAAGGATCGCCACCGGCGAGGCTCCAGGCGAGCATCGAATAGACCAGCCCGCAGGGTAGCCAGCCCCACACGGCGCCAAGGGCGATGGCCTGAGGAATTCTGACGACCGGCATCAGGCGGCGACCCACCGGTTCGAGGTGACGCCAGAGCCGGCGGCCCAGAGCCTCGACATGGGTTAGCCCTCGCCACCAGTTGGCCAAGTAAAGTGCCATGAGTATCAGCATCACGGCAGCCAGCACCTGCAGGGCCAGGCGCAGTATGCCATGGGCGCTACCCAGAAGCGTTCCCAGGCTGGCAGCCAACGCTCCGGCGAGCATGTAGCTGGAGATGCGGCCCAGGTTATAGCCCAGCAGCAGGCCGCCCAGCCGGGCCGGGTTGCGCATACTGGGCGGGACGGCGAAGGTCAGGGCACTCATGATCCCGCCGCACATGCCGATGCAGTGGGCCCCGCCCAGCAAGCCGAAGACGAGCGCCGCAGCCAGCGGTGGCAGGTCAAGTCCGGTAGGGTTCATCAACGTGACTCGCCGGAAGGCGGCGTATCGTCACGCTGGGTGTCGTCGGCAGCGAAGTCGGTCGGGCGCCGAAGAGCTTCCCGCCGCCGCTGACGCTGCTCGGGCGTGAGGTCATTGTCATCCTCATCGAAGAGGATGCGATGTGCTGGTCCTTCCAGATCGTCGAACTGGCCGCTCTTGACCGCCCAGAAGAAAGCCCAGATGGCAAAGCCGAGCAGGACCAGCGACAGCGGAATCAGCAAATAGAGAATGCTCATGGGGCGCTCAACGGCATCGGTGAGGGAGTTGACAGCCGGGCACGGCTGAGGCGCAGTGCGTTGCCGATAACAATCAGCGAGCTGGCCGACATGCCCAGCGCCGCAGCCCAGGGAGGTACCAGGCCCATGGCCGCCAAGGGCAGGGCACAGAGGTTGTAGCACAGTGCCCAGGACAGGTTCTGGAGAATCAGGCGCCGGGTCAGGCGTGCCAGCGTCATGGCTTCGACGATACGCCACAGCCGAGGGCTCATCAATACGGCATCCGCCCGGGTGCGGGCCAGGTCGGTAGCGCCATTCATCGCTATCGATACATCGGCAGCGGCGAGGACCGGCACATCATTGATGCCGTCGCCGATCATGACCACACGCTCGCCGGCAGCCTGTAGCGCCTGGATGTGTGTCAGCTTGCTTTCCGGTGTGGCTTCGGCGGTCCAGGTTGTAATGCCTGCCTCACCGGCCAGCGCTTCGACGGCCGCCCGGCCATCGCCGGACAACAGCTCGACGGTCAGGCCGGCCTCGCGCAGCGCAGCAACGGTATCGTGAGCGTCTTCGCGCAGTAAATCATCGAGCCGAAACCAGGCTAGCGGCTCGGCGTGTTCGACGCTGCTGCCGCGCGACAGAAGTAGCCATTGTCCCGCGCTGGCCGGCGGCGACGGCGGCGCAGCAAGGGCGAAGCCGGGGCGGCCCAGTCGATAATGCTGCCCGTTGATATCGCCCTCCAGGCCCTGGCCGGTATGGTTGCTCACGTTGCTGGCGCGTAGCGACGGGTCGCGAAGGTCGCGGAAGGCGCGTGCGATGGGATGCTCGGAGTGGGCTTCCAGGGCAGCCGCCAACGTGCCGGCCTGATGGACGTCTAGCGCGTCGCCGAGGATTTGCGTCTCCCGAAGGCGCATGTGCCCCTCGGTCAATGTGCCGGTCTTGTCGAACACGATCCGGGTCGCCTGGGAGAGTCCTTCGATGGCGTGGGCGCGGGTGACCAGCACCCCACGTCGACGCATCTGGCCGTGGCAGGCAGTGAGCGCCGTGGGGGTGGCCAGGGCAAGGGCGCAGGGGCAGGTCACGACCAGCACCGAGAGGGTGACCCACAGCACTCGCGACGGATCAATGATGCTCCAGGCAATGACCACGCCAAGCGTGACGACCAACAGCCGTAACACGAAGTGATGGGCCATGCGCGAGGCCTGTTCGGCGATGCGCGGCCGGCTGGCAAAGGCGCGGTCGGTGAGCTCCAGAATGCCGGCGGCGCGTGCGTCGCGTCCGGCGCGGGTCACCTCGATCTCGAGCACACTTTCCACGTTAATACTGCCGCCGGTGACGGCATCGCCGGTCTCTCGGGCCACCGGGAGCGGCTCACCGGTGAGCATCGACTCGTCCAGGCTGGAGTGACCACTTACGATCACTCCGTCGGCCGGTACGCCATGACCGGGCGGCACACGCACCCGGTCGCCCGGGCGCAACTGGTTGGCCGGCAGGACGCGCTCGCTGCTGTCGGTCTCAAGGCGAACCGCACTCGATGGCAGCACACCGAATAAGGCATTGCCGCTGTGCCCGTTGCGGCGACGTGCGCGCATCTCGATGTAGCGACTGAACAGCAGAAAGAAGGTGAACATGGTCACCGAGTCGAAATAGACGTCGCCGCTGCCACTCAGCACGGCGTAGGCACTGGCGAAGTAGGCGCCGAGAATGGCCAGCGAGACCGGTACGTCCATGCCTAGGTGACGGGTGCGCAGGTCGCGCAGCGCATTGCGGAAAAACGGCAGGGCGGAAAACGCCACCACCGGAGTAGCCAGGGCCAGGGACAGCCAATGGAAGAGTGTGTGAAAACTCTCGCTCATGTCGTCGGGGCCGGCGACATACAGCGGGATGGCGAACATCATGACCTGCATCATCGCCACCGCGGCGACGATCAGGCGGCGGATTGCCTGGCGCTCCTCGTGCTGCAACTTCTGTTGGGCCTGGTCTGGCTCGTAGGGCTGTGAGGGGTAGCCGATGGCGGCCAGCTCGGCGAGGATGCGCGAGAGCTTGAGGCGATCTGGATCCCACACCACATGCAGGCGGTGGTGGCTGAGGTTGACCGCACTGGATTCCAGTCCACCGATAGCGTTGAGGCGATGCTCGATCAGCCAGGCGCAGGCGGCACAGGTAATGCCATCGACGGCCAGCGTCACCTGACGATGGGAGTCATCCCCGGTCGGATGAACGAATTCGCGCTGCAGCTCCGGGTCGTCGAACACCGCCCATGTTTCGGCCCGCTGGGTGTCTTGGTCGCCGGGGCGCTCGGGCAGTTCGGTTCGGAATCGGTAATAGCTTTCCAGCCCGCCCTCGACGATAGCGTGAGCCACCGCTTCGCAGCCCGGGCAGCATAGCGGGTGGCTGCGCCCATCGAGCTCGATCCGCCACGTAGCGTTTTGCGGTACCTCGGCGCCACAGTGGTAACAACAGATCGTATTGCCGGCAGGGGCGGTCATCACGCTCATGTCGGTTTGCGATCGGCTCGTAGCGTTAGCGAAGATTTGCGAGGCAGCTCGATCTCACCTCGTAAGCGCCAGTCGGGATCGCTGATGGCCGGTTGTAGGTGCAGATACCAGCGATACTGCAGGGCATGCGGCAGTTGTCCGACGTAGTGACCGTTGCGGACACGCTCGAGCGTCACGCTCTGGTCTCGATTGCCCTGGGTGGGAAAGATCAGTTCGAGGCGTAACTGCTCGGGACGTGCCTGTCCCTTCAGCTCAACCACGACATCGCCGGTCAGGTCGTCGATTCGCAGGTCGGCTTGCATGCCCAGTTCGGCGGCACGCTGATCCTGCTCCAGCACCTGGTTGATGGCCATTCCTTGCTTGTAGTAATCGTCCTCGACCATGCCGTCGAAACCGATGAGGGAAAACACCAGGAAGGTGACCCCCATGACCACGGACAGGCCCAGGATGCCGAGCAGGAACCAGGGCCAGAACTCTTTGTACCAGGGGCGCGGTGCGGTCATCGTTATCTCCGGGCTTGCCCCAGGAAGCGGGCTTCCTTGGACAGGGTTATGTCAGCGTCTTCCAGCGCCTCGATACGAAGGACGATGGCTTCGCTGGGTGCATCGATAGCGTCGGCTGAGACGGCAAGCTGCAGCGGCTGGGTGGCGCTGGAGCGGGCAGCGACGGAGACGGTATCGTCACCGATCAGATAGATCCCTTCCAGCCCTGCCGGCACGATACGGTAACGGTGCGCTTCGTCGTCCAGGTTGCGAATCTGCAGCGTATAGAAATTGGTAATGTCGCCTTCCTGAGTCAAGTTGTAGAGCTGGTTACGGTCGCGCTCGATGTCGACGTCCAGCGGCAGGCGATCGGTCACGATCCAGGCGAACATGCCCATCATGATAACGAGTGCCGCCAGATAACCGAGCAGGCGTGGGCGCAAAATGTGCGTCTTGCGACCTTCAAGAGCATGCTCGGTGGTATAGCGAATCAGCCCGCGCGGGTAGTTCATCCTGGTCATGACGCTGTCGCAGGCGTCGATGCAGGCCGCGCAAGTAATGCATTCGTACTGCAGGCCGTCGCGAATATCGATCCCGGTGGGGCAGACCTGTACGCACAGGCCGCAGTCGATGCAATCACCGATGCCTTCGGCACGTGGGTCGGCCATTTTCTTGCGCGAGCCACGCGGCTCACCACGCGCCGCATCGTAGGATACGACCAGCGTGTCCTTGTCGAACATGACTGCCTGGAAACGGGCATAGGGACACATGTAGATACACACCTGCTCGCGCAGCCAACCGGCGTTCAGGTAGGTAAAGACAGTGAAGAACCCCGCCCAGAACAGCGCCCAGCCTCCCACGTCGAACGTGGCGAAATCGGCCACCAGGCCGCGTATCGGGGTGAAATAACCGACAAAGGTCAGGCCCGTAGCCAAGGCGATCAGTAACCACAGGGCATGCTTGGCTCCCTTGCGGCGGGCCTTGTTAGCGGCCATGGCCTGTCTGTCGAGCTTCATGCGCTGGTGGCGAGAGCCTTCGGTAATGTGTTCCACCCAGATGAAAAGCCAGGTCCATACGCTTTGCGGGCAGGTATAGCCACACCACACGCGACCGGCGAAGACGGTGATCAGGAACAGTCCGAAGGCGCAGATGATCAGCAGCCAAGACAGCAGCATGAAGTCCTGCGGATAGAACGTTGCGCCGAAGATATGGAAGGCGCGCGAGGGCAGGTCGAACAGCACGGCTTGGCGATCCTCCCAACAGAGCCAGGGGATGCCGAAGTAGAGTGCCATCAGCACCCAGTTGGCGCTGCGTCGAAGACGTTGGAAAAGTCCCTTTATCTCTCGAACATAAATATGCCTACGGCTAGCATACATATCCATGGATACGCTGTGCCGGGGGGAATGAGTCCCCACGGCAGGATCCGGGGTCATATCCTGGAGCGGGATCTTGTCCGTCATGAAGCCACCAAAGAGTCATGGTGAGGCAGGGTGCCGGGTGGCAGAAAGCGCTTTCTGGCGTGCGCTTCTCGAACCAAGAGAATTCTAGCGCTTTGGCATAGGAGAAAAGACCGGGTGCGACCGCCGGACGCACCCGGAAAGCTCAATTGGAGAGGCTGTAAATATAGGCGGAAACAAGGTGGACCTTGTCTTCCCCGATATAGGCGGCCTGGGCTGGCATATGGCCGTTGCGGCCGTTGCGCAGCGTCTCGAGGACCGATTCCAGCACGGGCTGGCCGGGCTGGCGGTACAGCCAGATATCATCGGTCAGGTTGGCCGAGCCGATGGCGGGAATTCCCTTGGCATCCTGCCCGTGGCAGGCCACGCAGGCAGAGGTGAAGATCGCCTCCCCCTGGCTCGCGAGGTCGGCATCATGCTCGGCATCGGACAGGCTCAGCACGTAGTGGGCAACATTGCGCAAGTTCTCTTCACCGAGTTGCTGCCAGGCCGGCATCAGACCATTACGCCCCTCGGCGATACTGGCCGTAATGGCTTCGGGCGTACCGCCGTAGAGCCAGTCGTTGTCGGTATGGTCGGGGAAGCCATAGCCGCCCTGTGCGTTGGAGCCATGACACACCGCACAGTTATTGAGATAGATGCGCTCGGCCACGCGCATGGCCTCGGCATCCTGAGCCAGTTCAGGGATGGGAGTTTCCTGATATTTGGCAAAGATCGGTGCGTACTGCTCCTGAGCATGGGCGACCTCCTTCTCCCACTGGTTCTCCTGGGTCCAGCCGAACAGCCCCTTGTAGTTTCCCAAGCCTGGGTAAAGCAGCAGGTAGCCCACCGAGAACACGATGGTTCCGATGAACAACATGAACCACCAGCGCGGCAACGGATTGTCGTATTCGTCGATACCGTCGGCACTGTGCCCGGTGGTCTCGACCTCGCCATACTCGTTGGGCTGCTTGTCGGTCTTGCGGTTGGCAAACAGTACCCACCAGCAGAACGCGATGGTGCCCAGAGTGATGACGATGATCCAGACGCTCCAGAAGCCGGAAAGGGAGTCACCCCACAAGTTACTCATGAATTCTTGTCTCCCTCATCATGGCGGGACGATACCTTGTCCTGTGCTCCGTTGCGGTCACGGGATGTGGCGTCGCCTTCCTCCTCGTCGGCAAACGGTAGGTGGCTCGCCTCGTCGAAATCTTTCTTGCGGCGCTTGGAGTATGCCCAGAACACTACGCCGATAAAGGCGATCATGATAAGCAGCGTAGTGATGCCGCGAAACGTTCCGATATCCATGGCTCAGCGCGTGTCCTTGAGTACGGTGCCGAGCTGCTGCAGGTAGGCCACCAGCGCGGTGATCTCCTGCTCGCCTCGGACTGCCTTGGTGGCGTTGGCGATCTGTTCGTCGGTATACGGCACGCCCAAGCTGCGCAGGGCACGCATTTTATCGGCGGTGTTTTCACCGGTCAGCGTACGCTCGAACAGCCATGGATAGTTCGGCATCTTGGATTCCGGTACCACGTCGCGGGGGTTGTAAAGGTGGGCTCGGTGCCACTCGTCGCTGTAGCGACCGCCGACACGGGCCAGGTCCGGGCCGGTGCGCTTGGAGCCCCACAGGAAGGGATGGTCGTAGACGAACTCCCCCGCCACGCTGTAGTGGCCGTAACGCTCCGTCTCGGCGCGGAACGGGCGGATCATCTGCGAGTGGCAGCCGACACAGCCTTCACGGATGTAGATGTCGCGCCCTTCGAGTTCCAGCGCTGACAGTGGTTTCAGTCCGTCGACTGGTTGGGTCGTTTCCTTCTGGAAGAACAGCGGCACGATCTCGGCGAGGCCGCCCAGGCTGATCACTACCAGGATCAGGACGGCGAGCAGACCCACGTTCTTTTCTACAATGTCGTGTCTCATCAGTCTCAGGTTCCCCGATTGATCAAGCGGTCTGCGCGATCGTTGCCTGCTCGCGTTCGCTACGCTTCACCGTCATGTAGACGTTGAAGGCCATCAGTAGCATGCCGGCCACGAAGAAGCAGCCACCGATCCAGCGCACGACGTAGCCTGGATGGCTGGCTTCGAGGGCTTCGACGAAGGTGTACATCAGCGTGCCGTCTGCATTCACCGCGCGCCACATCAGGCCCTGCATGATGCCGTTGACCCACATGGAAGTGATGTAGAGAACGGTACCGATCGTCGCCAGCCAGAAGTGAACGGCGATAAGCTTCTCGGAGTACATGGCCTGGCCGCCGAACAGGCGAGGAATCAGGTGGTACATGGAGCCGATGGTGATCATGGCGACCCAGCCGAGAGCGCCTGCATGTACGTGGCCGATGGTCCAGTCGGTGTAGTGGGACAGCGCATTGACCGTCTTGACTGCCATCATCGGACCTTCGAAGGTCGACATGCCGTAGAACGACAGGGCCACGACCAGAAAGCGCAGGGTCGGGTCGGTACGCAGCTTATGCCAGGCCCCCGACAAGGTCATAATGCCGTTGATCATGCCGCCCCAGGAGGGAGCCAGCAGGATGATCGACATGATCATACCCAATGACTGAGCCCAGTCGGGCAGGGCGGTGTAGTGCAGGTGGTGCGACCCGGCCCACATGTACGTGGTGATCAGCGCCCAGAAGTGCACGATGGACAGACGATAGGAATAGATCGGACGTTCGGCCTGTTTGGGAACGAAGTAGTACATCATGCCCAGAAAACCGGCGGTAAGTAGAAAACCGACCGCATTGTGCCCGTACCACCACTGGGCCATGGCATCGATGGCGCCGGCGTAGGCCGAGTAGGAGTTCATCCAGCCAACCGGCACTTCTGCCGAATTGACGATGTGCAGTACCGCAACGGTCAGGATGAATGCCGCATAGAACCAGTTCGCCACATAGATGTGCGGGGTCTTGCGCTGCTTGATGGTTCCCAGGAAAACGATGGCGTAGGAGATCCAGACCACGACGATCAGAATATCGATCGGCCACTCCAGTTCAGCGTATTCCTTGGATGTGGTGTAGCCCATGGGTAGCGTGATTACCGCCAGCACAAGCACTGTCTGCCAGCCCCAGAACACGAAGGCGGCTAAACCATCGGAAAACAGACGTGTCTGACAGGTGCGCTGAACGACGTACAGGGAAGTCGCCATCAGGGCCGAGCCGCCAAAGGCGAAGATTACAATGTTGGTGTGTAACGGTCGCAGGCGGCCGAAGCTTGTCCACGGAAGGCCAAAGTTCAGTTCAGGCCAGACCAGCTGTGCAGCGATGAAGACACCCAGGCCCATGCCTATGATGCCCCATACCACGGTCATGATAGCGAACTGCCGAACCACCTTGTAATTGTAGGTTGGGTGTTCAAATGTTGTGTTCATGTCAGGTTCCCATCGAACGCGGTGGTGGGGAGACGTCCCGCGGGGGCATTCTGCCCCAGGTTGACCGCTCACATGATGATGCAGGTCAAGTGCTGGCAATTCTATCCTAGCCCTTCTCCAACCTGAATAAGCCGGACCCGCCGGCTACGACGAAAGAATAGGAAAAATGCCTTATAGCGAACGCGATGGCTGGCGCCACGTGACTGATAATTGCGTGCTAGATGCGCTGCTTGATAACCAAAATGCCCGACTATTTATCGAAGGAATAGGGCCGCTGGAAAAGTGGGGTGAACCACGGGTAGGGCGGCTGCTCCTGGCGCATGGGGCCGGGGCCGGTCAGGACTCGAGTTTCATGCAAGGGTTACGAGAATACCTGGGTCGAAATGGCGTGCAGACACTGTCGATCGAATTCGCCTACATGCAAAGAATACGTCGGGAAAAACGGCGTCGTCCGCCGCCAAGTGTCGATCATCTCGTCGAAGAAATGATCCAGTGGTGCGGTATCCTGACACATCGCAATCTACCGCCATTGTGGCTTGGCGGAAAATCGCTGGGTGGACGTGTTGCCAGTTTGGTGGCATCCCGCCAGGAAACGGCCGGTTTGGTCCTGTGCGGTTACCCCTTCCATCCACCGCGCAAGCCGGAAAGAACGCGCCTGGCCCACTGGCCCCGGATTACCTGCCCGACCCTGGTGCTGCAGGGGACGCGCGATCCCTTTGGCACACGGGACGAGATCGAAGGCTATGATTTGCCCGGCAACGCCAAGGTCACGTTTCTCGAGGATGGTGAACATGACTGGAAACCCCGCAAATCATCAGGGTTGACCCAGAACCAATTGATCGAGCAGGCTGCCATTGGCGTTGCCGGCTTCATGACAGCAAGCCGATGAATTCGAAACGGAAACCGCGATTGTTGGCCTTTGATAAAAAGCGTTGACATTACTCCGTGTCCCTGTAGAATGCAGCGCCACGTGACCGAGGGTGGTTAGCTCAGTTGGGAGAGCACCAGCCTTACAAGCTGGGGGTCACTGGTTCGAACCCAGTACCACCCACCATCGCCTTAGGGCATGGCTCGTTTGCGTAAATCTGGAAATATAGTGGACCGGTAGTTCAGTCGGTTAGAATGCCGGCCTGTCACGCCGGAGGTCGCGGGTTCGAGTCCCGTCCGGTCCGCCATTTCCAATCGGTATTGCCTGGCAATGCCACACCCAGTCGCAAGTTCCGTATCGATGCATTTCGCGCGATACAGTGTCGCGGACCGGTAGTTCAGTCGGTTAGAATGCCGGCCTGTCACGCCGGAGGTCGCGGGTTCGAGTCCCGTCCGGTCCGCCATTATCGATGTCGATTTCAACCCTGAGCCATACGGTTCGGGGTTTTGTCGTTTTGGCCCCTGCCAGCCTTTTCTGAGCCTGAATCTTCGCGCCATGGCGTTTGCGGCGGGTTATCTTGTCCTGCCTGCGGCCTTGGTCGGGATTGAGTGACTTGTCGGTATCGCTACACTGTTCATACAATCGTATGAATAATGCTCAGCGAGGCAATCGCCGTGACCGTGTATCCGCACCTTTTTCGCCCCTTGCGCGTGGGCAACCTGACGCTCAGAAACCGCATCCTGATGGGGTCCATGCATACCAATCTGGAAGAGTCGCCACACGGATTTGCGCGATTGGCGGTGTTTTACGCCGAACGGGCCAAGGCGGGTGTGGCCCTGATCGTCACCGGAGGTATCGCCCCAAACCCGGAAGGGGCGGTCTTTCAGGGCGCAGCCATGCTGACCACTGCCGAGGAATCTGCCCGACACCGAGCGGTCACCGAAGCGGTGCATGCCGAAGGCGGGCGTATCTGCTTGCAAATCCTGCATGCTGGACGCTATGCCTATTCGCCCGCACTGGTCGCGCCCTCGCCACTCCAGGCACCGATCAACCCGTTCGTACCTCGCGAACTTGGCGAAGCAGACATTGAGCGACAGATCGAAGACTACGTGCGCTGTGCACGGCTTGCGCAGGCGGCAGGCTACGATGGCGTCGAGGTCATGGGGTCGGAAGGCTACCTGGTCAATCAGTTCGTCTGCCGGCGCACTAACCAACGCAAAGACCGGTGGGGTGGCGAATTCGCCAATCGCATTCGTTTTCCTGTGGAGATCGTGCGCCGCATCCGGGCAGCGCTCGGTGAGGATTTTCTGGTTATCTTCCGCCTATCAATGCTGGATCTGGTCGAAGAGGGCAGCACCTGGGGGGAAGTGGTGACGCTGGGACGGGCCATCGAGGCTGCAGGGGCCAGTCTGATCAATACCGGCATCGGCTGGCACGAAGCGCGCGTCCCGACCATCGTCACCAGCGTGCCGCGTGCGGTGTTCACCGAAGTAACTCGGCGTATGAAGGCCGAGTTGTCGATCCCGTTGATCACGACCAACCGGATTAACATGCCGGATGTTGCCGAGCGGGTGCTGCACGAAGGGCATGCCGACATGGTGTCGATGGCACGCCCCTTCCTGGCCGATCCTGAGTGGGTAAAAAAAGCCGAGGCTGGACGCGCCGAGGAGATCAATACCTGTATCGCCTGCAACCAGGCCTGCCTTGATCACACCTTTCAAGGCAAGCTGACCTCGTGCCTGGTCAACCCGCGTGCCTGTCACGAGACGGAACTGGTCATCGAGGCGACGACAACGCCCAAGGCCATTGCCGTGGTCGGTGCCGGGCCGGCGGGGCTGGCCTGTGCCGTCACGGCGGCCAGTCGAGGGCATCGTGTCGTGCTCTTCGAGCGAGGCGACGAGCTGGGCGGCCAGTTCAACTATGCGCGGCGGATTCCCGGCAAGGAGGAGTTCGCCGAGACGCTGCGCTACTATCGGGTCATGCTCGATCGTTACGCTGTCGATGTCAGGCTGAATACACCGGCGGATGCGGCTGCCTTGACTGACTACGACGAAGTCGTCCTGGCGACTGGCGTGCGCCCGCGGGGGGTTGACCTGCCAGGCAGCGATCATTCCAAGGTCATCGATTACCCGACGGCGCTTCGCCACCCCGAGCGCATCGGGCGGCGGGTGGCCATTATCGGTGCCGGAGGGGTTGGCTTCGATGTGGCCGAACTCCTGTCTCATGCCGGGAACCCGACACTGGAGCCGGCGGCTTGGTGTCGTGAATGGGGTGTGGACCTGTCGGTGGCTCAGCCGGGTGGCTTGATGGAGCCGGCTACACCGCAGGTGCCTCGCCAGGTCTATCTGCTTCAGCGCAAGGCCTCGAAGCCCGGCGAGGGGCTGGGCACGACAACCGGCTGGGTGCACCGGGCATCGCTGCGCCATCGGGGAGTCGAGACGCTAGCAGGATGCGAGTATCTAGGCATCGACAATCGTGGGTTGCATGTGCGAATCGATGGAAAGGTACGAGTGCTTGATGTCGATCATGTGGTGGTCTGTGCCGGTCAGGAATCGGTCACCGATCTCGTCGAGCCGCTGCGTGATGCCGGGCGGACCGTACACATCATTGGGGGCGCGCAGCGCGCCGCGGAGCTGGATGCCAAGCGGGCCATTGACCAGGGAACACGTCTGGCAGCATCGTTGTGAAACGTGCTGAGACTTTCGTCCACGTTAGGCGATGATAGACTGCAAAGGGTGTGTGATCCGCACCTCTTGTGGCGTTGGCGGCCATCCGCTGCCGCGCACCGAACGAGCGGCGATGGTATCCGGTCGCCGTAGCGAACAAGAAAAGAGAAGGAAACCTCATGACCCCCCACTGTTCCCCGCGTTTTCTGGCCAGCGATAACACCTCGGGCATCTGTCCCGAAGCGCTGGATTACTTGCTCGAAGCCAATGCCTGCGACGATCTCGCTTACGGTAACGACAGCTGGACTCAGCGTGCCACTGATCGCTTTCGTCGCCTGTTTGATTATGATTGCGAGGTTTTCTTCGTTTTCAACGGTACGGCGGCCAACTCGCTCACGCTTGCCGCCATGGGGCAGAGCTACCATAGCGTGATCTGCCACGAGCTGGCGCACATCGAGACCGATGAATGCGGGGGGCCTGAATTCTTCTCTAACGGCGCCAAGCTGCTCACCAGCGCGGGTGAGCACGGCAAGCTCAATGCTGAGGGCATAGAGCGGCTGGTGACCCGGCGAAGCGACATTCATTACCCCAAGCCGAAAATCGTGTCGATCACCCAGGCCACCGAAGTCGGTACCGTCTATGATCGCGAGGAGCTGCTGGCGATCCGTACCGTAGCCGACAAGTATGACCTGCGCGTGCATATGGATGGGGCCCGTTTCGCCAATGCCTGTGCGTCACTCGAGGCATCACCGGCGGAGCTGACCTGGCAGGTCGGGGTCGATGCATTGTGTTTTTCCGGTACCAAGAACGGGCTGCCGATGGGCGAGGCCGTCGTGTTCTTCAATCGTGAACTGGCTGAAGACTTCGACTACCGCTGCAAGCAGGCCGGACAACTGGCATCCAAGATGCGTTTCATTGCCGCGCCCTGGCTGGGACTGCTGGAAACCGGAGCCTGGCTGAGCAATGCCAAGCATGCCAACGCCATGGCCCGCTATCTGGCCGATGCTTTGCGCAGCCTGCCTGGGGCCGAGCTGATGTTCCCGACCCAGGCCAACAGTGTCTTCGTGCAGCTGCCACCGCCGGTCTTGGCGCAGTTACGCGAGCGGGGCTGGACCTTCTATACCTTCATAGGTGCTGGAGGCGCGCGCTTCGTCTGTGCCTGGAATACCACGACTGACCTGCTGGACACCCTGCTGGCTGACATTCGCCAGGCCCTCGAGACCGTCTGATCCGTTTCGTTACATAACTTCCTTATTTGCAGCGGCGAACCAACGCGACGCCCGGCGCTCTTAGCTTTAGACGAGGAGCGTCGCGGGGTTGCGTTGAAAACTCGCGGCCCGCTCTCCTCCGCCGGCCGATTTATCCGTCTACGCTGATAAATACGCCAGCCCGGAAACCCCAGACTGTTTGTCTTGCGACCGGGGGTCGCGATCCAAGGAGGCCTCAATGAGTATCTTCGATCACGTGCAGAACCGATATGAGAAGGTTCAGCAGGAAGAAATGAGTCTTCAGGAGTACCTGGAGTTGTGTCGTTCGGACCCCGCTGCCTATGCGTCGGCAGCAGAGCGCATGTTGAAGGCCATTGGCGAGCCCGAGGTGATCGACACCGCCAAGGACTCACGTCTGTCTCGTATCTTCACCAATAAGGTCATCCGTCGTTATCCGGCCTTTTCCGAGTTCTACGGTATGGAGGAGGCCATCGAACAGATCGTGGCGTATTTCCGACATGCAGCTCAGGGCCTGGAGGAACGCAAGCAGATCCTGTATCTGTTGGGGCCGGTAGGGGGCGGTAAGTCGTCTCTGGCTGAGCGACTCAAGCTATTGATAGAGCGGATACCGTTCTATGCCATCAAGGGCTCGCCCGTCTATGAATCGCCGCTGGGTCTGTTTTCGCCCGAGGAGGACGGCGAGCTCCTCGAAAAAGAATATGGGATTCCGCAGCGCTATCTGAAGAGCGTCATGTCGCCATGGGCGGCCAAGCGCCTCAAGGAATACGGTGGCGACATTTCCGAGTTCCGCGTGGTCAAGTTGTATCCCTCGCGCCTCAATCAGATTGCCGTATCCAAGACCGAGCCGGGCGACGAGAACAACCAGGACATTTCCTCCTTGGTGGGCAAGGTCGATATTCGCCAACTTGAGCTCTATTCCCAAGACGATCCGGATGCCTACAGTTTCTCCGGTGGACTGTGCAAGTCCAACCAGGGGCTGATGGAATTCGTCGAGATGTTCAAAGCGCCGATCAAGGTGCTGCACCCCTTGCTGACCGCCACCCAGGAAGGCAACTACAACCCCACTGAAGGCATGGGCGCGATTCCTTTCGACGGCATCGTCCTTGCCCACTCCAACGAGAGCGAGTGGCAGCAGTTCCGCAACAACCGCAACAACGAGGCTTTCCTCGACCGCGTCTACATCGTCAAGGTGCCTTACTGTCTGCGGGTCTCCGAAGAGATCAAGATTTACAAGAAGCTGCTCGAGCATTCCTCTCTCGACCAGGCACCGTGTGCACCCGATACGTTGCGCATGCTGGCGCAGTTCTCGGTGTTGTCGCGCCTCAAGGAGCCCGAGAATTCCAGTATCTATTCCAAGATGCGCGTCTATGACGGCGAGAACCTCAAGGATACCGACCCCAAGGCCAAGTCGATCCAGGAGTACCGCGACGCCGCCGGAGTCGATGAAGGCATGGACGGGCTATCTACACGCTTTGCCTTCAAGATTCTGTCCAAGGTATTCAACTTCGATACCCACGAGATCGCCGCCAACCCGGTGCATCTGCTCTATGTCCTCGAACAACGGCTCGAGCAAGAGCAGTTGCCCAAGGAAGTCCATGATCGCTACCTGCGCTTTATCAAGGAGTTCCTGGCGCCGCGCTACGTCGACTTCATCGGCAAGGAAATCCAGACTGCTTATCTTGAGTCGTACAGCGAATACGGTCAGAACATCTTCGATCGTTACGTTACCTACGCCGACTTCTGGATTCAGGATCAGGAATATCGTGATCCCGAGACCGGCGAGCTGTTCAACCGCCAGTCACTCAACGAGGAGCTGGAAAAGATCGAAAAGCCGGCAGGCATCTCCAACCCCAAGGACTTCCGTCACGAGGTGGTCAACTTCGTGCTGAGAGCCCGTGCCCAGAACAACGGCATGAATCCCAGCTGGCAGTCCTACGAGAAGCTCAAGGGGGTCATCGAGAAGAAGATGTTTGCCAATACCGAAGAGCTTCTGCCGGTCATCTCGTTCAATGCCAAGGCTTCCGCGAACGACCAGCGCAAGCATGAAGATTTCGTGGCGCGAATGGTCGATCGTGGATATACCGAGAAGCAGGTCCGTCTGCTGTCCGAGTGGTACCTGCGCGTTCGCAAGTCCCAGTAACCGGCCGGGGCTGGATCAGGGCGGAGCGACCGTTGCGGTCGCTCCGCGTCCCGCGGCGCAACCTGCGCAGGGGAGGTGGTAGACATGAGTTATTTTATCGACCGTCGTCTGAACGCCCGCCACAAGAGCGAGGTGAACCGGCAGCGGTTTCTGGATCGTTATCGTACGCATATCAAGCGTTCGGTGGAGGAGGCGGTAAACCGGCGTTCGATCACCGACATGGAGCATGGCGAGAAGGTCTCGATTCCGGCTCGCGATATTTCCGAGCCGGTGTTTCAGCATGGCCAGGGCGGGCATCGCACCATTGTTAGCCCGGGTAACAAGGAGTTCGTCGAGGGGGATCGCCTGCGGCGCCCCGGAGGAGGCGGCGGTGGCGGTGGCGCCGGTGAGGGTAGCGCTTCCAACCAGGGCGAAGGCGCCGACGAGTTTGCCTTCTCACTGACTCGTGAGGAGTTCCTCGACTTCGTGTTCGATGGCCTGGAGCTGCCGCACCTGGAGCGCAAGCAGCTGGTCGATATCGAGGAAGTTCGCCCGGTGCGTGCCGGCATTTCCCGGGAGGGCGTGCCGGCGCGAATGAACATTGTGCGCTCGATGCGCGAGGCCCAGGCGCGACGCATCGCCATGCGTGCGCCGATCCGACGTGCTCTACGCGAGGCCACGGAAGCCCTCGAGGCCGAGGAGCGCAAGGATCCGGTGCTGCGCAACCCTGCCCGCATTGCCGAATTGAAGGCGGAGGTCGAACGTCTCGAAAAACGTCTCGACTCCATACCATTCATCGACACTTATGACCTTCGCTATAACAACCTCGTGAATCAGCCGCAGCCCTCCAACAAGGCTGTGATGTTCTGTGTCATGGACGTGTCGGGGTCGATGACACAGTCGCACAAGGATATCGCCAAGCGCTTCTTCCTGTTGCTGTATCTGTTTCTGGAGCGCAATTACGAGAAGGTCGAGCTGGTATTCGTACGGCACCATACGGCGGCCAAGGAAGTCGACGAGGAGGAGTTCTTCTACTCGCGCGAGACTGGCGGCACCATCGTGTCCAGCGCATTGTCATTGGTCGACGAAATCATCCAGGACCGTTATCCCGCGGCACAGTGGAATCTGTACGTCGCTCAGGCCTCGGATGGCGACAACTGGGACGATGACTCCACAACCTGCCGCAAGCTGCTTGTTCAGTCGCTGATGCCGCGTTTGCAGTACTACACCTATGTTGAGATCACTCCCCATGCGCATCAGGCATTGTGGGAGGAGTACGAGAGCGTGCAGGCCGAGTTCCCCGAACGTTTCGCCATGCGACAGATCGTCGAGGCAGGGGACATTTATCCGGTCTTTCGCGAACTGTTCCGGCGCCGCACCAAACAGTGAGCTCTGGCTTGAGCGGGCCCTGTCGTGGCGGGCGCTGAGGCGCCGGCCCGGCCCGAAAGGAGATGGCATGACCAAGCGTACCCCGATTGCTACTGGCTCCGATTGGAACTTCGAGGTCCTCACCGAATATGAGCGAGAGATCTCACGATTGGCTGACGAATACCGGCTGGATACCTACCCCAACCAGATCGAGATCATCACTTCTGAGCAAATGATGGATGCCTATGCCAGCGTGGGGATGCCGGTTGGCTACCATCATTGGTCGTTCGGCAAGCAGTTCCTGGCTGTCGAGCAGGCCTATCGTCGTGGGCAGATGGGGCTGGCTTATGAATTGGTGATCAATTCCGATCCCTGCATCGCCTACCTCATGGAAGAGAACACCCTGATGATGCAGGTGCTGGTCATGGCGCACGCCTGCTATGGCCATAACTCCTTCTTCAAGGGCAACTACCTGTTCCGTACTTGGACCGACGCGTCGGCCATCGTCGATTACCTGGTCTTCGCCCGCAAGTACGTCTCCGAGTGCGAGGAGCGCCACGGCGTCACGGCCGTCGAGCAGCTGCTCGATGCCTGCCATGCATTGCAGAATTATGGAGTCGATCGTTACAAGCGGCCCTCGCCGATTTCCGCAGATGAAGAGGCGAGGCGGCAGGCCGAGCGCGAGGCCTATCTGCAGTCTCAGATTAACCTGCTATGGCGAACCATTCCCACCCCGCACGAGCATGGCGAGACTCTGGGCCGCGATGACGAGGAGGATCCGTTGGGCCTCCATCAGCAGGGGCGCTACCCGGCCGAGCCACAGGAAAACCTGCTCTATTTCATCGAGAAGAACGCACCGTTGCTGGCGCCCTGGCAGCGTGAAATTGTGCGCATCGTACGCAAGCTGGCGCAGTATTTTTATCCTCAGCGTCAGACTCAGGTGATGAACGAAGGCTGGGCCACGTTCTGGCATTACACTCTAATGCACCGCATGTACGATGATGGACTGGTCGACGAGGGCCTGATGCTGGAGTTCCTGCAGTCCCACACGGCTGTAGTCAACCAGCCGGAATTCGACAGCCCGTACTACAACGGCATCAATCCCTATGCGCTGGGGTTTGCCATGTTCAGTGACATCAAGCGCATCTGCCAGGAACCGACCGATGAGGATCGCCGCTGGTTCCCCGACATGGCGGGTAGTGACTGGCTCGAGACATTGCATTTCGCGATGCGTAACTTCAAGGACGAATCCTTCGTTCAGCAATTCCTGTCACCCAAGGTGATTCGCGATCTCAAGTTGTTTTCGCTAGTCGACGACGACCGTGACGAGATGCTGACCATCGAGGCGATTCACGACGAGCGTGGCTATCAACGTATCCGCGAGGCGCTGTCGACGCAGTACGCCTTGTCGGTGCGTGAGCCCAATATTCAGGTCTGGGAAGCCAATATCCGGGGTGATCGCTCACTGACGCTACGCCACGTGCAGGACCGGCGGCGCCCATTGGCCAAGAGCGTCTATCCGGTCATGCGCCACCTGCATCAGCTATGGGGTTTCCCGGTAAAGCTGGAGTCGATGGAAGGCGAGGAGATCGTGCGCCGCTACCAATGGCCATTGCCTGAGCATGACGGCGAGCGAGGCTGAATGAGGGAGAAGCATAAAGCGCCGGCGACTGCCGGCGCTCGTCGTTAGGCTTCAGTAAAACCGCTCAGGGCTGCTTGGTCCAGGATTGACACCAGCCTTCAGGAGCCACGCTGTGTTGTGGAAACAGTTGGCATCCGTTATTGGCTTCCTTGAAAAACATGCAATTATCACAGCGCTCGCCTTGCGAATAAGCGGGATGGTCGCTGGCTTGCTGGGCATCTGTCACATAATTCAGTGCCTTGGCCTGCGGATTCTCCGGGTCGAGAGGCGGGAGTTCCTGAGCTAAGGCGTGCTGGGAAAGAACGCCGGCACCCAGTGGCAGGGCAGCGAGCCCCAGTAAACTGTGGCGCACGAAGTCACGACGGCTTTGATTGGCCATGGTTTCTCCTTGATTGTGGTTGTCATGCCGATCACGGTGTATGGGCGGTTTTTCCGCCTCTATTTGAATCTCTTTGTAGACGAGGCCTGCAGGGAGCGGGCGAAGTGCGCTACTCTCCGACTCTTCTATCCTAGTGTAAGCGGGGCCTGATTCACTATGGTCCCGTTCGTCGTGCGGCAATCCGTCGCAGTGCTGCGGGTCGTAAAAGCAAGGAGATGGGATGCGCTACACAACTTTCGCTAGCCCGTTGGGGGAGTTGCTTCTGGCGGGCGACAAGCGCGGGCTGCGTCGCCTGTGCTTTCTCGACGAAAAGCCAGGGCTGACCGAAAGGGAGCAATGGCAGCGCGATGACGAATCGCTGGCGGAGGCGCGTGAGGAGGTGCTGGCTTACCTGGCAGGGCGTCGTCGCAGCTTCAACATCGATGTGGCGCCGGAAGGCAGCGAGGTCCAGCGAGAGGTCTGGGCGGCGCTGATGAGAATTCCTTATGGCCAGACACGCACCTATGGCGAGCTCGCCAATAGGCTGGGGCACGGCAAGGCCGTAATTGCCGTGAGCAGTGCCAGTGCAGCCAATCCCTTGCCGATTCTGATTCCTTGCCATCGACTGGTTGCAGCAAGAGGGATCGGCAGTTATAGCGGGGGAGTCGCTATCAAGCAGCGACTTCTCGCCCTGGAGTGTGGTACTGCAGGGGAGCAGTAACCTGCGCGATGCAAGACAGGACTGGTATACTTGCCGCCATAACAGCTCAGGAGTCGACCGATGCAGAACGCCGTGATTCTGATCAATGCCGAGAAAGGCCAGATCCAGGCCGTCGCCCAGCGTCTGGCCGAAGTGGACGGGATCAGTGAAGTCTATTCGACATGCGGCCGTTACGACCTCGTGGCCATAGCCCGCACCCGGGATTTCGAGTCGCTGGCGGAACTGGTCACCGGTCGTCTCATGAACGTCGAAGGAATCCGTGACACAGAGACATTGAATGCCATGCAGGTCCACTCCCGCCATGACCTGGAAACCATGTTTAGCGTCGGGCTCTGACCCGGCCAAGACTCTGTCGCTTTCCCTCGCCTGCCGTCATTGCCGGTCGGGCTAACGTCGCTTTTGGATAGTTCTGCACGCATGATATCTTCCTTGCCGTTCGTCCGGCGCCAGGTGCGCAACGTGGGCGTTTCCCTTCTGTTCGTGCTGGTCGCCAGCGGCTTGTGGTATTGGCAGGAGCAGGATGTCAGGGATCGTCTGAGCTGGATGGGAGTGACAACTTGGGACGAGCCCGGGCTGACCAATTTGCACCGTGTCTTGCGCAATGAGGGCGTGTTGATCGGCTGGTCCGATGTGCGCGTCAATCCTCTATGGGTCAGCTATCGCCTGCATCGCGTCGACGACACCAAAATCGGCCCGCGCCCCGATTTCCGCCGGGACTGGCGAACGCTATGGCCGATCATGCCCGATAGCTATTTCGGCAGCGGTTACGATCGAGGCCACCTGGCGCCGAACTACGCCATTGCCCGGGTTCACGGCGCCGAAGCGCAGCGCGACACGTTCCTCATGTCGAACATCTCGCCGCAGCGTCCCGATCTCAACCGGCGTCTTTGGCAGCGGCTGGAGGAGGTTGTAATCGACCATTTTGTACCTCGTTTCGGTGCCGTTCAGGTCATTACCGGACCGGTCTTTCCGGTAGATTGGCTCGGCAACGTGTTTCACCGTGTCGGTCTGGTCGAGGTGCCTCAGGCGTTCTATAAGATCGTGGTGGTTCCGGGTGAGCGGCCCAAGGCGCTGGCCTTCCTGATGCCGCAGACGGTTCAAGGTAACGAGCCACTGGATCGTTTCTTGGTCAGTATCGACGAGGTCGAGGCGCGTACCGGGCTGAACTTCTTCCCCTTGTTGCCCGATAACGTCGAGATCGTTCTCGAGGCGGAGGTTCGCTCCGGTGGTTGGGCGCTGGACAAGGTGGCAAGATTGCCGTCGCGTTATTGAGACGTTCTGAATGGGGAGATGTCGTCAAGCTGACATGAATGCCGAGGCGTTCATTTGTATGAAAAAGGCAAGGGAGGGAAGTGCGATAAGGCGTGGTGCCCAGAAGAGGACTTGAACCTCCACGTCCGTAAGGACACTAGCACCTGAAGCTAGCGCGTCTACCAATTCCGCCACCTGGGCGAACATGAGAATCTGGCTTTGCCAGGGTGGGGCTTTCGCCCCGATGCCTCACGTAATACCGTATAAGCATCGATTTGGTGCCCAGAAGAGGACTTGAACCTCCACGTCCGTAAGGACACTAGCACCTGAAGCTAGCGCGTCTACCAATTCCGCCATCTGGGCATGCGGAAAATCTTTCTCAGGAGAGAGGATGCGGGAATGGTGCCCAGGAGAGGACTTGAACCTCCACGTCCGTAAGGACACTAGCACCTGAAGCTAGCGCGTCTACCAATTCCGCCACCTGGGCGCATCATCTTCACAAGCTCATGTTCGCGTGGTGCCCAGGAGAGGACTTGAACCTCCACGTCCGTAAGGACACTAGCACCTGAAGCTAGCGCGTCTACCAATTCCGCCATCTGGGCAAGTGGCCACGCATCTTACCGATTTTGTGTGGGATTGCAATAGGGCAGGCGGTGCGGGCTTGAGAAAAATCGGCACTGGAGGCATATGGTTGGGTCGTTATGCACAGAGCGTTATACTGCGGACATGATCGACTACCCTCACTCCGTTCCACGCCCGCTGCCGCTCGCCCATTCTGTCTACAAGGAAGCACGATAAGATGAACCATTGGACGTTAAGCGACGATCCGCACGCGGAACGTGAAGCTCACAAATACGACAAGCCGGTACCCAGCCGGGAGTATCTGCTCGAACGGCTCGAGGAGTATGGCAAGCCCATCACTCACGAGAACATGAGCCGCATGCTGGGCCTTGAAGATGAGGACCAGATGGAGGCGGTGCGCCGTCGCCTGGCAGCCATGGAGCGCGACGGGCAAGTGTTGCGCAACCGGCGCGGCGCCTACGCGCTGATCGACAAGCTCGATCTGATCAAGGGACGTGTGCTCGGCCACCGCGACGGGATAGGCTTTCTGATCCGCGAGGATGGCAAGAAACCCGACCTGGTAATTCCGCCCCGGCAAATGCGCCGGGTCTTCCATGGCGATCATGTCCTGGTACGCGTCAGTGGGCGCGACCGCCGTGGGCGTGACGAGGCCACCATCGTTGAGGTGCTGTCCCGCAATACACAGACCCTTGTCGGCATCTACCGCGAGCGTTCCAGCGAGTTCGGTCTGCTGATACCCGAAAACTCCCGAATCGCTCAGGAAATCATCATCCCCAACAGTGCCACCGGCGGGGCCCGGGATGGGCAGATCGTCTCGGTGCGCATTACCCAGCAGCCCGAAACTCGCGTTCAACCCACCGGTGAGGTGGTAGAGGTGTTAGGCGAGCGCATGGATCCTGGGATGGAGATCGACATCGCCATCCGCAGCCATGATATTCCCGCCGAGTTTCCGCCTGAGGTCGAGGCCGAAATCGCCGGTATGTCGGCGGAGGTCGTCGAGGCCGACAAACAGCATCGCATCGATCTGCGCGATTTTCCGCTGGTCACCATCGATGGTGAAGATGCCAAGGACTTCGATGATGCAGTCTGCGCTTGGAAGACGCGTTCGGGGAGTTGGAAGCTGATCGTGGCGATTGCCGACGTCTCGCACTATGTCCGTCCAGGCACGGCCCTGGACGAAGAGGCGCATGTCCGCGGCAATTCGGTCTATTTCCCGGGGCAGGTCGTGCCGATGCTGCCCGAGTTGCTCTCAAACGGCTTGTGTTCGCTCAACCCAGAGGTCGACCGCCTGACCCTAGTCTGCGAGATGAATATCTCCAAGACCGGTGCCATCAGCCGCTATAAGTTCTATGAAGCGGTGATACGCTCGCATGCGCGCCTGACCTACACTCAGGTCGGCGAGATGCTGCAGTCGCCGGATAGTCCGGAAGGGCAGGAGCTTTGCCAGCGTTACGAATCGCTGTTGCCGTCGCTTAAAAATCTGCACGAGCTTTACAAGCTCTTGCGCCTCTCCCGTGGGGAGCGCGGCGCGATCGACTTCGAGACCACAGAAACACAGATTCTGTTCAACAGTGAACGCAAGATCGAGACCATCGTGCCGCGTACGCGCAACGATGCCCACAAGCTGATCGAGGAGTGCATGTTGGCTGCCAACGTGGCGACCGCGCGTTTCCTCGACAAGCATGATCTGCCGGCGCTGTATCGTATCCACGAACCACCTGCACCTGAGCGTCTCGATAAGCTGCGTCTGTTCCTCAACGAGCTAGGCCTGACTCTGGGCGGCGGAGACGATCCGACCCCTCAGGATTACCAGCAGCTGCGCGAAGTGATCAAGGACCGGCCCGATGCCGACATCATCCAGACGGTGATGCTGCGCTCGATGAGCCAGGCGGTCTATTCTCCGCAAAATGAGGGCCACTTCGGGCTCGCCTACCCGGCCTATGCACATTTTACTTCACCGATTCGTCGCTACCCCGACCTGCTGGTGCACCGCGCCATCCGCTCGGTGATTCGTGGGCCTCGCCAGACGACGACCGTCCAGCGTGCCGAGGGGGCGCCGGTAGAGAAGCCGAGCAAATGGTGCCCGTACACCTTCGAGCAGATGGTTGAGCTCGGCGAGCACTGCTCGATGACCGAACGGCGCGCTGATGATGCTACTCGCGATGTGACGGATTGGCTCAAATGCGAGTTCATGTCCGACAAGGTCGGCGAGGTTTTCGAGGGCACCATCGCCTCGGTTACCCAGTTCGGTATCTTTGTGCGGCTCGACGAGGTCTATGTGGAAGGCTTGGTGCATGTAACTTCCTTGCCCTCCGATTACTACCACTACGAGGCCGAGAAGCATCGGCTCAAGGGTGAGCGCGGCGGTATTTCCTACCGACTGGGCGATGGAGTGACGGTGCAGGTCGCACGGGTCGATCTTGACGAGCGTAAGATCGATTTCGAATTGGTCGGCGACATGCCGCGCAAGCAGCGCCAACCGCGCAAGCCCAAGGCGAATGCCCAGGGTGGTCGCGACGACAAGAGTGGTGGCAAGGACGACAAGGGACCGAAGCGTCCGCGTCGTCGTAGGCCCAGACCCGGCCGCAAGGAGCGGGAACAGGGCGGCGAAAGCAAGAAGCCACGTCGTAGCGGCAAGTCGAGCGGGGAACGTTCATGAGTCGCGGCGGCTCTGCACGCCCGCGTCACAAATCTCAGGCCGGGCGCGGTAAGCCGCACTCGGCCCGGCGAGCGTCCTCGATTAGCGTGCCGGGGGGGCTCGATAGCGTGTTCGGCGTACATGCCGTGCGCGCTCTGCTGGAGCGTGGCGAAGCCCCGCGCGAATTGTGGGTTCAGGAGGGCCAGGCCGGTTCTCGCTTGGAGGCATTGATCGCGCAAGCGCGCGATGCCGGGGCTCATCTGGTGACGCAGCCGCGCGAGGTGCTCGACGAGCTGGCGGGGGAGGCGGCGCATCAGGGCGTTATCGCGTTCTGTCCACCGCTGCTTGCCCAGAACGAAGAGGCATTGCTGCTTAGGCTGGGAGCATGGCAACAGGCGGAGCCACCGCTATTACTGATCCTCGATGGGGTGACTGACGTACATAACTTTGGCGCCTGCCTGCGCAGTGCTGACGCTGCTGGAGCGCATGGTGTCATCGTGCCCAAGGACAAGGCGGCTCCGCTGAACGCCACGGTACGCAAGGTAGCCTGCGGCGCCGCCGAGAGCATGCCTGTCTACCAGGTCACTAACCTGGCACGCGCCATGCAGCGTCTCAAGGATGCCGGCGTGTGGATAACGGGTACCGCCGGCGAAGCCGATGCCAGCCTGTTCGAGGCTGACTTCACCGGCGCCTGTGCCCTGGTCATGGGGGCGGAGGGCAAAGGCATGCGCCGGCTAACCCGTGAAGCCTGTGACGGCTTGGTCAAGCTGCCCATGGCCGGTAGCGTATCGAGCCTCAACGTTTCCGTAGCCACTGGGGTCTGCCTTTACGAGGTCGTCCGGCAGCGCCGTCAGGCTCGGCACATGTCAGGCAAGTGAACCGCGGTTGAGGCATTCCTTGCAAGCACGGGGTGCGATCACTACAATTGTGCGGTTCTTAGAACACCCTCACCCAGTAAATCACGACTCCTTGCTTCCCCTTGGTGGAATTTCCCGTCATCCGGAAGCTGTCAAACCGTAAGGAGACATCATGCGTCATTACGAAATCGTGTTCATGGTCCATCCGGATCAGAGCGAGCAAGTGCCGGCAATGGTCGAGCGCTACACCGGCATCGTCACCGAAAACGGTGGCACTGTGCATCGTCTCGAGGATTGGGGCCGTCGTCATCTGGCTTACCCGATCAACAAGATCCACAAGGCCCATTATGTGCTGATGAACATCGAGTGCCGCGGCGAAACTCTCGAAGAAATCGAGAATATCTTCCGCTTCAACGATGCCATCATCCGTAGTCTGGTCGTGCGTTGCAAGGAAGCCGTCACCGAAGCTTCTCCGATGATGAAGCAGGCTGACGATAAGCGTCCGCGTCGTGAAGAACGCCCCGAGCGTCCGCGTTCCGAGCGCTCCGAAACCGCCGAAGCCAGCTAATTCGCACATCCAGGAGGATAATCCATGGCACGCTTTTTCCGTCGCCGCAAGTTCTGCCGCTTCACTGCCGAAGGCGTGAAGTATATCGATTACAAAGATATCGATACCCTCAAGGCGTACATCACCGAGACTGGCAAGATCGTCCCGAGCCGCATCACTGGCACACGAGCGCGCTACCAGCGTCAGCTTGCCACTGCCATCAAGCGCGCTCGCTACCTGGCGCTGCTGCCCTATACCGACAGCCACCAGTAAGCCGTATCGCGTGATGCTGCCTCTGGCTCGCTGGGTAATGCGCGGCACACCGCATGCTGTGGGTGCCGCCGCCCTTGCCGCCATTATTCCCTGGCTATTCTGGTTCAGTGCTGCAGTGGCCGCCCTGGTGACCTTGCGGCGTGGCCTGGGGCCGGCCATGCCGGTGATCGTTGCCGCCGCGCTACCAACCGGTTGGTGGTGGATGCAAGGCGATACGATTCCGCTGGCCAGCCTGTTACTGGTGACGCTGATGGCGACCGTGCTGCGTTCGCGCATGCGCTGGAGCGAGACGCTGATCGCCGGTGCTCTGGTCGGGGCGGCAATGGTTCAGCTGGGCATCTTCCTACCCCCTGGTGGGGCTGGGCCGTTACTCGATCAGTTGCGCCAATCGTCTCCTGAGATCGAGCGCATGCTCGCAGATCTCACCGAACAGGGTGTGGCGACCGAGCGACTGGCTGTCCTGCTGATTGGCGGGGTAACGGGGTTGATAGTCATGCTGGCCTCGGTGGCTTGCCTGGCACTGGCGCGTAGCTGGCAGGCGGGGTTATACAATCCCGGTGGCTTCCGAGCCGAGTTCCATGCCCTGCGCCTGTCAGGTCGGGAGCTCATCCTGCTGGTAGTGCTGGTAGTGCTGGGCGTGGTCTTCGCGTTACCTGCGCTGACCATGCTGGCTTGGGTCCCGCTACTGGTGGGTGGCGTTGCGCTGATACATGGATTGATTGGTCTCAAGGGGATGAACGGGTTGTGGTTGGTGGCTTTCTATGTGCTGCTGCTGACCACTTGGCCCATGATTCTGATTGTGCTGCTGCTGGGTTTCATCGATACCTTTGCGGATTTCCGCGGCCGATTGGCCCGCAGCCAATGACAAGAGGTTAACGAGATGGAAGTCATTCTGCTCGACAATATCGGTAAGCTGGGTGGTCTGGGTGACAAGGTCACCGTCAAGCCTGGTTACGGCCGTAATTACCTGGTTCCCTACGGCCTGGCCGTGCCGGCAACCAAAGAAAACGTGGAAGCCTTCGAAACGCAGCGTGCCGAACTCGAAGCTCAAGTTGCCGAGCGCAAGCGTGAAGCTGAAGCTCGCGCCGAAGAGCTCAACGACATCGAGCTATCGCTGGTGGCTAAAGCCGGTGACGAAGGTAAACTATTCGGCTCCATCGGTCCGCGCGATCTGGCCGACGCCCTTGCCCAGGCCGGTATCGACGTGGCCAAGAGCGAAGTGCGTATGCCGGAAGGCCCGATTCGCGCTACAGGCGAATACGACATCCAGCTGCACTTGCATGCGGAAGTCGATGCCACCATCCGTATCGTGGTCGTGGCCGAATAAGCTCAACGATCTCGTATACGAACGCGGCAGCCGAAAGGCTGCCGCGTTTTTTTATTGCCCAAAGATAGTCGGAAGGCGGTTCGTGCTGCCGGTCTGGCCTCAGTCGAGCTACGTTGTAGCAACGACAACGCGAACAAAGCCAGGAAAGTTTTATGCCCAACTATCTACTTAATGCAACCATTGCCGCAGTTTCTATGGGAACGATGAGCTTGTCCCAAGCTCAGGAGGCCAGTATCGAGGAACGCCTGGCGGCGCTGGAAGAGCGAGTTGCCGCTGCAGAAGCACGGGCCGAGCAGGCGGAGAGGCGCGCTGAAGAAGCTGAGCGGCAGGTGGCCGAGCTTCAGGGGAGTGAGGATAAAGACGAAGCCACGGTTGAGGAGCGGCTAGCCAAGGTCGAGCGCCAGGTGAGTGGGGAGGAAGGGTTCTCCTATGAAGCCTATGCTCGCTCGGGAGTGTTGGTGGATGGCGATGGCAATGGCACTCAAGGCGGCCCGTATGTGACGCCGGCAGGGTCGGTGGGTGGCGCGGTCGGTCGTCTGGGCAACGAAGACGACAACTACTTGGAAGCCATCCTCAACTACCGACAGAATTATGAAAATGGCGCCAAGGCGCTCTACCGCGTAATGATTGCCGATGGTGTCGAGACCAGCAATACCTGGACTGCCGAGGAGTCGGACCTCAATGTTCGGCAAGTGTACGCGGAGTTCAGTAACTTGCCCACGTTCACCGGGGCATTCGAAGGTACATCGATCTGGGCCGGCAAGCGGTTCGATCGGGAGAGCTTCGACATTCATTGGCTCGATAGCGATGTTGTCTTTCTCGCCGGGACCGGTGCGGGTGTTTATGATATCCAGCTTACCGACGCATGGTCATCCAACTTTTCCCTTTATGGTCGTGATTATGGTCATGTCGGCGCCGAGGGGCTCTCCGAAGAAGTGGAAAGTTATATATTCACGGCAAACAACTTTATCGATAACTGGCAGTGGATGGTTAGCGGGTTATCGGCAAACGACAATGAGGTGCGTACCTCGGGGGCTGCTGACAGCGGCTTACACACGATGCTGGCATATCATGGCAATACCTTTTTCGGCCTGCGCGAAGGCGAGTTCAAGGCTGCCGTGCTCCATGGGCAAGGTCTTGGCGCCGAAGTGAAGGAGTTAGGTGCCGATGGGGAACTGAACGAAAATGCCGAGGCGACACGCGTTGCTCTTTATGGCACGACCTACCTGGCACCCAGGTGGAGGTTCGCGCCCGCATTGCTCGCTGAAACCAGCCGGGACCGTTATGTCGAAAAAGACAGCTACGACTGGCTGACACTCAATGCGCGGATAGCCAACGAGCTGACCCAAAACTTCGAGATGCAGTACGAGATCAGCTGGCAGACCATGGACCTTGATCCTCAAGGCTACCTTGGACGCAATGCTGTGAGTGGAGATTACACAAAGCTGACCGTTGCACCCACTTTCAAGCCCATGGTGGATGGCTTTCTACAGCGGCCCGAGCTGCGCCTGTTTGCGACCTATGCTGATTGGGACGATGAGCTGAACAGTTATGTCGTTCCCGGTTCGGAGGAGGCGGATGGTTTTGGTGCGTCTGGCTACTCTGGTAGCGAGTGGAGTTTCGGAGTACAGATGGAAACGTGGTTCTGATGCGGTTGGTCATAGGGCGAGGCAGCACTATGAGGTAGAATGGCACCGCTATCTACCGATAGCCCTGCGTGACATCCAACCCTGCGGAATACTCCATGAGTGAAACTCTCGAACTCGACCAGGAAACTGCGGCGCTGAAGGTGCCGCCTCACTCCTTGGAGGCCGAGCAGTCAGTACTTGGCGGGCTGATGCTCGACAACGAGGCTTGGGATACGGTATCCGAGCGGTTGGTGGCGGATGATTTTTACCGCTACGAGCACCGTCTCGTATTCAATGCAATGATTCAGCTCGCCGAGGCGGCGCATCCGTTGGACGTGGTTACGCTATCGGAAGCGCTGGAGTCGCGTGATCAGCTAGAGACAGTGGGTGGGCTAGCCTACCTGGCGGAACTGGCGCGCAACACGCCATCGGCCGGGAACATTCGTGCCTATGCCGACATCGTTCGTGAACGTGCCACGCTGCGTAAGCTCATCCAGGCTGCCAACCAGATCGCCGAGAGTGCCTTCAGCCCCCAGGGGCGGCCAGCCGATGAGCTGGTCAACGAGGCCGAGCGGCTGGTCTTCCAGATCAGCGAATCCCGGCCCAAGTCAGGCGGCCCTATCGGTATGAGCCAGCTGCTCTCCAGGGCCGTTGATCGTATCGACGAATTGTTCAACATGCAGGGCCAGATGACCGGTCTGTCGTCGGGGTTTCGCGATCTCGATGATATGACCTCGGGCCTGCAACCATCCGACCTGGTGATCATTGCCGGTCGTCCCTCCATGGGGAAGACCACTTTCGCCATGAACCTGGTCGAGCATGCGGTAATTTCCAGTGACAAGCCGGTCGTGGTGTTCTCCATGGAGATGCCGGCCGAAGCCCTGATGCTGCGTATGCTGTCGTCATTGGGACGTATCGACCAGACGCGGGTACGTACCGGGCAACTCGAAGACGAGGATTGGCCACGCCTGACCTCGGCGGTCAATCTGCTCAAGGACAAGCAGCTTTTCATCGACGATACGGCAGCCCTGTCGCCCAACGAGATGCGCTCGCGCATCCGCCGCATCGTCCGCGAGCATGACAATATCGGCCTGATCATGATCGACTATCTGCAGTTGATGCAGATTCCCGGGTTCTCCGAGAACCGGACCGGCGAGATCTCGGAGATCTCACGTTCGTTGAAAGGGTTGGCCAAGGAATTCGGCTGCCCGGTGATTGCTTTGTCGCAGCTCAACCGCTCGCTGGAGCAGCGCCCCAACAAGCGACCGGTCATGTCAGATCTGCGCGAGTCCGGCGCTATCGAACAGGATGCCGACCTGATTGCCTTTGTCTACCGTGATGAGGTCTATAATCCGGACAATCCCGACAACAAGGGGCTGGCCGAGCTGATCATCGGCAAACAGCGTAACGGGCCGATCGGCACCGTGCATATGGCCTTCATCGGCAAGTACACGCGTTTCGAGGATCTCGCGCCGGATAGCTATGGCCAGCACTTTGGGGAGTGATTCACTTGAGACTGTCGCGGGGCGCCGTATAATGCCGCCCCTCCGACAGGCATGATTACGAGAGGAGGCAGCATGGCGGGCGGTTTTCGTGGTAAGCGCAAGCGTATCCCCAAGCTCGAGGCGCGCGGCACGCTGGAAAGCATGGATCGTGAGGGGCCGTTCAAGGAGTGGCTGGGCATGCCGGACCTGTATCGCTACAGTCTGGTGGTCGATGGTGAAACCTACAGTTATCAGACCGAGGATGCCGAGCTGCCGGTGGCGGTCGGTGATCGCGTGGTGTTTCGCTACAAGGAGACCAAGGCCGGTAAGTGGGTGGATCGCAATTCTCTGGGCGTGGCCATCGATCCCTCCAATTACCAGGATGACTAAGCGGTTGTCATCAGGCTGACATCATGACGGGGCATAACATGTGGCATGACGACCCTAACCAGCCACATCCCCTCTCTCTCCCTCGCCGAGGTGATCGACACCGAGTCCCTCGAGGTGCACTTTCAGCCCATCGTCTCACCGCGTGCCGGGCGGGTCATCGCTTACGAGGCCTTGGCGCGGGGACCGGCAGGAACACCTTATGTCCAGCCGCTCACGATGTTCGACGAGGCACGGGCCTCAGGTAGACTGGCCTCGCTCGAGCAGTCATGTCGTCGAAGGGCGATTACCGGTTGGGCTGCCCAGGGCCTGGAAGATCGGTTGTTTCTCAATGTCTCGCCTGAAGTCCTGCTGGACCCGGCACACCGCAGCGGCATGACCCGAGAGCTTCTCGAACGCAGCGGGCTGGCCCCCCATCGCCTGGTGATCGAGCTGACCGAGCAGTCACCAGGTATCGATCCCGAGCTTATGGCCGAGGCCGTGCGCCACTACCAGTCGATGGGATTCGCCATCGCGCTCGACGATCTCGGGGATGGCTATGCCAGCCTGCGGTTGTGGTCTCACCTTTCCCCGGAATTCGTCAAGCTCGACCGCCACTTCGTACACGGCATCGATAACGACCGCACCAAGCGGCGTTTCGTACGCTCGTTCATCGAGATTTCTCATGGACTGGGCAGTCAGATCATTGCCGAGGGAGTCGAACGTGTCGAGGAGCTGGATGTGCTGCTCGAGTTGGGGGTCGACTTCTGTCAAGGCTGGCTGTTCGGCCATCCTACCCCTCGTCCCGGGCAGGAGCGCGCCGCTCTCGATGATTGGCTCGCCGAACTGCAACGGCGGAACCGCCGCCAATTGGCGGACAGTGCGCTGCATAAGTTGATACAGCCGCAGCCGTCATTGGCACCTGACACGACCGTAGCCGAGGCGGCTGAGCGCTTCGGCGAGCTACCCCAGGCCAATGCGATGGCTGTGGTCGATCACCAATGCCGGGTCATCGGGACATTATCGCGTCGACAGCTGATGGGACTGGTGGGAAAGCGCTATGGTTTCGATCTGCATGGCAAGCAACCGGTCAGCCGGGCGATGAATCCTGCCGCACTCACCGTCGAGGTGGACGAGCCTCTGGAGCAGGTATCGCGCAAGGTGACGGCGCGTGAGCACGAGGTCAGTGATGAGGATTTCTCAATCACAAAAAATGGCATTTATCAGGGCATGGGTCAGGTCATACGTCTGCTACAGTTGATTACAGAGCGTCAAGTGCAGCTGGCACGGCAGGCCAACCCGTTGACGCAGCTGCCCGGTAACCTGCCGATCCGAGCGGCTCTGGAGCGCAACTGCCAGACGTCATTGCCGTTCGTGGCTTGTCTGTTTGATTTAGATAACTTCAAGCCCTTCAACGATCGGTTTGGCTATGCCCTCGGCGATAGCTTGTTGCTGGCGCTGGCCGAGACATTGCAAGCCGACTGTGAGCAGGGCGACTTTCTTGGTCATCTTGGCGGAGACGATTTTGTTCTGCTGTTAGCAAGGGTAACGGATGTTCAGCGGCGGTTGGCGCGGTTGCAGTCCAGGTTTGTCGAAGCCTGTCGGAAGAAGCTGCCACGCCAGGCCATTGACGCGGGTGGCTTTCATGCCATGGACCGATTCGGCACGCGGCGCTTTTTTCCGCTGGTCAGGGCCTCTGTCGTGGCTCTGACGGTCACCGAGCCGCTGCCCATCGAGGCGATTAGCGATATTTGGGGGCAATGGAAGTCTGTAGCCAAGCGCAGTGCGAACGGGCGAACCGTGGTGGTAGGTCGCCGAACTCAATAGGCCGAAAACGGTCATAGGGGCGACGTCGAATGGACATGACGTCGTCATCGGGCAAGGGCCAGGCTAGGCCCAGCCAATCATTCCAATAGTTTTCCCAGGAGGGGAGTATGATTTTCAAAGAGCTCAAAGATTTCGCAGAGCACCATGACAATTATGAAATCCGTATCATCAGCCATGCTGGTAGCAACTTTTATCAAATCGAGCTGGAAGACGTGGAAGGCGGACGCCACCTGCTGATGAGGCAGGGCAAGCCGGTACTGTTCCGTTCTCTGGATGACGCTTACCTGGAACTCAAGCGAGCCGGCATACACCGTGCGTACCTTGTACAGTTCGTGGCCCACGATGAGATGATTGGTCATGAGGCCAACTATCACGAGCCGCTGACATCACGCATGCCACTGGTCTTCTAGGCGGTGATTCTATTCCCGGCCAACCCATCGACCGATGCGATTGCGCCGTTTCGCCACAGCCAGATACAGCCTGTCGAGCATCATATCGAGCCCTGGCAGGCTGGATAGCCTCACCCATCCCCGATAGCCCAGCACGGCATACAGCGCACGCGTCGAATCCATGCCGGCGTACCAGCGTCCTTCGCTGTCGAGGGCAAACAGGCGTCCCATCAGTTCATCGCAGGTTCGGTCCCATTGAGTAGGGTCGAACCCGCGGGCGCGAATGTCGATGAAGCGCACGCGATCATGTCCTCTTCGACGCTTCACCCAAGCGACCTGTCGCCGGCAGAGCGGGCAGCCGCCATCGTAGAAAAGCGTGATGGGAGCACGGGCGTCGAGTGGAGAATTCATTAGCGCTCCGGTATGCCATAGAAATCAGCTGGAACTGTGCATGAATGGAATGAGCATGGTTTTTCCAAAATTTGTACAAATCTGGTTGATAGCATAACTTCATTCCCGCTGTGCAAGTCGTGCTTGGTAAACTGGCTGCTCATGAAAGCGTAGCAAGGAGATGAGTGATGACGACTGCCCGATTCGGTGTGTTGTTGGCCAACCTTGGCACCCCGGATGCACCGACACCTGAGGCAGTGCGCCGTTACCTTGCCGAATTCCTATGGGACGAACGGGTTGTCGATGCGCCTCGCCCGTTGTGGTGGTTTATCCTGAATGGTTTCATTCTGCGTACACGCCCCGCTCGCGTGGCGAAGGGCTATGAATCCATATGGATGAAGGAAGGCTCTCCGCTGCTGGTCTTCGGACGGCTCCAGCAGCAGGCACTCAAGGCCAACTTGGCTGAGCGCCTAGGCGAAGATATTCCCGTCGAATTGGCCATGACCTATGGCGAGCCGAGCATGGAGACCGCCGGCAAGGCGCTGCGCGATGCCGGAGTCGATCGCATTCTGGTTCTGCCGCTGTATCCCCAGTTCTCCAAATCCACCACTGCGGCTGTGTTTGACCGTTTGGCAAAGGCGCTCAAACCGTGTCCACACTTACCTGAGTTGCGCCTGGTTCGCGATTATCACGACCATCCGGGCTATATCGAGGCGCTGGCCAATAGTGTACGCGATCACTGGGCTCGCCATGGTGGCCAGCGTGGCCGCTTATTGATGTCGTATCATGGCATTCCCCAGCGCTACGCAGATGAAGGGGATCCTTATCCCCGGCATTGCGAGACCACTAGCCGACGGGTTGCTGAAGCGCTGGGGCTGGGCGATGACGAGTGGCTCATGAGCTATCAGTCTCGGTTCGGGCGTGAGGAGTGGCTGAAGCCCTACACTGACGAGACCCTAAAGTCCTGGGGGGGCGAAGGGGTGGAGCATGTCGACATCATTAGCCCCGCGTTCGCTGCCGACTGCCTCGAGACGCTTGAAGAGCTGGAAGTGGAAAACCGCGATAACTTCATAAACGCTGGCGGTAAGGTTTATCGTTACATCCCTGCCCTTAACGATCGAGACGACCACATCGCGTTGCTTACCACGCTGGTTGAGACACATACTCAGGGCTGGTGAGGATCACTCCCGCCCCTCAGGGGGCGGGAGTAGTGGAAGGCCTATCTGCTGCATCAGGGTCTTCCTGCTCTTCATCGAGTTCTTCGGGGCGGCCCTTGGTGCGCTCGTAATGAGGCAGTTTCTGGTGAAGCGCGCACTTGGCCAGCATGTGGGCTGACACCGGCGCGGTAACGAACAAGAAGATGGTGATCAGCAGCTCCTGCAAACTGATCGTATGGTTGGTCAGGCTGAAATAAATCATCGACCCAATCAGGGTGCACCCGACACCAAGGGTTGAAGTCTTCGACGGGCCATGCAAGCGCATGTAGAAATCCTGCAGGCGTGCCAGACCAAGCGAGCCGATGAATGCAAACACCCCGCCAGCCACCAGAAAGAAGGCAATGATGCCCTCCATCACGGTATAGAAGCCGATCATATCCCCTCCTTTATTCGATGATATCGCCACGCAGCAAGTATTTGCATACCGCCACTGTGCTGATGAAGCCGAGCATGGCGATCAGCAGGGCAGCTTCAAAATAAGTTTTCGAATTCAGCCAGATGCAGAACAGGATGATCAGGCCAATGGAGTTCACATACATCGTATCCAGCGCCAGGATGCGATCCGGTAGGCTGGGGCCGATAGTGAGACGATAAACGTTCAATAGGATCGCCACCACGAACAGGGCCAGGCTGATCCAGAGTGCCGTGTCTAGCATTCGAAGATCTCCTTGAGCGGACGCTCGTAACGTTCGTGGATCTCTTTGATGACTGTGTCCGGGTCGTCTGCATCGAGGGTGTGAATGAGAAGGCTCTTGCCGTCCAGGCGCAGATGGGCCGATACCGTGCCTGGGGTCAGCGTGATAGTGCTGGCCAGGACCGTGATCGTGAAGTAATCCTCGAGTTCCAGCGGATAGACTACGAACATCGGGTTCGCGCGCTTGCGGGGATCAATGATGATCCTTGATACCTGCAGGTTGGCAATGACGATGTCGCCTAGCACGCGTAGATAGTAACGCACCAGCAGGAAGGGCCGCTTGAGATAGGCCTGGGGCTCCCAGAAAGGATGAATGACAATTGGGATCACAATAGCCAGGAACCCACCCAGCAGCCACTGGCCGAAAGCGACGCTCTGCTGCAGTAATAGCCAGACGGCGAGCAGTAGTACCGATAGCAGCGGAATGGGAAGCCAGGAACGAGCGCGGATCATGCATCACCTCCTGCAGTATCGGCGGGTAGGATGGCGCGGATGTAGCGTTGCTGGTCGCTGAGTTGGGTGGCTGTGGCCTCGGTGAATTCCGTCACCGGGCCGGCCAGGAGCGAGATCAGTGGCGATGCGCCGATCAAGAAAACCAGGGCAATGCCACGCATGGCGCCCATCGTCTCATGAGTCTCTTCCTTGTGGTTGGCTCGCCAGAACACCGTTGAGCCGGCCCGGCTGAGGGCGATGACCGAAACCAGGCCATTGGCCAGCAGGATGGACCACAGCCATGCCTTGTCTGAGGGAAGGCTGGCTGCTTGCATTACCAGGGTCTTGCCAATGGCGCCGGACAGCGGAGGCATGCCGACCACCGCCATGGCGCCGACGAAGAACAGAATGCCGAGCGGCGCGGTCTGGGTCACTGACCGGGAGCGGACGATCCGTGCCCCGGCCTTGCCGCGCTGGCGTGCAATGGCATCGGCGAGCAGGAACAGGCCGCCGGTTACCAAGGTGGTGTGGATCATGTAGTAGAGCAGGGCGCTGGTTGCCTGTTGGCTGTTCATGCCGATTCCGGCCAGCAACGTGCCTATTGATACCAGGATCAAATAGGCCACCTGGGTGCGTAGATCTCGTGCTGCGATGACCCCCACCGAGCCCAGCGCCAGAGTGGCCAGGCCCAACCACCAGGCCCAGGGCTGGGCAATGTCTGCCAAAACTCCCGCCTGGGCTCCGAAAATCAACGTATAGATACGTAGGATGCCGTAGATACCCACCTTGCTCATGATCACGAACAGGGCGGCGACCGGCGCCGGGGCGGCGGCATAGGCGCGTGGTAGCCAGAAATACAGCGGCATCATCGCGGCCTTGAGCCCGAACACCACCAGCAGCAGCATGGCGCCGACCTTGGCGAGACCGGCCTGTGAGGCATCGAGTTCGGGGATGCGAGTAGCCATGTCCGTCATGTTCAACGTGCCGGTCACGCCATACAGGACACCAACGGCAATCAGGAACAGGGCCGAGCCCGCCAAGTTCAGGGCGACATAGTGAAAGCTCGAATGGATGCGGGACTTGCCACCGCCGTGTATCAGCAGGGCGTAGGAGGCGATCAGCAACACCTCGAAGAAAACGAACAGGTTGAACAAATCACCGGTCAGGAAGGCGCCGTTAACCCCCATCAACTGCAACTGAAACAAGCCATGAAAGTTCGAGCCTTGCTCGTCGTCACCGGCACACGCATAGATGACGCTGCCCAGCGCCAGGATGGCGGTAAGCAATACCATCATTGCCGACAGGCGATCGAGAACCAGAATGATGCCGAACGGGGGTTGCCAGTCACCCAGTGCATAGTAGCGTACGACGTCATCGCCGCTCTGGATGACCTGCAGGGCGCCGGCGACCACCAGCAGTGAGGTCGAGGCCAGAGCGAGGATTCTTCGTGATCGCGTGGCACCGTTGCGGCTCAGGAGCATGAACAGACCGGTGAACAGCGGGAGAACAATGGGCAGGATGATCAAGTGCTGCATCATGATTTGTCCTCGCGCGGTTCGTCGCCTCGGGTGACGTTGACGACATCATTGCCCAGCTCGCCGCGAACGCGGATAGCCAGGATCACCGAGAAGGCCGTCATGGCGAAGCCGATGACGATAGCGGTCAGTACCAGGGCCTGGGGAAGAGGGTCGGCATAATGGTCGGTGTGTTCCTTGATGACTGCCGCGCCGTCGGTGGTCAAGCCGCCGGTGGAGAACAGGAACAGGTTGACCGCATAGGACAATAAGGTCAGTCCGACGACGACCGGAAAGGTGCGTCCACGTAACGTCAGGTAGAGGCCGCTGGCGGCGAGGGCGCCGGTCATCGTGGCGTAGAGCGCTTCCATCAAGACTGCTCCTTCTGCTTGGACGGTCGATGGGGCGTGGTGAGCTTGCCCAGGTTGGCCAGGATCATCAGGGTCGCACCGATGACGGTGAAGTAGACCCCAAGATCGAAGAGCATAGCGGTGGCCAGTTCCACGTCACCGATCAGCGGGATATAGAAATGCCCGAAGGCCGAGGTGAGGAACGGGTAGCCGAAGAACCAACTGCCCAAGCCGGTCAGCGCGGCAATGCCGACGCCCGCCACAGCGATTGGCTGAAACTGGAATGCAAGGCGCTGCTGCGCCCAGTCGACACCCCGGGCAATGTACATCAGGATCAGGGCCACCGAAGTCACCAGGCCGGCGATGAAACCGCCGCCTGGCGCGTTGTGGCCGCGCAGGAATATGAATATCGAGACCAGCAGGGCCAGGGGTAGCAAGGTCTGGGATACGATGGCAAGGATCATTGGATGGCTGTCGGGTGACCATGGGCGACCTTCGAAATCGCTCGACGGCATGAACAGGCGCAGCCGGTTGAGCAATTTGAAAATACCGATACCGGCGATACCCAGCACAGTGATTTCACCCAGCGTATCGAAACCACGGAAATCAACCAGGATCACGTTGACTACGTTGTGACCGCCTCCGCCCGGAACGCTGTGTTCCAGGAAGAACTGGGAAATCGAGTCGATCGGCTGGGTCAGGATGGCATAGTTGAGGCTGGCGACGATTCCCCCGAAGGCTGCAGAGAGCAACACGTCACGTACGACCCGAAGCCCGGAAGATTCCTTGGGGGTTCGCTGGGGCAGGAAAAAGAGTGCTAGCATCAGCAGGATCATGGTCACCACTTCCACGGCTAGCTGTGTCAGTGCTAGGTCGGGAGCAGAGAAGCGGGCGAAGACCAGCGAGACCATCAGGCCCACCACCGATAGCATCAATAACGAGATCAGGCGGCGGCGATGCAGGGACGCCGTGGCCAGGCCGGCAAGGATGGTAATGGCCGCCCCGGCAATGAGCAGAGCGTCCAGCGGCTGCTGCGGGAGGTTGCCTTGTAGACTGGGCGTCATTACCAGGCTACCCCCGGCCAGACATAGCACGGCGATGACCAGCCACAGCATGTAGCGTTGTAATGAGCCATTCTCCAGAGTATCCAGGCTCCACTGGGCGGCACGTACAATGCCTTGCACGGTGACCTCGTAGATGCTCAGTGTATTGAGCGAGGTGAACTGGCGCTGGAAGTCGAACAGGGGCTTGCGGAGCAGGTACAGTACGACACCGCCGCCCAGTGCTATGGCGCTCATCAACAGGGGCAGGTTGAATCCGTGCCAGATGGCCAGATGAAATTCGGGAACCGGCTCGGCCAGTGCGGCGTCGGCGGCAGCATGTAGCAGCGATGTAACAGTGATGGCAGGCAACAGGCCGATGACCACACACAAGGTGATCATCAATAGGACAGGGGCTCGCATCAGTAGCGGCGGTTCGTGCGGTGTCACTTCCAGCGTGCCGGGCGAGCCTTCGAAGAAGATGTTGCGCACGAAACGCAGTGCATAGGCGGCAGAGATCAGGCTGCCCAGGGTCGCCAGTACCGGCACCAACCAGAACAGGCCGCCTAGCAGGCCGGTCTCGAGTGTCTCGGTCAGCATCATTTCCTTCGACAGGTAGCCGTTCATCAACGGCACGCCAGCCATCGAGGCGCCACCTAGGGTGGCCAGGACCGTGGTCATCGGCATGTAGCGCCGTAACCCCTTGAGCTTGCGGATGTCCCGCGTACCGCACTCATGGTCGACGATGCCCGCGACCATGAACAGCGAAGCCTTGAACAGGGCATGATTGATGATGTGAAACAGGCCGGCCACCGTAGCCATGCGACTATCGAGGCCGAATAGCATGGTAATCATGCCAAGGTGGCTGATTGTGGAATAGGCGAGAATGGCCTTGATGTCGTACTTGATCAGGGCGAAATAGGCCCCGTAGATCATCGTAACCAGCCCGGTCAGGCCAACCAGATAGAGCCAGATCTCGGAGCCAGCCAAGGCAGGGTGGAGACGGGCCAGCAGAAATACGCCTGCCTTGACCATGGTGGCGGAATGCAAAAACGCTGAGACTGGTGTCGGCGCGGCCATGGCTTGCGGGAGCCAGAACTGGAAGGGGAACTGTGCCGACTTGGTGAAGGCGCCGAGCAGAATCAACAATACCACAGGCACATAACGCTCATCCTGTTGGATAAGGTCACGGCTATCGAGCACCGTCTGCATGTCATAGGAGCCCACCATCTGGCCCAGCAACAGCAGGCCGGCGAGCAGGGCCAGGCCGCCCATGGCGGTAACGGTCAGCGAGACTCGCGCGCCGCGGCGAGCATCGGATTGGGTATGCCAGAAGCCGATCAGCAGGAACGAGGACAGGCTGGTCAACTCCCAGAAGATCCACAGCAACAGGAGGTTGTCCGCCATCACGATGCCCAGCATGGCGGTCAGGAACAGCATCAAATACGCGTAGAAACGCGGCATGCTGTCCTCGGCGGCAAGATAGAAACGGGTATAGAGGATAATCAGCAGGCCGATGCCCAGGATGAGCAGGGCGAACATCAGCGATAGCCCATCGAGACGCAGCGCGAAGTCGAGTCCCAGGGCGGGTATCCAGGGTATGGAGTAGTGTTGTACGTTGCCGCTCAGTACATCACCGATATTCGTGGCTACCAGTGCCAGGGCAACGGCCGGCAGGATAGCCGTGATCAGAGCGCACAGGTTGCGCCGGTCGTTGGAGCCAAGCAGGGGCACCAGGCTGCCAAGCAAAGGTAGCAGCACGATAAAAAGCAGGGACATGAGCGTCTCACTCTTGTCGTGGGCGTTCCAGCAGTCGCGACGCGCGTGGCGTCGTACGGCAATCGATCACAGTTCAGCCGCTAGTACGGCTTTGATCAAGCTCGGTGGCGGGGCGGATCCGTGAGGAAGGGGCGCCTGACGGCACGAGGTGCCAGCATCCAGGCCGGCGTACGGTCGATGGGTGATGTCGCGAGAGTTTCGGCACCGATATGGCGGCGCGCGCGGAACCGACCGCGCGGGGGATGTCCCGTCATGGTGTCTTCCTCCTGTCATGGCTTCACGGCATGCCCTGTTACAGGGCTAACTGACTGATTATTTTATGGAAAAAGGCCGAAATTAGTCTTGCCGTTTCGAAGTCAGCATCCGACTCTATCACGCCCCCTGCCCCCTCGCTAGCAGAACGCAACGAGAAATAGATCGATTACGGCTGGTATCACTGTCGCTAAGCAGCTACGTTATGTAACGTCTTTTCATTATTTCGTAAGAGCCGGTTGCAAGGATGCACCCCTCATGACTGCCGAAGAAATGCAGCGCGTTCGGCTGCCCCTGTGGTTGGGGCTGGCCGGATTGAGTCCGTACATCGTTTGTGTTGTCAGTGCCTACCTGCTGCCAATGCGCTGGCAGGCCTTGGCCGTCGAGGTGTTTGTCACCTTTGGTGCCATCGTGTTGTCGTTCCTGGGTGGCGTCCATTGGGGCGTGGCGATCAGCCTGGATCGCTGTGGTACGCGCGACTTCAATGCCAGGCTGATGATGAGCGTCGTGCCCGGCCTGCTCGCGTGGCCGGCGCTCATGCTCGACTATACTGAGGCGGCGGCGATACTCATGATCGGTTTCTGGCTGGTACGCCTCTACGAATGTCAGCAGGATAGTGCCGAGCGATTGCCGGGCTGGTACCAGGGATTGCGCAAATTGCTCAATACCGTTGTCATCCTCTGTCACTTGGCCATCATGGCACGCCTGACCTTGCTGGGCTGATGAAGGGACGAGGAAAGGACTAGGCGAAAGTGCCTGCTTGGTCCAAGATGGCGCGGTTTCAGCACTTGTGAGTTGTCATCGTTATGCGTCGTCACGCCTGTCTCGTTTCTTCCCTGCTTGCTGCCACCCTGTTGGCGAGCGGCTGTCAGTCTACGGCTATTGCCACTGACGGTACGCCCACCAGTTCGACTTCCGTGACTGCCGATACCTCGGCGGGTCGTGCCTCGCAGGCAACGCTGCCGGCCTCGGTACGTCAGGACTTTTCCGCCTGGGTGCGCGATTTTCGTCAGGCAGCCCGACAACAAGGAATCGAAGACGCCACACTAGCGGCCGCCTTCGACCCGGTACGCTATCAGCCAAGGATTATCGAGCTCGATCGCTCACAGCCCGAATTTACCCGGCAGATCTGGGATTATCTCGATAGTGCCGTTTCCGCTAGCCGTGTATCGCAAGGGCAGGCTCGCCTCGACGAGCACCGCCGGGTCATCGAGGCGGTCAGCGAACGTTATGGCGTGCCGTCCGAAGTGCTGGTGGCGATATGGGGAATCGAAAGCAACTATGGAGGCAACTTCGGTAGCTTCTCGACCATCGACGCGCTAGCGACGCTGGGCTATGACGGGCGCCGTCCCGAGTTCGCCCGCAGCGAACTGATGTCGGCACTGCGCATTCTGCAGCGCGGCGATATTGACCGTGATCGCATGCGCGGCTCCTGGGCTGGGGCCATGGGACATACGCAATTCCTGCCGTCGAGCTTCGAGGCCTATGCGCGCGATGGCGATGGCGACGGACGTCGCGATATCTGGGGCAGCATTCCCGATGTCATGGCCTCGACCGCCAACTATCTCTCCCAGGTTGGCTGGAAACCCCAAGAGACTTGGGGCGTTGAAGTTCAATTGCCCGACGGGTTCGATTATTCCCAGACCGAACTGGACACACGCCGTCTCAGCCAGGAATGGGCAGCGCAAGGTGTTCAGCCGGTACGTGGCGGTGCGTTGCCGAATATGGCTTCGGCGTCCGTGATCGCTCCGGCCGGGGCGCAGGGGCCAGCGTTTCTCGTCGGTGACAACTTCCGCACGATCATGCGCTACAACGCTTCGACCAGCTATGCCTTGGCGGTTGCGTTACTCTCCGATCGCCTGGCAGGAAAGCCTGGGCTGGTAGCGAGCTGGCCGCGTCACGAGCCGGCGCTATCGCGCGACCAGATCAAACAGCTGCAGCAGGCATTGAATGCTCATGGCTTCGAAGTCGGCACGCCGGATGGGTTGATCGGCCCGAATACCCGCCGAGGCCTGCGAGCCTATCAGCGTTCGCTGGGCGTAACGCCCGATGGGTTCGCTACGCTTTCATTGCTGCAGCGCCTGAACGGCGAAATATAGAACGTTTACCCTCAACGAAACCCACTACGCTAGAAGGGTGAGGACGACGCTGCGAGCATAAGGATATGAAGAGGCGCCATGCGTGGTGGGTGGGGCTGACAGTGATTGTCGTCGCGCTGATGGCCTTGCGTCTGGCGCTGCCCGATCTGGCCAAGAATTATATCAACGACCGCTTGGCCGCTATGGGTGATTATCGCGGACACGTTGAAGATGTCGATATCCATCTGTGGCGTGGGGCCTATGCCATCAATGGCCTGGATATCGTCAAGGCCGGCGGCAATGTGCCGGTACCATTCGTGCGTGTCGATGCGATCGATTTTTCGGTGAGCTGGCGCGCCTTGTGGCGGGGCGCCATCGTCGCCGAAGCGGCATTCTTCGGCCCCGAGCTCAATTTTGTCGATGCTACGCAGGCGAGTCAGAGCCAGTCCGGGGAAGGTGCTGATTGGCGATCGGCCATGCAGGACATGGTGCCGATTGATATCAACCATATCGAAATCATCGATGGGCGTATTCATTTCCGTAACTTCAGCTCCCGCCCTCCCGTTGACCTGGAGCTCTCCGAGCTCAACGGCATAGTAACCAACATCAGCAATGCCGATCGTAGCGAAGGCAATCGGATAGCCACTATCAGTGCGCAGGGGTTATTGCTTAACCAGGCATCCACCGAGCTTTATGCCAGTCTCGACCCGCTGGGCGATATGCGTAACTTTGACCTCCAGCTGCGTGTGACCGGCCTCGACCTGACACGTCTCAATACCTTGACCGAAGCATACGGTCGGTTCGATTTCCAGTCAGGGGCGGGCGACTTCGTCATGGAGCTCGAGGCCAACGAGGGCCAGTTGCAGGGCTACGCCAAGCCATTGCTCGATAATGTCGAGATTCTCGATCTCGAGGAAGACGCGGAAAAAGGGCCGCTGAGTGCCGCCTGGGAAGCGCTGGTGGCTGGGGCCGGGTGGCTGTTTCGCAACCACCCCGAAGACCGCCTGGCGACCCAGGTCGAGATTCGCGGCAATCTGGTTCAGCAGGACATCAGCGTCTGGCAGGCGTTCGTGGCGACGCTGCGCAACGCCTTCGTCGAAGCCTATCAGGCCAACTTCGAGCGTGAGTGACCGTCTACTTCTCAGAACAGGCGCGCCAACAGGGCTGTTACAGCCGTTTCGACGCGCAGTATCCGCTCGCCAAGGTGGATGCCTTCACAGCCCGCTTCGAGCAAGCGCTCCACTTCGTAGGGAATAAAGCCGCCTTCCGGGCCGACCAGCAGTAAGCTCGGCGTGTCGATGCCGCGCGGGCAGGGCGTTGTCATGCCCGGGTGCGCCAGCAAGCCGCGTCGTCCCTCCAGCAGGCCGGGCAGGGTGTCCTCGACGAACGGGCGGAAGCGGGTCGCCAGGGTTACCTCGGGAAGTCGGGTGTCACGCGCCTGTTCGAGACCCAAGATAAGGTGTTCGCGTATGCGCTCTGGCGCCAGCTCAGGCGATTGCCAGTAGCTTTTCTCCACGCGGCGCGTATGCAGGAGCGTGATATGCTTAACCCCCAGTGCAGTGACATGCTCCAAGGTGCGCGCCAGCATGCGCGGGCGAGGCAGGGCCAGGACCAGGTGCACTGGCAGTGGAGCCGGCGGTACCTGATCGAGGTGCTCGATGGCGAAGCAGGCCTCGTCCTGAGATAGATGCAGCAGACGCCCTCGGCCCAGGCTGCCATTCTCGACACCCAGGGTCAGTTCGTCACCCGGCTTGGCCTGGTGCACGTCGTGCATGTGGCGAAGCCGGCGTGGGTCGTGCACTCGGGCATGTCCGTCGGTCGCGATATCGGTAGGGTCGAGCAGAATCAGATTCATGGTGTCTCCATCGTGCAGGCGTGCATTCTACCCGAGGAGCGTCACAGAGTATTTGCAAGCCGGTTAGTGCAATGCACAATGCAGACAAGCCGAATATAATCAAAGAGGAGCTGCGCCGTGCGCGTGATTCGCAAGTATGCCAACCGCCGACTCTACGATACGCAGCAGAGTCGCTATGTCACCCTCGAGGACTTACGTCACCTTATTCTCGATGAGGAGACGTTCCGGGTCGAGGATGCCAAAACCGGCGAGGATCTGACGCGCACCATCCTGTTGTCGATCATCATTGAGCAGGAGCAGGCCGACGGCGATGCCGAGGTCTTTTCCAACGATCTGCTCCAACAGTTGATTCGCGTCTATGCCATGTCGCAACCGTTGCCGCTGGCGCGCTATCTGGAGCAGGGTACGCGATTGATGCTGGAGCAGCAGAAGCATCTGCAGGACCAGTGGCAGCAGGCCATGCGCCACACGCCCATGGAGCTGATGCGAGAGATGGCCGAGGAGAACATGCGTTTCTGGCAGCAGGCCATGACGCGCTCGCCGTTTGACAAGGACGACGAGGGCTCCCGCTAGGTCCGGTGAGCGGGTCGGCTTTCGTGAAGGCGGGGCGGGCCGCTTTCTGACATAATGCCGCTCCCTGGAATTCCACTACCGAGCAAGGTTATGTAGATGAAGGTTCTCATCATCGGCGGCGGTGGCCGCGAGCATGCATTGGCCTGGAAGGCGGCACAGTCGCCTTATGTCGAGTCGGTCTTCGTGGCGCCCGGCAACGCCGGTACCGCCCGTGAGTCCAAGCTGACCAACGTGAACATTGCTGCCGACGATCTGGCTGGCCTGGAAGCCTTTGCCCGTGACCACGCAGTCGAGCTGACCATTGTCGGCCCTGAAGCGCCGTTGGTAGCCGGTGTGGTCGATCGCTTCCGTGCCGCGGGGTTGAAGATCTTCGGACCGACCCAGGCTGCCGCTCAGCTGGAGGGATCCAAGTCCTTCACCAAGGATTTTCTGGCGCGCCACGCCATTCCCACTGCCGAATACGCCACCTTTACCGACGTCGATGCGGCTCTGGCCTATCTCGCCGAAAAGGGCGCTCCGATCGTCATCAAAGCCGATGGGTTGGCAGCGGGCAAGGGGGTGGTCGTCGCCATGACTCAGGCCGAGGCCGAGGCTGCCGTGCGTGATATGCTCGAAGCCAATGCCTTCGGCGATGCCGGTGCGCGTGTGGTCATCGAGGAGTTTCTCGAGGGTGAGGAGGCCAGCTTCATCGTCATGGTCGACGGTGAGCATATCCTGCCGATGGCCACCAGTCAGGACCATAAGCGTGTCGGTGAAGGTGATACCGGCCCCAACACAGGGGGCATGGGCGCCTATTCGCCAGCGCCGGTGGTCACCGATGCGGTTTACCAACGCGTTCTCGACGAGGTCATTCAGCCCACCGTGCGCGGCATGGCCGACGAAGGCCATGCTTACACTGGTTTTCTGTATGCAGGGCTGATGATCGGCACCGACGGTGCTCCCAAGGTGATCGAGTACAATTGCCGCTTTGGCGATCCCGAGACCCAGCCGATTCTGCTGCGTCTGAAATCCGATCTAGTCAAGCTGTGCCTGGCCGGCGCCGAAGGGCGCCTGGATCAAGAAAACTGCGAGTGGGATCCTCGCGCTGCCGTGGGAGTAGTCATGGCCGCCGGTGGCTATCCCGGTAGCTACCGCAAGGGCGATGCCATTGAGGGACTGGACGCTGCCGAAGCGGCAGGCTGCAAGGTCTTCCACGCCGGCACTGCGGAAGACGACGAAGGTCGGGTCGTCACCAGCGGTGGGCGCGTGCTATGTGTAACTGCCTTGGGCGAGCGAGTGTCTAGCGCTCGCAATCGGGCCTACGACGGTGTGGAGGCGATTCGTTGGGAGGATGCCCTCTACCGGCGTGACATCGCCTACCGCGCCATTGCCCGTGAAGGCTGAACGCCGGTATCGACCGCTTGCGCAGGGACTCATGACATGGAACGTGTTCGCCTGGAATTCCCCTCGACGGACCTCGTGCATCGGTATCAACTGCCGGTGCGCATCGGCGACATGAACTACGGTCGTCATCTTGCGCATGACGCCGTTATCACCTTGCTCCATGAGGCCCGTGCGCATATGTTCGAGGCGCTCGGGTTTCACGAGTGGGACGTACTTGGACACCCCAGCGTGGTGGCTGATCTTGCCATCCAATACCGCGCTGAGGCGCGCTGGCCGGATGCCCTGGCCGTGGACTCGGCGATCCCGGTGGCAAGCGGGCGGGGTTTCAGCGTTTACCAGCGGTTATGGCGCCTCGCCGACGAGCGTACCGTGGCTCTGGCACGTGTCGGCGTGGTCCTGCTCGACCCGGCCGGCGGCGAGCCGGTCGAATTGCCCCCAGCCTTCGCCGAGGCGCTGGCCAAGGCCAAGCAGCGGGGAGACGTTTGATGTCGCGGGAATATCCCATTATCGCCGTAACAGGCTCATCGGGAGCCGGCACCACGACCGTGAGGCGCACCTTCGAGCGCATGTTTTCCCGTGAAGACGTGCATGCCGCCTTTGTCGACGGCGATGCCTTCCACCGTTACACCAAGGAAGAGCTGACCCGGATCTTTCGCGAGGAGCCCGAGCGCACCGACGAGCTGTCACACTTCGCCGTCGAAGCCAACCTGCTGGATCGGCTCGAGGCGCTGTTTCAGGAGTACGGTGAGCATGGCAGTGGCACCTTCCGGCATTACATCCATGCCGAGGACAAACGCATGATCGAGGCCGGCTACAAGGTCGGCACATTCACCGAGTGGCAAGCGTTGCCCTGCGGCACGGATCTGCTTTTCTATGAGGGGCTGCATGGTGGCCTGGTGACCGGTGAGTACGATATCGCCCGGTATGTCGACCTGCTTATTGGTGTCGCGCCGACCATGAACCTGGAGTGGATCCAGAAGATCGACCGCGACACCAAGCTGCGCGGTTACTCCCAGGAAGCGGTGATCGATACCATCCTGGGCCGCATGCACGACTATGTGCGTTACATCCAGCCGCAATTTTCACGCACACATATCAACTTCCAGCGCGTTCCGACAGTGGACACCTCCAACCCCTTCGAGGTGCAGGATATTCCCACCGATGCCGAATCCTTCGTGGTGATACGCTTTCGCGATCCATCCACGGTGGACTTCCCTTACCTGCTGGCGATGATCCAGGACTCCTTCATGAGCCGGCCGCACACGCTGGTGGTCCCCGGTGCGCGTATGTCGCTGGCGATGGAACTGATACTCGGGCCAGTGGTGAAGCATTTACTGGGCCAGCGGCGATTCCGCTGAGAGCGAAAGGCTTGCGGAGCCGAATCGTTGGTGTTGCGCGCTCATCGAAGGCTCGGCCAAGCGATTGTTAGCCCCCGCCTTCTGCGTTCCGTAGGCTTTGTTTTATGCTGTCCAGCAAGGGATGCCAATCAATAGCGAGGAGACGTGAGCCATGGATTGTCTGTTCTGCAAGATGGTCGATCGCGAGATCGAACCGGATATCGTTTATGAAGACGAGCAAGTGCTGGCCTTCAACGACATCGACCCCAAGGCACCCACTCATATCCTGATCGTGCCCAAGAAACACATTGCTACGCTCAATGACATCGAGGAGGTGGACCTGGCGCTGATTGGGCGGTTGCAGTTCACTGCAGCCAAGTTGGCCAAGCAACTGGGGTTCGCCGACAACGGCTATCGTGTGGTGATGAACTGCAATGAAGATGGCGGCCAATCGGTCTATCATATACACATGCATCTGATGGGCGGTCGGCACTTTACCTGGCCGGCGGGGTAGCCGCAGCAGCGATCCGCAAGACGGATCCACCATGACGAGTGCAGCGACGTATCCGATGCATACAGGGCCACACCTTTCGGGTGTGGCTCTTCTGGTGTGCTGTCTGGTGGCTCACCTTGATCAGGCCGACTCTAAACGCATAACAGGTTCCTTTCGTTCTTAAGGGGGGTGGCATGCTTCGCAAGCTGACGCGTACCGACAATTTTATTCATCAGTTCGATACCGTGCTGCGGACACTGGTACCCCATGCGGCCCAGCCTTCACGTCCCTCGCCGGCCATCAAGGCACTCGATGGCGACATGGACGATGCCGAGCGTCGCCATGCCGAGGGCCTCATGCGCATCAACCATACTGGCGAGGTATGCGCCCAGGCGCTTTATCAGGGCCAAGGGCTGACCGCCAAGCTGCTCGACACACGTGAGCAAATGGAGCATGCGGCCCAGGAGGAGATCGATCACCTGGCCTGGTGTGATGAGCGGCTCGAGGAACTCGGGGGGCGGGCCAGCTATCTCAATCCGCTGTTCTATGTGGCCTCCTTCGGCCTGGGAGCAACTGCCGGTGCGGTGGGTGATCGGGTCAGCCTGGGCTTCGTCGCTGCCACCGAGGAGCAGGTTGGCCGTCATCTCGATGCACATCTCAAGGCGCTGCCGGCCGGCGATCGCCGCTCGCGGGCCGTACTCGAGCAGATGCGTGCAGACGAGGCGCATCACGAACGTTGGGCGCTCGAAGCCGGGGGCTCGCGTTTCCCGGCCCCGGTGAAACTTGGCATGAGGCTTATGTCGAAAGTGATGACCACGAGCGTCTACCGCGTATAAGCCGCCTCGTCATGTCGCAGGCTATCCACGAGCGCTTCGTCTCAATCGCTGAAGGGCTGAGCACAGAGCTTGCCGAGGCCATGATTCGGGGCGGTCCGGTCGAGTTCAATGTCGACGATTCGCAACCTCTCGCCGAGCGGCTATGTCGTTCCGTAGCCGGCCAGCAGCTATCGGTAAAGGCGGCGCAGGCAATCTGGCACCGCGTCCTCGCAGCTGCCGGCGAGACCCCGCTGGCTGACTTTTTTGTCGAGGCCAATGGTGAGGCGTTGCGCGCCTGTGGCCTATCAATGGCCAAGACGCGGGCCATCTGTGCCATCGCCGAGCAGGCGCGACTTGGCGAGCTCGAGGCCGAGGTGCTGCGTCCACTCGATCATGCTGAACGTTCCCGGCGGCTCACGGCGCTGTGGGGCGTGGGCCAGTGGACCGCGGACATGATTTCCATCTTCTATTACGGCAATGAGGATGTCTGGCCGGACGGAGACGTTGCTGCACGCAAGACTCTTACCCGGCTGACCAGCCCGCGACGCAAGACGATACGCACTGCCGCACGATTCGCACCTCATCGTTCGTGGCTGGCGCTTTACCTGTGGCGTCATGTCGACGCCCCGCCGCTGTAACCGCTGATGTCCGATACGAAAAGCCCGCAATCAAAGCGGGCTTTTTTCATCATGGCTTGATGGCGTGTTTACCCCTCGACGATCTCGTAAGAGTGAGTGATTTCGACCCCACCTTGGGCGAGCATAATCGATGCGCTGCAATATTTCTCGGCGGAGAGTTCCACGGCCCGTTTGACCTGATTTTCCTTGAGGCTTTTGCCGGTCACCGTGAAGTGCACATGGATCTTGGTGAAAACGCTTGGCACGCTGTCGGCACGTTCGGCCTCGATGCTTGCCACACAATCACTGACCGGCGCGCGAGACTTGTCGAGAATCTCCAACACATCGAAGGAAGTGCACGCACCCATGCCCATTAACAGCATTTCCATGGGACGCGGGCCGGTATTGCGGCCGCCGTGGTCGGGTGGGCCATCGATGACGACACTGTGACCACTGCCGGATTCCGCCACGAACTGGCGGCCGTCGGTCCACTTGACGCTGGCTTTCATCGATTCGTTTTCCTTCTGGTTGGTATCGTGATGACGCAGGGTAGCATCTTGGTTATATCGCAGGGGCGAATGGCGCCCCGTCCGGTCAGTGACGCTGATGCAGCCAGGTATCTAGCGCTTGCAAGCGCTCAGGAGTGCCAACATCGACCCAAGGGCCACGATGATGGCAGCCGGTAACGCGACCGGCCTGCATGGCACTACGCAGTAATGGGGCCAGCTTGAAAACTCCTTCAGGTTGGTCGGCTACCAGGGCTGGGTCGATCAGGCTGATGCCGCTGAAGGTCAGGCGCGTCTCGCCATTGGCGTGCACTCGCCCGGCCGCGTCGAGATGGAAGTCTCCATCTGTGTGGTGATCGGGATTATCGACCAGCACCAGGCGAGCCAGATCGCCATCGAGCGGCGCCAGCCAGGCTGGGGAAATTTCGCACCATACATCGCCGTTGACCAACAGGAACGGTGACTCGCCCAGCAGTGGCAATGCTTGGCGAATACCGCCGCCGGTTTCCAGCGGGGTGGACTCGTGACTCCAACGGATGTTAATGCCGTGGGCAGACCCGTCGCCCAACGCAGCAACGATCTGCTCTGCACGGTAGCTGATGTTGATCACGACATCATCGATGCCCAGCGCCTTCAGGTGGTCGAGATGATGCACGATCAACGGCTTGCCGCCGACCGCGAGCAGAGGCTTGGGGCAGTGATCGGTGAGCGGGCGCATGCGTGTACCCAGCCCGGCGGCCAGAATCATCGCCTTCATGCTTCGCCTTCCCGGCTGGTGTGCTGGGCCAGTGCGCTGGTCAAGGCGGGCGTAAAGCTATTATCGAGCCAAGCGGTCAGCTCGGCATAGTCGGGCCAGGGTGCCAGGCTGTCGCGTAGATGCTCGAGAAACTGGGGCAGGCGCGCCAAATAGCCCTGCTTGGCGTCACGGAAGGTCAGGCGGCAGAAGATGCCAAGCACCTTGAGTGATCGCTGTGCTGCCATGGCGTCGGCCATGTGCAGGAAGGTATCGCTATCGACATGATGGGTTAGTCGGCCATCGGCAATGGCGCGCTGCCGGAAAGCCTCAACCCAGGCGATGAAACGCGGGCGAGGGAAACGGCAGTAGCGCCCCCGCAACAGCGAGATCATGTCGTAGGTGAGCGGGCCACAGACGGCATCCTGAAAGTCGATCAGCCATAACTGCTCGTCATGTACCATCAGATTCATGGCGTCGTAATCGCGATGGACGGCAACGCGGGGCTGGGTCAGCGCCGTCTCGATCAGACGCTGTCGGTGAGCCTCCCAATTGGCCGGCGGGTCGATGGACAGGAAGCGTGTCAGACTCCATTCGGGAAACAGGTCAAGTTCGCGTCCCAGCAAGGCTTCGTCGTAAGCAGGCAGCGTGTCGCAAGGCGCCCGGTTCTGCAGGGTGTCGATCAATGCCAGGGCACGTTCGTAGCCGTTCAGGGTGGCATCGCTATCTTCTTCGCCTAGCATTAGGTGCAAAGGCGTATCGCCGAGGTCCTCGAGTTCGATAAAACCTGCATCGAGGTTTTGCGCATGCAATGCGGGAACGGGCAGGCCGGTACTGCGCCAGGCGCTGGCGATGGTAATGAAAGGCTGGCTGTCTTCGCGCGCTGGCGGGGCATCCATCAGAATGCGGGTGGTGTCGTCCGGCAGCCACAGGCGGAAGTAGCGCCGGAAACTGGCATCGCCGGCGGCCAGTTCGAGCCTGAACTGATGTACGGGCAAGGCATGATGTGCGGCAACCCAGTTGCGCAGGGCGTCGAGGCGAGAGGCGTCCGACATGCGGGCTCCTTGGTTGACGAGGTCGATTCGCCGCCGCATGCTGAGGCGTTCCCAACGCAACCCCTCGACTCACTACGCGATCGAAGGGAGGACGTGCGGCACGGGGACTGTATAATACCGATTCCAATCGTCAAGGACACCGAGGATTCATGGGCAAGCGATTGTTGTGGACTGCCCTTGCCGGCCTGGCCGCGCACCATGCCCAGGCGGCGCCACCGCCTTCGCTGCCGGCGGAACGTCTCGACTGGCAGCCCTGGGGGGCGGATGCCCCATCCAATGCGCTCTGCCGGGGGCGCTACGTCATGCCTCCCTACGCGCTTGCCCCCGGCGAGACGCCTGAGCAGATCCTGTCGTCATCGGATAGCGCCGAGTATGGCGAAGCAGGGGAAACACTACTGCGCGGTGAAGTCGTGTTGCGGCGCGACACCAGCCAGCTCCAGGCTCCGCTGGTGCGTGTCAATGCGGCGAGGGATACCGCGTTCGCGGAAGGGCCCCTGACACTGCGCGACCGTAGCCTGCTGGTACGCGGCGAGTCGGGACAATTGGCCCTCGATAGCGATGCCGCTCAGGTGGATACTGCACATTACGTCGTGCATGAACAGCGCCTGCGCGGCGATGCCCAACGCCTGGCTCGGCTCGAAGATGGCCGTTATCGCCTTCGCGAAGCCAGCTACACCACTTGCGAGCCTGGCAATAACCTCTGGCGTCTGGTCAGCAACGATGTGGTGCTGGACCGAGAGGAGGGCTTCGGTACCGCCACTCATGCGCGGTTGGAGGTGGGCCACGTGCCGGTGTTCTACTGGCCCTGGGTGCGCTTTCCCATCGACGACCGTCGCCAGTCCGGTTTCTTGTGGCCGACCATTGGCATTTCGGGTGACTCCTTCGATTACGCCCAACCCTATTACCTGAATCTTGGGCCCAACTACGATGCCACCATCACGCCGCGCTGGGTCAGCAACCACGGCCTGCTGATGGGGGGAGAATTCCGCTACCTTTTCCCGACGGACGAAGGACAGATCGAAGGTGCCTATCTGTCTAGCGATAAGGCGGGCGAAAGCGACAACCCCAACGATCCAGAAGACGCCTTTGAGGGTGAGGATCGCTGGTACGTCGATTACCTGCATCGCGGCCGCTTTTCGCCCCGCCTGCGCTACAACCTGCGCTACGGCGCAGCCAGCGACGGGCGCTACTTCGACGACTTCGGCCGTGACTTCGGTGAAGCAGAAACCGAATATCTATCTCGACTGGCCCAGCTCAGCTACAGCGGCACGACCTGGTATCTCGAAGCCAGGACACAAGGGTATCAACGCCTTGAGTACCCTTTGGATGAAAATGACAAGCCGTTCTACCGCTTACCCAGCCTGACTGCCAATGCCAGTTGGGAGCAGGACAACGGGTTTTACCAGCAGTGGCGCTCCAATGCGACCTACTTCTGGCGCGATGTGGACGAGACCGCTGTGCCGCTGCGCGAATCGGCCACTGGGTCGCGTGTCCATCTGGCACCGGCCGTGGGCTGGCGGGGCGATGAATCCTGGGGTTTCCTCGAGCCGCGCTTTGCGCTGCTGTACACCGCCTATGACCTGGATTACGGCGAGCGCGAGACCGACTTCGATACCGGCCTGACGCGTACCGTGCCGGTCAGCTCGCTCGATAGTGGCCTGGTCTTCGAGCGTGACGTCGACCTGTTCGACTCGGCGTGGCGCCAGACGCTGGAACCCCGACTCTACTATGCCTATGTTCCGGAGCGCGATCAGAGCGAGTTTCCTGATTTCGATACCAGTGAGCGAGCATTTTCCTGGGGTCAGTTGTGGACGCCCTATCGCTTCTCGGGTGCCGACCGGGTCGGAGACGTCAACAAGCTCTCGTATGGCGTGTCGACCCGCTTCATCGAGGATGACAGCGGACGTGAGCGCGTCTCGCTGGGCGTGGGCCAGAGCGCCTACCTCGACGATCGCGAAATCGGCATGGAGGGCGACCTGGACCTGCCCGACCGGGAGAGTAACTACCAGGCCTGGTACGATGCCACCCGAGACCGCTCGCCGGTGGTGACGCAGCTCGATTGGCAGGTGACCGACCGCTGGAGCACCCGCTATGAGTGGTTCTACGATGCGCATCGCGAGTTGACTGAGCGCACGGCGACCTATCTGCGCTACCGGCACCCCGAAGGACACGTACTGAACCTGGGATACCGCTGGCAGCTGCAGGGATTCGATCCCTCCGGTGATGCGGAGGATCGGCTGGGCTACAACCGTGAGGATTACGACGTGTCGTTCGCCTACCGGGCCAGTGCCAACCTGGACTTGATCGGGCGCTTCACTTATGACAACACCAACGATCGGGCTCTGGAGCAGTTGGCCGGCGTACAGTGGAACGATTGCTGTTACGGCGTGCAGGTAGCGTGGCGCGAGTGGATTGAGGATAACGATACGGCCAATACTACTGAAGATGATTATACCGACCGTGGGATATTCCTGCGCTTCGTGTTCAAGGGGTTGGGAGGCGTCGGTCAGGGAACCGAAAGCTTCTTCGAAGAGTCCATTCCGGGTTATCGGCCAACCCAATTCCAATAGTGAGAGAGGTTTGTTAATGCGCAGACGTTGGTTTGCTTCGTGGAGCCTGGTCCTGATGTTGGCCCTTTCCCTGGCTGGAATATCCACTTCGGCATTGGCGGAGGAGCCGCTGGATCGCATCGTGGCGGTGGTCAACGACGATGCCATCATGGCCAGCGAGCTCGAGGACCGCATTATTCAGGCGCGGACACAGCTAGCGAGTCGCAACATCGCCATGCCCGACGACGCGGTTCTGCGGCGCCAGGTGCTGGAGCGCATGGTCGTCGAGCAGATCCAGTTGCAGATGGCCGAACAGGCCAATCTGACGGTGGATGACACCGAGCTGAACCGGGCTGTACGCACCATTGCCGAGAACAATGGCATGAGCGTCGATCAGTTCGCCGATGCGCTGGAGGCCGATGGCCTGTCGCTGGCAGTAGTCCGCGAGCAGATCCGTCGTGAAATGTTGATGCGCGAGCTGCAACAGCGGCGTGTAGCTAGTCGGGTCAATGTCTCCGATCGCGAGGTGGAACGTTATCTCGATCAGCAGGGAGCCAATGCGAATGCCCGCTATCGGTTGGGGCACATCCTGGTGGCCGTGCCTCAGTCGCCGTCTCCCGACCAGGTCGAGGCAGCACGCCAGGAGGCGCAGGCATTGTACGAGCGCCTGCAGGACGGCGCCGACTTTGCCGATGTGGCGGCGGCGGAATCCGATGGTGCCAACGCACTGGAAGGTGGTGATCTGGGGTGGCGTCGGGCCGGTGAGCTACCCTCGATTTTCACTGATGTAATCGGTGGGTTGAGTGTTGGCCAGGTCAGTGAGCCGATCCGTAGCCCAAGCGGCTACCATTTGGTCAAGTTACTGGATCGTGAGGGCAGCAATCAGCAGGGCGCGACCCAGCGCGATCAGGTACGCCAGTTGATCTTCCAGCGTAAGGTCAACGACGAGCTCGAGTCCTGGATCCAGCAGATCCGCGCCGATGCCTATGTCGACGAGCGACTGGAGCAGAGCGGCTCATGACGCTCCCTGTCCTGGCGCTTACCACGGGAGAGCCGGCAGGCATCGGGCCCGACCTGACACTGATGTTGGCAGCATCCCGAATGCCGCTGCCTGGACGTGTAGTGGCCGTGGGCGATCCCGACATGCTGGCCGAGCGGGCCAGTCAGCTGCGCCTGGCGGTCGATATCAAGGTGCTCAACCCAGGGCAGGTCGTTCCCGATCCATGTGCCGGCGTGCTACCGGTATGGCCGGTAGCCCTCCAGGCTCAAGCCTTGCCGGGCGAGCTGAATCCGGCCAATGCCAGTTATGTGCTGGCCACACTCGACCGAGCTATCGAGGCCTGTCGTCGAGGTGAGGCCGGGGCGATGGTCACGGCGCCGTTGCACAAGGGCGTGATTATCGACGGCGGGCATGCCGGTTTCACCGGGCATACCGAGTATTTGCGCGATGCGTGTGGCGTTGAAGAGGTCGTGATGATGCTGGCGACGCGTCTCGATACGCCGACCGGCGTTCACGACCTGCGTGTAGCCCTGGCTACCACGCACTTGCCGCTGCGTGAGGTGGCCGATGCCATTACCGGCCAGGGGCTTGCTCGGGTGCTGCGCATCCTGGCCATGGATCTTGAGCGTTACTTCGGTATAGCCGCGCCCCGCATTGCGGTGTGTGGTCTCAATCCGCATGCCGGGGAGGGCGGGCATTTGGGGCTCGAAGAGCTCGAGGTGATCGCACCGACATTGGAGCGGTTGCGCGATGAGGGAATGCAACTCGACGGGCCGCTACCCGCCGACACGCTGTTTACGCCGCGACATCTCGAAGGCGTGGACGCCGTCTTGGCGATGTATCATGACCAAGGATTACCGGTCCTCAAGTACGCCGGCTTCGGACGTGCCGCCAATATCACCCTAGGGTTGCCCATCGTACGGACGTCGGTGGATCACGGAACGGCACTCGATCTGGCCGGTACCGCGACGGCCGATACCGGTAGTCTCCGCGTCGCGCTGGAAGTCGCCGCGGAGATGGCGGCTGGGCAGGAAATGGCGCGCTGAGCGTTCGCATCCGCCATAACCATTCGTGACTAATTTCAGCTGATGTCTCGCTAATGGCGGGGCATCGGCTCGGCGATACCTCGCACAATCAAGGATTCTTCTTAGCATGTCTTCTCGCCCTCCGGTTCATCGGGCCCGTAAACGTTTCGGGCAGAACTTCCTGCGCGATCCGGGCATCATCTCGCGTATCGTGCGGGCTATCGCGCCGCGCTCCGGACAGCGCCTAGTCGAGATCGGCCCTGGGCAGGGCGCACTGACCGAGCCGCTGCTCGAGGCGGCCGGGGCGCTGGACGTGATCGAGCTTGATCGCGACCTGATCCCAGGCCTGCGCGTCCAGTTCTTCAATTATCCTGAGTTCACCGTGCATGAAGGCGATGCGCTGAAGTTCGATTTTTCCGAACTCAAGGGCGACGGGCCGGCACTGCGCGTGGTGGGCAACCTGCCCTATAACATTTCCACCCCGCTGATCTTCCACCTGCTGGCTCAGCGAGGGGCGGTTGCCGACATGCACTTCATGCTGCAGAAGGAAGTCGTTGAGCGACTCGCCGCAGAGCCGGGCGGCGCTGACTGGGGGCGGCTGTCGATCATGGCGCAATACCATTGTCAGGTTGACTCTCTATTCATCGTGCCGCCTGAAGCGTTTATCCCGCGTCCCAAGGTAGATTCCGCCATTGTCCGACTGGTCCCCCATGAGACACTGCCGGCCCAGGCGGCGGACGAGGCGCTGTTCGCCGACATCGTGCGAGAGGCTTTCGCGCAACGACGCAAGACCCTGCGCAACAACCTCAAGGGCAGGGTCTCGGCGGAAACGCTGGAGGCCTTGGGCATCGATCCGGCCCGGCGGCCCCAGACGTTGACGGTGGCTGAGATGGTGTCGATTGCCAACCATCTGGCAGGAGCGACGCAATGACCGAACTCATCGAAGCCGTTCATGTCGATGTCCAGCCGGCCTACCGGGCCGACGAGTCGTCGCCGGGCGAGCAGCGCTTCGTTTTCAGCTACACGATTACCATCCACAACCAATCGGCACAGACGGTGCAGTTGTTGGCACGCCACTGGAAAATCACCCAGGGTAACGGCAAGGTGCAGGAAGTGCGTGGCAAAGGCGTCGTCGGCGAGCAACCGGTCATCGCGCCGGGGCAGACTTTTCGTTATACCAGTCGCGCCGTGCTGGAATGTCCGGTTGGTGTCATGGAAGGTGCCTACACTTGCATCGAGACCGCAGCGCAGCGACCGTTCGATGTTGCCATTGCGCCGTTTCGCCTGGCGGGGCCCAACCAGGTGCATTGAGTCGAGCCCGGTATCAAGGAAACCGCCATCGCAGCCGAACAAGGAAGCCTATGCCAACCTACGCTATTGGAGATCTCCAGGGCTGTCACGCCGAGTTCGTGGCCCTGCTCGATACACTGAGTTTCGATCCCCGTCGTGACCGCCTATGGCTGGCGGGCGATCTCGTCAACCGTGGGCCGGGGTCGCTGGCTTGTCTGCGAGAAGCCTATACCTTGGGCGATGCCGTCAGCATAGTGCTCGGCAATCACGATCTGCATTTGCTGGCCGTAGCGCGCGGCTCTGTTGCCGCCAAGCGCTCCGACACCCTGGGGAGCATTCTGGATGCCGAGGATCGTGACAGGCTGCTGGAGTGGCTTCAGGCGCAGCCTTTGTGGGTCGATGACGGCAGTGCAAGCGACCAGCGTACTCTGATGGTGCATGCTGGGCTGCTGCCGATCTGGTCGCTGTCCGAAGCATGCGAACGCGCCCAAGAAGTCGAGACCGTGCTGCGCAGCGAGCGGGCAGGTGCGTTTCTGGATGTCATGCATGGCAACACACCGGCACGCTGGCAGGACGATCTCGAGGGTGATGACCGCCTGCGTGCCATCGTCAATGCCTTTACCCGGATGCGTTTCGTTACCGCCGATGGCACCCTGGACTTCAAGGCCAAGGAGGGGCTCGACTCGGCGCCCGAGGGTTTCGCGCCGTGGTTCACCTATTCTCGTGAGGACGACCCGCGTATCGTGTTCGGTCACTGGGCGGCGCTGCAGGGCCAGACGCCGGGTGCCCGAGTGCGTGTCGAGGCGCTCGACACCGGCTGTGTTTGGGGGGGCTCCCTGACTGCGCTCGAGCTAGAAAGCGGTCGTAAGGTCAGTGTGCCCTGCCGCAAGCCGGCATGAATGCCTTCCATCCTTTTCAACGGAGACATCATGACCCAAGCGTTCGAACATCTCGATCCCGTGACGCTGAAAGCCTGGCTGGATGAGGCGAAGCCGTTGACGCTGGTGGATATTCGCGATCCGTTGAGTTATGCCCGCGGACATATTCCCGGCAGTCGTCACCTGGACAACGCTACCGTGGGTGACCTGATCGACGAGGCACCGCGAGACCAGGCGATGGTCGTGGTGTGTTATCACGGCCACTCCAGTCAGCAGGCAGCCTCCTGGCTGGCTGGGCAAGGCTTTTCCCACGTTTATAGCCTGGATGGCGGATTCACCGACTGGGAGCATCGTCATCCGCAGCGTGTGATGCGCCAGTCATGAACGATCCCTACCTCGCCGGCCTGCAGGTCTATCGAGTCGGGGGCGCCGTACGCGATGCCCGGCTTGGCTGGCCAGTGGTCGACCAGGATTGGGTGGTGGTCGGTACTACGCCGGAGGAGATGCGGCGTCGCGGCTTCCGGCCAGTGGGGCGTGATTTCCCCGTCTTTCTGCACCCCGAGACGCACGAGGAGTACGCGCTGGCGCGTACCGAGCGCAAGCAGGGGCATGGCTACACCGGCTTCGTGGTACATGCCAGTCCGGAAGTGACGCTTGAAGAGGATTTGGCGCGCCGCGACCTGACCATCAATGCCATGGCCGAAACCCCCGAAGGGACACTGGTCGACCCTTTCCACGGCCAGCGTGATCTCGAGGCGCGCCGGTTGTGTCACGTCTCTCCGGCCTTCGTCGAGGATCCGCTGCGTGTGCTGCGTACGGCGCGCTTCCTGGCGCGTTATCAGGGCTTGGGTTTCTACATCGCCGACGACACGTTGGCGTTGATGAAGCGACTGGCCGACAGTGGTGAAATAGCGCATCTCGTCGCAGAGCGGGTCTGGCAGGAAACCGAGAAGGCACTGGGCGAGCCTTGCCCCCAGGGGTACTTCCAAAGCTTGCAGGCGTGCCACGCGTTGGGAGAACTGATGCCTGAGCTGGCTGCTGATAACGTTGCGCTGAGTCAGGCGCTGGCACGGCTCGACCAGCTGCCCGAAGCTGGCGAGGAAGTACCCCGCTGGCGCTGGGCGCGGCTGTGCGAGCATCTCGATGAAACGGCACGAGAAACGCTGCAAGATCGCTTGCGCACCCCCAACGCTTGGCGTGACTTGGCTCGGCAGGCGGCCCTGACACGTGAACTGTGCCGTGAGGCCGAGCGGCAGGTACCAAGCGGCGAACGACTGCTGCGCTGGCTTAATGCCATAGACGCTTGGCGACGTGAAGAGCGCGTCGAGCCGCTACTGAGGTTGGTGAAGCTTTTCGATGCGCCATTGGCTGAGTCTCTTCGTCTGGCCTGGCAACAAGCGAAGCAGGTATCGCCGCGCCAGTTGCTCGAAGAGGGTTATCAAGGTGCCGCATTAGGGCGGGAACTGGCCCAGCGTCGCCAGCAGGCGCTCGAAGACAGCCTGGCAGGCACCTGACGAACTTGCCTGAATCAGGTTGCGTGGGAAATGTGTCGGCCCTGCCAGACGAACTCTACTGGCCATAGGCGCTGGGAGCCGACTTCAAAATTGGCCCACAGATCGGCGTAGCGCTCGCCACTGACCGGATGGCGGTGGTTCGGCAACAGTTCAGCCAGTGGCTGCAGTACGAAGGCATGCTTGACGATCTCGTCACGCGGCAGTTCGACTCCGTCGATGTCGCCACGCAACGCATTGACGGTGAGTAGATCGACATCCAAGGTGCGCGGGCTGAACTTTGGGCTGTCCTTGCGCCGGCCGTTGGCTAACTCCAGGCGTTTGCACCATGCCTGCAGTTCGCCAACGCTGGCACCGCTCTCGAAGGCTGCCACCAGATTGTAGAAGTTGCATCCATCGTTGAAGCCGACCGGCTCGCTCTCGAAGACTCGGGATAATTGCAGCTTGCCAAACTCGGCATGCAGGGCATCGAGGCAGGTCTGCACGTGGTGTTCACGCTCGATATTGCTGCCGATACTGACCACCACCAGCGCCATCAGCGCTCACCTCGCTCGATGCTGACACCTACTGCTCTGGCATTGGCTACGGCGCCTGGCTTGCGCAGCGTCAAGCGCAACCAGGTGATGCCGAATTCCTCGCGCAGCACTGCTGCGAGCCGTTCAGCAAAGGTTTCCACCAGCTCTAAGCGGCTGGTCTCGGCGAACACGCCGATCCGCTCGCTGATTGCGGCATAATTCAGCGTTTGGGCTAGGTCGTCATCTGCCGCGGCAGGCCGGATGTCGGTGGCCAATTCCAAGTCCAGTTCGAGACGCTGCCGGATGGTGCGTTCCCAATCGTAGACACCAATGACAGTCTCCACGCTTAATCCTTCGATCAGCACGCGATCCACACGCTACCCTCGATCATGGTTAAAACTTCGATTGTAATGCACCAAGCTGGCAGAATCATGGAACCGCTTCTTGCCCGGACACTGCCATGTCGTCTGCCATCCTTGTCACGCATACCGTTCTACTGGCGCTACTGGCGTATCTATGCGGCTCTTGCCTGGGTGCAGTATGGCTGTGCCGTCTGAATAGCCTGCCCGATCCGCGCCTGCGTGGCTCATTCAACCCCGGCTTTTCCAACATGCTGCGCCTGTATGGCAAACGCCTGGCCCTGGCAACGCTGGCCTTCGATGCCGGCAAGGCGGTGCCGGCGCTCTGGCTGGCCAAGGGCGGCGGGCTGCCGGCCTGGGCACAAGGTGTGGTCGGGCTTGGGGTGTTGCTCGGCCACAGTTATCCGCTATGGCATCGCTGGCGCGGCGGCAAGGCAGTGGCCAGTGCGTTCGGTGTCCTGCTCATGCTGACACCCAAGGTAGCGCTGTTATGTGCGGCTTGCTGGGCGTTACTGGCCTGGCGCATACGTACTGCGGCCATCGCCTCGTTGGCCAGTGCGCTGCTGGCTCCATTGGCCAGCGTGTGGCTGGCCAGGGAGTATGTATGGGTGGTAATCGTCTTTGCCTTGCTGGTCGTGCTGCGCCATGTCTGGAGTATTCAGCGGATGGGCCGAGGCGAAGAACTTTCTTTGGACGATGGCAAACTCAGGCGGCGGGAGGAATGAGCCGCTCCAGCGGCCAGCGTGGCACCGCCTGCATGGCCTCGGTATCGCACTCGCCAGCGAGCAGGCGCTGGGCGCCCACGTAGGCGATCATTGCCCCATTATCGGTACAGAAACGGCCGCGGGGATAATATGCCCTGGCACCGCGCTTGGCCGTTTCGATGCCCAGCCTTTCACGCAGGCGCGTGTTGGCGCTAACCCCGCCTGCTACCACCAGGCGCTTGAGTCCGGTCTGGTCGAGCGCGCGACGGCATTTGATGACCAGCGTATCGACAACGGCCTCCTCGAAGGCGCGGGCAATGTCGGCACGCCCCTGCGCATCGAGCTGGTCGGCTTCGCGCAGCGCATTGAGCGTGGTCAATGTATGGGTTTTCAAGCCGGAGAAGCTGAAGTCCAGTCCAGGGCGATCAGTCATCGGCCGCGGGAAGCGAAAGCGTTGGGGATCGCCGTGCTCGGCCAGGCGTGCCACTTCGGGACCGCCGGGATAGGCCAGGTCGAGCATCTTGGCGGTCTTGTCGAAAGCTTCGCCAGCCGCGTCATCCACCGATTCTCCGAGCAGTCGATAGCGCCCCAGGCCGTGAACCTCGACCAGTTGCGTGTGGCCGCCCGAGACAAGCAGGGCGACGAAGGGGAAATCGGGCGGTGTTTCCTCGAGCATGGGGGCAAGCAGGTGGCCCTCCATGTGATGCACGCCGAGCACGGGAATACCGAGGGCGCGTGCCATTCCGTGTGCCGTCGAGGCCCCGACCATCAAGGCGCCTACCAGACCGGGACCGGCCGTGTAGGCAATGCCGTCCAGGTCGTGGCGCGACAAGCCTGCATTATCCAGAACTTCCTGAATTAGCGGCAACAGCTTGCGGGTATGGTCGCGTGAAGCCAGCTCGGGCACCACGCCACCGAACTCGGCGTGCAGGGCGATCTGACTGTAGAGTGCATCGGACAGCAGCCCGCGTTCGGTGTCGTAGATGGCGACGCCGGTCTCGTCGCAGGAGGTTTCGATCCCCAGTACGCGCATGGTGTTGGCTCGTAGATCTTGGCAAAGGCCGCTATTTTACGCCGATTACCGGCAGGACGGCAGAGGTTGAACAAGGAATTTGCAAAGGGCTGTAACGGCGACTAGAATACTTGACTCTGCAAGACTGGGTCGTGCACCCGGATTCCCGTCAGATCGTCTTCGAATGTTCACTTTGTCCGTTGTCCACTGTGTGGGCAGGCCAAGGTGTGATCCACGGGCCAAGGTGTACGTACAAACCGAACTCATGATTCCAAGGTAGGTGAGTGCTTAATGCCTTCTGTCAAAGTACGTGATAACGAGCCGTTCGACGTCGCTCTGCGTCGCTTCAAGCGTTCCTGCGAGAAAGCTGGCGTCCTCTCCGAGGTTCGCCGTCGCGAGAACTACGAGAAGCCGACTGCCGTGCGCAAGCGCAAGGCTGCGGCGGCCGTCAAGCGTCACGCCAAGAAGCTGCAGCGTGAGCAAAAGCGTTTCGAACGGCTATATTGATCCGTACTTGAGGTAGGATTCCTACCTCAGAGGGACGCCAAGCGGCCGCCTTACGGTGGCCGCTTGTTTTTGGCCCGCTGCTGTACCGGTGCCGTTTTTTCTCGCTCACGACGCGTCAGAGCCCCGCATGGCTGGTCAGATTCCTCAGCGCTTCATTGATGACTTGCTTGCCCGCGTCGACGTGGTCGAGGTGGTAGGCGAACGTGTTCAGTTAAAGAAGGCCGGAAAAAATTACTCCGGACTGTGTCCGTTTCACCAGGAAAAATCACCCTCGTTCACTGTCAGTCAGGACAAGCAGTTTTACCACTGCTTTGGCTGTGGCGCCCACGGCAACGCCCTGCGGTTCTTGATGGAGTACGACAACCTGCGCTTTCCTGAAGCGGTCGAGCAGTTGGCGTTGCGCCAAGGTCTGGAGGTGCCGCGTGAAGGTGCCGATGATCCGCGGGCTCAGGCACGCGAGAAGAGGCATCAGCAGGGCGTAAATCTACTTGAACTGGCGGCGTCGTTCTTTCGTGAACGTCTGTTGATGAGCGAGGGGAGTAAGGCGCGCGATTACCTGTCGCGGCGTGGCTTGTCGCAGGAGATCGTGAGGGACTTCGGCATCGGCTATGCCCCCGATGACTGGGAGGCGCTCAAACGCCATCTTGCCGGTCATGGCATTTCTGATGCTGTCCAGGCCGAGTATGGTCTTCTCGTGCAGCGCGAAGACAGCGGTCGCAGCTATGACCGGTTTCGCAATCGGGTGATCTTTCCGATTCGCGATTGGAAAGGGCGAACCATTGCTTTCGGTGGTCGTGTACTGGGTGATGCCAAACCCAAGTATCTCAACTCACCCGAGACGCCGGTCTTCCATAAGGGGCGCGAGCTGTACGGTCTGTACGAGGCGCGTCAGGCCAACCGGCAACTGGAAAGGCTGCTCATCGTCGAAGGATACATGGACGTAGTGGCGTTGGCGCAGTTCGGCATTCGTAATGCCGTGGCCACGCTCGGTACCTCGACAAGTGAGGACCATCTCAACAGGTTGTTTCGCCTGGTGGGGGAGGTGGTGTTCTGCTTCGATGGGGACAATGCCGGTCGTCAGGCGGCGAGGCGTGCACTGGAAACCGTGCTGCCATTGATGATTGATGGACGTCAGGCACGTTTTCTGTTCCTGCCCGAAGGTGAGGATCCGGATAGTCTGGTCCGGCGCGAGGGGCCGGAGGCATTCGGCGATCGCATCGTCTGTGCCAGTCCGCTGTCGGAGTTCCTGTTCGAGCAGGCGGCGGAGGGGCGTGATCTGCAGCGTGTCGAGGAGCGTGAACGTTTCGCTACGGCGGTTCTCAAGGCGCTGGATCGTCTGCCGGAAGGTGTGCTCAAGTCGTTGTTGCTGAGTGAATTATCGGCGCGCACTGGTGTCGAACAGGGACGCTTCAAGGCGATGCTCAAGACACCGGAGCCGGCAGAATTTGCGATGTCGGTCGACATGCCGTCGATTGAGCCAGGTTATATCGACGAGCCGGTGCCGGTGCAGCCTCGGCGTCAGGGTAACGCCCTCAGCCTGATGGCACGTACGCTACAATTGCTGGTGCATGAGCCGGGCCTGGTGGAACGTCTGCCTGAAGAACTCGATTGGTGTGCCGATAATGAGAGTGACGGACGACTGTGTCGCGAAGTCATCCGCTTGCTGCGTGCAGGTCGTTACCGAAACATGCAGGTACTGCTGGCGCATTTTCAGGGGACCGAGGAAGGGCAGCGTCTGAACGAGCTGGCCCGGCGTGAATTGCTGATTCCACGCGCGGCGCGTGCCACTGAGCTCGATGGGCTGGTAGGCCACTTTCGCCAGCGTTTGGCACAGCACACCCCGCAAAGCGAATTCGATGCCTTGCTGGCCAGGGAAAAAGCCGGCGAGAAACTCTCCAGGGAAGAGAAGCAGCGTCTTATGGAGCTGTTGGTGACGCTCAAGGCCCCCGGTACGCGCTAAGTGGCGTAGGGGTTGAATTGTCGCCTACCATCTCCATCTAAGGGATGTCGGCAAACGAGCGTAACCGAACAAACTAACATACCTGAATGGCAGCGCAAATAGAGTGCTGGCGGACTATATGCCTAAGCCGCTATAATTGCAGGCTTACGAATTTTTTCATCGCCTTGCGTTCAGGTATTTCATTCTTCTTCGTCGAGATAGGGTTTCTATGGCTGGAAATGCTCAGCAGCAGTCACGCCTGAAGGAGTTGATCGCACGCGGCAAGGAGCAGGGCTACCTGACCTATGCCGAGGTCAACGACCACCTTCCAGAGGATATCGCCGACCCGGACCAAGTGGAAGATATCATCGGCATGATCAACGACATGGGTATCAGCGTCGTTGAAGAGGCCCCCGATGAAGATACCCTGATGATGTCCGATCACTCCACTGACGAGTCTGCCGCCGAGGAAGCGGTAGCGGCGTTGGCAGCTGTGGAGAGTGATGTCGGCCGGACCACCGACCCGGTGCGCATGTATATGCGCGAGATGGGAACCGTCGAGCTATTGACCCGGGAAGGCGAGATTGCGATCGCCAAGCGCATCGAGGAAGGTACGCGCGAGGTGATGTCGGCGCTGGCATATCTGCCTGGTGCCGTGGAATCCATTCTGGAAGCCTACGATGCTACCCAGGATGAAGAGATGCCGGGGCGTTTGTCCGATCTGTTCTCCGGTTTCATCGATCCTGACGAGGGGATTCCGGGCGTGGCTGAGGCCGAGCCCGTCGAAGAGCCGATCAGCGATGATCTCGATGACGCCGAAGTGGATGGCAGTAGCGACGACGATTCCGACGACAGCGACGAAGACGATACCAACGCCAATGAAGGTGGCCCGGATCCCGAGGAGGCGCGAGCGCGCTTCGAGCAGATCCGTGAGCAGAACGAGACGGTCAAGGCGGCCATCGCCAAGCACGGGTTGGGTTCGCCTGAGGCTATAGCTGAGCAGGCGCGCCTGGCTGAGCTGTTCTCGCCGATCAAACTGGTGCCCAAGCACTTCGAACGCTTGGTGGGGCAGGTACGGATCAGCGTCGAGCAAGTTCGGGACCAGGAAAAATCGATCCTGCAGGTGTTCGTCAAGCGCGGCAAGGTGCCCCGCAAAACCTTCATCAGCACGTTTCCGGGCAACGAGTCCAACCAGGGTTGGCTGGATGAGTTTCTCGCCAGTAACCCAAAGTTCGCCGACAAGCTCGAACCGTTTCGTGGCGATATTCAGCGTGCCCAGCGTAAGATTGCCTTCGAGGAGCAACTGGTTCAGTTACCGGTATCCGAGATCAAGGAAGTCAATCGTCGCCTGTCGATCGGCGAAGCCAAGGCGCGGCGTGCCAAGAAGGAAATGGTCGAGGCCAACCTGCGTCTGGTCATCTCGATTGCCAAGAAGTACACCAACCGTGGCTTGCAGTTCCTTGACCTGATTCAGGAAGGCAACATCGGTCTGATGAAGGCTGTCGACAAGTTCGAGTATCGTCGCGGCTACAAGTTCTCGACCTATGCCACATGGTGGATTCGTCAGGCAATCACGCGCTCTATCGCCGACCAGGCGCGCACCATCCGTATCCCTGTGCACATGATCGAGACCATCAACAAGCTCAATCGTGTATCACGCCAGATGCTTCAGGAGATGGGGCGTGAGCCGACACCCGAAGAGCTGGGTGAGCGTCTCGAGATGCCCGAGGACAAGGTTCGCAAGGTGCTCAAGATCGCCAAGGAGCCGATCTCCATGGAGACGCCCATTGGTGATGACGATGACTCGCACCTGGGTGACTTCATCGAGGATAGCTCGATGATCCTGCCGATCGATTCTGCCACCGGCGAAGGGTTGATCGAAGCGACCCGCAACGTATTGGGCGGCCTGACTGCACGCGAAGCCAAGGTGCTGCGCATGCGCTTTGGTATCGACATGAACACCGACCATACCCTTGAGGAAGTCGGCAAGCAGTTCGATGTCACCCGTGAACGTATCCGCCAGATCGAGGCGAAGGCGCTACGCAAGCTGCGTCACCCGTCGCGCTCCGAGCCGCTACGCTCATTCCTCGACGAGTAGTCTCTTCCCTTCGTGGAATGGCACGCCCGCAAGCCTTGGCTTGCGGGCGTTTTTTTGCTACCTAGGGCGGGCTGGATGGGCCGCTGCGTATTGCTTCCTCAAGGATCCAGTCGTGTACAGCCTGTACACGTCGGTCATCCAGAGCGCCCTGCCGGTAGACGATGCCGTATCGCATTCCCGTGGGAACGCGCTGAGGGAAGGGGGCGATCAGTCTTCCCGTTCTTAGCTCGTCGGTAATCAGGGTGCGCCGTGCAATGGCGACCCCCATGCCGTCAATGGCGGCTTCCATGGTCAGTTGGTTGCGGTTGAAGGTATAGCCCCGCCGCACGTTGACGTTAGGAGCCTCGATAGCGTGCAGGAAATGCTCCCATTCGGCGTAGTCTTGGCTGCCGCGCCAGGCCGTCACGTCATGCAGCAGGGGATAGTAGGCCAGGTCCTCAGGCCGATGCAGGGGCGGTCGGCCTCGTAGTAAAGCTGGCGCGCATACCGGAAAGATGACCTCATCCATCAACGATGTGATCTGCAAGCCTGGATAGTGGCCGTCGTTCAAGTCAATGGCCAGGTCGAAATCGCCATCGCGGAGAGAAAGGTTGCTGTCCTCGGCGGCGATATGCAATTCGATATCGGGAAAGCGTGCCTGCAGCCTCGGTAAACGCGGCATGAGCCACTTGGTCAGGAATGATGGTACCGAGCGCAGCCGCAATATCCCGCTCATGACCCCCGACTTCAAACGTCTGACCTCGAGACCGACTGATTGGTAAGCCTCATCGACCACGCTGGCGAGCCGGCGTCCTTCGTCGGTCAATTCCAGTTGACGAGGCAAGCGGCGGAACAGGCGAAAGCCCAGGCGCTCTTCGAGCTGCTTGACCTGCTGACTCACGGCGCCGGTAGTGACGTGCAGTTCTTCCGCGGCGCGAGTGAACGATAAGTGGCGGGCACTGACGGCGAATACCTTCAGCCAGGCATGGGTCTGTGCGTTGAGGTGGCGGCTCATGGTTTAGCTATTCTAAATCCAAGGCAAAATATTTTGGGTTGTAGCCAATATGGCTGGCCGCCATCCTAGCAGTCAATCGCGTCGTAAAGCGAAATGCTTTAGTCATTCTGATTCGTTAGCGCATTCGTGCCGCTGGCACGTCGAGGAAAATAACATGGCCATCAGTGTATTCGACCTGTTCAAGATAGGCATCGGGCCCTCCAGTTCGCATACGGTTGGCCCCATGCATGCAGCCAGTGAATTCGTCGGGGCTCTGCGTGAGCGCGATCTGCTGGAGCGTGTTGCCCGTATCGAGGTGCGCCTGTACGGCTCACTGTCGGCGACTGGGGCGGGACACGGCACTGATCGTGCCATCATCATGGGGCTGATGGGGGAGCGCCCCGAGCGGATCGATCCGGCGATCGTCGGTCCCTGCCTCGAAGAATTGTTCGAGTCGCAGACACTGCTGCTCGACAGCCGCTGGGCGATTCCCTTCGTCTGGGGACGTGACATGCAATGGCACGAGGAGTGCCTGCCGCATCACCCCAATGCCATGACCCTGATCGCTCATGGGCATGGGAGCGAACTCTATCGCAACACGTTCTATTCGGTGGGTGGTGGCTTTGTCATCGATGAGCAGCAGGCTCAGGCTGGCGATCTCGATACCGATATCACAGCGCTGCCCTACGATTTCAACACAGCGGCGGAGCTCCTGGCCTTGTGTCGCATGCATAGCATGCGCATCAGTGAGTTGATGATGGCCAACGAAAAGGCATGGCGTGACGAAGCCGATATCCGCGCCGGTCTCTGGCGCATCTGGGGTGCCATGCGCGAGTGCGTGGACAACGGCGTCTCGCATGAAGGTGTGCTGCCAGGGGGGCTTAACGTCAGGCGTCGTGCCCGCAAGCTGCATCAGCGCCTGCTGGCGACCGAGGATGATACCAGTCTGATCGCTTCAACCTTCTCGGCGATGGATTGGGTCAACGTCTTTGCCTTGGCAGTCAACGAGGAAAACGCCGCTGGTGGGCGCATGGTCACTGCACCCACCAATGGCGCAGCGGGGATCGTGCCTGCGGTGCTGCATTACTACATGAAGTTTCAGCCGGACGCCAGCGAGCGGGATGTCGTGGATTTTCTGCTGACCGCAGGAGCGGTGGGCATCCTATGCAAGAAGAATGCATCGATCTCTGGTGCGGAAGTCGGCTGCCAGGGCGAGGTTGGTTCCGCTTGTGCCATGGCTGCCGCCGGATTGGCCGAGGTTATGGGGGCGTCGCCGGCCCAGGTGGAGAATGCCGCTGAAATCGGTCTGGAACATAACCTGGGTTTGACCTGTGATCCGGTGGGTGGCCTGGTCCAGGTGCCCTGTATCGAACGTAATGCCATCGCAGCGGTGAAAGCAATCAATGCCGCACAAATGGCCCTGCGGGGCGATGGTGATCACTTCATCTCGCTAGACAAGGTGATTCGAACCATGCGTGATACCGGGCGTGACATGCAAGACAAATACAAGGAGACCTCGAGGGGCGGGCTTGCGGTAAATGCCATCGAATGCTAACCAGAATTTAACGTATCCAGATGGTTGGGCCGGGGCTGAATAGTCCATCTGTGCTGGTGTGGCATGAGCGGTCGGCCAAAAAAGAGATAAGGTTTTCGGCATGTCAGGCCAGTCATGAGGCTTTGATTTAAGTCATTGCTGGCGCTGAATTTGTAGCTCCTGCGTATCTGGCTAACTTAGGTTATTAAACCAAATATATAGATGATACAGAATGTGTCCGAGCTGCCTCGCACGCGCGTACGCGTATGCGAGGCATCAACTGACCGGAGATCATCTGAACGTGAACCTTCAAGACAGTGCTATCGTCCAACAGTTTTTGCAGCATTGTTCTTTGTCTGAGGAAGAGAAGGTTCTCCTGCTCGAACTGGAGCAGAATCCTATCAAGGCAAGTGCCGGAGATATCATCTGGCAGGAAAACAGCAAGGTGGATCAATTCTGCACCATCAGCCAGGGGTGGGCCTACTCATTCCGCAATCTGGGTGATGGCAGCCGGCAGATACTCAAGGTCTATCTGCCCGGCGATATCATCGGCATGCGTGATTTTGCATTCTCGAATCGTCTGGCTGGCGTGGCCATGATAGAAGATGGCGTCGTTAGCCCTTTCTCCCATGAACATTTACTAAGAATCTTTCGCAGTTCCACCGCATTGACGGCGGGGCTTTTCGCGATTGTCTGCCGTCAGCAGGCGATGCTGACCGAAAGGCTGATCAACCTGGCCAGACGGACGGCTCAGCAGCGATTGGCGCATTTCCTGTATGAAATGTATTTACGCCTGGAGCGTATCGGCGCCGTAAACAACGGCCGCTTCCGCCTTCCCTTGTCACAAGAGCAACTAGGGGATGTGTTGGGGCTGAGTGCCGTACACGTGAGTCGCACGTTCACGGCCTTTCGAGAAGAAGGGCTGGTACTGCGTGATAGGCATCGTGTCGCGCTTCTTGACCCGGAGGCGCTGGCCCAGCTGTCGGAATTCGATGGAACCTACCTGAACGATGCGGTGCCCGCCTTGTTCTTCGACCGGGAATGGCAGTCACACATGCTAGCCGGGACGCCTATCAAGAATGAGGAGATGGTGCCGGTAAAATCCCCTTCGGCCCAAGCGGATTAATTTCCCTATCGGGTAAAATGCGCGCACAAATAATCGATGAACTGGCGGATCTTGGGCGACAGGTGGCGATGACGCGGGTAGACCGCCCAGACCGCCGTTCCGATGAACTGAACATTATCGAGGACCGACACGAGACGGCCGCTGGCGAGATATTCCTCGACATAATAGTCGGGGAGTTGCGCCAGGCCGAGGCCCTTCAGGGCGGCGTCCAGCAGAGCCGGCCCCGAGTTGGCCTGCCAGCGCCCGTTGATCCGCACCTCGCGACGCTGTCCATTGACCTCGAATAGCCAGTAATCCCGCGAACCCACCAGACACTGATGGCCGGACAGCTCTGCCAGGCTGTGTGGGTGTGGCGCCTGAGCGAAGTAATCCGGTGAGCCGACCACATACTCGCGGCGCTCGCACAGCCGTCGGGCAATCAGGCTGGAATCCTTGAGTACGCCCATGCGAATCGCTACGTCGAAGCCCTCGTCGATCAGGTCCACCTGTCGGTTGGTGAAATGCATGCGTACTTCCAACTGGGGGTGCAGGTGCTGGAAATCGTTGACCAGCGGGGCAATGTAGCGCTCTCCGAAGGTGGTCGCCGAGGTCAGCTTGAGAACGCCCTGGGGACGCGATTGCAGATCGTTGATGGCGGACTCCGCCTCGCGAAACCCCTCGAACAGATGACGGCAGTAATCATAATAAATTGTTCCAGCATCGGTCAGGTGCAGCTGCCGGGTGGTGCGATAGAGCAACTGCGTGCCGAGCTGGTTTTCCAGCTGGGCGACCAGGCGGCTGATATGTGAGGCCGACACTTTGAGATGTCGGGCCGCGGCCGAAAAACTGCCGAGCCGGACCACCTCACTGAACGCTTCAATACGATCCCAGCGCTGCATTGTTGCTCCTTGGCAATAATCTTGTGACGCCAGTGCCATTTATCGCGGCACCATGTCTCGCCTAGACTGGAGACATTGCCTGACGTCCCGCGGGTCCGCGTGGACGCCATTATCATGTCATTGATTAGGAGAGCGCTTGATGAAGTCACGTGCCGCCATCGCCCTGGAAGCCGGTAAACCGCTGGAACTCGCCGAGATTGATGTCGAAGGTCCAAAGTCAGGCGAGGTCCTGGTACGTATGGCCGCGACCAGCGTCTGCCATACCGATGCGTTTACTCTGTCCGGCGCGGACCCTGAGGGACTTTTCCCCTCGGTGCTGGGCCATGAGGGCGCTGGCGTGGTTCAAGAGGTCGGCGAAGGTGTAACCAGCCTCAAGCCAGGCGACCACGTCATTCCGCTGTACACCGCCGAATGTGGCAAGTGCAAGTTCTGCCTGTCAGGCAAGACCAACCTGTGCAGCTCGGTGCGCGCCACCCAGGGCAAGGGCTTGATGCCCGACGGCACCTCGCGCTTCTCGCTTGATGGCAAGATGCTGCACCACTACATGGGGACCTCGACCTTCTCCGAGTACACGGTGCTGCCGGAAGTGTCGCTGGCCAAGGTCTCTCCTGAGGCGCCGCTGGACAAGATCTGCCTGCTTGGCTGCGGTGTGACCACGGGTATCGGCGCGGTACTCAATACTGCCAAGGTCGAGCCCGGCTCGACTGTCGCCGTGTTCGGTCTCGGCGCCATTGGCTTGGCGGTCATCCAGGGCGCGCAGATGGCCAAAGCCTCGCGCATTATTGCCATCGACGTCAATCCCGACAAGTTCGAGCTGGCGCGCCAGTTCGGTGCTACCGACTTCGTCAATCCCAAAGACTATTCCGACCCGATCCAGCAGGTTATCGTCGACCTGACCGATGGCGGGGTCGATTATTCCTTCGAGTGTATCGGTAACGTCAATGTCATGCGTTCGGCCCTTGAATGCTGCCACAAGGGCTGGGGTGAATCGATCATCATCGGTGTGGCCGGCGCAGGCGAAGAAATTGCCACACGTCCGTTCCAGCTGGTTACCGGACGCGTCTGGAAGGGCTCTGCGTTCGGGGGAGTCAAGGGGCGCAGCGAGCTGCCCGGCTACGTTGACGATTACATGAACGGCAAGATCAAGATCGATGAGTTCATTACCCACGACATGCCCTTCGACAAGATCAACGACGCATTCGACCTGCTGCACCAGGGCAAGAGTATCCGTACCGTGCTTCACTACTGAACAGGGAAGGGCGTCGCGTGTGCGGCGCCCGGCACGTCGTTAGACAAGGAGGACGCATGACCATGACCGAGACGTTGGAGCTGGTTTCTGCCAACAAGTGTTTTGGCGGCTGGCTCAAGCGCTACAAGCACCATGCCAGGGCCCTCGATTGCGAGATGACCTTTTCGATCTACCTGCCGCCTCAAGCGGAGGAAGGGAAGGTGCCCCTGTTATGGTGGCTATCGGGGCTGACCTGTACCGACGAGAACTTCATGCAGAAGGCTGGCGCTCAGCGCGTTGCCGCCGAGCTGGGCATCGCCATTGTCTGCCCCGATACCAGTCCGCGCGGCCTGGATCTGCCCGGCGAACATGATAGCTACGACTTCGGCTCGGGCGCGGGATTCTATCTCAATGCCAAGCTTGAGCCGTGGGCACGTCACTACCGCATGTACGATTACGTCAACGACGAGTTGCCATCAGTGGTGCGCCAGCATTTTCCGGTCAATGGGCGCGAGTCGATCAGCGGCCATTCAATGGGCGGCCATGGCGCGCTGGTGATGGCACTGCGCCAGCCGGGACGCTTCGCCTCGGTGTCGGCGTTCGCGCCGATCGTCAATCCCATGGACGCGCCCTGGGGCAACAAGGCGTTCAAGAACTATCTGGGCGAGGAGCGTGGTGACTGGCGTCCCTATGATGCCTGTGAGCTGGTGGCCAAGGGCGCTTCGCGCCAGCCACTGTTCATCGATCAGGGCGAGGCTGACCAATTCCTTGAAGAACAGCTCAAGCCCGAGCGCCTGGAAACGGTATGCAAGACTCACGACCACCCGCTTACCCTGCGTCTTCAGCCGGGCTACGATCACAGCTACTATTTCATCGCCACCTTCATCGAGGATCACCTGCGTTACCACGCTGAATATCTGCAAAAGTGAAACGTCTTGAATGCCGACTGGCGTTTTGATGCCGGCCATGGGTAGTCCCGCCGAAACCCGTGGCCGGCATTGTTATACTGGGCGCGTCCGTTACCGATAAGAGTTCATGACATGACGCAGGGCTGGCCGCGCCGGGTACTACGCTATTTCCTTATCGCCATTGCCGGCTTCGTTACTGTCTCGGTGCTGCTGGTGTTGCTGTTGCGTGTGGTGCCGGTGTTCGGCTCGATGGTCATGGTCGAGCGCAAGGTACAATCTTGGGTATCGGCGGAGTCGTTGAACATCCGGCATGACTGGACGCCTTGGGAGCGTCTATCGGACCAGGCCAAGCTGGCAGTAATCGCGGCCGAGGATCAGAAGTTTCCGCAGCACTACGGCTTCGATTTCGACCAAATGCGCAAGGCGCTGATGGCATGGCGCTCGGGCGACAATCTCCGGGGTGCCAGTACCATCTCCCAGCAAACAGCCAAGAACCTGTTCCTGTGGACCGGGCGCAACTGGTTGCGCAAGGCACTGGAAGCCTGGTTCACGGTACTCATTGAGCTGCTCTGGCCCAAGGAGCGTATCCTTGAGGTCTATCTCAACATTGCCGAGTGGGATAACGGCGTGTTCGGTCTTGAGGCGGCTGCCCAACACTATTTCGGTGTTTCGGCATCCGAACTCAACACTACCCAGGCCAGCCGACTGGCGGCCATCCTGCCCAACCCTCGAGAGTGGAGCGCCTCACGACCTTCGTCGTACGTTCTGCAACGCAGTCAGTGGATCCAACGTCAGATGCGACAGCTTGGTGGGGTGCGCTATCTCGAGCGTCTTGAGCCATGACGGGGCTGCAACGATAGCGATCCGGCCATGAAGACATGGCCGAACGGTTATTGGCCCTGACGGCGCGGGGCCGCTATGGTGTCGGGACGTTTTTTCAGCGACATAAGGCAACAGGACATGCCCCCCATCAAGATCGGTATCGTCGGCCTGGGCAAGATTGCCCGTGACCAGCATCTGCCCGCCCTGGCGGCCAATCCCGACTTCGAGTTAGTTGCGGTGGCCAGCCGCAATGCTTCCCTTGAGGATGCCGCCAATTTTGCGACGCTCGAGGAAATGTTGGCCGGCGTGCCTGAGCTCGACGCCGTCTCTCTGTGCACGCCGCCCACGGTGCGCTATGGCCAGGCCCGTCAAGCGTTGCAGGCCGGCAAGCACGTGATGCTGGAGAAGCCCCCGGGCGCTACGCTCAGCGAGGTCGAGGACTTGACGAGACTGGCCGAGGCCTCGCCGGGCAGCCTGTTCGCCACTTGGCATTCACGCCATGCACCAACGGTAGCACCCGCTCGGAAGTGGTTGGCCTCGCGCCAGATAAGCAAGGTACACATCGAGTGGAAAGAGGACGTGCGCGTCTGGCACCCGGGGCAGCGTTGGATCTGGGAGCCGGGCGGCATGGGCGTGTTCGACCCGGCCATCAATGCCCTGTCGATCGTCACCGCGATCCTGCCGCGCAGTTTCTTCCTGCGTGAAGGCACGCTAAAGGTGCCCGAGAATTGCCAAGCGCCCATTGCTGCCAAGCTCCGCTTCAGCGACAGTGAAGAAACACCGATCACGGCGGACCTCGACTTCCTGCAGACTGGTCCGCAGACCTGGGATATCCACATCGAGACCGATGCCGGCAACCTGACCCTGCGTAAGGGGGGGAGCCAGATGTTCATTGATGACCGGTTGGAGCACGAGGCGCCTGAACAGGAATATCCTGGCCTTTATGCGCGCTTCGCCGAGCTTGTTGCCCGTTGTGAGAGTGAGGTCGACGTAGCGCCACTACGTCATGTCGCCGATGCCTTCCTGCTGGGGCGGCGCGAGACGGTGGCGCCGTTCCACGACGAGAGCTAGGTAGCCACGACCATCTGGCGCTGGTGGGCGATGATTTCGCGGAGAGTGCTCATCAGCGCACCGGCGCCAGGGGACAAGCGCTGCTTGCGTAGGCTGACCAGGCCATAAGGCTGGACACTTAGCGTTTCGGTGAAAGGCAGGATGCGAAACCGCTGTGGCGCGCATAACAGGTCGGCCACCTCGCGCGTTGTCACCGTCAAGGCATCGGACTTGGCGACCAAGGCCAGTGATACCAGTACATCGGGCGTGTCCACGATCCGGTCGGGCGCTTCAATACCATGATGCATCAACAGGTGCTCGACCCGCTGGCGCATCAGGGCGCCTGGTGGCTGCAGTGACCATGGGTAAGGCACCATGTCCGCGAGCGTGGGCTGCGCCTTGCCTGCCAGGGGATGCCCTTCCCGACACACGAAACAGATCTCTTCTTCGCCGATTTCCTCAAAAACGAAGTGCTCCGTGGAAAACCCTTCCGGAATGCGGGTGATGGCGAAGTCGAATTCCCCTTGCATCAGGCGTGGTATCAGCGATTTGCTGACGTCCACGTCGACTCGCACCTTAAGCCCCGGCAGATCGCGATGCACACGCTCAATAGCGCTGGTCAGCAGCGTTACTGCCGGCGCCATTACCGTGCCCACCGAGACCACGCCGGCATTGCCTTCGCGCAAAGCATTGAGTTCGTCCCCCGTGTGATGCAATTCGGAGAGGATGCTACGGGCATGGCGCACCATGATCTCGCCATACCAGTTGGGTATGACCCCGCGTGAATGGCGGTCGAACAGGGCCACACCCAACTGGTTTTCGAGATCGCCAAGCAACTTGGAGGCCGCCGGCTGGCTCATCGCCAGGCTGGCTGCAGCCCGGTGCAGATTGCGATGCTCGTCCAGGGCAAGAAATAACTGTAAATGGCGTAACTTTAGTCTTACGCGAAGAAACCAGTCGGGAGGCAGTGCCCCCATCGTGTGCTTTCTGTTCATTGATCGATAGCCAATGTGATATCTGTTTTTATAAAGAGTGTGATTAGTGAGGCCTTCCCCGGCCGTCTACCGTAAAAAACGGAGTGTGCCTTGACTCCCAAAGCGGCAATAACTACACAATTTCCGAACGGCAGACAGGAGCCTTATATTATGTCTCGACTCTCTACCTTCCCATGGCTAGCACTGACGGCTGGCGTGGCTACCCTGCTGAACGTAGCTCAAGCCAGCGATAATAACAGTGAAACATCAGGCGTCGAAAAGTCGACATTCGGCAAGCTTCCCGATGGACGAATCGTCGAAGTTTATCGCCTTACCAATGCTAATGGAATCACGATGCGTGTCATCAATTACGGTGGCATCATCGTCTCTCTTAAGACCCCCGATGCTCAAGGGAATTTTGAAGATATTGTGTTGGGCTTCAATTCTCTGGAAGGCTACCTGTCCGATACCTATCGCCAGGCCAATCCCTATTTTGGTGCAATCATTGGTCGTTATGGCAATCGCATCGCCGGGGGAAAGTTCACCTTGAACGGTACGGACTATCAGCTGGCAACCAATGATGGTAACAACCATCTTCATGGCGGCGATAAGGGCTTTGATCAAGTGCTATGGAACGCGAAGCCTTTCGAAGATGAGAATGGTGTTGGTGTCATCCTTTCATACATTAGCCCCGACGGAGAAGAAGGTTATCCGGGCGAGCTCGAAACCGAGGTTACCTACACACTGACCGATGCCGATGAGTTGGACATCACTTACCGCGCCACCGCGACGAAACCTACTCCGGTCAATTTGACCCAGCACAGCTACTTCAACCTCGATGGCGAAGGGAGTGGCAGCGTTCTTGACCATTATTTAATGCTCAATGCCGAAGCGTTCACGCCGGTGAATGATAACTTGATTCCTACCGGTGAGATTCGTCCCGTCGATGGGACGCCCTTTGACTTTACCGAGCCGACGCCGATCGGCGAGCGTATCGAGCAAGACAATCAACAGCTGACCTTCGGCAAGGGTTACGACCATAATTTCGTGCTCAAACGAGAGTCACCACAGAGCGATGAGCTGGTACTGGCTGCCCGAGTCTGGGAGCCGGACAGTGGCCGTGTTCTCGAGGTGGAAACTACCGAGCCGGGAATTCAGTTCTACTCTGGCAACTTTCTTGATGGCCAATTAACCGGTAAGCAGGGCGAGACTTATGGACATCGTTCAGGGTTCGCTTTGGAAACGCAGCATTTCCCTAACTCCCCCAACCAGGAGAAATTTCCTCCAACGATATTGCGTCCCGGGGAGACTTATCGCTCTCATACGATCTATCGCTTTTCTGCCCAGCCTTCCCTAGGAGAATAGCGACTAATACATCTTCACTACGAGAGCCGGTGTGCTTATTGCCACCGGTTTTTTATGACTCGCCAAAAGGCTAAGAAGACTTTAGTCGCAAGTCAGCTCCTCATTTAAAACTCACTCTGCCCATGGCAAAAGGGCTCCTATCGCCGTGATACCGGTATGTATATGACGGTTTCCGGAAAGGGGTATTGGTGGGTTATTTGCGCGTTATCTATTGTCAGCAACGTAACAATGACATGCTCATGTCGAGTCCGGAAAACAAGAATGCCCCCTGGGGGTAAGGAGTCTTGCCTGATGTCATTCAATAACTCCCTTTCTCGCCTGGTACTGAGTGTTGGTCTAGCACTCGGTACGTTCAGTGCTGCACAGGCCGCTGAAGACGACGTCAAGATGGGGTTTATCGTCAAGAAGCCCGAGCAGGCCTGGTTCATCAATGAACAGGATGCCGCCACCCAGCTGGGCGAAGAGATGGGCTTTGATGTGGTCAGGTTGGCCGGTGAAGATGGCCAGCAGGTGCTCAGCGCCATCGATAACCTGAATTCCCAGGGCGCTCAGGGGTTCGTGATCTGCCCGCCTGACGTGCGCCTGGGACCGGCGATCATGAACCGCGCCAAGCAGTACGGCATGAAGGTCGTGACGGTCGACGACCGCTTTGTCGGGCCCGATGGCCAGCCCATGGAAGACGTGCCGCATCTGGGTATGTCGGGCTACAAGATCGGCCAGCAGGTCGGCAATGCCATCGCCGAGGAGATGAAAGCGCGCGGCTGGGATTCCGAGAATGTCGCTGCGCTGCGCATTACCAACTATGAGCTCCCTACCGCCAAGGAACGCACCGACGGTGCCACCGATGCGCTACTCAAGGCCGGCTTCAAGCAGGCAAATATCTTCGATGCGCCGCAACAGAATACCGATACCAGCAGCGCTTTCGCAGCGGCATCGCCGGTTCTTTCCAAGAACGGCGATTATGAGCATTGGGTGATCTATGCGCTCAACGAGGAAAGCGTACTGGGTGGCGTACGTGCCAGCGAGCAGTATGGCCTGAGCCCCGACCAAGTCATTGGCGTGGGTATCAATGGGTCCGGGGCGGCATTCGCCGAGTTCTCCCGCGAGAAGCCAACCGGCTTCCATGGCACCGTGGCAGTGAGCTCCACCATGCACGGACAGCAGACTGCAGAGAATCTCTACCAGTGGATCACCGAGGGCGAGAAGCCACCGGCCAATACCGAAACCACCGGAACCCTGATGACCCGAGACAACTGGGAGCAGGTACGCCAGGACCTGAACCTGTAAGCATCCGCCCGTCCATGGCGCGATAGGCCTTGGGCGGGATCTGTCTCACTCCAGTGGAGTCCATCCCATGAGCGAACCCTATCTTCGGATCGACGGAGTTACCGTCGAGTTCCCCGGCGTGCGCGCACTCGACGGCGTCAGTTTCGGTGCCAAGTCGGGCGAGGTGCACGCACTGATGGGCGAGAATGGCGCCGGCAAGTCGACTTTGCTCAAAGTGCTAAGTGGCGTCAACAAGGTGACCGCCGGGGCGCTGTGGATCGATGGTGAGCGTCATGTGTTCGCCAACGCGCGTGAGGCCCTGGCACAGGGTATCGCCATCATCTACCAGGAACTGACGCTATCCCCCAACCTGTCGGTGGCGGAGAACCTTCTGCTTGGCCAATTGCCCGAGCGTCGAGGCTTCATTGACCGGCGTCAGTTACGTGAGCGGGCTGTCAAGGTACTGCACGATTTGGGGGAAGAGGGCATTCATCCCTCGACCAAGGTTCGCGATCTTTCGATCGGCCAGCAGCAAATGATCGAGATCGGCCGAGCCCTGTTGCGTGATGCCCGGATCATCGCCTTCGATGAGCCTACCAGCAGCCTCTCGGTGCAGGAGATACGGCACCTAAAGCGGATCGTGGCGCGCCTGCGCGACGAAGGACGGGTGGTGTTGTACGTCACCCACCGCATGGAAGAAGTTTTCGAAATGTGCGACGCCGTCACCGTTTTCCGTGACGGTCAACACATTCGTACTCACGAGTCCTTGGCGGGGCTCGACCATGACACGCTGGTTAGCGAGATGGTCGGGCGCGAGATCGAGGATGTCTATGGCTACCGGTCGCGGCAGGTAGGCGAGCCGCTGATGCGTGTCGAGGGGCTGCTTGGACACGGCGTACGCAAACCGATCAGCTTCGAGGTACGGCGCGGCGAGGTGCTAGGCCTGTTCGGGTTGGTCGGCGCCGGGCGCAGCGAACTGATGCGCCTGGTGTGTGGCGTCGAGAAAGCCAGCGAGGGGGTGGTGCGTTTCGCCGGCGAGGAACGACGCTTCGACAGCCCCCACGAGGCCATTCGTGCCGGCATCGCCATGTGTCCTGAGGACCGCAAGTCGCAGGGCATCTTTCCGGTGGCTAGTGTAGCCGACAACCTCAACATCAGCTGCCGGCGTTTCTTCAGACGCTGGGGCGTTTTCCGCAATCCTGCGCGTGAAGCCGCCAACGCCACCGATTACATCCAGCGCCTGAGCATCAAGACGCCTGGCCCGCGCACACGCATCAGTACGCTGTCGGGCGGCAATCAGCAGAAGGTCATCCTGGCGCGCTGGCTCTCCGAAGAAATCGAACTGTTCGTGATGGACGAGCCAACCCGCGGTATCGATGTCGGTGCCCGCCGCGATATCTACTCCTTGCTCTACGACCTGGCCGAGCAGGGCAAGAGCGTCGTAGTAATTTCCAGCGACCTCGCCGAGGTCAGCTCGATCTGTGACCGAGTCGGCGTAATGCGCGATGGCGAACTGATCGACATCCTGCCTCGCGATGAGGCCACTCCTGAACGACTCCTGGGCCTGGCGCTGCCGGCCTGATCCGATTCGAAGAGGACAAGAACATGTCTACCGAAAAATTGGCCAAGGCCGGCACTGCGCCGAGCGGTGGCGCATCTGGTCACGCAGGAATGCCCAAGGCGCTGCGCACGCTGCTCGACACCTCTGGCTTGATTGCCATCTTTATCTTGCTGTTCATCGGCCTTTCGGTACTGGTGCCCGACTTTCTGACCGGACGCAACATCGTCGGTCTGCTGCTATCGGTGACACTGATCGGCACTATCGCCACGACCATGATGATGGTGCTGGCGCTGGGCGAAGTCGATCTTTCTGTGGCCTCGATCGTCGCTTTTGCCGGCGTGGTAGCCGCGGTCATCACATCGACTTCGGGCAGTGTAGTCATCGGAGTGCTCGGCGGTGTAGCCGCCGGCGGCGCGGTCGGCGCCTTCAACGGCTTCGTGGTGGCACGCTTCGGCATCAATTCGCTGATCGCCACGCTGGCAGCCATGGAGTTTGTGCGTGGCCTGGCCTACATCACCTCCGGAGGTGACGCGGTGATGATCACCGTGCCGGGGTTCTTCGAGTTGGGCAGTGCCTCCTTCCTGGGCCTGACCCTGCCGGTGTGGACGATGATCATATGCTTCGTGATTTTCGGCGTACTGCTCAATATGACTGCTTTCGGGCGCAACGTGCTCGCCACCGGTGGCAACGCCGAGGCGGCGAGCCTGGCCGGGGTCAATGTACGTCGACTCAAGATTACCGTGTTCGCATTGCAGGGCGTAGTTGCCGGTATCGCTGGGGTATTGCTGACCTCACGCATGGGCTTGGGTGATCCCAACACTTCGCTGGGGCTGGAGCTCGCAGTGATCTCGGCCTGTGTGCTGGGCGGCGTATCGCTGTCAGGTGGCGTGGCGTCTATTACCGGCGTGCTGGTTGGCGTACTGATCATGGGCTGCGTGCAGAACGCCATGGGCCTGCTCAACGTGCCGACTTTCTATCAGTACCTGGTGCGTGGGGCGATCCTGCTGCTGGCCGTGATGTTTGACCGCTGGAAACAGACCCGTCGAGCCAAGGCGTAAGGAGCTGATTCATGTCCAATGTGAAACGCCCGCTTCGCAGTGCCGCCTGGTTCGGCAGCGCCGACAAGAACGGCTTCATGTACCGCAGCTGGATGAAGAACCAGGGCATCCCCGACCACGAATTCCAGGGCAAGCCGATCATCGGCATCTGCAACACCTGGTCGGAGCTCACGCCGTGCAACGCCCACTTCCGCAAGATCGCCGAGCACGTCAAGAA
>NZ_KB899989.1:0-236220 GCF_000378505.1 Modicisalibacter luteus DSM 23508 | reverse complement strand
GCCTCGGTGACCGAGGCCACGCCGCCGTAGATCGAGCCCAGCACCAGCACCGCGATCAGCGCCGGCACGATGATCGCCTTGAGCGCCTGGCCCTTGGTGGCAAACGTCTCGGCCCGCGCCTCATCGGTCAGCGGCGGCCCCATGGCAGGGTTCTTCAGGCAGCGCACCAGCACGTAGCCGATGTAGGAGAGCATCAGGATCACCGCCGGGGTGATCGCGGCGGTAAACAGGTCGGCGATCGACACGCTGGCGATCAGGCCGTAGATGATCAGTACGATCGAGGGCGGCATCATGGTGCCCAGCGAGCCGCCGGCACACACCACGCCGATCGACAGGTGCTTGTCGTAGCCCAGGCGCAGCATCTGGGGCAGCGCCAGAATGCCCAGCAGCACGATCTCGCCGCCGATGATGCCCGACAGTGCGGCGAGGAAGAACGCCACCACCACGGTCTGCACCGCGACCCCGCCGGGCAGGCGGCCGGCGAACACGCGCATGGCGTTGAACAGGTCCTTGGCGATGCCCGAGCGGTCGAGCAGCGAGGCCATCAACACGAACATCGGCACCGCCACCAGCGAATACTCGGTGACGAAGCCATATACGCGGCTGGTGACCAGCGGCAGGGCGTTGGTGCCGAACCAGCCGAAGGTAAAGGCCAGCGCCACCAGGCCGGTGATGAAGGCCAGCGGCAGGCCGGTGATCAGCAGGGCGAAGATCGCCCCGACCATCAGGATCGTTCCGTCGGCGATATCCATTACACGGCTCCCTCGTTATCGCTCGGGGGGATGGCGGGCTTGCCGCGCAGCGACTGGATCAGGTGGATGAACGACTGAATGCACATGAGGATCAGCGCGATCATGATGATGCCCTTGACCAGGGCGGGAAACGGCGGGTTCCAGGAGGTCCCGGAGCGCTCCAGCGACCACTCGCCCAGGGGATTGTGCGAGGCGTCCCAGAACATCACGTAGGCGGCGTAGCTCATCGCCAGGCAGAAGCCGAAGGTGACCAGGTCGTTGAAGCGGTCGAGCCACAGCTTGAGGCGCGGGCCGGCGCTGTCGTAGAGCACGCGCACGCGGATATGGCGGTTGCTGGCCAGGGCCGCCGGGCCGCCGAGGGCGAAGCTGACGGCGACCAGCATGACCACGCTCTCGTGGACCCACGAGGTGGGCGAGCCGAAGCCGTAGCGCATGATGACCTCGAAGACACTGATCGCCATGGCGGCGAAGACCAGCCAGGCGGCACCGCGGGCGCACCACACCACGCCACGGTCGAAGGTGCTGCGCACGGGATCGGGGACCGTGGTGGTCTCGCCGGACGTCGGGCCGGCAAGCTCGTCCTCATGTTTCAAAGTGCGATTGTCCTTGTCTATCGAAGGGGACATGTTTCCTCCATGCAGCACCTGCAGGTGCTGCCATGGTCAGAATAGGGCGGAAAGATGGCGGGGCCGGACGTGCCGGCCCCTGGATATATCATGGGTCTATCCAAAAACATCCGACCTTCGCCTGGCGACGCTTTGGGCATGTCCATTGCTTAGAGCTGGCCGCGAGCCTTCAGGAATGCAGTCGCGGAGTCGTAGATTTTCTGGGTCATCTCGTTCCTGCCTGCCCATTCCTTCCATTCCTGCTCGGCGGCCTGACGGAACTTCTTGCGCTCTTCGGCCGGCAGATCGTACGGATGGACATTCGGATCTTCCTGGAGCTTCTGGAGGACCTCGATGTCCTGCGCACTCAGGCGTGCGATCAAGTCATAGGCCATCCGGTCGAAGGCGACCTCCAGCGTCGTTTGCAGGTCTGCCGGCAACTCGTCCCAGATCCCCTTGTTGATCGATACGGCGATCATCGGCATGGAGTGGAAGCCGGGATACAGGGGGTAGGGAGCGAACTGGTGTAGCCCCTGAGCGTCGTTGTTGGAGAGCACGGTGGAGTCCGCTGCGTCGATCACGCCCTTCTCGAGACCGGTATAGACCTCGGAGCCCGGCAGGTTGACCGGTGTGGCACCGATGCGCTCGAAGATGTTGTAGACCATCCCCTGCGGAGCGCGGATCTTGAGCCCTTGGAAGTCGTCTATGGTCTTGATTTCCACCGTGGACGGTACCGACTCCAGCGGGAAGGTAGCCGCGGAGATCAGGTGGGTGCCATAGGGCTCGGCCAGTTCGTTGTAAAGCTCTTCGCCGCCGGCATTGTTCATGAATTCAAGAAAGTCGTACGGGTCCTGCCAGGCACCGACCAGGTTACCCAGCATGCCGAAGGCCGGATCCTGTCCCGAGAAGTAACTGGGGTCGGTCATGTGGCCTTGGAGGATGCCGGAGCTGACGGCCTGCAGGGTTTCGGTCGGCCCCACCACCGCATTGATCGGCATGACTTCGATAGAGACTCGGCCATCGGTCATGGTTTCGATCTTGTCGGCCCACTCCTGCTTGATCTTGAAACTGGGTTCACCGGAGGTTTCCGAAGCCTGGAACTTCCATTCGTACTCGGCAGCCTGTGCAGCGGAAAGTCCCAGTAACATCAGCGAACTTGTAGCGATTACGATGGGTTTGAGCTTGAACATGTGTTGTCTCCGAACAGCGTTTGTTGTTGTGGCTTGGTGGTCATCGAGTGATGGCGACGTCACGCTCGGGCCGTAACCATCCAGTGTGGCCTGTGGTTGAACCGACGTGATTGGTTTTAGAATGTTGAACATAGCGAGTATATGTTCAACATAGACTTTCGTATGGGGTGGGTGTTTCTCTGCGGTTATGCGGCATCACCACGCCACAAGGTGAGCCATGTCGCGGTAGCAAAGAACACCTGCCTGAACAGGGGCTTAGCCACGCTTCGAGACAGTGCGCCACACCTTGTATCAAGGACGAGTGGCAAGAGAATTTATTTTTGATATACAAATGGATATCAAAGATAGGTTATATGGGCATTTCGTGGTTATCGATATTGCCGGTATGGTGCGTACATAACGTCAATGACGCGTGGTGATCAGGTCGCCAGCCACCGTGGAGGAGATAGTCATGTCCAATGAGAAACGCCCGCTTCGCTCCCAAGCAAAACCGCTTCGCAGTGCCGCCTGGTTCGGCAGCGCCGACAAGAACGGCTTCATGTACCGCAGCTGGATGAAGAACCAGGGCATCCCCGATCACGAGTTCCAGGGCAAGCCGATCATCGGCATCTGCAACACCTGGTCGGAGCTCACGCCGTGCAACGCCCACTTCCGCAAGATCGCCGAGCACGTCAAGAAGGGCGTGCTGGAAGCCGGCGGCTACCCGCTGGAGTTCCCGGTGTTCTCCAACGGCGAGTCCAACCTGCGCCCCACCGCCATGTTCACCCGCAACCTGGCGAGCATGGACGTCGAGGAGGCAATCCGCGGCAACCCGCTGGACGCGGTGGTGCTGCTGGTCGGCTGCGACAAGACCACTCCGGCGCTGCTGATGGGCGCGGCGAGCTGCGACATTCCCACCATCGTGGTCACCGGCGGGCCGATGCTCAATGGCAAGCACGAGGGCAAGGACATCGGCTCGGGCACCGTGGTCTGGCAACTCTCCGAGCAGGTCAAGGCCGGCAAGATCTCGATCCACGAGTTCATGGCTGCCGAGGCTGGCATGTCGCGCTCGGCCGGGACCTGCAACACCATGGGCACCGCCTCGACCATGGCCTGCATGGCCGAATCGCTGGGCACGTCCTTGCCGCACAACGCGGCGATCCCGGCGGTGGACTCGCGCCGCTACGTGCTCGCCCACCTGTCCGGCAGCCGCATCGTCGAGATGGTCCATGAGGACCTCACGCTCTCGAAGGTCCTCACCAAGGGCGCCTTCGAGAATGCCATCCGCACCAACGCCGCGATCGGCGGCTCGACCAACGCGGTGATTCACCTGAAAGCCATCGCCGGGCGTATCGGCGTGGATCTCGACCTCGACGACTGGACGCGCATCGGCCGCGGCACGCCGACCCTCGTCGACCTGCAGCCCTCCGGGCGCTTCCTGATGGAAGAGTTCTATTACGCTGGCGGGTTGCCCGCGGTACTGCGCCGCCTGGGTGAAGCCGACCGCCTGCCGCACAAGGACGCACTGACCGTCAACGGCAAGACGCTGTGGGACAACGTCAAGGATGCCCCGCAGTACAACGACGAGGTGATCCGGCCGCTGGACAACCCGCTGCGCGAGGACGGGGGCATGTGCGTGCTGCGCGGCAACCTCGCCCCACGCGGCGCGGTGCTCAAGCCCTCGGCGGCGACCCCCGAGCTGATGACCCATCGCGGCCAGGCGGTAGTGTTCGAGGACTTCGACGACTACAAGGCGCGCATCAACGACCCCGACCTCGAGGTCACGGCCGACAGCGTGCTGGTGATGAAGAACTGCGGGCCGCGCGGCTATCACGGCATGGCCGAGGTCGGCAACATGGGCCTGCCGGCCAAGATCCTCGAGCAGGGCATTACCGACATGGTGCGCATCTCGGATGCACGCATGAGCGGTACCGCCTACGGCACCGTGGTGCTGCATGTCGCCCCGGAAGCTGCCGCCGGTGGTCCGCTGGCCGCGGTGCGCAACGGCGACTGGATCGAGCTCGACGCCTATGCCGGCAAGCTGCACCTGGACATCAGCGACGCGGAGCTCGAAGCGCGCCTGGCCGAGTCCGATCCCACCGAAGCGTCCCGGACCATTGCCGCCAGCGGCGGCTACCGCCAGCTCTATATCGAGCGGGTGCTGCAGGCCGACGAGGGCTGCGACTTCGACTTCCTGGTGGGCTGTCGCGGCGCCGAGGTGCCCCGGCACTCGCATTGAAGCGTTAGTGGATTAGCTAGAGGCAGGATAAAGCGCTGTCGGCTCAGGCCGGCGGCGCTTTTGTTTGCTGTGAGGACGGATCCAGTCGCGGACTATTCCAGTCGCCCTGCGCGGCGATTCAAGCCAAGGGCAGGGCCTTTGAACGATCAAGTTGTACCAGCCGATGATCGGCCGCCTTCAGGGCCAACTGGATAGCGCCCATGCAGGTCATGTCGTGGTCCCAACCGTAAGTGGCTAGGCGCGTCTGGCCGATCAGTTCCTCGACCAATGCGTCATTCAGTGCCTGATCAAGGCTGGGCGCGAGCTGATGGTAGGCGCGCACGCCCGAGCCGGTGATCAGTACCTGATCGGGGTTGAACAGCGCCAACACGTTGGCGATGCCGGTTCCCAGCACATGGCCCGCCTTGGCGAATATCTGCTTGGCGACCGGGTTGCCGTTCTCGGCGAGCCGGACCAGCGCCTGCATCTGTTCCTCCGAGGGGTGGGCGCTATCGCCAGCGGGCAGCGGTAATAGTGTGTGGGCGTCTCGATAGAGCGCGTAGTCACTGACGTAAGCCTCGATACAGCCGCGCTTGCCACAGGCGCAGAGTGCGCCGTTGGCCTCGTATTTGGTATGCCCGAACTCCGCCGAGGAACCGTGGGCGCCGAGATAGGGCTTGCCATCGATCAGCATCGCCATGCCCACACCATAACCGAGCATGATTACTGCCAGGTTGGGAATGGCCATGTAGTCAGGGTGGCTGGTGATCGCTGCAGAGATGCAGTTGGCGTCGTTTTCCAGCTGAACCGGGCAGGCGAAACGGGCCCGGAGCGGCGAAACGATATCGACATTACGCAGGGCGAAGGCTGGCGACCAGACGATGCTGCCGCGTACCGGCGACACGATTCCCTGCACGGCCAGGCAAATACTGGCGACCGGGCCGCAGGTAGCCGCCAGGCGTTGGCTCAGGCCGTCGATGTGCCGAACCAGCAATTCGATCAACGCCTCGGCCGTCAGAGCCAGCGTGTCGACCGCCTGGGTGTCGCTGTGATGCAGCTCACCGCAGAAATTGCCTACCGTGAAGCGCACTTCGTTGATCGACAGCTTGATGGTGATTACGCAGGCTGCATCAGGATCGAGAGCTATCAGCGTTTTGGGACGGCCGCGATGGCCGAGTTGCTGAGCGGAAGGTGGGCGTTCGACGATGATGCCTCGTTCGAGCAGATCGCCGCTGATCGAGGTCACCGTAGCCGAGCTCAACTGGTTGGCAGCAGCCAGGTCGACACGGGCCATGGCGCCATGGGCGCGCAGCGAACGGATCAGGGCCAGGGTGTTGTCGGTGCGTATCGAGTCGGTGACCGGGGTGATCATGAATAAACCTCTAATTAATTTATTGCACTAATTATATAGCGCTATTGAGTCGAAGGATAATGCCGGTCGAATAAGCTTTCAGCCAGTTAGAAAGGCTCCTTTAAGCCGTTTCATTGCTCATCCTGCACATTTTATGCTCGGTTATTCGCCTTTTGTTGCAACGACTAAAGTGTCATGTGGGGGTATTTAATTCATATGCTAAATTAAATCTCACTCGAAGGTAGCCACATCGTGCGCTTGGTTGCTGATAGGGAGTCAAGCGCGGCTAGCCATGCAACCCCAAGAGCAATCAAGCAGCATGAAAAAAGGAGCCGATATGACCCACCCATCAGCGCGATACCCGAGCCTCGAACAGCGTGTGGTATTCATTACCGGTGGCGGCAGCGGTATCGGCGCCGCCCTGACACGCGCCTTTCATCGCCAGGGTGCCCGGGTGGTCTTCGTCGATATCGCCAAGGAGGCGAGCAAGGCGCTGGTCGAGGAGCTCGAGCTGGAAACTGGCCGGGCCCCGTGTTTCGAGTTCTGCGATATCCGCGATGTCGAGGCCCTGCAGTCCACCATCGTTCGGGTCGGCGAGACGCTCGGCCCCATTCGCGTGCTGATCAACAATGCTGCCAACGATGACCGCCACGATTGGCGCGATGTCGATGTCGCCTACTGGGACGAGCGGATGTCGCTCAACCTGCGTCCGATGTTCTTCACCATCCAGGCCGTGGCCGAGCAGATGCGCGAGGCGGGCGGCGGCTCGATCATCAACTTCGGCTCGATCAGCGTGCGCTTGGCGCTCGGTGACATGGCTGCCTATGTCAGCGCCAAGGCCGCGGTGCACGGGCTGACGCGCAGTCTGGCCCGCGACCTGGGCCCGCATGGCATTCGCGTCAACACCCTGGTGCCCGGCAGCGTCATGACCGAGCGCCAGCTCGAGAAGTGGATCGGTCCCGAGGACGAGGCCAATATTCAGGCTCATCAATGCTTGAAGGTGCGTCTGGAAGCCGAGCATATCGCTCCCGCTGCGTTGTTTCTCGCCGCCGACGATAGCGCCCAGATCAGCGCCCAAGAGATCCCGGTCGATGGAGGCTGGGGGTGAGCGCGCCCGCCGTCGCCGTCGCGCTCGACATGAGTCTGGGCGAGAGCCCCGTGTGGGACGCGGCGAGCGAGTCCCTGCACTGGGTGGATATCAATCGTGGGCTGGTTTACAGCTGGCGACCCGACAGTGACGACACACCGCATAGCGTCGTACTGGGCGAACCCCTGGGTTGTTTGGCGTTGGGTGACGCGGGGCTGGTCGTCGCCGCGCGCTCGGGGATTTACCGGCTGAACCCTGGCAGTGGCGAAAAAACGTTAATCGTCGCCAACCCCGAATGGCTCGATGAATCCGGCAACCGCTTTAACGATGGCCGCTGCGATCCGGCGGGACGATTCTGGGTGGGCACGATTGACGCCACCGAAGCGACGCTGAGTGCCAGCCTGTATCGCCTGGACGGCGAATGCCTCACATCGGTGAAAGGCGCGCTGGCCATTTCTAACGGCCTGGCGTTCAGTCCGGATGGCCGCTTCGTCTATCACAGCGACTCGCCAACCCGCCAAGTATGGCGTTACGCCTTCGACGCCGAACGCGGCACGCTCGAGGCGGGTGAGCCATGGATCGATCTGGCGCGTCATGGCCTGCCCGGGGTGCCGGACGGCGCCGCGGTCGACAGCCAGGGCGACTACTGGTGCGCACTCTACGGAGGCGGGCGGATCGCCAGGTTCAATCGCCACGGCGCTTTTCTGGAAAGCCATGCATTGCCTTGCCCGCATCCCACTATGGTGGCTTTCGGAGGGACCGACCGCAAGACGCTTTACATCACTACGGCCACGCAGCACCTGAGTGACGACGAAAAACACCATCAATGGCCGTCGGCGGGCAGCTTGTTCGCCATGCCCGCGCCCAACCCGGGGTTGGTCGAACCGCGCGTCACGCGCTGAGCGACCGCCCATGCCACGCTCCAACAACAAGACGGGAGTAGCCATGTTAAGCCATCCCAGAAAGACCCTGATGATCGTCTCCGTCGCTACACTGCTCGGCTCCGTACAATCGGCGATGGCGGATACCACCATCCGCGTGATGCGTGTGGAAATCAGCCAAGTCGAGAAGGACTACTACGCCGAGATCGCTCGCGAATTCGAGAACAGCCATCCCGGGGTGACCATCGAACTCGACTACCTTTCCAACGAGGCCTACAAGTCGAAGCTGCCCACCTTGCTGCAGTCCGACCAACGCCCGGACATCTTCTACAGCTGGGGTGGCGAAGCCTTGAAGGAGAAGGTCGAGGCCGGCTTCGTCAAGGACCTGACCGCGGCCATGCAGGACGGCTGGCAGGCGCGTTTCCCGGACTCGGCGATCGATGCCTTTACCATCAATGGCAAGATCTACGGCGCTCCGCTGTACGTGACCGAGGTGGGCTTGTGGACCAATACCGCGCTGACCGAAAAGGCCGGCGTGGATATCGACGCCATCGACACCTGGCAGGACTTCCTCAATGCCGTCGCCACGCTCAAGGAGGCCGGCGTCACGCCGATCGTGGTGGGGGCCAAGGATGGCTGGCCGATGCATTTCTACTGGGGCAGCCTGGCCACACGGCTGGCCGGCCAGCAGGGCTTCAAGGCCGCCAAGGCCGGTGAGGGCGAAGGTTTCGCCGCGCCACCTTTCGTCCAGGTCGGCGAGAAGCTCAAGCAACTGGTCGAGCTCGAGCCGTTCCAGCCCGGCTTCATGACCACCACCTACGAACGGGCCAGCGGCATGTTCGGCGATGGCGAGGCGGCTTTCCATTTGATGGGGGATTGGGACTATCTGCCCTCGAAACAGCGCTCGATGAGCGGGGAAGGGGTGCCGGATGAGGATCTGCGCTTCATCTCCTTTCCCACCGTGGAAGGCGGGCAGGGCAACGAGGCGACCTTCGGCGGGCTGAACGGCTGGGCGATCACGCGCGACGCCCCCGATGAGACAGTGGCTTTCCTCAAGAGCCTGCTGAGTCTCGACAACCAGCGCGAGGCGGCCAGGCGCGGCATCTTCGTGCCGATAGTCAAGGGCGCGGAGAAGGCATTGACGACCCCCTACGGCCGCAAGGTGGCCGAGGACATCGACCAGGCCTCCTATCATCAGATCTTCCTCGATCATGACCTTGGCGTTTCGGTCGGCGCGACGGTGAACGACATCAGCACCGATATCGCTCAGGGCGTGACCAGTCCGGAGGAAGCGGCCGAACGCGTCGAGGAAGCCTGGCAGTTCCGTTAAGCGTGCCTTTCGCCGGGGCCGGCAACGGCCCCTGTCGAGCCTCATATCGGGTGTTTGCATGATTACATCGTCGTATTCCTTTTCCAACTGGCGACAACGGCTGCGGCGCGGCCGCGCCAGCGGTCGGCTGAGTGCAGTACTGCTGTTGCTGCCGCCGGCGCTGATCCTGTTTTCGCTATTCGTCATCCTGCCCTTGGCGGACGCCGCCTATTACAGCTTGTTCGACTGGAACGGCTACGCTAAGCCCAGCGACTTCGTGGGGGCGGAGAACTATCAGCGCTTGCTGGGGCACTCGACCTTTCACACGGCACTATGGAACACCGTCCAACTGGTCATCGTCTCGCTGGTCGTGCAATTGCCGCTGGCGCTGGGCCTGGCACTGTTGATCTATCGCAAGACGCCGACCAATGCGCTGTTTCGGCTGGTATTCTTCCTGCCCTATATCCTAGCCGAGGTGGCCGCCGGGCTGATCTGGAGTTTCGTCTTCGACGGCGAATACGGGGTGACGGCCCAACTGTTTCATGCCTTGGACATGGAGTCGGTGTACATCCTCGCCGATCGCCAATGGGCGTTCGCCGCAATCATGACGGTCATCGTATGGAAGTATTTCGGCTTCCACATGATGATCTATATCGCCGCCCTGCAAGGGGTGCCGAAGGATCTCGTCGAGGCCGCGCGGCTCGAGGGCGCCGGCCCCTGGCAGATTGCCCGCCATGTGCAGATACCGATGATCAAGCACGCTATCGTCGTCAGCGTATTCTTCGCTCTGATCGGTTCGCTGCAGATCTTCGACATCATCATTCCGCTGACCAACGGGGGGCCATCGAACAGCACCCATACCATCGTCACCTACCTCTATACCTTCGGCCTGACCCGGTTGAAGATCGGCTTCGGCAGTGCCGCTGCCATCTTCCTGTTCGTCATTGCCATGTTGGTCGCCTTCTTCTACCAGCGCCACGCGATGGCCAAGGAGGGTGCATGAGCCGCTTGTTCCTGCTGCGCAACAGCTTGCGCGTGATCGTACTGCTGGTCGTCGCCGGTTTCGTCATCGGTCCGCTGCTGGCGGCGTTCTTCGGCGGTTTCAAGAGCAATGCGCAGTTGCGCACCAATCCGCTGGGGCTGCCGGCGAGCTGGGACGTCAGCCACTACGCAGGCATTCTCGATGATCCCAGCTTCTGGCAGTACCTGGGCAACTCGCTGCTGATCTCATCGGCGACGGTGATCCTGACGCTGATCGTCGGGGCGGCGGCGGCCTACGTGTTCTCTCACATCCGTTTCTTCGGCGCGCGCATGCTGCATTCCTACCTGCTGCTGGGACTGATGTTCCCGTTCGCTGCGGCGATCCTGCCGCTGTTCATCAAGGTGCGCGACTTGGGTTTGCTGGACACCTACTGGGCGGTGATCCTGCCGCAGACGGCTTTCGGGCTGTCGCTGGCGATCCTGCTGTTCAAGGCGTTCTTCGACCAGTTGCCACGCGAGCTGTTCGAAGCGGCCTACGTCGATGGCTGCACCTACCTGCGCTTTTTCTGGGCCTTCACGCTGCCGCTGTCGACGCCGATTCTCGCCACGGTCGGGGTGTTCGTCTTCGTACAGAGCTGGAACAACTTCCTGTTGCCACTGGTGGTGTTCAATACCGAGTCCATCTACACCTGGCCGCTGGGCATGATGCAGTTCCGCGGTGAATACCTGACCCAGTGGAACCTGATCCTGGCGTTCGTTTCGCTGACCATCCTGCCCGCCATTGTGTTCTTCTTGGCGGCGCAGAAATACATCGTCGCCGGGCTGACCGGCGGCTCCGTGAAGGGGTGAGGCATGGCCGTCACGTTCACCAATCCCATTCTCCCCGGGTTCAATCCCGATCCCTCAATCTGCCGGGTGGGCGAGGACTACTACCTAGCCACATCGACCTTCGAATGGTACCCCGGGGTACAGATCCATCATTCGACGGATCTGGTCAACTGGCAGCTGGTGCGCAGGCCGCTCGATCGGCCCGCACAGCTCGACATGCGCGGCAATCCCGATTCCTGCGGCATCTGGGCGCCCTGCCTGAGCCATGCGCAGGGCCGCTTCTGGCTGATCTATACCGACATGAAGCGCTACGAGGGTCACTTCAAGGACGGACTCAACTATCTGGTCAGCGCGCCGAGCATCGAGGGGCCCTGGAGCGACCCGGTGTTTCTCAACGCCAGCGGTTTCGACCCGTCGCTATTCCATGACGACGATGGCCGCCACTGGCTGCTCAACTTGAAATGGGACTATCGCCAGGCGGCCGGCCCGGATCGCTTCGGCGGCATCGTGCTGCAGGAGTACGATGCAAAGGCGCAGACGCTGACCGGCCCGATCCACACGATCTTCGCCGGCACTGACATGAAATTGACCGAAGGCCCGCACCTGTATCGGCGCGACGGCTGGTATCACCTGTTGGTCGCCGAGGGCGGCACGGGCTACGGCCATGCGGTGACCATGGCCCGGTCAAGATCGATCACCGGCCCCTACGAGGTGCACCCGGACAACCCGGTGCTGACCTCGCGGGGCGATTCGAGCCTGAGGCTACAGCGCGCGGGGCACGCCGACCTGGTCGACACGCCGTCGGGTGCGACCTATCTGGTACATCTCTGCGGTCGCCCGTTGCCGGGCACCCAGCGTTCGCCGCTGGGCCGCGAAACGGCGCTGCAGCGGGCTCGCTGGGACGACGATGGCTGGCTGCGCCTGGCGGCCGGCGGCAATGCCCCGGCGGTCGAGCTGGTGGCGCCGGACGGCGCGGCGCCCCGGCCACCCGAGCGGGAAGAGCGCCACGTTTTCGAGACCGCGACGTTGCCGATGGTCTTTCAATGGTTGCGCACGCCCTATCCCGAGCGGCTGTTCTCGCTCACCGAGCGGCGCGGATACCTGCGTCTCTACGGCCGCCAGTCGCCGGGCTCGTGGTTCGAGCAGGCGCTGGTCGCGCGCCGCCGCGATGCCTTCGCCTGCGAGGCGGAGACGACGCTCGAGTTCGCCCCCGAAGATTACCAGCAGTGCGCCGGCCTGATCGCCTACTACAACCGCTTCAAGTTCCACTACCTAGCGGTCACGCGCGACGATGCCGGCCAGCGCGTCCTGACGATCCTAAGCTGCGTCGATAACTGGCCGAGCGGCGATCTCGACTTTCCCCTGGCCTCACCGGTGGTGCTCGACGAGACCACGCCCGTGCGCCTAGGCCTGACGATGGACGGTGCCAGCCTCCGGTTTCGCTATGCCGAGGGTGCCGGTGAGTGGCAGCCGATCGGTCCGACGCTGGATGCCGGAATGCTTTCCGACGAGGGCGCGGGGCGTGCCCACGGCTACTTCACCGGCACCTTCCTGGGCATGGCGGCGCACGATATCAGTGGTCGCGGCCTGCCGGCGGACTTCAGCGCGTTTCGCTACATCCGGTCCGACGCGTACGCGGCCGGCAATGACTCACTGAGAGGATGATTCCATGGCCGACGTGACCCTGACGGGCATCCGCAAACGCTTCAAGGGCGGTGCGGATGTGATTCCCGATATGCACCTGGCGATCGATGACGGCAGCTTCACCGTACTGGTGGGGCCCTCGGGATGTGGCAAGTCCACGCTGCTGCGCATCATCGCCGGGCTCGAGACCGCCAGCGAAGGTTCGGTGTCGATCGATGGGCGCGACGTGACCCAGGAGGAACCCTCCGAGCGCAACGTGGCGATGGTCTTCCAGTCATATGCGCTCTATCCCCACATGAGCGTGGCCCGCAACATCGACTTCGGCATGCGCCTGGCCAAGGTGCCCGCCGAGGAGCGCAAGGCCAAGGTCGCCGAGGCGGCTCGGTTACTCAATCTCGAGGATTATCTCGATCGCAAACCGGCAGCACTCTCCGGCGGGCAGCGCCAGCGCGTGGCGATCGGCCGGGCCATCGTACGCAACCCAGGAGTATTCCTGTTCGACGAGCCGCTCTCCAACCTGGATGCAGCGCTTCGCAATCGCATGCGTGTTGAGCTGGCCGAACTCCACCAGCGGCTCGGCGCGACGATGGTCTACGTGACCCACGATCAGGTCGAAGCAATGACCCTGGCCGATCGGATCGTGGTCATGAATGGTGGACGCATCGAACAGGCGGGGAGCCCGATGGAACTCTACACGCGCCCCTCGACGCGGTTCGTGGCCGGATTCATCGGCTCGCCGCGCATGAACCTGATCGAGGGCGAGACTGCGCAAGCGTATGGCGCGCACACGCTGGGAATAAGGCCCGAGCATATCGATGTCAGCCGCGAGCAGGGCGCTTGGCGCGGTCGCGTGCGAGTGATCGAGAAGCTTGGCGCCGACACCTTCGCCTATGTCGCTGGCGAGGTTTTGGGCGATCTCATCGTGCGCTTGCCGGGCGATGACCCGACGAAGCCCGGCGAGTCGCTGTGGCTGACGCCGCGGGCCGACGCGCTGCATTGCTTCGATAACGACGGGATGCGCATCGAGGCACCGCCGCCGAGAGCATGAATCGCATGACAGGCAAACATCTTGTTGGTGACTTGGAGTGGCTGTCTAACGGTAGCCCCTGGGATGCCGGCGTGCGCTTCAAAAATTGGCCAGAACGGGTTCATCCCAGGCGGAGTCACCGTGCAAGCGGCGATTATCCCAGTCCTGCAGATTACGACTGGGTCTGCTGAAGTAGCTGCTTTCTTTCAAACCAGACGGCAATAACAATACACAAATAAAGGAACAAGGCATGCCAGCAACAAGCAAAAGACAACCAGTCTATATCTTCATCATATGTTGTATCGCTGCGATCGGCGGTTTCTTGTTTGGCTTCGATAGCGGGGTCATCAATGGCACCGTTGATGGCTTGCAGTCGGCGTTCGATTCCGACAGCGTCGGTACGGGATTCAATGTTGCCTCGATGTTACTGGGGTGCGCAGTCGGGGCTTTCTTCGCCGGCCGCTTGGCGGATCTTTATGGCCGACGTACCATTCTGCTGGTCGCTGCCGCGTTCTTCCTGATCAGCGCCTGGGGCTCCGGTATTGCTGCTTCGTCGCTGGAGTTCGTCATCTATCGCATCCTCGGTGGGATCGCTGTAGGTGCGGCAAGTGTCATGACGCCTGCGTACATCAGCGAGATCGCGCCGTCACGCGTGCGGGGGCGTTTGGCAACGATTCAGCAAGTAGCCATCATCTCCGGACTGTTCGTGTCCTTCCTGAGTAATTATTTGCTGGCACAGATCGCTGGCTCGTCCGTTTCGGCTTTATGGCTTGATTTTGCCGCCTGGCGCTGGATGTTCTGGATCGAGATTCTGCCGGCGGCGTTCTTTCTATCAGCCTTGTTATTCATTCCTGAAAGCCCACGCTACCTGATCAGTGCAGGCAAGGAGGACAAGGCCAGAAAGGTGCTAGCACTGGCTTACGCCGAGAGCGAGCTGCAAGCAAAAGTCATGGAGATTAAGGAAACCCTTTCCAGCAGCCATAAGCCGCGGCTCTCCGATGTGATCAATCGTGCAACTGGCAAGGTCCATAGTATCGTTTGGGTCGGCATCGGTCTGGCGGTTTTTCAGCAACTGGTCGGCATCAACGTGGTGTTCTACTACGGTGCGGTGTTGTGGCAATCGGTTGGCTTTTCCGAGAATGATGCGCTTTTGATCAACGTAATCAGCGGGGCGGTAAGCATCGGAGCCTGTCTAATCGCCATTTCGCTGATCGACAGTATCGGCCGCAAGCCGCTGTTATGGGGTGGTTCGGTAGGTATGGCGGTCACTCTGGGCATACTGTCCTATGTCTTCTCCACGGCCAGCATAATCAATGGCTCGTTGTCGCTGACAGATGATATGGGTGTTATCGCGCTGCTGTCGGCCAACGCCTACGTGCTGTTCTTCAATGTCTCCTGGGGGCCAGTCATGTGGGTCATGCTGGGAGAGATGTTTCCCAATCAGATGCGTGGCTCAGGCTTGGCGATTTCAGGGCTCTTCCAGTGGCTGGCCAATTTCTCGATCACCATGACTTTCCCGATCCTGTTGGCGTCGGTTGGTCTGGCTGGAGCCTATGGCTTTTATGCCCTTTGCGCAGCGGTTTCGATCTTCTTCGTCGTCAAGTTCGTCAAGGAGACCAGGGGAAGGGAGCTGGAAGCCATGACCTATGAGTGATAGTTGATTCATTATGTTGGACATATAATCCATTTGTTCAACATACAGGGTTTGCGGGATAGGCTACTCTCCCGAAGAAGGTGGTTGGGCGTTTAGGCTGGCCACCGGTAGTGTTTCGATTGTTCACGGATTCATTAGTTAAAGGCGTCAGACCATGAGCGACCAAAAGATTACGCCCAGCCAGCTCCGCTCGCGCTGGTGGTTCGACAATCCCGAGCACCCCGGGACTACGGCAATCTGTATCGAGCGCTACATGAACTATGGGGTGACGCTGGAAGAATTGCGCAGCGGCAAGCCGATTATCGGCATCGCTCAGTCTGGTTCCGACCTTACACCGTGCAACCGTCATCACATCGAGCTGGTCAAGCGCGTCAAGGATGGTATTCGGGCGGCGGGTGGGGTGCCGTTCGAGTTCCCCATGCACCCGATCCATGAGAACGTGCGTCGCCCGACGGCAGCGCTGGATCGCAACCTGGCCTACCTGGGCCTGGTCGAGGTGCTGCATGGCTACCCACTGGATGGCGTGGTACTGACTACCGGTTGTGACAAGACCACACCCGCCTGTCTGATGGCGGCGGCCACCGTCAATATCCCCGCCATCGTGCTTTCCGGTGGTCCCATGCTCAATGGCTGGCGTGGCAGCAACGAGCGTGTCGGCTCGGGCACCATCATTTGGGAGCTGCGCAAGCGCCTGGCGGCAGGGGACATTGATTACGAAGAGTTCCTCTCCCGAGCCACCGATTCGGCACCGTCCGTCGGGCACTGCAATACCATGGGCACCGCCTCGACCATGAACTCCATGGCGGAATGCCTGGGCATGAGCTTGCCCGGCTCGGCGATCATCCCGGCGCCGTACAAGGAGCGCTCCATCGTCGCCTATGATACCGGCAAGCGCATCGTCGATATGGTCTGGGAAGATATACGCCCGCTGGATATCCTCACTCGCGAGGCCTTCGAGAACGCCATCGTCGCCTGTTCGGCGCTGGGGGGATCGAGCAATGCGCCTATCCATATCATTGCCATTGCCCGCCACGCCGGGATCGAGATCACCAATGACGACTGGCAACAACTGGGGCACCAGATTTCGTTGCTGAGCAATGTCATGCCCGCCGGTGTCTACTTGTGTGAGGAGTTCTATCGTGCCGGCGGGGTGCCGGCGGTGCTTAACGAGCTGTTGAAAGTCGGCAAGTTGCATGGCGAAGCGCGCACGGTCAACGGGCGGACACTGGCAGAGAATGTCGAAGGCCGGGAAACATTGGACGAAGACGTCATCCGTCGCTACGACAAGCCGCTGGTCGAGCATGCCGGATTCATCAACCTCAAGGGCAACTTGTTCGACTCCGCGCTGATGAAGACCAGCGTGATATCGGACGAATTCCGTCAGCGCTTCCTGAGCCGTCCCGACGATCCGGATGCCTTTGAAGGTCGCGTGGCGGTGTTCGACGGCTCCGAGGATTACCATGCGCGGATCGACGATCCCGATCTGGAAATCGATGAGAACACGGTCCTGGTGATGCGTGGCGCAGGGCCGGTGGGCCATCCCGGTGGGGCCGAGGTGGTCAACATGCAGCCGCCCGAGGCCTTGATCAAGCGCGGTATCGAGTCGTTGCCCTGCCTGGGCGATGGCCGTCAGTCGGGGACCTCGGGCTCGCCGTCGATTCTCAATGCCGCGCCTGAAGCAGCGGTCGGAGGGGGGCTAGCGCTTCTCGAAACGGGGGATCGTATTCGCATCGACCTGCGCAAGGGCGAGGCCAACCTGCTGGTATCCGATGAGGATCTGGCGCAGCGCCGCGAGCGTCTGGCATCGCGGGGTGGCTATATTTATCCGCCACACCAGACCCCGTGGCAGGAGATCCAGCGCGGCATGGTCGAACAGCACGACCGTGGCATGACACTCGAGCCGGCGACTAAATATCGGGATGTGGCGCGGCGCACACCCCCACGGGACAATCACTGAGCCCACGAGTCAGACTGGTCAGCAAAACGCGCCTCGGGATTGCCCGAGGCGCGTTTTTTCGTGTGGCAGAACCGCCGGGATCAGGTCGCGGCATCCCTGGCTGGCTTTGTCCCATCGAATTCGCGGCCTAAAGCGCTTTCCCCGGGCTCTATGCCTAGCGCCCGTGCTGTACCGCCGAGCACGTGCTGAGCGGCAAGAAAGGCTTCGCGGGGCTGACGGGCGCGGATACTTTCCATCAGGCAACGGTGACGCTCGAGACTTTCTGCGGGGTCATCGGATTCACTCACGTTCGACATCGATACTAACAGGTAGATAGAAGGGCGCAGGATATGCGATAGCTGCGCCCAGACGATGTTGTGCGTCGCCTTGAAGATGGCGACATGGAAGGCGACGTCAAAATCGCTATGCAGTCTGGCCTTGGCGTTGGGGTCGTCGGAAGTCTGCGGAGTACGCAGGTGCTGGCCCATGCCTTCGAAGGCTTCTTCGATGGCGACCAGATCCTTGGCGGTAGCGCGCTGGGCGGCGGTCATTGCGACATAGGGCTCCACGTCGAGTCGGAAGGCCAGGATCTCGCGCTGCAACTGCGGATTGGGCGAGGCATAACGGGTCATCCACTCGGTGACCAGCGGGTCGAGGATGTTCCACTCGGCATGCTCGCGCACCTTCGAACCGTGGCCCGAGATACGCTCGATGATGCCGACGTCCACCAGTTGGCGCAGGTCGCTGCGTACGGCGGAACGGTTGATAGCGAACTGCTCGCAGAGGGCGAGTTCCTTGGGTACGAAATCGCCCGGCTGGTAGTGCCCTGAGAAGATCGCTTCGGCGAGTGCCTCGGCGACACTGGGACGGGAGGCTGTCTTGCGTTTCTTTTCCTTCACGTAACTGATGTCCAACTAGGTTTGGCATCAAGCTGCCATATGTTGAACATTTCGGCAACGTGACTCTTGGTTAACTATCCCTATTGGGGCAAGAAGCTGTATCAATCCCGGCAGAGGTGTTTACCCAGGCGCTGCATGAATGCCATGCAGGCATCGAGCTGGGAAATCTCGATATATTCGTCCGGTTGATGGGCCTGGGCGATACTGCCGGGACCGCAGATGACCGTCGCCAGGCCGGCCCGTTGGAACTGACCGGCTTCGGTGGCATAGGCCACCGCTTCGCTGTCGCGTTCGCCGAGCAAGGCATGGCACAGGGCCAAGGCTTCGGCGTTGTCACGATCGGCCAGGCCCGGGACGGTCTCGGTCAAGGGCTCGGTTCGGATGGACACCCGAGGCGAGCGATGCTGGAGCTCGCTCTCCAGTGTATGCGAGAAGGTCTCGAAGCGGCGGAAGACCTCATCGAAACCATCCTGGGGAAGATGGCGAATCTCCCAATCGAAGCGGCATTCGCGAGCCATGATATTGATCGCCGTGCCACCCTGAATCTTGCCGACATGCAAGCTGGAATGGCCGACATTAAAGGCATCGTCGACCCGTCCCTCGTCACGCAGCTCGGCCATGATGTCCTCGATGCGCGTGACCAGGCGCGCCGCGATATGGATGGCCGATACCCCCTGGTTGACCTGACTGCTGTGGGCCTCGCAACCCGTCACGGTAGTGCGCAGGTTGGTGATGCCTTTCTGAGCGACTACTGGGGCCATCAGCGTGGGTTCGCCGACGATCACGGCGGCAGGGCGGGGATGCCCGGCCATCAGGCGCTCGATCATGCGCGGCGCGCCCAGGCAGCCGACTTCTTCATCGTAGGAGAATGCCAGGTAGATGGGCCGCTCGAGCGGTTGCTCTACCCACGCCGGCACCAGGGCCAGGGCGCAGGCAATGAAGCCCTTCATGTCGCAGCTGCCACGGCCGTAGAGCCGCCCATCGCCACGGTCAGTGAGAGAGAAGGGATCGCTGGTCCAGGGCTGTCCATCGACGGGCACCACGTCGGTGTGCCCCGAGAGCACGACGCCACCGGCGACGTCGGGGCCGATGCGCGCCAGCAGGTTGGCCTTGCTGCCGTCGTCGTTCTCGATGCGTTCGTAGTGCACGCCGAAATCGTCGAGATAGCCCTCGATGAAGCGGATCAGGTCGAGGTTGGAGTCGCGTGACACACTGGCGTGACCGATCAGTGTCTCGAGCAGCAACGGTGCGGAGCCCATGGTGATCATTCCTGGTTCGAAAGCGTCACGCCAGCCTAGCATGCCGTTCGCCGGCGCCGGGAGCGTTTTGACGCCAGCAGGCTTGTAGACCATGGTTGAGAGGGCTTCATCCATGCACACAGGAGAACAGCGATGAGCAGAGTGTTGATTGTCTATTACTCGAGCTACGGCCATATCGAGACCATGGCCAAGGCGGTCGCGGAAGGCGCACGCAGCGTGGCAGGAACCGAGGTGGATATTCGTCGGGTCGCTGAACTGGTCCCTGACGACGTGGCTCAGAACTCCGGTTACAAGATGGATCAGGACGCACCGCTGATCGACGATCCCAACGAACTGGTGAACTACGACGCCATCATCATCGGCACACCGACCCGCTACGGCAACATGACCTCGCAGATGCGCAACTTCTGGGACAAGACCGGTGGCATCTGGGCGCAGGGCAAGCTGATCGGTAAGGTGGGAAGCGCCTTTACCTCCACTGCCAGTCAGCATGGCGGCCAGGAAACCACGCTGACCTCGATTCATACCATGCTGTTCCACATGGGCATGGTGGTGGTCGGTGTTCCCTACTCATGCGCGGCACTGACCGAGCTCAACGAAGTGTCCGGCGGCACCCCATACGGGGCGACGACCATTGCCGGTGGGGACGGTAGCCGCCAGCCTAGCGAGAACGAGCTGACCATTGCTCGCTTCCAGGGTGAGCATGTGGCAACCATCACCCGTCGCATGCAAGAGTAAGCGCTTTCCCGTCATGCCTGCCCTTGAGCAATAACGAGCCGGCTGGCGCCGTTGCCGGCCGGCTCCACGCAAATACGCACCGGGATGCGTTCATGCATTTCCTGGACATGAGAGATCACTCCCACCTTACGGCCCTGCGCTTGCAGGCCATCCAGCGCCTCCATGGCCAGCGCCAGCGATTGCGGGTCGAGGCTGCCGAAACCCTCGTCGATGAATAGCGACTCGATTTTCAATCGGCCCGAGGCCATCGAGGCCAGGCCCAGCGCCAGGGCCAGAGATACCAGAAATGTCTCGCCACCGGAAAGCGAATGCACGGAGCGTTGCTCGTCGCCCATGTCGGTATCAATGATCAATAGCCCGAGGGGGCTGCCGCCGCGTACCAGGCGGTAGCGTCGTGACAGCCCGGTAAGGTGGGTGTTGGCATGCTCCAGCAGGCGCTCGAGATTGTAGGCCTGGGCGATGCGCCGGAATGCCTTGCCATCGGCAGAGCCGATCAGCGAGGAGAGCCTGCCCCAGCGACGCTGCTCAGCGCGCGCCGCGTCGAGTTCTGTCTGCAGCGCACGCATGGCTCGGCGACGGCGGTCGTCGTCACGCAACAGGTGCAGTGTATCGTCGCGTTGCTGCTGAGCCTGCTGCTGGCGGGGCGCAAGCTCGACCTCTTCTCGTTGCAGTGTCGTCGCCAAAGCCTCGATATGGGAAACGCACGCCTCGGGATCGTCGCACAGGGCAGGATCAAGCTGGCCGTGGCGATGTTCCTTCAGTGTCGTAAAGCGCTCCTGAGCTCGCAACTGGCTATCGCGAAGCGACTGGTCGGCCTGCTGTAGCCGGGCGCGCAGTTCGGACTGCGCGGCGTCATCCATGCCGAGTAGCTGTTCCAGTGTCGTGTCGCTGATTGTCGGGTGCGCTTCACGCCATGCTTGCAGCTCACTCTCCAACGTCTCCATCTCGCGTCGAGCGGTAGCCTCTTGTGTGGCGCTGTGTTCGAGTTGCAGGCTAAGGCGCTGGTGCGCCTGACGGGCAGCATCCAGCGTGGTTCGTGCATTGTTCAAGCGCTTATCTGCATCAGTGACGTCTCGTTCCAGCGCGTTACGCCACTGCGCCACATTGGCATATTCGCCGAGCTGCTGTGTCAGCGTTTGGCGCAGTGTGTCCAGCTCGGCGATTCTGGGCGTGAGGCTGGCATCGATCTGCTCAAGCCGCTGCTGCTGCTGCTGGGCCTGGCTATCGAGCCTGCCAATCTCGACGGTAAGGCCCGTCAGCGTTTCGCGCAGTGGCGCCAGGCGCTGCTGATCCTGATCGAACTGGTGCAGGGCTTGCTGCCGATCGTCGCGTTGATGACGAGCGGACGAGAGCTGGGCTTCTAGCCAGTCACCGCGCTGTGCTTCGTCCTGAGCCAGCAGTTCACGGCCTGTCGCCAGGGCATCGAGTGTTTGATACGCCTCCGCAGTGGCACGGGTGGCCTCGTCCAGCGGTTCTTGTCGCTGGGTCAGCTGCGCCTGCAGGGTTCGGTAACGTGCCGTCAGTGCCTGATGGAGTTCGCGAGCCGCCTCGAGTCGCTCGGTGGCCTCGCTCAACTGGCGCTCTTCTTCACGCTCGGTCTGCTCGAGCATTTCCTGGGCTGGCGAGGCGGGTGGCTGGTGGCGGTAGGGGTGCTCGAGACTGCCGCACACCGGGCAAGGCGCGTCTGCCTGCAGTTGGGCGCGCAGCTTCTCGACACTTTCGCTGCGTACGGCACGCAGGCGTTCGATGCTCTCTCGCACTCGTTGCGCCTGTTGCTCCGCTTGCTCGAGGCGTAGCCTGGCGTCGCGGCCCTCTGCAGTGGTCTTTTCCTGCGCCTGACGATCCTGCTGTTGCTGGGTTTCCAGCGCGCTTTGCTGCTGCGTTAGCCGCTGCCAATGCTGCCAGGCGTGGCGGGCCTCTTCCAGTGCCATGAGCCGTTGGCGTGCCTGGTCTTCCGCCTGTTGTAGCGCTTGCCGGTGGTGCGCCGGTGAGCCGTGCTCGCCAAGGCGCCCCTCCAGCTGTTGCAGCTCTGCCTGGGAGTGGCTGTGTTCGTCGCGTTTGGCTGACAAGGCCTGCTGCGTATTTGTGAGGTTGTGCGCAAGTTGTTGACGCTCACGCTGCTGGGCGTCGATGTCCCGGGTGAGATCGTCCAGACGCTGGGCGTGGCGGCTGGCTTCGTCGAGCAGCGGCTGTGCCTGTTGGCGTGCCTCATAAGCTTGGCTGGCCCGGCGTTGGGCAGCGTCGAAGTCGAGCTGGCCGTCCCGCTGCTGACGTTCGGCTTGGTCAAGTGCACGGCGCGTATTTTCCTGCTGATCGAGCAGGTCGGCGAGGTCACGCTTGAGCTCACGCTGGCGCAGGAATCGATGTGCCTGCGGAGCCAGGGCATCGAGTTGAGTGAGTCGGGTGCGCTGATCGGCCAGGGCGGCATGTGCCTTCTCGGCTTGCTGACGGGCGGTTACGGCCTGCTGCCAGCTTTCGCGCAACTGGTATTCCTGCTCGAGCCAAGCACGGCGCGCCTTGAGTGCATCGGCACGGGCCTGAACGGTTTGCCAGGCCTGTTCCGCCTGCTCGGCATCGGCTTCCATGGCCTTGCGCTGTTCGGCGCTGGCTGGCAATTCGCCTTCCAGGCGTGACTCGAGACGCTTGATCTCGTCGCTGGCCTGCCGGGTACGCTGGTAGGCAGCCACTGAGATGCGCGAATAGAGGCCGGTATCGGTCAGTTTCTCCAGCAGCTCGCTGCGAGCATTGTCATCGGCCTTGAGAAAGGCGCTGAACTCGCTTTGCGCGAGTAGCACTGCGCGGGTGAACTGCTCGAAGGTCAGCCCCAGCTTGTCGGGCAGCAGGCGATCGAATTCGCGTTTCTGGCTGGCGAGGACCCGCTCGTCGGGAAGGGCAATCAGTGCCTGTTCCGAGGCTTGCAGTCGGCCTTCCGGGCGGTTCCGGGCGCGACGTACCGACCAGCGGGCGCGATAGTGGCTACCGTCGCGGCCGACGAAATCCACCTCGGCGAAACCCGATGCCGTGCCACGGCGCAGCAGGGTGCGTGGGTCGGCGGTGACCAGTTGTTCTCCCTCGACGTCGGGGGTCTGTGAGTCGCGTGCCGGGGCACTGCGCAGGCGTGGTGTGTTACCGAACAGTGCCAGGCACAGGGCGTCGAGCAGCGTACTCTTGCCGGCCCCGGTCGGGCCGGTAATGGCGAACAGTCCGCTCTCTTGCAAGGGGCCTTGCGAAAAATCCAGTGTGTGCTCGCCGGCCAGCGAGGCAAGGTTCTTCAAGCGAATGGCGAGGATCTTCATTCGTGCTCACTCTCCGCATCGCTATCGATGACCGACTGCAGCAGGTTGGCGAAGTCCTGGCGGGTCGGCTCGTCCGGCAGGCTTCCGTAGCTGTCCTGCCAGGCACGTTCGAACAGCGCCTGGGGGCCAAGGCTTTCAAGGCGCTGCTGGCCCGGTGAAAGGTCGCCTTCGCGTTGAGCGTACAGCGACTGGATGCGTACCAGGCGCACTGCCTGACCGTTCAGGGCGCGCTCGATGACGGCGCGCAGGTCGACTCGCGGCGCATCGAGTTGTACACGCACTTCCAGCCATGGCCAGCGTGAGCGGGGCAGGCGGGTATCGCTTTCCAGCGCTTCGAGTTCACTGACCACGTCATCGAGCGGGGCCGGACCCACGCGTAGCATGTCGACGGCACGTGGCACGGATATGATCTCGACGCCTCCAAGCGTTTCGCCAGCGAGTGTGACCTCGACGATCTGGTGCGGATAATGCGCCTCGGAAAAATCCATGGGCAGCGGGGTGCCGCTGTAGCGGATGCGAGCCTCGCCGACCTGCTGGGGCTTGTGCAGGTGGCCCAAGGCCACATAGGCGATGCACTCGGGGAACAGGTTGGCCGACAGCGATTCCTCGCCACCGATCACGATCGGGCGTTCGCTGTCTTCGGAAACGGCGGCACCGCGCAGGTGGGCGTGGCTCATGGCCACTAGCGCCTGGCCCGGCGCACGGCGTGCCTGTGCTGCCTCGATCAATTGCTGGTGAACCCGGGTGATGCCCGCCACGTAGTCGTCGCCGACTTCGCCGCCGGTAACTTCCGCAGGGCGCAGGAAAGGCAGGGCGAGACACCAGGCGCGTACCTCGCCATCATCATCTTCCAACGGGACCAGCAGGCGATGGGCGTCCAGGCGGCCATCATCGAGCCACACTACGCGGCCCAGTGCATGGGCACGCAGGCGCTTGAGCAAGGCTGCCGGTAATTCGATGCGCGCGCCGCTGTCGTGGTTGCCGGCAATCATTACCAGCGTCAGGCGCGGCAATCGCTCATGGACGGCGACGATGAAGTCGTAGAGCTGCTCTTGGGCGCGCAGCGAGGGATTGACCACGTCGAAGATATCCCCGGCTACCAGTAGGGCATCGGGGCGGCGTGCTTCTAGGGTGTCCAGCAGCCAGTCGAGAAAGCGCTGGTGTTCGTAATGGCGCTCCTGGCCGTGAAAAGTCTGGCCCAAATGCCAGTCGGAGGTATGGATCAGCTTCACGTTATGCTCCCGCCTTGATGCGAGCAGTGTAACAGGGCGACAGGGGTGGCCGAGAGCGAGGTTGCTCTTCTGTGCACCGAGACATGACATTCGCTGACAGCGAAGTGCTCGGTAGGGGCAAGTGGGGCTTGCAGCTTTCCTCCTGACAGACTTGACTGGATAAAGATCCGACAACAAGTCCAAGCGGAGACACGGCGAGGAACCGGCCCATGTTGACTAATCCGATGACCAGCAAGCGCCCCATCAACCTTGGCGTCAGCCAGGGCAGGCTGGCGATTTGCCCGACAACCCATAATTGTGTCTGTAGCCAGGCCGAGGATGAGGCGCACTATGTCGCACCGTTCTCGTCACCCAACATGGACGGCGGCAAGGAGATCCTGGCTCGCCTGGCCAGTGCCCTGCACGCCTGCGAGGAAGCCGAGGTCATCACACAGACCGATACCTACCTGCACGCCGAATGCCATTCGGCCTGGCTGGGGTTCGTCGATGACCTGGAGTTATTCTGGAGTGAGGAAGAGAAGGTTTGCCATGTACGCAGCGCTTCGCGGTTGGGCATGAGCGACATGGGCAAGAATCGGGCGCGTGTCGAGAAACTGCGCACCCTTCTCGAAGGCTGGGGATTCTGCGACTGAGGATTGGCTAGGCGAATAGGCTAGGCTGGGGGGCAGTGTCACACCGCTCAGGATAATGCCCTTATGCCAGATACTCTCCACGATTGGACGCTATCGCCCGAAGATGCCATCGCACTGCAACGTAGCCTGGCGCCACGCGTCGAACGCCGCGACCGGTTGGGCGAGGTCAGCGTTCTTGCCGGTGTCGATATCGGTTTCGAGGACGAGGGCGAAACGACGCGTGCCGCCGTGGTGCTCCTGGCATGGCCGGATCTGGTGCCGATCGAGGAGATCGTCCACCGCGAGCCCACTCGGATGCCCTACATCCCCGGACTGCTGTCGTTTCGCGAAATCCCTGCTGCGCTGGGTGCCTTCGAGCGGCTCTCCCGCCGCCCCGATCTGGTCATGGTCGATGGCCAGGGTATTGCCCATCCGAGGCGGCTGGGGGTGGCCTCGCACCTTGGCCTGTGGCTGGATCTGCCCACTATCGGCATCGCCAAGAAGCGTCTATGTGGACGTCACGGTGAGGTGCCGGAGGAGCGTGGTGAGTGGACCTGGCTGACCGATCGACGGCGCAAGGAAGACCCCGACGATGCGCAGCAGAATGAGGAGGGGCGAGTGGTGATCGGGGCCATGTTGCGCAGTCGCCAAGGTGTCAAGCCGGTCATTGTCTCGCCCGGCCATCGCATCAGCCAGGTCACGGCGCTCGATTGGGTGATCGCCTGCCTCGGTCGTACCAAGCTGCCGGAGCCGACCAGGCTGGCGGATCGGCTGGCATCACGGCGCGGACGCCGCTTCCGGGATGCCAGCAGTCAGGACACCTTGGGGCTCGATGAGAGGGCCTGAACCTTCAAATGATGTCGAGTGGCGGCTTGCGATCCGGGACCGGGAACTCCCTGTCCAGCGTGGCCAGGTCATCTTCGCTCAGGCGCAGCTCCATGGCGGCTGCGTTGGCCTCGACATGGGCAGGTTGCACGGCCTTGGGAATGGCGATGACGTCATGCTTGCCGTCTACTGGGCGGATTGCCCAGGCCAGCAGCACCTGGGCCGGCGTGGCAGCGTGAGCCTTCGCGACGGTACGGACTGCATCGTTGTCGAGTAGCCGCTGGCGCAGCCGTCCACCTTGGGCAATCGGGCTATAGGCCATGGTCGGCAGCCCATGGCGGCGCTGCCAAGGCAACAGGCTGTGTTCGATACCGCGCGAGCCCAGGTGATACAGGACTTGATTGACGGCGCAACGCGGCCCATCGGGCAGGGCGTAGAGCTGCTGCATGTCATCGATATCGAAGTTCGACACTCCGAAGCGCAGGATCTTGCCCTGCTCGCGAAGCCGTTCGAAAGCCTCCCAAGTCTCTTCAAGGGGGATACTGCCCGGCCAGTGCAACAGGTAGAGATCGAGATAATCGGTGCCCAGGCGTGCCAGGCTACTTTCGCATGCTGCAATGGCGCTGTCGCGACCGGCGTTCCAGGGGTATACCTTCGATACCACGAAGGCTTGGTCGCGACGATCGCGAATGGCTTCACCGACGACTTCCTCGGCACCGCCGTCGGCATACATCTCCGCCGTATCGATCAGCGTCATGCCCAGCGCCAAGCCCTGCTGCAGGGCGCGCACTTCATCTCGGCGTGGGGCAAGGCCCTCGCCCATGTACCAGGTGCCCTGGCCAATGGCCGGCAGGTCGAGGGCGGCCAGGTCACCGTCGGCAGCCAGGGCAACGTGGGGTCGGGAATGTTGGGGCATGTCTCTCTCCTGTGCGGCAGTTTTCATGAACCTTGGTGAACTGATCGGGAAAATGCCAGTCCCTGGCGGTGTATACTGCCAACCCATATCCCTAGAGAGCTTGTTATGAATTCCTCGCTCGAGCCGTTGCGCCAGTCCCAAGCCTGGGTCGAGCGTTTCGTGGTGGCACTCGATGTATGCCCGTTTGCCCGGCGGGAAACCGAGCGCGACAGCATACGTTATGTTCCGGTAGACGCTTCCGACGTTGAGCATCTGCTATTGACCTTGATCGAGGAGTGCCGCCACCTTGATGCCTCGCCGCAAACCGAAACCACACTGCTGGTCCTGATCGCTGGCGCTGAAGATTTCGCGCACTATCTCGATTGTCTTGATCTGGGTGAGACCCTGCTCGAGCAGCAGGGTTATGAAGGGACGTATCAACTGGCGAGCTTTCATCCCGATTATGTCTTCGGCGGGACCGCCCCGGACGATCCGGCAAATTACACTAATCGTTCGCCCTGGCCGATGCTGCACATCCTTCGCGAAGCGAGCATCGAGCGTGCCTTGGCCCACTTTCCCCGCCCCGAGCGTATTCCCGAGCGCAATGTCGCGCTGATGCGCAAGCTGGGCATCGAGTCGCTGGCCGCACGTCTGGATGACTTGAAGCGCTCCTGAAGAGGACCTGTCACGGGCATGAGCATGGTCAGAACGCTGCCATCGTCTACAGTGTGTAGGGCGGCAGGCCGCTAAACGCTATCTGAAAATCAGCGAGCGCAGATACTTTTCACGTGTGGCCGCGCATTCTCATCGGTTCACCCATAGGAGGGCAGTATGAGCATCAAGAAAAAGGGCTCCGCAGAATGGCAAGGTAGCCTGAAAGAAGGCAAGGGGACGGTTTCCACCGAAAGTGGTGCTCTCAAGCAGAATCCTTACGGCTTCAATACCCGTTTCGAGGGACAGGCGGGAACCAACCCGGAAGAACTGATTGGGGCCGCGCATGCCAGCTGCTTCTCGATGGCCTTGTCGATGATTCTCGGCCAGGACGAACTCGAGCCGGAAAGCATAAAGACCGAGGCCACGGTGACGTTGGAACAGGATGACAGTGGCTTCACTATCAGCGCCATTCATCTCGAAACACGGGCGCGAGTGCCCGGAGCCGACCAGGCCAGGTTCGAGGAAGCGGCCAACAAGGCCAAGGAAGGTTGCCCGGTTTCCAAACTGTTCAAGGCCGAGATTACGCTAGACGCCAAGCTGGAAAGCTAATCTTCTATTCGCACAGCCAGTACAACGCCGGCCATGGGCCGGCGTTGTCGTGTTCGAAGGGAGTCTGTGCCGACTCAGCTAGTGAAACGCGTGTCGTGAAAGCTGCGCCGCGTCAGGCGAGTATCTTCCCAGGCGGCCAGGGCCGGAAAACGCAGCGGCCATTCGACTTCCGGCAGACGAAAGCGCAGGTAGTCGAGGGCGACGCCAATAACGATATCGTCCAGAGTCAGTTGGGTATCGCCATTGTAACTGTTCCGCGATACGGTCTCGGCCTCGAGACGGCTGAGAATCCTTTCGATGGCGGCTAGACGGCGCTTGCCGAGATGGCTGCGGTCGGCATCTGTGCGACCGGCATACTTGCGGGCAATGACTGTCTGGAAACCGGCATCCACCAGGCCCATGCCGAGGCCGACGCCATGCAGGACCGCTGCCAGCGACTCCCGGGGTAGCAGGATCGGTTTTTCCGTCAGGCTGTCGAGATAGTAGAGGATGGGCAGCGTTTCGGTGATCGAGGTGCGGTCTTCACAGCAGAGCGCCGGCACCTTGGCGCTGGGGTTGACCTCGATGAGTTCTGCATCATCCGCCCAAGGGTCGACCCAATTCAAGATCAGCCTGTCTTCGAGCCCTTTCTCCAGGGCGCACACACGTACGATGCGTGCATAGGGGGACGTGGCGTTGAGAAAGAGTTCCAAGGGCATCGCTATCTCCTGGCCGGTCCTGCCGATAGGGGCACCCTAGGAGGATAGTTGAGAAAATGATGATGCGTTGCCCCAACGCCACGCTTTCTTCTTATACCGGGCCCACGACGTCAGGGATTGACGGCCTCCGAATTGGTACGCGCCGGTGTGGTGTCGCCGATGGCCCTCCATTGTTGCTCCTCGAGGATCATGGCGGCGGCTTTCTCGGCGATCATCAACGTCGGCGAGCAGGTATTTCCCGACGTGATGGTCGGCATGATCGACGCATCGACTACGCGTAATCCTGCCACGCCGTGAACTCTCAGGCGCGGGTCGACGACGGCGTTTTCGTCCTGTCCCATCTTGCAGGTACCTACCGGGTGGAAGATTGTCGTGCCGATGTCACCGGCGGCGCGCATCAGGTCCTCGTCGCTTTGCAACTCGGCCCCGGGCTTGATCTCTTCCGGACGATAGCGCGACAGCGCCGGGGCTGCAGCGATACTCCGGGTCAGGCGAATGGCATCCACGGCGACACGCCGGTCCGCTTCTTCGCTCAGGTAGTTGGGCTGGATGAGTGGCGGTGTGGAGGGGGTAGCGGCGCGAATGGCTACCCGGCCCCGGCTGGCGGGGCGCAGGTTGCACACCGAGGCGGTAAAGGCCGGATAGGGATGCAGCGGTTCGCCGAAGGCCGGTAGCGATAGTGGTTGTACGTGGTACTGGAGATTGGCGCTGGGCTGGTCCGGCGTGGAACGTGCAAATACCCCCAGCTGGCTGGGTGCCATAGTCATCGGCCCGCTGCGTGACAGCAGGTACTGCCAGGCCATGCTGGCCTTGCCGAACCAGGTCCCGGCAATCTCGTTGAGGGTCTTGGCGCCCACGACTCGATAGATCATGCGTAGCTGCAAGTGGTCCTGCAGGTTTTCACCGACACCGGGAGACTCATGCACCACGGGAATGCCGAGTTGAGAGAGCAGTGGGCGAGGCCCAATGCCGGAACGCTGCAGGATCGATGGAGAGCCGATGGCGCCGGCGCTCAGGATGACCTCGCGGGCACGAATCTCCTGCCAGGCGCCGTTCAGGCACACGCGGACGCCACAGGCTCTAGGCATCGCTTCATGCGTATCGAAGATGACTCGATCGACCTCGGCATTGGTGACCAGTGTGAAGTTGGGACGACGCTCGAGCCCTTTGAGGAATGCCTTGGCAGCATTCCAGCGCACGCCGCTGCGCTGGTTGACCTGAAAGTAACTGCTGCCTTCGTTGTCGCCGCCATTGAAGTCCTCTATCGGTGGGATGCCGACCTCGGCGGCGGCCTCGCGGAACGTTTCGAGGATGTCCCACTTGTGGCGTTGCGCTTCCACGCGCCATTCGCCGCTGGCGCCATGCAATGCATTCTCGCCAGCATAATGGTCTTCGCTCTTGCGAAACAGCGGTAGCACGTCCTCCCACGCCCAGCCGGGGTTGCCCATGGACGCCCACTGATCGTAGTCACGGGCCTGGCCACGCATGTAGATCATGCCGTTGATCGACGAACAACCGCCCAGTACTCGCCCGCGCGGGTATCCTAGCGAACGTCCGTTGAGTCCGTCCTCGGTCTCGGTCCGAAAACACCAGTCGGTACGCGGATTGCCAATGCAATAGAGGTAACCCACCGGGATATGGATCCATGGGTAATTGTCGCGCCCGCCGGCCTCGATCAGCATGACGCGGTGGTGCGGGTCCTCGGAAAGCCGTTTGGCGAGTAGGCAGCCGGCGGGGCCGGCACCCACGATCAATGTATCGACGGCGGCATAGGAGTGGGTCAGTGTCATGGCAGCTGTCTTCTCTTGTTATCGTTTCGCTGCTTCCAAGACTAGGCGAGAGTGCCTCGCAGCAAGAGAAGACGTTGGTCGTAGCCGAGGGTCAGTGGGCCTGGGCGCGTTGCTCGGCATGTTCACAGGCGGCACTGACCAAGGCCCGGATCAGGCGCTGCTGGGGCCGATTGAAAATCAGAAATTCAGGATGCCATTGAACGCCGATCAGGAACCGGTAGGCGCGGCTTTCAATGCCCTGGACCAATCCGTCGCGGTCGCGGGCGACGATATCGATGGTATCGCCGGTACGGTCGATAGCTTGGTGATGGAGACTGTTCACCTGGCACCAGGCAACGCCGAGAAGCTCATGCAGGTAGCTTCCCTCGACCACGTCGACCGTCTTGCGTGGCAGGACCGTGCGACGTTTCCTGATGTGGTCGAACGTGGTGTAGATATCGCTGTACAGTGACCCCCCCAAATGCACGTTGATGATCTGCGCGCCGCGACAGATGCCAAGCACTGGACAATTACTTGGCAGCAAGCGCTCGAGCAGGTCGAGCTCGAGAATGTCGCGCTTGGGATCGACCCGCACATCGAGCTGGACTTCGCCGCCGTAGAGCTGGGCACCGATGTCGTCACCGCCACCGATAACCAGCCCGTCGAGCCCCTCTGGCACCGGGCGCGACGGCGACAAGCGTATAGGCTTGCCACCAGCCCGCCATACGGCTAGCCAGTCACACAGCCAGGCAAGGCGGCTCTTGTGGTCCGAGGTCGTGATGCCGATCCGGGGGCGTGTCATGAATCCTTCATCCACTCCTTGAGCCGTTCCAGCCAGCGTGTCACGGAGGAACGGCGATGGTGTTCCAGGTAGGCGTCGCCGCGTTCGGCCAGGCGATCGGGGTCGGCCGCCAGACGTTCGACCTCGACCCAGCGGTTCCACTCGGCGACCGCACTCCAGTCGGGTTGCGAGAGCTGCGCATTGGGCAGACGGTAGTGGAAGGTCGGACGCGGTTTCACCAGTTCATCGGACAGGTACTCGCTCGGGTGATCAGGACGCAGGTGCGCGAACAGCGGATATAGGTCGAGTTCACGGTTGCGTGTAGGGTTGGCGGCGAGGTAATCATCGATCAACGTATCCAGGTCGGGCGCGTAATCGGGGTCGAGTACCTTGAGTGCGTATTCCTTGGTGAATGGATTGGCATGCGGCAGCACTTCCCGCGTGATGTCGATATCGATCTCCTCACGCAGCCACTCAGCCAGAATCAGATAGGCGCGCAGGTGGGCCAGAAGCGAGGCCACGTCGGTACCGGGAACCTCAGGGTTGAGATGCAGACCGAAGCCGTATAGCAGGCTATCGCGGGTATCTCGGGCACCGTGCTGGCGCAAGGCATCGAACAGCAGATCCAGCTCGTTGAGGGCTAGCCAGGGGATTGGTGGACAGACTATCTCGGTTGGCACGACGACAGCCACGGCATCACCAATCAGTTCCCGTGTGCGGTTGTGCAGTTCCAGACGCAAATGCGACAGCTCATCGTCGCTGCCCTTGGCCTCGGCTTTCTGGATGAACTTGGAATCCGGGTGGGCATACTTGGCATCAAGTTCGATAGTGAAGTCACCCCAGCGTGTATCGACGACCTTGATGCGATGAGGGCTGAGTTGCCTGATCTTGCCGCCATAGCTCTCTTGCACCAGCCCGGCAGCAGCCAAGGGCGCAATGGCGGCAAACTCTATCTCCACGCCAACGCGGCGTACGTGACCTTCGCCGCTGCGTGGACAGGGTGGGGCTTCAGGTTTCACACGGCTCTCCTGCCGATTCTTCACCATGGTTCATCGTTGCGGCATCCCTGCGCGAACCACCAATAACTTTATCACGTGGGGTTGAGTCCGTGACGAACATGCTCGGCCAAGCCAAGACCCGCTTCATGCATGGTCAGGTAAGTCTGGTCGGCACCCGCCTGACGGATCAACTCAGCTTCGTCTGCATAAAGGCTATGCGCAACGATGGCGCCCGTAAAGCCATGACTGCGTAACTGACGTGTCGCGAACACCTTCGACTCGGCATCGGGTAACGACAGTACTACCGCCTGTACCCGGCTCAGGTCGACACTGTTCCAGAAACTGATGTCTTCGCCGTCGGCATAGACGACCTGCCGCCCGCCGGCGGTGTGGCTGGTTATCCGGCTGGGGTCGGCATCGATGCCAATGATCGGGATGTTGTCCTCGCTGAGCCGGTCATAGGTCGAGGTACCGGTCCGGCCCATGCCGATGATCAGTACCTGGGCATCGCCCAGCGAGGCCGGCTGCTCATCAGGATGCCACGTATGCGTCTCGAAGCGGATCAGACGAGGCTCCAGGCGCCCGTAGAGGTCATGAGCATAGCGCTGCAGGGGCGAGGCGACCAGGAACGAAAGCGCCACGGCCAGCGCCAGGCCGACCAGCGCGTCGGGAACGAGCGCCGCGGCGACGATCAGGCCGAACTCGCTGTAGCTGGTGAGGCTGACTGCTGTCTGGAAGGCATTGCGTGAGCGCAGCCGAAACAGGATAAGCAGGAAGAAGAATAGCAAGCCCTTGAGCGGCAGAAGAAGGACAAAAGCCACCGCAAAGCCAAGCGATTGCCAGTCGGGCAGGCCGGACATGCCGATCTTGAGGAAGAACCCGACCAGGAACAGCTCCTTCAGTGCCCACAGGGACTTGCCCAGCTCCTGAGCACGCGGATGTTTCGAGACCAGCGCACCCAGCACCAGAGCGCCAACTTCACCAGACAGGCCAAGGGCGGAGAAGCCGGCGCCGCCAACGACGATGGCCAGGACCAGGCCCATCAACATCAGCAGCTCATCATGGCCGCTGGCATCGATCAGGCGGTGCATCACGGGGCGCAGCAGTGGCAGGGCAAGCAGGCCCAGCGCCCAGGGCGAAGGCACCTGACCGACCGAGAAGGCCAGAACAAAGAGGGCAATCAGATCCTGGATGATCAGGATGCCGATCGCTACCCGGCCATGAAAGGCACGCAGCTCCCGGCGGGCCTCCAGGCTCTTGGCTGACAGGACGGTGCTCGAAAAGGCCAGGGCGATACCCAGAATCAGGGCGTTTGACCAGGCAATGCCACCAAGCCAATGCAGGCCAGGGGCGAACACCCCGACGGTAACGGCGAAATGCAGCAGGCCGCCACCGATGACTTCCGGCTGTACCAAGCTCTTGAGCTTGAGCTTCAGCCCGACGGTGAACAGCAGCAGCAACACACCGAGGTGCGCTACGTGATCGAGGATTTCCGGTGTCGAATGGGGCAGGTGCAGAATGTCCTGCAACGGATTGATTAGAAAGCCTGCTGCCAGGAAGCCGATCAGCGCAGGCAGCCCGCAGGCGCGTGCAATCAGGCCGAGCACGAAGGCGAATGACAGGCAGATGACTTCCAGCATGAGCGACTCCGGAGAACGATAAAAACGTCAAGAATAACGCGGCGTTGCGTTGTTGGCCTTAGTCGTGATGCTGCTGGCGAGGCGGGCTCTTCAGGGCGTTGGCGAAGACTTGGCCGATATCTGACCAGGAACGCAGCGAGGAACGAGCCTGTCGGGCACCCTGGCGCAGGCGCTCACGCAGGGCGGCGTCCGTAAACCATTGACGCAGCGAGTCGGCCAGCGCCTGAGGGTCGCCGGGTGGTACACCAATTCCTGCACCGCGGGGCAAGGTGTAGGCCAAGGCGCCGCCAGTGGTCGTGATAATTGGCAGCCCGCGGCTCACGGCTTCGGTGATCACCATGCCATAACCCTCGTAATGCGAGGGCAGCACGAAGAGGTCGGCTTGGTCATAGGACTCACCCAGCTTGTCAGCTGCACGTTCGCCTACCAGTCGAATCCGATCTTCAAGGCCCTTGTCGCGAATACGTGCAGCGACGGCCTCGGCATGGCGAGGGTCGTGTTCGAGCCCACCAATACAGTCACACTGCCAGTCGAATTCGCTTAGCTGGGCCAAGGCATCGACCAGGATATCGTGGCCCTTGCGGGGCGTTAGTGTCGCTACGCACAGCAGCCGTTGGTGGCCGCTTGACGGTTGCTCGACCGAGGCTGCCAGCGGCGCCGGCTCCACGCCGGGCTCGACGACTACCACCTGCTCCGCCGACACCTCGAAATCGGCCAGCCGGTGGGCGGTGAACGGACTGGTGGCAATGACGCGGTTGGCAGCAGCGAGCGCTCGGGTCTCGCTGACCTTGAAGCGGGTTCGTTGTGCGTCGTCGAGGCCGGTTTCGTCCGCCAGTGGATGATGCACCAAGGCTGTGAGATCGAGTCGCTTGGCATGCTTGGCCACGACCTCGGGCAAGCCGCCCATGGCCATGCCATCAATGATGACACTGGCTCCTTCGGGCTGTGCCGCCAGTGCCGATTCCAAAGCCTGGGTTGCCGTAGTGTCGGGTTCGGGAAAACGCCCCTCCAAGCCGATGACCTCTACCTGCCAGCCTTGCTCGCGAAGAGCAGCAGTGACACGGGCGTCGTAGACATGGCTACCGGTCAGCTGGGCAGGGTCGCCAGCCACGATGAAGGTCAGTTTCGGCATATGATTGCTCTCCTTAGCAAAATGACTCAATGATTGGATCCTAGCCAAGCGCCTTGACGATCAGTTGGATGCCGACAACCACCATAGCTACGATGATCAGCCGGTAGAACAGTACCTCATTGACACGATGCTGTAGCCAGAGACCGCTGCGTACGCCGGCCCAGGCGACCGGTACCAGCAATAGCGAGGCACTGGCGCTGGTCAGGTTGATTTCGCCAAGCCACAGATAGGGGCCAAGTTTCATCAGGTTGACTGCCGCAAAGGTTACCACGCAGGTAGCGATGAAGGTTTCCTTGCGTAGCCGGCGCGGAATCAGGTAAAGGTTGATCGGTGGCGCGCCGGCATGGGCCAGGAAACTGGTGAAACCGCAACCGGCCCCGGCAGGGAAGGCCCACCACCGGCTGATGGGGCGTGAGGCGGCTGGCTTGAGCAGCATATAGATGGCGAACAGCAGGGCGATGACCCCCAAGACCAGACGTATCAAGTTTTCATCCAACGTGCCGATCAACAACGTACCTGCAAGCACGCCGACCACTAGCCCCGGTATCAGGCGCTTGACTTCGGTATTGTCCTGGCGCCCCCGCCAGGCCCTGACGCTCAACATATCCATGACCAGTAGCAGTGGTAGCAGCAGCCCGGCTGCCTCGATCGGCCCGATGGCAATCGCCATCAATGGCACCGAGAGCGTGCCAAATCCGCCGGCGAACCCGCCCTTGGAGACACCGGTCATGAAAGTCGCCAGCACGATCAGCGTCCAGGCCAGGGGAGAATAGTCGGGAAGGGGCATTCCAGGTCCTTTGCGAACATGATACGAGGCTGCAGTTTATCAGCCGGCACTGGAAATGGCCGGTTGCGCTCGCCATTGGGCGACGACCCGAGTATAAAAGGAAACACTGTTCTTATAGAGGTAACCCATGGCTCGAGCCCCTTTCGAACTTGCCGGCGTGCGTGTGGCGCCGGGCTCGCGGGCACAGATCGATGTGCCTATTGCCAAGCTCTATACCCATGCGCCGCTACATATTCCCGTCGAAGTCGTTCATGGGCGCCAGCCCGGCCCAGTGCTGTTGGTTTGTGGCGCGATCCACGGTGACGAGATCAACGGCGTCGAGATCGTGCGTCGCCTGCTGCGCTCCTCGGCGATTCGGCGACTCCGCGGTACGCTGATTGCGGTCCCCATCGTCAATGTCTTCGGCTTCGTGCAGCACACCCGATACCTGCCTGACCGGCGCGACCTCAACCGCTGCTTCCCCGGCAGCGAGGCAGGCTCGCTGGGCTCGCGGGTTGCGGCGCTATTTCGAGAGCAGATTGCCGATCAGGCGACCCACATCATCGACTTGCATACCGGGGCCATCCATCGCACCAATCTCCCTCAGGTCCGTGCCCAGCTACAGCAGGGCAGCGAGACTGCTGCCATGGCCGAGGCCTTCGGTGTGCCGGTGATTCTCAATGCGGAACTGCGCGAAGGCAGCTTGCGCGCCTATGCGCAAAGCCGGGGCGTGCCCGTACTGACCTATGAGGCAGGTGAGGCGTTACGCTTCGATGAGTGGGCCATCGCCCCTGGCGTACGTGGCGTATTGCGCGTCATGCGCCAACTGGGCATGCTCGCTGCCAGTCGCCGGCGTAGCCAGCCGCCGGCAGCCGAGGTCGCCAACGGCTCGAGTTGGGCGAGGGCGCCGATCGACGGCATCCTGCGCCCACGAACGCGTCTCGGGGCCCGTGTCGCCAAAGGACAGATATTGGGTGTGGTGGCCGATCCCTTTGGCAATTCTGAAGACGAGATCGTGGCCAATGCCGATGGCATCGTCATCGGCATGAGCAACCTGCCATTGGCCAACGAAGGCGAAGCGTTGTTCCATGTGGCCCGCTTCGATGCTATCGAGGAAGCCGAAAATGCGGTGGAATCGTTCCAGTCGGACTACGAACCGGCGCCGGAAACCCTTTAGCAACATACCTGGCCTGTCCCTGCCGTGGGAGTTGGGTTAGGCCTCGAGGCACGCACGCTCCGGCTCGGGTACCAGCCCCAGCGCATCGTCGAATACCTGCAGTCCGGCTCCTTCACGGTGGGCATGTTCGGAAAGGTGGCGCCGGAAGCGCCGCCCACCGGGACAGCCCTGGAACAGCCCCAGCAGGTGGCGGGTAACATGGTTCAGGCGAGCGCCTTCCTCGAGGCGACGCGTGATGTAGGGACGCAGGGCACAGGCTGCCTGATGGCGTGACTGTGCCGGGCCCGATTGTCCATAAAAAGCTTCGTCGACCGAGGCTAACAACCATGGATTCTGGTAGGCCTCGCGTCCTATCATCACACTGTCGACGTGCTGCAGGTGGTCTCGGCAGTCGTCGAGTGTCTTGAGCCCGCCATTGATACCGATGTGCAGTTCAGGACGACTCATCTTCAGGCGGTGGACACGTGGGTAATTGAGCGGCGGGATGTCACGGTTCTCCTTGGGAGACAACCCCTGCAGCCACGCCTTGCGAGCATGCACGATGAACGTATCACAGCCAGCATCGGCTACCTGCGCGATGAAACGCTCCAGATCGGCATCTTCATCCTGATCGTCGATGCCGATACGGCACTTCACCGTTACCGGAATCGAGACTGCCTCCTGCATGGCGCGAACCGCGTCCGCAACCTTGGCAGGGTATCCCATCAGGCAGGCGCCGATCAGATTGTTCTGTACCCGATCGCTGGGGCAGCCCACGTTGAGATTGACCTCGTTATAACCCCATGCCTCGGCAATGGCCGCGCATTCGGCCAGCTCGCCGGGATCACTTCCGCCCAGCTGCAGCGCCAAAGGGTGTTCGGTGTCGTCGTAGCCAAGAAAGCGAGTCCGCGGGCTACCGTGCAGGATGGCCCCGGTTGTGACCATCTCGGTATAAAGCAACGCGTGGCGAGTCAGTGTCCTGGCGAACACACGGTAATCGCGTGTCGTCCAGTCCATCATCGGCGCGACGGAGAACGTCCTATCCAGCGCAGGCCGCGCGGTGCCAGTATTCATGCCGGTTTTAGCTGTTGCCATCTTGTTCATGACTGTTCATATTTACAGTGGTTTTGCCCTGTTTTACGTCATGTGCTGGTACAAATTTGGTACACAGGGCTTCGGCGATTTGGTACATCGAGGAGGTTCGCTTGGCGACGATCAGGAAGCGCCGCAAAAAGGACGGCAGTTTCTCATACCTGGCGCAGATCCGCATCGGCCGCCATGGTCAGCCTGACTATTCGGAAGCGAGAACGTTCCCTAAGAAAGCGATGGCGGATGAGTGGGCCAAGCGCTATGGATGCTATTAGCGTCTCAGCGACACACTGACCGCACACGGCCCTCTATCGTTTGCCCCGATCTCAAAGCTTACTGGGTCTCCGGCCTTGAGAGCTTCGAAGTCGGTATTCACTACGTCGCCGGAAAAGAAAAATAGGTTGTCTTCGCCGGTTTCTGGGGTAATGAAGCCGAACCCATCCTTGACGTGGTGCACCGTGCCATAGCGGGCCGCTCCGTTATCGCCCTGATCAGCGTATGAGTCTCTGGCCGGGGCGGGCTTCACCCCGCGGGAGAGGAACAGGTTGTCAATGGTGCGATCGTTGCGCAGGGTGCGGTCATCAATCACCTGATGCATAAGCACTGGATAGGTCACGGCATTGAGCAACGCCTGGGCAGTTCGCGTCTCACGTACGCTGCCCCGGTTATCTTTAAAGCGAAAATCCCAGGCAAGCAGCATGACCTTGATGCCCAGCGTATTGAGCTTGCGGACCAATGGCAGGAAGTCGCCGTCACCAGCGATCAGTACCACCATGTCGAAGCGCTTGTAAAAGGCCAGCTCGTACACTTCCAAGGCCAGCCATACATCGATGCCCTTCTCGCCTTCTGCACCCAACGGCAGGTAGTGGGTGGTAACGCCGGCATGCATCAACGCATCGTCGAATTTGCGCTCCTTGAGCAGCACGTCACGTTTCTCAGCGTCTTCGGCGCTCAGGCGCCCTCGGAAGTAATGCGCATCTACCACTTGGCAGTAGTTGGGATCCAGTGACTCCTCAGAGGCTACTCGCTGGCGTATGAAATCATGCAACCCTGAGATACCGATGCGTGCATTGCGCGGATGTTCATACTGGTAATAGTTGCTGACGTGGAAGAAGTAGTTGCCATCGTAGAAGACGCCGATGCGCGTCAAGGCCTTGCCGGTGTTTGCCATGGTGAATCCGTTTTAAGCATGGATAGCATCGCTCTCTTGGAGCCTTGAACACTTGGTATCGGCGACTAGTTGCCCCCGCTTTAACTACGTCAGCTTTGCGGACTGGACCGGGACAGCGGTGGGTGCCGAAGGCTGATCTGCCTCAATACCGTGTGGCAGGTATATTACTAAACCTTCTGTATGTTCTACAGAACCTGTAAGCAATGGCTTACATCACAACGAGCAATTTGACTCATTTTTGCCCGCTGCAAAACACGTAGCATTGGCTCTGGGGTAGGACGCCTGGCTGCAAGACCCCGGCAAGGAATGCCGGGGCGTTTACTTAAAGCACTCTCACCTTGGGAATCTCCTCCCATCGCGTGGACCATCGCGGTGTGCGATTGGCGCAGCGCAGGTGCCAGGCCGCGCCCTCTGTCGGCATGCCCAATCTTAGCGTACCGCGCCCCATCTTCTGGTTCAGCGCATCCATGGTCGCCATCAGCCTTTCGCTCCGTGTGCGATCGGTGGCGCTCTGAGGCGTGTCGAGCAGCGAAAGCTGCTGCCGGTTGGCATCGACCAGGTCGAGCAGCATTACGCCAGCCTTCATATAGGCAAAGCGGGGCAGGAAAATACGCTGCAGCGCCTGACTGGCTGCGTGCAGGATCGGGCGGCTGTCGTCGGTAGGGTGTTCCAGCTCGACGATTAAGCTGGGCGAATACTGGGGCAGGTCAGGGCGGTGCGGGTTGGTCTTGAGAAAGACGAGCACGGCCCGGGCCAGGCTGCCTTGCTGGCGGAGCTTTTCAGCGCCGCGCTGGCCGTGTTGACGAATGGCTTCCTGAACCTCCTGATAATTGCCGGTGAGCTTGCCAAACGAGCGACTGGTCATGATGCGCTGCCTGGGTTCATCAAAATCATTCATTTCGATGCAGGGGGTGCCTTGCAGTTCGAGCACGGTGCGTTCCAGCGTCACGCTGAACTTGCGGCGGATCTGCCTGGGATCGGTGTTACGCAGGTCCCATGCCGAGCGAATCCCCATAGTATGCAGGCGTTCGATGAGGCGCCGACCCACGCCCCAGATATCCCCCAGCTCGACCCGCTGCAGCAGGCCCTTGGTGGTCGTGCTGTCGCGATCCAGTACACATACACCGCCATAACCGGGAATCTTCTTGGCAGCGCAATTGGCAAGTTTGGAGAGCGTTCGGGTTGGGGCAACACCAATGGAAACCGGGATGCCGGTGAACTGGCGCACTTGCTGGCGTAGCTTCCGACAATGCGTGGTCAGCGCCGCTGTCTCGAAGCCGTCGAAGCGTACAAACATTTCATCGATGGAATAGGGCTCCACCTGCGGTGCGAACTCCTCGAGCACGGACTGCACACGGGAGGACATGTCGCCATAAAGCTCATAGTTGCTGGAAAGCAGTACTACGCCGCGGTTATGACTCAGGTGCTTGAGCTGAAATGCAGGGGCGCCCATCTCTACGCCCAGCGCTTTCAGCTCAGTCGAGCGAGCGATAACACAGCCGTCGTTGTTTGACAGTACCCCGACGGGGCGACCTTCGAGATCCGGCCGGAATGCCCGCTCACAGCTCACGTAGAAGTTATTGCAATCGACAAGGCCAATCATGGTCACACCGGATACTCGTGGATCACCGAACGGACGACACCCCAGACTTGGCACTCGTTGTCACCGAGGGGGATGGGGGCATAACGGGAGTTACCGGAGCAGAGATAAGGGCGGTTGCCTATGATCTCGTAGCGCTTGACGATCACTTCGCCATCGACCAGTGCGGCGAGGATTTGTCCAGGACGGGGTTCTATTGAGCGGTCCACGACCAGAATGTCGCCATCCTGCATGCCGAACTTGACCATACTGTCACCGACCACCTGCATGAAGAACGTGGCAGAGGGACGCTTGATCAGTCGTTCGTTGAGATCCAGCGTGCGGCCTTCGTAATCCTGCGCGGGGCTGGGAAACCCGCTCAAACCCGCGCGGATGAGCGTCTCGGGAAACGGCAGGGCGAGCGGCGGCGGTGCAAGCTCGGCATGGATGAGTGGCGACATAGGGATTTTCTCCTGTTGCTGGTTGGATATACAGTATTTAACGAATCCTCGATCACAGGCAAACGCTAATATACGGATGGCCGCCAACGCTGAGGCGGGAGTCGGTAAGTGAAACCAATAAAAACAGGAGGTTGCTGCCGAATAATGTTTGTGATGTATCTCGGCCCGCTGATGGCAGGTGGTCACCATCCGACGCTAGAAGGGTATGGCCTCAGCCAGTTCAGCCCGGCGCGTTTGTTGGTGCCGCCCTGGAAAAGCCGGGATGACTTCCGCGCGGTGGCTGGGCCTGCGGAGTGGCGGTAAATCAGGCCAGGCGGTATGTGCACTAGCATGGCTTGCCGAGCCAGAAGTTACTGCCCACGCTTAGGAAAAGCTCTTTCAGGAGTCGTTTATGTGCGGCCGTTTCGCGTTATATAGTGCCTACCCCAAGTTTGCGACGAAAGTAGGGATATCTACCGTTGAGGGTGAGCCGGCCCCGCGTTACAACGTGCCGCCTGGCACCTGGATCACGGCGATACGGCGCATGTCGGGTGATGAGCCGCCACACATGGATGAACTATGGTGGGGGTACAAGCCGAAGTGGGCGAAGGGCAAGGCGAGCCAGCCGATCAATGCCAGGGTCGAGACGGTGGCCACGTCAGGCTATTTCAAATCTTCCTTCCAGAAGCACCGCTGTCTTATACCCGCCGATGGGTGGTATGAATGGGACAAGGCCGCCTCACCCAAGCAGCCTCATTTCATTTGTCGGGAGGACCGAGAGCCGATTTATTTCGCAGGTATCTATACCGAGCGCGAGGACGGCTCCCTGGGCTGTGCCATCATCACCGAGCCTGCCCGGGGCTCCGCCCAAGACATACATGACCGCATGCCGCTGATTCTGGACGACGAAAGTCTGGAGCCTTGGCTCGACGTTGACCTGACCGATCGCGAGACCCTACGCAACGTAGTGCATCACCTCAATGCCAAGCTGATTACGCACTGGCCGGTCAGCACTAAGGTAAACCGGCCAAGTGGGGCGGGCGACGAGTCGCTAATCAATCCAGCGTAACGATGAGACACCGAATGGTAAAATAGCGTCACAAAATAGGCTTATTCAACGATTTGTACATGAGGCCTCCTGTTAGGGTGTTGGTGTGACGTCTTTTTTACTCGTCCTGCATTCCTTGCAGGTTCGTCATAGCTCTACGTCACTGTCTTTTGCCCCGGCCGATAGCCGGGGCTTATTTTTTCTCTATCTTCCTAATCCGCCTACCTTCTGTAAGCTTTTTCTTACAATTTTATCCTGTTATTCCCTACGTCTTGTGTTCGCATGGGTTAATTGTATATACGCTGAGACAGGGCATAGTGGTCTTGCGTTCATGGATGAACTCATCAAAGGAACCTGGGCAAGGATGCTCAAATTACCAAGGACGCATGAGCAGGATGCTCATGGAGAGATGCAGGATGCATGGCGCTGTGTAGCGTTACGGAGCTCGGTCTCTACAGGCCGAGCTCCATCCAAGCGTAGATGGACCTAACTACTCTAGAAAAATTGACTGCCAACGGTAAGGCCGTTGGCAGTGGCACGGGAACTCGTTCCTTAGGTATACATCCCTCCTTAAATCACTTCCGGACGGAATGATTAGGAGTTACGGCCTCCACCATGGCTATGCTCGCCGCCTTTCTTGCCAGCTTCAGAGGCTTTCTCGCGATCGTTTGCGAAGTTACCGCCACTTTGCTTGCCGCCTTTCTGGCCAGCCTCGGAGGCCTTTTCAGGGTCGTTGGCGAAGTTACCGCCACTATTCTGACCACCTTTGTGGCCTGCTTCAGCAGCACGCTCGGGATCATTCTTGAAGTTGCCACCACTACTCTGACCACCTTTATGGCCAATATCTTCGTAGAACTCCTTACCATGAGATTCTGAAGTGGCTTCGCCGCCTTTCTTGCCAGCTTCGTTTACGCTCATGTTTCCTTGGTTACGCTTATCGTCTGCCATCGAAACTCTCCTTAATTCTAGGGGCTTCTAATTGCCTAGAAAGCAATACTTTCCTTATATTGCTTAATGCCATATGCTAAAGGCGTATTGATAAATTAGGTGCGATATAAGTGTGTCGCAAGTTAATAAAGGTTTCTGTTTTTTAAGACTCGTGTAAAGTGGTTTTTAAACGTGCTTATTGAAAATTAAAACAACGTGATCTGATAAAAACGACACATGGAAAGTTGGCTTTAAGGGCTAGATTTAAATAGCCATGAAGCATCCTTGGTCCATCTTGCTCCGGCGAAAGCCGGAGCCTTCTTGCATTCGATGACAGCCCTGCATATGGTGCCTGAAGCCACACGCCTATGCGAACCCAACTCTACACCAGCGGGCCATTTGGGTATAAAGTGGCTATGAACTGCTTGGTTATTGGCTTTGGCCAATCCAGCGCAGGGCGGCGGAGAGCGTCCTATCCGGCGCAAGTATAGTATCAGTACTGATGCTGGTTTGGCTGCCATGCTTTTGCGTCAGGCAGTATATTGGAAGGGGGCGTTTATTTATGATCAGGATGCGCCCCAAAGAATAGCTGTTTCGTATATATGATGCAGGCTCATCCCCATACAGAGGGCGCCCCATCAAGGAGCGCCCTCTCTTGTCACTGTGCTCGTTTGAGTACTTCAAGCAATGTTTTTGCCGTTTCGTCTGATGAGCCAGGGTTCTGGCCGGTAATCAGGGTGCCATCCACTACCACGTAAGAACTCCAGTCTTCTCCCTTGGAATATTCACCCCCGTTATCCTTCAGCATGTCTTCAACCAGAAAGGGCACGACCTCGGTCAGTTGGACCCCTTCTTCTTCGGTGTTGGTGAAGCCTGTCACTCGCTTTCCACTGACCAGGAGCTGGCGGTCGGCGCTTCGAGTGTGGCGGAAAACACCTGGGCCATGGCATACGGCAGCGACGGGCTTACCTGCCTCGTACATGGTTTCGATAAGCTTGATGGAGTCGGTATCTTCCGCGAGGTCCCAAAGCGGGCCATGTCCACCAGGATAAAACACGGCGTCATAATCCTCAGCGTTTATCTCAGCCAGTTTCACTGTGTTAGCCAAGGCGTCTTGTGCCTGTTTGTCTTGGTTGAACCGTACGATGGATTCGGTCTCGTCGTTGGGGTCATGGCTCTTGGGATCGACCGGCGGTTGGCCGCCTTTGGGTGAAGCTAACGTGATCTCGGCTTCGCCCTCAAGGAATACGTAATAGGGTGAAGCAAACTCCTCCAGCCAGAAGCCGGTCTTGTTACCGGTATCTCCCAGTTGGTCATGTGACGTCAGTACCATTAAAATTTTCATCATCTTTCCTCCCTGAAACTCGTGACCTACTTGCGGCAGAGTAGAAGCTCTACCTTGTATGTGCGAGCCATTTGAGGGTAAAGACAAAAGCCCACCTTGGGGAGGGTTTGGGTCAGGGCGGTTTCAAGATAGGTATCGAGAGCCGCTACCCGGATTATTCTCGGCCACAAAGCCATTCACTGCTGGTTCTTATACTAGCTTCGGCCTGTATCGAGAGTGGTCCTGAATTGCTAGTTTGTTGAGTTACTTCCCTCTTCTGCGCTTAATGAGGCGGTTTTTTCTGTGACAGCTAATTTGCTCAATAAGCTTAATAATTTCATAGAGTTAACGGACGAAGAAAAGCGCTCTATAGAAAACGCAGCCATTATTAGAAAGAACTATCGAAAAGGGCAAGACATCATTAGCGAGGGCCAGCGACCGGATGCTGTTCATCTGGTTGAAGAAGGCTGGGCGTGCCGATACAAATCGCTGGGAAATGGCAATAACCACATCATGGCCTACCTCATTCCTGGTGATCTGTGCGACGTGCACGTCACGATTCTCAATGAAATGGACCACTCTATCCGTGCATTGACCCCACTGAAGGTGGCCTTGTTGCCTGCCCATAAGATCAGCTATCTCATGGAAAGCAATGGCCGCCTTGCGCGGGCTCTATTCTGGTCGACGCTTGTCGACGAGGCGACACTTCGCGAATGGCTGGTCAATGCGGGCAGTCGATCCGCTGACAGGCGTCTGGCCCATGTATTCTGCGAGATGCTGCTGCGTTCACGTATCGCTGGGCTGACCGACAATACCAGCTTCGATCTGCCACTGTCCCAGCTTGAACTGGCCAACTCGATGGGGATGACTCATGTTCATGTCAACCGAACGCTACAGAAACTGCGCTCCGAGGCGCTGATTGCGTTCAGTAACAAGCGCATGACGATTCTGGACTGGGAGCGGCTCAAGGTATTTGCCGGCTTCAAATCCAACTACCTGCATTGCGAAAATATCGAGTGTTAGCACTCTCGGCCGGGCTTTCTATGCGCCGGGCCCTGCTGGAGAATTACACGTCCCTAGGCTCTATTAAGCTTGTCTCACACTTTTTGTAGTCAATGTCTTACAAGAATACATAACGCTGTTTAATTTGCTGCGTGCAAATTCTTGCGATAGTACCCGCCGTGAGCAGGGAGTGGTCCTAAGGAACCCGAGCAAGGATGCTCGACGAACCAAGGATGCCCGAGAAGGATTCTCGTAGATGAACTGCAGGATGCAGGGCGCGATTGGGCGCTACGAAGAAGCCCGGCCTTGATAGGTCGGGCTTCTTTTATGCAAGCCATACAGGAACGCGGCTCGTATTCGGCACTACCGGGCCTTCTCTAGCTCTAGGCGAGGATAGCCTCAAAGGCCGTAATCTTCAGGCTCTTCGCCCTGCTCTCGGAGAAACGCGGCGATCAGTGAATCCTCTCCGTCATAATCGGAACCGCTATTGTAGGCGAACTCGATAAGCTGCTCCTCCTCGAAGCCGTCGTACCATTCCAGATCCTTGTAGTCACTGGTGGAATACCAGTCACTGGCAGCTTCATAGCTATCGAACAGCATGGGCATAGCAAATCCTCCCTGATCACCATTTACTTCTGCAACGTAGGTAGGCATCGAGAGGGATGCAAGTCGAGGCGGCGATCGATTCAGTCTGTCGGCTCTGGCTCGATCGCATGGATATCCTTGCTTTCCACCAGTTTCCAGCGTGCACGGATCTGTCCAACCAGGCGGAAGGGCAGAGCATTGGTAGGTACTGTCTCCACGTGCTCTGATTCGTTCCTGATTTGTACATCCCCGCTCGAAGTGCGGCTCAGGTGCCGGATGGTCAGCTTGCCCAGGTAATCAAGCACATAAAGCCCATCGCGAGCGAAATCGGAAAGAGGAAACACCGCTGCCAAGTCACCTTCAGCGAGAAAATCAAAGGTTTCGCCGTGCCCTGGTGTGACGAGATGGCAATCTCTCGTCAAGCCTGGCAATGGCAAACCGCCGAGAAGATGGGCAGGCACGTCACCATGGTGTAGCCAAGGGGCTGACTGGTGCACCTGTATATGCAAGACGCCATGTTGTGGCGGAGGGGCGGGCGTTCCGTGTAATAGGTCCGCCAGCGTACAGTCGAGTGCACTGGCCAGAGCGACTAGACGCTCATGACCGATCTGCCGGATCGTGCCCGACTCCCAATAGGAAATAGTGACATCGGAAACGCCGACCCGTCGGGCCAGAGCAGCTTTGCTCAATTTGGCCTTTAGTCTCAATTGTTTTATGCGGGATCCCAATGCGTCCATCGTTGCATCTCGCCTTGACGTGAACGCGATAGCATAGCCACCTGCCACCGAAGTTTGTTTCGGATTAAGAATCGTTCTGAAAAGTTCGATGGTCAGGCAGCATGCTAGGTAGAAGCTATCGCGCTAAATGGTTCAGATTGCAGATCCCTATGCCCAAGGCTCGCGGTGGCGGGCCATTCCAATACCGGCATCGCCGGTATCACTGTAATCATGACTTACCAAACGGGCTTAACGGGAAAGACACCGTATACGAGTGGCTAGTACGTTAGTGATGCATACATGAACGCGTGCCGCAACAACGCGGTTGGTAAGACGAAATAAAAAAGCCCGCAGAGCCCAGCGTGCAGCGAGCAAGATCTGATGGGGGGCGTTCGTCCTGCACAAGTTAATCGGTATCAACGGCAGAGGCCCCCCAAGCTTTTACTAGCGCGAACTAGAACTGTAGCCCGAGCGCAAAACCCCCGATCAGGTAGCAGAAGGCAGTGATCAACACGATCCCGACAATGTTGAGAACGAAGCCTCCACGTGCCATCTGGCCGATGGAGACTGCGCCAGTACCGAAGACGATGGCGTTCGGTGGCGTTCCTACCGGTAACATGAAGGCGCAGGTCGCGGCGAAGGCCGCCGGGATGAGCAACGTCATCGGGTCGGCACCAATGCCAACCGCGACACCCCCGAGCACGGGAATGAAGGTCGCGGCTGTCGCTGTGTTGCTTGTCACTTCCGTGAGGAAAAGCACTATCGTGGTCACGGCCGCGACCAGCAACAGGATAGGAAGCACCTCCAGCCCGGTAATCTGCTCGCCGAACCAGCTATCCAAGCCGGTGCCTGCCACCGCGCCGGCGAGGCTCAAGCCACCACCGAACAGCAGCAGTACGCCCCAGGGCAGCCCGTCCTCGGCATCTTTCCAAGTCAGCACCATATCGCTACGGCCTCTACCGGGTAGAATGAACATCGCAATGCCGGCGGCAATGGCGATGGCGGTATCATCAAGCTCGCCGAACGGCCCCAGCCGATTCCCCACCAAAGGAATATTGGCGAGCACGCCGGGTACGACCCAAAGGAACGCCGCCGAGCCAAAAACGAGCATCACCATCTTCTCGCCCTGACTGAGCGGTCCGAGCTTATGGATCTCGTTGTCGATCATTTCCTTGCCGCCGGGAATCTCAGCGATGTCGAAGGTATAGAGCACACGCGTCAGCAGTACCCAGGCCACCAGGATAAAGGTGAAGGCCAGCGGCACGCCGATCATCATCCACTCGAGGAAACCGATGGTACGGCCTAGCTCGTCGGCGGCGTAGCCAGCGACAATGGCATTCGGTGGGCTACCGAGTAGGGTGCCGAGGCCGCCCATACTCGCCGACCATGCGATAGACAGCAGCAGGCAGACGCCAAAGCGTTTAATGTTATCGTCGAAAATGAAGTCGACGTGACCGGCCCGGTGATGGTCATGTCCAGGGGAGGTGGTTGCTAAGGACTCGCCACTACGTTCTGCCACCAGGCGGAGCACGGAGAGCCCGATCGGCAGCATCATTAGTGTCGTTGCAGTGTTGGAGACCCACATCGACAGGAATCCCGTGGCGAGCATCATGCCGAGCACGATCCGTTTCGGTTCGACCCCAACTCGGGCCAGCGTCAGGAGCGCGATGCGACGATGCAGGTTCCATTTCTCCATCGCAATGGCAATCAAGAAGCCGCCGAGAAAAAGAAAGACGATAGAGCTGGCGTAGGGCGCCGTGGCCTGACCGACTGTCCGCTCCGTTAACATCGGAATCAGCACGATCGGCAGCAGAGCCGTGGCCGAGAGCGGGATCGCCTCTGTCATCCACCAGATCGCCATCAGGGTAGCGATAGTCGCGACCCAGCGTGCATCTGACGACAACCCCTCAGCGTAGCCCATGGCAATCCAGACCAGCAGCGCTACAGCCACCCCGAATGCGCGTAGGCCCCATGTCACCCGGGCCGATCGTCCGTTAGACCCTTGCCCTCCGGGCGAGTCTTCGTACTCACTGTTCGGGCGATACTGTTCAGTCATTATTAAGCCTCCCAATTTTTCACTTATGCTAGTTCAATTGCAGGCCAGGACCGCAGGAAGCGCTCTGTGTGCTTCTTGATGAGATATCTGCGCTGATCTTGAAGGCGTACCAGAATTCTCTGCCGGGCAACGACGAGACGGCAGTCGTCAATGACCTTGTACGCCCTGGGCGCTGGTGAGGTTTATGCAGCGTTTTTGAATTACAAAGGGAGAAAAGCCACTCAGGCCTACCTGTTTCGCGGTGCTGCGAAAGTCATGAAAGAAGGAAAAAACGCGCCGGCTGCTCAGGCGAACAGCCCTTTGGCGCTCAAGCATATTGCACTGAAGGCACCACCGGCACATGAGTGCCCATGGTGGCTCTCGAGTGGACACCGAGGTGTTTCTTCAAGAGTGGCTGCAGTATAGGCAGTCGTTATTTGCTGAATAAGTGGGTACAATCGAAAACTAGTGTTTCCTTAATGGAAACTTACCGGAGGTGAAGCCTGACTACCCTGGATGCGCTGAAAGTCTTTGTCGAGGTCGTTCGAGCCGGGAGTTTCACGGCTGCAGCCCGCCGCCTGGGTATTTCCAAGTCATTGGCATCCAAGCGTGTCGCGGCGCTGGAAGAGGAGTTGGGTGTCAGTCTGCTAAATCGTTCGACGCGTTCGCTGCATCTGACCGAAGCCGGGCAGATCTATTATGAGCATGGCTTGCGTATCCGTGAGGAGCTGGCTGCTGCTGAAGCACAGGTGCAGTCGGTCACGGCCAGGCCGAGAGGGCAGCTAAAGGTCAGCGCCCAGGTCAGTTTCGGCTTCATGTACCTGGCGCCTCCGACCACGGCTTTCATGCGCCGGTACCCCGACGTGGCGGTAGAGCTACTGCTCGAGGATCAGCGTTTCGAGCCGATCGACGACTCGGTCGACCTGGCTATCCGCATGGGGCCAATGCCGCCTTCGAGCCTGGTTTCTCGTCCCTTGTGCAAGGTGGTATATGGACTCTATGCCTCTCCGGAGTACCTGGCCCGCGCCGAGCATCCCGTGCACCCGCGCGATATTTCCCAGCACGATAGCGTTTTCTATGGCAATTACGACCTGGGAGCGCACTGGCGTTTTTCATTAAACGGCCAGCCGCTGGATATCGAGCCCAACTCACGCCTGGTCATCAATAACCTGCTGGGTGTCGTCGAAGCCGCCAAGGCCGGTTTCGGGCTAGCCTACCTGCCGACGTTCGCGGCACGTGCCGCCGTGGCCAACGGCGACCTGGTGCCGTTGCTGCAGCCCTACTGGAACGAGCACGGCAGTATGTTGGTACTGTTCCGCTCGCGTAAGTACTTGCCCGACAAGACCCGGGCCTACCTGGATTTCATCACCGACTGGTTCCGCGAACACCTGGCCCTGTAGGGCGCTATGGGCTCTCTTCAGTGAACCTTGGCGGCTGATGGGGCAGGGTTACGTGCGTATAATGTCGCCCAACACTCGAGCCAACGGAACGGAAACCATGACCGTACGTACACGAATCGCCCCTTCGCCGACCGGCGACCCCCATGTCGGTACCGCTTACATCGCCTTGTTCAATCTGTGTTTCGCTCGCCAACATGGCGGTCAGTTCATCTTGCGCATCGAAGATACCGATCGGCAGCGTTCTACGGCCGAGTCGGAACAGATGATTCTCGATTCGCTCCGCTGGCTGGGGCTGGAATGGGATGAAGGCCCGGATGTCGGGGGGCCTCACGGTCCGTATCGCCAGAGCGAGCGCGGCGATATATATGCCGAGTATGCCCGCCAGCTTCTCGACGCCGGTCATGCCTTCAAGTGCTACCGGACCAGCGAGGAGTTGGATGAGTTGCGTGAGGCACGCAAGGCTGAGGGATTGCAGATGGCACTCAAGCCGGCCGACCTGGCCTTATCTGATGATGAGGTCGCACGCCGCGAGGCCGAAGGCATGCCTTATGTGGTACGCATGAAGGTCCCTGATGAGGGAACTTGCGTGGTGACGGATATGCTGCGTGGGACGATTGAGGTCGACTGGGCCCAGGTCGATGCGCAGATACTGCTCAAGTCCGACGGTATGCCGACGTATCACTTGGCCAATGTGGTCGATGATCATCTCATGGGTATTACTCACGTTCTGCGCGGCGAGGAGTGGATCAACTCGGCGCCGAAGCATCAGCTACTCTACGAATATTTCGGCTGGGAAATGCCGCAGCTCTGCCATATGCCGCTGTTGCGTAACCCCGACAAGTCGAAGCTCTCCAAGCGCAAGAACCCGACATCGATCAATTACTATCGCCGCATGGGCTTCCTGCCTCAGGCAGTGACCAATTACTTGGGGCGGATGGGATGGTCGATGCCTGATGAGCGAGAAAAATTCACTCTCGATGAAATGATGGCGCACTTTGACATTCAGCGCGTGTCACTGGGCGGGCCGGTGTTCGACCTCGAGAAGCTGACTTGGCTCAACGGCGTTTACATCCGTGAAGACCTTGATGATGTCGCGCTGCTCAAGGCACTGCGCGACTGGGCCTTCAACGAGAGCTATGTCGGCGAGATTCTGCCGCAGGTACGCCCACGTATCGAGACACTGTCTGATGTCATGCCGCTGGCCGGTCACTTTTTTGCCGGTCTGCCACGTATCGATGCGCGGAGCTTCGATGACGTCAAGCTTGAGCGCGATGAACTGGTCAAGTTATTGCAGTTCCTGATCTGGCGTTTCGAGGGGGTGACCCGCTGGGATAAGGAAAGCCTGTTATCCGAGGTAAAGCTGCTCAGCAATGTCTTCGATCTGAAAATGAAAGCGTTTCTGGCACCCGTGTTCATTGCCATCACCGGATCCGCAACCTCCACCTCAGTCATGGATGCCATGGCCATTCTCGGATCCGATATGACTCGTGCACGCTTGCGTCATGCCGTCGAGGTGCTGGGTGGCGTGTCCAAGAAGCAGGCCAAGCGCTTGGAGAAAGAGTATCGTGAACTCTAAGATGTAGGAGAACGCTGAAGTTTATTGCAAGTGACGATAGGCGGGCCGGTGGTCCGGCCCGCCGACGGCCAGGATGCTGAGTGCAGCACGAAATTCTCGTTTTCCTGTGTTGACGAAAGCAAAGGTTATCAGTAATATACGCCCCGTCCTCGCGAGAGACAAAGCGGTTCAGGGGGGCCTTAGCTCAGCTGGGAGAGCGCGACGCTGGCAGCGTCGAGGTCACCGGTTCGATCCCGGTAGGCTCCACCAATATCTCGCGAAGCGCACTTCTTGCGTCCCATTCGTCTAGTGGTCTAGGACACCGCCCTTTCACGGCGGTAACAGGGGTTCGAACCCCCTATGGGACGCCACTTTATTTTCCCTTCTCTTTCATTGATCTGACGTTGCTTCGCTAACGTCGAGCATGACTTGTTTCATGCTTGAGTCTGTAATTTTGCCGAAGCAGGGTTGACATTTTTCTAAAGTTTTCCCCACCTAAGGGCGCGTTCAGGAAATCTTGTGCATAGATTTCCCGGTAAGCCCGTGGTTGTGCGTTTCCTCGAGTTTCCCTTCTTAATCAACGACTTATATGTGGCTAAAAATTAGTCAATTTGTAGCCAGGCCGCTTGTTATGGCGACTGGAAGACGTTTTTGAGAGGTTTTTAACAGGTTTATCCACAGAAAGTGTGGAAAACGATTCAGGGCGCATGAAACAGGATTTAGCGAGTGGAAAACGTGCTCTTCTTGAACGCTGGAGGCGTTCATTCAAGCGACGCTGAGGGGGCATTGCACGAGTTGGGCTGACAAGTGCGGAATGCTTGAGGCGCTTCCTGCTCGCTGCTGAGACCGGCAGGCGGATGGAGGCTGTTGGTAGTGCTTGGGCACCGAGAAGCGTTCCTCAGGCTCTCTGAACGCCGACACAGATAGTCGAGGGGCGGGGGAGTTGCCTATAAATACAACGGGCCGCCCTGAGGCGGCCCGTTGTTCGGTAGAGGTCGCCGTTATTCCTTTGTGGGATAGTCGCGCTCGGTGTAACCCGTGTAGAGCTGGCGCGGACGGCCGATGCGGTAGCTGCCACTGATCATCTCGTGCCAGTGGGAAATCCAGCCGATGGTGCGTGACACCGCAAAGATGACCGTGAACATGTTGGTCGGGATGCCGATGGCCTTGAGAATGATACCGGAATAAAAATCGACATTCGGGTAGAGCTTGCGCTCGATAAAGTATTCGTCCTCCAGGGCAATCTGCTCTAGGCGCTTGGCGATCTTGAGCTGGGGGTCGTCGGCCATGCCCAGTTCGCTGAGAACCTCGTCGCAGGTCTCCTTCATGACCTTGGCGCGCGGGTCAAAATTGCGATAGACGCGATGACCAAAGCCCATCAGGCGGAACGGATCATCCTTGTCCTTGGCGCGATCGACGAAGCGCTGAATGTTCTCCTCGGAGTCGTCACCAATCTCGTCGAGCATGTTGAGTACGGCTTCGTTGGCGCCCCCGTGGGCTGGTCCCCATAGGGCGGCGATACCCGCACTGATACAGGCGAATGGGTTGGCACCGGTAGAGCCAGCGAGGCGAACCGTGGACGTAGAAGCGTTCTGCTCATGGTCGGCATGTAGCATGAAGATGCGATCCATGGCCTTTGCGAACACCGGGTTGATCACGTATTCCTCAGCCGGATTGCCGAACATCATGTAGAGGAAGTTTTCGGCATAGTTGAGGTTGTTGCGGGGATAGTTGAACGGCTGACCGATATTGTACTTATAGGACATCGCTGCCAGGGTCGGCATCTTGGCAATCAGGCGAATCGCGCTAATATAGCGGTCTTCCTCCCGGGTGATGTCCAGGTGGTCGTGATAAAAGGCCGCCAGGCCGCCAACCACGCCGCACATAATCGCCATCGGGTGCGCATCACGACGGAAACCCTTGTAGAAATTGGCAATCTGTTCGTGAACCATCGTGTGGTAACGGATGGTCTTTTCGAATTCCTTGTACTGCTCATCGGTGGGCAGCTCGCCGAACAGCAGCAGGTAGCTCATTTCGACATAGTTGGAGCTGTTGGCCAACTGGTCGATGGGGTAGCCGCGGTGCAGGAGAACACCGTTGGCACCATCTATATATGTAATGGCGGATTCGGTGGCGGCAGTGGCAACGAACCCCGGATCGTAGGTGAAGAAGCCCTCGGCTGTGAGGCCGCGCACGTCGATGACATCGGGTCCGGTAGTGCCGGAATAGACCGGAAACTCAATCGTTTTGTCCAGCCCCTCAACAGTCAACTTCGCTTTTCTGTCAGCCATGTCGGCCTCCTTCTTCGTTATCGCATTCTGTACGTAAGTCGTTGTCTTGCCTGCCAGCCCGGCGCAAAAAGGTCCGCCCACTATAGGAATGACGAAACAATTGTCAATTGCTCGTTGGTGTTCATGGCAGGGGTCTCGTGCCCCGTTTTGAGGAATTCTCAGGAAAGTTATAGCGCACTGCAGCATAGCTTAGCACGCGGCGGAGAGGTGTTACCGAGAGTAACACTAAGGTCGCAAAATTGCGGTAACGATTTGTCTTACCTATGCCCAGTCCCTATAATCTTCCCCGCGCGACTGGCGGGAAAGGGATTCGGTCGTGTCACTTGGCAGGACCGCCGAGGCCCTTCTTCAAACCACCGCCCGCTCGGGCCTAGCCCGATAGACGTAGAGCGGGCCAAGAGAGTGTGTAAGTGCCGTGAATAGCAAAAGACCCGTAAACCTCGACCTCTCCACGATAAAGTTTCCACTCCCTGCGCTGACCTCCATTACTCACCGTATCACCGGCGTCATCCTCTTCGTTGGTCTGATCTTTCTCTTCTGGGCGCTGGATGCCTCGCTATCTTCGCCCGAAGGGTTTGAATCCGTGCGTAATGCTCTTGAGCACAACTTCTTTGCCAAGTTGGTGACTTGGGGGTTGTTGGCCGCTCTGGCGTTCCACTTCGCGGCGGGCGTGCGACATCTGCTGATGGATCTCGACTTCGGTATCGAGCTCGAGGCTGCAGTTAAATATACGAAAATCACCATTGTGGCTAGCGTGGTCCTGGTGGTACTGGCGGGAGTCTGGGTATGGTAACCAATATCACTAACTTCGGCCGTAGCGGCCTGTCCGACTGGCTGATCCAGCGGGTATCGGCAATCATCCTGATGCTCTACACCATTTTCATGGTGGGCTATCTGCTGTTCGCGCCGGACCTCGACTATCTGACTTGGCGCGGCCTGTTCGACCAGACATGGATGCGCATCTTCTCCTTGCTGGCTTTCCTTTCACTGGCGGCTCACGCCTGGATCGGCCTGTGGACCGTAGTTACTGACTACATCAAGCCGACCGGTATCCGTTTCGCCGTTCAAGTCGCCATTATCCTCGCCATCTTCATCTTTCTGGTGTGGGGCGTTCAAGTTCTTTGGGGAGCCTGATCCATGTCTACCATGCGTAATCTGACATTCGACGCAATCATCATCGGTGGTGGCGGCTCCGGCCTGCGTGCCGCGCTCGAGCTGGCCAAGTCCGGCAAGAAAACCGCCGTCATTTCTAAGGTTTTCCCTACCCGCTCGCACACTGTTTCCGCACAGGGTGGCATTACCTGTGCCATCGCGTCTGCTGACCCCAACGATGATTGGCGCTGGCACATGTACGATACCGTCAAGGGCGGCGACTACATCACTGACCAGGACGCGGCCGAGTACATGTGTTCTGAGGGCCCAAAAGCGGTGTTCGAACTCGAGCACATGGGCCTGCCATTCTCGCGTTTCGACAACGGCCGCATCTACCAGCGTCCGTTCGGTGGCCAGTCCAAGGACTTCGGGAAGGGCGGCCAGGCGGCGCGCACCTGTGCCGCAGCCGACCGTACCGGCCACGCGCTGCTGCATACGCTGTATCAGAACAACCTGAAGAACAACACCGTATTCCTTAACGAGTGGTATGCGGTGGATCTGGTCAAGAATGCAAACGGCGACGTGGTCGGCTGCATCGCGCTGTGCATCGAGACCGGCGAAGTGGTGCACATCAAGTCCAAGGCCACCGTATTGGCGACCGGCGGTGCCGGCCGTATCTACTCGTCCACCACCAACGCGCTGATCAATACTGGTGACGGCGTCGGCATGGCGCTGCGTGCTGGCGTCACGGTGCAGGACATGGAAATGTGGCAGTTCCACCCGACCGGTATCGCCGGGGCAGGGGTGCTGGTCACCGAAGGCTGCCGTGGTGAAGGTGGCTACCTGATCAACAAGGACGGCGAGCGCTTCATGGAGCGTTATGCGCCAAACGCCAAGGACCTGGCCGGTCGTGACGTCGTGGCCCGTTCCATGGTCATGGAAATCCTTGAAGGCCGCGGTGTCGGCGAGAACGGCGACCACGTGCTGCTCAAGCTTGACCACCTGGGTGAGGAAGTGTTGCACAAGCGCTTGCCGGGTATCGTCGAGCTGGCCAAGACCTTCGCTGCCGTCGATCCGGCCAAGGAACCCATCCCGGTTGTGCCGACCTGTCACTACATGATGGGTGGCCTGGCCACCAATGTTCATGGCCAGGTCATAAAGCAGGACAGCGACGGCAATGACGAGGTCGTCAACGGCCTATTTGCCTGTGGTGAAGTGGCTTGCGTTTCCGTACATGGTGCCAACCGCCTGGGCGGCAACTCGCTGCTCGACCTCGTCGTGTTCGGTCGTGCTGCCGGCATGTTCATCGAAGGCGCCCTCAACGAAGGTATCGAATACCTGGATGCCGCCCAGTCCGACGTCGATGCCGCATTGGCGCGCATGAATCGCTGGGATGAATCCAGCGGTGGCGAATCGGTGTCCGAGCTACGCGCCGAGCTGCAGGCAACCATGCAAAAAGCCTTCGGTGTCTTCCGCCAGGAAGATCATATGCAGGAAGGCGTCAAGAAAGTGGCCGAACTGCGTGAGCGCATCGCCAATGCGCACCTGGGCGACAAATCCAATGCCTTCAACACGGCCCGTGTCGAAGCGCTGGAACTCGACAACCTGTTGGAAGTGGCCGAAGCGACCGCTATCTCTGCGCTCGAGCGCAAGGAAAGTCGCGGCGCCCATTCTCGCTACGACTATCCGGATCGGGACGACGTCAACTGGCTCAAGCACTCCACGTACTACCCGCTGGAGAAGAAGCTGGGCAAGCGTGAAGTCAACTTCTCGCCAAAGACAGTCGACACCTTCGAGCCGAAAGTCCGTACTTATTGAGGGGGACCACGATGTCCATGCTTCAGGTATCCGTATACCGCTACAACCCGGAGACCGACTCCGCTCCTTACATGCAGGAGTTCCAGGTGGACACACAGGGCCGCGACCTGATGGTCCTGAATATCCTCGAGCTCATCAAGCAGCAGGATAGCTCGATGGCCTACCGTCGCAGCTGCCGTGAGGGTGTCTGTGGCTCCGATGGTATGAACATGAACGGTACCAATGGCCTGGCCTGCGTCACGCCGCTCTCGGCCGTGACCAAGGGCGGCAAACTGGTGCTGCGTCCGTTGCCCGGCCTGCCGGTGATTCGTGACCTCGTCGTCGACATGGGAATCTTTTACAAGCAGTACGAGCGCATTCAGCCGTACCTGCAGAACGAGAATTCTCCGCCGGCTATCGAACGACTGCAGTCGCCCGAAGAGCGCGACAAGCTCGACGGACTCTACGAGTGTATTCTGTGTGCCTGCTGTTCGACCTCTTGTCCGTCGTTCTGGTGGAACCCTGACAAGTTCGTTGGCCCGGCCGGTCTGCTTCAAGCTTATCGCTTCCTGGCCGATAGTCGTGATACGGCAACCCGCGAACGCCTCGCCGAACTCGAGGATCCGTTTAGCGTGTTCCGTTGCCGCGGCATCATGAATTGCGTTGCGGTTTGTCCGAAAGGGCTCAACCCGACCCGCGCGATCGGCAAGATTCGTGAGCTGCTATTGGCGAATGCTACTTAAATCGCGGCCTACGACTTGCTATCATTGGAGCCCGTTTCACCTGCGGCCTCGTGCCGCAGGTGAGGCCGGCCCACGCGTCAAGAGCCGGTGCCAGGAGCACCGGCTCTTGACGATCACGCCGCGCATTCCGCGGACGACACCTCGTCCGCATGCAAGACAAAGAGTGACGCCGGTGCGCACCCCGTATCAGGCGCCGACACCACCCCATAAGTGCAGGGTGACCGAGAGATGCAAGAAGGCATAATGGAGTTGATGTGGCGCTCCTCGCATGTGAGTGGCGGTAACGCTCACTACGTCGAAGCGCTGTACGAGCAATACCTCGTCGATCCCAATGAAGTTCCGGATGAATGGCGTAACTATTTCGACCAGTTACCGCGCCCGGAAGGCAGCCCCTCCTACGATACTCCCCTCAGTCCGATCCGAGACCAGTTCTACCAGTTGGCACGCAACCGTCGCACCGCTACCCAGGGCGTGGCTGCAGTCGACAGTGGCGAGAACAAGAAACAGGTCAAGGTTCTCCAGCTGATCAACGCCTATCGATTCCGTGGTCACCAGAAGGCCAACATCGATCCGCTCGATCTGCGCAAGCCGGTTCCGGTTCCGGACTTGGAGCTGTCCTTCCACCAGTTGTCAAAGGCCGACATGGACACCGAGTTCCAGACCGGCTCCTTCTTTCTGGGCAAGGACAAGGCACCGCTGAAGGAAATCGTCGAGGCACTGGAGCAGACTTACTGCCGCAGCATCGGTTGTGAGTTCATGCACATCGTCGATACCGAAGAGAAGCGCTGGTTGCAGCAGCGTTTCGAATCGGTGCGCTCGAAGCCGAAGTACAGCAATGAAGTCCGCCAGCACGTACTCGAGCGATTGACCGCTGCCGAGGGTCTGGAAAGCTACTTGGCATCCAAGTACCCCGGCACCAAGCGTTTCGGTCTCGAAGGGGGCGAAAGCTTCATTCCGATGATGGACGAGCTCATTCAGCGTGCCGGCGGTTATGGCACCAAGGAGATCGTCATCGGCATGGCCCACCGTGGCCGCCTCAACCTGCTGGTTAATATCCTTGGGAAGAGCCCGTCAGAGCTGATCGATGAGTTCGATGGCAAGAAGGTCATCACCAAGGGGTCGGGCGACGTCAAGTACCATCAGGGTTTCAGCTCCAACGTCATGACACCGGGCGGTGAGGTGCATCTGGCGCTGGCTTTCAACCCGTCCCACCTCGAGATCGTCTCACCGGTAGTTGAAGGCTCGGTGCGTGCACGTCAGGATCGTCGCGACGATACCGACGGCGACAAGGTGCTGCCGATCACTATCCATGGCGATGCGGCCTTTGCTGGCCAGGGCGTGGTCATGGAAACCTTCCAGATGTCACAGACGCGTGGCTATCGGACGGGTGGCACGGTACGTGTCGTGATCAATAACCAGGTAGGGTTCACGACATCGAATCCGTTGGACACGCGCTCCACCGAGTATGCGACCGATATCGCGAAGATGGTTCAGGCACCGATCTTCCATGTCAATGGCGATGACCCGGACGCCGTGCTACATGCCGCGCAGGTCGCCATCGACTATCGTCAGCAGTTCCACAAGGACGTCGTCATCGACTTGGTATGCTATCGCCGCCGCGGCCACAATGAGGCCGACGAGCCGTCCGGTACCCAGCCGATGATGTACCAGAAGATCAAGGCGCAAAAGAGTTCCCGTGAGCTTTATGCGGCACGCCTGGTCAAGGAGGGCGTGCTCTCCGAGGATGATGCCAAGGCGCTTGTCGAACAGTACCGTGAGGACTTGCTGGCCGGTAATCACGTCGCCAATGCGCTAGTCAAACAGCCCAACACCGAGCTGTTCGTCGACTGGACGCCTTATCTTGGCCACGAGTGGAGTGGTGATTTCGATACCTCCTTCGACATGAAGCGTATGCAGCAGTTGGCAGCGCGCATGTGCGAAATTCCCGATGGTATCCAGGTCCAGCGTCAGGTTGCCAAGATTTATGAAGACCGCCGCAAGATGCATGCTGGCGGCATGGCGCTCAACTGGGGCTTTGCCGAAACCCTGGCCTACGCCACGTTGCTCGACGAGGGCCATCCGATCCGGCTCACCGGTCAGGACTCGGGCCGTGGTACCTTCTCGCATCGTCATGCTGTGGTGCACAACCAGAAGGACGGCACTACTTACGTTCCACTGGAGAATATTCGCGAAGGCCAGCCACGCTTCACCATTCGCGATTCCTTCCTCTCGGAAGAAGCCGTGCTGGGCTTCGAGTACGGCTACGCTACGACCGTGCCGAACTCTTTGGTTATCTGGGAAGCGCAGTTCGGTGACTTCGTCAACGGCGCTCAGGTGGTCATCGACCAGTTCATTTCCTCTGGGGAATCGAAGTGGGGTCGTCTCTGTGGGCTGACCATGCTGTTGCCTCACGGTTATGAGGGGCAGGGGCCGGAGCACTCCTCCGCACGCCTCGAGCGCTTCCTGCAGCTATGTGCCGAACACAACATGCAGGTTTGTGTGCCGACCACTCCGGCGCAGATCTTCCATCTCCTGCGTCGTCAGGTCATTCGCCCGCTGCGCAAGCCGTTGGTAGTGATGTCGCCGAAGAGTTTGCTGCGCCACAAGGAAGCGACTTCTACGCTGGAGGAGTTGGCCAACGGCCGTTTCCAGATGGTGTTGGAAGATCAGGGCAAGCTCCAGGCCGACAAGGTTAAGCGTGTCGTCCTCTGCTCGGGCAAGGTCTACTACGATCTGGCGGCCTACCGCACCGAGAATGAGCGCGAGGATACGGCCATCCTGCGTGTTGAGCAGCTCTATCCGTTCCCGAAAGATGAGCTTCTGGAAGCGATCAAGGGCTACGCCAACCTGGAGCAGGTGGTGTGGTGTCAGGAAGAGCCGCTCAACCAGGGGGCCTGGTACCAGAGCCAGCACCACATGCGTGTGGCTGCGGACATGCACAAGGAAGGCCTGGGCCGCGAACTCAAGTTCGCCGGTCGTCCGGCCTCGGCGGCACCTGCCGCAGGTTACATGTCCGTCCACGTCGAACAGCAGCGCCAACTGGTGGAAGACGCCTTTAACGCCTGAGGCGAACCACCAGGACGAGAGAGAACCCACTAAGGAAACCAAATGGCTACCGAGATCAAAGCGCCCAGTTTTCCGGAATCCGTTGCCGAGGGCACGGTTGCTGCCTGGCATAAGAAGCCCGGCGACAGCGTCGAACGTGACGAGCTGATCGTCGAAATCGAGACGGACAAAGTCGTACTCGAGGTTGTGGCACCGGAAGCGGGCACGCTGTCAGAGATCAAGGTCGAAGAAGGCGATACCTGCCAATCGGAGCAGGTCCTCGGCACGTTGGGCGAAGCCGGCGAGAAGGCAGAACCCAAGTCGGGTGCTGATGCTGGCTCCAAGCCCCAGGGTGGCCAGGACTCCGAGCCGGAGCAAAAAGCCGAACCGCAGACCGAAAAGCCGGCGGCTTCCGGCCAGACCTATGAGGTCAAGGCGCCGTCCTTCCCCGAGTCAGTTCAGGAAGGTACCGTGTCGACCTGGCACAAGAAGGTCGGCGAAGCGGTCAAGCGCGATGAAGTGTTGGCCGACATCGAGACTGATAAGGTCGTACTAGAAGTCGTTGCTCCTGCTGACGGTTCGCTGAGCGAGATCAAGGTGCAGGAAGGCGAGCAGGTCGAGTCCGAAGCCCTTCTTGCGACCTTTGCCGAAGGGGAGGGAGGTGCCGCGAGTGGTTCCGCCGAGTCCCGCGGAGACCAGAGCGAAGCGCCGGCTGCTAGCGGTGGTGATGAAGGTGAAGAGAAGGTCGGTGACAAGATCGTCGCGCCCGCCGCGCGCAAATTGATCGCTGAGCATGATCTGGACGTCAGCAAGATCGAGGGTACCGGCAAGGGTGGCCGCGTCCTCAAAGAAGACGTGCAGAAGGCGGTCAAGGAAGGCAGCGCGAAGAAGTCTGCGCCGGCTGCCAAGAGCGGTGGTGGTGCGAAGAGTGCCGCAGCTGCAGCGCCGGCCATCGAGGGCGAGCGCCCCGAGAAGCGCGTGCCGATGAGCCGTTTGCGTCAGACCATCGCCAAGCGTCTGGTCCAGGCCCAGCAGACTGCCGCCATGCTGACCACCTACAACGAGGTGGACATGACCGCGGTAATGTCGCTGCGCGCTCAGTACAAGGACACCTTCCTCAAGGCGCACGACACCAAGCTCGGCTTCATGGGCTTCTTCGTCAAGGCCGCCAGCGAGGCGCTCAAGCGCTTCCCGGATGTCAACGCCTCTATCGACGGTACCGACATTGTCTACCATGGCTATCAGGATATCGGCGTTGCCGTGTCGACTGATCGTGGTCTGGTGGTGCCCGTGCTGCGTGATACCGACAGCATGAAGATCGCCGACGTCGAGAAAACCATCGTCGACTTCGGTAAGCGTGCGCGTGACGGCAAGCTGGGCATCGACGAGATGCAGGGCGGCACGTTCACCATCACCAACGGCGGTATCTTCGGATCGCTAATGTCGACGCCGATCATCAACCCGCCGCAGACCGCCATCCTGGGTATGCACAAGATTCAGGAGCGCCCAGTGGCGGTCAACGGCAAGGTCGAGATCCGCCCGATGATGTACCTGGCTGTGTCATACGACCACCGCATGATCGACGGCAAGGATGCAGTGCAGTTCTTGGTTGCCATCAAGGACCTGCTCGAGGATCCGGCGCGCCTGCTGCTGGACATCTGACTCGTCTGACGTCAACGGACTCTCAAGCGAACCGATCAACAGGAAACATTCATGGCCGATAAATTTGATGTGATCGTCATTGGTGCGGGCCCCGGCGGCTATGTCGCCGCCATCCGTGCAGCGCAGATGGGCCTCAAGACCGCCTGTGTCGAGAAATGGGTGAACAAGCAGGGCAAGACCGTCCACGGCGGTACTTGCCTGAACGTGGGCTGCATCCCTTCCAAGGCACTTCTGGAGACCTCCCACAAGTTCATCGATGCGCGCGACCACTTTGGCGACATTGGCCTAGAAGTCGGCGAGATCACGCCGAACGTGCCCAAGATGCTCGAGTTCAAGGAGAGCGTCATTGCCAAGAATACTGGCGGCATCAGCGCCCTGTTCAAGGCCAATGGTGTCACTGCGCTGGAAGGCACCGGTAAGGTGCTCTCCAACAACAAGGTCGAAGTCACTGGCAAAGAGGGCGAGAAGGAAACCTACGAGGCCGACAATATCGTCATCGCCTCCGGTTCCGTGCCGGTCGAGATTCCTCCGACCCCGCTGACCGAAGGGTTGATCGTCGACTCCGCAGGTGCGCTGGAATTCACCGAGGCACCCAAGCGTCTGGGTGTGATCGGTGCAGGCGTCATCGGCCTCGAGCTGGGCAGCGTGTGGAGCCGCCTGGGCAGCGAAGTCACCGTCCTCGAGGCGATGGACTCCTTCCTTCCGATGGTCGACCAGGCCGTTGCCAAGGAAACCCAGAAGCTGCTCGGCAAGCAGGGCCTGGACATCAAGCTGGGCGCGCGTGTCACCGGCTCCGAGGTCAAGGACAACGAAGTCGTCGTCAAGTACACCGACAGCAAGGGCGAGCAGGAACAGATCTTCGACAAGGTCATCGTCTGTGTCGGCCGTCGCCCCTACACCCAAGGCGTGCTGAGCGACGATGCCGGCGTCAAGCTCGACGAGCGTGGCTTCATCTTCGTCGATGACCAGTGCCGCACCAGCGTGCCGGGCGTCTACGCCATCGGCGATTGCGTGCGTGGCCCGATGCTCGCACACAAGGCCTCCGAAGAGGGCGTCATGGTTGCCGACATCATCGCAGGCCATAAGGCCGAGATGAACTACGACGCCATCCCGTCCGTCATCTACACTTCGCCCGAAGTCGCCTGGGTTGGCATGACCGAGCAGCAGGCCAAGGCCGAAGGCATCGAGGTCAAGACCGGGTCCTTCCCGTTCTCCGCCAACGGTCGCGCCCTGGCCAACAATGCCCCCGAGGGCATGGCCAAGGTCATCGCCGATGCCGAGACCGACCGCATCCTGGGTATCCACATCGTCAGCCAGCACGCTGGCGAGCTGATTGCCCAAGGCGTCATCGCCATGGAATTCGGCTCCAGCGCCGAAGACCTGGCCCTGACCTGCTACGCTCACCCGACCACGTCGGAAGCGATTCACGAAGCCGCGCTGGCGGTGGACGGTCACGCCATTCACATGGCCAACCGCAAGAAGCGCAAGTAACCCGCAGGACAACAAGCGCCGCCCCAAGCGGCGCGTCGCTCCCGGCCATGTACCGGGAGCGGACGGGGGTGATGCGGGCCGGCGTCAAGGTCGCCCAGCGTCACCATTCGAGTCACATGCAACCAATGGCATGACACGATGAACCTTCACGAATATCAGGGCAAACAGCTGTTTGCCGACTATGGCCTGCCGGTGTCCAAGGGTTTTGCCGTGGACACTCCCGAAGAAGCTGCCGAAGCGTGCGAGAAGATCGGCGGCAACATGTGGGTCGTCAAGGCCCAGGTTCACGCCGGTGGCCGCGGTAAGGCCGGTGGCGTCAAGCTGGTCAAGAGCGCCGACGAAGCCAAGGCGTTTGCCGAGCAGTGGTTGGGCAAGAACCTGGTGACCTTCCAGACTGACGAGAAGGGCCAGCCGGTCGCCAAGATCCTTGTCGAGACCTGTACCGACATCGCCGAAGAGCTGTACCTGGGTGCCGTCGTAGACCGTGGCACCCGCCGCGTGGTCTTCATGGCCTCCACCGAGGGTGGCGTCGAGATCGAGAAGGTCGCGGAAGAAACCCCCGAGAAGATTCTCAAGGCCGAGATCGACCCGCTGGTCGGTGCGCAGCCGTACCAGGCGCGTGAGCTTGCCTTCCAGCTGGGCCTGAAAGGCGACCAAATCAAGCAGTTCACCAAGATCTTCCTGGGCCTGTCCAAGATGTTCCACGACAAGGACCTGGCACTGCTCGAGATCAATCCGCTGGTCATCACCGAGCAGGGCAACCTGCACTGCCTGGATGCCAAGATCGGTCTCGACGGCAACGCTCTGCATCGTCACCCCGACCTGCAGGCCATGCGCGATCCATCCCAGGAAGACGAGCGCGAAGCGCACGCCCAAGCGTGGGAACTCAACTACGTCGCGCTTGATGGCAACATTGGCTGCATGGTCAACGGTGCCGGTTTGGCCATGGGCACCATGGACATCATCAAGCTCAACGGCGGCCAGCCTGCAAACTTCCTTGATGTTGGCGGCGGCGCCACCAAGGAGCGCGTGGCAGAAGCCTTCAAGATTATCCTCTCCGACACATCCGTGAAGGCCGTTCTGGTCAATATCTTCGGCGGTATCGTGCGCTGCGACATGATTGCCGAAGGCATCATCGGCGCAGTGGAGCAGGTCGGCGTCAATGTGCCGGTCGTGGTCCGTCTGGAAGGTAACAACGCCGAGCTGGGCGCCGAGAAGCTGGCATCCAGTGGTCTGAACATCATCGCCGCTACCAGCCTGACTGACGCTGCGCAGCAAGTGGTCAAAGCGGCGGAGGGCAAGTAATGAGCATCCTGATCGACAAAAACACCAAGGTCATCTGCCAGGGCTTCACTGGCGGGCAAGGGACCTTCCACTCCGAACAGGCGATCGCCTACGGCACCAAGATGGTCGGCGGCGTTACCCCCGGCAAGGGCGGCCAGGAGCACCTGGGCTTGCCGGTGTTCAATACCGTCAAGGAAGCCGTCGAGGAGACGGGCGCCGAAGCCTCGGTCATCTACGTTCCGGCTCCGTTCTGCAAGGACTCCATCCTTGAAGCCGCCAATGCCGGCATCAAGCTGATCGTGTGCATCACCGAAGGCATCCCGACCCTCGACATGCTCGACGTCAAGGTCAAGTGCGACGAGCTGGGCGTACGCCTGATCGGCCCGAACTGCCCCGGTGTCATCACCCCGGGTGAGACCAAGATCGGCATCATGCCGGGTCACATCCACAAGCCGGGCAAGGTCGGTATCGTCTCTCGTTCAGGGACACTGACCTACGAAGCGGTCAAGCAGACCACAGACCATGGCTTCGGCCAGTCTACCTGTGTGGGCATCGGCGGCGACCCGATCCCGGGCTCCAACTTCATCGACATTCTTGAGATGTTCGAGAAGGATCCGCAGACCGAAGCCATCGTCATGATCGGCGAAATCGGCGGCACGGCCGAGGAAGAAGCGGCGGCCTACATCAAGGCCAACGTCACCAAGCCGGTCGTCTCCTACATCGCCGGTGTCACTGCACCTCCCGGCAAGCGTATGGGCCACGCCGGTGCCATCATCGCTGGCGGCAAGGGCACGGCGGATGAGAAGTTCGCAGCCCTCGAAGCGGCGGGCGTCAAGACCGTTCGCTCGCTGGCCGAGATCGGCGACGCGCTGAAAGAAGCTACTGGCTGGTAAGCCACGCCTTGCGCGATAAGCGCACTAGGCACAAAAAGAAAGGGCACCTTCGGGTGCCCTTTTTCTATATGATGCAGGTCAAGGCCGGTTCATGGCTAACTGCACTTCCTTGCGCAAGTAGGGTGAAATGGTGCGCATGTACGAACCCGTAATATGATTAGAATCTCGATATATCAGTACGTTACCCAGTTCAGGGAAACATTCTTCCTCATCGCAGAAAAAATGAGAAAAATCCACGAACTTTGTGTTCGTTAAATTTATCTCAATATTTTTTATTGGGTCGGTTCTTGCTAATACTTTATCCCTGTCAACTCGGCACTTGGCGGATTTAACACCATAAATTTCAACGCATTTGGAAGGCTCGAAAGGCAGCCAGGGATTGTCGCGCATGGCTAGTATTTGTATACCATGTTCTTCGAGTTTCTTGAACCAGGCGAGATACCCTTCGGGCACGTATTCGTTGATGCCTCCATCCCGTGTATAAGTTGTGAAGACGAGGTCAGGCTTCGAGGCAATCAGCTCTTGCATCAATTGAGCGTTCCACTCGGTACAGGAAGGGTACGAATAGACCTTTCCGAATCCAACTGGGGAAGAAAACAAACAGAAGTTTTTTGTATAGTTGACTAGCTTGTAGCCGTCTTCTTCAGCGAATGCTTCAAATGCGGGTAGCCATTGGACGGAATGTGAACCGCCGACGATGGCGATGACCTTGTTGCCATCCGGTTTTCCATATACACAGCTTAACAGTTCCGCTTCAGTTGATTTTTGTTGACACTGATCCATGTATGGCTTAGGTCTATCACGGCTAGCATTAACAGGAGTAGGGTAGACATCAAGGCCCTGTGGCTCAGTAGGGGCTTCGTAGAGTACTCGTGCCCCCAAAAAACGGGGGTCGCTGATATCGAGTAACTCAATTTTTTTCAACAACTCGCCTTTCGTATATGCAGCCCATCCTGCAATGGTAGCGCCGGCTGGAAATGCCATGAAAGCTATGACCAAAAAGCTTTTCAATGGTGCAGAGTTTTTTAATGATAAAGAATTTCTGATTGGGGATTCGAAAAGGCGTGTCGAAACTATAGAAAGTATAAAAGATATTGCTATGATCATTGCACCTTCGATAAATGAGATGTCGACCTTTTTTGTCAGGTGCCGGAAAAATACCAGTACAGGCCAGTGCCAAAGATAAAATGCATAAGAGTATCCACCCAATCTGACGAGATACCTGTTGGATAGTAGCTGTGCAGCGCTACCCTGCGTGATACTGTTGCCAGAAATAATGACTAACGCAACGCCTAGTGTAGGAACCAAGGCAACGTATCCAGGGAATTGGTTGGATACGTCGAGAACTAAACCACAGAATACCAGGCCTAGCAGGCCAAGCCATCCTAACGAAAAGCTTAAAATTTTATTGATCTTTATTTTGTTAATGCACAAGGCGAGTGCAGCTCCTATCGAAAACTCCCATAAACGTGCGAAAGTATCATAGTAAGCAAAGGCTTGATTGTGTGCAGTGGAAATCACAGAGTAAATCAGTGAAGCTGAAAAAATTAATAGAAAAGCCCCTCCAAGGAAGAGTCTTTTAGATTTTATTCCCTTAAAGCTTAATATGAAAAGAAATACGATAGGCCAGAGTAAATAGAACTGCCCTTGGACCGAAAGGGCCCAAAATTGCTGATAGGGTGTTGCTTCCATGCCTTGCGTCAAATAGTTGACGGCATCGAAGGCCAAACGCCAGTTCTCTGCATAAACAAGCGAGGCAGCAGCATGCTTTATAGTATCTACCCACAGTACTTGAGGTAATATGAATGTCCCAAATATAGCTGTAGTAAAGATAACTAGGAGCGCAACTGGAAAAATACGTCTAGCTAGTTTGGCCCAGAAGTAAAAAGGGTTGATTCTCCCTTGTTTTTCTTGTTGAGAAAGGAGAGATGAAGTTATGAGAAAGCCTGAAACGGCGAAAAAGGCATCTACCCCTCCAGACACTCCGCCCAACCAAATGTGATACACAGCAACCAAACTGGCTGCAACGGCTCTCAAGCCCTCTATCTCCAGCCTGCGCTGTGAATTTTGAGAAAAACTATTCATCCTCGGAGACCCTATGTTACTGGATAGCGATACGCATTTTATTGATAGAGATTGAGTCAAGAGTCAAAAAGTTGTCCCCATTCCTCATCGACTTTTCTCGTCTTGAAGCGTATAACCCCTGCAGTAGGTGTGAAAGTTAATTCTCCAAAGTATATTTTTCCATCGACCATATATAGATCTACGCGTACGAAAGAAAACTCTTCTGATAGCTTTAGTGCGACCTCCATGGCTTCATCCAAGTTATCAGGTCTTGGCAGATCAGCACCTTTAACGAACCTTTCTTCAACGACATCCAGTTTTTCCCAGTTTTGGTTGTAGTAATCTACTTTATAGTTGGTGAACCGATCATAAGAAACCTCTATTATTACTACAGGAGCCGCTCCAGATTTTCTGAAGCAGAAAAATTTGAAATCGAGAGGCAAATGCCTGTTTTTCAGAATTAGTTTTTCTTCAAATAAAATCTTCGGCTTTATTTTTTTGTAGTGTGCTTCTCTGGCTATGGCATAGTAATTTGCAGATAGCCATCTGTCGCTTATGTATTTTAAGTCATCAAAGCTATACTGGCTCTTTTGATCAACAATAAGGTTGTACCGGGAGCCATGGTTAGCTTTCATGACAAAGCTTTCAGGTAGACTTTCATAAACCTCTTCTGTAAGGGAGTTGCATACTCCATATATGGGGATAAGGTACTTTTCTCCAACCTTCTTTTCGACATAGTTCCTTACTTCAACTTTGTCGCTTAGTTCGGAGAAAATAGCTTCAGGCCTAAAGCGACGACAACAGATTTTCTCATTGAAAGTTCTAGGTTCCCTTAGCCTTGGGAAAACGCCAAACTTCTTCTTGTATTGCATGGTTATATAAAGTCTGCTCGGCAGAAGCTTCTTTAACATATGTTTTATGATGAAAATTAATTCATAATTGTATGTGCTTTTTTCTTGCACAAATAACGTTTTTAGTTTTCCTGCATAATTCACAGCTGCTCTCCCTGCATAAACGTATACCCTGTTGTTGTTTTATGACAATAACGTTATTTTTAACATCATTCTTTTTTCGTATTTTTTACCTCACGGAATCGTATTGGCTTTTTTTTTATTAGTGAAGTGCTGTTTTTTACAAGGAATTACAAGAAGCTTTGGTTCTGTATGCTAAATGTTACAATCATTATTTTGATAAAAAAGCATTAGTGTTTAGTTGACCCAATTTTTGGGTCTCTATGAGCAAGACAGAGTAGGTGTTTTTCGCTGCAGTTTCTTTTCTCTAGCGAAAGGCTAGAGTTTGGCGTGGGAAAGCTCCTTTCGTTCAGCCGGCTAGATAAGCGTTTGGCACCTCACCCCGGCGCTTCCTTAGTGATGACTCATTAGCGCCGATCTCATGCTCAAGGGCTAGCTCATGCCGGCTGTAACGTGCAGGAGGAAGCAGGTCGTGGGGTACCAATGAAGCCAAGCCGTAGCTACTCGTCCAGCGTCCATGTTCTATTGCAGACGACCGATGTGATTAATGGCACGACTGCACACGTTCACGCCGGAATCGTGTACTCTAATTGTAATTACCGTCGCTGAACACCGTGTTCCAGGCCACGAAGTCGGCGAAACTGAACAGCCTGCCTAGTAGTGATTAATGAAATTTACTCGCGTCCTTATCGTGTGTACCGGTAATATCTGCCGCAGCCCTGTCGCCGAAGCCTTGCTGAAGGCCCGGCTGCCGCATATTGTCATAGAATCGGCCGGGCTTGGCGCCTTGGTCGATCAGGGCGTCGATCCATCGGCTCGCACCTTGGCTGAAGGCGATGGCCTGGAGGTTTCCGAGCATAAGGCGCGTCAGGTTACCGAAGAGATGATCCAGCGAGCAGACCTCGTATTGGTCATGAGTGAAGGCCAGCGTCGAGCTGTCGCCAAATTAGCCCCCTCCGCAACCGGCAAGACCATGCTGTTTGGCCGCTGGCTGGGGCAGGGAGGCAAGGGCGAGGAAATCCCTGACCCCTATCGCAAAAGCCCCGAAGCGTTCCAGCACGTATATGGTCAATTGGTGCGTGCGGCCGATAGCTGGACGAAAAAACTGTAGCCTCGTTCAACGTAAAATAGTAAAACGCCCGCAGATGACATTTGCGGATCATGCTTTGAACATTGTTACATGCTAACGAGGCCGACCGTCCCTATATCATTGCAGGCATGCTTCGCCAGGAGGGTATACGCAAACGTGACACCTCTACATTCGGTACTGGTGTTTAAGCCGACCTGAAGATAATCTGCTTATGATGTTCAAGTAATTTTTCATGGACGATAATGCCTATAAACCATCGTTTGGCGTGGGTCTCCGCCGTATTTCTTCTCTTTTTTCTACTTTTCGCTATCGGTGGGCTGCTCCCTGGCCCGTTGCGTAACGCCATCGAGTCATGGCTGGGGTTGCCGTTCTCGGTACCTCCCGTGGCACATTTCGTTCTGTTCGTGGCCATGGCCTTCTGTTTACCCTGGGCGTGGCCGCGTCTGCAAATGATTGGCACGTTAACGATTATGCTTGTGTTGGGCGCCGTGGTAGAACTCTTGCAGGAATGGATACCTGGCAGGACCCCATCGCTGAACGACTTTCTGCTGGACTCACTCGGGGCTGGGCTAGGCTTCCTGGGGTATCTACTATTGATAAAGAAGCAACAAAAAGCGGCAGTCTCGTTTAACAAGGAAAATTGACTGGAGGCAAGGATGACGATTCTCGTTACGGGTGGCGCAGGGTATATCGGTTCGCACACCGTGTTGACGCTACTGCAGGCGGGGCATGACGTTGTAGTGTTGGACAACCTCAGCAATAGCTCGCTCGAGTCGCTACGGCGCACAGAAGCTCTGGCAGATCGAACGGTCAGTTTCATCGAAGGGGATATCCGTGATCGGGCATGCCTGGATCGTTTGTTCGCCCAGCATGACATCGAGTCGGTGATTCACTTTGCCGGCCTGAAGGCTGTTGGTGAAAGCATGCAAGAGCCGCTCGCGTATTTCGAAAATAACGTCTCCGGTAGCCTATGCCTCTTCCAGGCCATGGCGACGGCTGGTGTGCATCGTATCGTGTTCAGTTCGTCGGCCACGGTATATGGTGAGCCGGGTACACCGATCTTTCGCGAGGACATGCCAACCGGTACGCCAACCAATACCTACGGCCAGACCAAGCTGATGGTCGAACAGATGCTTCAGGCACTGGCCCGCGCTGATCAACACTGGTCGGTGGCGTTATTACGCTATTTCAACCCCGTTGGCGCTCACGAGAGTGGCCAGATCGGCGAAGACCCACAAGGGATTCCCAACAACCTGGTACCGTACATCAGCCAGGTGGCGGTCGGGCGGCTGGAAGCCTTGTCGGTATTCGGCAATGATTACCCGACCCGTGATGGTACCGGCATCCGTGATTACATCCATGTCATGGACTTGGCTGAAGGCCACCTCAAGGCGATGGAGGCCCTACCTGACCGTCCCGGCGTGAATATTTGGAACCTTGGTACAGGAACCGGCTATTCAGTGCTGGAGATGGTGGCTGCTTACGAGAAAGCCTGTGGTCGCCCGATTCCCTATAAGATAGCGCCACGTCGTGCCGGCGATATCGCCGAGTTCTGGGCCGACCCGACCAAGGCGGCCAAGGAACTCGGTTGGAAAGCCGAGCGTGGCCTTGATGCCATGATGGTCGATACCTGGCGCTGGCAATCCAGGAACCCTCACGGGTATCGCAAATTAGAAAAGGAGGTGGCGTGACACAACGCCCCGAACGACAGCGACTCGATGCCATTCGTGCCGGCATCGAGTCGGCAGGCCGCGAGGTTTTAACAATCTACCGTCGCGATTTCGATGTAGAAACAAAGGCTGACGATAGCCCACTGACCGAGGCTGACATGGCCTCACATCACGCACTTGTCGATCTGCTGAAACTTCAGACTCCGGATATTCCCGTACTCTCGGAGGAGTCTGGAGAGATTCCCTACGAGACGCGCAGCGGTTGGGCTCGTTATTGGCTGATCGATCCGCTCGATGGGACCAAGGAATTCATTAAGAAAAGCGACGAGTTCACCTTGAACGTTGCGTTGATTGAAAACGGGGTTCCCGTTATTGGTATCGTACATGCCCCGGCACTAAAAGACGGCGGCACGACATGGTGGGGGCAAATGGGCGAGGGTGCCTGGAAGCAGGTCAAGGGTGAGGAGCCTCAGTTCATTCGTGTACGCACTTTACCCGACCCCGAAAAGGAACCCTGGAAAGTGGTCGGTAGCCGTTCGCACGGTGCCGCTGAATTTGAGGCGTTCTGTGCCGACCTGCCGAACAATGAACGTGTTTCCATGGGTAGCTCGCTCAAGTTGTGCTTGGTTGCCGAAGGCGAGGCTGATCTTTACCCACGACTGGCGCCGACCAGCGAGTGGGACACGGCGGCCGCCCAGGCTGTGGTTGCCGCCGCCGGTGGTGAAGTGCTTAATGCCTACACGCTGGAACCGCTGCGATGCAACCGTCAGGACAGCTTACTCAATCCTTTTTTCATCGTTTGTGGCCAGCGCGATGAACGCTGGAAGCAGGCCTTGGCGAAGGCGCTGAATGTGAGTTTCTAAGCGCCTCCATACCGCTAGGTAGATCCGCTATCCGTTGACGTCGTGCAGGCGGTACAAGAGCCAAAAGCAGGCGAGCCCCGTCGAATCAACGACGGGGCTCGCCTGCTTATAGGAGGAAAATCGTTCATGCGCTTATAAACGTGCTGGTTTGCTCATGCCAAATTTAACTAGCACGATAGCTTTCAGCTTGTAGAGTTTCATGGAGTAAGCTAGGAAGAATGCGATGATTTTCTCAGTGACAGTCAGGTTATTCTTGGTAGCCAAAGAGCGCGCCACTCCGATGGGTGGCATGAAAGCGCGAAGAAACCAGAATCGCGGCAAGCGGTATATTTGACCGCCCGCGACCCGCAGTGCTTTCTGCCTGATCTCTCTCATGCTCGTGCGAGCAGGATGAAATACAACGCTACTCTCACAGTAGGCGAGTGAAAATCCCTGTTTTGTGGCCCGCCGATTCCATTCGAAATCCCCACCTGACATCATTTCCTGATTGAAATGTCCCACCTTTTCGAAGACATACCGGTAGGCAAACAAGTTGGCGGTTACGGAATGCCCGTCGGCGGCATAGCTTTTCTGGTTGAAGGCAAAAGCTTTTTCGTACGTGTGCGCCAGGCTGTACCCGGGCTCTTGAAAAAAAATTTCTACATGACCTGCGAGGCGATCAACCTGCCTCTCAGCCAAGTAGCTAACGGCGTTTTCCAGCCAGCGCTTGTCTGGCAGGCAGTCGGCGTCGGTAAAGGCGAGGATCTCCCCCTTGGCGATTTGAAGACCGGCATTACGCGCCGCATAGGAGCCGGGCTTAGGTTCGCTGATGAGGATGCAGTCATGTAGCAGCTGATGGCCTGGGCTGCTCTCATCGTTATCCACAACGATGATTTCGTACCAATCCCGCGGGTAGGTCTGTAGGGACAAGGCTTCGATGCATCGCTCGGCTTTGTGCCAATCCTTGTATACCGGCACGATAACACTAACGAACTTGCGGTGGCTGTCAGTCATAGGGTGCCTGCAACTTTTACCTAAGTGTTATTTTGCATTACCAAATATTAATGCAGCCGTAAGACTCGAGGAAGATGAATCGCATCATGCTATTCGCTACATATTGCATCCTGAGCGCGCCATCAGACGAAACCTTTACGTCTCAGATTTTGCTTAGCGGGCTACGTTGGCCCGATCCGCTGGATGTAGGCCAATGGGCATTACCAAGTTTCCAGTATCGCCATCATTCTGCTGGGTGATAAGCCACTCACTGTTAACACGAAGAAAACTCAGAAGTTTCCATTCAAAAAGCTTTAACACAGCTTAGATGTCTACTGAAGTGAATATTATAAACATAGTTACTTTTTTCGAAAATTAAATAATTTAAAGTTACATTCTTGACGGTTGCGCAACCAGTGCGTAAACAAGGTAAGAGGGATCATAACAGAGCGAGATGCCGCGGTTTTTGGCAATTAAGCGGCGATGCTCACTGACAAAAAACTGTTAGCCGGGTTGAAGCTAGGCGCTAACTATAAGATATCTAGGGAAAACTGTGAAAATATTAATTATAGGCAATATGGGGTATGTCGGCTCTGCGGTGGTCCGAGGGTTGGCAGAAGCGCATCCCACTGCAATTCTCCACGGTTACGATAATGCTTATTTTGCGCACTGTTTGACGGGGGCTGCGTATCTTCCCGAGCGGTACCTTGAGCGCCAGTACTTTGGCGATGTACGGTCCATCTCGGTGGAGCAGCTTGAAGGTTATGATGCTGTAGTGCAGCTTGCTGCCGTCTCCAATGACCCGATGGGCTCGCGCTTCGCCGTGGCCACGGCAGAAATTAATCAGCACGCTACTATTTTGACCGCCAGAGCAGCCGAGCAGGCAGGCGTAAGCAACTTCGTGTTCGCCTCTAGCTGTAGCATTTACGGTATCGCTCTTGGTGCCCCTCGCTGCGAAAATGATGAAGTAGCCCCCATTACGGACTATGCCAAGTCCAAGGTTGGCGCAGAAGAAGCGTTGGCAGCCATTGAGGGGGACATGGTTATCACTAGCCTGCGCTTTGCCACAGCTTGTGGCATGTCAGATCGTTTACGCCTGGATCTGGTTCTGAATGATTTCGTTGCCTGTGCCCTGAGCCAGAAACGGATCACAGTGCTGAGTGATGGGTCACCATGGCGACCTCTAATTGACGTAGCCGACATGGCTAGGGCTATAGATTGGGCAGTACAGCGCAAGGCAAACAATGGTGGTCGCATCCTATCCGTCAACACCGGATCGAACGCACGCAACCATCAGGTAAGAGACCTTGCATATGCCGTGGCCGATGCTGTTCCTGGCACATCAGTAGACATCAATACTGAGGCGCCTATGGACAGTCGTTCCTATCAGGTGAATTTTGACCTGTTTGCCAGCTTGGCCCCTGATTTTTTACCTCAGTTAACGCTCTCGGATTCAATTTACGGTTTGATCGAGGGGCTTAAGCGTATGAGTTTCTCCGACTCCGAGTTTCGGGCATCACCTCTGATGCGCCTCCATGTTTTGCAGAGACACATAGAAGAAGGGCGTCTCTCTGAACGCTTGGATTGGCTAAAAGATAGAAAACAAAAAATCTAAGCCTCCCTAGGATTCTTCAAAGAGGATAGAAACATGAAAGTGGTCATATTTGCTGGCGGCTATGGCACACGCTTGAGTGAAGAAACTGCGATATGCCCCAAACCCATGGTTGAGATTGGGGGGCGCCCCATAATCTGGCATATCATGAAAACATATGCTCATTATGGGTTTAAGGATTTTGTCATACTGGGGGGGTACAAGGTCAATTATATAAGGAATTATTTCTTAAACTATCGTGGCAACCTCACAGATTACACCATAGATTTGAAAACCGGCAGTATCGACTGGCTTCAGAGCGTAAATGAAGACTGGAAAGTCACAGTGCTTGATACTGGCGAAGGCGCCATGACTGGAGGACGTCTAAAAAAAGCAATGCCTTTATTGGCAGATGGCCCTTTTTGCCTGACTTACGGTGATGGCGTAAGCGATATAAACATACCTGGTTTAATCGACGCGCATCGAGCATCAGGAAATTGGTGTACGTTAACTGCGGTCACCCAACCTGGGCGATTTGGTGCACTGCGATTCGACGAGGGGTCGAATCGTGTCCAAGGCTTTCGGGAGAAGGGGGAAAGAGACGGGGGGCTGATAAACGGAGGGTATTTTGTCTGTGAACCGGAAGTATTCGAGCTGATAGATGATAGTCAAACCACGTGGGAGAACGAGCCACTAGAGCGCATGGTTAAGCTCGGAAAACTAGGGTATTACCATCACAGCGGTTACTGGCAGTGTATGGACTCGTTGCGCGACAAGAGAGTGCTGGAAGCCGCTTGGGAAAGTAGTCCTCCTTGGAAAGTATGGAGTGATTAAGGTCTCAAGGTAAGCCCGCTTAATTATGAAGGGATTCGTATAAGAATGATAATCATCGATACTGGCCTTGCCAAGCGGCAGGCTGAAGGCAATCCGATCCGTGTCGGCATGGTTGGCGCAGGTTTTCAGGCCAGTGGCATTGGCCTACAAATCATGACTGCGACGCCGGGCATGAAATTATGTGCTATCGCTAATCGCAATATACCTGCGGCAATTAGTGTCTTCGGCCAGGCCGGCATCGACCCAGTGCAGTGCGATACGCAAGAAGCATTAGAAACCGCCATCTCGGCGGGTAGGCCAGCTGTGACCGAAGATGCCGTAGCGCTGGCTCGTTCCGGTGGGCTTGATGCCATCATTGAAGTTACCGGCTCGGTAGAATTTGCCGCACATGCTGTAGTAGCGGCATTGGAAAGCGGCAAGCATGTCATCCAGATGAACGCCGAGTTGGATGGCACAGTCGGGCCCATTCTCAAAAAGAAAGCGGATGCAGCGGGTGTCATTTATACCTTTTCCGATGGTGACCAGCCAGGCGTACAAATGAACCTTCATCGTTTCGTGGCTGGTTTAGGGCTTACCCCGGTCCTTTGCGGCAATATCAAAGGCCTGCACGATCCCTATCGCAACCCGGCAACGCAGGAAAGCTTTGCCAAGCGTTGGGGGCAGAAACCCGCCATGGTCGCTTCGTTTGCCGATGGCACCAAGATATCGTTTGAACAAGCTATTGTTGCCAACGGCACTGATATGCAGGTGGCTCGTCGTGGCATGCTTGGCCCCGATTTTTCTCAAGGCGACCCTGGCGCACCATTAGTACCTATTGAAGAAACTATATCGTCTTTTGAGCCCCATCTTGATCCAGCGGGGCCTGGCCTGGTCGATTATGTCGTTGGGGCAAGGCCGGGGCCGGGAGTGTTTGTCTTGGGTACTCTTGAGAACCCTCGGCAAAAGCATTACTTGGAACTCTATAAGATGGGAAAGGGACCTTACTACTGCTTCTATACACCTTATCACCTATGCCATTTTGAAGTACCTAACTCCATCGCCAGGGCAGTCCTGTTCAACGATGCCGTACTTGCGCCCAAGCATGGCCCGAAGGTCGGGGTGATTGCCGTGGCCAAGAAAAGCTTGGCCGTAGGCGAGGAAATCAAGGATTTCGGTGGCTTCGAGGTCTATGGTGTTGCCGAAAATATAGAAACCATACGACAGGACAGGCTTTTACCGGTTGGGCTGGCGCTTGGTTGTAGCCTGGCCAAGCCAGTGGAAAAGGATACTCCGCTGACTTTTGAAGACGTGCAATTCCCGTCAGATCGCTTGATAGATCGGCTATATGCAGAGCAGGAACACTTTTTTGCATGATTAGTATATAAATAGCTCTTTGGAGAAAATGATGAAATTTCACTCAACAACGCTTAACGATGCGTGGCTAATAGAGCTAGAGCCGAGAGGTGACCAGCGAGGTTATTTTGCGCGAACCATGTGCCAGGAAGAATTTGAAAAACATGGATTGATTAACAGATTCGTACAACAAAATACATCATTTTCTGCCCAACGCGGAACGCTGCGAGGCTTACATTACCAGACACCTCCTTATGGGGAAGCTAAACTTGTACGTTGCCTTCGCGGGGCGATCGTGGATGTTATAGTCGATATAAGGAAAGGGTCCTCTACCTATTTGCAACATCAAATGTTTGAGCTGACGGACAGAAACATGTATCAGCTTTATGTGCCGCCTGGCTTCGCGCACTCATTTCAAACCCTGAACGACAATGTAGAAGTAAGCTACCTGGTCTCAACCGCCTATAATCCCGAAGCCGAGCGAGGATTGAATTATAGAGATGAGCAATTAGGCATCGACTGGCCTATTCCGGTTACTGTCGTTTCAGAAAAGGATAGTAGCTGGCCTCTTATCTCCGAACATACACAACCCCTTTACTGAATTCATGCAGAGTGAGGTCAAACCCAATGTAGCTTTCCTGGGAGTCGATATAATGTGCAAAGTGGTAGCTGTCATTCTGACATATAACCGTAAAGACCTGCTTAAATGCGCCTTGGATGCTGTGTATTCCCAAACACGCCCTTGCGATAGCGTAATCGTTGTTGATAACGCTAGTCAGGATGGTACTTCGCAGATGCTGATGGAATCCCACTATCCCGGCTTAATAGGTTATGTGCTTTCCAATAATATTGGTGCCTCGGGCGGCTTCAATGCGGGGTTTCGCTTAGCATATCAACATGGAGCCGATTTCGTATGGATGATGGATGATGATGTCATTCCAGACCCGGATGCATTGCAACAGCTCCTTGAAGCAGAGAATTTTTTAAATGACAAGAAAGTTGATCACAGCTTTCTTTTATCTACTGCTTTTACAGAAAACAAAGATGTTACGAATACACCTGTCTTGAGTGTGCTGAAGAACAGGATTGGCTACGGAAATTGGCCTGAAATGGCCATGCATGGGCTAATACCTGTCCAACGAGCAACCTTTGTCTCTATACTCGTACATCGCTCGGTATTAGAACAGCATGGTTTACCCATCGCATCCATGTTCATTTGGGGAGAGGATTACGAATATACATTAAGAGTTAGCCAGACCATGCCAGGATTCTTGGTAGGGAAAAGCCGAGTTCAGCATGTTCGTCAGAGAAGTGGAACCCTAAATATACACAATGAAGAAAACCCTGTCAGAATAAAATTTTACAGACATCATGTCAGAAACAGGATATTTATTACACGCAAATACTTTTCTAAAATTAAGTTGCTGCAGGTAGTCTGGGGGGATTTAAAAACCAGTTGCAACTTGCTATGCAAAGCAGAATTTGCTAAGTCAAAAGTCATCTTGCAGGGTGTGATTGAAAGCGTTGGTTTTAATCCGAGGGCCGAGACGGTTAGTTCACCCTTTGAAACTTTGAAAGTTAGTGTTTCGTTAATAGGCAATAGATCTGAGCATAACGTGAGTATCGCTGATGTAGATAGCGCCGTTCAACCGACAAATAATTATGTTCAAGAAAGCTATAGCTGAAACTGAAATGTGTTTGGATAAAGTGAAATGAAACAAGTCTTATAAAAGCATGTGTGGTTTGGTTAATCGAGGTACAGGCCCATGGAATTCAGGCGAGATATAAATGGGCTAAGGGCAATAGCAGTTGCTCTAGTCGTTCTTTTCCATTTTGGAATCCCGGGGATGCAGGGAGGGTTTATAGGGGTCGATGTTTTTTTTGTTATTTCAGGTTACCTCATGACCGGGATCATATTTTCAAGGATGAGAAAAGACAGCTTTTCTGTTCTTGGGTTTTATCTCGATAGGGCTCGCCGAATAGTTCCTGCGCTTGCGTGTGTCTGTTTTATCGTTCTTCTTGTTGGCTGGGTGCTGTTATTGCCTGGAGGTTACGAGGAGTTGGCGAATCAGGTTCTAGGAAGCTTGACCTTTGTATCTAATTTTATCTACACTCAAGATTCAGGATATTTCGAGCAAGCAGTCCATGATAATTGGTTGCTGCACACTTGGTCGCTATCTGTAGAGTGGCAGTTTTATTTAATATATCCGATCGCTATTGTCGCTTTGCGCCAGTTCTTTCCGTTGCACAGCATACGTTGGTTCATAGTGATAGCGGCTATTCTCTCTTTCGCTTTATCCATTTACGCGTCTGGTCGGTGGCCAACCCACGCTTTTTATCTGTTACCGACCCGGGCCTGGGAGATGATGGTCGGTGCACTGGTCTTTTTGTTTCCAATACAGAAGAGTCATGAAAACAAGATGTTATGGGAGGCCGTGGGTTTTGTATTGATAGCGTTCAGTGCTGTTTTTATTAGTTCTTCGGTGGCTTGGCCTGGCTGGCTGGCTGCTTTTCCCGTAATCGGCACCGCTTTGATCATGCTACAAGCGAGGCAAGATTCACCCCTAACAAGCAACCCTATCTCGGAATTTTTAGGAAAATCCTCTTATTCAATCTATCTGTGGCACTGGCCTGTCGTTGTTTGGATGCATTATTTTGGTTTGATGAGTAATGTGCTTTGGGTGATAACAGGTATAGTGATATCAATCGTGCTTGGCTATATTTCCTATAATTACATAGAGAATGTGGCCAGGAAGAAAAAAACATCGCTTACTAAGTCTAGTATTAGACCATTAATCAGAATCGGTGCGCCTACGACCGTAGCTGCTATTTTTAGCGCAGCGATTATATTTTCGGATGGATATCCGAAACGCATGAGCGATGATTTTTATGCCACAATGGAAAAGCTCGACCTGCCGCGGGTAACCAATGGTTGGTGCTTCTACGATGTTAACACCAATGAGCACCTTCCGATTGGTAGTAAAGGGCTGGAGTGTCGGCGCGGAGAAAGAAACTCTGCCTTGAAAGGGCTATTATTCGGCGATTCTTTCGCGGGCCATTATGGACCTTTTTGGGACCAGCTAGGCAAAGAGCTTTCAGCTGAGGTGAACTCAGTTACGACTAACTGGTGTTATCCAAGCACGAACGATGTGATTTATGGTGATGTTACTTCTAGAAGCTATGATCAATGCTTGGTAAATAGAAAATATTTCTTAGAAAATGCATCTGGCTACGATTTTGTGGTGCTTTCCGGGTCATGGAAGAAAATATATTCGGCTGAACAGATGCAGGGCGTCTACGACGCTATTTCGTATGCAGCTAGACAGTCGAAACTTGTTATCGTAATGGCCACTCCAACGTATTTCGATGTTGATGTACGAAAAATGTACGTCAGAAGTGTCCTCTTCGATATTGACTTTGATATCAACGAATTTAGTAAGGTAGGAGACTTGGAAGCAGTCGAAGCGAATAAGGCGATAGAGAATTTTACCAAGAACTATGCAAATGTATTCTATATGGACAGAAGCTCACTCTTCCATGTCAATGGAGTCCCATCGGAAGTTACAGAAGAAAATATTCCCTATAGCTTCGATCAACATGGGCACATAAGTATTTACGGATCAGTTATGGCGGCAACCTCCTTTATAAAATCGCATCGGTATAACGAGCTTGCTGAAAGAATAACTGAAGTGCAGCGAAACAAGAGTAAAAACCTTGTGTTCATGAATTCAAAAGATTCAGAAAACTCCGGATCAAGTACTTTATGAATGGTCGCAGTTTTTCTATGCGTAAGAAGGCGTTACGTTAACATTAGACCGCAATTCTTGCCTGAAGCATATGGGCTAGGGGCTAGTAAAGGCTTAGCTCCAGTTTGCGGTACCTGCTTGATTGTGTTGAATTCGCGTTTTACTGGCATTGTTATGCATGCTTCTCTTCTTGCGAATTAAATGCAATGTGTCATAGGCGCATGCGACACTATACCGTTCCGCCTCCAGGCGTCTATCATTTCCTTTCCCATCGGGTGATCCCACTAGAATGCATGTCCTTGTCTGCCTGTTATAGGGCTTTGTATTGTAACTTGACTGTACCTAATAGATACTTTTCAGACTATAAAGTAACAATGTTCATTTCTCTACTTTGCTAAGTGTTAGCGAGCCATGCTTTGGTTGGGCTATTCAGTTAGCTGGACATCACTTTTCCATGTCTTTGAAACATTAAAATGCTAAATGGATCGCATTAATTTTTTAGTGTTATTTCTCACGTTGTTTATTATTTAATTTGGTTTCTTGGAAATTCGCATAGTGATTGGTAAGGCTTTTTAATATTCTGATGCTGGGCGCTCGTAAACCCTCCTTTTGGGGTTACAATTATTTACCACTTTCCGGGATGGTTTTATCTGGACTTTAAAAAACAAGAAACATAACGAAAATAGAATGTTGATCCGTACTAAAGAGGAGAATTCTAACTCTTGCAATGACCTTTTCTCCTGCTTTAAGAGTAAGTGGAGAGGAGAAGCCGGCTACGGAAAGAGTGAATGTTACTAAATAATCTCAATAAAACAGTAGCTTACGAAAAATCAGGGCTGGCCCATGGGAAAACCAGGCTGCAAACTGACAAGCTATATAAGTAATAAGAGAGGAGCCGAACGGGTCGTTGCAAAGCGCTAAGTAAACGATACATGCATTAGATTTATAATCTTATTGGTATTAGCTTAACGATGAGGGTCATATTATTAAGATGGTGAATATTAACCATATGTAAAATAAGTAAGTCAAACTCTTACAAACTGAGGGTGTTTGATCTAGCTTATCGTTATGGTCAGTTTGGTTTTCAATCTGATTACATTGTAACTCTAGTAGTTTGTTAACGCTGTCGTAATGGCCTTGAGGAAGCGCCTGAGTAACCTCAGGGCGGTAGCGTGGCAAATCCAAGGGAACAACAAAACGGTAAGGATACCTACCTTGATTGAGAGACAACCGAAAAGAACGCTTGTTTCTACAAGCGCATCGCAAGCGGGGCTTTATCCAGGTGGCTTATGGATAAGCCTTGTTGGTAATGCAAGTCATGCCATTTGACGGCTTGCTTGTATTGCCTTCCTTCTTCTTGGAATGAGAGCGAATAAAAAAATGCTAACACGTCTAATGCAAAACCGTACTCGATGGGGCATGCCTGCTGCGGGGGTCTTACTGGCGATGGGGCTGTCTGCCTGCGCAGCAGCGCCAGGGGGACACATCGATTACGAGGCCGAGAGCGATCCTTTGAGCGAGGTCAATGTCGATGTCCAGCCCATCACTCTTGACCTGATTCAAGAAATGAATGCTACGACACGAGATCCGGCGGATGTGGCTCTTGTCAACAGCGGCAGGCCCGCTGAGTCAACGCCCGACTATGACTATTACATAGGCCGTGGTGACGTGCTTAACATCATCGTCTATGACCATCCTGAACTGACCATTCCCGCCGGTAGCGAGCGAAGCGCTGCGGAATCGGGCAACGTTGTGCATTCCGATGGCACTATCTTCTATCCCTATGTCGGTCAGGTAAACGTTGTGGGCCGCACAGTGCATGACGTGCGCAACGAGATCCAGCGACGTCTGGCGGATTTTATTGCCGAGCCACAAGTGGATGTGAAGGTGGCAGCTTACAATTCCCAAAAGGCCTACGTGACAGGGCAGGTGAACTCACCGGGCCAATTCCCGATCACCAACGTGCCCCTACGCGTACTGGACGCCATCAGCCAGGCGGGAGGCTTGACCGATTCAGCAAATTGGCGTGAGGTCGTACTGTCCCGTGATAACACTGACACGTCACTCTCGGTTTACGAGATGCTGGTTTATGGTGATTTGAAGCAGAATCTACTGCTTGAAGACGGCGATGTATTACATGTCCCGGAAGTTGGCAACCAGCAGGTCTTCGTCATGGGCCAGGTTAATCAGCCTGCATCGCTTGCGATGGGCAATACTCGCCTGTCATTAACGGCGGCTATTTCTCAGGCGGGCGGGATAGATGAAGGAAACGCCAACGCCTCCGGCATCTTCGTGATACGTCGCAACCCGGTTCCCAGCGATACCTACGCGACAGTCTATCAGTTGGATGCTAGCAATGCGGCGGCCTTCGTGATCGGGTCTCAGTTCATGCTCGAGCCAACCGACGTTGTGTATGTCACAGCTGCACCGCTGGCTCGCTGGAACCGCGTCTTGCGCCTGCTGCTGCCGTCTCTGACTACGATCTACCAAGCGACGGAAGTCAACGAGAACATTCAAGACCTTTGACCTGATTTGGCCTAATCCACAATCGCGGGCCTGAGTTCATACCTATAAGCAATGCAAAACCCGGCGTCAGTGAGCAAACCACCGCTGACGTCGGGCAGCACTCAACTGCATTAGCTATCAATTCCAATCGCCCGTCCTATTGGTAATGCTCATGAGACAGAATATTTCTTCCAATCATATGACTCAGGGAAATGGCGATATCGACTTCGCTCGTATGTTCGGTATCTTGATCGACCACAAATGGGTGATCATCTCGGTCACGTCTGCCTTCGCTCTCATCGGGGTCCTCTATACGCTGCTTTCGACGCCTATCTACCAGGCGGATGCGCTGGTACAGATAGAAGACGATCAGAAGATGAACCCGCTCAACGAAGTCACCAACCTTTTAGGCAAGGAGCCTCCTTCAGAATCTGAAATAGAGATCATTCGTTCCCGCATGGTGCTTGGCCGTGCTGTGGATATCCTCAATCTCGATTTGCTGGTGAAACCCAAGCAGGTTCCGTTGGTTGGAGACTTTTTGAATCGTAAAGGAATCGAGCGGCCAACCTTCGTAACGGAGTGGAACCACACTAAAGTGGCTAGCCTTCCAGTAGTCAGTGGGTTCCTGGATTGGCTGGGTGTCGAAATGCCCGCGTTTTCGCTCGATTGGGGGCATGTATGGGCGGGCGAATCGATTGATGTTAAGGCCATGCCGGTCGCCGATAAGTATCTGGATACGACATTCACGCTGGAAGTGATTGATGATCAACGTTATTCATTGATCTATCAGGAACAGCGCCTGGGTGAGGGGAGAGTCGGTACAGACTCCGAGTTCCTGAATGGAGATGTCAGCGTGACGGTGGCAGCTATTAATGCGCCACCCGGGGCAACTTTCGAATTAACACATCTGCGCCGCCTCAAGGCCATCAATAATCTGCGCTATAACCTGGCCATCACCGAACGTGGCCAAGAGACAGGCATTCTGAACTGGACACTAACTGGGCCGGATTCTGAGCGAGCCGGAACAACGCTGAGTACCATTGCCGACATCTACATCGCCCAAAATATTCAGCGCCAGTCTGAAGAGGCACGCAAGAGTCTCGACTTTCTGGATAGCCAGGTTCCAGCTGTACACGATGAGCTACGGGCTGCCGAGGACAAGCTTAATCTCTACCGGGCCGAACGCGACAGCATCGATCTAACCATCGAAACAAGCTCTATCCTGGAGCGGATGGTCAATCTCGAATCTCAGCTGAATGAGCTGGAGTTCGCGGAAGCGGAGATCTCACGGCGCTTTACGCCCAGTCACCCGACCTATGCTGCGCTTCTGGAAAAGAAAAGTCAGTTGAACAAAGAGATGGTCAATCTCGAGAGCAAAGTTAACAGCCTGCCTCAGACGCAGCAGGAAATCTTGCGCATGCAGCGTGACGTAGAAGTGAACCAGGAAATTTACGTTGCGCTGCGGAACAAGGTGCAAGAGATGCAGATTGCTGAGGCGAGCACCGTCGGTAATGTACGTGTCCTCGATATGGCCGAGGTACTTCCAGAGCCGGTCGCTCCAGCTAAACAACTCATCGTGCTAGTGGCTACGATGCTTGGTGGCATGGTGTCTGTGGGTGGTGTCCTGCTCCATGCAGCCTTGAATAGAGGCATTGAAACGCCTGATGAACTCGAGCAGCTTGATATGCCGGTCTATGCCACGGTGCCGCTGTCCGAAGAGCAACAGAAGCTTAATAGGTTCATCCGGCGCGAAAGCGGGCGTAACGATACGATCACGGCAGGGTTACTGGCCAAACGCAATCCTGCCGATGTGTCAGTCGAGGCCTTGCGTGGGCTTAGAACTAGTCTGCACTTTGCCATGCTGGATAGTAGTGATAGTCGTATCCTAGTGACCGGACCGAGTCCCGGGATCGGCAAGAGTTTCGTGACGGTCAATCTGGCGGCAGTCTGTGCCCAGGCAGGGCAGCGTGTGCTGATAATTGATGGGGATATGCGCAAAGGACACCTGCACAGCGTTTTCGGCACGCGTCCCGATGGCGGCCTCAGTGATATTCTCAGCGATCGTCAGTCAGCCGTGGACATGATCCGTGTTGCCGAAGGCATGGACTATCTACACTATATCGCTCGGGGTGCCGCTCCGCCCAACCCTGCAGAATTACTCAATACCTCCCGCCTGACAGAATTGCTCGAGTTCGTCGACCAGCATTATGACCTTGTAATCATCGACTCTCCGCCGGTTCTGGCGGTTACGGATGCCGCAATTATTGGTAAGCATGTCAGCACGACGCTGTTGGTAGCGCGATTCCAGCTCAACTCTGTCAAAGAGATAGAACTGGCGCGGCGTCGCCTGGAAACTGCGGGGGTCAATGTCAAAGGGGCAATTCTCAACGCAATGGAGCGCAAGGCAGCTACTGCGTACGGCTACGGTTACTACAACTACGCTTACAAGTGAGTCTTACCGGCAGGGAGGTTGAAACTCGTAGCGTGTCGTTAGGGGCTTACAGCACATACGAAGCGATGTGCAATAGGGTTGTATCTATAACGTGAGTACTGGGTTCTCTAGCCTGCCAGCAAGACGCGTTATCGAGGCTGGTTGGCGAAGAGAGCTCAGTACAAACCCTTATCCAGTAGACGTAGGAAGGCTTGGCACCGAACGTCAACACTTCGAAAGGAATGGCCAGAACCTACCTAGCCATTCTGGTTGAGACAACATGAACGCTAGGGTGCCGACTGCCATTCTGATCGGGTGTTATACGCAAAGAGTCAATTTGGCGCCATCCATGGTGAAGCAAACATGAAAGATGTACACCGTCCGTATTTTTCAGTCATTATTCCCGTTTATAAGCGATTCGATCAGTTCAAAAAAACGCTTGATTCGGTTTTGTCACAGACATTTGAAAATTTCGAATTGGTTATAGTTGATGACGGTTCAGGCGATGTTTTCAATGAATTGTTGAAACATGAGGTCCAGGTAAGAAATGATGAAAGAATAAAAGTTCATTGCCTGACAAAAAATGTAGGTGGCGGCGGGGCTCGTAATCATGGGATCGCTGCGGCACAGGGAGAATATATTGCGTTTTTAGATTCAGATGATATTTGGAAGGAGAATAAGCTAGAAAAGGACTATAATATTATACTCGCCAATAAAGGCGTAGATGTGGTTTACTCACCGATAGTGAATTTCGTTAATGGCGTTAAAGGAAAGATTACACCTAGCAGAAGCATAGGTGAAAGCGAGTCTATTGGTGATTACCTGTTTGCCAACGTAAAAAATGGACGGGGGATGCAAACATCTACGTTAGTAGTTAAAACTTCATTGGCCAAAAATAATTTGTTTAATGAGAAGCTCAGGGGACATCAGGACTGGGATTTTTTGTTACGGTTAGGTGGAAAGAAACCGCGTGTTAAGTTCAGCCCATACTGTCTGACCGAAAGGCACGTTTATGTGAACCAGTCTTTATCAGACAACGTGAGCAGAAACCTGGATTATTTATTTTCCAAGCAGTTTTATACAGAATACAAAAAGTTTTTGTCTGCCGAGGCAAGGATTTATTATAGAACTAGGGTTTTATTGCCAAAGTCTATAAAGTCAAGGAAGGAATTGTTTAGGAATTTATTTTACTTCGGAAACGCGTTAGATATAAAATTTATCATAAGTAAAATAATAAACCTGGTTTAGGGGGGGCGAAAAATGCTGCAGAGAATAATTTTAGCTGTAAGCTTGTTTTTCTTTAGTGCGAGTACCTTTAGCTACCGCTCCGCCATGATTGCTTACTTTTTAATTGCGTTGATATTTGCGTGTGGCATGGTAGGGAAAGACAAACTAACTTCACCCTTGGGACTTACGTTATCTGGCATTTCAATAGCTTTCTTAGTACTGCTTATATCATCCTATAACTACATACATTTAATATACTACGTAAAGTTTTTGGGCATGATATTTTATGTATACTTATTCCTAATACTGGTAAATTCAAAGCTATTGAGTAAAGAAGACGTACTTTATGCGGCGAAAGCTTTTTTATATATGCATTGCACATTCTTTTTTACGCAATTAGGAATATATCTTCTGACAGGGAATATGATTAATTTCGATAGTTATTTTAGGGAAGAAGATGCTCGGCTGCTAGCTAACACTCTGGCCTTGCAAGGTCAAGTGATTGACGTTAGAGCGACTGGCATATTTTCGGAACCGTCTTTTTACAGTTATACGGTATATCCAGTTGCATTAGTTTTAAGTATATATCAGGGGAGATACACGCTTGCGTCAATACTGGGTATAGTGACTTCTGTATTAACATTTTCAGTTGCTGCGTTTGTCATTGTAGGAATAGGCACAATATACACATTATTCCTGTTCAAAAAAAATCATTTGGCGAAGATTGCAATTATAATAGGAGTGATACTATTTTTCCCCTTGGGCTACACAGTTTTTGAAAACAGAGTTATAAATTCAGTAGATTATAATGCTGTAGAATCAAGAATGGTGATATTTGAAGAGTTTAAACAGCGCGGAGGCATCAAAAATATTTTTGGAAGCGGTTTTTTGTGGTATGAAAAGCAGCCTATCGGGGACACTGGGCTTAGAGGATACCACACGCGAGATACTTCAACCTTTGTTTATTTATTTTTCGCAGCTGGGGTTTTGGGTACGGTATTGATAATATTAGGAATTTACCTGATGTTTAAACAGAAAATAGCGTATTTCAATGCCTTCATGGTCATATTGTTATTTAAGTTCTCGATACTCAGTGCTGCATTCTGGCTAGCCTTAATTTTCTTTTGCGCTTTTTATAAATTAGCTTTGCAAGAGGAGGATAGTAACGAATGGCAAGGTAGTTTCCAGATAAAAAGCGAAGCTTAGATGTCGTGATCTCGAAATAATACAAAGGTTAAAGTGATGCGCCTGGTTTCTTACTTTATTGGCATGTTGTATTTTTACGCTATTTGGTTGTTGAACTTTAACAATCTATCCTTTCATGCATTATCTAGATTCGAAAGCGGCATAAAAATCAGGTTGAGAAACAAAGGAAGTATTCGTCTCGGTAAATGTAGCACTAGAGGTAGAGTTACTATATTGGCTGACGGTGGGAAAGTAAGCATTGGCGATAATGTTTTCATGAATTCAAACAGCTCTATCAATTGCTTATGTGGAGTGGCTATAGGAAGTGGAACTTTGCTCGGAAATAACGTGAATATATATGACCATGACCACAAAATAATCAATGGGGTAGTAAAGCATAAGGCTTTCGATATCGCACCAGTAGAGATTGGCAGTAACTGCTGGTTAGGGACTAATGTCACGGTCCTGAAAGGAGTGAAAATCATCGATGAAGTGATTATAGGCGCTAATTCGGTTGTAACGAAAGATCTCCTTGTAAGCGGAGTATATGTGATGAAAGAAGGAACGTTAAAGAAAATAAAGTGAGACGCATCATGGGAAATACGAATGTTACGCTCTGCTTGGTTGATTATGGAAAGGCTGCTGATTTCTTTATATCGCTCTCTAAATTAGATAAAACTAGAAAGTATATAATTCTGACACACTTGCCTTCTGTATATATTAAGTGTAAAAAAAATAAGATAGCATCTCGGCTAATTCATAAGCTAAGTAAAAAAAGTAAGTTTTTTATCCCGGTTCCTGATTTACAAAAAACTAGAGAGTTGGCCCTGGGTATATTAACAAGCGAAGAAGCTGCTTCCTTGTTTCGTTATTATGTCAATGAAATCAGATGTCTAGAGTTTAAGTTTACGAAGATAGACTACCTTTTTGTATGGAACGGGCAGACTGTAGCAGGCGAAGTGTGCACATTTCTACGGAACGAGGAGAAGAAGAAAACGCTATATTTCGAGATTGCAAACATTAATAATAGGATATTCGTAGACCCTTGGGGTGTTAACTCCAGATCTAAGCTGAATATTTGTGGCGAAGATTATTTGCGAAATTTTAGCAACAACAGTGAAGACATGAATTATGAAGAATGGAAAAATAAATATATCGAAGATAAGAGAAACGCAAGCAGCATACCCCAGGCAAAGAATTTATCTGAAAAAAACTTGAGTTTGCTCTTGGATTACATGTTTACCACGGCATTTGGATATAAGTTCTTTTCAAAAAGGTCGAAAGATAACAAGGCTAGAGTGAAGAAAAGAAAACATCAGGCTCGCTTTGAGGAGAAGGAGTTAATAAAGGATTTCGTTTTTTTTCCTGGGCAAGTCCATGATGATACTCAGCTGATATTGAATAGTAAAATTGGGAATGTAGAGGCGATACGCAAGATAGTAGAGCTGGAAAACTTGCCAGTAATAGTTAAGCCTCACCCGGCTGGATCGCCAGAAGAGTATTCAGGCCTTAGCGATTTGATAAACCAAGGAAGGGTTATCATAAGCTATCGTAACACATTTGAGTTAATAGAAAATGCAGCTCGTATATATACAATTAATTCTACAGTTGGGTTTGAGGCTAAGCTGCTCGGCAAAGAAGTGATATTTTTTGGCAGATCACTTTACGAAAAATTTGATCGAGAGAGCCTGAAAAACTATGTGAAAAATTATTTGATTGTTGCTGATTTCTTTTCACCAGAAGGAAACATCCCGAAAGAAAGTATTGAGAGGATTTATTTACGCGCAGATATGGAAACATTGGGCCATGATAAAACTGATGTGATAGAAAGTAATGTACTGCATAACTGACTTGGCGCTACCTTAAACAAGTGCTAGATACGCATAATAGCGGGGATAAAATATACTGAACGGTTTTATGCGCGCCATAATAAGTTGAGCACGTAACGTAACATATGGAAAACAAGGGCCGTGAAAGTTCAGTATCAAACGCAGGCTTTGAGTGTGGTCTAAGGAAAATTACATGAAGTTGATACATATTATTGAAGCTAGCGCCACTGGTACGCTTTCCATGGCAGCTTTGTTGGCTAACGAGCAAGCATCTAAAGGTATAGAAACTACAGTAATAATATCAATTCGGCCAGAGACACCGAGAGAGCTAGGGAACATATTCTCAAATGATGTTAACTTACAGTTTGTGGATATGTCGAGTCTGCCTGGTAAGATAAAAAGCTTCTTTTTGTTGGCTAGGATATTCAAAGATAGTGATGCTGACGTGGTGGTAATGCATTCCTCTTATGCTGGGTTTATTGGCAGGATAGCTGCCTTGCTAGCTCATAGCAAAGCAAAGCTCTTTTATATTCCCCACTGTATTTCTTTTATGCGAACAGATATAGGTAGGGTTAAAAAATACATTTTCGTCATGTTTGAAAGGTTGGCTAATATTAAAAAAAGCATTTACATTGCTTGCTCAAATAGTGAGGGAGAAGCAATAAAAAATAACATCAACTGTATGTGTGTGGTCGTGGAAAATGCTGTCAAGGATAACTTTAAAAACGACCTTGATGGTGAATGTCTTAAAGTCCCTTTTAAAGTTATTACTGTAGGCCAGGTTAGGGTGCAAAAAAATCCAAGACTGTTTTCCAGGATTAGTGAAAAGGTTAACAGTTTGGTTGATAATGTAGAGTTTATATGGGTAGGAGATGGCGACGACGCTCTAAAGTCTACATTGGCCGACAATAAAGTAAACGTTACAGGTTGGGTTAACTCAACTGAAGTAAGAGAATATTTGAAAGAGGCAGATATATACCTATCTACATCAAGCTGGGAAGGAATGCCGGTCTCTTTGATTGAAGCCAATTATGCTGGCGTTACTGTTGTGGCTAAGAATTGTGCCGGAAATAACGATATCATAACTACTGGAGTTAATGGTTTTTTGTTTGATCAAGAAGATGAGGCGGTAAGTATAATATACGAACTGTTAGAGTCGCCTGATAAAAGGAGGGAGGTTTCGGGGAACGCTTTATCGATTGCCAAAGATAGATTTTCATACGATCGTTATATTAAACAAATGGATGAATTGTTTTTTGAAAGGAACCAGTTAAATGCTAAAAATAGGGAAGGACATCCATGTGTCTAATGACAGGCCCTTTGTTCTATTTGGCGGAGTCAATGTCATTGAAAGTTTAGATAGCACTCTATACGCATGCGATAGGTTCAGGTCGGTCACTGATGCGCTAAATATTCCTTTTGTATTCAAAGCATCATTTGATAAAGCAAACCGTTCATCGATCAGGTCTTTTCGTGGCATCGGTGTTCATGAGGGAATAAGAGTCCTGGAAAAAGTTAAGCAGGAATTCAACGTCTCGATAATCACTGATGTACATGAGACTGAGCAAGCTGGCCTTGCTTCAGAAGTCGCTGATGTCCTGCAACTGCCTGCTTTTCTTGCACGACAGACTGATTTGGTTATGGCCTTAGCTAATACCCAAAAAGTAATCAATATTAAAAAGCCTCAATTCATCAGCCCAGGGCAAACGAAGCACATAGTTGATAAGTTCAGAGAGCTGGGTAATGAAAAAGTCATGTTGTGTGAGCGAGGTAGCTGTTTTGGGTATGACAATTTAATAGTCGATATGCTGGGCTTCAAAGAAATGAAAAAAGCTAGCAATGAAGCCCCGATAATATTCGATGTGACTCACAGCCTTCAGCGACGAGATGCCATGAGCGAAGCTTCTAGTGGCCGAAGGCAGCAGTCACTAGAGCTGGCTAGAGCAGGCATGGCCGTTGCGCTTGCTGGCCTCTTCCTGGAAGCGCACGCTGAACCTGATAAAGCAAAATGCGATGGTGCAAGTGCTCTACCTCTAGATAAAATTGAGCCTTTTCTTACACAGGTAAAAGCGGTGGATGATCTCGTCAAAAGCTTTCCCGAGGTGAACATTGAATAGCCCGGTACGAGATAAGAGGCTCGACGTTAAGCTGGTGTTATTTGATGTCGATGGTGTACTAACAGACGGGACATTGTTTGTCAGTGGCAGTGGCGAGATATATAAAGCCTTTAATGCCAAAGACGGAGTCGCTGTGTCGCTGTTGAAAAACAATCATATCGGCGCTGGAGTGATTTCAGGTAAAGATAGTCCTGCATTGCGATATAGAGCTAAGCAGCTTGGGATGGATTCAATTAAGCTTGGGGTGAGCGATAAAGTAAAGGCATTACATGAAATTATCGCTTGTTACGGCATAACGTATGAAAATGTTTGCTTCGTTGGGGATGATATCGTCGATTATGACGTGATGAGCCGAGTTGGGGTTTCTTACGCGCCTTCAGACGCACATCCCTTAATTAAAAATTTGGCAAGCTTTGTTACTATTTCTCCAGGAGGGAAAGGCGTAGCTAGAGAAGTCGCTGAAGATATATTGCATGCACAAGGCATGACTCTTGAGGAAATGTATAGGTATATATTGAATAAGTCTAATTTGGAAAGTGTCATGCAGTAAATTCATCGGTGTAATGGAGTGTCAGTTATCACTGAGTGAAATTCTACGATAGAAATCCAGTTACCTTATGAGCAAAGGATCATGCCATGGAAGCCGAACATTTAGAAGTCGGAAAGAAAGTTTTCATTAATGAAGCTAACGCATTAGTAAATGTGTCCAGTAAACTGGACAATTCTTTCGTAGTAGCCGTTGATGTCATGTTGAGGTCTAAGGGAAGAGTTGTCGTGTGTGGCATGGGAAAGTCGGGCATAATCGGGAAAAAAATCGCGGCAACTTTGTCGAGCACAGGAACCCCTAGCTTTTTCATGCATCCTGCAGAGGCTTATCATGGTGATTTGGGTATGGTTGCAAAAGACGACATTTTCTTAGCTATATCTAACTCAGGTGAAACTGAAGAAGTCATTAAACTAATCCCTTTTATAAAAGACAACCGAAATGTTTTGATTTCTCTTACAGGTAATCCTAACTCTACTTTAGCCAAAGCCTCTTACAGCCATTTAGATATTGGTGTTGATGCTGAAGCCTGTCCACTGCAGCTAGCGCCGACATCCTCAACAACAGCTACTCTTGCAATGGGGGATGCTATTGCAGTGACACTGATGAAAGCCCGAAATTTCAAGCCCGAGCATTTCGCCAGGTTCCATCCTGGTGGCTCGCTTGGGAGACGTCTTCTTAGTCGGGTAGAGCACGAAATGGTTTGTGACGACCTGCCGCTTGTCTCGGTTGACGCCGAAATTCTTGATGTAATCAAGGTTATTTCTCAATCGGGGCTAGGTATCGCTATTGTTCCACATGGGTTGAGCTGGGGGATCATCACAGATGGGGATGTGCGTCGCGCAATTGAAAAGTACGGGCAAGAGGTTTTTGCAAAAAGAGCCCATGATTTCATGACAACCGATCCTGCTCAGGTATCTCCTGCTACTCGCGTTGAAGATGCGCTTTTTGCTATGGAGAAAAAAAGTATTTCTGCTTTATTGGTTATCGAAAATAATCGCCTTCTTGGCGTATTTAAAAAATAACACTATGAGATGCTGTTTTTAAATCCTGGGATGCTGATGAATATTTAAATTAAAATTATAAGATACATGTGTTTGAAGTGCTTCTGCGACAAGGAGGAAATATAAGCAAGGAAAGCGTCACTCCTTAGAAATGGAGGAGGCCGGTTAGCAATTTGTCTAAGCAAAACCAAATCTAAATCGCGGCAAGACTTCAGGGGTATTAATATGGATATGACAGCCGTACGGGGGCGGAGCCTCAGCAATCACTATCGCTGGTTGACTAGAATAATAGCGCAATGCAGTGATATTGCCGTCATGCTCTTGGCGGGATACATAGTATATCTTGCTCATTTTGACCAAACTCTTCCGCCACAGCGCTATTCCTGGGCCATGTTGCTGGGGGCGCTCGTGCTCGCTGCCACTATGCCCAGCCTCGGCGTTTATCGCACTTGGCGTGGGAGAGTTCTGAGTCCTCTCTTATTTAAGTTGATGATGGGGTTTGTCATTGCGGGATTGATATATTCAAGTTTGCTTTATTTTAGTGGGCTTTCCGAACAATTTTCTCGGGTCTGGGTCGTGGCCTGGTTTACGGTAGCCTTCCTGGGGTCAGTTGCCGTTCGCGCCGCTGTGTATCCTATCGTTAATCGTATTCGTGCTGCAGGACGTAATCGCCGTCATGTCGTTTTAATCGGCGATGCGCATTCCTGTGCAACAGCGGCAAGTCACCTTCGGGCGGATCCTACGGCTGGTTACGATATTGATCGCATTTTTCTTATGGGTAGCGATGCCATGGGCGAGTTGTCGAGCCTTGAACTTCAATGGCAGGAATACAAAGCCAACCGGGTCTATGATATCGATGCGGATGAGGTGTGGATTTGCCTGCCGCTTTCCATGGGCAACCGTGTAAAAGAAGCCTTGGCGGATTTAGGACGCACGGCGGCCAATGTACGTTTCATGCCGGATATGCGTGATTTCCGTCTTATCAACCACGATATTTCTAATGTAGCCAACCTGTATCTTCTCGATATGGCGTGTTCGCCGATGTCGGGTGGGGCACGTTTCGTCAAGGCGGTGGAAGATCGCACTATTGCTGCGCTGATATTGCTCTTGATCGCACCCGTTATGGTCATACTAGCGATTGGTGTCAAGCTATCTTCACCGGGGCCGGTATTCTATCGTCAGGAGCGGGTGAGCTGGAATGGCAAGCCGTTCTGGATGCTAAAGTTCCGTTCCATGCCGGTGGATTCCGAAAAGGACGGTATCACTTGGGGAGGAGCTCAGCAGAAAAAGACAACTAAATTTGGATCCTTCATTCGCCGTACGAGTCTCGATGAGCTGCCCCAGTTCATCAATGTGTTGAAAGGTGACATGTCGATCGTTGGCCCACGGCCGGAGCGTACGCAGTTTGTCGACAGGTTCCGCCATGAGATTCCGGGCTATATGCAAAAACATTTAATGAAGGCAGGTATTACCGGCTGGGCTCAGATTAACGGTTGGCGTGGTGATACCGACCTCGAAAAGCGCATCGAGTGCGACCTTTGGTATATTGGACATTGGTCAGTTTTCCTGGATCTCAAGATTATTTTTCTGACCATCTTCAAGGGTTTTATCAGTAAAAATGCATATTAGATAACTCGCAATTAAAAGGTATCTAAAACCTGATGGATGCGGCATTAATTTATACTTTTCTATCCGAGGCGTGGCGTTCGAAGTCAAAGTATCGTTAGGCGTTTCGAAAGAAGGGTAAAGCATTGCTAATGCATAAGAAAATTGAGTTAGTTATAGATATATTCATTGTTAACAGCGAGGTTGTCTAATGTTTTATTACTTGAAGGAGCTTTATTCGCTACTTAGCCAGGAGCAACGGAAGAAGCTGTTCCGCCTGCAGATACTGGCTGTGATCATGGCGTTTGCAGAGATCGCCGGCGTCATTTCAATAGGTCCTTTCATGGCCTTGGTTGGTAATATGGAACAGTTGGAGGGACAGGGTCTTCTGGCCGATGTGTATCGGGCCAGTGGGGCTGAGACACCCGAAACCTTCCTTTTATGGGTAGGGGGTTCTGTACTGGCACTGTTGCTCGCGTCTGGTTTGTTCTCGATGTACACGATTTGGAGGATGTCGTTGTATGGCGCTCACGTCGGGGCGGAACTCAGCAGCCGGCTTTACAATTACTATATGCATCAGGGATGGTTGTTTCACGCCAGTGGTAACAGTAGCACCCTGACCAATCGTATATCTGAGGAATGCCAACGGGTCATGACGCACATCATCATTCCGTTGATGCACATGAATTCCAAGCTGACCTTGGCCCTGTTCATGGCCTTAGCCATTTTCATCTATAACCCGATAGTGGCGTTATCAGGCGTCGCGGTATTCCTTGCCTGTTACTTCCTTCTTTTCAAGACTGTCAGGGGTAAATTGATCCGCAATGGTAAAACCATCTCTAGTTCTCAATCGGTTCGCTTCAAGTTAATGGCAGAGGGGTTCGGTGGGATTAAAGATGCTTTGTTACTTAGGCGGCAGGATATTTTCACAAAGCGATTCGGGCTCGTAAGTGAAAAGTACGCTGAAGCCTTGGGCACGAACCAGGCATTGAGCCTAGCCCCTCGCTATGCAATGGAAATCGTGGCGTTCGGCTGTGTTATCTTCCTTGTGCTTTACCTTCTTGCGCAGAGTAACGGTAATGTCGTTGATTTGTTGCCTGTGCTTTCTATTTATGCACTAGCTGGGTTCAAGATCATGCCTGCCTTGCAACAAGTTTATAACAGCTTGTCTCAAATCAGGGGCAACCTAGCGGCTTATGAGGCAATACGTGAAGAGTTGAAGGCCAGCGTACAAAGCGCCAAGGGTAGTAAGGACTATGCGACCAAGAAAAATAAGCTACCCGTTCAAAAGGATATTGTGCTAAAGGGAATCGGTTTCGCCTATCCAGGCAAGACGGATAAAGCTCTGAATGAGGTTGACCTGCGAATACCCGTCAACAAGACAGTGGGCTTGGTAGGAGCGTCGGGCTCAGGCAAGTCCACCTTGGTAGATATTCTTTTGGGCCTCATTGAGCCGGACCAAGGCAGTCTCGTTATCGACGGTTGCCCATTGACTAAAGATACGCTGGCCTGCTGGCAGAATGCGTTGGGATTCGTTCCGCAAAGCATCTTCCTGGCTGATGCCAGCATTAAGGAGAACATCGCCTTTGGCTTGCCCGAAGAAGCTATTGACATGCAGCGCGTTCAAAATAGCGCAAAGCAGGCTCATCTCGATGAATTTCTCGACAAGCTGCCAGACGGCCTGGACACCCGCGTAGGGGAGCGGGGCGTGCAACTCTCCGGTGGGCAACGTCAACGTATTGGTATCGCACGTGCTCTTTACCACGAATCAGACGTATTGGTGTTGGATGAGGCAACCAGTGCACTGGATGGGATTACGGAAAACCATATCATGCAGGCGATTCAGAGTTTTTCGGGCCAGAAAACGATAGTCATGATTGCGCATCGTTTGGCGACGGTAAAACAGTGCGACCTAATATACCTGATGCGTGATGGCAAAGTGGTGGACCAAGGGACTTACGAAGATCTGGTCGTCAGGAATGAAACCTTCAAGCGTATGGCGGAGCACGCATAGCGCGTGATGTAATTTATTAGCATACTTGGAATCTGACGGTTTGTTTCTTGGTTCTACTTCTTGTTTCTGGTTTTCTCATTACTGATAGAATGAGGGTGAGAAGTAATCTGGTATTTACAATATTGCGGTATTATTTATTTTCTGAATAAATACTACTATTGTAAGCGCTAATGTTCTGCGCTGCTGTAGTTATTGTTTCGCTTTTCAGCTTGCCTGGGTTTTTTGGTCTATATTGGTTCGAAGTTGCGTGCAATACATTAAATAAATCGATACTCAGACATCTTGAGGTGGGTCATGTACCGATGCCCCGGTTGTAATAACTTTGGTGTTTACCCGGTCAGGCGAAGATGGTGGCAACGCTTATTTAGACTTTCCCATCACTATTATTGCTACGATTGCGGTAAGGACTGTATTCGTCCTGAACTGGTGGATGATGGGTACGAGAGGCTGCCGCCGCAGGGTGATAGAGCACTCAATAAGGCCAATGAAGATAAGGAAGGGAGGTCTGGGGATGTTACTTGACTAGTCGTTTATGCACTTTGTGGCATCGCCTCCATGGGGGCATTTACGGTTTGCCTGAAGGCTATGGCCTAAGTCGATTTTGGTTCAGTCATACTGTGCATATGACATGTCCATTTGCACGTCTTGAAAAGGTAGCCGGGCCAAACGATCATGGTGTACCCAATCAGGATTTATGTGAGCATGAATGACGGGACGCACCGATGATCCTCTTGGCCTCCTGTCATACCTCAACCCGGCTTTTGCCGGGTTTTTCGTTTAGGCCTTGATCTTCTTGAGCCTGCACTGTCCCAGCCTCGTATTCTTGCTGCTTTTTTTGCTATTGGTGTCGCTACCATGCCGTACGTTGGCTCCACGGATGAAGGCAAACACACACAAGACAGCGATCAGATAGCAGACGAGCGCCAATATCCAGTAGTTCATGCCTTCCTCCACAGCTAGTGATCCTTATGGTACTTACCTCCATCGGCTACTGATAGAAAAGCTTTACCACCTGGCGCCTTTCCTCGGCCTTCTGGGTTAGGGCGCGATTCTAGCGAAAATCTGCACTGGTGGCAGATATTTCATCCTAAGCCTAGGGGGTAAAAAAAGTGGTTTCCATTCATCATGTTGCTCTTTGGTTGTAGGTGGTTGAAAATTCGTTTCTCCTTGTTTCTAATGTTTTGTGCGTTGCCAGTTGGTAAGGGAAGGTTACTTCTGGCTAAGCTTATGTTTACAAATAAAGCTTATCTCTAAGGAAGGAGAATGAGATGCGTCAGGGAACGAAGACTAGGAAACACCCACATCAGAATGCTTGTGTGCATGAGCGTTTGTTTTTCCCTCCAGAAGCGTTTGGCTGCACTGCCCATACCTGAACGAGCCGAATGAACCGGATAGCAACGACGCCGGCCGGCAACGTTGCTGGTCGGAAATGGAGGGGGAATGTCTTTACCGTTTTCTGCGGCGCAAGCATCTGGCGCCCTTAAGCTTTTATTCTGTTCCGTTGGGGTTGCCTGCCTAGTGGGAGCCCCACTTCACGAGTCGGTAGCTAACGAGTCAGGGGCGACTGGCAGTCTTCATGGCGAGCCGAGTCGCAGTCTGGAGCCAACAGTAACGTTTGGAAGTGTCGAGTTTGCCGGCAACACGCTTTTTTCAGATCGACAACTCGCCAAGTCCATTGATACCGAACTGGCGGCAGCGCTGACATTTGCCGAAGTGCAGTCCTTGGCCCGCAAGGTCGAAGCGTTCTATCACGTCAACGGCTATGACCTGGCCCGGGTCGTTGTACCTGAACAGGCATTTCGGAATGGCACAACGCTCAAGCTGGTCGTATTGGAAGGCAGGCTGGGCGTCATCGAGATCCGTGGTAACTCGCATTATTCAGACCAGCAAATCATGGAAACGCTTGAGGCGGCTGGGCTCGAGCGTTCCCGAGCCTTTTCCCTCGACGACGTCGAGCGTGGCTTGGCAATCATCAATCGACGCTCGGGAGTTGCGGTCAGCTCAACGTTGCGCCCCGGTGAGGTGCAAGGGGCCACCGACATTGTTATCGACGTCGAGGAAAAACCGCGTGTAGCCGGTTCTCTGGAAGCCAATAACCACGGTAGCGAGAATAGTGGACGATATAGACTGGTACCGTCGCTGAGTGTGCTGAACGCCACGGGGCATGGTGACCAACTCGATATTCTGGGCATGAAGTCTCTGGGGGAGGGAGATGCTTATTTCGGCTACATCGGGTATGAGGCGCCTATCAATGCCTCGGGGACCAAGGCTCATGTCTACGGCTTTACCGGCGATGTAGCCATCGGGCAGGAATTCCAGGTGCTCGAAATCGAGGGCGACAGTGAGGGCTGGGGCTTAGGTCTGTCGCATGATGTCCCAGTATCCAGCCGCTCCATTATCAATGTCGAGGCTTGGCTGGAAGGCCAGAACCTGGAGCAGACGGTGCTTGGCGTGACGACATCCGATGATCAGGTACGCAAGGTTCGTCTGGGGGCCAGTCTCGATAGCGCAGACCTGCATGGTCGAACCCTTCTGGCGCTTGACCTTCATCAAGGAATAGGTGAGCGGCTCGGTGGGATGAAAGATGATGCACTGCTATCGAGCCGCAGCTATGCCAGGGCCGACAATGATTTTACCAAGCTGACTTTCGACCTGGCGCGCCTGCAGCGTATCAACTCCCGCTGGCTGGTGGTGCCGCGCCTATACGGCCAGTATGCCTTCGATTCTCTGGTTGCCAGTGAGCAATGGGCGATCGGAGGCTTCAATTCGGTAGTGGGGCATCCGGCCTCGGTGTTCTCAGGCGATAGCGGATATACCGCTTCCATTGAAGGCCGCTATGCGCTCCTGAAGGACGACGACCGCTATCAGCTCATCTTGAGTGCCGATCACGGCCGCGTCTACGTTAGGCAGCCCTATATCGGCCAAGCCAATGATAGGGACATTTCCGGGGCCGGGCTGGGACTGCGCGCGCAGCCCTGGGAAAGCCTCGAGCTACGTGTCGATGGCGGCGTACCTATCGGCAACGAAACGGGAGATGGCTTCTACTGGTACGGACAAGCCAGTTATCGATTCTGATGGCTGGCTGCGGCAAGAAGAACACAGGGAACGATAAACAGGAACGTGACCATGGATAGGAAACGGACAAGAAGACTGCTCTTGGCCTTCTCGATCTTGGCAATGCCCTACACTGCCATCGCAGCCCCAAGCCAGGGGCGAGTCGTTGAAGGTAGCGCCACGGTGTCGACCAACGTGAGTGCAGAGGGCATTAATATCGATACGCTCATTGAGCAATTTACCGATAAAGCGATCATCGAATGGGGCAGTTTCGACATTGATGCCGGCGAACTCGTTCGGTTTATGCAGAACGGGGTGAATTCGATTGCGCTCAACCGTATCAGTGGCGATGCCACGCAGATCCTCGGGCAGCTACAGGCTAACGGTCGTCTGTTTCTGATCAACCCTAACGGTATCGTTTTTGGTGAGTCTGCCAGGGTCGACGTGGCCGGGCTGGTCGCCTCCACTTTCGATATCGCCAATGACGATTTCATGCGTGGTGATTACCTTTTCGAGGCGAGTGGCCAGCGTGGCGCCAGCATAAACAATTCGGGCAGTATCGATATCGATGACAATGGATTCGTTTATCTGATAGCGCCCGAGGTCGAAAATCGAGGCATCATCAGAGCCAATCTTGGGCAGGTGGGGCTGGCCACGGATGGAAACTACACTCTTGATCTGAAAGGCAGCGAACTGATCAAGTTCCAGGTTTCTGAAGCGCTGCTCGAGAGCACGGCAGCTCGTGTCGATAATTCGGGTTCCCTTGTGGGTGATGTGGTGGTTCTGCAGGCGAACGGGGCCGATGATGTGATGGCGTCAGTGGTCAACAGCGGCAATGTGACGGCAGCGACCGCATTCTCAATGGCCGGGGGCCAGGTGGAGCATTCGGGCTCGTTGCTGGCGGGAGACGTTACACTTACTGCCAGTGACTCCATAAGGCAGCGTGGCGGTATCACATCTACTGGACGCGTTGATGTCGATGCCGATGTCGATATTTCCATGACGGCAGGAGCCGAGACGCGAGCCAGCGGTGATATACGCTATAACGCCGACGATGACCTGACCGTGAGCACGTTGACTTCGGAGTCCGGCTACATCGGGCTCGTGGCCGATAACCAGTTCGCCCAGATCGGAGACGTCACTACACGCGGCACCAGTGTCGAGGTCATGGCAGGAACCGAGGAGGCCGGCGGGCCGGGCAGCACGGGCGACATTGTCATGGCCGAGGGTACCCGCACCGAGGCGGTCGACGATATACGTTACGAGGCAGGACGGGATCTGACCGTCGGTACGCTGATATCGCAGCCGGATGACGATATCGAGCTGATGGCAGGCCGAAACCTGTACCAGCGCGCCGATATCGTGGCTGCAGGAAATGTCTCGATAAAAGCAGGAAACGATATTGTCATGGATTCTCAGACGTCCACGCGGGCCGGAAATGACATTCGCTACAATGCGGATGGCAAGCTTACCGTCGCTTCTCTTGCGTCCGACGCCGGCTACATTGGCTTGCTGGCGGATGAGTCGATTGTCCAGAATGGCGATATCTCGACCGATGGCAGTAGCGTTCAGATGGAAGCGGGTACCGCGGCGGCTGGCGGCCCCGGTGTGACCGGTGACATTATCATGGCTGAGGGAACGCGGACCCAGGCCACGGGCGATGTTCGGTATACCGCGGGACGTGATCTGATCCTGGAGCAACTGGTGTCATCCCCCGATGACGATGTTGAATTACAGGCGGGTCGCGACCTCTATCAACGTGCGGATCTTGCAGCAGGCGGGCGTATCGCAGCGGCTGCAGGTAATGACGTAGTCATTGGGGAAGGTATCGAGGCCCGAGCTGAAGAGGGGGTTACATACATTGCAGGAAACGACCTGATGCAGCAGGCAGACAGCCGGATCGTGGCCAACGGGGATATTTCGGTCAGGGCAGGTCGTTCGATCAGCATGGCAGGGACGGCGCTGACCCAATCGTTGACGGGCGATGTGGCTTACGAAGCAGGACAGCGGCTGACGATAGGTCAGATTACTGCATCGGACCAACTCAATGGTGGCAGTGTCAGGCTCTCGGCACCGCTGGTTAGTGGAGCCACTGGTGGAAAGGGAATACGGGCTGGCTTCATCGACGTCGATTCGGATCAGGTTTCCGAGGGCGCGCTCGAGCAAGTGGTTTCGTCACCCTTTGATGTGACCCGAATCGTTGTCAACCAGCGCACTGCCGGGGGGCGTCTGGCCAGGGATGCTAGGTTCATGCACGACCTGCTGTTGGTCTCCGGCGCCAATGTGGCGGAGGAGGGCGTGGCATCGCCGGGTGCTGCCGACCAGTAGCGATTGCGCTGACAGGCTGGACGGCAGCTGTGCTGCTCCAAGCCGAACAAGACATGTGCCAGCCATTCTCATCACAGGTACAAGGGCGGAACGGGGTTCCGCCCTTGCTGTACCGGCATATCTTAGCCGTCAGGCAAGAAGCTCCGCAGCCGGCGAACCATCGATACCCAGCAGTTGGGTCTGCATGGTCTCCGTTCCCTCTCCCTGGACATTCATTTCGCTGGGCAAGGTCTTGTCATTACCGTAGGCCTTGAAGGCGAAGCGCCAGACTTCACCGGGGTCGAGTACGTTAGTCGACGTGTCGCTGATGCGATAGCCTTCGCCGCTTTCGTTGGCTGTACCATTCCAGACCGTGTCGAGATCATCGGGCAGGGCGAACCGGAGCTCGGGATCGACAATCCTCTCGTTCGTCGTGTTCTCCATGAATACTTCCGCCACGTAGCCATCGTCCCATTCACTCTTGATTCGACCGCTGACGGCAATATCGCTGCCAGCTGAGGCATCGCTTCCCGATTGCATGGGGGCCTGGGGTGATGAGATATCTTCAGGGCCAGCAGGCGATGTCAGAGGCGCATAGGTTTTGGCGTCGAGGTGCACAGCAGAAGCCGAACCCATGCCATTCCCCTCAGACTCCAGAATCTCCTCGGCCGTGGGTATCTCAGGCGTGTCTCCTTGGAAGTTTCGCCCGGACTCGATATCAACCACAGTGCCGTCGCCGAAGATGACCTGTTCGATGTCTTGCAGCGTGTCCTTGCCTACCCTGGCATGCTTTCCGTTCAGGTGAACGTCGCTCGTGTCATAGTCCTGCATATAATAGACGATGTCGTTGCCGTCGCCTCCTGCCAGCAAGTTCTTTCCCCAGTCGTCTGCCGGCCCCCCTTGCAGGATATCGTCGCCCTGGCCGCCCCGTAGGGTGTCGTTGCCTAGCCCACCGTTGAGATAAACGCCACCGTCCGACCCTTGGATGATGTCATCTCGACGCGACCCAACCAGGTAATCGAAGGTCACCTGGTTATCCTCCCCATCGGTAATTGCTCCCCAGCCAACACCGCCTTCGTTGATCCAGAGCGAGGTCGAGATGTTATCGGCGCCACGTACCGACTGATCCACCCGTACCGTGTTGTCATGGTCACGGCCGCCGTGGAAGTTTATATCGCGGTCCGTTGAGCTTACATGCGCATCGTTGCCTACCGAAGAACGCCACGAGGCAAACAGCAGGCTATGACGCATGCCGCTATCGATCAGGTTGGTATAATTGCCGTCGTAGCTTTCTCGCAGTTCGTAAGCGTAACCATTGCCGCCGGAGCCCTTGTTGAAGGCGCCATGGGCCTGAATGCTGTCTACATGATTATCCAGCGTCTTGACGAAGTGATAGGCGATGGAAGGGCCGTTAATCACTTGGATATCCGACAGTTGGCTATCCACGGTCCCGTGCAGACAGACGGCCATGAAATCCTTGAGATCCGACAGCGTGTTTTTGAACACCTTGTTGTCGGGGGTACCCAGCTCGAATGTGATATCGAAGCCTTGAAGGATAACGTCGTTAACGACAGCGAGGCGTTCCACCTGTGTCTTGCCGCCTTCGAAATCGAAATGCACCCCGCGGTCGAGCGTGACCGTGCTTCCCTCGACGGATTCTACGCGGGCCATGCTGGTGCGAAGGGGAGCGTTATCCTTGCGCCAGGCTGTATCGCCGATCTTCTCGAAGAACGCCGAATCGTTGTCCTGCCAGAGACGCAGAGTGTCACCCGGCTCGAGGTCGCCAGCGTTGTTAAGGGTGATTCGATGTTCTCCTTCCTCGGCATCATTGGTCAGTTTTCCCAATGTCTCGCTGTCGCCGCCATTCACCTGAATGGCATAACCCTCTTCATTGTCGAGAGCGCTATTCGAGAAGGTGAGGGTCGTCTCGCCACTACCGGCGCCCTTCAGGGTGATATCGGATCGAGTGATAGTAAGCGGGTTGTCGAAGTCGTAGTTGCCTGCGCCGAATTCGAGAATGGCGTCCTTAGGGGCACTGTTGATCAGCGTTTCGAGCTGTTGGGCCTCGATGCCCTTGTCGATACTTAAAGTACTGCTCATGCAATGTCTCCAGTAAGCATTCGAATGCTTCTGGCAGATCCGTTGCCAACGAAGCGATGCCTGCCGCAAGTTGTTAGAGGGGCAGTCACCGGTCGAGACACTGCGTACCCATCATTCCTTTTCCGGGATAGCTGCCTGGTTATCGCTGGGCAGGCGGGCGGATGCTATCGGCCAAGTGAAACCGAAGGCAACCGAGCGACTGCCTAGTCTTCTGGCTGATGGTAATTTTGTTAGGGCAGGTGACGCTAATTGGAGACACTTTATTACATAAATAAGCATTTGTTTTTAAAAGGTTAATAAAGACTACATTGAATAAGTAAAATATGAATTACTTTAAAAGCAAGAGCTACGTTACGAAAGTATATTTTTTGTGATCATAAAAATGCATCTGTCTCTGTTACGCTGCGCGCCGTGCCGATAACCAACGAAACGAACTGTGCTGCAGACTACGCACCTAACATATCTCTGTGATGCCAATGACACCAAACAGCCATCCTCGTGAATTGCGGCACGCACTGAAAGCATGCCGCTCCTCGTTTACTGCCGTGGGTGGATTCAGCCTGTGCATCAATGTCCTGATGCTGGTGCCCGCCCTCTACATGCTTCAGGTCTATGACCGTGTTATCCCGACGGGGAGCGTGGAAACCCTGGTAATGCTGACTGGCATTACAGTTTTCTTCTTCATGGTCATGGGGGGGCTGGAACTGGTCCGCTCACGTATTCTCGTGCGAGTGGGAAACCGCCTGGATACGCTATTGAGCCAGCGCTTGTACACCGCCATGTTTCGTCGCAGTGTTGCCACTCCCGGTCAGCAGACGGCCCAGCCACTCAATGATCTGTCGACGCTGCGCCAGTTTCTGGCGGGAAATGGCCTGTTTGCCTTCTTCGATGCGCCGTGGGTGCCTGTTTACCTGGGGATACTGTTCCTGTTTGACGTCTGGTTCGGGGTCTTTGCCACCTGTGCCGCGTTGATTCTCCTGTCGCTGGCCATTGCCAACGAGAAGGCGACCCAGGCGTTGCTGGCCGAGGCGGGCAGCGAGCACATACAGGCTCAGGATCTCGCTACCAGCAACCTGCGTAACGCTGAAGTCCTGCATGCCATGGGTATGCTTCCCGGCATCATGGGGCGTTGGGCTGCACGACATGAAGCCTTCTTGATCAAGCAGTCCCAAGCCAGCGACCGTGCTGGGACGTTATCCAACGTTTCCAAGGTCCTGCGTCTTCTCTTCCAATCGTTGATTCTCGGCCTGGGTGCGTTGCTGGTGATCGAGGGGAGTCTGACCCCGGGCATGATGATCGCGGGGTCGATCGTCATGGGCAGGGCACTGGCGCCAATCGACCAGATGATTTCCAGTTGGAAGGGCTTTGTCGGGGCGCGTAGTTCCTACCAGCGTATCGAGGAACTGCTGACACAGCAGCCAGAAGACTTGCAGTATATGTCGCTGCCCGCGCCGCGCGGCGACATGGCCGTCGAAGGGATGGCAGCCGTCCCGCCCGGAGGCAAGCTCTCGACGCTGCGCGGCGTCAACTTCTCGGTCTCCGCAGGGGAGCATATCGGTATTGTCGGCCCGAGTGCTGCCGGCAAATCGACCCTGGCCAGGGTGCTACTGGGCATTTGGCCGGTTCAGGCCGGTAAGGTGCGCCTCGATGGGGCGGATATTGCACACTGGAACCGTGACGAACTGGGACCATATGTCGGCTACCTGCCTCAGGACATTGAACTGTTCGACGGCACCATTAGCGAGAACATTGCCCGCTTCGGTGATGTCGACCCCGACAAGGTCATCGAGGCCGCCCGCAAGGCTGGCGTACACGACATGATCCTGCGTCTGCCGGAAGGATACGACACCCGAATCGGTGCCAGCAGCGGGATGCTTTCCGGCGGCCAGCGCCAGCGTATCGGCTTGGCGCGTGCCCTGTATGGCAATCCCGTCCTGGTCATCCTCGACGAGCCCAATTCCAACCTTGATGATGTCGGCGAACGGGCCCTGACACAAACGTTGCAACGGCTAAAGGAGCAGCACGTCACGCTATTCGTGATAAGTCATCGCACCAATGTGCTCAAAAGCGTGGACAAGCTTCTGGTACTCAAGGATGGCCAGGTCAGTCTGTTCGGTGAGCGCGATGAAGTACTGGCCAAGTTGTCGCGGCCGGCCCAGTCCCGTCCCGAACTGGCGCGTCGACCGGCAGCCAGCAAGGCACACCTGGCCGCTGTCGGGGCGGAGGCCGGCCAGTCGCAACGTGACCCCGAGGAACGCACATGAGTAATCGTAACGCAGTTCAGGAGTCCCTCGAGTCTTCCCCCCGTCTGCCCACCGGAGACAGGCGATACCGGCAGTTAGGGCTAGGTATCGTGTTGACCTGCTTCGTGGGTTTTGGAAGTTGGGCGGTGGCCGCCAACCTGGCGGTAGCCGTGGTTGCGCCTGGTACCGTCTCAGTGGCCTCGTTCAAGAAGACAGTGCAACATTATGAAGGCGGCATCGTCAGCAACATTCTGGTCGACGATGGTGACCACGTCGATGCCGGTGATCCCTTGCTGGTGCTGGACAATACCCAGGCATTGTCGAAGCTGGAAATTGCCCGTTCCCAGTACCTGATCAATCGCGCCACCGAGGTGCGGTTGTTGGCCGAACAGGCCGGCAAGCCAACCCTGACCTTTCCTGAAAAATTGCGGGAATACGAGTCCGAGCGTGTCGGCAACATTCTCGAGGTTCAGCGTGACCTATTTCAGGCGCGCCGACAGACGCTACAGGGCGCGCTCGACACACTGGATCAACAGACGGTGCAGCTGCGCGAGCAGATCGAAGGGTTGCGGCAGGTCATGGCTGTCAACCGCAAGCGAGTAGACTCGCTGCGGCAAGAAGCCAAGGACTTTCGCTCGTTATACAAGGAAGGGCTGGGCAACAATCAGCGTGTTCGTGAACTGGAGCGCCAGATACTCCAGTATCAGGGCGAAATAGCCCAGCACCAGGCCGATATTGCGCGCCTGGAGTCGCAGATCAGCGAGAACGGCCTCAAGCGCCGGGTTCGTCAACAGGAGTTTCAGCAGGAGCTCGGCGAGCAGCTGCGCCAGGTGCAGGCGGACATCGCCGATGCCGAGGAACGCATGACCGCATTGAGCGACCAGGTCAGGCGCACCACGGTCACCGCACCGGTATCGGGGACCGTCGTGGGGCTAGCGGTGCGCACCCAGGGTGCGGTTGTCGCGCCTGGTGACCCGATCATGGATATCGTTCCCAGCAATGACAGCTTCATTATCGAGACCCGCATTGCCGATCGCGATATCGAGACGGTCTATCCGGGTCAACGCGCAGAAATTCGCTTTAGCGCGTTCAACCAGCGCCTGGCCAATGTCGTCGAGGGGGAAGTCGTGCAGGTCTCTGCCGATAGCTTCGTCGACGAGTCCACAGGCGCCCGGTACTACAAGGCGCGTGTCAAGGTTACCGAGGACGGCAAGCGCAAGATGAACGAGCATATGCAGCTGCTGGCCGGGATGCCTGCAGAGGTCATGATTCGGACCGGCGAACGCTCGTTCGCCAGTTACATCGCCCAGCCCATCACCGACATGATGGCACGGGCCATTCGGGAGGGATGATGAAAGGGCGTTCAAGACTCGGGGCGTTGGCCTGCCTGTGTGGGCTCGCTGGTACGGTCCAGGCTCAGTCGTCCGAGATGGTCAGTGCTGTGTCGGGCTTGCCGTCACTGTCGCAACTGTTTGCCCGAGCCCTGGAGCATGATGCCGGACTGAGCCGCCAGCGTTATGAACTCGAGGCCACGCGCCAGGAAGTCGACAAAGCCTGGGCGGGATTACGCCCGCAGGTCGAGGCTAGCTACAGCCATGTTTATCAGGATTCCAGCAATATCTATACAGAAAATCCTGAGAACTACGCTCAGAACGATCTCTATGAGGAGCGCGTTGACGGCGAGCTGACAGAAAAGGTCTGGCGCGTACAGCTAAGCCAGCCCTTGTTCAGTCTCGAGCGCTGGCGCCAAGTGGACAAGGCCGAGGCACAGACCACCGCTGCCGAGCTGACCCTGGCACTGGCCGAACGCGACCTGGCCTTGGAGGTTTCCCAGGCCTATCTAGACGCCTTTCTCGCCTCGCAGACGCTCGCACTGCTCGAATCCAAGCGCGAGGCCCTGGCCCTGCAGCATCGCCAGGCGCAGCGCGCCTATGATCTGGGCATCGGGGATCGCATCAATCTGCTAGAAGCCCAGGCCCGTTTCGATCAGGCCGAGGCCGATCAGTACGAGGTGGAAAACAATCTGGCCAATGCACTCAGCACGCTGGAACGCTTGACGGGGATAACGCCCAATTTTGCTCAGCGCGCAGTGAGCGACTTGCAGGGCATCGAGCTCGGGGAACAGCATGGCGACCTCGAGGAATGGCTCGAGCGTACCGCCGACAATCTGCAGGTGCGCCTGGCCAGGCAGCAGCACCAGGTGATGCAGGCCGATACTGCCATACGGCGTGCTGGTCATTATCCCCAGGTCAATCTCAACCTGGGGTATACCGACCGCAACAGCCCCGATGAACTGCGGGCCAGTGAGGATGCACAGGCGAGTGTCGAGGTCAGGGTACCGATCTATCGGGGCGGTTACACCCAGGCCAACGTACGCCAGGGCGAGATGTATGCTCAGTCCGGTGAGGCCGAGATGACCGAGGCGCGTGAACTGGCGCGTCAGGAGGTTCGGCAACGCCTTCGCGGATTGGAAAGCAAGGCGCGCCGTCTCGAGGCGCTCAAGCGGTCGTTGGAATCGGCCACGTTGTTTCTGGAAGCCGCCGACAAGGGGGAACAACTCGGGCTGCGAGATCTGGTCGATGTGCTGGATGCACGTGCCGACCTTTACGACCTGCGTATCGAATTTGTGGAAGTCATCGGGCAGTGGTTGGCAGACAAGCTGGCGCTGGAAGCCGCCGTGGGGGATCTGGAAACGCGCGACTTGAGTCAGGCCATGGCGCTACTGGCCGGTTTGGACGCGAATTGATACTGAAAGACACGGCGGGCCATCATCAGGCACCGCCGTGAATGTAACGAACGTCAGGCCGCCGGACGGGCGACCAGGGAGCGTGTATCCTCACGCGCTTCGGTCAATACAACCTGGGTGACGTCGCCGAGCTTGAAGCGTTCGACTCCCTCGACCTGGACACGGCCTTCCTTGTCGTCAATCGCTACCTTGTCACGATCGCTGTGGATCAGCGGAGCGGGTACAAAGGCGGTAGCGCCATTGGCGGTCAGGCGTACACGCATACCGCCACGGTTGATGCTGACGATTTCGGCCTCGAAGGTTTGCTGTGCTTCGGCGGCGGGAGTCAGGTAGCGCACATACAGCCAATCCTTGACGTCTCGCTCGGCCATGCGGTTGAGCTTGCGCCGTTCTGTGAGCTGCTCGGTCAGCGTTGCGCTGGCTTCGGCCGGGGCCTGCTCGCCCTTGAGAACGCGCTTGATCAGGCGATGGTTGACCATGTCGCCATATTTGCGGATCGGCGAGGTCCAGGTTGCGTAGGCGGGCAGCCCCAAGCCGAAGTGCGGACCGGGTTGGGCCGACATGCTGGTGAAGCCCTGGAACTTGCGCAAGCGTGCATCCAGCCATGCATCCTCACGGCTCTCCAGGGCACGCTTGAGCTCGCGGTAGCGGGACAATTCAAGCAGTGCCTCACGCTCGACCTCGATCTGCTGCGTGGCCAGGAATTCCAGTGCCGCATCGGCCTTTTCGGGCTCGAAGGCATTGTGCACATTGAAGATACCATGCCCGATCTGAGCGGCGAGCAGATCGGCGCAGCAGGCATTGGCTGCGATCATCGATTCTTCGATCATGCGATTGGCGATACGGCGATCTTCTACCCGTACCTCAAGGACATTGCCTGCGTCGTCGAGATCGAATACGTAATCCGGCCGGTCCTTGAACACCAGCGCATGTTCGCTGCGCCAGGCACTACGCGCCTCGGTCAGCCTGGCCAAGGCGCTGAGCTGGTCGTCGATACCGGCGGCTGGCGTCCACTCACCCTGGCCCTCGAGCCAATCGGAAACGTTGTCGTAGACCAGACGGGCGTGCGAGCGCACGTTCGCCGCAAAGAAGCGGTAGTCGCCAAGACTGCCGTCGGCATTCACGTCCAGCGTGCAAGCCAGCGCCGGGCGGTCTTCGCCTTCCTTCAGCGAACACAGGTCGTCAGACAGCGTCTCTGGCAGCATGGTGACGTTCTGGCCGGGCAGATACACCGTGAAGGCGCGGGTTTGGGCTTCCAGATCGGCGGCATGACCCTCGGCGACGTAAGCGGTCGGGTCGGCAATGGCCACGGTCAGGCGCCATCCGCCGTTCTCGCGCGTCTCGACATGCAGAGCATCGTCCATGTCGCGCGTTTTCTCGCCGTCGATGGTAAAGAAGGGTAGCGCGCTGAGATCCTCCCGCACCAAGCCTTCCTCGAGCAGCGGCCAGTCGTCGCCGGCTTGAGGTGAGGCCTGCTCCAGCGCATGGCGCGCCAGGGTGACCCGCCATGGCACCGCCGGGTTATCGGTCTTGGCGATCAGCTCGTCGATTTGCGTGAAGAAGGCGCGATCGTCGGGCTTGAGCGGATGGCGTACCAGGCGTGCAACCACCCAGTCGCCATCGCTGAAGCTCTGCTCGTCGAGGTTGTTCTTGATTCGGGCCTTGAGTGCAGTCTTGATCGAGGGGTGATCGGGAATCACGGCCAGACGGCCTTCACGCTTCTGAACACGGGCAATGAAGCGATCAAGGCCTGCTTCGATTAGAGTTTCCGGCTCGACGGATTTCTTGTCGCCTTCCTCCTTGAGGACGGCTTCGACGCGATCGCCATGGAGTACCTGCTTCATGGCGGGCGGCGGCACGAAGTAGGACTCGCCGTTGTCGGTTTCCAAGAAACCGAAACCGCGGTCGGTCGCCTTGATTACACCCTCGACGCGGGGTGTGCTTTCACGGATCTGTTGCTTGAGCTGAGCAAGCAGCGAATTGTTTTGCAGCATGAAGGAGTCGGTACGATTGGCGGGGACGAAAAGCCACTATACGGATTTAGCGCGCTATCGCCAATTCCCGTGGCCATGACAGTGCCGTTACTGTAGGGCATCCTCAATGGTGTGCTGCCCATCGAGAAGCACGAATTCACGGTTGGACAGTGTACGCGCTCGTGCCAGGTGGAGCAGGGCATGTGCCACGTTGGCTCGAGACACCAGGTTACTGCCTGCCTCTTCCAGTGAGGTGGCCACGCGCTGGGTTGCCGGTTCATCCGTCAGCCGGCCGGGCTTGAGGATGACATGCGGTACGCGTGCTGCGCGTAGTACGGCATCGGCAGCGTGCTTGGCGGCCATGTAGGGGCGCAGTTTTTCAGGTGCGTCGAGCGGGTTCTCGGCACGCAAGGCACTGACCATGATAACGCGTGAAAGCCCCAGCTCGCTGGACAGCTCGGTGGCGCGAATCGCCGCGTGCAGGTCGATCAGCAATGTCTTGTCGGGGCCGGTATGCGGCCCGGAGCCGGCGGTAAAGATCACCTGGTCGCAACCATAGAAGGCATGCCGGAAGTCATCCTCCAGGTTGGCGATCACCGAGTCGATACCGCGCTCGCGAAACCAGCCTTGCTGTCCGCTGTCACGGATCATTGCACGGATGGGCAGGCCCGCCATATTGGCCAACTCACAAAACTGGCGCCCGATTTGGCCATTCGCGCCGATGACCAGCGTTTTCATAACGTTCTCCCTGCCATTGCTTGCGGATGATTGGCTCGCGGCATGTTGTTGCGTAGACATTTCATGCGGATTGATACATCGAAAATCAAGCCAGGGAGGCTGCTTTCAAGGGCCGGGCAAGTATCTGAAGGCATTGTTTCTTCCCAACTGCGCCATCTTTCTGACACCCATATAAGATCAAGGGGTAATTGTTTTGTCTTCATCAGGATCTATGGTGGTGGCGATGACGCTTACCATACAGGTCCCTAGTCAGGCCTCCCGGGAGACGACTCATGAATTCGGTGATGCTCAGTGAAGCGTGTGATGCTCCCGAGTGCATCGCTGGCCAACTGGCCCGTAACGCCGAGCCATTCGCCGAACTCGGCGATTGGCTGCGTCAACGCGACCCGCGCGGTGTGGTCACCGTGGCGCGTGGCAGCTCCGATCATGCCGCCAGCTATTTTGCCTATTTGTGCATGCAGAGCCGCGGTATCCCTGTGGCTTCGATACCGCCATCGTTGACCACCTTGGCGCGGGCACCGTGGCGGCTCGACGGTCAGCTGTCACTGGCTATCTCTCAGTCCGGCCAGAGTCCCGACCTGATAGAGACTCAGCGGGCGCTGGCTGATGGCGGAGCGCAGACGCTGGCGCTGGTCAATACACCGCAGTCGCCGCTGGGCGAGGCTAGCGACCGTGAAATTTCACTGTACGCTGGCGAGGAGCACAGCGTCGCCGCGACCAAAAGCTATCTGGCCACGCTGTCGGCCTGTGCACAGATGCTTGGGCACTGGAATCAGGATCGTGAGTTGCTCGCTGCCCTCGAAACGTTGCCCGAACGGCTGCGCACGGCGACCGAGCAGGATTGGTCGCCGGCCATCGAAGTGCTGCGCGACGCCGACCGGTTGATGGTGGTGGGCCGCGGCGCCGGGCTAGCTGTCGCTCAAGAGGCGGCTCTCAAGTTCAAGGAAACCTGCGCTATCCAGGCCGAGCCGTTCAGCGCCGCCGAGGTCAAGCATGGCCCCATGGCACTGATTGGCCTCGGCTATCCGGTGCTGGTGCTCGCTCCGCCGGGGGCCGAGCAGGCCGGTCTGCTCGAACTCGTTGAATGGCTGAGAAGCGTCGGCGCGCGAGTCCTGCTGGCTGCAGACGAAGGCATCGCCCAGCGTGAGCTGACACTAGTAGATGCCAGGCATGGGGCGCTGCAGCCGCTGTCGGTGATCCAGAGCTTCTACATCATGACTGCGAGGCTGGCCGCGGCGCGCGGCAACGACCCCGATCGACCGCGGCATCTCAAGAAGGTGACCCGGACTCGCTGAGCATGGATGGGAAAAATCGGGCTACCCTTATGTCGATAACAACACTGAGACACCGTGCCTTCATTAACGTTGTACTTCGGGCTGGGCACGTGTTCTTGGGGACGCATTGCTTTATTGGCGTTATCAAGTTTGGTCAGCGCATGGCTGGGTCCATGATCCGTTCCGCCTTCGACGCGGCACGAATCGCGCCGGGGGATTGCCCTGTGATGCGCTTGAAAGCCCGGCTAAAGGCGGCCTGCGAGCCATAGCCCAGACGCAGGGCAACGGTTTCGATCGGCATGTGGTCACGCCCTATCCACTGGGTGGCCAGGCGCATCCGCAGTTCACTCACATAGCGATGCGGCGTCATGCCGGTGATCGCCAGGAAGCGCTCGGCGAAGACCGATCGTGAGCTGCCCATCTCCGCAGCGAGCTCGGCCACCGTCCAGTGGCGGCCCGGGTCGCGATGCAGAGCGCTGATGACACGCCCCAGGCGCGGATCGCGTAGGGCCTCAACCCAGCCAGTCGCATCGCCACAGCCGCACTCTACCCAACCGCGTACGATATAGGCCGAGATTACATCGGCAAGCCGTGCCAGGATGCCGGCAAATCCTGCGCGCTCCGTGCGAGCCTCGCGTTCCATTGCCTCGAGCATGGGCAGGATTTCGGGATGTCGCTCAAGCAGCGTGCCAACCCGCATCACTTCCGGCATCAGGGCCACGAGGGGATGCATGCCGCCGAGGTCGAATTCCAGGCAGGCGCTGAAGAAGACGGCACGGGTCGTCGGACAGCTTCCTTCCGGACATGCTTTGACCGAGCGGACCGACTCGCAGAGCAGGGCACTCTCGTAGTCGGCGATGTCGCGGCTGGGCTGATCCGGTGCCGAAAGCAACTCGTGTTCACCACCTCGCGGCAAGAGCAGGGCATCGCCCGCTTCCAACGTATGTAGTGCTCCGCCCGGGCTGCGCAGAAAGACGGACCCTCGGGCAATGAAGTGGAACTGCGCCCAACCCTCTATGGTGCCGAAACGTAGGCCATAGGGCGGCGTCACCTGGATGCGGCGATAGCGAATGCCGCGCAACCGCATGCCCAGCAGCAATTCGCTGACCCGGTCACTGGGAAGCGAGGCGGGCGGCGTGTGAGTCGATTCGGACGAATAGTCAATCATTCGAGAGCATTTAGCATGGATCGTCCGACGCGTCCATTTTATTCTGCATTGCAACAACCTGTTGGATATAGGACATGCCAATGAACGAACTGACACAACGGGCCGAGCCCGCTTGGGCGGCAGTGATCTCGGTAACGCTGGGCGTCTTCGGGCTGGTCACAGCAGAGTTTCTTCCCGCCAGCCTGCTGACCCCCATGGCGGAAGACTTGGGTATTACCGAAGGGATGGCGGGCCAAGCGGTAACCGCGACTGCAGCGATTGCTCTGCTAACGAGCCTGCTCATCACGGCGGCGATGCGGCGAATCGATCGGCGATTCGTGTTGCTGACCTTCTCGGTTCTTCTGGTTGCTTCCAATTTATTGGTTGCGTTGGCTCCCACCTTGCCGGTGCTGTTAATAGGGCGCGTTCTGCTCGGCGTAGCACTGGGCGGGTTCTGGACCATGTCGGTCGCGACGATCATGCGTCTCGTACCCGAAGAATTGGTGCCGCGCGCACTATCGATCATGTTCAGCGGCGTTTCCGTGGCCACCATTGCCGCAGCACCGCTGGGCAGCTTTTTTGGTGACCTCATCGGCTGGCGCAACGTCTTCCTGGCGGCGTCGCTGCTGGGCCTGTTAGCGCTCGTGGTGCAATACGCTACTTTGCCGCGCATGGCGCCCAGCGGTGTGACGCGCCTGCGTACACTGTTCGATGTGCTGATGCGCCCACGAGTCGGACTCGGCATGCTCGCGGCGGGACTAGTCTTCACCGGCCACTTCGCCTTCTTTACTTATATTCGTCCCTTTTTAGAAACCGTGACCGGCGTCGGGGTGAACGGCGTTGCCGCCATTCTGCTCGGCTTTGGGGTAGCCAATTTCGTGGGCAACTTCCTTGCCGGGGCATTGATCGAGCGCAGCCTGCGCCTGACTTTGGTCGTGGCACCGTTACTGATGGGCACGCTGGGGCTGAGCTTGGCCAGCCAGGGCGGCATGGCCATTCTCGATGGTGCCCTGGTTGCCGTCTGGGGGCTGGCCTTCGGCGCCATCCCGGTGGCCTGGTCCACCTGGCTCTCGCGCACCGTGCCGGACGAGGCAGAGAGCGCAGGTGGGTTACTGGTGGCGGCCATTCAGCTCGCTATCGCTACCGGCGCGGCCGTAGGAGGCATGATCGTCGATATTAGCGGTGTCACATGGGTTTTCATCGCTAGCGGGGGCATGCTGCTCCTGGCGGCACTGGTGATCGTGACTGGCGTCCAGGCACGCGAGGCGTCTGGAGCTGATCTTTCAGCGGGCCAATAGCCGAACGACGGTCATACGGGAGCGGGGTTGCGCTCGGCGAATTGGCCATTCCAGTAGGGGGGACGGATAAGGCGGCGTCATGTGACTGGCTTCATCGAGGCGCCACTATTTAAGGAGGCCGTCTGGTGCATCGAGATAGGCATGGGACTAAAACCACTTGGCCCGCACCTGCAAGGTACGGGCCAAGATCGCTTTCAAACCTTTTTAGCAGACTTCCGGCTTGATGCGCAGGTGTGGCTCGACATGGTTGGTGTAAGCCATGAGTTCACCCGTCTCGTATCCGTATCGCCGCGGGCATTAAGGATGACTAGGGGCGGGTAGCCCTCCAATGCGATAACCTTGCAAGATCGAGAAGGTGTCGTGAAGGCGTCAAGACATCCTAAGAGATGCCGAGAATCAACCAGGAAATCGCATGCACCCCCATCTCATCGTTACGGACCTCGACAATACCCTGCTCAATGCCGAGCACACGCTCGACCCGCTGACCATCGAGACCTTCCAGGCTTTGGCTGCCCAAGGGCACCACTTGGCCCTGGCCTCCGGACGGCACTTTCATGACATCGCGGCGTTTCGTCGCCGCCTGGGCGTCGAGGTCTATATCCTTAGCACCAACGGTGCACACCTCTATGCACCGGATGACACGCTAATCGCCGAGCAGTGGGTACCGCACGACCTGGTCAGGGAGCTGGTACGTATGCCTCGGGATAGCGATATTCGGCTCAACCTGTACACGGGCGATGGCTGGTTGATCGACGCGCCAGCCCCGGAATTGTTGAAACTACACGCGCATACCGGCTTCAGTTATGAGGTTGCCGACCTCGAAGCTCACGATGGCAGTGGTGTCGGCAAGGTACTGTGCATAGGAGATCCCGAAGCATTGGCGGCGCTGGAGGAGAGCATCAAGGCTAGCCTCGGCACTCGCTTGCATATCACCTACTCCATGACGGACTCACTCGAGATCATGGCCGAGGGCGTCAACAAGGGAGTCGCTCTCGAGCGGTTGCTTGCTCGCCTCGACATTCCCGCGTCGCGTTGTTTGGCGTTCGGCGATAATCTCAACGATGCTGAAATGCTGCAGGTGGCCGGTTACGGTTTTATCATGGCCCGGGCCCACCCTGACTTGCCGGCGCGGGTTCCTCAGGCTGAGCGTATCGGTCACCATTACGACAGCGGTGTCGCCCGGCGCTTGCGTGACTTCTTCGGCTTGGCGCTGCCGAAGAACGGATAAGCATTTATAACGTTACGAGCGCTGGAGCGCTGGATAGGGGAAGCGACATTAGTTGAAAGAAAGGAGCTTGCGAAAGGTAAATACTCCAAGGCGATTTCAACGCGGTATGTCCCAGCGCAGTAATTCGTAGCTACCCGCTGAGACAGTAAGCCATTCACATGACAAGGAGTGTCATTGTGTCTTCCAACCAGCATGACCTCAGCGAGTTCCGCCAGCGTGTCTGGATCGTCGCAGGGGTTGCCACGTTAACGATCTCGGCCCTGGCAGCAGTCTGGTTCGGATATCGTATTCTGATGCTGATTTTCGCCGGTCTGTTGCTGGCGTTGTTCTTCTCGCTGCCGGCCGCCTGGCTACAACGTCACACTTTCCTCTCGCAACGCTGGGCATTGGCGGTCGTGCTGCTGGTACTGACTGGGCTGATCGTCGCGTTCAGCTTCAAGTTCGCAATGAGCATCAACCAGGAATTCGCGCAACTGACGCAGGTTGTGCCAGGTTCCCTGGAAGCCCTCAAGGACTGGCTAAGGAAATGGCCTCTTGGCTCCTACTTCGTCGACATGATCGGTAGGGCACCGTCGCTCGAAAGTGCCCTGCAGGACTGGTCATCCCGTGTCTCGTCGCTCTTCTCGACGACCTTCGGCGTGCTGCTAAACATCGTCGTCATCCTGTTCATCGGCTTGTTTGCCGCCTTCGAGCCCTCCATTTACCGAAACGGGCTGATGCGGCTTATCTACCCATCGCAGCGGCCACGCATCGCCAGGCTGCTGATCACCTTGAAATATCGCATGTCCTGGTGGCTGATTGGGCGATTGTCTTCAATGACGGTGATTGGCGTGTTGTGCGGGCTCGGCCTGTGGGCGCTGGATATTCCGATGGCCTTCACGCTTGGCTTGTTGGCGGCGCTGCTATCTTTCATTCCCTATCTGGGGCCGGTGATGTCGTCCGTCCCGGCGTTGCTGGTGGCGTTCTCACAAAGCCCCACCAGCATGCTGCATGTCGCCATTCTCTACTTGGCGATCCAGTTTCTGGAGAGTTACTTCATCACGCCGCTTATCCAACGCGAGGCGGTCAGCATACCGCCAGCCCTGCTATTGGCCGTGCAGGTCTGGCTGGGGCTGTTTGCCGGACTGATTGGTCTTTTGGTAGCGGAGCCGCTGATCGTGCTCAGTATGGCCCTGGTACAGCGGCTGTATGTGGAGGGGTGGGTCGAGCGCAAGCCGTCGCCAAGTACGTCCGACTCCTAGGCTCTGGAATCGCACCGCCGACTATCTGGGGCGAGAGTCCCAACATATGGCCTCATTGCTGCCCCTCGGTCGAGGCCGTCTCCAGGCGGCGCAAGCGCTGCCAGAGTTCGCTGCGTAGATCGCCTATACGCGGAGCTTCTTCCTCATCGAAGGGTAAGGGGCGCATCAGCCGCATGGCACGCAGGCCAAGCCGGGCTGAGAGCAGGCCGACAGCGAGGCCCTGCCCGGCGCGGGCCGATAATTTGCCGGCCAGATTCATGGAAAAAAGCTGCATGCTGGCATCGGAGACCATTTCGCTGGTGCCGGCAAATGCCATATTGGCAAGCACGCTGCGAAACAGCTTGAGTCGGCTGGCATAGCCCAGTTCCAGACCATAGAGCGCGGCGATACGGTCGAGCATTGCCAGGTTGCGCCAAGCCACCAGCATCATGTCGACCAAGGTCAACGGGCTTACGGCGACCATGATAGCGGTATCTCCGGCCATGCGGGAAATCAGACGGCGAGCTTCACGGTCCCGTGGCGCCAAGAGATGATGCGATAGCAGAGCACGGGTTTCGGTGCCGTCATGATGCGCCTGTTGGGCTTGCTGGAAAGCCTGCCAATGCGGGTCGTCGCGGTCGAGCTTCATTTGCTCGCGTAGCCGCTCGGCCCAGCGTGAGGCCTCGCTTCCAGAGGTCGTCTCGAGGCCCGCCAGGCGATCGCGCAGGCTAGCGTGTCGGCGTAGACGACGCAGGCGGAAGAGCTCGCGCAGTAGCGCCGACCCGCCGAGCCCCAATGCCAACAGGCCGAGCATGCTCCACGCGCCGCTGATAAGGTCACCGCTCAACGACGAGACATACAGCGCCTGACCGGCTTCCACGGCACCCAGCGTAAAACTGCCCCCCAGTAACGCCATCAATCCCCAGCGGCGCTTGCGCGGCCTTGCCACGCTGTGGCCCAAGGCGGCATCAGTAGTGGCGGGGAGCGTGTCGTCCAGTGCCCGCGAGTTGGCGTCGATGGCGTAGGTTTCGGCTGGGCGCAGGTCTATCGTGCCGTCCTGGGGGGAAGTGTCCAGCGTAAATCGCTGGCCCGGTTGCGGATCACTCATTTCAGCTTGTCTCCGATCAGCCAGTCGAGGGCGGCGTCCATACGGATATGCGGCAGCCCCTCGCCGCGAATCTCCGGGGATAAGGGGCGGAACGCGGTGAAGGCAAAGCCTTGGCGTGCCCAGAAATCGGGGGGAGGCAGACGCATCGGGACTTCGCCGGGAAACACCAGTGTTTCCTCTCCATTGAGGGTGACACCGCGCAGGGCCGGCGTGCGCTTGCCTTGATGTTCCACTTCATGGGCCTGGGTGGCGCGAATCGAGGCCAGCGACAGCGCCTTGACGGGAACGTCAGCGAAGCGCAAGTCCTTGATCGGCTCGGTCAGCAGGGCTTCCAGCAGCGTCACGAGATGCGTGTGCTGCTCGGAGGTCACATGGTCGGCCTTGGTCGCCGCGATGGCTAGGCGGTCGATACGCGGCGAGAACAGCCGAGAAAGCAGGCTACGCTGGCCATAATCGAAGCTGCGCATCAGCGTCGCCAGGGCGCGCGATAAGTCTTCGAAGCGTTCGGGGCCGGCATTGAGCGCACCCAGCACATCGACCAGAACGATCTGACGATCGAAGCGCTTGAAGTGTTCGCGATAGAACGGTTTGACCACGTGCTGCTGGTAGTAGGCGAAACGTTTGGCCAGGGTGCGGTAGATGCTGTCTTCCGGTAGAGCTTCGAGGCGTTGCCGGTCCGTGTCCTCGAGCCCCAACAACGGAAAGAATTGCAGCACCGGCGCCCCGTCCAGATCGCCGGGCAATAGGAAGCGGCCTGGCTGCAGGTCCGAAAAACCGGCGTTACGCGCGGCCTGAAGCGATGCCGCATAGCGCCCGGCGATATCGGCCAGTTCCGCTTCATCAGCGGTTTCGGCCGGGTCCAGGCGGTCGACCGAGACCAGCCAGTCACTTGCCAATTCGCGGCGTTGCGGCGATAGCGTTGCCTGCTGGCGCTGGCTCCAACTGAAGAAATCATGTTCCAGCAGCGGCAGATCAAGCAGCCATTCGCCGGGGTAGTCGAACAGGTCCAGCGTCAGCGTGGCCGAGTCGCTGCCCAGGGTGCCGAACAGCCCATTGTTCTCGGGGCGATAGCGGATATGCAGACGCAGCTCGCTGATACCCCGTGTAGGTTCCGGCCACTGCGGTGGCCGTTGATTGAGCGATGCGATGGCTTGATCGTAGGGAAAGCGCGGCACCCCCAGGTCCTGCTGGGCGACTCGCTGGGCACCCAGCAAGCGACCTTGACGGGCCGCGGATAGCAGGTCGAGGCGGGCCTCGATGCCGGCATGGCGCAACTGATGCACCAAGGACGTCAAAAAAGCCGTCTTGCCGGCCCGCGACAGTCCGGTGACGGCCAGCCGCAGCTGCCGGTCACGGCTTCGTTCGATGAGGTTGTTGAATTCGCGTGCCAGGCTCTGGCGCATGGAGTGTCCGTTTTCAATCGGGTTCAGTAGCTTAATCTGAGGATGATCAGCGCTGCTGACAAGTCGCGAAACACAAGTTTGCGATATACCAGTCTGAAACGACAACGCCCTGCCTATGAACTGGGGCAGGGCGTTGTTTTGGCGCGGACGGGATGGTTATCCAGCGAACGCCACGTAGATGGCGATGACCAGGATGACCAGTACGATCCCGGCCGGAATGGCGCCTTTCCATGGCGTCAGGTCGACCTGACCGCTATCTTCATGCACCCAGGCGGTAGTGCGCGGACGTACCTTGCCCAGAATCAGCATAATCGCTACCAGCAGAACGAACACCAGGGCCACGAAGTGGAAGTCGTGTATCACGTTCAGGATGCCCGTGAACGGCGGCACGAAGTAGACCAGACCGATGATGGCGCATCCGCCGATCAGCGAGATCTTGGCCCCAATTGCCGGAACGCGCTTGGTCAGCAGCCCCACCAGCACGACGGCAAGGATAGGAATGAAGTACATCGCGTTCATCTTCTGCAGATAGCCGAACAGGCTTTCCTGGCCTGCCAGCAATGGGGCGATGATCATCGAGGAAAAGGCCAGGAGCCAGCCGAAGATTTTGCCGGCACGGACCACTTGCTCCTCGTTAGCGTTCTTGTTGAACACCTCCTTGTACAGGCCGAGGCTGAACAAGGTCGTCGTACTGTTCAGCGCCGAGTTGAACGATGACAGGATCGCACCAACCATCACGGCGGCGAAGAAGCCAGTGAGATAGGGCGGCAGCACGTTGAATACCAAGTGGCCGTAAGCCTCGTCGGCACGCACGTCCTGATCGGCATACAAATAAAAGGCAATGATGCCGGGTAGCACCAGATAAAGCGGTCCGAGTAGCTTGAACAGGCCGGTCAGCAGCACGCCCTTCTGGCCTTCGGCCAGGGTCTTGGCAGCGAAGGTCCGCTGAATGATCTGCTGGTTGGTGGTCCAATAGAACAGGTTGATCAGGAACACGCCGGTGAACAGTGTAGCGAAGGGCACCTGCTGATCCTCGCCACCCACCGAGTTCAGTTTCTCGGGAATGTTCTGCTTGAGGGTATCCCAGCCGGCCAGGACGCCACCGTCATCACTGACCGCCTGCAAACCGAAGTAAACGATCACGAAGCCGCCAACCAGCAGCCCGATGCCGTTGAGAGTGTCCGAGACGGCAACGGTACGCAGACCACCGAACAGCGCATAGATCGAGCCGATCAGACCGACTACCCAGACTGTGGACCACAAAAGCACCGTATTCGATTGGATACCGGTCAGGCCCTGCAGGTCGAGCATGCCGGCCAGTCCCACCGCGCCGGAGTAGAGAATGATCGGCAACAGGATCACGGCGTAGGCGATCAGGAAAATGATGTTGCAGATCAGTTGCGTGGTCTCATCGAAGCGGATGCGCAGTAGTTGCGGCACCGTGGCGATCCCGCTGCGCAGAAAGCGTGGCAGGAAAAACAGTGCCAGGGCGACCAGCGCGATGACGGCAATGACCTCCCAGGCCATCACGCTCAACCCATCATTGAAGGCAGCACCGTTGAGACCGACCATTTGTTCCGTGGACAGGTTGGTCATCAACAACGAACCGGCAATCAAGGGAAAGGTCAGGCTGCGACCGGCGAGGAAATAGCCGCGGGTACTGTTGTGATCGTCACGCCGCGTGACGAACCAGGTGATCAGGGCGACCAACCCGGTAAAGAAGAGAAACGAGAATAGGGTGAGGGCATGCATAAAGGGCATCCTTGTTTGGCTTGACTGGCCTGCGTCCTACCGGAGCAGCGCGAAGCATCGCGCAGCGACAACGCCAACAGGGTTGCTCGAAACAATTCCGGGCAACCCATATTTGGTGCTGTTCGCCGTTGTACGGTACGCGTACATGCTTCGCTGCGGCTCACGATGCGGGACAGTATATAAACGTGAATCGATTCTTCCATCCTCCATTTGTCGGACATACAGGGTTGCATGTCCGGTTATGCAGTGGCAGCGAATATCTCCATAACATATCGTTACGGAAATTATGGTCTTGAATTAGCTAAAGTTTGCCTTGCTGCGTTGTGTATCACTACGCTTGGAGAACAGGACATGGACGAGCTGGGTGCCTTGTTTCCAGGCTTCCTGGCGGCATGGTCCGAGGTGAGGAGAGAAAAATGACACTACGAGTATCAAGGAGGCAGTTCTTCAAGTTGGGAGCTGCAGGGATGGCCTCGTCTAGCATGGCCATGATGGGGTTTGCCCCCGAACCGGCGGTCGCGTCGGTTCGACATTTCAAGCTGAGTGGCGCCAAGATCACCCGAAACACCTGTACCTATTGTTCGGTCGGGTGCGGCTTGCTGCTGTACAGCCGTGGCGATGCCAGCATCAACAACATCGACGACATTTACCATGTCGAGGGCGATCCGGACCATCCGGTCAGCCGGGGTTCGCTGTGTCCCAAGGGGGCCGGCGTGCTCGATTTCATCAAGAGTCGCTCACGCCTGTCGCACCCACTGGTGCGCGAGCCGGGCAGCAACGAGTGGAAGCGGATCAGCTGGAACGAGGCGCTGAACCGTATCGCCCGGCACATGAAGGACGATCGCGACGCCAATTTCGTGACTCAGGACGAGAATGGCAACACGGTCAATCATTGGTTGACTACGGGCTTCCTGGCGGCCTCGGCGTCGTCCAATGAGACAGCTACGCTGACCCACAAGGTGGTACGTAGCCTCGGCATGCTGGCCTTCGACAACCAGGCGCGCGTCTGACACGGACCGACGGTGGCAGGTCTTGCCCCAACATTCGGTCGCGGTGCCATGACCAATCACTGGGTCGATATCCGCAATGCTGATTTGATTCTCTCTATGGGGGGCAACTCGGCAGAGGCGCATCCCGTGGGTTTCCGCTGGGTCATGGAGGCCAAATATCGCAATAATGCTCGTCTGATTTCCGTCGATCCGCGCTTTACGCGTACCGGCGCAGTTGCAGACTTTCATGCCGAAATACGCACCGGCACGGACATTATGTTCTTGGGTGGGCTGATCAATTATCTGATCGAGACCGACCAGATCCACCATGAGTACGTAAGCAACTACACCGATGCTGCGCTGATCGTGCGTGAGGAATTCGGTTTCGAAGATGGCCTGTTCACAGGGTTTGATGCAACGGCCGGGCAATACGACAAGGAGACCTGGCACTACGAGGTCGACGAACAGGGCTTCGCCCGGCGCGACGATACTCTACAGCATCCGCGCTGCGTATATCAGCTGATGCGCCAGCATTACAGCCGCTACACGCTGGATATGGTGGAAACTGTCTGTGGGACGCCTCGCCACAAGATACAGCGTGTCTGGGACATGATCGCCGAGACGGCCAGGACCGGTCAGACCATGACCATCCTGTACGCGCTGGGGTGGACACAGCACTCGATCGGTTCGCAGATCATCCGTACCGGGGCCATAGTCCAGCTGCTGCTGGGCAACATGGGCATGCTCGGTGGCGGGGTCAATGCCCTACGTGGTCACTCCAACATTCAGGGTCTCACCGACCTGGGGCTGCTCTCGAACCTGTTGCCGGGTTACATGAGCCTGGCGAAGGCCGAGGAGCAGGATTACCGGGCCTACATAGAAGAGCGTGTGCGTCAGCCTTTGCTGCCTGATGAGGTGTCTTACTGGCGCCATTACGAGCGGTTCCATGTCAGCCTGATGAAGTCCTGGTTCGGCGATGCGGCGACCGAGGCCAACAACTGGTGCTACGACTGGCTGCCCAAGCTCAAGGCGGATCTCTACGATGTACTGCATACATTCCATCGGATGAGCCTCGGCGAGGTAAACGGTTACTTTTGTCAGGGCTTCAATCCACTGGCGTCGTTCCCGCACAAGGCCAAGGTCACCGCTGCCTTGTCCAACCTGAAGTACCTGGTGGTCATGGATCCTCTGGCGACGGAAACCGCAGAGTTCTGGAAAGATCACGGAGAGTACCATTCCGTGAATCCGGAAGAGATCCAGACCGAGGTATTCCGGTTGCCCACCACGTGCTTCGCCGAAGAGGACGGGGCCATCGTCAACAGCGCTCGTTGGCTGCAATGGCATTGGGCCGCGGCGCCGCCACCGGGAGAGGCGCGGCCGGACGTGGAGATCCTGGGAGGACTATTCCACCGCCTGCAGTACATGTACCGCGAGGAAGGAGGCGTATTTCCCGATCCGATACTCAACCTGACCTGGCCCTACCGGCGGCCTGATTCACCGGGGCCTTCCGAACTCGCGCGCGAGTACAACGGCTGGGCGCTTCAGGATGTCCACGACGAAAACGGCAACCTGCTGTGTCGTGCTGGCGAACAGTTGCCGGACTTCGGGGCGCTGCGGGCAGATGGCAGTACTTCCTGCGGTTGCTGGATCTACTCGGGCGCCTGGACCGAGGAAGGCAACCAGATGGCCCGGCGCGACAACTCCGACCCTTACGGGATCGGCATGACACTGGGCTGGGCCTGGTCCTGGCCGGTCAACCGACGCATTCTCTACAACCGGGCCTCGGCACGCCCTGACGGCACCCCGTGGTCGCAGGACAAGGCGTTGATCTGGTGGAACGGTAGCCGGTGGGTCGGGGCCGATGTGCCGGACTTCCCCAAGCAGACGCCGCCGTCTGCCGGTCTGGGGCCGTTCATCATGAACCAGACCGGGCGTGGGCAACTTTTTGCCAGGGATCGTATGGCGGAAGGCCCGTTCCCCGAGCACTACGAGCCGTTTGAGTCGCCGATCGGCATGAACCCGCTGCATCCCGATAACCCGCTGGCCAAGAACAATCCGGCCGCCAGGGTATTCGAGGTGGACCGGGAAAACTTCGGAACCTTTGAGGAGTTCCCGCATGCAGCCACGACCTATCGCCTGACCGAGCACTTCCACTTCTGGACGACGCACGCGTTGCTCAACTCGATCATGCAGCCTGAGAAGTTCGTGGAAATCGGTTCGACACTGGCCGAAGAGTTGGGTATCGAGCGCGGCGATCGCGTCAGGGTGAGTTCCAAGCGGGGCTACATCGATGCCGTGGCCGTGGTCACCAAGCGCATCCGACCTCTGCAAGTGGCCGGTCAGACGGTACATCAGGTGGGAATTCCGATTCATTGGGGCTTCAAGGGGGTGGCCAAGAAAGCGCGATTGACCAACGAGCTGACGCCTTTCGTCGGTGACGCCAATACCCAGACACCGGAATTCAAGTCGTTCCTGGTCAGGGTCGAGAAGCTCTAAGGAGGCGCTATGCGAGGCGATCAGATCAATCTGCAAAACATCGTGGCGCGTTCGGCGACGACCGAACCGTCTCCCCAGGTGCGACATGGTGGTGTCGAGGAAGTCACCAAGCTGATTGACGTGTCGCGCTGCATCGGCTGCAAGGCATGTCAGGTCGCGTGCTCGGAATGGAATGACCTGCGCGATGATGTAGGGGAATGTGTCGGCGTCTACGACAACCCGATGGACCTCACTCCCGAAACCTGGGAAGTGATGCGCTTCAACGAGTACGAGGACGAGCAGGGCAATCTGGAGTGGCTGATCCGCAAGGACAACTGCATGCACTGCGAGGAGCCGGGCTGTCTGGAGGCCTGCCCGGCTCCCGGCGCTATCGTCAAGTATGCCAACGGTATCGTCGACTTCAATTCCGAGCATTGCATCGGTTGCGGCTACTGTGTGGCAGGGTGCCCGTTCGACATTCCGCGTATCTCGAAGAAGGACGAGAAGGCCTACAAATGCACGTTGTGCTCCGACCGGGTCTTCCATGGCCTGGAGCCGGCCTGCGTCAAGTCATGCCCGACCGGCTCGATCATGTTCGGAACGCGCGAGGACATGCACGAGCTGGCCGCGGCACGCACCGACTTCCTCAAAGGGCGCGGCTACGAAAAGGCCGGTATCTATGATCCTGCCGGGGTAGGGGGTACGCACGTCATCTATGTGCTACAGCACGCCGACAAGCCGGAAATCTATGGTGGCTTGCCGGAAGATCCGCGTATCAGCCCAATGGTGGATGCCTGGAAGGGCGTAACCAAGCCGCTGATGTCGGCGGCTATCGGGCTTGCCGCATTGTCCGGGTTCTTCCATTACGCCACCAAGGGGCCCAAGGAAGAGCCGGAGGATGATCCTGACGAAGAGAAGGCCTCCGAGGCCAGAGAGGAGGATAAGTGATGAGTCACTCCAACCGTGAACGGGGCATTCTCCGCTACCGCTGGTGGACCCGCCTCAACCATTGGACCGTGGCCATCAGCTTCGTGCTGCTGGTGTTGAGTGGACTTGCGCTGTTCCATCCGTTCTTCTGGTCCCTGACCGGCCTGTTCGGCGGGCCGATCATGACACGTGCCTGGCACCCCTTCATCGGGGTGTTCATGACACTCTTCTTCGTGCTGCTGGCCATTCCACTGTTCAAGGACAGTCTAATCAAGCGCTATGATATTCAGTGGCTCAAACAGATCAACGACGTACTCAGCAACCGTGACGAGCGACTCCCGCCGGTGGGCAAGAACAACGCCGGTCAGAAGCTGGTCTACTGGATCATGCTGGGGTGCGTGCCGATCCTGCTGGTCACGGGAATCATCATTTGGCGGCCCTACTTCGCGGAAGGCATGCCTATCTGGCTGCTGCGTTTCTCCGTGATGGTCCATGCCTACACTGCCTTCCTGGCCATCATTACCCTGGTCATCCATATCTACTCGGGGATCTGGGTCAAGGGCTCCATCCGGGCCATGGTCCAGGGGCGGGTCAGCAAGGCGTGGGCCAAGCATCATCACAGCCTGTGGTACGACGAGGTGATGAAGGAGCGCAAACAGCAACCGGCGGCCAAGGATGACTCCTCTGCCCGCCCACAATAATTTCTTAGGGTGATGATGTGAATCATGCATACGGTAGTGCGCCGGAGGGGGTCATGGACCCTCCGGCGGTTTTGCTTCCCGGGCGCGATGTTTTCGCTGCCCGGGCTCAGCGCCTGCGAGACCTCGCCGGTCGAGTAGAGGCGCTGAGCGACTTTCTCGCCTTCATGGCACAGGTTGCCCAGGCTCAGCAGGCCGCCTTGGAGCAGGGGGTGCCGGCCTGGAAGCCCGAACCCGAGGCATTCACCTTGGCGTTGGAGCATGGAATGGCTCCCCTAAGCGTCGATGCCCTGCGTCGTGACGTCGACCTGCAAGGCGAGCTGAGCGTATTGCTCGACGCGCTGGACCTTCATGTCGGAGAAGCACAGCGCCCCCTGATCGAGCGTTTGCGAAACATGCCCAGCGAGGAAAGGGATAGTCTGGTCGTGGCACTGCTGGACGGACAGCCCGGCCCCGAAGAGGATCGGGGTGTCATGCCCTTGCTGGCTGCGGCGTTGCAGGTAGCCTGGGTGCGCCTGGTAGAGGTGTTGCCGGATGTGCCGAAGCGCCCGCCGGCCGAGGCGAGATCGATCTGTCCATGCTGTGGCTCGGCGCCGGTGGCAAGTGTCATTCAGAATGCCCCGGAGTATCGCGGGGCTCGCTATCTGCAGTGCGGACTGTGTGCCACCCAGTGGTACCTTGAGCGTGCACGCTGCAGTGTGTGTGATCAGACGGGCAAGCTGGAATACCTGAGCCTGGAGGACGAGGAGGGTAATCCTTGGCTGCCTGTTCAGGCGGAAACCTGTGGCGACTGCCACAGCTATCTCAAGATCATGCCGCGGGAGATCGACGCCCGTCTCGAAGCAGTGGCCGATGACCTGGCGAGCCTGGCGCTGGACCTCTCGCTTGGCGAAGACGGCACCTTCCAGCGTAGTGGTTACAACCCGCTGCTCATTGTCGGCGACTGAACCGTCGGCGTGGACGGCAGGCTGTCGATCATGCTATGCCATAGGGCTTAACCGGGCTAAGTGCGATAGCCCATAACGCTTTTTTGGCATGGACATGAACACGACAATGGACGTTAGACGCCGCTTGCCTGCCGTTGACGCCTTGATGGCCGACCCAAGCCTGCAAGATACCCTCAAGCGACACAGCCGTTCACTGGTGCGTCGTTCCGTACGCGAAACGCTGGATGATGCGCGCCGGCGATTGCAGAATCAGGCGCTGGATGCCGACTCGTTGCCTATCGAGTTCGGCGATCTCGTACAGCGCTGCGTGTCCCGCCTCGACACCCTGACCCAGCCCAACAGCCGCGCCGTCTTCAACCTGACCGGTACGGTGATTCATACCAACCTGGGGCGTTCGCCATTGCCCGAGCCGGCCATCGAGGCCATGGCTGAGGCAGCGCGTCATCCGATTGCCCTGGAGTACGACCTGGAGAGCGGCGGGCGCGGAGATCGCGATACGCTGGTCGAGTCCCTGCTCTGCGAGCTTACCGGAGCCGAGGCCGCCACCGTGGTCAACAATAACGCTGGGGCGGTGGTGCTGGCGCTAGGGGCGCTGGGGGCGGGCCGCGAGGCGGTCATCTCTCGCGGCGAATTGATCGAGATCGGCGGGGCGTTTCGCATGCCCGACATCATGCAGGCGGCAGGCTGTAGTTTGCACGAGGTCGGCGCGACCAACCGCACCCACGCACGTGATTTTGAAGGGGCGCTCAACGACGAGACCGGGCTGATCGTCAAGGCTCACACCTCCAACTACGCTATCACCGGTTTCACCAAGAGCGTACCCGAGCACGAACTCGCCGAGATTGCCCATCGGCATGGCGTGCCCTTCTTGGTCGACCTGGGCAGTGGGGCGCTGACCGACCTGGCGGCGCTAGGACTGCCTTACGAAGCCCTGCCGCGCGATACCATTGCCGCTGGGGCCGATGTGGTCACTTTCAGTGGTGACAAACTGCTGGGCGGACCACAAGCTGGCATCATCGTCGGCAAGCGCGAGATGATCGAACGCATCAAGCGACACCCGCTGAAGCGAGCGCTGCGGCTCGACAAGTTGATGTTGGCTGCACTCGAGGCGACGCTGCGTGTGTACCGCGACAGCGATACACCCGCGCGCGACATCCCTGCCTTAGCCATGCTCACCCGACCTGAGGTCGACATTGCCGCCTTGGGCGAGAGGCTGCTTCCCTCTGTTCGTACGTTGCTCGACGATGTCGATGTGACGCTGCAGGACTGCATGAGCCAACTCGGCAGTGGCTCGCTACCGGTCGATCGTCTGCCCAGCCGTGCCTTGGTCTGGCGGCCTCAGGCGCAAGAGCGCCAGGCGCGCGAGCGAGCGCTGCGCTGTCTCGAAATGGCCTTCCGTTGCCTGCCGAAGCCGGTCATAGGCCGCCTGCGCGACGGGGCACTGCATCTCGACTTGCGTTGCCTGATGGGGGAAGCCCAGGAGCGGCAATTCGTGGACCAGCTCAAACTACTCAAGTCGCACTACATCGCAAGCCGGACTAGGGAGGAGACATGATTGTCGGTACGGCAGGACATGTCGACCATGGCAAGACCGCGTTGATCCACTGTCTGACCGGCGTCGACACGGATCGTCTCAAGGAGGAAAAGGCGCGTGGGCTGACCATCGAGGCGGGGTTTGCCTATCCCGAGGTCGAGTCGGACATTGAACTCGGCTTCGTCGACGTGCCCGGTCACGAAAAGTTCATTCATAACATGCTGGCCGGTAGCGCGGGCATCGATAGCGTGTTGTTGGTGGTCGCCGCCGATGATGGCGTAATGCCGCAGACCATCGAGCATGTACAAATCCTGACCTTGCTGGGGCTGTCGCAGGGACAGGTAGCGCTGACCAAATGCGATCTGGTGGATGCGACTCGGCTTGATCGGGTCGAAGAAGACATTCGCCAGTTGCTGGAGGCCACTCCGCTGGCAGAGGCTCCTGTATATCGCGTCTCGAGCCGCAGTGGTGAAGGGATTGATGCCTTGCGCGATTCACTGTGGACCCAGGCTGCCAAACGTCATGAAACGCTGGCCTGGGGCGCATTTCGTCTGGCGGTGGATCGTGTCTTTACCAAGACCGGAGCAGGATTGGTCGTGACCGGAACGGCCTTGAGCGGAACCGTGCGGCAGGATGATGTGCTGCGCCTTGAACCGTCGGGTGTACGCGCCCGAGTACGCAGCTTGCGGCGGCAGCATCGCGAAAGCGAACAGGCCCATCAGGGCGATAGGGTGGCCCTCAACCTGACGGGCAGCGGGGTGGAGCGCGATGCAATCGTGCGTGGCGGCTGGGTGGTTGCAGAGTCGCTGGACACACCACTGCTGCAGCGGGTCGATGTCGATCTTACCCTGCTAGGCAGTGTGGCGGCACTCAAGCATTGGACCCCTGTGCACATTCACTTGGGGGTGGCGCGGCTGACCGGGCGCGTATCTCTGCTGGAAGGCCAACGACTGGAACCCGGTAACAGAATGCTGGGCCAGTTGGTTCTGGACCGGCCCGTGCACGCCTGCCTGGGCGATCGCTTCGTGATTCGCGATCATGGCGGCCAAACGACCTTGGGTGGCGGCATCGTGCTTGATGGAGACCCCCCGCGGCGCGGCCAGCGTGCTCCCAAGCGACTGACCTGGTTGTCATCCTTGGCCGAATGTGCAGAGACAGGAAAGCCTTATCGCCTTGACCGTCCGCTGGAGACTGGTTTGACGCTGTGGCCCGATGGGCTGGATCTCGGCATGCTGGCACGTAACATCAATATCGACCAGCAGTACCTGGCGGCACGAGTCGAGGCGTTGGGAGGGCAGGTCATCACGGTGCAGGGGCAGGCCAGGGCCTTTTCTCGCCAAGCCCTGGATAGCCTGAAAGCAAGAACGTTCGAGACACTGCAGCGCAATCACGAAAGTGAGCCTTCCATGCTGGGGACGGAGCGTGAGCGCTTGCGTCGGCAGGTCATGCCTGGCCTGCCTGGGGCATTTTTCCGCCCCTTGTTGAATGCCATGATCGAGGCAGGCGAGATCGAGCGGTATGGACCGTTTCTAGCGTTACCTGGGCACCAGGCGGCATTGGATGAGGCTGACGAGCGTCTATGGCAGCGAGTCCAGCCGTTGATTGTTTCCAGGCCGTTCGAGCCGCCTCGCGTCCGTGATATGGCCGCCGCTGAAGGGATTGATGAGCAGGTGATGCGTCAGTCACTGATGGCCTGTGCGCGTCTTGGGCGGCTCTATCAGGTCCGCAAGGATCACTTCTTCGAGGCCCCAGCGGTCGAATCCTTGGCTCGCATTGTAAAGGAGCTGGAATCCCGTCATGGCGCCGCACGTGCTGCGGATTTCCGTGACTGTATCGGCACCGGACGCAAACTTGCGATTCAAATCCTTGAATTCTTTGATAGAATCGGGTTCACTCGACGTGTCGGTGATGATCATGTGATTCGCCGACATGACCTGTTCGACTAGCACGACATGCACTCGTGGAAGAGGATCGACCCCCGGTGGGGCGGCCAGGCTTCAAACCTGGTAGGGGCTGCCAGCGGTCCCTGGTGGGTTCGACTCCCACGCTCTTCCGCCATTGATGCCTGGATTTCGTACGCAAAGCGCCCCAGCCGCCATAAGACGGCTGGGGCGCTTATGTGATACGTCAAGCAACCTTGTGGCTTTAGTTGCGACGAGTCTCTTGACTGTCAGCGTGCTCGCGTTCGTTTTTCTCATCAAGGCTGTTCCAAGCCTGCTCACCCTTGCGCTTGGCCTTCTGGCGATTTTCGGATTTCCTTAACCACCAGGCGGCACCTGCTGCAAATAAGCCTTTCATGCAAACCTCCTTGCTGCATCAAGTATGTCCCTTTGGTATGGACGTTTGTGGCCGTCAGGTCAAGGGAGGCGAAGCGCAGGCGAGGCGGTTATTTGACGGCATATGCCTGGGCCGGCTTGTGCCACAGGCGGTCGGTCGCCTTGAGCCAGTCTCCGCATTGCGTACCGGCACCCGCCCAGTCCTGACTCATCCGGCTGATGAAAAGTGAATCTCCCCTTTTTATGTATGGCAGCAGGCTATCCCTTAATTCTCCGGATTCGGTGTCTGCTTGGATCAGCCAGAAAGAGTCCATGACATGCACGTGAGGATAGGACTCTAGGCACTCGTAAAAGCCGTTGTATTCTTGAGGTAAGGTCAGGTCATAGGCGATAGCGTAAATGGCCATAATTTTCTCACTGCGTGTTGTTGTAAGCGAGGCGTTTGACATTGATAGAGTAGCAATAACGCTCGCTAATCGACGACAGGAATCTAACCTACGTTAATGATGAGAAAGTCCAGCTTTTTGACTGGCACAGCATGACTAGAGCCGCCACCGAGGAAAACCCCAGCCGGCATGCAGGAAATCGTGGAGTAGAGAGGCAAACGAATTAGGCCCGGCCATTGCTGGCCGGGCCCTGCAGTACTACGTGCTGCATTACGGTAAGCCTTGCTGGGGATCCTTGGCGTTGATGGCGTCCTGCCCTTCGATGCCTACATTCCCATGTCTCGATCATCCTGATCGCGCACAATCCTGAACTGGCAGCCGTTCCATGGCCGCTGCTCACCGTGGCTTTTACTTTAGTCGTAGCCGCTTCGCTTCGTCAAGAAAAAACCATGATTTTCAGTAGCTTAATCTCGATTAAATAGAGTGTTCCATTAAGATGGAGCCAGGCGCTTCTCGAACAGGGAAGCGCCTGCGGTGTCCTTCAGTGTCACTGTCAGCTCACGCGAGTCAGCATCAAAATCGACCTGACCAAAGAACTGGTATCCTGCCGATGGGGGCAAATTGGCCTGTCCCGGTGGCGGTGCCTTGTAAAAGACCGCCTCGGGGCCAAAGGTCGCGTCCAACTCTCCAGGTCCAAACGTACCTGCGTTGAGAGGACCGCTGACGAACTCCCAGAACGGCGTGAAATTCTGGAAGCTTGCTCTCTCTGGGGAGTAGTGGTGGGCGGCCGTGTAGTGCACGTCGGCGGTCAGCCAGACGATGTTTTGCACGTTGGCCTTGTGCAGGCCCTCCAGCAGGCGAGCGATTTCCTGTTCACGTCCCAAGGGCCGTCCCGATTCAGCGTTGGCTACCGCCTCGTAACGCTCGCCATCCTTGACCACCAGCCCGAGCGGCATGTCGGAGGCGATAATCTTCCACGTCGCTTGGGATTGGCGTAGCCCGTCCAGTAACCATTGCAATTGTGCATCACCGAGAAAGGCGGCGCTGCCACCCGGTGCAGTCTGCCGGTTGTCGGAGTTGGCACCCCGATAGCTGCGCATGTCGAGGCGAAAGACCTCCAGGTCGGGACCATAGGTAAAGCGCCGATACAGGCGATCCGGGGCATCTGCCGTTTGTCGTACCGGCATATAGTCCATGAAGGCACGCCGTGCGCGTGCATTGAGCAGAGAAACGTTCTTTTCCGTATAGCGCGGATCGTCGAGCACTTCGCCGGGGTACCAGTTGTTCACCGTCTCATGATCGTCCCACTGGGCGAACATGGGCACCTCGGCATTGAAGCGGCGCAAGTTGTCGTCGAGCAGGTTATAGGCGTATTGCCCGCGATACTCTTCCAGTGTCTCGGCGACCTTGGCCTTGGCTGGAGTCACGATGTTGCGCCAGGTCGTCCCATCCTCCAGCGTGACGCTCTCCTGTAGCGGGCCATCGGCATAAATGGTATCGCCTGAGTGGATGAAGAAATCGGGCTGAACCTGCCGCATCGTCTCATAGATACGCATTCCGCCCAGGTCAGGATTGATGCCCCAACCTTGGCCGACAGTATCCCCTGACCACACGAAACGTACATTGCGTGACTGGGATGGTGGCAGGCGTAGCCGGCCCATCACTGGTTCACTCAGGGCACGTTCGTCTCCCAGTGCGGCATAGCGCACACGGTAGTGCAGGGATTCCATATCCCCAAGTCCGGTGACGTCGAGTTTGGTCGTGTAGTCATCAACCGGCAGGGCGGTGGGGCCAACCAGGCGCCGAGCTCCCTTGAACGACGGATTATCGGCGAGTTCGAGGATCATCTGCGCGGGGCGGTCACTACGGCTCCAGACCATGGTGCGTCCCGGCTGAATGTCGCCGCTCATGATGCCGTGGGTAATAACTGGCCGGCGTGACTCCGCAAGCACGATTGCCGGGGCGCCAAGCAAACTGACGGCACCGAAGGCGGCACCGGCATGCAGGCTGTGCGATAGGAAGCGACGACGGGACAGGGGCATGGTTTCCTCCTAGAACGAGTTGCCTCTCGGCATTGAGAGCTTGGGCGTTAGCCTGCCTGTCGTATATGACAAGGCTCTGACCACGTCGTGAGCCTGTGATGACAAAGAGATGACCGTTCAGCGCGGAGGCGGCGGCGATACCGGTGTGGCCGGGTCTACGAAGCCGAACAGCTGAAGCAGAAGCGGACTGGCTGCAATCAGGAACCCGAGCACGGCGAGGAGCCGGCCCAGCACTCGATGGGAAGGGCGGCGGGCCAGGTGAAGCCCGACGAGACAGACAATGATGCCGATGAGATTGAAAAGATAACCGGCCATGGCCAGTATCTGCGCTAATGTCATGGGAAACTCTAGTTTCGTAAACGCGATCATGAGCGCATGAAAGGCTCGCCGTCGGGACTGGCGTTACCTACGCTCAGGTTATCAATTTGCGAGCATAGGGGTAGAGACATGAGCGAGACGACGGCCCAGGACATTCTTCAGTTCTGGTTCGAGACACTCGAACCGCGGCAGTGGTTCGTCAAGGACGATGCGCTCGATGCAGAGATCACCGAACGCTTTTCGTTCGTGTTGCAAGCTGCCATTGCGGGGGAGTTGTGGACTTGGCGACGCTCGCCGCAAGGTCGTCTGGCCGAGATTCTTGTACTGGACCAGTTCTCGCGCAATATCCATCGTGGTCAGATCAACGCTTTCGCACAGGATCCGCAAGCGCTGGTGCTGGCTCAGGAAGCCGTAATGGCCGGGGCGGATAGGCATCTCGAGGTGCACCAGCGAGCGTTTCTCTACATGCCCTACATGCATAGTGAATCGTTGCTTATTCATGAAGAGGCTCTAAGGCTATTCGACCAGCCCGGCCTCGAAGACAACCTTGACTATGAACATCGTCACCGGGCAATCCTCGAACGTTTCGGCCGCTACCCGCATCGTAATGCGCTGCTGGGGCGTCCCTCGACCCCGGAAGAGCTGGCGTTTCTCGAGCAGCCGGGCTCTTCGTTCTAAAGCAGACACTTAACGAAAGCACCGCGCGAACTTGCGCTGCGTTAATGGGGCTGTCTACCTTGCAAGGGCAGTGATAACCAAAACCAGACAGAATGTTTGCCTGCCGGTAAAGAGCCGACATGGTCATTTGCCATGTTCTTGTTCATGCCGGTGCGGCCTTATGAGGAGGGTGGACCACACAAGCCAACGAGGAGCGTTTGAGCATGGCGAATAACCCCCATACGAACCCCAACAGCAATGGTCCACACGACGAAAAGTTCAAAACGAGCGAGAACAGTAAGTCGGAGAGCCTCGAAACGTATCGAAGCGACGCCGAAGGACATGATTTACGTACCAACCAAGGTGTGCGTATCTCGGATAACCACAACTCGCTGAAAGCCGGCGAACGTGGTCCCACTCTGATGGAAGACTTCATCTTCCGCGAGAAGCTCAATCACTTCGACAACGAACGTATTCCCGAGCGTATCGTTCATGCGCGGGGCTCTGCGGCGCATGGGTATTTTCAACCCTACGAGACGGCGGCGAAGTACTCCAAGGCGGGGGTGTTTCAGGATCCCGGCAAGAAAACGCCGGTCTTCGTGCGTTTTTCCACGGTGCAAGGGCCACGGGGCTCCAACGATACAGTGCGCGACGTGCGTGGCTTCGCTACCAAGTTCTATACCGACGAAGGTAACTGGGACTTGGTCGGCAACGACATGCCGGTGTTTTTCATTCAGGACGCCATCAAGTTCCCCGACTTTGTGCATGCGGTGAAGCCCGAGCCGCATAACGAGATTCCCCAGGGCCAGTCCGCTCATGACACTTTCTGGGATTTCGTGTCATTGATGCCCGAAGCCACACACATGGTGCTGTGGACCATGTCGGATCGAGCCTTTCCCCGGCACTATCGCAACATGGAAGGGTTTGGAGTCCATACTTTCCGCCTGATCGACAAGCAGGGCAAGGCACGTTTTGCCAAGTTTCATTGGAAACCGCTGGCCGGTACCTGTTCGTTGATCTGGGATGAAGCCCAGAAACTCTGGGGCCGCGATCCCGACTTCAACCGCCGGCAGATGTGGGATGATATCGAGAGCGGCAATTTTCTCGAGTATGAGCTTGGCGTGCAGATTGTCGAGGAGGAGGACGAGCATAAGTTCGACTTTGACCTGCTCGACCCGACCAAGCTCATTCCCGAAGAGTTGGTGCCGGTCACTCCCATCGGTAAGATGACTCTCAACCGCAACCCGGACAACTTCTTCGCCGAGACCGAGCAGGTGGCATTCAGCCCTGCCCATGTGGTGCCGGGCATCGATTTTACCAACGATCCATTGCTACAGGGCCGTCTGTTCTCGTACCTGGACACCCAGATGCTGAGACTCGGCGGGCCCAATTTTCACGAGATTCCCATCAACCAACCTGTGTGCCCGGCACACAATAATCAGCGCGATGCCATGCATCGCCAGACCATTAACAAGGGGCAGGCCTCGTACGAGCCCAACTCTATTGACGGCGGCTGGCCAAGCGAGACACCGGCAGCGCCCGAAAATGGAGGTTTCGAGTCCTACCAGGAACGTGTCGATGCGCGCAAGATTCGTGCACGCAGCCCCTCGTTCGGTGATCACTATTCTCAGGCGACGCTATTCTGGAACAGCCAGACCGATGTCGAGAAGGAACATATCATCGGCGCCTATACTTTCGAGCTCTCCAAGGTGAAACGGCCCTGGATTCGCGAGCGGGTGATCAAGGAAATCCTGCCTAACATCGACCTCGAGCTGGCGCGTCGAGTAGGCGAAAACCATGGTATCGAGACACCAACCAGCAAGCCGGCACCTGCTGAGGAACTGGGCGCCAGCACACTGGTGGATTCGCCGGCGCTGAGCCTGATGGCGCGTCTTCCGGGCAATATCAAGTATCGCAAAGTAGCGATCCTGGTTGCCGATGGTGTCGACGCCGACCATGTCGAGGGCACCAAGTCGCGTCTCGAGGCGGAAGGGGCGCAAGCCATGGTCATTGCTCCGAGCATGGCACCGGTAAAGGCAGCCAGTGGCCAGACCGTGTCGCCGGATGGCATGCTCAACAGCGAACCTTCGGTGACCATGGATGCGGTAGTCGTGGCGGGTGGAGCCGAAAGCGTCACGACACTTTCCCAATCCGGCGACGGCGTGTATTACCTTCAGGAAGCCTACAAGCACCTCAAGGCCATCGCCGCTATTGGCGAGGGTAGGGGGCTGCTGGCCAAGGCCGGTGTTCCCATGCAGGAGGATGGTATCTTCCTCGGGGCAACGGTAGATGACATCTTTACGCCCTTTGCCGAGGCGATGGGCAAGCATCGGGTGTGGTCGCGCGATTCGAAGGCCAACACGATGCCGGCTTGACAGCCTAACTTCACTCGACGAAACGGCGTTGAGACCCGCCGCCTCGCGCGCGAGGCCAGTCAGCTTCCCGATCTGTCTTCGCTCATGACGGCGTAAGGGTAAAATAAGAAGCGGTGACTAATAAGCCCCGCTGACTAGGGTCAGCGGGGCTATTTCATTTCTATATCGGGTTGCGGTCAGGCCGTTGTCGCGCTGCGGCTGCTCGCCAGTTCCTTTAGGGCTTCCTCGATGATGCCGAGTCCTTCTTCGAGGATGTCATCCTCGATGGTCACCGGCATCAAGAAGCGAATGGAGTTGCCGTACAGACCACAGGAAAGCAGGATCAGGCCCTTCTCTCGGGCGCGCTTGCAAAGTGCACCGGCCAGGTCGGCATCCGGAGTGTGGCCGTTCCTGTCGGACACCAGATCGAATGCTGCCATGGCGCCCATGTTGCGAGGGTTGTCGATACAGTCGAACTCCTGCTGCCACTGGGCAAAGCGTTCAGCGAGCTTGTCACCCAAGGCTTGGCTTTTCTCGAGGATGTGCTCTTCCTCGAAGACCTCCAGCACGGCGAGGGTTGCAGCACAGGAAACGGGGCTGCCGGTATAGGTGCCGCCCAGCGAGTTGCCGCTGCTGGCATCCATGTGCTTGTCGGTACCGACTACGGCTGAGATCGGCATGCCGTCCGCCATGCTCTTGGCCATGGTGATGATGTCCGGTTCCACGCCGCTGTGTTCAATAGCGAACATCTTGCCGGTACGTCCGAAGCCGCTCTGCACTTCGTCGATGATCATCAGCATGCCGTACTCGTCGCAGATCTCGCGGATCGCCTTGAGGAAACTGGCCGGGGCCGGATAGAAGCCGCCCTCGCCAAGTACCGGCTCGAGTACGATCGCCGCCGTGTCCTTGGGGTTGGCGTCGGTCTTGAGGGCCATCCTTAGGCCACGCAGGGCTTCGTCTTCGCTGACACCGTGATACGGTACCGGATACGGAGCGCGGAAGACATTGCCTGGCATGGTGCCGAAGTCGGTGGCATAGGGCGCGACCTTGCCGTTCATGGCCATGGTCATAAAGGTACGACCGTGGTAGCCGCCGTCGAAGCAGATGACGTTGTTACGCCCGGTGGCCGCACGAGCGATCTTGACGGCATTCTCCAGGGCCTCGGCACCGGAGTTGGCGAGCATCACCTTGGCATGGCCGCGTACCGGCGTGACCTGGCTGAGCTTTTCGGCCACTTTTACATACCCTTCGTAGGGCATGACGGTCTGGCAGGTGTGCATTACCTTGTCGAGCTGGGCCTTTACGGCTTCGACCACCTTGGGATGGCGATGGCCGATATTGAGCACCCCGATGCCGCCGGCAAAGTCGATGATACGGTTGCCGTCGGCATCCCAGATCAGGGCATTCTCGGCGCGGTCGGCGAACTGTGTCGCAGGGCTGGCGGCACCGTTGGCGACATAGCGCTGCTTGAGTTCGTTAAGTTGGGCGTTATTCATTTCTTCCTCCTTGTCATCCCCGGGCGGTGATGATCACAGCCCGCCAACGCAGACATATTTTAGTTCGGTAAACTCATCGAGGCCGTGACGTGACCCTTCACGGCCCAGCCCCGATTCCTTGATGCCGCCGAAGGGGGCCAGCTCAGTGGACAATATCCCTTCATTGACGGCGACCATGCCATATTCCAGGCCCTCCATGACATGCCAGATACGCCGGTAATCGCTGGCGTAGAAATATGCGGCCAGGCCGAACTCGGTGGCATTGGCCATGGCGATCGCTTGCTCGTCGCTCTCGAAGCGGAAGACGGGCGCCAGCGGGCCAAACGTTTCTTCCCGGGCGACCTGCATCGCATCGGTGACGTCAGCGAGCACGGTGGGCTGGAAAAAGGTTCCGCCCAAGGCGTGTGGTTCTCCGCCGCAGACCAGGCGAGCGCCATTACCGAGGGCATCGCCGATATGCGCCTGTACCTTGGCGACGGCAGCAGGATTGATCAGTGGCCCCTGTACGACGCCGTCCTCAAGGCCATTGCCCACCTTTAGTTCGCGGACGCGCTTGGCCAGCTTCTCTAGGAAAGCGTCGTATATTCCTGCCTGAACCAGCAAGCGATTCGTACAAACACAAGTTTGGCCGGAATTGCGGAACTTCGAGGCAATGGCGCCTTCCACGGCCGCATCCAGATCGGCATCGTCAAAGACGATGAACGGCGCGTTGCCGCCGAGCTCCATGGAGGCCTTCTTGACCGTCCCGGCGCATTGCGCCAGCAGCTTCTTGCCCACGGGAGTCGAGCCGGTGAAGGATACCTTTCGAACACGCGGATCCGTGGTCAGTACTTCGCCGATTTCGGCGGGTTGCGATGCCGTTACGACATTCAGTACACCGGCCGGGAGACCGGCGTCTTCGGCCAGTTTGGCCAACGCCAGAGCAGTCAGGGGCGTAGCTTCGGCGGGCTTGATCACGACCGGGCAGCCAGCGGCCAGAGCGGGTGCACATTTACGCGTGATCATGGCCAATGGAAAGTTCCAAGGGGTGATGGCCGCTACCACCCCGATGGGTTCGCGGAAGACCAGAATACGTTTGTCGGCGCCGTGCGAGGGCAGCGTTTCGCCAGCGACACGTTTGGCCTCCTCGGCATAGTACTCGACGAACGAGGCGCCATAACCCACTTCGCCCTTTGACTCGGCGAGCGGCTTACCTTGCTCCAGGGTCATCAGCCGTGCCAGTTCGTCTCCGTGGGCAACGATCAGTTCGTACCAACGACGAAGCAAGGCTGCCCGCTCCTTGGCCGGGCGCTTGCGCCAAGCTGGCCAGGCAGCCTCGGCACTCGCCACGGCAGCGCGGGCATCATCGGCATTCAGATCGGGGATCTCAGCCAGCGTCTGGCCAGTGGCGGGGTTGGTCACGGCGAAGCGACGCTCGGCATCGTGCCACTGGCCGCCGATATAGGCTTTCGGAATCAATAGGTCGGGCAGAGCGAGGGACATAGGGCAATGCTCCAGTAGTCCAGAGGGGCTATCATGTTTGACGGACTGTGCATTATATAAAACATTTTGCCAAGCCCCACTATAAGGGGACCCGGCATAAATAGGTCTTTTCGCTAGGTATCTTCGAAGCGACGTGGCAGCATCGGCGTTGTCTCCGCTTTCCGTTAAACTATGAGGCCGTTAATCCATTCGTTATGAGAGATTCAGAGGTGAGACCTTGGCCGATCCGCTAAAAGCCTGGTGGGCACAGCAACTGGTCCTGTGCGGCTGGGCCTTCGAACCAGATCCCACCGACATGGAGCCGACCATTGCTGTGGCTCGATTGGCGCAGTTGGGGGTGGTCGAACGCGGTGAGCTGGGCTGGCGACTGCTGGAGGCCTTTCCTCCCGGCGTACCGAATCCTCAGTTTCAGCTGGCCGCACTGGAGCTGATCGCATTGGCAGCGTCAGCAGGCTGGTTGACGAATGAGCAGACCGAGGCTTGGGTTCAGCGTGTAGCGAAGAGCATCCATGCCCAATACGCATCTCTGGATGAGTGGTTGGCCGCTTTGAAAAAGGCGCGTCTTGAGGAGGGCTGGTCACACGGTGACGAAGAGTTCGCCTTGGCCGGGGAGGCGTTGGCACAGCTTGAACATCAAGGCGACGGGATCACGTGGGAGGTTAGCGGCGTCCACTTGAACAAGTGCCGGAACCTGCCGCTTTGGCCTGAGCAGGAGAATGAGCGGACCTGGGCGCTACGGGCAATCTTCGCACCGGTTCTGGCTTTACCTCCGCAGCCTGAGCGCGACTGGCCTGATGTCACCGATTGGCTGGAAAACGAATGGCAGATACGCAGTCGCGAAGAGCTGATACGTATCCTGCTGTGGCTCGGTGGGCAGGGACATCGCTATGGCTGGGACCAGGACGCAGCCCGGCTGCTCGATGCCGATGTGACGACGCGTCAATCCTGGCTGCGCGGGCTCAACGATCAACGACGCTATGGTCAGGTGATGCTTGCCTATCTCGAGCAGGGTGAGCCGCTGGAATGGGCCGCCTGGGATTGGTTGCGTCTGGTCGACCTCGCCTATGCCGGTCTGATGCTTGGCTGGTTGAGGGCGGACGAAGCCGAGGATTTTGCTGCGCATGCCGCTGACTTGCTGATGCGGCGTTACAGCGACTGGATGGCGCTGGTTCAAGCCTATCAACGTGGACGAAGCCTGTTCGAGGGACACCGCTATCCCACCGATCAGGCCGTGCCCGAGCTGGCTCTGCTGATGAACTCGCCGGTCAGCCCATGGCGGGTCCCGCTGCAGGGACTAGTGACGGAAGTGCAGCGCGAGCGTTCACGCCTTGCCCTGCGCCGTTGGCGTTCCGATACTCGGCACTGGGTGTTGGCGTTGGCCTCGGTGCGTGAGCCTGACCTGCTTTATCGTCAGGGTATCGGTGTAACTCTCGACGAGGCACGCCGACAGGATGCTCGACGATATCTAGCCGAGACGCTCGGGCTGTTTCCGGACGAAGGTGTCGATGGCCTGGCGCGCTATTGGTTGCCCGCCCAGTCCCATCATCTCAATCAGTTGGCTATCGATGCGGCCCACGGCGCGCTTCCGCCGCTGGACACCGATTTCGGGCGTCCTTCGGAGGAGGCCATTCATCTACGCGAGCGGTTGCAATCGTGTGTTCGACATGCCGCGACGATTCACATGGCCGAGAAATATGCTTTCTATCTGCTGATGGCAGGAGACAGCGGTGATTTCGATGCTGCCGGATTGGCCCGCGTAGCCGAGTCGCTACGTGGCGTGCTGTGCCGGCTATATCCCAACCCAAAACGACTGCTGGAGGCTTGGGCCGCTTGGGAAGCGGCCCTGCCTGAACTGCCCGAGGATACGCTGGTTTACGATATTCGCTGGCATAGGGACGATCCGGGAAGCCCGTTCCACTGGCTGGACTGGCGTCAGGCGGAATGGCAGGAGCCCGGTCCTCGCCCGAGCCTGACGCGCCTGACGGCTCTGTCGCTGGCCGGCCCGCTTAACCCCGGCATCTGGGGGGAGCCCCAGCGGGAGAGCCGGGCGGAGCGTGAGGCACTTCAGCAGTGGCTGGATAGCCACTATGGTTTGCACAGTCCGGAGGGGCTGCAGGAGTTTCTTGGCTTTTTGCTCGAGGTGGGAGACCGGCAGGAGTACCAGATAAATTATGCCCCATACACGCTCAATCGTGCGCGCCTGGAGGAGGAAATCGCCATCCTCGAGTCGGGCGAGTGCGGTGAGGAGGAGCGTAATCACTTGCTACGTCTGCGGCGGGTAAGGGACAACGAGGCAGGCTGCAACGATATCGACATGACCGCCTGGGATCTGGCTCAGGCAGTGGATTTGGCCATCGCCGGTCGTAGCCTGGATTGGGTGAGCACCACCTTATTGGATGATGTGCTCGATACTGCCTTGGCCGAAGCCCAGCGGCATTATGGGAATTGGCGTGACTATGCGCTCGGGCTGTACGCCGGATTTGCCTTCTTCATGGGGGAAACCGAAGAGCGAGAAAGTTTCCTGGCTCGCTTTCGCGAGGGGTTGACGGCATGGTTGAGTGGAGCGCCACCACTTGCCGGTTCCTGGGCAAGCCTGGATTTTCCCGGCGCACGGCCGCGCCATTGGGCACCCTTGCACATCGATACGCTACCGGGTGATGCGCGGACAATGCATTAACGCCGTTCGAGTCGTCATGTACCGGATACACCGCAACGATTTGGGATACGCTGCTTGGCGCCAAGCGCAGCGAGACGTTTTTGCTTTGATGCGAGAGTTTGCTCGGCAATGAATTATCAATTTCTGCTGGCCTGGGCGATGGCTGGCTTACTGGCCGGTTGTGCCGGCACACCGCAGGATAGCGGAAGCCAGACGGAGAGAAGCAGTGGCTTCCATGCTAGTGGCAAAGCGCATGTGATGGGCTCAGCCACCCAGTTGGCGCAACGCTGGGGAACACTTCGGCGTTCCTCATTGAGGACAATGCGCCAGGCATTGCTGAATGAGCATGAGCGCTGGGAAGGCACCCCCTATGTGCTGGGCGGGGAAGGCCTTCGAGGCATCGACTGCTCAGCGCTGGTTCAACAGGTTTATAGAGAGGCGTTTGCGCTGGAATTGCCGCGTACCACAAGCGCCCAGATGCATGAAGGCAAAGTTGTTGCGAGGGATGCCCTGGAGGTTGGCGACCTGGTGTTCTTCCGCCCACCAGGTGTGTACCGCCATGTCGGCATCTACGTCGATGACGGCTACTTTCTGCATGCGTCGACGTCGCAGGGCGTGAAGCTGTCTCGGCTCGATAACGTCTACTGGAATCGACACTACTGGCAGGCCCGGCGTCCCATGCCGCTGAAGGAAATTGCGCAGCGCTTCGAGTAGCGAAAAGACTGGCTACACTTGGCCTCTCTTAGAGACTTGCATGATGTTCGAGTACGAAATCGACGAACGTCTGCTCGGCTCTCGATAGATAGGCGCCGTGCTTCCAGGCAAATGACAGGTCCAGCCAGGCGGCCGGCTCGAACGATACTGCTGCAAGGTCAGGTTCCTCGACGACTCGGCGCAAGAAGGTGGTAATGCCGAATCCCTGTCTTACGATCGCTTTGGTCAGAGGAATCAGGTTGGACTGGAAGGCGACCTGAGGCTGTTGGCCGGTTTCGACGGCTAGGCGGTCCACGAATTCTCGATGAAAGTAACCGTCCTGAAAAAGCACCAAGGGTTCGCCTAGAACTTCCCGGGCCGTTACACTCTCTCTTTTCGCAAAGCGGTGATCCCGGGGCACACAGACGACCATTTCCTCGCGCAGGAAATGGCGTCGCTCCAGCCCTTGGGTCGATACATCGTCTGTGACCACGCCGAGATCGAGTTCTCCATCTGCAATCATACGCTGCAAGCGCCGTGTCCCTGCTTCGACAACGGTCAAGCGAATCCCCGGATGGCGAGACTTGAAGCCCATTAACAGGGGCGGAAAATAATAGGATCCAAGCATCGAGGGGATGCCGATGCGCACTTCGCCTTTTACCAGCCCATGGACTTCTCTCATCGCCAGTTCTATCGACTCGGCCTGACCGAGCAATTCGCGGGCGTGACCCAGCAGCAATTCGCCCTCCGGCGTTAGGCTGATTCGACGTTCATGACGATGGAAAAGGCGCAACTCCAGGCGGGACTCGAGACTGGCGACGGTCTGGCTGACGGCTGATTGCGCAACATGCAGTTCGTGGGCGGCACGTGTAAAGCCACCATGCTCCGCGACCGCCAAGAAATAACGTAACGCCCTAAGGTCGAATGATAACTTCATAAGTAAAAAAGATCGTTGCTATCTCCAAGCCCTATTTGGCTTATTGTTTTGAATACCGGATCATGCCCGAAAGTACAAGGAGTTATTCATGATCCAAGCACATAGCCGAGACTGGTGGAGGGCCACATTGGCACTGTGCCTGGGCTCGTTCACCGTTTTCGTCAATCTCTATGCGGCGCAACCGCTACTGCCGGAGTTGCGGCAGGTCTTCGATGTTTCCACTCTGGCCGTGGCCATGGTCATGGCAGTTTCGACCATTACCCTGGCGGGAGCGCTGCTGGTATTCGGACCGCTCTCCGATGCCATCGGTCGCGGTGGCATCATGCGTTTCACGCTGCTGATCGCCACACTCTGTTCGTTGCTCATTCCCTTCGTCGACAACTTCACCTCGCTTCTCATCATCCGGGCGGTGCAGGGCTTCGTGCTCGGTGGTCTACCCGCCGTGGCAATCGCCTGGATGGGGGATGAGTTCGATAAGCGAGCGCTAATGCTGGCCGTGGGGCTATATATCAGCGCCAATACGCTAGGCGGTATCGGTGGGCGTGTCATGGGCGGGATCGCGGGTGAATACGGTGGATGGCATGCCAGCTTTCTGACCGTAGGATTGGTGAGTCTGGTTTGCCTGGCGGTATTCTGGCGCTTGCTACCTGAGGCGCGTGAGTTCAAGCCGGCCCCGTTACGTCTTGGAGTTGCCCTGAGCTCTCTAAGCGGCCATCTGTGCAACCCTCTGTTATTGGGCGCCTACCTGATCGGTGGGCTGAACTTCTTCATCTTTATCAATCAGTACAGCTACATCACGTTCCGTCTCAATGAGGCCCCGTATTCACTCTCCACTCAGTGGCTGGGCATGATCTTTGTCACGTATCTGGGGGGGACTCTGGGGTCGGCATTGTCGGGGCGTGTCGCCCAACGCTTGGCGCAGCCGGTATGCATGATGCTAGGTATCGGGATCTTCATGGTCGGTACGTGGGTGACAATGAGCGAGGCGTTGCCAGTGATCCTGGCCGGCCTGGTCATTAATGCCTTTGGCTTTTTCTTTTGTCACTCCATGGCTTCGAGCTGGGTGAGCCGACAGGCACAGATGGCCAGGGGAAGTGCATCGTCACTTTATTTAGTATTTTATTATGTAGGAGCCAGCCTTGGCGGCTTCTATCTCGAGCCGTTCTGGCAGGCCGCCGACTGGTGGGGCGTGGTGCTGGCCTCATGGTTGGTACTGAGCGTGACCCTGGCACTTTCCCTCTGGCTGTGGCGAAAAGAGCAACATTCGACGCTGGTCGAAGCGAATTCGTGATCGGTACCGGACATCAAGATTTGCCCGGTAGCCCGGCCTGATTCCCCCATATTTCCTCGAGGCGCTCGGTGCGCCCGCAGCCGGCCTTGTAGAAGCGATAGCGTACCGGATTTTTCTCGTAATAATCCTGATGATACTCCTCGGCAACCCAGAACTTGCCCGCCGGGGCGATACGGGTCGCAATGTCTCGGCCGAAGCGCTGTTCGAGCTCTGATCTGGTCTTTTCCGCCAAGTGTTTCTGCTGTTCATCATGGTAGAAGATCGCGCTACGGTACTGACGACCCGCGTCGCAAAATTGGCGATCCTCCGCGAAGGGATCAATGTTGTGCCAGAACGCCTCGAGCAACGTAGCGTAATCGACTTGCGAGGGATCGTATTCCACACGAACGGCTTCGGCGTGGCCGGTGGCTCCTCGAGCAACCTGCTCATACGAAGGGGATGTCTCCTCTCCCCCGGTATAGCCGGAGACGGTGCGCTGAACGCCTTTGATTTCGTCGTAGGCTTCCTCCACGCACCAAAAACAGCCACCGGCAAAGGTCGCGTTGGCCGTCTCGGTTGTGTCCTGAGCCTGGGCGGGTAGGGGGATGAGAGCTAAGATTGTCCAGCCGAGAGTCAGGATTGATGTCATGACGTCACCTACGTCAAAGGATTTACTGGCTTCGAGCCAGGATAGCTATTCTGGGCCCCATGGGCATGATCGCAAGCAAAAGAAAGGGCAACCGTGAATGGTTGCCCTTTCGTGGCACAGCCGTAGTATCGGCTTGTTGTAGATCAGCTTAGTGCTGATGGCCACCTTCGCCATGAACGTGGCCATGCTCTATTTCTTCAGAGCTCGCCTCGCGCACCTCGGCGATTTCAACATCGAAGTTGAGCTTTTGACCGGCCAACGGATGGTTACCATCCACGGTTACGGTATCGCCTTCGATATTGGTGACGGTGACCATGAGCGGGCCGCCCTGAGTCTGGGCCTGGAACTGCATGCCTGGCTCGACGTTCTCGACACCCTGAAAAGCATCGCGAGGAACTTCCTGCACTAGGGCAGGCTGAGTCTCGCCGTAGCCTTCTTCAGGGCTGACGGTCACTTGCAGCTTATCGCCGCTCTGGCGACCTTCCAGCTCCTTCTCGAGGCCGGGAATGATATTGCCCGCGCCATGGAGATAGGTCAGCGGTTCGCGACCTTCCGAGCTGTCCAGCACCTCACCTGCATCGTTGGTCAGGGTGTAATGGAACGCGACAACGGAATTTTGCGCAATCTGCATGTTGAGATGGACCTTTCGGTGAGTGCATGTCATTTCAATGGTAACGCGTCCATCTGCACCTGTCAGGGGCGCCGAGGATTTTTCATGGTCGAGTAAACTGACTTGACTGCTGTTCAAGCGCGTAGTGGCACGTATTGTCGTCCGTGTCACGCTTTTGGGTTGAGGATAAGGAGGCAAAATCGGCAGGCTGGTTGGGCGACGTTTTTTCTCCGTAGCCCAGTTGCACGGGCATTATCGGCGGGGGTACCCTGCCGATAACCCGATGACAGATCGGGATGTGCGTCGGCACATCAAGGATAAACATTCACTAGATGTCGATGTCGTCAGCGCATTGCCACGTCTGGTGAGTTTGCGATTATGTCTATGATTTATTAGGAGAAATGCCATATGACCGTGACTCTAATCTGGCTGATCGCCTTTGGCGTCATCCTGTTTCTCTCGCTCAAGAGCTGGAACGGTGCACTGGGCAGTGCCTTGGAACGTAGGTTGCCTTATACATCAAGGAGCAGTGAGGACGACCGTTGGATCTGGAGCGTAGGGCTGGCGGTAATTGGCGCAACGTTTATTGTAAGCCCTGTTTCCATGTTGCTGACCCTGCTGTTGATTGGCCTGATCAGCTGGCTCGTGGTGAAACTGGCTCGTTGGGGACTGTCGAAAGCCAAGTCACACTAAGGCCGATAGCCACAACGCCCCCAAGGAAAACCCCCGCAGCACGCTGCGGGGGTTTTCGTTTCTTCAGGACATGGCTACAACGCGCCTCATCAGTAGGGGGCAACGCTCATGTTAGCTCCACTACCGACCAAGCGAACACGTTGTCCAACCTGCCACTGCCGGTCCGCCTTTTGTACGACGATCACGGTATCGCCCACGTCCCGGCGCACCTCGATCTCATAGGCGTTGGTCTGGTTGGCCTTGTCCTCGATCTTGCTGCCAGCCACGCTACCACCGATGGCGCCTGCCGCAGTGGCAATGGTACGGCCCGAGCCCCCGCCGATCTGGTTACCCAGCAAGCCACCGATCACGGCACCTCCCAGCCCACCGATTACGCCACTGTTCTGATCTTCGGCCTGGATGCGAACCGGGCGCAGGGCTGTGATGGTACCGTAGGTCACGGTCTGGCCGGTTTTGGCCTGGCTTCCCCGATAGACGTCTCCCGAGTAGAGGTCGGAGTTGGCACATCCACCTAGGGTCAGCAGGCCCATGGCGATAACGGGAAGAAGACGCTTCATCAAACCCTCCTCAACTTGGCGGAGGCGCCAAGTGATCAATCATTGAAAACGCTGTTCTAAAACAGTGTAGCGAGTCACGACAGCTTAGACCAGAGTCAGGTCGTGTTGGTGCCCGCCGAGATAGTGCAGATTATGTGAAAAAAAAGCCAATAAAAAGGGAGGCCGTAGCCTCCCGGTGTGACGTGAGTCAGCTTGTGCTAGCCAGGCTTCAGGCGAACTGATTCATGGTGTTGTCCTTGCCGCCGGCCTTCAGGGCGCGCTCGCTGGAGAAATACTCCTTGTGGTCGTCGCCCAGGTTGGAGCCGGCCATGTCCTGATGCTTGACGCAAGCCAGGCCTTGGCGAATCTCCTGGCGTTGTACGTTCCTGACATAGGCCAGCATGCCTTCGTCGCCGAAGTAACCCTTGGCCAGATTGTCCGTGGACAAGGCCGCAGTATGATATGTCGGCAGTGTGATCAGATGGTGGAATATACCGGCGTCGCGTGCGGCGTCGCGCTGGAAGTTGCGTGTCCACTCGTCGGCAACGGCAGCGAGCTCGGTCTCGTCGTACTCGGCACTCATCAAGCGGGTACGATCATAGGCAGAAACATCCTTGCCTTCCTGCTCCCAGGCGTCGTAGACCTGTTGGCGGAAGTTGAGTGTCCAGTTGAAGGAAGGTGAGTTGTTGTAGACCAGCTTGGCATCGGGCACGACCTCACGGATCCGGTTGACCATGCTGGCAATCTGCCCGACATGGGGTTTCTCGGTTTCGATCCACAGCAGATCGGCGCCATTCTGCAGGGCTGTAATGCAGTCCAGAACCACGCGATCCTCTCCTGTGCCCGGACGGAACAGATAGAGGCCGTTGGGCATACGCAAGGGTTTCTTCAACTGCCCATCGAGCTTGATGATCATTTCGCCATCGGCGAGGTCGTCATCGTTGCAGATCGGCGTCGTGTGAAGGAAGCTGTTGTACTGTGCCGCCAGGTCTCCCGGCTCAGTGCTGACCGGAATCTTTTGGGTCAGGCCGGCTCCCAGCGAGTCGGTGCGCGCCACGATGACACCATCCTCGACACCCAACTCTAGAAACGCATAACGCACGGCATTGATCTTGGCCAGAAAGTCTTCATGAGGCACAGTCACCTTACCGTCCTGATGGCCGCACTGCTTGGCATCCGACACCTGATTCTCTAGCTGGATACAGCAGGCTCCGGCCTCGATCATGCGCTTGGCTAACAAATACGTTGCTTCTTCGTTGCCGAAGCCGGCATCGATATCGGCAATGATCGGCACGATATGGGTCTCGTAATGATCGATCCTTTCCTGCACGGCGCGGGCCGCGATTTCGTCTCCCTTGGCGCGTGCGGCATCGAGTTCGCGAAACATGTGGCCCAATTCGCGAGCATCGGCTTGGCGCAGGAAGGTATAGAGCTCCTCGATCAGTGCCGGTACAGACGTCTTTTCATGCATCGATTGATCGGGAAGCGGGCCGAACTCGGAACGCATGGCAGCTACCATCCAGCCGGAAAGGTAAAGGTAGCGCCCCTTGGTCGTCCCGAAGTGCTTCTTGATGGAAATCATTTTCTGTTGGCCGATGAAACCGTGCCAGCAGCCCAGCGACTGGGTATAGCATGATGGATCCTCATCATAGGCGGCCATGTCGCGGCGCATGATGCCTGCTGTATAGCGGGCAATGTCCAACCCGGTGCGAAAGCGGTTCTGAAGCGTCATGCGCGCAGCATGTTCGGGGTTGATCGTGTCCCATTTTCCAGCATGCTTTTCACGTAGCTGAGCGAAGTTGTTAACGGTTTCCCGATAGGCTGACATAGTGGCTTCCTTGTTTCGTTGAGTGTCCGGGCGGCACCTTCGCTCGGTGCCTTAGCAATATTTCCTGACGCAGCCGGAGCGGTTCATCGCTACGAATTTGGTGCTGCGTTGCGGAAAAAGCTCGGGATCTGTCCGGCTTGTCCTCTTTTCGCCATGACTTCTCGTGAGTACATGCCTGGACTACAGGCGCCAAAGTTCATGGGCGTTAAACGGCTGTTTTATTGCCGCCTTGTCATGAACTATGGCCCATGGTTGCTGGGCTCAACAATCCACACTTAGGGGCAGGAAGCGTTGTAGTATGACTACAGGAAACGGGCTATTTGCATAATCCTGTAGTCATATTTCGGAGAGAGGCGGTTTCGCCAATAGGATCAGCAGGATAGGGGAAGGCGCATGTTGCGGTGCGGGATGCCGGCGTCGAGGAATTCTTGGCCATAAGCTTGAAAGCCTAGCCTTTCATAGAAAGGCAGGGCATGGATCTGAGCTGCCAGCTGGACTTCGGCATGTCCTTCAAGTTGCGCTGCTTCGATGGCCTTACGCATGAGTGCTAGGCCAATGCCGCGTCCTCTAGCCTGGGCCAGCACGGCAACACGACCGATATGGCCATCCGGCAGCAACCGAGCCGTGCCTACCGGTTGTCCTGCATCGAAGGCAATGAAATGAAGGCATGCGGGATCTTGGCCGTCCCATTCCTCTTCTTCGGGTACGTGCTGCTCGTCGATGAAGACGCGACGCCTGAGTTCAGCCGCTGCCTGGCCCAGCGTCTGCCAGCCCCCCTGGGTAACGTGAACGTCCGCTATCATTCGTCTTCCTGGTCATCCAGCCAGCTCAAGCTGCCGTGGTCGAGTAGGTACGCAAGCAACTCGGCGGCGCCATCATGGTTCAGCAAATCCGCATTGATAGGAGCGTTGCCGGCCAGATCGCGGGCGAGCGGGAAAGGGCAATCTACGGCATCGCCATCGACAAAAAGCGTTGCCATTCCATCTTTCCCGCTACGATAGGCGAAGCGTGAGCCCAGCGTCCGCGCCAATGTCATACCGTTCTGTAGTTCCGCGACAAGGGACTCGACATCCGTCGGGCTATCCTGAGGGACCAGTTGGTCAAGGTACTTGGGCTGAGTCATCGCGCGGCCGAACCATTGAACAAGCTGTGCTGGGTTGTCCAGCGTATCCAGAATCATTGTGCGCATACGCGCCAGCGAGGCATCATCTATCTCACCGGGATGGAGAGCAGGGGTAAGGTCAGGGTCGGCGTAACGCAGTGAGTCGGGTAGCGACTCACCCAGGTAATCGGCATAGGAAGTTACCGATTCGTCGGCGGAAAGCGCACGAAAGCCTACCGAGAAGGTCATGCAATCCTCTGATCGGCTGATGCCGTGATGGGCCCAGCCGGGGGGAAGATACAGCATGTCTCCGGGCGCTAGCTGCCAATGTTGGCCGGGTTCTATCTCGAAGCGCTCTAGAATACGCAGGTCGATGCCTTGAACAATGGGCGTGTCTTCGCGCACCTTGCCACCCAGTTGCCATTCCCGCGTGCCGCTGGCCTGCAACAGAAACACATCGTACTGGTCGACATGAGGGCCGACGCTGCCACCTGGTGGCGCATAACTGACCATGATGTCGTCGAGTCGCCAGCGCGGTAGAAAATCGAAGGCATCGAGCAGGGCGCTCACATCCGGCACGTAGTGATCGACGGCCTGAACCAGCAGTGTCCAGTCGCGTTCGGGCAAACGCGCAAAAGTGGTTTCGTCGAATGGGCCGTGCGAGACCTGCCAGGGTTTTTCGGCACCATGCTCTTCGACAAGGCGGGCCTCGACACCTTCCTCGCAGGCCAGTCCAGCGAGTTCATCCGGTGACAGGGGAGATTCGAAATTGGTGAAGGCGCCACGGATCAACAGCGGTTTCTTCTGCCAGTACTCGGCCAGAAATTGAGCGGGGGTCAGCCCGCCGAGCAGGGACAGTGGGGTATTGGCGGACATGGAATTCTCGCATGAGTGAGTAGAAAAGAGACAGGCACAAGAAAACCTGTGCCTGTGCTCGTTGCCAGCAAGAGTAGCCTGAACGCGTTTACAGCGCCTTGGCCTGCTCGGCCGCATTTCCGATGTAGTTGGCCGGGGTTAATGCCTTGAGCTCGGCCTTGACCGTCTCCGGCAGTTCCAGCGTGTCGATGAAGGCGGCAAAACCGGCCTGGTCGATGCGCTTGCCGCGGGTCAGTTCCTTGAGCTTCTCGTAGGGCTTCTCGATGCCATAGCGGCGCATCACGGTTTGAATCGGCTCGGCAAGGACTTCCCAGCTATGGTCCAGGTCGTCATTGAGCCGCTCGGGGTTGGCCTCGAGCTTGCCAATGCCCTTGAGTGTGGCGTGATATGCAATCAGGCCGTAGGCCAGGCCAACGCCGAGGTTGCGCAGTACCGTCGAGTCGGTCAGGTCGCGCTGCCAACGTGAGATGGGCAGCTTCTGGGCGAGATGCCCAAGCAGGGCGTTAGCCAGGCCGAGGTTGCCCTCCGAGTTCTCGAAGTCGATGGGGTTGACCTTGTGAGGCATGGTCGACGAGCCGATTTCTCCAGCCACGGTCCTCTGCTTGAAATAACCCAGCGAGATGTAGCCCCACACGTCACGATCGAAGTCGATCAGGATGGTGTGAAAGCGGCAAAAAGCGTCGAATAATTCGGCGATATAATCGTGCGGCTCGATCTGGGTGGTGTACGGGTTGAAAGTGATACCCAGACTTTCTATGAACTGACGCGCATTGGCTGCCCAGTCGACTTCCGGGTAGGTAGCAAGATGCGCATTGTAGTTGCCCACCGCGCCGTTGATCTTGCCTAGCAACTCAGCAGATTCGATCTGCTTGAGCTGACGGCGCAGGCGGTAGGCGACATTGGCCATTTCCTTGCCGAGGGTGGTGGGGCTGGCGGTCTGGCCGTGGGTGCGCGACAGCATCGGCTGTTCGGCATGGTCGTGGGCCAGACGCTCCACGGCGGACACGATATCGCGCATTACCGGCAGCAGGACATTCAAGCCGCCCTTGAGCATCAACGCGTGCGACAGGTTGTTGATGTCCTCGCTGGTGCAGGCGAAGTGAATGAACTCGGTAACCGCATGCAACTCGGGGACCGTAGCAACCTTCTCCTTGAGGAAGTACTCCACCGCCTTTACATCGTGGTTAGTGGTACGCTCGATTTCCTTGATACGGGCCGCATCCTCGACCGAGAACTCGGATACCAGCGTATCGAGAAAGGCCTTGGCCTCGGCAGAGAGTGACGGTACTTCCTTGATCTGCGGATGCGCGGCCAGACATTCCAGCCAGCGGACTTCGACGGTGACACGGGCGCGAATCAGACCGAATTCGCTGAAGTGCTCGCGAAGGGCCTCGGCCTTGGCTTCGTAGCGGCCATCGACGGGTGACAGGGCGGTGAGAGGAGAAAGTTGCATAGTAATGTCCGATGCGTCGGGCACCCGTTCATGCAACGAGGGGCGCCACGGTTCAGGTTACGAAAGGTCAGTTCAATCGATCCAGGGCCTTCTTGACCGCTCCGCGCTGGAACAGCAATTTCCAGCGACGGCCGCCTTGCTGATGCCATAGCAATGCAAAGCGAATTCCGCCGAGCAATGCAGTGCGCACCCGCTCCGGCATCATGCGTTGCTGGAGTAGGCTGGGGTCGCCCTGGACGACGATGCGCTGACGAAAGGTCGAGATGGTGTCTTGATAGAGCTCGCCCAGGCTGGCGACGACATTTTCATGAGTTTCACCAAAATGTTCGACCTGGCCCTGGATACGGGTCAGGCGCTGACCCAGCGTATCCATCATCTGAGGTTGCTGGCGAAGCTTCTGCATCAGCATCAGCAGAGAAAACCCATAGCGCAGTACAGCCGGGTCGGAACGATCCCTGCCGACTACGGCATTGAGCACTTCAAGTCCTTGGCGCAGGTTATTGTGATGCCCGCCATAAATGCTCTCGAACGTGGTCGGGTTGGTGTCGACCGTTGCGTGGATCAGAGTATTCCAAGCGCGCTCGTCGCATTGGCCGGTACGCGCCAACTGATCGACGATGGCGGCGGCCTGGAAGACACCGGCCAAGGCAAGGGTCTGGCGAAAAATCGGGTCGTCAGGGGCGGTTTGAATGGGAGTTGCAGTCATGCAGCGTGTGCTCCTCGCTGCCAGGCATCGCGAATCACGCCGCCACCCAGACAAATTTCGCCATCGTAGAGAACCAGCGATTGCCCCGGGGTCACCGCCCGCTGAGGTTCGTCGAAGACAACGCAGACGCCGCCATCTGGACGCGTAGTCATCCGGCAAGCGACGTCTTGCTGACGATAGCGTGTCTTTGCACGTAGGCGAATATCGTGTCCCGGTGGCTCGCCGGCGACCCAGTCCATGGCCTCGGTCGCGAGGGCGTCGGTATAGAGCAGGTCATGATGCTTGCCCTGGACGACGATTAGCACGTTGCGCTCCAGATCCTTACCGGCCACGTACCAGGGGGCGTCGGAATATTCAGCAAGACCGCCGATACCTAGTCCCTGGCGCTGGCCCAAGGTGTAATACATCAGGCCCATGTGCTCACCGATGACGTCGCCTTCCGGCGTTTCGATCCGGCCGGGTTGCGCCGGCAGGTACTGCTGGAGGAAATCTCGGAAACGGCGCTCGCCGATGAAGCAGATACCGGTAGAGTCCTTCTTGCGTGCCGTCACCAAACCGTGTCGCTCGGCAAGTTCGCGCACCGCCGGCTTTTCTAGCTCGCCGACGGGAAACAGCGTACGTGCGATGGCGGCTTCGGGGACGGCATGCAGGAAATAGCTCTGGTCCTTGCCAGTGTCGAGCCCCTTGAGCAGGCGAGCATGTCCATCACGCTCGCCACGCCGAACGTAATGGCCGGTGGCGATATTCTCCGCGCCCAGCATCTCGGCATAGTCAAGGAAGACCTTGAACTTGATTTCCCGGTTACAAAGGATGTCCGGGTTAGGGGTTCTGCCGGCGCGATATTCGGCCAGGAAGTGTTCGAAGACGTTATCCCAGTACTCGGCTGCAAAGTTTGCGGTATGCAGTTTGATACCCAGCTTGTCGCATACGGCTTGGGCGTCCGCCAGATCTTCCTTGGCGGTGCAGTACTCGGTACCGTCGTCTTCGTCCCAGTTCTTCATGAACAGGCCTTCCACCTCGTAGCCCTGCTCGAGCAACAGCAGGGCGGAAACGGAAGAATCGACACCGCCGGACATGCCGACGATGACTTTACCCGTGGCAGAGGGCCCCGTGGGTCTTGACCCCGTGGCTTGAGACATAGTCGCTCTCGGATGGGATACGGTGAAATTGATTGTGCAGAATTATACCTGAAACCAACGTGCAGCTTCGAGTCATCGCTCGCGGATTACGTCCAGAGGAAAGCATTGCCCGCGGCGCAGGTCGCGAATGCGTTGCATGACCAACGGGCTACGCAGGCGCTTGGCCCGGTTGAGGTCGTCGATTTCATCGAGGGTCAGCCAATGCGCTGCCACAACGCCCTTGTCGAGCGTGTTGTCCAGGTGGGCCAATGGCAGGCCGACGAACGAATGGCTATGAAATACCAAGCCGTCGGCAGCGGTAAAAATATAAAGGCCGAGGTAATCGGTAATGGCAACCTGCCAACCAGCTTCCTCGCGGGTCTCTCTGGCGGCAGCATCGGTCAGGCGTTCGCCGGGCTCCAGGTGGCCAGCTGGCTGATTAAACAGGCTGAAAGGGCCACCATGGTCTTCCTCGACGAGCAGGTAGCGCCCACTACGTTCTATTACCGAGGCTACAGTGACTCTGGGGCTCCAGCGTTTCATCAACGTCTCCTTGTTCGGCGGGATGGTGCCTGCCGATGACGTACCGATTGCGGGGCATGCAGCGTTTCACTCCGCCATTCTCCCGGTGACAGGCCATCCAGGCGCCAAGGCCCGATGGCGACACGAATCAGGCGAAGCGTGGGGCAACCGATATGGGCAGTCATGCGCCGGACCTGACGGTTCCGGCCTTCGCTGAGCGTCAATTCCAGCCAGGAGGTCGCCATACCTTGGCGCTGACGAATCGGCGGATGGCGAGGCCCCACGTCGGGCTGTATTAACTTTCTCGCCTTGGCAGGGCGAGTAAGGCCATCCTTTAGTGTCACGCCTCGGCGAAGCGCGTCAAGCCTTTCCTCGTCAGGATCGCCTTCCACCTGTACCCAGTAGGTCTTGGGCTGCTTATGTCTAGGGTCACTGATATGATGGATCAGTGCGCCATCGTCGGTGAGCAGCAATAGGCCCTCGGAATCGTAATCGAGTCGTCCGGCTGCATAGATGCCGGGAACGTCGATCACCTGGGCAAGGGTATCCCGCCCCTGATCGTCGGTGAATTGCGAAAGCATCCGGTATGGCTTGTGCAGCAGATAGATCTTGCTCATCTCATCTCGTGGCAGAGGCGCGGCGGAAAAAGTGATACGAGACTATCCGGGCCTGGAAGAACTGCCAACACCTGACAGTCCCATGAGGCTGTTGCAGGCTTGCTACACTGACGTTGAAGGCTGGGCATGATCCACCATAGGTGGTGTTCCGAGCCCTCGCATCCCGCATTTTCTACTGGTTGATCCGTTTGCGATATGAGCGGGTTATTTTCATTCTGGCTCTTGCAAGGTGCTGCGGCTGCACGCATCTTGCTAGTGAACTCCGAGTGTCTTTCTACGTCTAAGTGAGTGACGTCGTAGCACTTCGGCTTGTGTTGATGGGTTAAGCCTCTTATGTTCAATACAGACGAGAGAATTTCGATGACCGCCGCGGTGCAAGCAATCTGGGCAGGAATGACCCGCCCCCCACGGCCGGGAGAAGAAGATGAGGGGGATCTGTCCGTCAAGTCGGCAGACCCCCAGTTGGAAGAACCGCCGCGTTACAAGGTGGTCCTGCACAACGACGACTTCACGCCGATGGAGTTCGTTGTCGAGGTGTTGCAGACCTTCTTTCATATGGACAATGAGAAGGCCGTTCAGATCATGCTGGCGGTGCACACCCAGGGCAAGGCCACCTGTGGCATCTTTACCCGCGACATCGCGGAAACCAAAAGTCATCTAGTCAACGAATACGCGCGAGAATGCCAGCATCCTTTGCTGTGCGATATCGATAGGGCCGACTGACGCCTGGCAACGTGACAGTCCGGGTTTGCTAAATTTCCCGATGTGCCCGATTGTGAAAGTGCCGACGATGCCCGAGGCGGCGAGAAGGGGACTGCCATGCTGAGCAAAGAACTTGAACTCACCCTGAACACGGCCTTCACGGTGGCGCGCTCCAAGCGTCATGAATTCATGACCGTCGAGCACCTGCTGTTGGCCTTACTGGACAACGCCTCCGCTGCGGATGTACTGCGCGCCTGCGGAGCCAACCTGGACAAGCTACGCTCGGACCTGCAGGACTTCATCAACTCAACGACTCCCTTGATACCTGAAGGGCAGGATGATCGCGAAACCCAGCCGACCCTGGGCTTCCAGCGTGTCCTGCAACGTGCCGTGTTTCACGTGCAGTCTTCAGGCAAGAGCGAAGTGACCGGTGCTAATGTGCTGGTGGCGATCTTCTCCGAGCAAGAGAGCCAGGCAGTTTATTTCCTCAAGCAGCAGAACGTGGCGCGCGTGGATGCCGTCAACTACATCGCCCACGGCATTTCCAAAGTGGCTGGGCACGGTCAGAACCCGTCGCCCTCGCAGGACGCCGAGGAGGGCGAGGAAGGCATGAGCGAAGGCAATGCGCATCCGTTGACCGGTTATGCCACGAATCTCAACGAGCAGGCCCGTCTGGGTAAGATCGACCCGTTGATCGGGCGCGATCACGAGCTTGAGCGCACCGTGCAGATTCTTGCGCGGCGCCGCAAGAACAACCCGCTGCTGGTGGGTGAGGCGGGTGTTGGCAAGACCGCCATCGCCGAGGGCCTCGCCAAGCGTATCGTCGAGGAAGACGTTCCCGATGTCATTAGTGACGCTGTGGTCTACTCCCTCGACATGGGTGCGTTGCTGGCGGGAACCAAGTATCGCGGCGATTTCGAGAAACGCCTCAAGAGCCTGCTTGCCGAGCTCAAGAAGCAGCCCAATTCCATCTTGTTCATCGACGAAATCCATACCGTGATTGGGGCGGGTGCCGCGTCCGGTGGCGTCATGGATGCGTCCAACCTGCTCAAGCCGCTGCTGTCTTCCGGCGAGCTTCGGTGCATCGGTTCCACGACGTTCCAGGAGTTCCGCGGCATCTTCGAAAAGGATCGGGCACTGGCACGTCGCTTCCAGAAAGTCGACGTACTCGAACCCTCAGTCGATGACACTATTCGTATCCTCAAGGGGCTGCGCGGTCGCTTCGAGGAGCACCATCAGCTGAAGTACACCGATACGGCGTTGGAGAGTGCGGTGCGTCTGGCGGATCGCTACATCAACGACCGGCACCTGCCGGACAAGGCTATCGACGTCATCGACGAGGCGGGGGCGCATCAGCGTCTGTTGCCACCGGAAGTACGTGTCTCGACCATCGATGTCGAACAGGTCGAAGCGGTAGTGGCATCGATCGCGCGGATCCCGCCGAAGAGTGTCTCCAGCTCGGATCGCAAGTTGCTCTCCAATCTGGAGCGTGACCTGAAAATGCTGGTATTTGGTCAGGACGAGGCAATCCAGAGTCTGTCTGCGGCGATCAAGCTGTCGCGGGCCGGACTCAAGTCGCCCGACAAGCCGGTGGGTAGCTTCCTGTTCGCCGGTCCGACCGGTGTCGGCAAGACTGAAGTGGCGCGTCAGTTGGCTCAGTTGATGGGGATCGAGCTGGTGCGCTTCGACATGTCCGAGTACATGGAGAGGCATACAGTGTCGCGCCTGATCGGTGCGCCTCCCGGTTACGTCGGTTACGACCAGGGTGGCCTATTGACCGAGGCGATCACCAAGCAGCCACACTGTGTGCTGCTGCTCGATGAGATCGAAAAGGCGCACCCGGAAGTCTTCAACCTGCTGCTGCAGGTCATGGACCATGGGCGACTGACCGACAACAACGGGCGTGAAGCGGACTTCCGTCACGTCATCGTGATCATGACATCGAACGCCGGGGCTGAGCAGATTTCGCGTCGCTCGATCGGTTTCCAGACTCAGGATCATTCCACCGACGGTATGGAAGTCATCCGCAAGACGTTTACGCCGGAGTTCCGGAATCGTCTGGATGGGATTATCCAGTTCCACGGTCTGGTACCCGACGTGGTGCGCAACGTTGTCGATAAGTTCCTGGTCGAACTTCAGGCACAGCTCGACGAGAAGCGTGTCCAGCTCGATGTCAGTGAGGAGGCTAGGGTCTGGTTGGCCGACAAGGGCTATGACCCGGAGATGGGGGCGCGTCCAATGGCTCGTGTGATCCAGGAGAAGCTGAAAAAGCCGTTGGCCGAAATGATCCTGTTCGGTGATCTGGCGGACAATGGTGGCTTGGTCCACGTGACGGTGGAGGGCGATGAGTTGCACCTCGCCACCGAAGCGGAACAGGTGGCCTAAGCTGTTTGTGGCCTGCAGGGTAGCGAGACAGTGCCTTGCAGGCGACACGTCTGACCGAAATCGGGTTAATAACGTTTGCTGATTGACTAACGAAGCGCCCTGTCGCAAGACGGGGCGTTGTTTTTTTCAGGTATCAACCGAATATGCGAGCCAACGATGCCGTGCAGAACGTGCTGCACAGCCGGTCTTGCCCTGAGGTGTCCCGCGTATTAGCGTGAGCGATAGACGATACGGCCCTTGGACAGGTCATAAGGCGTGAGTTCGACCTTGACCTTGTCACCGGTCAGAATACGGATGTAATTCTTGCGCATCTTGCCTGAGATGTGAGCCGTGACCACATGGCCATTCTCTAGCTCGACACGGAACATGGTGTTGGGCAGGGTGTCGACGACAACACCTTCCATTTCGATATGATCTTCTCGTGCCATATAAGGCGTACCCTCGTGGTTGGTCGTTACGCATGACAGCCAGACGTTACGCCTGAGCGTCGCCCGTGCTGATCAAGATAGCCCGATATTGTGCCGCATGCCGAGCATTAAGGCAAAAAGCACAGCTTCAGAGGGGGATGGCTAGACGCCAGTGTCGCCCATCAAGATATTCCAGCGGCTGAAAGGCCCGTTTGTAATTCATCTTGCGTGATTCGCGTATCCAGTAACCGAGATAAACGTGTGGCAAGCCGAGTTCGCGTGCCATCTCGACCTGGCGCAGTACGGCATAGACGCCCAGGGAGCGGCGTTCGAACTCGGGGGCAGGGTCGAAGAAGGTATAGATTGCCGACAGGCCATGGCTGAGGTGATCGATGGCCGCAACCGCCAACAGTTGTTCGTTGAGACGAAACTCCAGTAACCGCGCATAAGGATGGTCGAGTGTCAGGAACGTGCGGTACTGCTCATGGCTTGGGGGATACATGTCGCCGTCAGCATGTCGCGTCCGGATGTAGCGAGCATAAAGCTCATAGTGCTCGGCGTCGAAGGCGGCGGGGCATTCCCTCATCGTCAGGTCGCCGTTGCGCCTTAGAAGCTTGCGCTGCGTGCGATTGGGAGAAAACTCATTGACGGGAATACGTACAGAAATACATGCGCTGCAGCCTTCGCAATGAGGGCGATAGAGGTGGCGACCGCTGCGACGGAAGCCGAGGAGCGCCAAGGCGTCATAGACGTTTTGTCCCGGTGACTCCTGCGGATCCAGAAACAGCGTGGTTGCCTCTCGCTCAGGCAGGTAACTACAGGCATGAGGCACTGTCAGGAAGAAGCGCAGGTCCCGCGCCGGCTGTTGCGGTGCGCTACTGCTCACGTTGGGTGATCTCCTGCATCACTGGCGAAGTGGCGTACATGTCCCAGCTCAAGGCCGGTTGGTCGACATATTCCTCAAGATAGACGATGAAATCGTTGCGGGCGATATCCCTTGCGCCCAGGCTGACGAGATGCGGCGTATGCATTTGACAGTCGATGAGTCCGCCCCCGTTGGCCTGCATGTATCTCGTCAGGTGTACCAGCGCCACCTTGGAGGCATCGCTTTCGACGCTGAACATCGACTCTCCGAAGAACATCCGGCCCAGAGAAATACCGTAAAGGCCACCTACTAACCGCTCGTTTCGCCACACTTCGATGGAATGGGCGTGGCCCAGCCGATGCAATTGGCGATAGGCCTGTTGCATCGGGGCGGTTATCCAGGTTCCCTCGGCATCGGCGCGGCTGGTGGCGCAGGCATTGATGACGCCATCGAAGTCATGGTCACAGGTCACCTTGAATCCTGCGTTGCGCATACGCTTGGCCAAGCTGCGTCGCACACGGACCTCTGCCGGAAACAGCACCAGGCGCGGATCAGGACTCCACCAAAGAATGGGCTGACCTTCCGAGTACCAAGGAAAGATCCCGCGTCGATAGGCGGCAAGTAGCCAGTCGGGCGTCAAGGCACCGCCGGCTGCCAATAGGCCGTCCGGTTCATCGAGTGCGTAATCCAGAGGCGGAAAGGCGACAGGCTGGGAAGGTAGCCAGGGCAGCATAGGCATGGGTCGATTGGCTGATGTGATTGCCGTTCAGTCTGACGGCCTTTTGGAGCGATCTCAATGCCCCCGCCATGCCGTGAAGTGATCGTATGCTAACCCCTGTGCCACGCGGTTCAGGCTCGGTATGATGTATCCCTTGAAAAGATAAGCCATGTTCGCCTGTGGCTCGAGCGATAAGCGCCTGGTTTTGGTGAGCATGGTATTGAAGGGGGTAGTCAATTGAGCGCCAAGAAGAAACCCGTGAGTCGCCGTGCCACGGCGACCCAGGCCAAGGAGAAAGCCCGTCGTTTCGGCCTTCGCCTGCAAGGAGCCACTCGCGAGGGTGCGGTGATCTTGCTGCTCGCCGCATGCGTGTTCCTGCTGTTGGCCATGTTCAGCTATACGCCCCAGGATCAGGCGTGGACCTATAGCGGTCCTGAACAGGAATTAGATAACTGGATGGGGATCATCGGGGCCTGGTTGTCCGATGTGCTCTATTCCCTGTTCGGGGTCAGTGCGTTGTGGTGGCCCGGTATGCTGGGGTTTGCCGCTTGGCGTCTGATGCGCCTTCGCGAGATCCGGTTGGAATGGGATGCCACGGCATTGGCGGTACGGGCCGGCGGCCTGGTTCTATTGTTGCTGGCTACCACGAGTTTGGGGGATATGCATTTCTATAACCCCCAGAGCGACCTGCCATACTCATCCGGGGGAATTCTGGGGCAAGGTCTCAACGATACGCTAGCCCCCCTGATAGGCATGCGTGGGGCCACCTTGCTTGCGCTGGCCTCTTTCCTGTGCGGCTTTCCCTTGTTTACCGGCATGTCATGGCTGACCGTCATGGACGAGATCGGGCTGAGGGTACAGCGGGGCCTTGGTTGGATCGCGCGCCAATTCGGAGGCGCCCGCGATCAACTCGCCACGCGTCGCGAGGCCCGAGAAGAAGCCTTGCAACAGGGGGCGCAGGAGGCTGATGCGGACGAGGCCGGAGGTACCGAGGAATCGATTCCTTGGTGGAAGCGTTGGTTGGGTCGAGGTCGGGCTCCCGAGCTGGAGCGTTGGGAGGCTGAGCCCGCTCTGGCTGGGGGGCAGCGTCTCGAGCCTCAGTTGAACGGGGTCGAGGAGGGGCGAGCATATGCGGAACAGCGCGAATCCCTGCGTACCGAGCGCGATACGTCCATTCCCTGGGATATTCCCGAGCGCACACCCTCGGCAAAGCAGCCAAGCGCTGCGTACACCGCTCAGGAGGCTCGGGTTAACGCAGCTGCCAATACCGCGTCAGCTTCTGCTGCAGGGGACGAACGGCAGCCACAGCAAAAGCCCGAAGAGGATACTTCACGGTCCAATTTCAAGGCGGACGTGACACGCCGCCGCTTTGCCGAGCCCGGGATAGGCGACAAGTCAGCAGAGCGCTCCGTGCATGCGCCTGCCGAACCGATCCTCCCCGAGGATGACGAACCGGAAATTCCGTCCAGCCTGGCACGGCCCATCGCCGCTGAGCCTGGGGATCGACAGGCAGCATCTCCATCACCTGCGGCTGTGGCGAGGCCGGAAGCGTCCCGCCAGGATAGGCAGGCGTCGTCCCTGACACCGTCTGATTCGGAGATGACGTCCTCTGAGCCGGAGATGAATACTTCGGGAAATCGCGTGCCGGAAGCCGAGGCATACACCGATACCCGGCAAGAGCCCGTCATGTCGGAAAATAGTGCAACGACTGACGAGAATGTTTCTGAGCCGCGCCGAGCGGCGCCAGCCATCGGTTGGGATGATTGGGACGAAACGGAAGAGGAAAACCCGCAGCCACCGATGCGTGAGCCACGCATAAGTTGGAACGATGCCATGGCGAGCGACCCTGAAGAGAAGCCTGCTGCCGGTGATTCTAGTGACATGGCCAGCAAGGCGGAGGAGACGGTTCAACGCGAGGAAACCGACCCAGGGAAGACTGCCGTCTCTGCCGAGGCGGCCGAAACGCAAGATGTATCGCCTCGCCTGGCCAGTGCGGAGCAGGCCCGTGAAGCGACCGTAGCCCCGGATGGACCGACGCTATGGACGGTCGAGCATCTTCAGAACAACCGGCCTGTCATGGACAACTTGCCTGAGCCTGATGGCAAGCTGCCCTCCTTACGGCTGTTGACGCCACCGGATCCCGCTCAGCCCAACTATACGCCACAACAGCTCTCCGACATGGCCGAGCTGCTCGAGGTTCGCCTGCGCGAATACGGTGTCAAGGCTGAGGTTGTCGAGACCTGGCCGGGGCCGGTCATCACGCGTTTCGAGATCAGGCCGGCCGCGGGGGTCAAAGTCTCCAAGATCAGCAATCTGGCCAAGGATCTGGCACGCTCGTTAATGGTCAAGAGTGTGCGTGTGGTCGAGGTAATTCCCGGTCGTCCTACCGTGGGTATCGAAATACCTAACCCCAACCGGGCAATGATCCGTCTGCGAGAGGTGATTGACTCCGATGCGTACCAGCAGGCTGGCTCGGCGCTGACCCTGGCGCTGGGACACGACATCGGTGGTGGCCCGGTAGTGGCCAATCTGGGCAAGATGCCGCACCTGCTGGTCGCCGGTACAACCGGCTCGGGCAAATCGGTGGGTGTCAACGGGATGCTCATCTCGATGCTGCTCAAGGCGACGCCCGACGATGTGCGCATGATCATGGTCGATCCCAAGATGCTCGAGCTATCGGTTTATGATGGCATCCCGCATCTGCTGGCGCCGGTGGTCACCGACATGAAGGAGGCGGCCAACGCGCTGCGCTGGTGCGTGGCCGAGATGGAGCGGCGTTATAAACTGATGGCCGCCATGGGAGTGCGCAACATTGCCGGCTTCAATGCCAAGCTCGATGAAGCCGAGCGGGCGGGGGCGCAGGTGGCCGATCCACTATGGGAGCCGCAACCCTGGCAGATGCATGAGCAGCCGCCGGTTCTCGAGAAGCTGCCTTATATCGTGGTGGTTATCGACGAATTCGCCGACATGTTCATGATTGTCGGTAAGAAGGTTGAAGAGTTGATTGCCCGTCTGGCCCAGAAAGCACGTGCCGCGGGGATACATCTGATCCTGGCCACGCAGCGTCCGTCGGTGGACGTGGTGACCGGCCTGATCAAGGCCAACATTCCTACGCGCATGGCCTTCCAGGTTTCGTCCAAGGTCGATTCCCGCACCATTCTCGATCAGGGAGGGGCCGAGGCGCTGCTGGGGCATGGCGACATGCTTTACCTACCTGCGGGTTCCGGCATGCCGACTCGTGTTCATGGGGCCTTTGTCGATGACGACGAAGTCCATCGGGTCGTCGAGGACTGGAAACGTCGTGGCGAACCCGAGTATATCGACGAAATCCTCACTGGCGGGGTCAATGCCGACGCGCTGACAGGGCTCGAGGCCGAAGGCAGTGGCGATGGCGACGATGCCGAGCAGGATGCGTTGTACGACGAGGCGGTCATGTTCGTTACCGAGTCGCGGCGGGCTTCCATTTCCGCCGTACAACGCCGTTTCAAGATCGGCTACAACCGTGCGGCTCGCTTGGTCGAGTCCATGGAGGCAGCAGGTGTGGTCTCGTCGATGGGCACCAACGGTAGCCGCGAAGTGCTGGCGCCGCCCCCCGTCGGTGACTGACCCGTAGGGTTGAATCAAAGCGGTGGCTCGTAGCCACCGCTTTGCATTATGCAGACAATGAGGACATCCGTTGCGCCGTGCAGTCATCGTCGACGCGTTGCGGTCCAAAGTCTGGCGGAAACGAAACACGCACCGTCCGACTGGAGTGAACCAAGGAGAAGGCATGAAGTTGATCAAGAGCCTGGCTGTACTGGGTGTTGCCCTGATGGTGCCCATGCTGGCCCACGCCGACGAAGAGGCGGCCGAGCGTCTGACTCACCTGCTCGAGCCGTTGAAGACCTATTCTGCAGATTTCGACCAGCAGATTCTCGACGGCTCCGGTCAGCGCTTGCAGGAGGCCAGCGGTCATATCTGGCTGTCGCGTCCCGGGCAATTCCGCTGGGAAGTCGAGGCCCCGTATCATCAGGTCGTGGTGTCCAATGGACAGGAGGTGTATCTCTACGATCCCGATCTCGAGCAGGTAACCATCCAGCCACTAGATACGCGCGTTACCCACACACCGGCGCTGCTGCTTTCGGGCAAGGCCAACGCATTGACTGAGAACTACGAGGTGTCTCGTCAGCAGCAGGGCACCACGGAAACCTTCACCTTGTTGCCCAAGTCACCCGATACGCTGTTTGAGGATCTCAAGTTGACCTTCCGCGGCGAGCAGTTACGCGGATTGCAGATGAGCGACAGTACCGGTCAGCGCACGGCGATTGCCTTCGCCGATGTCGAGGCTAACGCCCCAGTCGAGTCATCCCGGTTCGAGTTTAATGTACCTGAAGGGACCGACGTGATTCAGGAAGCTCATTGAATATAGCGTCAGTATCGAAGAAAACCCCGGTGAGCGCCGCTCACCGGGGTTTTTGTTATGTAGATCACCCGGCCTGGTTGTCTGCCTGGTTGTCCAGTTCGGCGCGGTAGTCGAGCATCTGTTTGAAACGTTTTTCCTGCCCGTACTCGCTGGGTTCGAAGAATCTCATGTGAGGTAACCGATCCGGCCAGCAGTCATGGGCGCTGCCCGCCGGGTAACCGTTGGGCTCGTTGTGCGCATAGCGATAACCCTCGCCATGACCTAGCGAGGCCATGAGTCGGGTCGGTGCATTGCGCAAATACGTTGGTACCTCGATATCGGGATGTTCGGCCACAAAGCCCTTGGCGCGTTTCCAGGCCTGGTCGATGGCGTTGCTCTTGGGCGCCACGGCCAGGTGAATCGCGGCATGGGCGATGGCACGTTGACCCTCGTAATCGCCGAGGCGCAGGTAAGCGTCCCATGCGGCCATGACCAGCGGCAGGGCACGGGGTTCGGCATTACCGACATCCTCCGAGGCGATGGCCGCCAGGCGACGGATGACATCCAGTGGGTCGCCGCCGCCCTGCATGAACTGCGCCATGTACAGTAGTGCGGCATCGGGCCGTGATGAACGCACCGACTTGTGGATCGCCGACAGTAGATCGTAATAATGATCGCCCTGCTTGTCGAAGGCGCTGGCCTGGTGGCCGATGACCTCGGCCAAGGCATCCTTGATCAGGCGCTCCTGACCCCGATCCTCCACTGTAAAGTCGCAGGCCGTCTCGAGCAGGCCGAGGGCGCGTCTGGCATCACCGGCGCTCGCTCGTGCCAGGATGGCGAGCACCTCATCCTCCACCTGGATATTGCGCTGGCCCAGGCCTCTCTCCCGATCTTGCAGGGCGCGCCGCATCACAACGATCAGGTCGGCCTCGTCGAGCTTCTTGAGCACATAGACGCGGGCTCGCGAGAGCAGCGCCGAATTGACCTCGAAAGAAGGATTTTCGGTGGTGGCGCCAATGAGAGTCAGCAGCCCCGACTCCACGTGAGGCAACAGAGCGTCCTGTTGGCTCTTGTTGAGACGATGGATTTCGTCGAGGAACAGCACCGTGGGGCGCTGCTGACCTTGGGCGGCCCGTGCACGCTCCACGGCGGCTCGAATGTCCTTGACGCCGGCCATGACCGCCGAAAGATGCTCGAGCTGGGCCTCCGAAGCATCAGCAAGAATCTCGGCAAGTGTCGTCTTGCCAACGCCGGGGGGGCCCCAAAGTATCATGGAGCGGAGCGTGCCGCTCTCGGCCATGCGTCGCAGTGGCTTGCCTGGCCCGACCAGGGCCTGTTGGCCGATATAGTCGTCGAGGCGCCGTGGTCGCATGCGGAATGCCAAAGGGGCGCTATCTTGTGAGGCGTGACTGAACAAGTCCATGGGAACCGTTGATCCAGTGGTTGGAGTCGCCAAGGGCGCGTTACTCAAACGATACCATGCGTTGGCTGCATGCCGAGGGAGTGCGTATCGTCTTTTGCTTTTTCAACGAGCGTAATTTCGATATAGCCACTAGGGTAAACATTCAGGTTCGTGTAGAGAGACTACAGGTTCACCGTTGTGCCCCGTGACTCTTGCGGAATGCGGGGCATGGACGGCTGCAAGAAGGTACAGGTCATCGCCTAAACTGTAGTCAGCGTGGCGATATCCCCAACGTCGGTCCACGTAAGCAGAGGAGATTCCTACCATGCCCATGCTCACTCAACTGCGCCAGGATCATGCCAACATGGCGCGGCTGTTGCACGTGCTCGCGATCAAGCACAAAACGCTGGACCATGGCGAACGTCCCGATTTCCACCTTGTACGTGAAGTCGTGGATTACATTCTCGATTACATGACGGGGTTTACCGTGCCGCTGGAGCGAATCTGCAGCGAACAATTGCTGACCAAGGTTCCCGAGGCCAACACGCTGGGGTGTCGACTCGCCGAAGACTACCAGGCCCTTAACGAACGCCTGGCCCGCCTCTCCCAGGATATCGACATGATTCTCATGGATGCCGTGGTCCCCATGGATCGTTTCGCCGACGACCTGAAAGCCTATCTCGATGCGCATCGCGCCTACCTGCGAGCAGAGCGGGAAGAGTTGTTTCCCCTTATGCGTGAATACCTAGACGAAGAGGAAATGCAGGTGCTTGCCGATTCGCTACCGGAGGGAGCTCAGGCCGAACTGGAGCGTCTTCAAGAAGCCTACCCTGAACTGTATACCGAATTTCGGAATGCCCCCTCGCCCCTGGCCTGAGCTTGCCTAGGTAGAGGCCGGTCTTCTTAGGCCGGCCTCTGGCGTTCAACTGAGGCAGTTCACCCTCGCGCGTCGTGTGGGACATGACGCTGTCGCCGCTGTTAGGGCGCTGACCGATCTGCTTCCGAGGCAGGGTCGACAGTTACCCAGAACCTGACGGACGTAAGAAGGGCGGCTGCCATTCATCCGGTCATCGCCTGAGTCACGATTCGAACCATGTAAAAATAACCAGCGCTTGGAGGCCGATGAGGGTCGGGCCAGTTTGACGTCGGTCAGGTAGAATGCGCACCAGTGGAAACGGTGAGGGATAGGGATGGACCGGCTTCAGGCAATGCAGACCTTTCGGGCCGTGGTCGAGGCCGGCAGCTTCGCGGGCGGTGCCCGGCGGCTGGGCCTGTCCAATGCCATGGTCAGCAAGCAAGTGGCGCGTCTGGAGGAGCAACTCGGGGTAAGGCTGTTGGCCCGGACGACACGGCGCCTGCACCTGACGGCCGAAGGGGATCGTTACCTACGCGGAGCGGCGCGTCTGCTCGACGAACTGCACGAACTGGAAGCAGGGCTGGGTGAGCAGCGGGGAGAAATCCGTGGCAGGCTGCGCCTCTCGGCGCCGCTCGATTTCGGCGTTCGCGAATTGGTGCCGGCGCTGCAGGCTTTTGAACACAAGCACCCGGCCGTGCGCCTGGAAGTAATGCTGGAAGACCGCCGTGTCGATCCTCTGGCCGAGGACTTCGATCTGGTCGTGCGCATCGGTGAACTCGAGGACTCGAGCCTGATCGCGCGCCGTCTGATGACTATGCCAATGCATGTCTATGCAGCTCCCAGCTACTTGGAGCGCTATGGCGTTCCGCATCATCCCGATGAGCTACGTGCACATCGTTGCCTACATTACAGTCTGCAACGTGACGGACCCAGCTGGACTTTTCTGGTCGATGGCAAGCTGCAGCGCTACCGTTTCCAGCCGATAATGACCTGCAATAATGGCGGGGCGCTGGCCGAAGCGGCGTCACGTGGCATGGGCCTGGTCTATAAACCGGCCTTTCTGGGCGAGCCGGAAGTTGCCAAGGGGCGACTGGTACATGTTCTGGATGATTTCGTGACCCCTCCATTAGGGGTGTACCTGCTCTACGCCGAGCGCGCCCTTATGCCGGCTCGCCTGCAGGCGTTGATCCATACGCTTTGCGACTACTTTTCCGGAGAGAACGGATGAGTGGGCCGATCCTCGTCTTCGATTCCGGTGTCGGTGGGTTGTCGGTTGCATCAGCAATACGTCATCACCTGCCGCACGCCGCTCTAGCCTATGTCTGCGACAACGCCATGTTGCCCTATGGCACCAAGCCCGACGCTTGGCTGGTGGGGCGAATCGTCGATGTCTGTCTCGCTGCCGTGGATGCCTGCAACGCCTGTGCCCTGGTCGTGGCCTGCAACACGGCAAGTACGCTGGCCCTGCGCGAGCTGCGTAGCCGGCTGGATATCCCCGTGATTGGCACCGTACCTGCCATCAAGCCAGCGGCCATGACCACGCGCAGTGGGACGATCGGCTTGCTGGCGACATCGGCCACCGTACATCGCCCCTATACCGATGCCTTGATTCGTGATTTCGCCGCCCAATGCCAAGTGGTGCGAGTTGCGGCCGATGGTTTGGTTACCCTGGCCGAACGCAAGCTGGCCGGCTTGGGGTTGGATGATGCGCTTCTGTCCGCAGAGCTGGCGCCGCTTTGGGCGCATCCCGAGCTAGACACCGTTGTTTTGGGGTGCACGCATTTCCCCCTGTTGATCGATCAGTTGCATATGCAGGCACCGAGGCAGATCGGCTGGGTCGACTCGGGCGGGGCCATCGCTCGTCGTGTCGTTGCCATCGTCACATCAATGGCGAAGGGCAGCGGTCCAGGTGCGGCTTGGGCCACGGCGCCTACGCCGGCGTTGGCCACGGCGCTGTCGGGCTACGGCTTTGCTGCTCCTCAAGGGCTCGAGGTGAGAGCCGTGCCGCTGACCCTGCGTTGATTTTTACTTTCCGTTCTTTATTTATCTTCTTTTCAACAAGCAAGGAGACTACGTGGCCATACCCGTCGTCGAACCCGAGCGTTACCAGGAACAGCTGGACGCCAAGCGCGAGTCGCTCGTCGAACGCTTCGCACCTTTCGAGCCGCCAGCACTCGAAGTGTTTGCTTCACCGCCCAGTCACTATCGGCAGCGCTGCGAGTTTCGCGTCTGGCATGAAGGTGACGACCTGTATTACGCAATGTTCGAGGTGGACCCCGAGGATCCCAAGACAAAGTCGGTCATACGAATCGATCAATACCCTGTCGCCAGTCAGCGTATCAATGACTTGATGCCTCAACTGCTCGATGCCATCCGTGATAATCCCGTACTGCGGCGCAAGCTTTTCCAGGTCGAATTCCTGACGACACTTTCCGGCGAAGCGTTGATCACCATGATCTACCACCGGCCGCTGGACGAAGCTTGGGAGCGGGATGCACGCTGGCTGCAGCAGCATCTTGACGTTTCCATCATCGGTCGGGCCCGCAAGCAGCGACTGGTCCTGGATCGCGATCACGTCTGGGAGCGGCTCGAGGTTGATGGCCGGGTGCTGCAATATCAGCAGGTGGAGAACAGCTTCACCCAGCCCAATGCGTCCATCAGCCAAGCCATGCTGCACTGGGCGAGAGACGTGACTGCCCATAGCCAGGCGGGCGATCTCGTCGAGCTATATTGTGGCAATGGCAATTTCACCGTCGCGCTGGCCGAAAATTTCCGGCGTGTCCTGGCCACAGAGATTTCTCGCACGTCGGTGGCGTCTGCCAATGTCAATCTCGAGGCCAACGGCATCGCCAATGCTGTGGTGGCGCGCATGTCCGCCGAGGAGTTCTCCTTGGCCCTGGCCGGCGAGAAAGGCGGCCGTAGAGTGGCTGAGATGGCGCTGGACGACTACGATTTCTCCACGGTACTGGTCGATCCGCCCCGAGCAGGGCTGGATCCACAGAGCTGTGAGCGTCTCAGGGAATATCCGCGCATCGTCTATATTTCCTGCAATCCGGCGACCTTGTTCGACAATCTGCAACAGTTGCACGATACCCACGCCATCCGACGCTTCGCGCTGTTCGATCAGTTTCCCTGGACGAACCACTGCGAATGCGGCGTGCTGCTCGAAAGGCGTGCCTGACCCGAGAGGGCGTATACCGAGAAAGGCGAGGGATTGCCCTGTAACGAAAAGTCAAGAGGCAATGCGCAACTGATATGCTCCATGAAAGTTGGGGCATGACGATAGGGTTGTCCGGGGAGCTGGGGTACGCTCGCATAACGCGACACACTCGTCGCGCCGATGAACATCCCTCCGGTCAATGATGACCGGGTGCAGCCGAGGTGATTGATGCAACACGTCGCAATCGATGGCAAACAGGAATTTCTTGCCCAGCTTCGCGAGCAACTCGCCAAGCGCCTTCCCCAGGAAAAAGTGAAGGCGATTGCAGCCTTCGCCGAGGATTTCTACGCCAGCGCCCCTTTCGAGGATCTCGCCGAGCGTCACATCGATGACATCTACGGAGCGACCCTGGCCGTCTGGCACTTCATGCAGCAGCATGATCCCCAGTCACCCAAGGTCGCGGTCTATAACCCCGATTTCGAGAAGCATGGCTGGCAATCCTCGCATACTGTGGTCGGCGTTCTGCAGCGGGACATGCCGTTTCTGGTCGACTCGGTGCGCATTGAACTCAATCGGCGCGGCATCACCGTCCATGCCATCCACAATGCCGTCATGGCCGTCGAGCGCGACCAGCAGCACCGCCTGAAGCGGGTCTCCGCGGCTAATGCCAAGAACGCCCCCGAATCCCGCGAATCGGTGATCGTCATCGAAATCGATCGCCACTCCGATTCGGCGGTGCTCGAGGATCTCGAAGACAGTATCCGCGATGTGCTGCGCGACGTGCATACCGCTGTCGAAGATTTCGACGCGATGCGCGATCGGGTCGCTGCCGCGCTCGACGAGGTGAAGGCGTCACGACCCGCTCAGATCGAGCCGGACAACCATGAGGAGGCAATCGCCTTTCTCGAGTGGTTGAGGAACGACAATTTCACCTTCCTGGGGTATGACGAATACGAGGTCGTTCGGGAAGAAGGGCAAGATCAGCTTCGTCACGTCAAGGGCAGCGATCTGGGCGTTTTCAAGCTGGACCAGCCTCGCTACCGAGAACGTATTCGCAACGATCTGGGCATCGAGGGCGATCATTACGTACTGGTTCCCCAGTTGCTGTCGTTCGCCAAGAGCGCCTACCACTCACGTGTCCATCGCCCGGCCTATCCTGACTACATTTCCGTCGATCGTTATGATGCTGAAGGTAACGTAATCGGCGAGCGGCGTTTTCTCGGGCTGTATGCCGCGGCGGTTTACAATGATTCGCCGCGGCACATCCCTATCCTGCGCAAGAAAATCCAGGCCGTGATCCAGGCGACGGGCGTCGACCCGCGTGGCCACGATGGCCATCAGCTGCGCCAGATTCTCAATGTCTACCCGCGCGACGACCTGTTCCAGATTTCCACCGAAGAGCTGACACGCACCACGCTGGGTATCCTCAATATCCGCGAGCGGCGCCGGGTGCGGCTGTTCATCCGCGAGGACCGTTTCGGGCGATTCTATTCCTGCCTGGTCTTCGTGCCCCGAGATGTGTTCTCGACCGACTTGCGCGTGCGAATCCAGAACCTGCTCTGTGACGAGCTCGATGCTACCTTTGGCGACTTCAATACTTACCTGTCCGAGTCGGTGCTTGCACGGATCCAATTGATCCTGCGCTTCAATGGCGACAAGCCGGTGGAATACGACATCCGCCGACTCGAGAAGAAGGTCGGTATGCTGTCTCGCAGTTGGCGCGACGACCTGCAGCATGCCATGGTCGAGGGTTTTGGCGAGGAACAGGCCAATCAGCTGATGGATCGCTACCGGGAGGCGTTCCCCGGAAGCTACCGGGACGACTTCTCGGCCCGCACCGCCGTCTACGACCTGCACCATATCGGTGAGCTCGAGGAGGGCCAAGCGCTGGCGCTGAGTCTCTATCGTCTGGTCGAGGAGGAAGAGGACGGTGTCAATCTCAAGCTGTTCCATGCCGACCGTCCGGTTCCTCTGTCCGACGTATTGCCGGTGATGGAAAACCTCGGGCTGCGGGTGTTGGGCGAACGGCCCTACAACATCCAGCGTCAGGATCGGGATTTCTGGATTCACGATTTCGATCTGGAGCACCACACCAACGAGATTGTCAACCTACAGGAGATGCGGGACACCTTCATCGAGGCGTTCAAGCGCATCTGGGTGGGCGATGCCGAAAACGATCCGTTCAACCGCCTCGTGATCGGGGCCAATCTGGCCTGGCGCGAAGTGGCGGTACTGCGCGCCTATGCGCGATACCTCAAGCAGTTGCGCTTCGGCCTGTCGCAGCTCTACATCGCCACGACACTGGCAAGCTACCCGGAGATCACGCGGGAGCTGGTCACTCTGTTCGAGTTACGCTTCGATCCCGACCAGCAAGCGCAGGAAAGTGAAATCGATGCCTGTCTTGAGCGCATAAACGGCCAGCTCGATGCTGTGGCCAGCCTCAACGACGATCTGCTGCTACGGCGGTATGCCGAGCTGATCCAGGCGACGTTGCGGACCAATTATTACCAGACGGATGAGAACGGGGATCACAAGGGCTACATCGCCCTCAAGCTCGAGCCGGCCAAGATCCCGGACATGCCCAAGCCGCGGCCGATGTACGAAATCTTCGTCTATTCGCCGCGTGTCGAAGGGGTGCATTTGCGCGGTGGCAAGGTGGCCCGGGGCGGGTTGCGCTGGTCGGATCGTCACGAGGACTTCCGTACCGAGGTTCTCGGGCTGGTCAAGGCGCAGCAGGTCAAGAATGCGGTCATCGTGCCGGTCGGTGCCAAAGGTGGGTTCATATGCAAGCGCATGCCCGACACCACCGATCGCGATGTCATCCAGAAAGAAGGCATCGCCTGCTATCAGATCTTCATTCGTGCGTTGCTCGATGTGACCGACAACCTCGTCGGCGGAGAGGTCGTGCCGCCCAAGGCCGTAGTGCGTCACGACGATGACGATCCCTACCTGGTGGTCGCGGCCGATAAAGGTACAGCGACGTTCTCGGACATCGCCAATGCGATATCGCTTGAGTACGGTCACTGGTTGGGCGATGCCTTCGCCTCGGGTGGGGCTAACGGCTATGACCACAAGAAGATGGCCATCACCGCGCGTGGTGCGTGGGAGTCGGTGAAACGCCACTTCCGCGAACTGGGCGTCAACACCCAGCAGGACGAGTTCTCGGTGCTGGGCATTGGTGACATGGCCGGCGACGTGTTCGGCAACGGTATGCTGCTGTCGGACAAGATCCGTCTCGTCGGCGCCTTCAACCACATGCACATATTCATTGACCCCGACCCTGATGCCGAAGCGTCCTTCAAGGAGCGCAAACGTCTCTTCGATCAGCCGCGTTCCAGTTGGGAGGAGTACGACAGTAGCCTGATTTCCGAAGGCGGGGGCATCTTCAAGCGCAGTGCCAAGTCGATCGCCATCACACCGCAGATGAAGCGGGTGTTCGGTATCGAAGCCGACAAGCTGTCGCCCAACGACCTTATCAACGCCATGCTCAAGGCCGATGTCGACCTGATCTGGAACGGCGGGATCGGCACGTACGTCAAGTCCCGTGAGGAAACCCATGCCGATGTGGGCGACAAGGCCAACGATGCACTGCGGGTCAACGGTGAGGACCTGTGTTGCCGTGTCGTTGGCGAGGGAGGCAATCTGGGACTGACCCAGCGCGGGCGCATGGAAGCTGCCAGGAACGGTGTGAGGGTCAATACCGACTTCATCGACAACTCCGGTGGGGTCGATTGTTCCGACCATGAGGTCAACATCAAGATTCTGCTCGACGATGTGGTCAAGCGTGGAGACATGACCGACAAGCAGCGCAACCAACTGTTGGCGGAGATGACCGAAGAAGTCGCCGCGCTGGTGCTGCTGGACAACTATCGCCAAGCCCAGGCGCTATCGTTGTCAAGACGCTTGGCTCAGGATGGACTGGGGCCGTTCCGCCGGTTTATCAATGAACTCGAGGCGCATGGCCAGCTCGATCGCGAGCTTGAGTTCCTGCCCAGCGACGAGTTACTGCTTGAGCGCTCCAACGCTGATGAGGGGTTGACGCTACCCGAGCTGTCAGTGCTTATCTCGTATGCCAAGAGTACGTTGAAAAGCGACCTCATCGCCTCAGAGGTGCCCGACGACCCGTATATCCAGACCCACCTCGAGCGGGCCTTCCCCAAGGTGCTTGTAGAGCGTTTCGGGAACGAGATGTACGAGCATCGTCTCAAGCGGGAGATCGCAGCGACCCAGATATCCAATGATCTGGTCGACCATATGGGCATCGTATTCATGCGCCGCCTGATGGATTCTACCGGAGCCGGACGGGCCGACATCACGCGTGCCTACATCGTGGCCCGCGATAGCTTCAATCTGGAAGGCCTCTGGCAACAGATCGAAGCGCTAGACAACAAGGTCGATAGCGAAGTCCAGTACGCCATGATGCAGGACTTGATGCGACTGCTTCGTCGTGCGACACGCTGGTTCCTGAGGCACCGTACCAGCATGACGGTCAAGGAGAGCATCGAGCACTTTGCTCCGAGGTTGACCCAGCTTCAGGAGACGATAGGTGACCACTTGCGAGGTGACGATCATGAGGCTTGGCAGGCACGCTGCGAACAGCTGATAGAGGCTGGCGTGCCTGAAGACTTGGCTAATGTCATCGCCGCGACCCGCAATCTCTATGGAGGATTGGGAATCATCGAGGCCGCCAAGCAAGCCAACGAGAAGGTTCAGCGCGTCGCCGAAGTCTATTTCGAGATTGGGCATCGCCTGGAGTTGCCCTGGATGACCGAGCAGGTCAATGCCCTCAAGGTGCGTGATGCCTGGCAGGCACAGGCGAGGGAAACCTTCCGTGACGATCTTGACCGCCAGCAGCTGGCATTGACGGTTAGCGTTCTCAACATGGAGGACAGCTCACTGGACGTAGGGCCGCGCGTGGATCAGTGGCTGGCTCGGCATTCTGATCTCCATGAACGTTGGTGTGGGTTGGTCAACGAGGTACGTCATGGCGCTCAAGGGGGCTTCCCGTTGTTTGCCGTGGCAATTCGCGAGCTGGTCGATCTGGCCGAGAGCAACGGCGAAAGCTGAAACTGCTCCTCGTTGTAACCCGCAAACCGCCCGGCCATGCCGGGCGGTTTGCGTTGACAATGAAGCTTGGCTTACTGTGCAAGGTTTAATGACAGACCACGCCAGTCGGGGGCGCTCTGGTATGCTGTGCCACGACCGGATGAATGCTATTGCAGAGAGACCCTATGAAACTTCGCGTATTACCTATCGTCGTGGCTCTGGGGCTGGTCGGCCCGGCATCGCAGGCATTAGCTGACAGTCCAGCACTGCAACGCGCCCGGGAGGCCGCTGACAAGGTCGACATGAGCAAGTATTTCACGTCGCGTACCGACGCGCGCAGCCAGAGCTTCGGTTTTGGAGGAACGCATGAGCATGCGTTCACGGTCGATAAGGCTGGTCAGTATGCCTTCACCAGCAGCACCTTGCCGGGCGCTTCGAACGATTACCGGATTTCGGCTGTTGTCCTCGACGAGCAGGGCAATGTCATGGCGCGTGGCCAAGGGCTGGGGAAAAACGGCGGGTTGCGCTTGGTCGAGCAACTCGAGCCAGGTGACTACACGTTACAGGTTACAGGACACAAGTTCGGCTCTGAGAGTGCAGGGGGTAATAGCTATAACATCGAAGTGGCGGGGCTTGATGACCAAGGGCGCCAATTGAGCAGCAAGCAAAGTGGTATTGACGGCGGATTGGGGATTCGCTTCGGCGGGCCGGGGCGTGACGGACGCACCACGGCTTTTGTGGACAGCGATGCAGTTGCCGCCATTGCTGCGCCACGCGTGGCCAACGAGCCTGCTGGGGCCAATGCTGGCGGCTCGCAGTCTACGGCTGGCGCCGCGTCTTCGCCGGAATCCTCCGCCACTCAGGCGATGGAGACGTCGAAGGCAGAGGCCATGCCGGCGGCTTTCGATGAAATCGTGGCCGACATCGATATCCGGACCCGTGGCGAGGTGCTGAACTTCGATGTCGTCGAGGCTGGCACTGTTTCCGTTACCAGCTCCACCTTTTCTGCTCGTGAAACCGAGTATCGTCTCGAAGCCAGGATTCTCGATGAGCAAGGCAAGGTAGTGGCTAGTGACAAGGCCTCGGGGTTCGAAGGCGACTTCGCCATTCGCACACGTCTGCAACCGGGTCGCTATACCGTTTGGGTGAATGGTCAAAAGTTCGGTAGCGCCAGCAGTGGCGTGAACAACTACACGTTACGTATCCAGCAGCTCGATACCCAGTAAGCGTATACCCGATATCCTGTGCCCTGCCTGTGTGAGTGTTCATCGTTCCAAGGACACTAAGCCTGGCGGGGCGCTTGCGTTATACTCTCGGCGTTTTTCTTCGCCGCTGCCGAGTTGCCCATGTATTCCCTTGTTCGTTCACTGCTGTTCCGTTTGGATGCCGAAACCGCTCATGGATTTTCCCTTTCCATGCTGGATGCGATTCATCGCCTACGGTTGACCGGCACGCAGGCACGAGTCGATGACCCAGTGGAAATCATGGGCCTTAAGTTTCCCAACAGGGTGGGGCTTGCAGCCGGGCTGGACAAGAATGCCGATCATCTTGATGCCCTGGGTGCCCTTGGGTTCGGCTTCGTCGAGGTGGGGACGGTCACGCCCAAGCCTCAGCCGGGCAATCCCAAGCCCCGCCTGTTCCGCCTGCCCGAGCAGGGTGCCATCATCAATCGCATGGGCTTCAATAACGCCGGTGTGGATCATCTGGTGCGTAACGTGCAACGCAGTCATTACGATGGAATCATTGGTATCAACATCGGCAAGAATCTGACGACGCCGGTCGAGCGGGCCGTAGACGATTACACGATCTGCCTGCAGCGGGTACACGCTCATGCCCATTATGTGGCTGTGAACATTTCCTCGCCCAATACCCCCGGATTGAGAAACCTGCAGTTCGGTGAGCATCTGGACAACTTGCTTGGTGCACTGCGTGAGCAATGCTCCCGGCTCGACCGGGAAAGTGGACGACGCGTCCCGCTCGCGGTCAAAATTGCTCCTGACATGGATGACAACGAGACCGCCCTTGTGGCCAAGGCCTTGAAGGCCAACGGTATCGATGCCGTGATCGCCACCAATACTACGGTGTCACGAGATGCCGTGATTGGTTTGCCGAATGCCGAAGAGCAAGGGGGATTGTCGGGCAGGCCGGTATTCGAACCCTCCAATACAGTGGTTCGCGCCTTGCGTCGCCATTTGCCTTCGATGCCGATCATTGGCGTCGGGGGGATCGACAGTGGCGAGACAGCCCATGGCAAGCGCGACGCCGGTGCGGACCTGGTGCAACTGTACTCGGGCTTCATCTATCGCGGGCCTGCGCTGGTTGCCGAATGTGCGAAGGCGCTTAAGGTTTGATTGAAAAGGGGTAGTCGGATGGAAAACAGAAAGGCCCGCTATGCAGGCGGGCCTTGAAGGGTGTCATCCTTCACCGAAGCACATGCCGGTAGCGGGGGTTCCGACAACCGGTGAAACGGTGAGCATTCGGATGGGTCACATGACCATGGGGTTTTTGTGCAGTCCGGAGACGCCGGTCATGCCGGCCCAATGATCCCCACGACCTTCACGCCAACCGCTCATCCAGTACTCACGCAGATTCACGTCCTGACTGGGACAATCGTCACGAGAGCGACCAGTGATACCGGCCTTGTAGCCGTGAACATAAGCACGCTGGAAGCGATCACGTTTCTGTCGTTTCATCGGATGGCCTCTTTGAAGAACCGATTTGGATATCGAGACTTTGCGAAGGCGAAACACGTCGTGCAATACGCTTGGCGTCATTGCAGATATTGCCGTCGCAACCCATAGGGCCCATGGACAGAACGCATGCGTGTCATCAGTAGCTACTGATTTAATTACTAGTTCAGAATGACCAGATTTGTCGAGTCGCGTTTTGTAAACAAAACGTTACCTAACGGTTACATGATTGAAATCAAAGGATCATGCTGGCGTGATCCCGGAGTCTTTTACTTATGACAGTATCCCAGTCCGCCAAGATGGCCTCATTCTTCGTCACTTGCCCCAAGGGGGTGGAAACACTCCTTGCCGAAGAAATCGCCGCGCTGGGCGGTGAGATCGTCAAGACGACCGTTGCCGGGGTACATCTCAATGCCTCGCTCGATGTAGCCTATCGCGTCTGTCTGTGGTCCCGCCTAGCCAACCGCGTCATTCTCCGCCTTGTGCAGGAGGAGGGCGTAGAAGCTCCCCAAGATCTGCATGGGGCCGCCAGAAAAATCGACTGGGCGAGCCATGTCATGCCCGGGGTGAGTCTCGCGGTGGATTTTCATGGTCAGTCGGCCCAGATCCGTCATACCCGCTTCGGGGCACAGACGGTCAAGGATGGCATCGTCGATGCATTGCAGGCGGTGGGGCGCGAGCGCCCCAATGTCGACCTGCGACAGCCTGATCTGCGTATTTATGCCCACCTGCATCGCGGTCGATTGACCTTGGGAATCGACTTGTCAGGCGACAGCTTGCACCAGCGTGGTTACCGCAAGGAGCAGGGGCATGCGCCGCTCAAGGAGAACTTGGCGGCCGCATTGCTATTGCGTGCCGGCTGGCCCGAACGTGCTCGCCGGGGCGAGCCGTTGATCGACCCCTTGTGCGGCTCGGGTACGCTGGTCATCGAGGCGGCGCTGATGGCGGCAGACATGGCCCCCGGACTGCATCGGGAGCGCTATGGATTCCAAGGCTGGGCGGGGCATGACCAGGCTGTGTGGCGTGAGCTCAAGCGCGAGGCCGAAGCAAGGGCCAGCCTTGGCCGCCGTCGCATCAAGTCACGCCTGTATGGTCTCGATATTAGTCCTCAGGCGCTGTCCGCCGCCAAGGCCAATGCCATGCGAGCCGGCATTCCGGCACTGATCGACTTCCAGGGAGGGGCAGTAGCCGAACTCAAGCAACCCACTGGCATCGAGCGGCCAGGGTTGATCATGACCAACCCTCCCTATGGGGAGCGCATCGGCGAACTTCCCGAGCTGGTTCCGCTATATGCGGCCCTGGGCGAACGTGCGCGTACCGCGTTTCCTGGTTGGTCAGTGGCGCTTTTTACGGCCAATCCCGATCTGGGACACCGTACCGGACTGCGTGCTGAAAAGCAGTATGCCTTCAAGAATGGGCCGCTGGACTGCAAGCTACTGTTGATTTCCGTTCCCGAGGCGTCGGCTCAACCGGCAGAGGGCCTGCAGGAGACGGGCAGCAAGCGCTCCGAAGGTGCCCAGATGTTCGCCAACCGGCTGGAAAAGAACCGTAAGCGGCTGCGTAAATGGCTCAAGCAGAGCGGCGAGACTTGTTACCGCGTATACGATGCGGACATGCCTGAGTACGCACTGGCCGTGGATGTCTACGGTGATCGCGTGCACGTGCAGGAATATGCCCCGCCCCGGTCAATCAACCCTGCCCAGGCTCAGCGCCGCCTGATGGATGCGCTTGAAGTGCTTCCCGGGGTGCTTGGAGTACGTCCAGAGCTGGTCTATTTCAAGCAGCGGGAGCGACAGGCGGGAAAAGCACAGTACGAGAAGCGCGACAGCAGCGGCGAGCGCTTTCAAGTGCGTGAGGGCAAGGCGCTGCTATGGGTCAACCTGCAGGATTACCTCGATACTGGCCTGTTTCTCGATCATCGCCCGGTGAGGCGGCTGTTAGGGCAGATGGCCGAGGGCAAGCGCTTCCTCAACCTGTTCTGTTATACCGGCACGGCCACAGTGCAGGCAGCGCTCGGGGGCGCTAGCGATAGTGTCAGCGTCGATCTATCCAACACTTACCTGGAGTGGGCACGCGATAACCTGTCGCTCAATCGGCTCGACCCCAGCCGCCACCGAGTGATCCGTGACGACTGTCTACGATGGCTGGAAACCGCAGGCAGCGAATTCGACCTGATTTTCCTTGATCCGCCGACGTTCTCCAACTCCAAGCGTATGGAAGGCACGCTAGACATCCAGCGCGACCATGCGCGGCTGGTGAATCTTGCCATGGCACGCCTGGCACCGGGTGGTACGCTGGTATTCTCCAATAACCAACGTCGTTTCCAACTCGATGAGGCATTAATTCAGCGTTATGCAATGGAGGACATCACTTCCCGCACCTTCGACCCGGATTTTCAGCGCCGCCTGAATCTGCATCATTGCTTTCTCATCCGTCACCGGGAATCGACATGACGCGGCTGAGGCTTTACACCACGCTAGGTTGCTATTTATGTGAGCGGCTGGAGACCGAGCTAGGGCGCATGGGGTGTGCCGACATTCTTCTAGAACACATCGACATCGCTGAAGACGAGGCGTTACTGGCGCGCTACGGGGCACGCATCCCTGTGCTTAGTGACGAGTGGGGCAACGAGCTCGAGAGAGGCTTCGAGCATGAACGATTGGCAGCCTGGCTCGAGACGAGAGGGCTGCTTGCCATTCGGCATGATGAGACTGGAGCCTATGCCGGAACCGGCCAGCCGGGAGCGCGGCTGGTTCGGGGGCGTCGCTTCCTGAAATGACCTCAGAGCCCCAATAGCGACAATTGGCGAACGGCATCGCGCCCTTCGGGGCTATCCTCGCTAGTCTCCAGCACTTTGCGAAAGCCGCGCGAGGACTGGATGTGATCCACGTCGTCGAGCCACATCATGGCCTGGCCATAGTCGTCAGCCAACTGGTGCTTGAGCCCGCCGAACTGCGTGCCTATCTGGCCCCAGGCGCGACTGAATATCCAATCACCGAACATGTCCTGATGGACATGCACGAGGACGTAGTCGTGTTCACTTTCCCAGCGGACGATCACGATGGCTCCTGAAATAACATGGCTTGTCGCTATCGGTAGCGCAGCCTAAGATGACCAGCGTCATTGTAACCGCCCGCCGGCCACGAACAAGGAGCGAAACATCCCATGCGCATTCTAGTGGACCAGAACGTTCCGTTGGCCGAGGAATTTTTCGCCGATCTGGGCGAAATAACCCGCATGCCCGGGCGTGAGATGACGCGCGAGGCCGTCCGCGACAAGGACATACTCATTGTGCGCTCGATCACGCCGGTGAATGCGGAGCTGCTGGAAGGCTCCCGCGTCAAGTTTGTAGGGACCTGTACCATCGGCACGGATCATATCGATCTCGACTATCTACGCGACAGGCGCATCGCCTTTGCCAGTGCCCCGGGCAGCAACGCCGATTCTGTCGTTGATTATGTCCTCTCCTGCCTGTTGATGCTGGCCGAAGAAGATGACTTTGCCTTGGCCAAGCGCACCGTAGGTATCGTCGGGGCCGGCAACGTGGGCAACCGGCTTTGGCAGCGCCTCCAGGAACTCGACGCTCGTTGCCTGGTCTGCGATCCACCACGTGCCGAGGCGGAAGGGCGCACGGATTTTGTCGACCTTGATACTCTGATCGAACAGGCGGATATCCTCTGCCTGCATACGCCGCTGGTTCGCGACGGCGACCATCCTACCCACCATCTCATGGACGCGGCACGCATCGAGTCGCTCAAACCGGGAACCGTTTTGATCAATGCCGGTAGGGGGGCTTGCCTGGATAACGCCGCTCTTCGTCAGCGATTGGAGAGTCGCGGTGACCTGCGTACGGTGCTCGATGTGTGGGAAAGCGAGCCGGCCATTGATGAAGCGCTCTATTCCTTGGTCGACATCGCCACTCCACACATTGCTGGCCATAGCCTGGATGGCAAGATGCGTGGCACTGAACTGGTCTATCAAGCATTGATGGAGCATTTCGGCTTGCCTGCGCGACGCAAACTTGGGCAGATCAAGCCCGAGCCTTGGCTGCATAAAGTCGTACTCACAGCCTGGGCACCACCGTTGGAAGCCTTGGCGCTATGTGTGCGGGCCTGTTATGACGTGCGCCGGGACATGGTCGGTTTCGAAAGGTACCGCCGTCGTCTCGGCATGGCAGCAGGGTTCGATCGCTACCGGGCTGAGTATCCGGTTCGCCGGGAGTTCTCCACCCTGCGAGTCGACTTGAAGAAGAACAATGCCGGACTACGAGACGCCATCGAAGGTTTCGGCTTCAAGCTGAAACTAGCAAACAAATAATGTAAGGGTGTGACTCCCTGTTTTGTGGCAGTCACACCCTTTCATTGAAGCAGGTCTGAATCGCCTTCGTTTACCACAAGGCCCGAATCGGCTTGGGAAGTACCTCCTTGACCTTGTCTATCTGGCCAGGATCGACATGGGTCGAGAGCGTTGCAAAGACGGCCCGTACCGCGTCCGTCGTATCGGTTTCCTGGCTGGTCTTGGCGAGTTCGTCATCGATCTGCTGCAAGAACTCCTCTCGAGTCCGTATCCTGTCTGGCTGATCGGATGGCTGCCAGCGTTCGTAATAGCTTCCTCTGATCAGTAGGGGGAGTTGTGCGCCGAGATTGACCGCCAAGGGTAGAGGCAGCCGATCCCGTAAGCACCTCAGTACAGCGCCTAGTTCGTGCCATGCTGTCTGCCGGCTGACCTGAGTATCCTCCATGATCTCGTCGAGCCAGATATGGGTCGTGTGCAGCGTCCTGTCGAAGACCTGGAGTCCGGTGTCGCTCATGACAAACTCCTTATTGTCTGAAGAGTTCCGGAAATTACGCACGCTTGAAAACACGCACTGGCAACTGTAGCCACCTCAACGGTGAGTGTTCATGTCAGCCTTTATCTTTTTGCAACGATATGAGGTCTACAGCCGAAGCGTCTGAGTGCCTTTCGACAGGTTCAGGGGCTCGTTCCGAGTGCGTCAAGGCGTCCAGGTCTGGGCAGACTGAGAAGATGGATCCCGCGTCCACGTAGGCCGCGGGACAGGATCAGCCCGGCACCGGGGCGGCCTTGGGCTTGCGGATAACCATGAAGTAGAAGAACACCCCTGTCAGCGCCAGGAAGAACAGGCTGTCGGGGCTGGTCAGGAAGATCATCGGATTACCATCGCTGATCGATAGCGCCCGACGACAGTACTCCTCCAGGCTAGGCCCGAGCACGAAGCCCAGCAACAGGCAAACCGTCGGGTACGCCTGCTTGCGCAGAAAGTACGCCAGAATCCCGAACAGGAGCGCCAAGGTCATCTGAAACGCCGAATACGTAGCCACATAACTTCCCACCAGGGCGATCACCGCGATGCTGGAGTACAACACATCCCGCCGGATGGAGACGATACGCAAGAAGTAGGGGCCAAGCAGATAGAGTGTCAGGGGGACCAGGACCAGGGCGCTGATCAGCAGGGCGGCGAACATGGGGGCGACCAGGCTAAGCTGGGAGTCCATGAACTGCGGCCCCGGTTGCAGGCCATTGATGACCAGTACACCTAGCACGATCGCCGTGGTTGGGTCGCCGGGAATTCCGAAAGTCAGCATCGGCACGAAGGCCCCGCTGCACATGGCGTTATTGGAGCTTTCTGCTGCGGCGATACCTTCAGGGTTGCCTTTACCGTAGCGCTCCGGATGCTTGGAGGAACGCATGGCTTCCGCATAGGACACGAACGCAGCCATGGAGCCTCCGGCGCCGGGGAGTGTGCCTACCAGGTAACCGATCACGGCGGACTTCAAATACCGATACATTCCGATTTCGCGGATTTCGCTGAGTGGCGGAATAAAGTCACGACGACGTACGGGCGGCGCCTCGACCTGGTTGGGGTCGACAGTGCGATTGTGTCGGTTATTTGCCTGGACCAGAAGCTCGCTAACGGCAAAGGTTCCGATGATGAGCGGCATCATGTCGATGCCCTGAACCAGTACACCAGTGCCGAAGGTAAAGCGCGCCATGGGCTGCATGACGTCGATACCTATCGTGGCGATCATGAGACCGAGCATGGTCGTGATCAGGCCCTTGGAGATCGACTTCTGCTGGGAAATAATGATCACGACCAGCGCGAAGGCGATCAGCGAGAACTTGCCGGGTGTGCGGATGAGCAACGCGGCGTCGGCGGCCAGCGGGGCGATAAGCATCAGCAGCAAGGCGCCGATGGAGCCACCGATCATCGAGGCCAGCGCTGCATGGCCCAGTGCCTTGGCGCCTTCGCCCCGCTGTTGCATGGGGTAGCCTTCGATGGCGGTCATCATCGAGGCCGGTGCGCCGGGAATATTGATGGTCGTTGCCGTAATGCTGCCGCTGCACATACCCGCCATGAAGATGCTCGCACAGGCTACCAGGGCGGTCGTCACATCCAGGCTGTAGGTCAGGGGAAGCAGCAGGGCGATGGCCAGGACCGAGGTAAGTCCCGGTACGGCGCCGAAGAACGTACCAATGAGGAAACCGCCGACCATGTACAGCAGGATTTCTGGATCGGCCAGTGCTGCAAAGCCGTTGAGGATGCCAAAGAAAAAGTCCATGAGTCACTAACTCCACAGGGTCGGTAGACGGACCTGGAAAGCTACTTCGAACAGGAGATAGCCGCATACGGTGATAATCAGGGTGGCTACTAGCTTGACTGGCAGCCCTTTGGCGCCTTCTCCGAAGAGCATCGTCAGGGCGAATACATATATCGCTGTAGCGACGAAATAGCCGATGTAGGAAAAGGCGAAAATATACAACCCCGTCAGCAGGGCGACCCATAAGGGGCCTAAACGTCGCTTGTCCTCATGGGACTCAGCGGACTGGTCTGTGTCGCTGGGTGTCTGGAAGATACGCCAGAGTACGCCGGCGATGGCAAGGAACATAATGAAGGCGATGGCCAGGGGAAAGAACGAGACGGTCATGTTGCCGTCACGAATCGGCGGTCCCATCTGTACGGCTTCGATAAAGTAGATCGTTGTCAGGATGAGCAGAGCGACGGGGACGAGCAACCGGCCGTCGCGAAGGCGTGTAGGCAGCGACATGGCTTTCTCCGTAGGATTCGCTCCCGCCGCAGCAGGAGCTGCGGCGGGGAACCGGCTTATTTCTCGAGCAGGCCCTGTTCGGCGAGCTCGTCCATCGTGGCGAAGAGGGTCTCCTGGGTTTCCTCGGCCCACTGTGTCACCTCTTCGCTACCCAGCCAACTCGGCGCGACACCGACCTTGGGTAGCCACTCCTGGAAGGCCTCGCTCTCGTAGGCTTCCTTGTAAGCCGACTCCAAGGTCTCCACAGCCTCGTCCGGTGTACGGGCAGGCACGGCCAGGACGATGAAGCTACCCATCTGCAGTTCCAGCCCTGCTTCAGTGGCCGGGGGTACGTTGGGGAAGGCTTCATTCTGCTGGTCCGAGAACTCGACCAGACCGCGCGCGTCACCAGCCTCGATCAATGGCGCAAAGTCGCCGAGACTGGTCACCACGAAATCGACCTCACCATTGAGCAGGGCTTCTTTCTGCGGTGCGGCCCCGCCTGGATAGGCTATGACCTTGAACTCGACGCCGGCCTCGTCCTGCAACTGCAGGAGGGTCAGGTGAGTACGTGAGCCCATGTTCTGCAGACCTACACGGATTTCTCCCGGTGCTGATTTCGCCGCATCGATCAAACCTTGAATGGTTTGATACTCGGAGTCGTCGGGAACAATGACGGCATCCGGCTCGCTGGTAATCCGCGCGACCAGCTTCAACTGATCGAGGCTGTAACCGGGCAGCATGCCTTGCCAAGGCACGGTGACAACGCTGTCATAAGTCAGGGCCCCGAGCGTATGGCCGTCGGGGCGGGCCTTCATCAATTGCAGCAGGCCGGTGGCGCTCATGCCGCCTTCGATGTTCTCGACATAGGTCGAGACAGGCAGCGATTCCTCCGCGATATTGGTGATCTTGCGCACGATACCGTCAGTGCCGCCGCCGGCACCCCAGGGTACAATGACGCGAATATCGCGAGTGGGAAAATCGGCAGCCTGGGTGGCTGTGGCGGACACGGTGATGGCGAGTGCCATGCCGAGTTGTGTCAGGCGTGGTTGAAACATATTCCTACCTCCGGATTGTTTTTGAACACGTGCGTTGTAGGTGATTTGCCCGTGGGTTACGGGACGAGCTATCTGTTCTTGTTATGTGATCTGCTTGGGCTGCGTAACTTTGAACATGTCGTTCGACTCGCTCAGTGTCTGGGTGGCGTCGCAGGAGCGTCGTGAGGAAGACGAATCTCCAGCAGTGATGGACCAGCGTGCTCCACGCAGCGTGCGATGGCCTCGGGAAGTTGAAAGTTATGCTCAATGAGCTCCGCGTGTAGATGAAATCCTTTGGCCAGCGTGACGAAGTCGGGGTTGACCAGAGAGGTGCCCGAGACGCGCCCCGGGAACCGCCGTTCCTGATGCATGCGAATCGTGCCGTAGCTGGCGTTGTTCACTACCACGAAGATAACGGGCAAGCCTTCCATATGTGCGGTCGCAAGTTCCTGAATGCTCATCATCGCGCAGCCATCGCCGCCAAACGCCACGACCTTGCGTTCTGGGTAAACGAGCTGGGCAGCAATGGCAGCGGGAATTCCATAGCCCATGGCACCGCTGGTGGGGGCTACTTGCGTTCGATACCTGTGAAAGCGGATATAGAGCTGCAACCAGAGCGTGTAGTTGCCAGCGCCGTTGGTATATAGCGTGTCGTCCGGCAACAGGCGTGTGAAAACCTCCAGAACGCTTTGCATGTCCAGGCCCTGTTCGCTGAACTGGGGCTCGGCATAGGCTTCGTAGGCCTGACGTGCGGCTTTCAGGTATGCCCGACGTGTTTCGTCGCCAGTCACGGCAAGCCGCTGCAAGGCCTCGGCGAACTCCGGCGATGTGGCATTGATCGGCAGCCTGGCTTGGTAGACCCGCCCCAGCTCGCTACTGTCGGCATGCACATGGACAAGGGACTGCTGCGGACTCGGCGGTATCAGTAGTGTGTAGCCTTGGGTTGTGGCTTCACCAAGCCGGGCGCCCAGAGCAATGACTAGGTCGGCCTCCTTGACCAGAGCGTTGGCATAAGGCGGCGCACCCAACCCAAGCCGGCCGACATAGGCCGATGAGTCGTTGTCGATGAAGTCCTGACAGCGAAAGGAAGCCAGGATGGGGATATGGTGCTGTTCTGCCACATGCCGGATCGCGTCACCAGTCGCCTGGCTCCAGCCGCCGCCGCCCACGATCATGAGGGGACGCTGCGCGCCGGCCAGCAGGCTCGCCAAGTTCTGCATCGATGATTCATGTGGGCAGATAGGGATGCGCTGGGCAGGTGACGCATCATGAACGGCAACGGCGTCGTCTAGCATGTCCTCTGGCAATGCCACCACCACCGGCCCGGGGCGTCCGCTGATGGCGGTCTGGAATGCCCTGGCAATGACCTCAGGAAGACGCCTTGCGTCTTCCACTTCGGTGGCCCACTTGGCCACCGAACCAAACATCTGGCGATAATCTATTTCCTGGAATGCCTCCCGTTCACGCATCTCGCGGGCAACTTGCCCGATAAACAGGATCATCGGGGTCGAGTCCTGACGGGCAGTGTGTATGCCGATGCTGGCATGGGTCGCACCGGGCCCACGAGTGACGAAGCAGATACCTGGCTTATTGGTCAGCTTCCCATACGCTTCGGCCATGTTGGCGGCGCCGCTCTCATGGCGGCACGTCGTCAAGCTGAGCTGATCCTGGCTGTCGTACAGGGCGTCCAACACGGATAAATAGCTTTCGCCAGGCACAGCGAAGGCACGTGTAACGCCATTAGCCAAGAGCGCATCAACAAGGATTCTGGCTCCGCTGCGCATAGGCGGCTGGTTCGGGAGATCGTTCACGCGCGGCCTCGTCACTGAGAGCTAGAGGGGGGAGAAGCTGGTCGAGCGCAGCAACTTGTTAGTCTGGTGTTGTACGTTGCCGGCTTCTGCACTTTTGCGGCGGTAAGCGATCCAGTCGGGATCGTTCTCCATGGCCGTTCGGCGGCGTTCGCGATCTGCAGCGCTCTCGTAGCCCCACAAATGCACTACCTGATTCTGCGTACCCGTTTCGGTGACAAAATAACCCAACAGGTTGCCCAGATGTTTCAGCTGAATGGGCAGGCCTTCCTTCTCATAAAGTTCGAGAAATGCCTTGAGGCGCCCCGGAACCATGGTATAGGTCCTCAAATCCACAATCATTGCTGCGCTCCATTATCGTTGTTCTGTATTTGTAATACATATGATTTTGTCTAGTAATACGACGATAGTGGCAATATGGAGCAGTAAAGACAGCTTAGCGGAATGTTGGAACTATAAGGACTGGCCCGCAGCCACGGAGCTGCACTGGAAAATTCGCACTAACCCAAGCTGAGAGATGAGTCAGGTGAAAGGTGCGCAACGACAAGCTCAACACGCTGCAGGTGATGCGCTAACAACATCATGTCCTGATAGGGTTGGGCAGGGCCCCGTCATATAGCAGGTGACAAATGCGTCGCTCTGGAGGCATGGCTACACAATCATATGACGCAAAAAGGCCTGGACCCTGTGCAGTACAGTATCCAGGCCTTGGGCGTCTGTTCAAATGTGGCAGGGCTTTGGCTCAGGCAGCTTGCCTAACTGGTCGCTATGGCTGATAAAAATATCGCCATCCTGGGCCAGCAAGCATTTAGATCGTGCTGTAGTAAGGAGCCCGCTGAGCCTGATAACTCTGATATGCACCTTCGGTCATGAGTGCCAACACACGGTAGGCTTTCTTGCCAATGCGCTTGAACAGAGAAGGTTGAGCAGTTGTGACGGTCTGGGTAGCCATGTTGAGACCCCTTTAGGCGTGAAGTATGCATATAGCATGCGCCTTGTTAGACTTTAGTTCAAGATGTTAGACGTTAGTCTTACACTGGCGGTCATAACGTCCCCCTGCCGGGTCGGGCTCGGTGAGTGTGGCTGCAGGTGCGATAGGCGAGTCATCACGTGCTGGCGAAGTGATTAGGCGTAAACCAAAAAGCCCCCACCAAAAGGCGGGGGCTGGCAGGATGATGAAGCGTATCGATCTATTGGCGGTACGCTGATTCCTTTAGTGCACGGATACGGTCATCCAGTGGTGGGTGACTGGAGAAGAGGCGTTCCATGATCTTGCGCGACTGGCCAGCCGTAATGCCGAAGGCCGTGAGAGTATCCGGCATCTGGTTGGGCATCTGTGTTTCCGCCTTGAGGCGGGCCAGGGCATTGATCATCGCGCCTGAACCAGCCAACTTGGCACCGGATGCATCGGCGCGGTATTCACGGAAGCGCGAAAACCAGGCGACGATGATCGAGGCAATCAGGCCGAAGACGATCTCGGCGACGATGACCACGGCGAAGTAGCCCATGAATCCCAGGCCCTCGTTGTCATCACGGCGCAGGAAGCTGTCCAGCAACTGGGCAACGACACGTGCGAAGAACATCACAAAGGTGTTGAGCACGCCCTGAATCAGCGCCAGGGTCACCATGTCGCCATTGGCGACGTGACCAATCTCATGGGCCAGCACCGCCCGGATCTCCTCGGGACGCATGCGATTGAGCAAACCGACCGAGACGGCGACCAGCGCATCGTTCTTGTTCCAGCCGGTGGCGAAGGCGTTGGATTGCTGGGCCGGGAAAATACCTACTTGCGGTGTCTTGATGCCGGCGTCGCGAGCCAGTTCGGCCACGGTATTGACTAGCCATTGCTCGTTGGCATCGCGCGGTTGTTCGATGACCTGAGTTTTCGTACTCCACTTGGCCATCTTCTTGGACAGGAACAGCGATACCAGCGAGCCTGCCATGCCGAAGACGAAGCAGAAGATCAGTAGGCTGTTCATGTTCAGCCCATTGGCCTGCAAGTATGGCTCGACGCCAAGCAGGCGCAGCGTGATGCTCGCCACCAGCACGACGGCCAGGTTGGTGGCGAGAAACAGGATGATGCGCATCATGTAGTAAACCCTCAGTAGTCAGGAAACCAGGGGAAATTCAAATCCTTGTTGGCCACTTAGATGCGTCCCGGGCGGCCGAGTTTCAATCGCTTACCCAACGATTGGGTGGAGTGTCTTCATTGGCGGTAGCGGGAGAGAAAGCGTGCGAAACGGTCCAGGGCGTCCTCCAGCTGATCCGCCCAAGGGAGGGTGACGATGCGCACATGGTCCGGCTCGGGCCAGTTGAAAGCCGTGCCCTGCACCAACAGAATCTTTTCCTGCAACAACAGATCAAGGACTAGCTTCTGGTCGTCCTGGATATTGAATATCGCCGGATCAAGCTTGGGAAAGGCATAGAGCGCGCCTTTGGGCTTGGTGCAAGAGACGCCCGGAATGGCATTGAGCTTTTCGTAGGTGATGTCGCGCTGGGCTCGCAGCCGCCCACCCGGCAATACTAGGTCATTGATCGACTGGTAACCGCCCAGGGCAGTTTGAATGGCATGCTGGGCTGGCACATTGGCGCACAAGCGCATCGAGGCCAGCATGTTCAGACCTTGGATGTAATCCCGAGCCTGTTGCTTGGCGACATTGCCCGACAAAATCATCCAGCCCGAGCGAAACCCGGCACAGCGGTAGCTTTTTGATAGGCCATTAAGAGTAACGACCAGCTGATCCTCTTCGGCCAGCGCGCCGGTGGACACGTGCTCGACATCATCGTAAAGGATCTTGTCGTAGATCTCGTCGGAGAACACCACCAGGTTATGTTCGCGGGCGATGCTCAATAACTCCCTGACCACGGACGGGGGGTAAACGGCGCCGGTGGGATTGTTGGGATTGATCAATACCATGGCCCGCGTATGCGAGGTGATCTTGTTGCGAATATCGGTGAGATCCGGCGCCCAATCCGCCTGCTCATCGCACAAGTAATGAACGGGACGTCCACCGGACAAGTTGGCGGCCGCGGTCCACAGCGGGTAATCGGGAGCTGGAATCAGCACCTCGTCACCGTCGTTGAGCAGGGCCTGCATGGCCATCACGATCAGCTCGGATACGCCATTGCCGATATAGATGTCTTCGATGCCGACGCCGGGAATCTGCTTGCGCTGACACTCCTGCATGATCGCCTTGCGCGCCGAGTAAAGGCCTTTGGAATCACAATAGCCCTGTGCGGTCGGCAGGTTGCGCATCACATCCTGGAGAATTTCTTCCGGTGCCTCGAACCCGAAAGGGGCCGGATTGCCGATATTGAGCTTCAAGATGCGCTGGCCTTCATCCTCGAGACGCTTGGCGTGGTCGAGCACCGGGCCGCGAATGTCATAGCAGACGTTGTCGAGCTTGTGCGATTTCCTGAGAGTGGTCGGGGTGTCCATTGGGATTCCGTTAGCCGTACGGTGAGGGACGGCAAATCAAAGAGTTCGTGCCAATACCGGCTGTGTGCGGCGAAGCACAGCATATAACGCGGCAGAGGTAGTGCCAAAGGGCAAATACCGTTCAGACGGGGGCACTTTCCTGGTCGTCGTCATGGCTTTCGGGCGGAGGAATGTCGCTCGGCGTCTCGAGTGTCAGGCGGCCTAACTTGCCATCACGCAGTTCATGCAACAGAACTTCCGCACCGCGATGCATGTCTACCTCGCCTCCGGCACGCAAGCCGCCGCGTTTGCTGGCGATTTCCCTGACGATGGCTTGCCCGTCGAAGCCGGCCAGAGCCAGCAAATCGATCCGGCGTGGGCCGTCGGCTTCGACATCGGCTGCCTGGGGGGCGGGCGTATAGGGAGGCAGTTCCTTGAGCTTGAAGCGACTGGTCAACGCCTCGGGGTAACGCTTGGCCAGTTCAGCCGCGGCAACGATGGCAACATCCAGATAATCGATGGCCGTGTCGCGGATTGCGCCGCTGGCAGCCAAGCGGTAGGCGCTGGCCTGGTTCTCGATTTTCGGCCACAGCACTCCTGGCGTGTCGATCAGGGCGATGCGTCCTTCAATGCGAATTTTCTGCTGACGCTTGGTCACCGCTGGTTCGTTGCCTGTCTTGGCGATCTTGCGGCCGGCAAGCCCGTTGATCAGCGTCGACTTGCCGACGTTGGGAATGCCCATGACCATGACGCGAACATCGCGGTCGGCGCGTACCTGGCCGGCCAGCTCGTGGCATAGCTTGGGAATACGCTTGAGTTCACGAGCCTGGGTGGTGGTTACTGCCAGGGCGCGGGTGCCTTCCAGGGCATCGAAGTGGGCGACCCACTCCTCGGTGCGCGCGGGGTCGGCCAGGTCGGCCCGCGACAGAAGCTTGAGCACCGGCTTGTGCTCGGTCAGATCGGCGAGCATGGGATTGGCGCTGGAGTAGGGTAGGCGGGCGTCGAGCACTTCCAGCACGACGTCTATCTCTGGCAATGCCTCCTTGATCTGGCGGCGTGCCTTGTTCATGTGTCCCGGATACCAACCGAGCATGGCGTCACCTTGTACCGATAGCGATGAAAAGGGCGCCCATCTTAGCAGATCGGCGCCATCAACGCGGTTAGGTGTCTATTCGCCGGAATGAAAGGTCAGTGCTACGGAATTGATACAGTAGCGCAACCCCGTGGTCTGCTGAGGGCCGTCGGGAAAGACATGGCCCAGGTGGGCATCGCAGCGTGAGCACACCACTTCTGTACGACGCATGCCGTGTGAGTCATCAAAGTGTTCCTCCACGGCTTCCCGACCCAACGGACGATCGAAACTGGGCCAGCCGCAGCCTGCATCGAACTTATGCTCGTTTTCGAATAGCGCGGCACCACAGCACACGCAATGGTAGATGCCCTGTTCGTCATTCACCTGATACTCACCGCTGAAGGGTGGCTCCGTCCCTTTCTCGCGTGTCACCTGGTACTGCTCTGGGGTGAGCTGTTCGCGCCATTCGGCATCGCTCTTCTCGAGTTTCTTGCGCATGGTGTCCTCCCGTTGATTGGCTGGTGACGCTAGGTGTAGATATTGCCCGTGCTTACCCAAAGAGAGTGGGGGAATTACGGGTACATTGCCAAATCTCATGGCGATAGCGAAGCGGGCGTCCTTGCGCTTGACAGCCTCGGCAAGGCTAATTAATATACGCGCCACCTCGACGAGGCAAGGCACTGCGTCCCATTCGTCTAGTGGTCCAGGACACCGCCCTTTCACGGCGGTAACAGGGGTTCGAACCCCCTATGGGACGCCACTTTCTCATCGAGTACCGGATTGGTGTATAAGCGGGAATAGCTCAGTGGTAGAGCATCGCCTTGCCAAGGCGAGGGTCGCGAGTTCGAATCTCGTTTCCCGCTCCAAGCATCGTTTCGGTAGCAAGGCTGGTAAAGAGTTGGTAAAAGGGGTTGCGAGCTGGCATGCCAGTCCGATCGACTCATGATTTTCCGCTCTATGCGTCCCATTCGTCTAGTGGTCTAGGACACCGCCCTTTCACGGCGGTAACAGGGGTTCGAACCCCCTATGGGACGCCACTTCCGGTTTAACGTAGTATGCAAGCTATGCGGGAATAGCTCAGTGGTAGAGCATCGCCTTGCCAAGGCGAGGGTCGCGAGTTCGAATCTCGTTTCCCGCTCCATGCGTCCCATTCGTCTAGTGGTCCAGGACACCGCCCTTTCACGGCGGTAACAGGGGTTCGAACCCCCTATGGGACGCCACTTGCTTGCTTCCTCTCGATAGGCGGGAATAGCTCAGTGGTAGAGCATCGCCTTGCCAAGGCGAGGGTCGCGAGTTCGAATCTCGTTTCCCGCTCCATCGTTTTTTGATCTTCTAGCGTGGTTGGGTTGCAAGCTGGAATGCCAGCCTGCAGGAATACCAACCAGTCGCCTTCTCATTTCCCGCTCCACCTTTTTCTGCTTTCTACCTTCTTTACTGTTTCCCATGGTATGCGCTGTTGACCAGCGTTGCAGCGGCGTTGCTTGCTACTGACTACGTTAGCCTATAGGTCGATATCTCGGTTAAATCGTTAGCCAGGCATTGATTTTTATGATTCAGGCCGCATCTTACTGGTTTTCTTTTCCCTAACGACCGACTGACGACAGGTGCCTTTGATGGCGGAACCGGCTTTGTCCATCCGTGGGCTGACCAAGGTCTACGGCAATGGCTTCCATGCCCTTAAGGGCATCGATCTGGATGTCCCGGAAGGAGATTTCTTTGCGCTGCTTGGCCCCAATGGGGCGGGTAAATCGACCACCTTGGGTATTGTCTGCTCGCTGGTCCAGAAAACCGCCGGTCAGGTAAAGATCTATGGAGTCGATATCGACCGCGACTTCGCCAAGGCCAAGTACCATCTGGGTGTAGTGCCCCAAGAGTTCAACTTCTCCCAGTTTGAAAAGGTCGAAGATATCATCCTTGCTCAGGCAGGCTATTACGGGCTGCCGCTACGCCAAGCCAAGCCGCGCTGTGATCAACTGCTCAAGGATTTGGGTCTGTGGGACAAGCGCCATGGGCCGGCACGTATGCTATCCGGAGGCATGAAACGCCGGCTGATGATCGCACGGGCGCTCATCCATCGTCCGCGTCTGCTCATTCTCGACGAGCCGACTGCCGGAGTGGATATCGAGTTGCGTCGCAGCATGTGGGACTACATGCGACGCATCAATCGTGAAGAAGGCACCACCATTATCTTGACTACGCACTATCTCGAGGAAGCCGAGAGCCTGTGCCGCAATATCGCGATCATTAATCATGGCGTGATCGTCAGGAATACCTCGGTACGTGATCTGCTGACCGAGCTCGACACCGAAACCTTCCTGCTCGACCTGGCGCATCCGATCACCGAGGTGCCCCGAGTCGAGGGCTTCGAGGTCGAGAAGGTCGACAGCGCGCAACTCGCGCTTTCCGTCAGGAAGGGGCAGCGCCTCAATGACGTTTTCACCCAGCTTTCCGAGCAAGACATTCAAGTACTATCGATGCGCAACCGCGCCAATCGCTTGGAAGAGCTATTCGTCACTATGGTCGAGGGTAACAACGCCAAGACACAGGCGGAGCAGGCAGCCCAGGAGGAAGCGCAGTAATGAATCCCCAGCAGATCCTGATTTCTCTGTGGACTTTGGTCGTCAAGGAAGTGCGCCGTTTTACGCGCATCTGGCCGCAGACACTACTGCCGCCCTCGATCACCATGACCATGTATTTCATCATTTTTGGCAACCTGATCGGCTCGCGCATCGGTGAGATGGATGGCATTAGCTATATGGCCTATATCGTGCCGGGGCTGATCATGATGTCCGTTATCACCAATAGCTATTCCAACGTTGCGTCGTCGTTCTTCTCCAACAAGTTTCAGCGCTCGGTGGAGGAGATGATGGTGTCGCCGATGCCCAACTGGGTGATCCTGGCGGGCTTCGTGCTTGGTGGCATGGCGCGTGGCCTGGGGGTAGGGCTGATCGTGACTCTGGTGTCTTTCTTCTTCACCGATCTGAATATCCACCATCCGTTGGTGACACTGGGTGTGGTGACCATGACCGCAACGCTGTTCTCCATCGGCGGTTTTATCAATGCCTTGCTAGCACACAAGTTCGATGATATTTCCATCGTGCCGATCTTCGTTCTCACGCCGCTGACCTATCTGGGTGGGGTGTTCTACTCGATCAACATGCTGCCGGAGTTCTGGCAGAGCGTGTCGCTGGCCAACCCGATCCTGTACATGGTCAATGCCTTCCGTTACGGCATTCTGGGTGTTTCCGATATTCCGGTCGCGGGAGCGCTCGTTGCGATCGCCATTTTCATCGTGGCCTTCTTCGTCCTGGCATTGTGGATGCTGGAGCGGGGTAAGGGCATCAGGAGCTGACGTCATGACACATCGCCCCGACACCCTCAAGGATGCGCCGCTGGGCCGCGAGTCGGCGTACCCCGAGCAGTACGATCCAGCGCTGCTATTCCCCATTGCACGAACCGCCAATCGCGCCCCGTTGGGGATCGATGACGCCGATCTGCCTTTCGTCGGTGAAGATGAGTGGCATGCCTTCGAGATGTCCTGGCTCGATAGTCGCGGCAAGCCTATCGTCGCCGTTGCGAGGTTTCGCCTGCCGGCCACGTCGCCCAATCTGATCGAATCCAAGTCCTGGAAGCTCTACCTCAATAGCTTCAACCAGACCCGTTTTGCGGACCGTGGCGAGGTCCTTCGGATACTTGAGAAGGACCTGACAGCCGCTGCCGGTGGCGTTGTCGACGTCAGCTTGCTGAGTCTCGACGACGATGCGCTGATGCCGCGTCAGTTACCCGGGGAATGCATTGATGGGCTCGATATCGAGGTTACCGACTATGCACCCAATCCCGAACTGCTCTCCGTTAGCGATGAGATCGTCGAAGAGAGCCTGTACTCGCATCTACTCAAGTCCAACTGCCCGGTGACCGGGCAGCCGGACTGGGGGAGTGTGCTGATCCGTTACCGTGGGCCGAGGATAGATCGTGAAGGGCTGCTGCGTTATGTCGTGTCCTATCGCCAGCATCAAGATTTCCACGAACATTGTGTTGAGCATATCTTTACCGACCTGATGGCCAAGGCGCGCCCGGAGCGCCTGCTGGTCATGGCTCGTTATGTTCGGCGGGGCGGTCTCGACATCAGCCCGTGGCGCGGTACACCCGGTGAGCACCCACCCGAGCCACTGCGATTGGCGCGGCAGTAACAAATTACGATAGAGTATTGAGAAATATTCTCTTTTGAAGGGCGCTGCCATGGATGCAATGACGCTGCTGCACGAACGAAATTCAATGGGCAAGCTGATGGGGCCGCCCCCCAGCCGTGACCAGCTTGACGCTATGTATCGTGCCGCGCTTAGAGCCCCCGATCATAAGGAGCTGACGCCGTGGCGTTTCATCGAGTTCAGCGGTGATGGTATCAATCGTTTGGGCGACTTGTTTGCCGAAGGCGAGAGACGTGCCAATCCAGGCATTGATGAAACCCAGTTGGAGTCAATTCGCAAGAAGCCCAAGAGGGCGCCTATGATTATTGCCGTCATTGCCAAGGTGACGCCCAACCTGCCCAAGGTGCCACCGGTCGAGCAGGTGATATCGGCAGGCTGTGCCGCTCACGGCATACTGCTTGCTGCTCAGGCCTTGGGCCTGGGTGCAATGTGGCGTACTGGCACCTTCGCCTTCGACGAAACAGTACGGCAAGGTCTCGGCCTGGAGGAACATGATCAGATTGTCGGTTTCCTCTACCTGGGCCAATTGGGGGGACGTCACAAACCGCTACCCGAACGCAATCCGAGCGATTTCGTCGAGCGGTGGGACTAGCACGCCATGCGACATCCCGGCGTTCCTTTTCCACGTCTGCCATTGCCCGAAGCCAACCGTGCAGGGCAGGGCGAAGACATGGAGGCGTTTCAGCACTGGTTGAATGAGGCGATTCCGCTAGTTGGGCACTTGGGCCTGAAGCGTATGTATTGGCAGCATGAGTCGCTGATCTGGGAGCTTGCGCTCGGGCCCAACCTCAACGACAAAGGCACAGGATTCGGTGGCTCACTGGCAGCACAGACGACACTGATCGGGTGGTGCTGGGCCACGCTCTGGTTGCGTGCGCATCAGCGTGAACAGGACGTGGTAGTTGCCAAGGCTGGTCAACGTTTTCTTGCCCCGGTCAATGGCAATTACCGTCTGGAATGCCGGCCGCGCGATGAGGATGGGCCTCAGCAGCTTGATGCGCGTCTAAAGAGTTCTGGCAAAGGGCGCCTGGCTCTTGTGCAACAGTTATTCGTAGGCGATTCGCTATGCCTCGAAGCCGAGGGCGATTATGCCGTACTGCCTGCTACATCCACGCCTTGAAACCAAAAAATGGCTTGCAATCGCGGGCTTAGCTCGCTACCATTTGCGCCGTTCTTGAGGGATGCCAAGCGCATCGCAAGGACCACAATGTGGAGAGGTGTCCGAGTGGTCGAAGGAGCACGCCTGGAAAGTGTGTAAGTCGAAAGGCTTCGAGGGTTCGAATCCCTCCCTCTCCGCCAAAGAATATGAATAAGCCGCTGATTTCAGCGGCTTTTTTTGTTTCTTATGTCTAGAAACCCACACTTTAACCTACACTTTTGAGTTGGCTTTACCTGGCTTGTCTCGGATGCGTCTGGACGATCCAGGGAGTTCAAAAGGTCCTTTGGGTAGCCCCTCCCTACCTACATTAGCGATCTAAGCTGGCTGACTCATGTACTTGTGGCAGAAAGCCGCTATGGAAGAGCTGGACAATTGAAGCGGGTGTAAGTACGGACACTTTCCCACAATCCTGACGAGTGTAATCGCTGCCCAAGGCGGTAATATCTTTCCTCAGATCACTGATGTATTCCCCGACCAGGAGGTGATCGACCGCACATTGATCAACACTTGGGAAGACAAGCCGACAGTAGACGCGGTCAAGGCGACGGGCCGCAAGCAACTGATCATCGCTGGTCTTTGGACCGAAATATGTGTCGCGATGCCGGCTATCCAGGCTGCTGGTGAGGGATGGGATGTCACTGTAGTCACGGATGCATCAGGTGGTGTTTCGGTTGAGGCCCACGAAGTCGCCATCCAGCGCATGATTGCGGCCGGCGTAAATATGATGACTTGGGTGGCTGTGGCGTCTGAGTGGCAGCGAGACTGGGCGCGGACCGAACATATCGATGAGCTGATTGAGGTGATGCAGCAGCATGGCGGTGGCAGCGGTATCGCGTACATGTGGGAGCAGCAGTTGCTCAATACGCCAGTGCCTGATAGCGCAAAATAGTCGGAGCAGGGATGACGAGACTTATTCAGCGATGTGTGAAAGTTGATAGCTTGCGAGTCTCGTTATCCCTCCTGCAACAATCCGCCATGCCCGCAGCCAGTATACGTTGATTTAAATAAATGGCCGTGAAATGCCCATAGATAGTTTCCCTATACCGAGTCACGACCTTTTGTTGTGAACAACTCAAGATCGTTGAAATGCCGGTCAGCGCTTTGGCTTCTTCCGTCAACCCGGACGGTGTTTTTAGTCTCTTCCACCAGTTCTTGAAACCTCTATTCATCCAAACGCGACATCTTTGTTCTATTGTCTTCGTTATTAGCGCCTTATCGTCTCAGTGGTATCCGCCAACAGGAGCTGTATCCCTGACTACGTTCACTACCAGCGATAACGTTACACTCCTCTATAAGGATTGGGGCTCGGGCCAGCCAGTCTTTTTCTCGCACGGTTGGCCGCTTTCCTCAGACGCCTGGAATAACCAGATGCTGTTTTTTGGTCAGCAGGGCTACCGGGTTATTTCGCATGACCGCCGGGGCCACGGACGCTCGGAGCAGACCTGGGATGGCAATAATATGGATCGTTATGCTGATGATCTCGCAGAGCTTTTTGAGCATCTGGATATTCGCAATATCATCATGATCGGACACTCCACTGGCGGCGGGGAGGTGGCGCACTATATCGGTCGTCATGGTTCTGCGCGGGTGGCTAAAGTCGTATTGGTTGGTGCGGTGCCGCCTTCGGTACTTAAAACCGATAAAAAGCCTGATGGTTCGCAATTGCGGAGTTCTACGGAATTCGTGCGGTTACTGCCGCGAACCGCTTCCGCGGAGTTGGCTTCCGCTCTGGTCAACGGCTCGATTCTGAAAGTCTACCCCGGCGGTTCGCACGGACTCGCCCATATTGATGCCGATCAGTTCAACGTGGATGTATTGGCGTTTATCCGTAGTTGACACTTCTGCGATGTTCGAACGCTGTTTGGGCATCATGGATCACATAATCATACCAAGCAAAGACAGTCGTCCAATAATAAACGCGGTCAGCTTGCGATAGTTAATGGGTGTTCTACGACATTCAATACATTTGTCCGAATTGTAAACGTGCAGAATCTTATCAACCTGTCGGAAATCGCCTTAATAGAGGGACTATCATGAAAAATACAGAACTGGTCAAAAAGGTCGCGAATTTTGGCGTCGCCTGGGAAGGCGCCTACGGCTACGTTCAGGCTATCCAAGTCAAGGACACTATCTATCTGTCTGGACAATTGAGCCATGACGTCGAAGGGAATTTTATTGCGCCCGCGGTACTGGATAAGGTAGGAAAACCAGTTGACTACTCTCAGATGGAGGAGCAATTCCGTCAGACATACGTCAATGCTAAAACGATGCTTGCTGAGTTTGGTGCGACGTTGGATGATGTTGTTGAAGAAGGCGTGTTTGTTCTAGATGGGCCTTCAGGCTTCGCTGCCGCCGCTAAGGTTCGCAAAGAAATGTATGGTACAAATATACCACAGTGCGCTAGCAGCATCTTTGGTGTGTCTCAACTGGCACTACCTGTGCAGCTCGTCGAAATTACGTTCCGTGCTGTGATTGATCGCCCCTCAAACTGACCATGTAAAGTTATGGAACAAAAAGAGGTGACGGTACATCAACTCTTGCCGCTTGCCGTTTCTGCGGAGTTGGCTGCTTAGATCGTCAGCGACTCCATCCTGAAAGTTTACCCTAGTGGCCCGTATGGGCCTTGCGCAGATTGATGCCGATAAGTTTAACGCCGACGTGCTGGCGTTTATCCGTAGTTGATATTTGAGGACGCTCGAATGTTGTTCGGGGGTTCTCATCACACTCTTATCCCAACCTAAGACAGCCATCCAAGAATCAGCGGCGTTACTTTGCGACAGTGAATTGGCGTTTCACGAAACCCATCGCATCTGTTAAAGGTGATCCCAATGCAGAACCCCAAGCTTGAAGTCCTTACGCCCACCAATTCTCAGTTGATCTTCATCGACCAACAGCCGCAGATGGCTTTCGGAGTTCAGTCGATTGACCGACAAGCTTTGAAGAACAATGTTGTTGGCTTGGCAAAGGCCGCGAAAGTATTCGGCATCCCGACGATCATTACCACTGTCGAGACCGAGAGCTTTTCGGGCCACACCTATCCCGAACTGCTGGAAGCCTTCCCTGATTCGCCCATCCTCGAACGTACGTCGATGAACTCCTGGGATGATCAGAAAGTACGCGATGCACTCAAGAATAACGGGCGAAACAAAGTCATTGTTTCGGGTCTTTGGACAGAAGTCTGCAACACCAATTTTCGCGCTCTCGGCGATGCATGATGCCGGGTACGAAATCTACATGGTGGCTGACGCCTCCGGTGGCACCAGCCTGGCGGCCCACGACTACGCGATGCAGCGGATGGTGCAGGCTGGGGTAGTACCAGTGACATGGCAACAAGTGTTGCTGGAGTGGCAGCGTGACTGGAAGAACCGCGATACCTACGACGCGGTCATGGCCGTGGCGAAAGAGCATTCCGGTGCTTACGGCATGGGCATCGATTATGCCTACACCATGGTGCACAAGGCGGAAGAGCGGGTGAAGCACGGCCCCACGCTGGCGCCGGTTCACGCAGATATCTAGGCCGTTACGGGGCGGCTCTGGCCGCCCTGATGCTGGAGTTACCTGTCATGGTTCAACAGTTGCACGAAATTGTTACGCTGGTCGTTCGCCACCGCGTGCGCACTGCACAGATTAATTCTTACGAAGCTTGGCTACGACGGATCATGGATGTCGCCAAGCAGTTTGAGGGCCACTTGGGCGCCAATGTGATGCGCGAACGTAGCGAAAGGTCGACGTTCTTCACCATCGTCTTGCGTTTCAGCTGTACACAGCGGCTGCAAGCATGGCTCGACTCGGTTGAACGCAAGCAGTTGATCAATGAAGCGATGTCGCTGTTAGTTGATGGCGACCAAACAGAAGTAAGTACTGTGAACGAGTTCTGGTTTACTCCAACGGAGACAAACACCAAGCCGCCGCGCTGGAAGCAAGCTTGCGTAACTTTTCTAGTGATTCTACCGCTTAGCCTGCTGGTGCCGTTAGTCTGGCGCCCGGTATTCGCGAATCTGCCTTGGCTGAGTGGGTACTTTACTAGTGGTCTATTAATCACGGCCACCATCGTTCTGCTGGTGGTTTACGTTTTTATGCCGATGGTCACCGGTTGGTTTGAAGGCTGGCTACAAAGTAACGATGACGGCGCTACGTCATGACCAACAAGCCCGCCGAGTAGATCACAAGTGTTTAGCGCAGCTGATCGCTGATCGTCAATTCCGGTGCCCTTGGCAGCTTTTTTCCAGCGGCTTCAGGCTCGACTCCCTCATCTATTCAAGGATGCATCATGTTTTCGGACATTATTACTTCAATGGCGATCTGCAAACGGTGGAACGAGATAAGCCCCGAGCAAATGCTGTCGCAATCAAGAGAGGGGAGTTTATCGCTGTCGGCAGCGATGCCGAGGTCATGGCCTTTCGGAACGTAGCAACCGAGGTTATCGACTTACAGGGGGACACGGTGGTTCCTAGCCTGAATGATTCCCACCCTCATCTGATTCGTGGCTGTCTTAATTACAATCTTGGCCGACGCATCGAATCAGCTGAACGGCATTTTCAGCAGCCGGGCGTGGAGCTTGTGGTAAAGCACCATTCAATGCATGTAGCAGGCTACTAATTGCCGATCGTGGGCTATCATATCTGTTTTATTCAAGGCGACTGGCTAAACCCAACGGTATGGGAAAAGTTCGAGCGCCACTTCAAGGCCTGCGGCTACACATGCAGTGTCTTGTCGCTGCCAGACACAGGCGAGCAAGGTTGGTATCGAGTTCTACATGGAAAAAACGGCAGATCGTCGCCCCTTAAACGTTTGGTGGATTTCTACGCGAAGCAGATTACCGCCTTTCCGGCGCCGTCTATTCTGATTGGCCATGCGATGGGCGGGCTGGTGGTTCAGCTGCTACTGGATCGCGGTTTGGGCGTGGCTGGCATCGCGATTGCTCCGCGGCCGCCGCAGCGGGTCTACCCAGGTATTCTTTCGCTGTTGCAGACAATTACCGCAAGAGTTGAGCGGCTCGATGGAATGCGCTTTCTGCGCATGTCTCCCAGGGAGTTTTCACGACGGGTTGCCTATCCAGGAGATCAGTTTGCAACCGAGCAACTGTATGAAAAATTTGTAGGCAGAGTCCCGCAAAACCTGATGATAACTGCAGCAATGGGCGTGGGTGGCAGGCTACTCTTCACTCAGGAGCGAGGGCCGCTATTACTGATCTCGGCTGATGATGATCGAATGGTTGCCAGTTCTGTGGTTTTAGCCAACTATTTCTATCAGAGGCGGTCCTTGGCGCCGACAGACTACATCACGTTTCCCGGGCACGGCCATCTGCTTATTACACAGCCAGGCTGGGAGCATGTCGCGGATCGAATTATTGAATGGCTCCAACAGCAGTTGGGCTGGTTTTGAAACCGCTCAACGGCCTCGGTACTTCACACATGTTTTAGGTGTATTCCTTGCGAACATCTGTGATTTTGCTGCTGAGCTTAGTGCTTAGCTGTCTTGCTTGCTCAAGTGTAGTGGCACGCATCTCGAACGAAATGGATCACCGTCGCTGGACTGCCAGCGACCAGGGCCCCACTGCAGTGGGCGCGCTTGCGCAAACCGTTGATGGGTACCTTTGGCTGGGTACCCATGATTCCTTGTATCGCTTCGATGGTTTCGAGTTCGAGAAATTCGAGCCTGCTGATGGTGAGCCGCTAGGGGTAGTCTCCGCGCTGGACAGCACGGCGGAAGGACTATGGGTGGGTTTTCGTATCGGTGGGGCCCGTTTGATCAGCGCAGATGGCGTGATGCAACCGGCTGATCCAGGCCTTCCGAATGGGGTGGTATACAGCTTTGCTGAGGATCAGCAGGGGCATGTCTGGGCCGCGGCGGATGAGGGGCTTGCGCGTCATGATGGCACAGGTTGGCGCCCGATTGGCAAGGAGATGGGCTTTACTGGCCGCCATGCCCGAGCGGTGCACGTTGATGCAGATGGGTATATATGGGCAGCGAGCGAAGAGGAACTTTATATGCTCCCCCCTGGAGCATCTTTGTTCATGGGGACAGGCATCAGGAGTCAATCAATCAGGGAAATAGCATCATCCCCCTCAGGCGACGTGTGGATAACTGATCGCCTCAGGGAGCGGTTACTGCGGTTGACAAAGACAGGTTCTTCTGGCGTCGAGTTTGAAGAGATACCGATATCAAGTGCGAACAGTATCGTTCTGGATGAGCAGGGAGGTGTCTGGCTGGGTACGCATGGATCCGGTTTGCATTACTTTGCTGACGGAAAGATACATGAGCCCACAGAGGGCAGAGATGTAAGCAACTCGTATACCGCTCGTGACGGACTTAGCTCTGATTATGTATTGGCTCAGCTCATCGACCGTGATGGCACTCTGTGGGTAGGTACGAATGCGGGGCTGGATCGACTCCAACGTAAGACCCTGGCTCCCCTAGCTATATCTACCGGCGTGGGCAGTACTGCACTGGCAGTTGATGGTGATGGCTCACTCTGGGTCGGCTCCGACAACGGCCAACTGAAGGGTTTCGGGAGTGCCAGCCATTCCACCTTTGAATTAGATATGCCGATCAACTCATTGGTGAACAGTCAGCAACATGGCTTGTTGATTGGCGGGTATCAGGGCGTTTTCTCACTTTCGGGCGATGAACCGGTGCACGTCGCAGAATTACCTGTCGAATCCACCCCGGAATCTGCCATTAGGACGATGGCGGTAGGAAAAAATGGCGATATATGGGTCTCAGTTAACAGAGAAGGGCTATTCGTCTGGGCTGATCAGCAATGGCAAGAGATTGACCCATTTAGTGATTCGGAGCGTCAGGTAATGCCTGTGAGCGCCTCCCGAGACCCATCAGGGAAACTGTGGTTCGGCTACCGAGACAACCTTCTGGTGTCCTTTGCCGAGCAGAAGTTCGAGCGCTGGAGCTACCAGGAAGGACTGGACATTGGCCATGTCACCGCCATGCTGCATCTGCCAGAACGCACCTGGGTGGGTGGCCAGCATGGTCTGGCCTATCTTAAGGATAGACGCTTTCATCGTCTAGATGTGCCGGCCGCCGGATCATTTCAGAATATCTACGCCTTAGTCGCCGTGCCGGCCGAGAAGAACGCTGGAGAATCCGGGATGGACATCTGGGTTCATAGCCGCGGTGGCATCTTTAAACTTCCTGCAGCAGAGATTGAGCGAGTGATAGCTGGCGGTGACACACTCTTGTACAGCTCTCACGATCACATTGGCCGACTACCCATGGATCCCCACAAAGTATTGCCACTGCCCACGGGGGTCTCTACGCCTGAAGGCACGCTATGGTTTGCTACCGGACAAGGCGTCGTCCGTATTGATCCCGATAAACCAAGTGATATGACACATCCACCTGTCATTACCATCCAGGCACTTACAGCCGATGGTGTCGATATTGACATCTCCGCCTCACCTGTTCGTTTATCAGCACCACCGCAAAGGCTGGTTATTGACTATTCTGCGTTAAACCTCACCGCACCAGAGACGATGCGCTTTCAATACCGACTTAGTGGCCATGATTCGGAATGGGTTGATGCAGGGCGTTCCAGGCAAGCTGTATTCTCGCGCCTGCGACCAGATGATTACGAATTCCATGTCCGTGTGCTTGATGAGAGTGGGCAATTCCATCGTCCTGAGAAAGCTTTGATTTTCAACGTTCCCCAGGTTTTCTATCTGCGTCCATGGTTTTTACTGCTTTGTTCAGGGGCGCTACTGGCGCTCGTGTTCTGGATATCCCGTGTTTATACGCAACGAGAAAAAGCAGCCCTTCGAACACGCCTGGAAGAGCGCTTTCATGAGCGTGAGCGCATCGCACGCGAGCTGCATGACACCTTACTGCAAAGCGTGCAGGGCATGATGCTCAGCTTCCAGGCGGTCGCCGACAGTTTGCCTAAAGACTTCCATGCTCGTCATGCGATGGAGCGTGCGTTGGACCGGGCCGATCAAGTGATTGCCGAGGGCCGGGACCGAATTACGGGGTTGCGCGGCGAAATAGCTCCGGCGGAAGATCTGACTGTTGCATTCCAATTGTTACAGCAGGAGGCCGACGCTTCGTTTTCTGTAGCCTACCGCGTCAGCAACGTGGGCCAGCCGTTGCCGCTGCGCAATGAAGTTCGTGACGTTTTCTATCAGGTGGGAAGAGAAGCGGTTTTCAATGCATTGCGTCATGCACAGGCCACGCAGATTTTCGTTACCTTTACCTACGCTAAGGACAGATTCGAGATGCTTGTTGCTGATGACGGAGTTGGCATTGATCCAATCTACCAACGAATGCGCGGGAGACCTGGGCACGGCGGTTTGAGGGGCATATACGAACTTGCCGACAGAATTGAGGCAAATCTGATGATCGTTAGCGGCGTCCAAAGCGGTACGCGTATCAGGTTGATATTGCCTGGCACTATTGCCTATGAAAAAGCAATCGATGACAAACACAACCGTTCAATCAGGACAGGGTAAACATATGGTCGATCATCAGGAGCCCATCTCCGTATTGGTAGTCGATGACCATTCTCTGATACGCGAGGGTATCGCGGCAGTAGTGGACAATTATGAAGACATAAGTGTAGTGGGTGAAGCTTCCAACGGGTTGGAGGCAATCCGTTTGTACCGGACAACGCAACCGGACGTTACGCTTATGGATGTTCAGATGCCTGAGTTCAATGGCATTTGTGCCATTAGCGCCATCATGTCGGAGTTTCCGCAAGCATGCATCGCGGTACTCACCACCTACCGAGGCGATGTAAGAGCGTTGAAAGCGATCAAGGCGGGGGCGCGCGGCTATCTCTTAAAAAGTATGCTGCGCCGTGAGCTAATTGACACGATAAGAGCTCTGGCAGCCGGTAAACGGCGTTTCCCACCGGAGATCGCTGAAGAACTGGCGGCCCATATTGATCAGGAGGGCCTGACCGGCAGGGAGCTTGAGGTACTGCAATGTGTCGCTCGCGGCTTGTCGAACAAGGAGACCGCTGTCGCTCTCGCGATAGGTGAAGAGACAGTAAAAGGACATCTTCGAAATATCATGGACAAACTCGGAGCCAACAATCGAACACATGCGGTGACTATTAGCATTCAGCGCGGGATTATCGATCTTGCGTAACACCCCCCCTTTAGTGTTGTTTAATGCCTCCCCGTTTGAGGCTGTGTGAGGCCACGCGCTAACGCCATCCTGTTCTACTCATGGTGACGAATTAAGCAAGTTACCCGAGTTTGCCCTTGGCCAAGGAGCGTAAGCTATGAACGGGAGTGTCAGCACATGTTATCCAGTGAGCAGTACCTCTTCTTGTGGTCACGAGTGGTTGAAACAGAATAGGCAACTGCTGACGTTGCTAACGGAAGCGGAGCGAGCGATTGATCACGATCTCGACATCGCTTCGACTTATTTGTATCAGGCGATCGCCTTGCTAACGATTGAGAATCAGAGCGAAGGGGCGCAGCGCATACACAAGGGAGGATTGGCACGGTGGCAGATCTCGCGTGTCAATGAATTCATAAATGAGCATCTTGACCACTGCATTCGCACAACCGAATTAGCTGCGTTACTGGGTTTGAGCGTCAGCCATTTTTCGCATGCGTTCAAGCAGACGACCGGAATGACGCCATTAATGTATGTGACTGCCAGGCGAGTGGAGGCCGCGGAGAGATATATGCTCTGTTCCACGCACCCATTAAGCGAAATTGCGCTTACTCTCGGATTTTGTGACCAGTCACACTTTTGTCGGGTATTTAGACGCGAAACAGGCTTGTCACCGCAAACCTGGCGAAAGCTGCATACGGCTAATCCCTCTTCTCAGGCGGCGTTAACTGCCGCTACATCCCATCAAACAACACAGGTCGGGAGTACATTATGATTAGCGTTCGAGCAGCAGCACAAAGAGGTCAAGCTGATCATGGTTGGCTGCGATCAGCGCATACTTTCTCGTTCGGTTCTTATTTTGACCCTGAGCAGACGGGCTTTTCCGATCTGCTTGTGATCAATGATGATCGAGTAGATCCTGGGATGGGCTTCGGCTCACATTCGCATCGTGACATGGAGATTTTCTCCTACGTGTTGGAAGGTGAGCTAGCGCACAAAGACTCGATTGGCAATGGTTCCAGCATCAAACCTGGCGATGTGCAATTGATGAGCGTGGGGGCTGGCATCGTGCATAGTGAATTCAACGCATCACAAAGCGACATGGTACATTTTCTTCAGATCTGGATAGTTCCTTCCCAAGCTAACCTGCTGCCCCGTTATCAACAGTTTTCGATCGATTCATTAAAAAAACGTGGCCAATTGGCTTTAATCCTGTCGCCAGACGGCGATGAGCAGTCGTTAGTCATCAATCAAGACGTACGGGTTTATGTTGGAGAGTTTGATGGGAACGAGGCAGCGAATCTGGAACTACCTACTGGACGCTATGCGTATGTCCAGATTGTTCGAGGCTCTGTTTCTTTAAACGGCGAGCTGTTACAGGGCGGAGATGGAGCCAAGATTATGGATGAGGCTAACCTCAAATTCAACAATGGACGTGGCGCAGAGGTATTGGTGTTTGACCTGCGGCCGATTATCGGCGTCAGTCGGCCCTAATATGGAGCTCGTTCCTACGTTCTGAAAATGCAGACCAAGGGGGGCTGTAGCATCCTATACGTGCCGAAGACGACGTCTGTCAAAAGCCTGCTGATGAATCGCTATCGTCAGGCAACCCGAGTTATTTAACGAGTTCGTTATTAAAAAGCTACCTTGATTTGCGCCTGATATCTCCCTCAGTGATCGCATTCTTCACAGCTTCCTCGTCAAAGGTCTAGCGGAACAACCAGCCGGCAACGAGGCGAACTACCCTGGGCATGATTAAGTATACGAAGAGGGCAAGTATGGTCGCGGCGATAATTCTAGGGCGCACATCCCAGACGTGATCGCAGGAATTATGTTGAATAGCGGCTGATACAGTACCGGAGTTATTATAGCTAGAGGCCATATTACAGTGGTTGTTATAAGTCATTGTTATATCTAGTGGGTGCTTGGCTTTCGAGGTCGGGGTGTGAACCAGAAATCAATTCCACTTTTTATTTCCAGTTGTTCATCAGAAGCGAGTGCGAACACGATAGACGATAACCACTCCTCTCGGATGCTTGAGCCCAGCCATGCTTCTGCTGCAGAGTTGCTGGAAAAACGCACAGCAGCATACTCATGGGCGTTGGCCGCATGCCTCAAGGAAGAACTCAGGTCTACAAAGACCTTGAGCTTGGCTTTAGCGATGTCCTCAAGCATGTGATTTACCATGACGGCGACATTTTGATGCCTAAATTGTGTGCCCCTCTCTTTGTTGCTGGCTCCTTAGATGCATGCGTTTCAAATGATAGTCATTGCGTTAACGGCTTCCGGTATCGGCGTATTTCCTTCAGTTAGTTCAAGAATCTTTCGACTCACTGCGGGTGTGTGGAGTAGCGTTGCGAGAGTTGCCGCCACATCATCACGGCTGACTTCGGTGTGGATCTGGGCGACTCCAAGATTGATCGTCCCGGCGCCGGTTTTATCCTCTAACGCGGATGGACGCAGGATGATCCAGTCCAGACCACTCTGGGAGAGTTCTATGTCTGTACGCTTCTTCACCATGATGTAGTGCTCAAAGCCTTCGTCCATATGCCGTTCACGCCATGCCTCGGGAAATACCGAGATCAGAAGAAAGCGCTTAATACTAGCCAACTTGGCAGCGGCGATCGATTTGGTGATGCCATTCCCATCGATTGCTTCGGTCATCTCGCTACCAGCGCCCCCAGCACCAGCACTGAAGACAATGGCGTCACTTCCCCGCATGGCTTCCGCCAGTTGCTGCGGATCAGTGCTCACGAGATCACCGAAGGTGCCGGTTATACCAATACTAGCGAGCATTCCAGCCTGGTCTGGCTGCCGGTAGAGGCCATCGACCTCGTCGCCGCGCTCCTTTAGGATGCGTGCTAAACGAAACCCTATTTTACCAGTGACTCCCACAATAAAGATCTTCACCTTGACGACTCCTGCAAGAAAATGGTTAGCAGTTCGGTAGCGCTGGTGGCGCTCAAAGTCCGGCAAGACTGACGTACTTGAGAACGAGATACTCCGCAATGCCATGTGAGGAGCCCACGCTGCCGAGACCGCTGTCCTTAACGCCGCCGAAGGGGGCAACTTCGGTGGTAACCAAGCCTGCATTTCCGCCGACCATCCCACTTTCCAGTGCCCTTGAAACACGGAGCACGCGGGATAGGTCACGGGTATAGAAATACGCAGCCAGTCCGAACTCAGAGGTGGCTGCTTCAACGGCCTCTTGCTCGGTCTTGAAGCGGAAAAGAGCGGCGACTGGATTAAAGGTTTCCTCCTTGGCAATCACCATCGAGTCAGTGGCGTCAGCAACCGGCCGATTTGATCTGGTTTAACATCGCATCCCTCTCTTTTTTGAGTAGTGTATTCTTAACTATAAGCGCGATCTGACCATCAGTTCCTGCATGGCCTGATCGATCCGTTCACTCGTTCTGAGTCATTATCTGCCAGATATTCATGACTTCTTGCTATCCGCGAGTTGTTTTAGCAGAACAGTTGCGGCTGGTGCCGAGGACGCTGGATTTTGACCAGTGGTCAGTAGGCCATCAGTGATGACATAGGACGCCCAGTCGTCGCCTTTCGAAAAGATACCGCCTTTGGCCTTCAGCTCATCCTCAACCAGAAAGGGCACTATGTCGGTCAGTTCGACAGCAGCTTCTTCACTGTTAGCAAAACCAGTGACTTTTTTGCCTTCTACCAGCGGACGGCCACTGGGGGTCTTAACGTGACGAAGTAAGCCAGGAGCATGACAGACAAGTGCAACGGGCTTTTCTGCTGCGAGGAAGGATTCGATCAGCGCAATCGAATTCTTATCTTCAGCTAGATCCCAAAGCGGACCGTGGCCACCGGGATAGAACACGGTGTCGAAATCGGCTTGCGAAATGCTGTCCAGACGAACGGTGTTGGCAAGTTGGGCCTTGGCATCTGCATCGTCTTCAAAACGGCGAGTGAGATCTGTCTGGAACGCAGGTTCGTTGCTTTTTGGATCAAGCGGCGGCTGGCCGCCTTTGGGCGATGCCAACACAATCTCCGCACCAGCTTCCTTAAATGTGTAGTAGGGAGCTGCCAGTTCTTCGAGCCAGAAGCCAGTTTTGCGGCCAGTGTCGCCAAGTTGGTCGTGCGACGTAAGAACCATTAAAATTTTCATGTCTTTCTCCAAGATTTTAGGTAGCTTATATTAGATCGGTCGTCTCTAGACGAGGCGTAAAAAAGGGCACTCGAGCAGTGCCTCAACATTTCCCCCCGGTCAGCCGGCCATAGGTGACTGCGATGAAACCTGCTGACTGCTCATGGCGCGTCAATACCAGCTTGATACTGGCGCGGCGCAACGACTCCAGCAGATCCAGGTTTTCTTCACCGGGAATACCGAACACGTACTCGACACCTTCGTTCTCAAGGCACTGCACAACGACATCCGCGGCCTTGGCCATTTCTCCTCCGAGTCGAGCATGTTTTAGCGTACGAGTCAGAAAGAGGTCGTAGGCCGCGCCCTTGCTTGTTCCTCGGCTGCCGAGTAGGTGAGAGGAGTATTACCGAGCGGCCATAACGGGTATTGGACCAACCTCTGGTTTTGGAATCAGCTTGCGGTGATAAATCCGGATGCGCAGACGTGCTGCAAGGCGGGGCATGCTGGTGGGACTTCCACGGGAGGCGACCATAAAAGGCATAGGCGGTTAGAAGTGCCTGAGAGACTTAATATCGTAAAGCAATCCATTGACCGCATAAATGTTCCAGATTCGTACGTCTGTCCAATTTTCAGACAGTCGTTTTGGGGAGACTGGAGATTACTTTCAGCAGTATTGCAAGACTGAGGGTTAACTAAAAATTGGCCTCTCTCTACGCCATCGTCAAGGTGACAGCTCCGTGTTTACGCCATGGCGATCATCAGTATTTACGCGGGAGTGAACATTGAAACGGAAGGTGCCGGCTCTCTAATCCTGGTAATGATCATGGCGCTTGTAACCTTGGCAACACGTTGGGACGACATGTATGTGATGTCCTTCTCCGATACCCCGTCTTGTCGAAGCGAGGATCTACAATGAAAGCGCAATTAATTAAATCATTAGGCGGCCCGGAATCGTTCGAACTTACCGAGTTGCCCAAGCCAGTGCCACAGGCGGGACAAGTGCTGGTGCGGGTACACTCAACCTCCATCAACCCGCTGGATTACCAGGTACGACGTGGCGACTATCCAGACCTTGTGCCATTGCCGGCCATTACCGGGCATGACGTGTCGGGTGTTGTCGAAGCCGTTGGGCCAGGTGTGACGAGCTTCGTGCCAGGCGACGAAGTCTGGTACACCCCACAAATTTTTGACGGCCCTGGAAGTTATGCCGAGTACCACGTTGCAGCCGAAAGCATTGTCGGAAAGAAGTCGACTTCGCTGAATCATCTCGAGGCGACTGTAAGGTAGATTTTGAAACGCGCTCTAAGGAGTGTTCACTATGTTGCTCACTGAGTATTTGTTATTCGCAATGATTGCTGCGATGCAAGTTGGCTCGCCGGGACCCTCGACAATTCTTTTGGTAAACAATGCACTGGTGCATGGCCCAAGCCGGGCTATCTTGATACTCACTGGAGATCTGGTGGCTATCGCCGGGCTCGCAGTTTTCTCACTACTGGGAGTTGGTGCGCTACTGGAGGCAAACCCAACTGTGTTTAGGACCGTCAAGGTTGCCGGTGCTGTTTATCTTTTATGGCTCGGTATGCAGCAGTTTTGCCTGGCTCAAAATATTCGTATGACCAGCGAACAGCCTACAACGCTGCAAAGCATACCTGTACTTTGGCGACAATCGTTCATGGTTGGGCTCAGCAACCCCAAGGCGATTCTATTTTTCTCATCGCTGTTGCCGCAATTTGTAAGTACCCGACAGGACTCGCACATTTATGCGTTACTTCCGCTAATTATGCTATTTGTGTTTATCAAACTGATCGTGTCGAGCGCTTACGCATTTGCAGCAAGAACAATGGCAGCGAAGCTGGCTAAACCGGGTTCCGCCGTTTGGGGCAAGCGCGCTACGGGGGGAGTATTGGTGGTTTTTGGGTTAGTAATGGGTGTCACTGCTTTTAGAGGGTGTTTAAAAATTATCAGGACGTGAGCGCCAACGTTGTTTATATCATGCGATAAGGTTAAATAATCTGGAGAGCAACATGAGAAAACCTGAATTTTTCGTCACTCCCGGCTACGGTGATAAAGCCTTAGAAATGTTGAATTATTCACAGGCGGTTAGAGTCGGTAACCGTGTGGAGACATCTGGACAAGGCGGTTGGGATAATGAGTTCCAGATACCGGGCTCGCTAGTGAAAGAGATTGAGCAGGCCTTTGAGAATGTGGGACGTACACTGGCCACGGCTGGTGCGGGCTGGGAGCATGTGATCCACGTGAACTCTTATCACAAGGGAGGCTTCCCGCCGGAGGTTAATGAGACCATGACCCGGTTGTACCGTCACTATATGCCTGACCATGCGCCTATATGGACTCAAACCGGCACAGATGCCCTGGGATTGCCGGAGATGCGTGTTGAGATTCGCGTCACGGCCATTGTTGAGTAGCTTGCGGACACGTTTGAGTGGCGCTTGCTATCATCAGCCCTCGCACGTTACGCCGTTTACTGGAGGTTATGTACCTCCAAACATTGGTTACGGCCTCCGATCCGGGGCAGGAATCGGTCTGAGATAGTTGGTACCAATCCCTCTCTCTTTCAATGTAAGGCGGTAAGCAGCGGTCAAAAGTTGGCCAATCCCCAGCCCGGCTGACATCACAGCCAATAGACCGCTGCCGTCGTTGGCGCAGTAAGAACCTATGCTCATCTCAAAGCGCTCAGAGCCTTTCTCCTATATCTGCGAAAGGGGTTTATCCGTAGCGGTTACCTTGCGAGTCGCCCGGTTCAGCAGCTTGATTTGCAAGTACCTTTCATTTTGGCAGTCGTTGACATTCGTTTGGGCTGGCGCAGGTTGAAACCGATCGCTTCAACTTCGATGTGCTTGCGTTTATCCCCTCTTAATACTTGTGGCGCCTGAACGGTCTTTGGGCGTCGCTCATTACACGCGCATCCAAATTTCGGGCAGCCATCCAATAATAAGCGCCGGCTCTTTGTGATAGTGACCAGGCGTTTCACGAATCCCATCGTGCTTGTCAAGGTCGACCACAATGCAGATCTGCTTGCATTCATTCGCTCATGACGAGGCGATGGCAATAGGTAACCGCACATGAGGCGAATAACAAGCGGCATTCATGTCAAGCGTAAGTGCAGCAGTATCTAATTCCGGGCAATGTCGCCGCTGGCGCATTGCTAACGGAAACCAAACTCTCAAAAGATGGCAACCGACAGAGGATATATTCATGACTTTTCGTAATGGCCTTGCGTCTCTTCTTCGTCCCGAAGACTCGGTGGTGCTGCTGATAGACCACCAGCCTTACCAGCTCGCGAATCTGAATAGTCACGAACCAACGATGGTACTTAACAATTCTACGGCGCTTGCGAAGGCTGCCAAAGCCTTCAACGTTCCCACCATCCTGACGAGTGTAATCGCTGCCCAAGGCGGTAATATCTTTCCTCAGATCACTGATGTATTCCCCGACCAAGAGGTGATCGACCGCACATTGATCAACACTTGGGAAGACAAGCCGACAGCAGACGCGGTCAAGGCGACGGGCCGCAAGCAACTGATCATCGCTGGTCTTTGGACCGAAATATGTGTCGCGATGCCGGCTATCCAGGCTGCTGGTGAGGGCTGGGATGTCACTGTAGTCACGGATGCATCAGGCGGTGTTTCGGTTGAGGCCCACGAAGTCGCCATCCAGCGCATGATTGCGGCCGGCGTAAATATGATGACTTGGGTGGCTGTGGCGTCTGAGTGGCAGCGAGACTGGGCGCGGACCGAACATATCGCTGAGCTGATTGAGGTGATGCAGCAGCATGGCGGTGGCAGCGGTATCGCGTACATGTGGGAGCAGCAGTTGCTCAATACGCCAGTGCCTGATAGCGCAAAATAATCGGAGCAGGGATGACGAGACTTATTCAGCGATGTGTGAAAGTTGATAGCTTGCGAGTCTCGTTATCCCTCCTGCAACAATCCGCCATGCCCGCAGCCAGTATACGTTGATTTAAATAAATGGCCGTGAAATGCCCATAGATAGTTTCCCTATACCGAGTCACGACCTTTTGTTGTGAACAACTCAAGATCGTTGAAATGCCGATCAGCGCTTTGGCTTCTTCCGTTAACCCGGACGGTGTTTTTAGTCTCTTCAACCAGTTCTTGAAACCTCTATTCATCCAAACGCGACATCTTTGTTCTATTGTCTTCGTTATTAGCACCTTATCGTCTCAGTGGTACCCGCCAACAGGAGCTGTATCCATGACTACGTTCACTACCAGCGATAACGTTACACTCTTCTATAAGGATTGGGGCTCGGGCCAGCCAGTCTTTTTCTCGCACGGTTGGCCGCTTTCCTCAGACGCCTGGGATAACCAGATGCTGTTTTTTGGTCAGCAGGACTACCGGGTTATTGCGCATGACCGCCGGGGCCACGGACGCTCGGAGCAGACCTGGGATGGCAATAATATGGATCGTTATGCTGATGATCTCGCAGAGCTTTTTGAGCATCTGGATATTCGCAATATCATCATGATCGGACACTCCACTGGCGGCGGGGAGGTGGCGCACTATATCGGTCGTCATGGTTCTGCGCGGGTGTCTAAAGCCGTATTGGTTGGCGCAGTTCCGCCCTTGATGTTGAAAACCGAAAGCAACCCTAACGGTACCCCAATGGACGCCTTTGACGGCATTCGTGCGGGTACTGCCTCGAACCGCTCACAGTTTTTCCGAGATCTGACCGTTCCGTTCTACGGTTTCAATCGGGAAGGGGCCGCGGTCAATGAAGGGCTTCAGGAGGCGTTCTGGTTGCAGGGCATGCAGGGTGGGATCAAGGCGCACTATGACTGCATTCACGAGTTCTCCGAAGTCGATTATACCGCTGACCTGAAAGCCATCGACAAGCCCGTATTGTTCATCCACGGCGATGATGATCAGATCGTTCCACTCGCGGCGTCTGCTGAATTGGCTGCTGAGATCGTCAGCGACTCCATCCTGAAAGTCTACCCTAGTGGTTCGCATGGGCTTGCGCAGGTTGATGCCGATAAGTTCAACGCCGACGTGCTGGCGTTTATCCGTAGTTGATATTTGAGGACGCTCGAATGTTGTTCGGGCGTTCTCATCACACTCTTATCCCAACCTAAGACAGCCATCCAAGAATCAGCGGCGGCACTTTGCGACAGTGAATTGGCGTTTCACGAAACCCATCGCATTTGTCAAAGGTGATCCCAATGCAGAACCCTAAGCTTGAAGTCTTAACCCCCAGCAATTCCCAGTTGATCTTCATCGATCAACAGCCGCAGATGGCTTTCGGGGTTCAGTCGATTGACCGACAAGCTTTGAAGAACAATGCCGTTGGCTTGGCCAAGGCCGCGAAAGTGTTCGGCATCCCGACGATCATTACCACTGTCGAGACCGAAAGCTTTTCGGGTCATACCTATCCTGAATTGCTGGAAGTGTTCCCTGATGCGCCCATCCTCGAACGCACGTCGATGAACTCCTGGGATGACCAGAAAGTACGCGATGCACTCAAGAATAACGGGCGAAACAAAGTCATTGTTTCGGGTCTTTGGACAGAAGTCTGTAATACCACTTTCGCGCTCTCGGCGATGCACGATGCCGGGTACGAAATCTACATGGTGGCTGACGCCTCCGGCGGCACTAGCCTGGCGGCCCACGACTACGCGATGCAGCGGATGGTGCAGGCTGGTGTAGTACCAGTGACATGGCAACAAGTGTTGCTGGAGTGGCAGCGTGACTGGAAGAACCGCGATACCTACGACGCGGTCATGGCCGTGGCGAAAGAGCATTCCGGTGCTTACGGCATGGGCATCGATTATGCCTACACCATGGTGCACAAGGCGGAAGAGCGGGTGAAGCACGGCCCCACGCTGGCGCCGGTTCACGCAGATATCTAGGCCGTTACAGGGCGGCTCGGGCCGCCCTTATATTACGTTTGCACCCAGCAGTTGAGAACATACCGCCAAAACGTCTGTGGTGCTAAGACGTCGATAATATTCTCGCTGGCATTGTGCAGTGGATCAGGACATAGCACCTCTACCACAGGCCTTAACAAAGGAGTATCCATCATGTCCGATTCTGCTCCCGACATTATCTTCCATAACGGCCAGATCACGACTCTTGATAGGGCGAACCCTAACGCCACTGCCGTCGCGATCAAAAATGGCAGGTTCCTAGCCGTCGGCTTGGATCAGGAGATCATGGCCTTGGCCAGCCCAGCCACCCAGGTCGTTAATCTCCAGCGCCGTAACGTACTGCCCGGCCTGTTCGACAACCATACCCACGTGGTGCGCGGCGGCCTGAACTATAATCTCGAACTGCGCTGGGACGGCGTACGCTCGCTGGCCGACGCAATGGACATGCTCAAGCGCCAAGTCTCCATTACCCCCGCACCGCAATGGGTGCGCGTGATTGGCGGCTTTACCGAGCACCAGTTCGTGGAAAAACGCCTGCCGACCCTTGCAGAAATCAATGCGATCGCTCCTGACACCCCTGTGTTCCTGATGCACTTGTATGATCGCGCTCTACTTAATGGTGCTGCCTTGCGCGCCGCTGGCTATACCAAGAACACGCCCGAACCGCCTGGCGGCCAGATCACCCGCAATGCCAACGGTAATCCCACCGGCCTGCTGCTGGCCAAGCCCAACGCGATGGTTCTTTACTCCACGCTCGCCAAGGGGCCGAAGCTGCCGTTTGACTACCAGGTAAACTCCACTCGCCACTTCATGCGTGAGCTGAATCGCCTCGGAGTGACCGGCGTGATCGATGCGGGTGGGGGCTTTCAGAATTACCCGGAAGACTACGACGTTATCCAGAAGCTTTCTGACGAAGGGCAGATTACCGTTCGTCTGGCCTACAACCTGTTTACGCAGAAACCTAAGGAAGAAAAGGAAGACTTCCTGAAATGGACTTCCAGCGTGAAGTACAAGCAGGGCGATGACTATTTCCGCCACAACGGCGCCGGCGAGATGCTTGTGTACTCGGCTGCCGACTTCGAGGATTTCCGTGTAGAGCGCCCCGACATGCCGCCAGAAATGGAAGACGAGTTGGAAGAAGTCGTGCGTGTGCTGGCAGAAAACAAATGGCCCTGGCGGTTGCACGCTACCTACGACGAAACTATTACTCGCGCGCTGGACGTGTTTGAGAAGGTTAATCAGGATATTCCGCTGGAAGGCATTAACTGGTTCTTCGACCACGCTGAGACCATCTCTGACAAATCCATTGACCGCATCGCTGCACTGGGTGGCGGCATCGCGGTGCAGCATCGCATGGCCTACCAGGGCGAATATTTTGTCGAACGTTATGGAGCCCGCGCTGCCGAGGCGACACCACCCGTCAAACGCATACTCGAGAAGGGCGTTAAGGTATCCGCTGGTACCGATGCTACCCGTGTGGCCTCGTACAATCCTTGGGTGTCACTGTCGTGGATGATCACCGGCAAAACGGTCGGCGGTCTCGGCTTGTATCCACGAGAGAATCTGCTCGATCGCGAGACAGCACTGCGCATGTGGACCGAGAAGGTGGCCTGGCTCGCCAACGAGGAAGGCAAGCGGGGCCGCATTGAGGCCGGTCATTTCGCTGACTTTATCGTACCGAGTAGGGACTTCTTCAGCGTGCCTGAAGACGAAATCTCCTTCCTGACCTCCGACCTGACGGTAGTGGGTGGGCGCATTGTCTATGGTGACAATGATTTTGCATCACTGGACGACAATTTGCTGCCGCCTGCCATGCCTGACTGGTCACCGACGCGCACCTTTAAGGGCTACGGTGCCTGGGGCGAGCCCGAAGGTGCAGGTAAAAACTCCTTGGCACCGTTGCACGCCCAAGCGATGACCAGCTGTGGCTGTGCAAGCGCGTGTGGTCTACACGGCCATGATCATGCCCGGGCCTGGGCATCCAACGCGCCGACGTCTGATCTGAAAGGCTTGTTCGGGGCTCTCGGCTGCTCCTGCTGGGCCGTCTAAAGGTGAACGCCTAATGCATGCGTACGCTTCGTTGGAGCAAAGACCCCTTGGGTTGCAGGAGCTAGAGACATGAGCCAGGCCCAATCCACTCCTCTTCCCGTACCTCCGGACAGTGCTTTTGCTCCGTTGCGGCAGACGCTCTTCGCCGTACTCTGGACGGCCACCATTATCGGCAGCATTGGCAGTTTCGTGCGTGATGTGACCAGTGCCTGGCTGGTGACTGATCTATCCTCTTCGCCAGCGGCCGTCGCTATGGTTCAGGCTGCCGCTGCTCTGCCGGTTTTTCTCTTGGCGATCCCGGCAGGTGTGCTTTCCGATATGCTCGACCGGCGTAAGCTGCTGATCTGTATTCAGCTTCTGCTGGCTTGTGTCAGCGTTTGCCTCGTTATTCTATCGCTTACGGATCAGCATTCTGTGGCATCACTGATAATGCTTACTTTTATAGGGGGTATAGGTGTTGCTCTGATGGGGCCAACTTGGCAGGCTATCGTCCCCGAGCTGGTAGACAAGAAAGACTTCAAGAACGCAGTGGGACTCAACTCGCTGGGGGTCAACATTGCTCGTGCCGTAGGTCCCGCTTTGGGCGGGCTGCTGCTGGCCAGCATGGGGGCAGCGTTTACCTATGGAGTAGACGTTCTGAGTTATGTAGTTGTCATCGCTGCGCTGATTTGGTGGAAACGGCCAGCAACGCAACGGGATGGCCTATCCGAACGCTTCCCAGGTGCTTTTCGGGCCGGGCTGCGTTATGCCCGCGCCAGTCGTGAGCTGCATGTTGTCCTGCTGCGCGCTTTTCTCTTCTTTGCTATGGCTAGCTCAGTCTGGGCACTGCTGCCTCTAGTCGCACGTCAGTTACTGGAAGGCGGCCCAGGCTTCTATGGCATATTGCTTGGCGCAGTTGGTCTGGGCGCAATCGGAGGGGCTGTTATTATGCCTCGCTTGCGTATGTACCTTAGCGCCGACGGCCTACTTCTAACGTCGGCATTGGTCACTTCGGCCGTCATGGCTTTGCTATCCCTGGCGCCGCCTAAATGGCTCGCAGTGCCCTCTCTGTTGATCCTTGGTGCGGCATGGATTACAGCGTTGACGACGCTCAACGGTGTAGCCCAGGCAATTCTTCCCAACTGGGTACGTGGCCGCTCTCTGGCGGTATATCTGACTGTGTTTAATGGTGCCATGGCCGCGGGCAGTTTGGCATGGGGGATAATCGCTCAAGGGATTGGCGTACCGTTGGCGTTACTATCTGGCGCGGTCGGGCTAGTAGCGATCGGATGGATTGCACATCGTATCAAGTTGCCCAGAGGCGAATCCGACTTAATGCCGTCGAATCATTGGCCTGAGCCACTGACAGCAACTCCAGTCGAGTATGACCGCGGCCCGGTGCTTATCCAGATAGAGTACCGAGTAGCCCTCGCAGATCGTTCAGCCTTTCTGAAAATATTGGCTAGGCTCTCGGCTGAAAGACGGCGCGATGGCGCCTATGCCTGGGGCATTACCGAGGATTCCGCCGATCCCAGCTTGATGCTGGAATGGTTCCAAGTCGAATCTTGGGCAGAGCATCTACGTCAACATAAGCGCGTTTCTAAATCAGCCGCCGATATCCAAGAGGAGGTTATGGGTTTCCACCAAGGGAAGGAGGGTCCGGTTGTGCGCCATTTCCTGACTTTCAATCATCCCCATGAAGGCCGAGCGTAAGACCTGATTCAATCGGCTAAGTACTAAGCCTAGTCCTAATTTTAAGTAAAGGTCTTAAGTGCTGGTCTTAAGCGCTATGGAAATAAAAGGCTCCTGATAACTATTAGCTTATAGAACACATACTGAGTTGTTTGCCGGGTAATACGACAAGGAGAAAGCAATGTCTGGTACACCTGAAGCTTCTTTTACCATTGAGCATGAAACCAGCGATAACAAAGGGCGCTATGTAGTTGAGCTCAATGGGGCCAAAGCAGAGATGACCTATTCGAAAGCGGGTGATGCGATGATCATCATTGATAGCACCGAAGTGCCTGATGCCATGCGCGGACAAAAAGTGGGTGTTGCGTTAGTCGCAAAAGCGGTCGAAGACGTTCGCTTCTCGGGCAAGAAAATCATGCCGTTATGCCCATTTGCAAAGGCACAATTTGCGCGTCACTCAGAATGGCACGATGTGCTTTTGTAAGGTGCTTACTACATTTTTCTACCTCTCACTTCTGGAGAAAACCTATGAGTTGGATGCCTGATTTAGAGCCCAAATGCCCCACCGCCGGTAGTTTGAATGACATAGAGACACTAATTGTTCCACGTGCACGAGACCTGGGTGGTTTCGAGGTGCGACGTGCGCTCCCTGCTCCGAAACGGCAAATGGTGGGGCCGTTCATCTTTTTTGATCAGATGGGACCCGTTGAGTTTCTTAAAGATGAAGGCATTGATGTTCGCCCCCATCCTCATATTGGGCTGGCTACGGTGACTTATCTATACCAGGGGGAGTTTCAGCATCGTGACAGCCTAGGCACTAACCAAATAATCCGTCCTGGCGCGGTTAATTGGATGGTGGCGGGCAATGGGGTCACTCATTCGGAGCGCACCAGTGCTATCACTCGTCAAAATAAGCACTCGGTGTTGGGGATACAAACCTGGGTAGCGCTTCCCGAAGCTTATGAAGACCAGCCTGCCAGTTTTGAGCATCATGGTGAGGAGTCGCTACCGGTGCTGGAAGGCGAGGGTAAAGAAGTCCGCCTGATTCTGGGCACAGCCTGGGGAGAGCGGGCACCGGTACAAACCTTCTCTGAAATGTTCTATGCGGATGTCGTACTGCAGCCAGCTGCAAAGCTCCCATTGCCGGATGGCCATGAGGATCGTGGTATTTATGTCATGTCCGGTAGTGTCATTATTGCAGGGGAAACCTTCGACGCTGGCCGCATGATGGTGTTTCGGCCAGGCGACCCGATAACGGTTGTAGCGGGCGAATCCGGCACTCGGCTGATGCTACTGGGGGGCGAAGCCCTGAATGGACCACGGTATATTTCCTGGAATTTTGTCGCCTCTTCCCAGGAAAAACTGGAGGCCGCCAAGCAGGCTTGGGTAGAAGCGGATTTCGAAAATGGTCGCTTCCGCCTTCCTCCAGGAGATGATGCTGAGTTTATCCCTTTTCCTGGGCAGCCTGGTAAATAACATCTTACAAAAAAGCTAGCTGCCTGGGGCAGCCAGCTTCCTGAACTTGTAGGAGCAATAATGATTAGCTGGGCATACGACCAACCCCATCACTATTGAAATCATCTATCGCCTAACGTTCGCTGTTCATCATAAAAAGGTCCATGACCCACGACTGGCTCATCCAGCGGAAATTGCTGGAGCACCTACGTGGGAGGAAGCTGGGAATCTCGAGGGCTTTGACGTGAGAGGGGAAGATGGCCCCTGAGCCAGCTTGAGGATACCCATACCTGCAGCCACACTCAGGGTATTATCGAGCTTGGAGCCATACCCATGGCGCTTACGGCATTTGCCATCAACTGCACCCTCAAACCCGCACCCGGCGAGTCCTCATGCGAGCGGCTTATATCCGAGACATTGGCAGAGCTTGAACGCCACGGCGTAAGTGGCGAGCAGATTCGTGCTGCAGATTTCAACATCAAGCCTGGAGTGACCTCAGACGAAGGTGAGGGTGATGAATGGCCTTACATTCGCCAGCGCATTCTGGACGCCGATATCTTTATCTTGGGCAGCCCGGTCTGGTTAGGGCATCACTCCAGTATCTGTCAGCGTGTACTTGAACGGCTCGATGCCTTCCTTGGCGAGAAGGATGACCACGGAAGGCTCGTATCGTACGGTCGCGTGGCGGGTGTGGTGGCTGTAGGGAATGAAGATGGCGCACATCACATTGTTGCCGAACTGTTCCAAGGCTTGAACGATGTTGGTTTTACCATTCCCGCCAGTGCCTGTACCTACTGGGTGGGCGAGGCAATGCAGCCAACCGATTTCAAGGATTTGGAACAGACACCAAAGAATATCCAAAGCGCTACGGCAGGGCTTGCTCGAAACTGTGCTCACCTCGCCAAACTGCTAAAGCAAGCCCCATACCCTGACCAAGAGAGCTGAAACATTGGAGAGCTAGTAATAACGCTATATTACAGAACTGATTTCAGTGATTGGCAGCGAGGCGATACTCGATAGCTTTGCACCGGTAAACCAAGGAGCGAAACATGCACATGGAAGAGCGTACGGAGCGGAACAGCATGATGGGCGACGCCTTGAAAGGGGCAGTGGCGGGAGCATTAGCTGTATGGGTAATGGATCGGTTCGATTGGTTTGACTATCACCGCGAGGACGCAGAAACGCGAGAGCGGACCAACGAGGTGCGTCCTGGTGGGATGGATCCTGCGCATGTCGCGGCGAACAAAGTTGCGGAGGCAACCGGTAGGGAGATGACACCTACTGACCCTCACCCAGCTGGACAGCTTGTGCACTACAGCCTTGGTATTGGTCCAGGCGCACTCTACGGTGTCTTGAGGCATCATTATCCCGTAATCAAGACTGGGCGAGGGGCACTCTATGGGCTTGGGCTATTTATAGGACAGGACGAAGCTCTGAACTCGCTCACGGGTCTGGCAGCTAAACCTCAAGAGTACCCATGGCAGGATCATGCGCGGGGGTTAAAACAACATCTTATTTACGGTCTGGTCATGGATTCCGTCTTGAGAGTATTCGACAGGGCCACCAAGAAATAGGCTAGTCCGTATTGGCTGATAGACAGTTTAGAGTGAGCGTAGTGATTTGTGGCTTCTCGTGTCCCGCGATGCCAGCGGTCAGGGTTCCGGGGTGCCAGAATCTTCAGTTAGTGCTGGCCATCTTACGCAGCGGGAGATGCTGATCCTGCTGCGCCTCGCTCGGGCCTGCGTCGTTTCTTTTCCGTCTATATGGTCAATGTCTTACAACACGGATTGGATGAGCCTCGTACCGCTCGGTCAGGAGCATGATGCGGGTACGACTGAGGCTCGTCCTCTTTGAGTACGTTTCCGGCCTGTTGTGAGCCTCCACCCGACGAAAAATCTGGTCAGGAAAACAGCGCATCCTTTTCAGGATGAAATTCGTAGTAGCCCCAAAACCTACACCGCTATCTACCCTGGCCTACATGGTAAGACGGGATTAGCTGCTCTCTTTCCAGCCGCATACCGGGCAGAATACATCCCGACGAGCCAAGGACAGCTCAACAAGGAGTACGCAGCCAGGATGGCTCGACCAGGGATAAGAACAGCAGGGAACGGTAAAGGTAAGCCAGGGCAGGGAAGCCCAGCAGACCCCCAGCATGGATGCTGGGGGGCTGCTTTCTAGCGCGCCCGTATCACTTCAGGGCAGCAATTAGCTGGCGAAGGGCAAGACGCTGATGTCAGCCCGCCCTCAAGTAACATAAAGAGAAAAGAGTGGTTCTTCTTCTTCGAAAAAACGATGAACTGTTGTTGCATGACGCTCATGTTATGAGCCGTTTTCTGCATGAACAAGAATATCGTTTTTTATGGCTTTTACGTTGTCCCTTATCTTGATATTTATCTCTTTCACCCTGATGCGCAAATGTCCATGGTTAACGACGTCTCGTTCAAAACGGTCCAGCGCATCTTGAAGCGTCATTTCATCGAATCGAGGAAGAAGCCGATAGAAAGTTTGGCGAGGCGCGCTAGCTGAAGGGATAGGGCTGGTGATTAACTCGTTGCCATGCCAGTAGAACTGCCATTCGCCACGTTCGATAGGGGCCTCTAGCGTTGTAGGTGGGGGGGACAACTCGTGTAACGTAAAATGATCCTCAGGCTTCGGGGGGCGGTCGGCCTGCTTCAGCAGTTCACGGTACTCCTCCGCTAAAGATAGCGTGGTCTCAGCTAAAGCACCTTCGGCTTGGGCGAAGGTAATTTTCGTGCTCGTTTCACCGTTCTCGAAAACCCCTGCGATGTGATGTTCGATCGGCACCCAAAGCGCGCCATTTTCTAAGACGGCCTTGGCCGGTACGCGTCCTTCATAGGTGCGAGTCATTTGCTTCATTGCTACAAAGTACTCTATTCAAAGGGTTTACCAGACAGTAGCGGTAAACCATGCAGTGATGCAAAGCCACTGAGGATTTCTACGGGGCCTAGGGCAGGAGCACGCCCGGCCGTAGCAGGGCGTGTCTGTTGCCATACTCGCCAAGCATTGAGCTATTACCAGTCTCTAGGCCGCGCCAGTGAGCTCTTCTCTCGCTGCCAAGGACGATACGGCGCCATCTGGTTGATGGGTTGTTGATTCGTATAGCGCGCCTTGATCAGCGCATCGCTGTCATCCAATCGGTTTTCGCTTCTGGCTAATGCTACGGTAGCTTCATTTCCCATTCTTACGCCTTGCTGGTGCAAATGCTGGGAAAGTGGCTGCTTCATTGCTCGATAGGCTCTATCCGTTGCATCGCTTGCCAGCGCGGGAGTAGTCAGCAGAGCTGATAGCACTAGTACTGTTACCTTGCTGAGTTTCATGGTTTTAGCCTCTTGAAGGGACGTCCTCTGACATAAAATAGGATCGATGATCTTCAGCGAAGGTACGAATCGAAGATGGTGAAAGTCAGTATTAAAACAATTAATGCCATAAAACCTCATGGGGAGGTTCTTGGTAAGCAAGATTGAGTTAAGTGTTATAACAGTATTCAGCGCTCGTGCTGACTCACTCTTTACATGCGCACGATCTATATATGAACCATGGCCGATCCAACAATAAATGCCTGTTAGTTTGACGTTGGGCAGGAAGTGCCTCATCTATGATGGTTTACCGTTGGGCGCTGATCTAGAGTTGTCTTGCTGCGTCAGGCGGCGTAGTGAACCGGGTACGGGTGAGAAATCGGGAAGAGAGTCAATGATCACGAAAGACGAAATCGAGCTTGCCAGGAAGGCACCGTGGCTGAATCTGCCACGTGTCGATGACGAAGGGCCAGAGAACAGCGCACTGTTTTTGATAGGTCTGCAAATCGAGCAGTTTGCCCAGCGAACCAGTTGCGATAGGGCCATTTCAGACGCTGTCGACGCCTACGCTAAGGTTGGGTTGGACCAGGAGTTAGCCGAAACAGCCATCAACTACGTAAAATGCTGGGGCTGATCGCATTCGGATCTGGCCTGTAGACACCGCTAAGCAAGCCAAGGCGTGCGCCTTGGCTTGCTGTGTACGTGAACTAGACGGTACATGAGAGTTAGCGGCGCTGGACTCAGCCCTTTGAGCGACGAGGATCGATGCTGCGCGGATAGGTGCGTTCATCGGTAATCCGCCCGTCTGAGCTATGAATCTTGACCGAGCCCTGTTTGTCGCTCATATAGTCTTGTGTACGGCCTCGTCCTTGGTAGAGGCGGTTACCAAATCCTCTTCGGAGCCTTGCTTGCGTAAGCGCCAGCTGCCGCCGCTTTTCGTCAAATGGTAGTTATCCATCTCCCTCTCCTATGTCGTCATTCCATGATGCCTTTCTCAGCCTAGTCAAATTAGTTTTGGTTTTCGTAACGATAGAATCAGTTTCCCTCTACCTGACCATGAGGCCTGCTACTCTGTTCTAGGACCGCTTGGCAGCATTATTCGAGGAGGACGCTATGAGCAATGGACATCAGGATACCGGACGTCAGCTGACGAACCGTCAGGGGCATCCGATCACCAACAACCAGTCTCAGCGCACGATCGGTAGCCGTGGGCCGGCAACGCTGGAGAACTATCAGTTCCTGGAAAAGATCAGCCACTTCGACCGTGAGCGCATTCCTGAGCGTGTCGTGCATGCGCGTGGTTTCGTGGCTTATGGAGATTTCGAAGCCACCGGCAAAATCGGTGATGAGCCAGCATCCAAGTACACTCGCGCAAAAATCTTCCAGGAAGCCGGCAAAAAGACCGAGCTGGCAATCCGTTTCTCAACCGTCATTGGTGGTCGCGATTCTTCGGAAGCTGCCCGCGACCCGCGCGGCTTCGCAGTGAAATTCTACACTGAAGATGGCAATTGGGATCTGGTTGGCAACAACCTCGCTATCTTCTTTATTCGCGATGCAATCAAGTTTCCGGATGTTATTCACTCCCTGAAGCCGGACCCGGTAACGTTCCGCCAGGAACCCAACCGTATCTTCGACTTCATGAGCCAGACACCCGAATCCATGCATATGCTGACGCACCTGTTCAGCCCGCGTGGTATCCCGGCAAGCTATCGCCATATGGAAGGTTTTGGTGTCAACACCTACAAGATGGTCAACGCCCAAGGGGAGACCGTTCTTGTCAAGTACCACTTCCACCCGCGCTGTGGCGTGGCGAGCCTGACCGATGAAGAGGCAGCCAAGGTGCAGGGGCAAGACCTCGGCTCGGCGTCCAAGGACCTGTACGAGTCCATCGAGCGCGGTGATTACCCGCAATGGGACATGTTCGTGCAGATCATGGAAGATCACGATCACCCCGAGCTGGATTGGGATCCGCTTGATGACACCAAGATCTGGCCGGAAGATCAGTTCCCGTTGCGCCACGTTGGCGTCATGACGCTCAACCGCAATGTGGAAGACTTCCACAACGAGAATGAGCAGATTGCCATGGGCACTGGCGTGCTGGTTGACGGTCTGGATTTCTCGGACGACAAGATGCTGATCGGCCGTACGTTCTCCTACTCCGACACACAGCGTTATCGCGTCGGGCCCAATTACCTGCAATTGCCGGTTAACCAGCCCAAAGGTGTCAAGGGCAAGGTTTATACCAACCAGCGTGGTGGTGAAATGTCCTACGGCGTCGACCTTGCGCCGGGGCAGAACCCGCACGTCAACTACGAGCCATCGATTCACAACGGCCTGCAGGAAGCGCAGCGCGAAGAGCCCAACAATCCGCCCGAAGTCAATGGACGCCTGACGCGTAGCGTCATTGAGCGTCGCAATGACTACATTCAGGCGCGTGGCCGTTTCAATACCATGATGGACTGGGAGCGTGATGACCTGGTCAATAACATGGGCAACTTGCTGGGTCAGTGCGAGCGTGACGTTCAGGAACGCATGCTGTGGCACTTCTTCCTTGTTCACGACGAGTATGGCAAGCGTGTCGGCGAGAAGTTGGGCATGTCTGCCGACGATGTACGTCACCTCCAGCCGCTGCCCAAGCAGGTGCTGACCGAAGAGGACAAGCGCCGCTTGGAGAACCTGGGCAACAACGGTGACAAGATCGACAGCACCGTATGGGGTCAGTGGACCAGCTCGGTCGTCAATCGCCAAGCCAAGGCGGAAGATGTACTCAATGGCAGGCTCGACGATCATCTTTCTGGTGGGATGACTGCTCAACAGCCTGAGCTGAGCAAGTAACACCTGCCAAGCAATAACGTACCGAACCCGGGCATGAATGGATGCCCGGGTTTTTCTTTGCCTAGGCCTTGGGGCGTCCGCGTAAGGTCAGCATGACGCCGCTTATTACCACCAGGCTGCCGATGACCTGAACCCAGGTAATTGCTTCTCCCAGCAATACCCAGGCTCCCAGCATGGTGAAGACCGGTAAGAGATTGAGAAATACCGCGGCACGGGTAGGGCCGACATCGCCTATGGCACTACTGTAGAGCAGCAAGGCGATGACCGAAGGGAAAATGCCAAGATACGCCAGGCCCAGCGCTTGGGAAGCGTCGATGCTGGGTATTTCGCCTTGCCAGAACCACTCCAGCATGGCTAGCGGGGCTAGTACGAGATTGGCGATGATCAGCATGGCAAGTAGCCCACCGTAGCGGGGGAACTTGGCAATGTGTGACTTGACCAGCAGCGAGTAGCCGACCCAGACCAGGATAGCCAAGGCCATGAGGACGTCACCCGTGGAGATTCCTGTAGCCTGAGCCGAATCGCCTTGAGTGATGACAGCAATTGCACCACTCAAGGACAGTGCAACGCCGAGCCATTGCAGCCAACGGTAGCGCTCGCCGAGCACCACGAAGCTGACCAGGATCGTGACTACTGGAATGGTGGCTTCGAGTATCGCAACGTTAGTAGACGAAGTCGTTTTCAGCGCGGCATAGATCAGCGCATTGAAGAAGGCGACACCGGTCAGGGCCAGGGCCAGCAGGGGGCGCCAATGAGCGCGAAACGTGGGTATGGCCCGCAGCATCTGGGGCAGGCCCAGGGGGGCCAGCAAGAGCAGGGCGATAAATACCCGAGCCCATGAGATAGTCAGTGCCGGCAAGTCGGCCAGCGCCTTACCGACCAGAATATTGCCTGAGAAAATCAGGACCGTAAGTAACAGAAACAGGTAGGGGCGAAGCGACGGCATTCATGCTCCGGTCATCGTGTCGAGGGCAGGTTAAATGACACAAGGTAAGCCAAACGCCTGCTGCTCGCAGCAAAATGGCTTGGCCCAAGTGGGCATGCCGGACTAACGCGCCATGCCATTGCGCCTGGCGCAGGCGAGCCTGAATGCTACGTTTCCTCGGAAGAGCATCCCCGAAGAGGCCACCTCGTATTTCGCCCCGGCCCGATAACGGCGTGGTTGTCCGAAGTCGGTCGTCTCACACCTGCCGATTTAGGCCACCTTGCCTTGTCTGCGCATCGCCGCCAGGGCGATTGGCCGTTGGCCCTGCGAACGCCTCGGGCAGGTGACAGGCCCATGTCATGGCTTCCTGCTTCTCCCGGTTCGAGAAAACCCGAATCCTGATGGGATGAAACAGCTGGTTTTCCAGCATGGCCATGGGGCGTACCCAGAGGCGGTTGGACGTAACCGCGACTCGATGGAAATGCTCCAGCTGGCCAAGCTGTGTCAGGCCGTAGCCGATATCGCGGATGAGTGCCGTGGCGGTCATCCAGCGCATGGCATCGATCTCGGCATACAGGCTGACCTTCGGGTGCTGGCGCTTGGCATCTTCGATGGCATCGATGACCACCTGCAATTCATCGGCCGTGACACGACCCGCAGCCCGGAAAGCAACCACATGCGGCGACGGGGCAACGATCAATTCAAGCATGGCAGCGATCTCCGATCTCCAGTGAACTGCCTGTTAAGCGTAGCAGCGGCAGTACAAAGTCGAGGACTCATTCTTCTCCACGCTCTTGAGCGGGGCCTCTCTGTCCCTGCTTGCCACGGCTTAGGTTATGGGCACTGTTGATCAGGCCGACATGCGAGAAGGCCTGAGGAAAGTTACCGAGCAGGCACTTGTGGACAGGATGGTACTCCTCGGAAAGCAGGCCGAGGTCGTTGCGTACGGACAGCAACTTGTCGAAGAGTGCCTGGGCATCGTCGCAGCGATCAAGTAGCACCAAGGTGTCGACCAGCCAGAAACAGCAGACCAGAAAAGCGCCTTCGCCGTTACTCAGGTTCTGCTGTTCCTTTTCCCGGCTCTGGAAACGGTACACAAAGTCGTCACGGACGAGATGCTGTTGAATGGCCTCGATCGTCCCCAGCATTCGTGGGTCGTCAACGGGCAGGAAGCCGACCTGAGGAATCAGCAGTAGTGAGGCGTCGAGTGTGTCGGCACCGTAATACTGTACGAAGCTGTTGAGTTGCTTATTGAAGCCTTTTTCACAAACCTCGTCGTGGATGCGCTGACGCAGCTCCTTCCAATGCTCGATATCCCCCTCGAGCCCGAACTCCTCGACACTCTTGATGGCGCGATCCACAGCGACCCAGGCCATGACCTTCGAGTGCGTGTAATACTGTGGCTCATCGCGATGTTCCCACAGGCTCATGCCTTTTTCCTGCCAATGCGCTTCCAGGTAGTCGATCAACTGGCATTGGATTGCCCATAGGTCCTCGTCGGGCTCGATGTCGTGCAAACGGCCAAGATGTAAGGCGTCCATGACCTCGCCGTAGATATCAAGCTGTTGCTGCCGATAGGCGTCATTGCCGATACGTACCGGGCCATTACCCCGGAACCCGGCCAGCCACTCGATATCGTGCTGATAGATGCGCCGCTCCCCGGCAAGGCCATACAGAGGCTGTAGCTTGCCAGGATCGCCGGCAACGGCCCGCAGCAACCACTGGCGCCAGGCCAAAGCCTCAGAGGTGTACCCGGATGTCAGCAGGGCATACAGCGTGAAAGTGCTGTCACGCAGCCAGGTGTAGCGGTAATCCCAGTTGAACGAACCGCCGATCTTCTCGGGAAGCGAGGTCGTCGCTGCGCCGACCATGCCACCGGTCTCTATATGGGTAAGCCCTTTGAGAACCAGAAGTGATCGGATGACTGGCTCGCGGTATTGGTCATCGATTTCGCAACGGCTGCTCCACTCCTGCCACCATTGCTCGGTCTCGTAGAGCGCCTGTTCTGCATCACGGCTGGGGGGCGCATCGCAGAACGAACGGTACCAGGTCAGGACGAAAGGAATGCGCTCGCCTTCTTGAACGCAGAAGCTGGCGGTCAGCAGGCTTGTATCCTTGCGTGATTCCAGGGGTATCGGCGTTTCCAGTCTTATCCCGTCCGGGCCCGCAACGACCGTTGCTCCAGAGTCATGCTTGTTTATCCAGGGCGCGATGTGGCCATAGCCGAAGCGAAAGGCGGCGTCATGGTGCATTTCCACACGTCCCTTGCGACCTTCCACGATACGCACCACGTCGAGAACACTGTCGTTCTCACGCGCCAGCGGCATGAAATCGATGATGGCGACCTGGCCCGAGTCGGTCTCGGCTACTGTCTCGAGCACTAGGGTCTCGCCCCGGTAGCGGCGGGTCGTCGAGCGAATCGCGTCGCTGGGCCAGATTTTCCAGTAACCGTTGTCATGATCGCCGAGAATAGCGGCACAGCAGGCATCAGAATCGAAGCGAGGCAAACACAGCCAGTCGACAGAGGCATCTCGATCGACCAAAGCAGCGGTACGCATGTTACCGATGAAGCCATAGTCTTCGATCCGTTTACGCTGCGGCATGCCTCTATCCTTGTTCTGAAGTGTAGGTTATTCGGCGGGTTATAGTTATATAGTTGTACTATGTCATTGTCTTGTTTCAAACAAATACAATTCTTTCAAATATTTCAAGTAGTAGCCTGAGGCCTCGAGAAGCATGGACAATAATACATAAGCTGATTTCGAGTGGTTGGTTGCGCCTTTAATGTGACTTCCGTTCTCTAAACAAAGACTTGCGTCATGCGTTGTATGGCTAACGAAATATAAGCGAGACACAGCCGGGATATAACCACCAAGGTAAATTGGCCATGTTCCTTTTGACCGTCTATATCTTTGACGTGTCCTTAGTTGAATAACATTGGTTAAGGCATTAATGCCTTGGCCTCGTTCCGCCATGGAGGCTTCGACATGAGTGAGTTGGTCGGTGACTTTTTGCTAAAACGGTTATCGGAATGGAATGTCAAGCGTATCTACGGGTATCCCGGTGACGGCAGTAACGGGATCATGGGAGCACTGAACCGGGCAGGCGAGCAGTTCGAGTTCATCCAGACCCGGCACGAGGAAATGGCGGCGTTCATGGCCTGTGCCCACGCCAAGTTCACCGGCCAAGTGGGTGTATGCACGGCAACCTCCGGCCCGGGGGCGATTCACCTGCTCAATGGTCTATATGATGCCAAGAAGGATCATCAGCCGGTCGTTGCCATTGTTGGCCAGCAGGCACGTGCGGCCATGGGGGGCGAATACCAGCAAGAGGTTGATCTTGTTTCGTTGTTCAAGGACGTCGCTCATGAATACGTGCATATGGCGACCAGTCCAGGACAGATTCGCCACTTGGTCGATAGGGCCATACGTATTGCCCTGTCCGAGCGTACCGTGACTGCCATCATCATTCCCAATGACCTGCAATCCCAGCCTGCCGTTGAACAGCCTCCGCATGCGCACGGCACGATCCACTCCGGTGTCGGCTACTCTCACCCGCGCATAGCGCCACACGAGGACGACCTCAAGCGGGCGGCCGCCGTGCTCAATGAAGGCGAACGAGTCGCCATCCTGGTTGGGGCTGGGGCGCTCAATGCCACCGATGAAGTGATACAGGTCGCTGAGAAGCTAGGCGCGGGTGTCGCCAAGGCATTGCTGGGGCGCGCAGCGCTCCCCGACGACCTGCCATTTGTTACGGGCTCTATCGGTCTGCTCGGCACCAACCCGAGTTGGGAGATGATGTCGAACTGTGACACGCTGCTGATGATCGGTTCCGGTTTTCCCTATTCGGAATTCCTGCCCGAGGAAGGGCAAGCTCGCGGCGTGCAGATCGACATCGATGGTCGGCAAGTGAGCATGCGCTA